>JAHEGG010000009.1 GCA_024639845.1 Microbacteriaceae bacterium
TTGGTCGCCGTAAAGCCGGGCTATGTGCTCGAGGTTCTCGGCGAAGTCGCAAGCAGCCTCAAACCATCAGCTCTGATAATCAGTGTTGCCGCCGGCATAACCACGGATGCGATGCAAAACGTTTTGCCAGACTCCGTTGCGGTCATTCGTTCCATGCCGAATACCCCGGCAATCGTTTCTCGCGCGGTCACCGGACTAGCCGCCGGCACCCGCGCCACCGGAGCTCAACTCGAGCAGGCCGCCGAACTTTTTGAAACCATCGGCCGCGTGATCGTCGTTGGCGAAGACCAGATCGACCAGCTCAGCACTGTCAGCGGCTCCGGGCCGGCCTACGTCTTCTATTTCATCGAGCAGTTCACGGCAGCAGCCGAAGCCATGGGCTTTAGCGCCGAGCAGGCAAGGTTGATGGTCGAGGAAACCTTCCTCGGAGCATCCGAGTTGCTGGCCGCCTCTGGCAAAACCCCGGCAGAGCTTCGCCGTCAGGTGACCAGCCCAAACGGAACCACAATGCGAGCCATCGCCGTGTTCGAGGATGCTCAACTCGAGCAACTCTTCGCCAAGGCGACCGCTGCCGCACTTGCTCGCGCCAAACAGATCGCAGCGGGCAACTAACAATGGCTGGCTGGGCCCTTGTCACCGGCGCGACCGCCGGCATCGGCGAAAGTTTCTGTCGCAAACTCGCCAGCGAGGGATACAACCTGATTCTGGTCGCCCGCGATACCGAACGGCTGGCGGCCAATGCCAAAGCACTCGAAGCCGCGCACGGTATCAGCACGCACATCCTGTCGGCCGACCTAACCACCGAAAAGGGATGCTCGCTCGTCGAGCAATACATCAACGAACACGAGATCGATGTTCTGGTCAACAATGCGGGATACGGTTTGAATCAGTCGTTCACGAAGAGCGAGATCGAGGCCGAGCAGCAGGTTTTGAACATCCTGGTTCGCACCCCGATGCGACTTACTCACAGAGTTCTTCCGCAGATGAAGTTGCGCAACTCTGGCGTGATAATCAACGTGGCATCGGTTGCCGGCTTTATCGCGGGTGGTGCTTACAGCGCGATGAAGTCCTACCTGACGGTGCTCACCGAGTCGCTGCACGCCGAACTCGCTGGCACGGGGGTCATGGTTTCAGCACTTTGCCCTGGCTTTACCAAGACCGAGTTTCACCAGCGCGCCAAAATGAAAATGGATGCTCTGCCAGAGTTCATGTGGCTCGATGCCGACAGGCTCGTGCACAAGTCATGGCACGACGCCAAACGCGGCAAGGCTGTGAGCGTTCCCGGTTGGCAGTACAAGGTTTTGGTTTTTGTCATCAAGGCAGCACCGCGAGTATGGGTGCGCAAGATCGGAATCGGACTACGCCGAAAGCAGCGCTAGCTAGTTGCTCGGCAGGGCGTCGATTTCAGCAATCAAGCCTTCAATTAACCCGCGAATCTCGTCGCGAATCGGGCGAACGGCGTCAACTCCCTGACCGGCTGGATCCTCCAACTGCCAGTCGAGGTATTTCTTGCCAGGAAAGATCGGGCAAGCGTCACCGCATCCCATGGTGATTACATAGTCGCTCGCCTGTACGGCCTCGGTAGTCAAAATCTTTGGAGTCGCCGACGAAATGTCGATGCCCTCTTCGGCCATCGCGGCAACTGCCGAAGGGTTGACCTGATTGCCTGGCATCGAACCAGCCGAACGAACCTCGACCCGGTCACCGGCTAGGTGCTGAAGGTAGCCGGCAGCCATTTGCGAGCGACCTGCGTTGTGAACACAAACAAATAAAACAGATGCCTTTGCCATGTGTTTACCTTTTCAAATCTTCATGAACCTAAGGTGAACTTACTTCACCTTTTTTGGTGACCTTTTTCTTGTCGCTGAACACGAAAATCAACACGGTTGCAGCGAGTAGTCCAGCCATCTCGGCTAGAAAAACGACCGAAGCGGTCTGAAGCGAAAGTCCGTAGTTGGCAAAGAGGCGACCGAAGGTCACGGCTGGGTTGGCCTGTGCTCCGGTCACGGTGTAAAGAGCCGCACTCGCGACCCACAACCCGACCGCCCATGGAATGAACGGGCCCTGCTTTTTGATCGAGAGTTGCCCGATGATGATGAGCAGGCCGCCGGTCGCGACCGCTTCGCCCATGAATATTGCCACGTCGCTCGGTCCGGTGCCAGCCGCCATTGCGTTGCTGGTCAAGCTCGGCATGATGATTGGCTGGTCGCGGATGAGGCTGCCGATGAAGGTTCCGGCCGCCGCACCGGCAAGTTGGGCCGCGACATACGCGAAGAAATCGGTAGTCGAGAGTTCGCGCCGCGCCAAAAAGAAAAGCGAAACGGCGGGGTTCAAGTGTGCGCCACTGTATGGAGCAGCAACCAGAATGGCGCAAACCAAAGTCGCGGCGAGAGCGAAGGTGTGCATCGGTGCAGCTCCGGGAGTGATTACAACCGCGGTGATTGCGGTGAGAAAGATCATGACTCCGAGGAATTCGGCGAGCATCTTTTTGGCCAGCGGGGGCAGGTTCATTCGGTTCCTTCGGTTCGGTGAACTGTGGCTCGAGAGCCGATTACTTCAAATCTATTAAAGCTTCGTTGTGCTTTAAAAATCCCGGCTTCCAAGGTGGGTCGAAGCGGGCGTAATACACATCACCGTCGATCTCGAGCCCCCGCGCCATGACTGCCGCTTTGAGCTTTGCGCCCTCAGACTTGAACTTTTCTTCGTTCCAGCCGCCGCCAAAGCGAACTGCGGCCACCCGATGTTCTGGCACGATTCGAGTCGTCACATAGCCATCGACTGGAGTGGGAACATCGGTGGGTTTCACGCCCGCAGGAAGCACGAAAGCTACGCGATGCTCATCGTCGGTGTCGTTAGGGGTCTGGATCACCGGCGCGGTCATCGCGAACTTTTTGCGATCAAGGTTTCGCCCGCTGATGTAGCTCACCAAGGGTTGAAAGGCAACGTTGCCCGCCTGCACGAAAGGTCCCCGAGTAATCACCTCGACGAGCACGTGCTGTGGATAGTTGCGAATTTCAAACGCATCGAACCGTTCCACCAACTCGTATGGCTGTTGTTCGGTCATGCCTAGATTCTAAGCGGATGAGCGATCAGCGTATTGTGCCGCACCTCGACTGGGCTAGAATGGAAAAAGTTTGTTTGCCGGTGGTTGCCGGCACTTTCCCAAAATGTGAGGTTTTTACGTGGGTTCAGTAATCAAGAAGCGCCGCAAGCGTATGTCGAAGAAGAAGCACCGCAAGCTTCTGCGCAAGACTCGCCACCAGCGTCGCAATAAGAAGTAGACCTTTGTCGCGGTTCGGTTATTCGAGCCAGGCAGCAAAAACCCCGTCAGCTCGGCTGGCGGGTTCTTTGTTTTAAGTCGGTTTGAGGCTTGTTGCCGAGATTTAAACCACTTGGATGCGGCTACAGCTCGCGAGCGGCCTTGCGTTTTGCTTTTGCCGCCTGACGAATCTCTCGCTTTTTAAAGTCGAGGATCTTCCATCCGGTTAGTTCTGCATATTTCAGCAGTTGCTTGTCAGGGTTTACGGCGACCGGGTGGCCCACTCGACCGAGCATCGGCAGGTCGTTGAACGAGTCGGAATAGGCGTAAGACTTTTTAAGGCTAATGCCGCGTTCTTTAGCGAGTTGCTTGATGGCCTTGGCCTTCAACGCTCCGTGCAGTGGGCGACCATCGAGTTGTCCGGTGAGGATGCCATTTTCGTCTCGGTGCACAATGGTGCCTAGCCCGCCAGTGAGGCCGAGTTGATTGGCGATGTGCTGAGCCATTTCGATAGGGCTTGCGGTCACAATCCAAACCTCTCGCCCCTTGGCGATGTGATCTTTGGCTAGTCGCACGGTTTCTGGCCACAGTTTTGGAGCGATGTATTCGTCATAGACATCGATCACCATCTGTTGCATTTCGTCGGCTCGATGACCGGCAACCAGGCCGAGAGCTCGGTCTTCGATGTGCTTCATCATGCCGGCCGATTCACCTCGCTTGATAAACCGGAACTGTTGCCACGCAAAACGCCAAATGTCGCGACGGCCGAGAAACTTGCGGTCGAAGGCGGCCTTGCCAAAAAGAAACGACGACGAACCACGCAGCAGCGTGTTGTCTAGGTCGAAAAACGCGGCGACCTTTTTGGTTTCAATCGGGGTTTCGGGCACCCGTCAAGTTTAGAGCGGTGTGACAGCCATAGGATGTTGCTGTGTCGCAAACAATCGATCTGACTCTCATCGGCAAGGCCGGCTGTCACCTTTGTGATGACGCGCGCGTGGTCGTTAACGCCGTGGTCGGTGAGTTTCGGGCAGAGCACACCGGGGTGGCTCGACATGTTCAGGTGAATTTGGTTGAGCACGACATCCTGTTTGATGAAGCGCTTGCCGCAAAGTATGCAGATGAGATTCCGGTATTGCTGATCAACGGCAAGGTGCACAATTACTGGCGCATCGACCCGGAGCGACTGCGCGCAGCACTCGAAGACTTGGCCCCCTGGAGACTCTGATGCAACTCGATCTCATCACCGGAAATGCCGCGGTTCGTGCTGCTGCCAGAGATTACGAGCGATACTCGAGCGACCTACAGGGCGACCAGGATGTTCGCGACTACAAACAGCTTCCTCTCGAGGTTGACCCTCCCGAGCACGGGGCGATTCGTCAGTTGATTGCGCCGTGGTTTCTGAAAGACTCACTCGCTCTACACGAACCCGAGTTTCGCGCGCTGATTCGTGATCTGGTTGCAAACACGAAGGCGGCCGGGTCGATTGAAGTTGTTCAAGACCTCGCTTTGCCGATGATCGTGCGCTGCCTTGGAGTTGTCTTCGGCAGGCCGCAAGACGTCGACGAGTGGTACTCGTGGGGTCCGGACACCTGGATCACTGACGAAGATGGCATTCGACACGGAGACCACCTCGACCGCTATCTGAAGAAGACCTTCGACGAACTTGACCAAAACCCAACCGATGACATTTTCGGAGTTGTGAACCGAGCTGAGATCGACAGAGTGCCTTTGACCAGGCTAGAGAAATACGGCATCGCGAATTTGGTGCTGGCGGGCGGCCGAGACACCGTAGTCAAGTTGGTTTGCGGATCGCTCGACTACCTCTCTCGCAATCAGGCGCTGCGCGCATCCTTGGCTGGCCAACCCGATAAACTGCCTGACTTCATTTTTGAGATGGTGCGGTTTTTAAGCCCGCTGCCGATGATGCACCGCGTCGACAAACAGCAAACCGAGGATGCGAGCAATCCGCACTACGTTTGGCTCAGCTTTGTCTCGGCCAACCACGACGAGTCGGTGATCGAGTGCCCGGCCGAGATTCGCATGGATCGAGGTGCGAATCCTCACGTCGGTTTCGGCTATGGGCGTCACTCTTGCATCGGCTTGCACCTTGCTCAGTTGCAAACTCGGATTCTGCTCGAAGAGTGGCTCGCGAACTTCGAGTCTTGGCGCATCGCGCAAACCTCAAGCATCGAGCACGGGCTCGCGGACTTTCCTCACGTGCCGACTCGTTACGAAAAACTGTCGCTAACTTTCGATTCCTAAATGTCTATACCCGTGTCTATACTTTTTGCACGGAGGGAATCGAATGACAACTTTTCACACTCGAGTGTTTCAAAACGGCGGAAGCCAAGCGGTTCGAATACCGGCCGATCTGCGGTTTGAAGACGGCGCTGAGGTCAGTTTGTGGCGCGATCCAAAAACCAACAACATCGTGATTTCTTCGGGCAATGGTTCTAACCCGCTGGTCGAACTGGCCCAAGAAATTCTCTCGCTACCAAAAGGCTCAGAGCTCATTAGCAAAGTTGAAGCCGCCCAGTTGATTTCAGCAATCAAGCACGATGCGCTGCTGAAAGATTAGAGCCAAACTTGTTCATGCTTGACACCGATGTTCTAATCGGAATTGTTCGGGGCGACCATACGCTCGCATCAAAACTCACGGAGTTTCAAGACTTCGAGATTGGTATTTCTTCAATCGTCGAAATGGAATTTCGTGTTGGCCTGTCGGGTCTAACCGCCGACTCACATAAATACTTGCGAGCAACCAAGCTGCTTGACGCCCTAAGGGTTTATCAGTTCGATTCCACGGCGGCTGCGGCTGCGGCCAATCTGCGAGCATCCTTGGCAAAGGTCGGCAAGCCAACCGGAAAATACGATTTGCTCATCGGTGCTCACGCCATTGCGATGAATCGGGTGCTCATCACCGGCAACACGAAAGACTACGCAAACATGCCTGGGTTAATGTTCGACACCTGGGTCAAATAGCCGAAGCGATTATGGTTCGAGGCGGTTTGGTCCGCGGAACAAGTAGCCAACCTCACGGATGTTTGGCTGGTGCAGCAGCAACATGATCACGCGCAGAAGACCCATTCCGAAGCCACCGTGTGCGGGTGCTCCGTAGCGGAAGAAGTCGGTGTAGCTGCTCAGGCCCTCTGGCTCGAGACCCTTCTGTTTGATCTGCTCGATGAGAACATCCACGCGATGTTCGCGCTGAGCGCCGGTGGTGATTTCGGTGCCGCGCCAGATGAGGTCATAAGACTTGGTGAGTGACTGATCGTCGGCGTGACGCATGTGATAGAACGGGCGAACCGTGGCAGGGTAGTCGGTTAGGAACACGAACTCGTGGCCCAAGGTTTCGGCAACGTGAGCGGCGATTTGGCGTTCACCCTCGGGGTCCATGTCGCCACCTCGGGCGATTTCGTGACCGCGAGCCTTGACGATGTCGACCGCATCAGCGAGCGGGATGCGTGGGAACGGGACACTCGGCACCACAACATCCACGTCGAAAAGTCGCTTGATGTCTTCGCCGTGCTTCTCTTTCACGGCCGATAGCGCGCGCACCAGAAGCTGTTCTTGAATCGCCATGATGTCTTCGTGGCTGTCGATCCAAGAAACCTCGATGTCAACCGAAGTGAACTCGGTGGCGTGACGCGAGGTGAACGAAGGGTCGGCGCGAAATACCGGGCCAATTTCGAAGATCCGCCCGAAGCCAGCCATCATCGCCATCTGCTTGTAGAACTGTGGGCTCTGGGCGAGGTAGGCGTGGCCCTCGAAATATTCGAGCTTGAAAAGTTCGGCGTTCGACTCCGAAGGCGAGGCCATCAACTTAGGTGAGTGAATCTCGACAAAGCCGTTTTCGGTCCAGTATTCCCGCCAAGCGTGCTCGATGGTTGTCTGAATCTGAAAGACCAGGTTCATCTCGCTTCGGCGTAGGTCGAGAAAACGCCAGTCGAGGCGCTTGTCGATCGAGGTGTCTTCGGCAATAGGGCTCACCGGGTCTGCAAGAGTCACGATTTCGAGGTTGTCGAGTTGAGCCTCGAGTCCTCCGAGCTTGACGCGCTCATCGTGAATCAGACGTCCGCTAACCCAAACAAACGAGCCGTTGGTCAGGCTCGAAACCGTTGCCGCCAATGCATCGTCTTCGACCGGTTGGTCGTCAACCACCGGACGCGGATAAGTGACCTGAACGTCGCCCGATTCGTCGCGAAGGATGATGAACTGAATGCGCTTCTGATCGCGCAGTTTCTCGACCCAACCACCGAGCAGAACCGGGCCGTCCTCGCGCGCGGCGAGATCTTTGACGAGTGTGCGTTCGCGCATTTCATCCTTGCTTTCATTGCGGTCTGACAGGCGCTGGGTGAGCGCTGGCCGCCTCTGGGGTCAAGTTTAGCGAAGGTAGAATGGAGGCATGCCCGCCACCCGCATCCATCTTGTTCGCCACGGCGAAGTTCACAACCCGGAAGGTGTGCTCTATGGTCGGCTTCCTCACTTCGCTTTGAGCGAGTCGGGCCGAAAAATGGCCGAGGCGGCTGCCGCGGAACTCAAGCGCTCGGGTGCCAAGATTGCCGCGATTTATACCTCACCGCTGCTGCGCACTCGCGAGTCTGCCGAGCCAATCAAAGACATTTTTAGGATCGAGCCGGTGGCCGATGAGCGGCTGATTGAACCTACAAACGTGTTCGAAGGTAAGCGCCTCTCGGTAGGCGGAATCCTGTTGCGACCGCAGCTTCTTTTTCACCTACGAAACCCGACCGAGCCTAGCTGGGGTGAGCCATACGCGGCTATTCGCGACCGCATGTTTGAAGCGCTCAACGAGTTCGCCAGGCGTTACGAAGGACTTGAAGTTGCGGTGGTTTCACACCAGTTGCCGATTTGGGTGACTCACCTCCAACTGGCAGGCGAAAAGTTTGCCCACAACCCTTCGAAGCGCCGCTGTGCTCTATCGAGCATCACCACTATCGAGCGAGACAAAAAAGGCGTCTGGAGCGAGGTTTCCTATCGCACACCGGCCGATGCGGTTTCAGCGACCGATCGAGGTGCAGTCTGATGCGACGACGTTTCGCAGTCTCGAGTTTGAGCAAGGTCGGCGGTCTTGCGGCCGTTGCGCTCGCAGCATCCTTGTTGCTGACCGGATGCGCCAACGACCCGCTCGCCGACCAGTTTCGGCAGGGCGACAACAAGAACTACATCGCGGGCGATGGAACGGTGACCGAATACCTCGACCCGGCAACCCGCAAGTCGAGCCAAGACTGGACCAGCGTGACCGAGAGCGGCGGTGTGATTTCGAACACCGATCTGCAGGGTCAGGTCGTCGTTTTGAACTTCTGGTATGCCGGCTGTGCACCGTGCCGCGCCGAGGCCAAAGATCTACAAGGCATCAAAGACGACTTCACCGATCAAGGGGTGCAGGTGCTCGGCGTGAATGTGCGAGACACCGCGCCGACCATCCTTGCGTTCGATCGCAACTTCAAACTCGACTACCCGTCTGTGGTCGATGCGGCGAGTGGAGATGTCATGCTCGCCTATACGGGCATCGTTACGCCTCAGGCAGTGCCGACCACTCTCGTGCTCGATGCCAAGGGTCGCGTTTCGGCTCGTATTTTGGGCCGGTTCGAACCGAGCATCCTTCGCACACTGGTGAAAACTGCGCTCAAAGAGGTCGGCTAATGTTTGGCGTGATTCTCGAGGGTTCAATGTGGCTCGCCGCCCCTCTGGCTCTGCTTGCTGGACTCGTTTCGTTTCTTTCGCCGTGCGTGCTTCCGCTGGTTCCCGGTTATCTCGGCTTGGTTTCGGGTTCGGCAGCGCCGCGCTCGCGAGTGGTTCTCGGAAGCGTGCTCTTCGTGGCCGGATTCACTCTGGTTTTCGTTTCGCTAGGCAGCATTTTCGGCAGTCTCGGCAGCGTTTTATATGCGGATGTCGCCCAAATCCTTCAGCGCATTCTCGGGGTCGTCATCATTTTGCTCGGCGTCTTGATGGTCGGCGGCTTTGCCCGATTGCAGGGCAGCCTCAAGATGAACTTCACTCCACGCACCGGGCTGATTGGGGCCCCGTTTCTCGGCATCGCGTTTGGTCTCGGCTGGACTCCTTGCATCGGCCCAACCCTCTCGGCGGTGCTCACCCTTTCGCTCGACCAGGGCACGGTTTGGCGCGGCGCGCTCCTGAGCATCTTCTATTCGATCGGCATTGGGTTGCCCTTCGTCTTGCTTGCAGCAGGCTTCGGCTGGGCGACTCGCTCGGTCGATGTGGTCAAGCGCCACATCCGCGGTTTTAATCTCGCCGGCGGCGCACTGCTAATCGTGCTCGGTCTGCTCATGGTCACCGGCCTCTGGGCCACGGTCGTAACTCAACTTCAGGTGGTGTTTGCAAACTTTGTCCCAGCCATCTGAAACCTTCGAACAGCAAGATGCCCCAAACTCACCAGAACTAGGGTTGGTCGGCTGGTTGCGCTGGATATGGCGCCAACTCACCAGCATGCGAACCGCACTGATTCTATTGTTGCTTCTCGCTGCAGCCGCGATTCCCGGTTCGATTTATCCGCAACGCAGCGCCGATCCAAACGGCGTTACCACCTACTTTCAGGGCAACCCCGAGTTTGCCAAGGTGCTCGACTGGTTTCAGCTTTTTGATGTTTATTCGTCGGTTTGGTTCTCGGCGATTTACATACTTTTGTTCACATCTTTGATCGGTTGCGTTATTCCTCGCACGCGGGTGCACTATCGCGCCATGCGTTCCGAGCCGGGCGAAGTTCCGAGCCGCCTGTCGCGCTTTCCTGGCTATAAAAAGACAGCATCTGATGCTTCGCTCAAGGCCGTGCTCGACCGGGCCGAGGCCGCGCTTGGCGAGCGGGGCTACCGACTGATTCGCCGCAACGACTCGATTAGTGCCGAGCGTGGCTACCTGCGCGAAACCGGCAACCTTGTTTTTCACACTGCGTTGATTGGCGTGCTTCTAGCAGCCGGAGTCGGTGGCGCTCTTTCGTTTAATGGGCAGCGAGTTCTGGTTGAGGGCGAAGTTTTCGTGAACAACCTCGCCAGCTATGACTCGTTCTCGCCTGGTGTTTTCTTCGACGAAAACAATCTGCAACCGTTCTCGATGTCGCTCGATAAGTTCGAAGTTTTCTTCGATATGAAAAACGGCACCAACATCGGCACCCCGCTCGACTTTAGGGCGACGGTGACCAGCAAAAACGGTGTCGACGGGGCCAAGCGCCGGTCGGTAATCCGAGTCAATGAACCGCTCGAAATGCCAGGAGCCAACGTCTATCTGACCGGAAACGGCTATGCCCCGGTGCTCACTTTCAGAGACGCGGATGGTCAAATCTCGTTCAGCGGCCCGGTCATCTTCTTGCCCCAAGACGCCAACTATACGTCGCTCGGTGTGGTCAAGTTGCCCGACTCCAAGCCAAAGCAGTTCGGAGTTCTTGCGTTCTTCTACCCGACCAAAGAGCAACTCAAAACGGGGGCGTTCACATCGATTTATCCAGATCCGATCGACCCACTGCTGAGCATGAACCTCTATGTCGGCGACCTCGGGCTCAACGACGGGTCACCCAAGAACGTGTTCAGTCTCAACACGCACGGCCTCGACCAGGTAGCTGGCGGAAAATCCGGCACCAAAGCGGTCAAACTGACGGTTGGTGAGAAGGCTCAGTTGCCTGGCGGTCTCGGCAGCGTCGAATTCAACGGTCTGAAGCGCTATGCATCGCTCGACATCGCCTACAACCCCGCCGAACTGTGGGTGTTGCTCTTCGCGCTGATTTCGATGGCGGGACTCGCGGTTTCGCTCACGGTCGGCCGCCGACGTGTTTGGGTCCGGAAGTTTGACGGGGGATTCGAAGTTGCTGCTTTGGCACACCACGATGACCCTCGCCTGACCGATTTGGTCAAAGAACTCTCTGCGCAAATTGCAAACAAGAAAGGCAAGACTAAGTGACCTCGGTTTCGCTCAGCCTCCCGCTAGCCCAGTTGTCGTTGCTCGCGATCTTCTCGGCGATGGCCATTTATACGATTGCGTTTCTAGTGTTCGTTTGGCAGTTGACCCGAGCCACTAGTGAAAACAAGGATGCTCGCGCAAAGTCCGGCTCGCTAGAACGCGCCGGCTTCGCGATTCTCGCGGTCGCCGTCGCAGTTCACGGTGTCGGTGTACTGCTGCGCGGGCTTGCAGCCTCGCGCGTGCCCTGGGCAAACATGTATGAATTCTCGATCTCGGGATCGTTCATCCTCGTTGCGATTTTCTTGGCCAGTTGGCGTGTGCGCGACATTCGCGCGATCGCGAGTTTTGTGGTCGGTTTCGCACTGCTTGTGCTTGGCTCAGCTACCACGCTGTTCTATGTGCAAATCAAGACGCTCATGCCGGCGCTCCAGAGTTACTGGTTGGTGATTCACGTGACAGTCGCGGTGCTCGCCACCGCGTTCTTCAACATTGCCGCTGCGCTATCGGTGGCCTATTTGCTCAAGAGTTCAAATTATGTCGCGAACAGCAAATCGAAGGTCGTCGGTTTTGGTCGGCGCATCCTCAGTGTCTTTCCTGATTCCAAAAAACTCGAGCGGCTTCAAGTGCAGTTCAACTCAATCGGTCTAGTTTTATGGACCTTCACCCTCATCGCCGGTGCGATCTGGGCGCAGAAGGCTTGGCACCGATTCTGGGGATGGGACACCAAAGAGGTTTGGACGTTCATCATCTGGACCCTCTATGCCGGCTACTTTCACGCGACCTTTACTCGCGGATGGACGGGCAAGCGGGCCGCCTGGCTATCGCTGGTTGGCTTCACGGCGATTCTGTTCAACTTCACCATCGTGAACATTTTCTTCAAGGGCTTGCACGTTTATAGCGGTCTTTAGACCAGAGCGAGGCAGCGCTCTAGGCGCTCGAACCACCAGTCTGCGCGGTGATCTTCAGCGGCGAAAACCTCGAGCTTGGACTCGTCAATCTCGACGCGACGAACATCGAGATAACCATCGACCGCAATGAGTGGCTCTCGCGTGACATCACCGATGAGCATCGCGGCCGTCCCGAGTCCGCAGTCGAACTCGAGCTCTGGCAGGGTCGCCGCTAAGTGCAAACCCATGCTGATTCCGACCGAGGTGTCGAGAGCGCTAGAAACGACCACTGGCAGTCCAGCCTCGCGGGCGATGTCCAAAGCTCGTGAAATGCCGCCAAGCGGTGCCACTTTTAGAACAAGGATGTCGGCAGCCCCGGCCTGCGCGACCGCCAACGGGTCACTCACCTTGCGCACCGATTCGTCAGCAGCCACTCGAAGCCCCGCATTGAATCGCTTTGCCCGCACTCGAAACTCAGCGAGTTCAGCAATTGTTTTGCAAGGCTGTTCGAAGTAGTCCAGTGGGATGCCGTTTTCGGTGAGCATGCCCACCAACGCAAGGGCTTCATCGACCGAGTAACCACCGTTGGCATCGAGGCGAAGTCTCGCCTGAGGAAAACTCTTGCGCACCTGACCTATTCTTGCCAGATCCTGGTTGAGGCTTTGACCCGGCTCGGCAACCTTAATCTTCACGGTGCGAAAGGCCCCGAACGGGGCAAGCGTACTCTCAACCGCATCCGGTGCGACGGCCGCGAGAGTTGCGTTGATTCCTATTCGCTCTCGAACGAGTTCCGGTTCGTCGCCGAATGCGAACTCGATGGCCGCGTTCAGCCAGATCGCTGCTTCTTCATCCTCGTATTCAACGAAAGGAGCCCACTCGGCCCAACCGTTCGGTCCTTGAAAAAGGAGTGCTTCGCGCTCGGTGACACCGCGAAAGCGAGTTCGTAGTGGAATGCTCACAACGCGCGCCGATTGCCCAATGGTTGCGGCTAGTTCGGCTTTGGTGAGTTTCTGCACGTTAGTTAGTCTAGGAGTATGGCAAATCAGGTTTCGGAGTTGTTCGACGCATCAGTTTGGCACGAGGTGCCTGGCTTCGAGCAGCTGACCGACGTGACCTACCACAAGCACATGACTCTGGGCATCGTGCGTGTCGCGTTTAATCGTCCAGAGGTTCGAAACGCCTTTCGTCCAAAGACCGTGGATGAGCTGCATCGTGCACTCGACCATGCCCGCATGGATTCCCGCGTTGGCGTAGTTTTGCTCACCGGCAACGGACCTTCACCTAAGGACGGTGGCTGGGCGTTTTCGAGCGGCGGCGACCAGCGTGTGCGTGGCAAAGACGGCTACAAGTATGCCGACGGCGATGACGCCAGCACGATCGACCCAGCGAAAAGCGGGCGTTTGCACATTCTCGAGGTTCAGCGTCTGATTCGGTTCATGCCAAAGGTGGTCATCGCGCTGGTTCCGGGCTGGGCTGCTGGCGGCGGCCACTCACTGAACGTTGTTTGTGACCTTTCAATCGCGAGTGCAGAACAAGCTCGTTTTAAGCAGACCGATGCCGATGTCGCATCCTTTGATGCAGGTTATGGCTCGGCCTATCTCGCCCGCCAGGTAGGTCAAAAGTTCGCTCGCGAAATCTTCTTCTTGGGTGCCGAATACAACGCTCAGCGCGCCTATGAGATGGGTGTTGTGAATGCGGTAGTGCCGCACATCGAGCTCGAAAAGGTGGGCATCGAGTGGGGTTCCGAGATTTTGCGCAAGTCACCGCAATCTATTCGCATGCTCAAGTTTGCGTTCAATGCCGTTGACGACGGCATCGCCGGCCAGCAGCTCTTCGCCGGCGAGGCAACCAGACTCGGTTATTCCACCGATGAAGCCGCCGAGGGTCGAGACTCGTTCTTGCAGCGTCGCGAACCCGACTGGTCGCCGTATCCCTGGCATTTTTAAGCCCAATAACTCATGACCAGCAAGCCCCTGAAGGTCGTATCTGCCAACGACGTGGTCACCGCAACCATCGCGCTCGCCGACGTGATCGCGGGCAAGCAGGCCCTATTCATTTCTCCTCCCGAGGTCAACGGCATCAAACCCGAAATTGCGGCACTGCCCGAAACCGTGGATGACCAAGTCGCGCTGATTGTCGAATCTTCCGGTTCGACTGGAGTTCCCAAGCGCATCGAACTCAAGACGAATGCCGTCTTGGCAAGCGCGCGACTCTCGCTCGACGCCCTCGGCGGACCGGGCCAATGGCTACTCGCTCTGCCGATCAACTACATCGCTGGCCTCATGGTTTTGGTGCGCTCGCTGCTCGGCGAAACTCAGCCGGTCGTGATGAACCAAGCGGTTGGCTTCACGCCAGAGGGGTTTGCTCGCACATCCTCGTTGATGACCGGTAGTCGCCGCTACACCAGCCTGGTGCCGACCCAACTGAATCGGCTTGCAGCGGCCGCCGGTAGTGATGACTTCGTTCTGGCGCAACTGCGCCGTTTCGACGCGATTTTGGTTGGCGGGCAAGCGCCGAGCCGAGCCACCGTCGAGTTGCTTCGCGAACTCGGGGTCAACATTGTCGAAACCTACGGCATGACCGAAACATGTGGTGGCTGCGTCTATGACGGCGTCCCACTGCCCGGCGTCGGTGTGGCTCTAATGCCTGACGGACGAATCGCGATCGGTGGACCAACCATCGGCGTGCCAGGCACCTCGCGTTTTGTCACCAATGACATCGGCGAAATAACCGCGGATGAGCGCTTGCGCATTCTGGGTCGCGCCGATCGTGTGATCAATTCCGGAGGCATAAAGCTAGCGCTCGATGCGGTCGAAGATTGGGCCCGCACTCAGCCCGGCATTCTCGACGCCGCCGCCATCGCGGTCAACAATCCCGAATACGGTGACAGTTTTGTTTGCTGGGTTTCCAATGTGCCTGGTTCGAACGACATCATCAACACGGATGCTGCCATCGCTTCGCTGGGGTTAGCCGCTCGCACGGCGTTCTGGGCGAACATCGAGGAGATTCCTGCCCTAAGCAACGGCAAGCCCGATCTGCAACTGCTTCGCGAAAACTTCATCAAGTTTCAGAACGATGTTCGCGAACGTCGTGAGCGGGGCGAGCTCTAGGTTCGGATGCGCCCTGGCGGCACAGGTGGCGGGCAGCGGTTGCGCTTGGTAGAAACCGCCAAACTCCAAAAAGTTAGAATGTGAGCATGGCTAAGACAGCATCAAAAAAGTCTCCCGACCCCAGAACTCGCAAGAGTGCGACGTTGGGGCAGTGGATTTCGGCAGCGCGCATACGCACCTTGACGCTCGCGGTAGCCCCTGTCGCTTTCGGCACTGGCGTGGCTTCGATTTATCAATCGGTGCGCTGGCTTGAGGCGAGCCTATGCCTCGCCGTCGCAGTGTTCCTGCAGATAGGCGTCAACTACGCCAACGACTATTCCGATGGCATCCGTGGCACCGACAACGACCGGGTTGGCCCATTCCGGCTCACCGCCTCGGGCAAGGTTCAATCGAAGCTCGTGCGCAACGTCGCGTTCTTCTTTCTTGCCCTTGGTGCTGCGGCGGGATTAACGGTAGCTCTGGTCAGTAACCACCTCTGGCTGATCGCCGTTGGCGCGGTCGCAATGCTCGCGGCTTGGTTTTACACCGGCGGCAAGCGACCTTATGGCTACGCAGGTCTCGGCGAAATTGTTGCGTTCATCTTTTTCGGTCCGGTTGCCGTATTCGGCACGGCATACGTGCAAGTTGCCACCATGTTTGATGATTCAACCGCGATCATGGTCACGACCGGCGGAGCGGTTTCGATCGGTCTGCTGGCTGCCGCAGTGCTTTTGGTCAACAACCTTCGTGATCTAAACACGGATGCTCCCGCTGGCAAAAAAACCGTCTCGGTCAGGTTTGGCGCGCTCACCTCAAAGGTGCTCTTCACCCTATTTGTGTTGGTTGGAATGGTTCAACTCGGATCGCTGATGATCTTGTATCCGCTAGTCGTATTTGCGTTTGCGGCATACCTGTTGCTGTTGCCTGCGGTTTTGATTGTTTGGACTTACCGCCGGCCAGCCGAGCTAGTTTTGGCTCTAAAGTTGACCAGCCTCGGCGCTCTAGTTTGGGGTGTCGTCGGAGGCTGGGGCCTGCACGCCTTCTTCCTCGTCTAGCTTTCGGTTTTCGAGGTCACTTTCGGCATCGTCGATGCCCGTAGTTTTGTTTTTCTGCACGCGCTCATAGATCCCCTCTGAAATGGCTTCGCGCTGCTTGCTTAAGAAGATTAGAGAGAACGCTAGCGATAGGGCAGCGGCGATCAGCGTCGAATAGAGCCAGCCGAATCCAATCAGCAAAAACCCGGTCAGCACCAGTGCGAATACGCCCAACCGAGCCAACGTGTAAACAAGCCAAGGGTTTTTCATGAAATAAGTCTAAGTTTCACTCTGGTTAGAGTTAAACCATGAGGTACTTGCTGATTGTTCTTGCCGTGGTGACGATTTTTACAGTTTTCACGACGGTATTTGCAGCAAGCGCGAGCAAAAACGAAGTTCGCTTGCTTCCCAAATGGATCTGGATTTTGGTTTGCCTTTTAGTGCCCGGCGTAGGTGGCATTCTCTACCTCTCTCTGGGTCGGCCTAAACCTTCAGCACCTGGCGCTGGGTTTGGAAGCGGCGGTCGAACCCGAACCGTTGCCCCAGATGATGACCCAGAATTCTTGAGACGTCTTCGCGAGCGTTTGAGTGCAGACGATGGACAAGATGAGTCGACGGCGAATGGCAGCAAAGATCATCAGCACGACAAAGACGCAAACGATGAACAAAGTCCGAATGACGGCCAGGGCCCAAATGGTTGAGTTCGGTGACTTCACCGCGCATCCGCACGACTCTGCGCCGAGCCAAGTTTTTGCAGCGCACCTAATGGCGGGACTCGTTGCCGCCGGTGCTCGGCGAATCTTCCTGGCCCCAGGCGCTAGATCCCAGTCGCTTGCTATAGCCGCCGGACAACTCGTCGACGCTGGCAAAGCAGAACTGCACGTTCGAATCGACGAGCGTAGCCTAGGGTTCACCGCACTCGGAGCTGCTCTGGCTTCTGATGAACCTTCAATCGTGATTTGCACCAGCGGAACCGCCGTTGCGAACCTTCACCCAGCGGTGCTCGAGGCTAGTCACTCGGGCGTGCCGCTCATCCTGTTGACTGCCGATCGTCCGCATGAACTGCGTGGCGTGGGTGCGAACCAAACCACCGACCAGATAGGCATTTTTGCCGATGCCGTGCGGGTCTGTTTTGATGTCGAAGCTCCGGCAGCGCCTGATTTTGGGCTTGAGTCGGTTGGTGAATTGGTCAGCACAGCGATGATGGCGGCTCTCGGCCACAACAATTCGCAGCCTGGTCCTGTGCAAATCAATCTTGCTTTCAGGGAGCCTCTTTCAAGCATCGAGCCCAACGCTGCCGATATCGAAGCCAACCCTGAGCACGAAACGTTTGCGACTAGCCCCGAATTTGCGATTCTCGATGCCGAGACTCCAACCGTTGTTCTGGCCGGTGCCGAAGCTGGTCCAGAGGCCGTCGAACTCGCCGAGGCCTTCGGTTGGCCGTTATTCGCTGAGCCGTCATCTCAGGCCCGGTGGGGTTCGAACACCGTGCTCGCCTACCGCGCACTGCTCGAGACAGAGCAGCAATTAGCCGCCCAAATCGGTCGCGTCATTGTTTTCGGAAAGCCGACCCTGTCGCGAGTCGTAATTCGACTTCTGTTCAACGAATCGGTCGACGTTGTTGTAGTCAAATCCAAGCGGATGGGGCACTTCGATGTCTCTCGCCGTGCCTCCGCCTTTGTCGACGAAATTACCGTGACCGATGAGGTCGATTTTGATTGGCTCAGGAAGTGGCAAATTGCCGACAACCGCTATCTTCTAGCCGCGGATGTCACCCCGCAACTCTCTCGCAGAGAAATCGTCGAGGCGCTGTGGGAGGCCACGGATGGTGCGCAAAATCTAGTTCTCGGAGCATCCCGGTTGATTCGCGAGGCAGACACCTGGGCGCCCGCCAAACCGGTCAATACGTTTTCGAATCGTGGACTTGCAGGGATCGATGGAACGATTGCAACAGCCACGGGAATTGCAATTGCAACAAAGCAAATTACAAGAGCGTTGATTGGCGATTTAACTTTCTTGCACGATGTCGGCTCTCTTGCAATTGATTCCAGCGAGCCAGCCCTCGACATTCAAATCATCGTTGTAAACGATGGCGGAGGAAGCATTTTCGCCGGGCTCGAGATGGCCAAAACCCTGCCAGAACGCTCGTTCGACCGGCTCTTCAAGACTGAACAGAATGTTGCGATTGAAAAGTTAGCAGCGGCCTATGGTTGGGGTTACCGACTGGTCGATTCCGAGCCAGAACTCCACGAAGTCTTGCAGTTGCGCGGCAGACAAATCATCGAGATCAAGCTTTAGTCGCAACTGCCAATCGTTCACGAGCACTCGCTTTGTTTCAGACTTGAGTCAGAGCGTCGACAATCGGTTTGAATTTGAGTTCGGTTTCGGCAGCTTCTGAGGCCGGGTCCGACTCAGAGACGATTCCACATCCGGCAAACGCGCGCACAACATCCCCGGTTATTTGTGCACCGCGAAGAGCGATGGCCCACTCACCATCGCCATCTGCGCCAATCCATCCGACTGGTCCGGCATATCGACCTCGGTCAAACGGTTCCAGTTGAGCAATCAATTCCAAAGATTCCGCACGGGGAGTTCCTGCAACTGCGGCGGTCGGGTGAATCGCAGCGGCAAGGTCGAGCACTGAGGCATGTGAGTTGAGCACTCCGTGAACATCGCTCGCAAGGTGCCAAACGTTCGGCAGTGGCATGGCAAATGGGGTTTGGTCTGCGTCAACGTGGTCGCAGAAAGGCTGAAGAGCGCGAACCATAGAGTCAACGGCGAAGGTGTGCTCAGCAAGATTTTTGTGCGAACTTGCCAGCGCTTCTCCAATCGCCTGGTCGACCGCCGGATCGGTGCCGCGTCCGGCAGTGCCGGCCAAAACTCGAGCCGAAACTTGCTTGTGGCTGACTCGAACCAGCAGTTCTGGCGATGCGCCGAAGCATCCATCGACCGAATAGACCCAGCAACTCGGATATCTGGCTGCCAATCTTCGCAGCGGGTTGCGCAGATCAAAACCAACCGGGATGCGCCCCTCAAGATCGCGGGCAAGAACCACTTTTTCGACCCGACCAGCTGCAATCGCCTCGAGAGCGTCAACCACCGAACGCTCAAACGCGGCCGAACTTTGAATGCCATCACCGAGAGAAACTCTGGGCTCAGATTCTGAGGAGTGGTCTTGAGGCTCTGCTGGCTTGGCGTGCTCAACGGGCAACTCGGCATCATCGATCCGTGTAATCCAGCGGCGCCCGTCTCGTGAACCCAAGATGACCCTTGGAACAATTAGTACGCTCTCGGTTACAGACTCGTCCGCAAATGAAATGGAACCAAAAGCAACGAGCCCCGTGCCTGGCAAATTTACTGAGTCAGAAATTTCAGCTTTTTCAATTAGGGACTGCCACTGAGAAGCGAGCTCCTCAAAACGCACGCTTCCATTTGAAGTCAGTCTGACGGCTTCGCCCCAGCCAGCAAGGCCGTCACCGTGACGAATGAAAGTGGTTGGGCTCTCTGGCAGGGCCGAAAGCAAGTCTCCCGTAAAATCCACAATTTCGGTGGTGACTACCCGCATGGATGCCCCTAACCGAGCCGATTTTGCTAACTGAGCGTTATCTGTGAATGGTTCGAAAGCGCTTAGCAATCGAGTGATGCACTTCTAATCTGAAGTGAGAACTTGAAAATTCTAATCCCGAAAGGCAAACAAAAATGACTCGGTCAAAGTCCGCAGTAGCAGCAGTCGCTGTCGCTTGCGTAGCACTGCCGCTATCGATGTTTGCGACTCCAGCCATGGCGGCCTCGATGCCGACCCACTCTTCCCTTTCGAAAGCAGTCGTTTTTAGCGATCGCGACGATGACGAGAACGAGCACGAGTCTGATCACCACGAAGGTCACCACCAGATCCCTCCCGTTATCATCCGGCCACATGAGGGCAACCAACACGAAGGTGACGACGAAAACGAATACGAAGACGGCCAAGGCTCCGGCTCGTCAGACGATGAGTCCGACGATGACGACCAAGGTGGTTTCGTGGTTCCCGGGCCGATTGACCCATCAAACCCCAATCCTTCACCACAGCCTTCAAATCCGCTGACTTCCAACAACCTCACCGATGCTAGCGTGAGCTCTGCTAGCTACAGTGTCTCCCCAGTTGCAGGTTTGCCCGGTCAGCCAAAAACGGCTGGCGCTCAACCTCCCGCTGGTGCGCGAAATCTGAATCCAGAGGCTGCACCTCCGGCTCAAATACAGCAAGTTAGAGGGCCGCAGCGCACTCCAGCCGACGTATTCGTGGAATCCGCCACAGTCGGGCTACTTGCCGTTGGATCTGGCGCTTTGGCCCTGGGTGGCATTGCCGGCGTTCGCGCAATCAAGCTCCGCCGAAACCCTAAAGGCGATTACTTTTACGGCGATAACTGAAAATTTGCATCCCGGCCTAATCCGGATCAAGAACTAGAACCCCGCTACCCCTTGCGGGGTTCTATCTTTTTAACGGTGACCGACCTCACTAATGACTAGGCGCTCTGGAATACTGCAGAAACCCCGAAGGTAGACTTAACCGATGTCTAAAGCCGATCTCTCTAAACAGCCCGCGCAAGTTGCCGCGATGTTTGACGAAGTCGCACCCACTTACGATCGCACCAACGACCTACTTTCTTTCGGGCAATCTCGCTTATGGCGCAGAGTGGTGGCGCGAGCGGTGGCCGCAAAGCCTGGACAGAGCATCTTAGATTTAGCTGCAGGAACCGGATCTTCGACCGCGGCATTTGCTGGCGAAGAAATCCGTCTCGTAGCCGGTGATTTCAGCGAAGGGATGTTGGCCGAAGGGCGCAAACGCCACCCAGAAATCGAGTTCGTTTTTGCAGACGCCACCAAGTTGCCGTTCAAAGACGCCGAGTTCGACGCAACCACTATTTCGTTTGGCATTCGCAACGTTGTCGACGTGGACGCTGCACTGACCCAAATGTTTCGTGTTACCAAGCCAGGTGGGCGCATCGTAATTTGCGAATTCTCGAAGGTCACCAATCCGATTTTCAGGCCGTTTTACAACTTCTATTTGAAAAAGTTGTTGCCATGGTTCTCATCTTTGGCCTCGAAGACTCCGGAGGCTTACAGCTATTTGTCTGAATCAATCGAAGCTTGGTATGACCAGCAGGCGCTTGCAGCAAAACTCAAAATAGCCGGCTTCGAAAATGTAAGTTTCAGGAATCTATCTTTCGGAATTGTTGCTATACACGTCGGTTACAAACTATCGACATCGTCGTCGACAAAATCTTCCAAGAAGGCGACCCAAAAATAATGTCGAGACCGAAGCTCCCCAAGCAAATGCGCAAGGTGGCCGATCAGGCCTTGCTTTCGCGCATCGAAGCGGGTCTTGAGCGAGTCGAAATCTCCCTGAAGGCAGCCACTGAGCACACTGACCCGATTGCGGCAGTGACCGCTCGCCATCTCGTCGATGCTGGCGGCAAGCGCATTCGTCCGGTGCTCGTGCTGCTCACTTCGGAGCTTGGCGATTCGGCAGATCCATCGGTCATCGACGCCGCCGTGGTGGTCGAACTCACACACCTTGCAACTCTTTATCACGACGATGTAATGGACAACGCCCCGACTCGGCGAGGAGTACCTACCGCACACAATATCTGGGGAAACTCGGTGGCAATCCTGACCGGAGACCTGCTTTTCGCAAGAGCATCCCAGATTGTTTCTCGATTGGGCGAAAAAGCCCTTACCCTGCAGGCCGACACCTTTGAACGCTTGTGTCTGGGACAGTTGCACGAAACTGTTGGTCCGCAAGGTGGCGAGGATGCCGTATCGCATTACATTCGCGTGCTCGCCGACAAGACCGGCTCGCTCATTGCAGCCTCTGCGCAACTTGGTGCAATGTTTGCAAATGCTCCTCAAGAAGTTTTGCAGCCGCTTACAAACTACGGTGAAAAAATCGGTGTCGCTTTTCAATTGATCGATGATGTAATCGACATCGCCGAAGCCGGGGCCTCTGGCAAAACTCCAGGCACCGATCTTCGAGCCGGTGTGCCAACGCTCCCAATGCTTCTACTGCGCAAGCAAGCGATCAACGATTCCGAGGCGGCCGCGTTGGTTGAGTTCATCGACTCGGGACTCGAAGAAGATGCAAAACTTGTAGAAGCCGTTACCAGACTTCGCAATCACCCCGTGGCAGAGGCTGCCTATCAGGAAGCCAAGCGTTGGGCCGATGAAGCCATCGCCGACCTGGCACCACTGCCAGAAAGCACGGTGAAGGCTGCCCTGCGCAATTTTGCCGAAGCGGTCGTCGACCGTTCGAACTAGAAGGAACCCATGTCTAAGTTGCGATTAGCAATCGTTGGCGCAGGCCCTGCCGGAATCTACGCGGCCGACTTGTTGATCAAGTCGGAAATGCGCGACTTTGAAGTGTCGATCGATTTGTTCGATCTTCTGCCCGCGCCATACGGTCTCGTTCGCTATGGCGTTGCGCCCGATCATCCTCGAATTAAGGGCATCATTCGCGCACTCTATGAAGTGCTCGATCGCGGTGACATTCGATTTTTCGGAAACGTTCAATACGGCAAAGACATCACGCTCGAGGATCTCAAGTCACACTACAACGCGGTGATTTTCGCGACCGGTGCAATCAAGGATGCCGACTTGAACATTCCAGGTATCGACCTCGATGGTTCTTATGGCGCTGCCGATTTTGTCAACTGGTATGACGCGCATCCCGACTTTCCGCGCGAGTGGCCGCTCAACGCAAAGCAGGTTGCCGTGATCGGCAACGGAAACGTCGCTCTCGATGTTGCGCGCGTGCTAGCCAAGCTTCCCGAGCAAATGTTGAGCACCGACATCCCAGCCAATGTCTATGAGGGGCTGAAGTCGTCGCCCGTGACAGACGTGCACGTGTTCGGCCGCCGAGGACCAGCGCAGGTTAAGTTCACCCCGCTAGAGTTGCGCGAAGCGACTCACATCGAAGGTGTCGACTGCATCGTTTATGACGAGGATTTCAAATACGACGAGGGTTCACAGAACGCAATTGACACGAACAACCAGACTCGCGTCATGGTGAACACACTCGAGGGGCTTCGCGAGGAGCCTCAAAACACGGGTGCCGCCCGTCGCCTACACCTGCACTTTTTCTCAGCGCCCGTCGAGGTGCTCGGTGAAGACGGCAAGGTTGCCGGCCTTCGAATCGAACGCACCGAACTTGACGGCACAGGTAACGTAAAGCCGACCGGGGAATTCCACGACTTCGACGTTCAGGCGGTCTATCGCGCGGTCGGTTATTTCGGTTCCGAACTTGAGCAGATTCCGTATGACTCGAAACACGGCGTGATTCCGAATGACGGCGGTCGAGTGCTAGCGGGTGACTCCGTCATCCCTGGTGTCTATGCGACAGGCTGGATTAAGCGCGGGCCGGTCGGTCTGATCGGTCACACCAAGAGCGATGCGCTCGAGACCATCAACAACATGATTGCCGATCGCGAAACGTGGTGGCAGCCAACCAACTCGAATGAAGCGACCGTTGTTGCCCTTCTGAACGAGCGCGGCGTTGAATTCGTTGGCTGGCCGGAATGGCTGCTGATTGACGCGCGCGAGCGAGAGCTCGGGGAGGCCGAAGGTCGCGAACGAATCAAGTTGGTCGATCGAGCCGACTTCTTAGCAGTGGCCAAAGGTTAGAGCTCTC
Source organism: Microbacteriaceae bacterium (assembly GCA_024639845.1). Classification (GTDB taxonomy): domain Bacteria; phylum Actinomycetota; class Actinomycetes; order Actinomycetales; family Microbacteriaceae; genus Rhodoluna. Next base: position 23,862 of record JAHEGG010000009.1, read on the forward strand.
CAGTAAACGCTTGCAGTCCAAGCGACTAAATTAGGTAAGCATGGAACTCATTCACCTTCGTCGCGCCGGCGTTTCGGTAATCTTCGACACATCCTCGGGTACCCCGGCGATTTTGCACTGGGGAACTGAGCTTCCCGACATCCACGACGCAGACGCGTTTGTGCGCGCGCAACTTGAACTGACCCCACCGTGTGACTTCGATCAGCCACAGACGATTGGCATCTGGCGCGAAAACGCTCGCGGATTTCTCGGTCGCCCGACGGTAATCGGCTCCCGTGAGGGTTCTGACTTCAGCCAGAAGTTCGACCTTCGTGACGTCAAACTCCACGGAGAGCAAGCGGTCGAATTTTGTTCGGTAGACACGGATGCCGAACTCGAGGTTTGCGCAAAGTTTGAGCTCGACGAAGCTGGCATCCTGCATATTCGTCAATCCATCACAAACCTCAATCTGGTGCCGTTCAATCTCGAATCGCTGACGACCTTTGTTCCCGTTCCCGACTACGTCAGCGAGAGCCTCGACTTCACTGGTCGCTGGTTGAACGAACGCAATCCGCAGCGGCAGCGAATCCAGGTTGGATCTTGGACTCGTGAAGGTCGCGAAGGCCGCACCGGCCACGACTACACCCTGGTTCAGTTTGCGCTCGCCGAAGGCGCAAGTTTTCAGAGCGGCGAAGCATGGGGGCTTTCGCTAGCCTGGAGCGGCAACAATAGGCACATTCTCGAGCGAACCCCGATCGGTCGCACGAGCCTAGGTGCCGGCGAATTGTTGCTTCCTGGCGAGGTGATTCTCGGTTCGAACGAAACCTATGAAGCTCCAGAGGTTTGGGCTGTTTATTCGGCAGAGGGAATCGACGGTGCTAGCGCGCGTTTTCACCAAACCATTCGCGCACGTTCGAACCACCCAACCAATATCCGACCTCGACCGGTCACGCTGAATGTGTGGGAGGCGGTCTATTTCGATCACAACCTCGACAAGCTTGTTGCGCTTGCCGATGCCGCGGCCGAGATTGGTGTCGAACGATTCGTGCTCGACGACGGTTGGTTCGGCGCTCGCCGTGACGATTTTGCTGGACTGGGTGACTGGGTGGTCAGCAAGGATGTTTGGCCCGACGGCCTTGGTCCGCTCGTCGAAGCCGTGAACGCTCGCGGCATGGAGTTTGGTCTGTGGTTTGAGGGTGAAATGGTCAACCCGAACAGCGACCTTTATCGCGCGCATCCCGAATGGATTCTTCAATCCGGCGGACGCGTGCCACCCGAGTTTAGAAATCAACAGGTGCTCGATCTGTCTCATCCAGGTGCTTTCGAACATGTTTTTAATCAGGTTCACGCGATCTTGAGCGAATACAACATCGCTTACATCAAGTGGGACCACAACCGGGTTCTAACCGAAGCCGCGCACTTTGGCCGTCCAACCGTGCGCAAGCAGACCGAGGCAATTTACCGGATGTTTGACGAGCTCAAAGCTGCGCATCCCGGCCTTGAAATCGAATCGTGCGCCTCCGGTGGCGGTCGTATCGACCTCGAAATGATTAACCACGCCGATCGATTCTGGACTAGCGACAACAACGACGCCCACGAGCGTCAGTCGATTCAGCGTCACACCACAATCGTGATTCCTCCCGAGATGCTCGGCACTCACATCGGGCCGACCAAGGCTCACTCCACCGGGCGCACGCTTTCTGTCTCGTTCCGCGGAGCGACCGCACTTTGGGGTCACGCGGGTCTCGAATGGGACCTCACCGAGGCCACCGAAGCTCAAAAGTCGCAGCTCAAGGGTTGGATCGACTACTACAAGGCCAACCGTGACCTGCTCCACTCGGGTCGAGTCGTTCGCGTCGACCAAGCCGAAGTTAACTCCTGGACTCACGGCGTTGTGTCACACGACCGCTCGCGCGCGTTGTTCTCACACGTTGCGTTGGCTCAATCGCAGTTCAGTCGCCCTGCCAACATTCGCCTCGCTAACTTGGATGCTGCTGCCGACTACTTCGTGCGGGTCGTCGAGCCCGCAGGCGCACCTGAGTACACCCAGATCGCCGGACCAAGGTGGTTCGAAGGCGTCAATCTTTCGGGCGCTGCACTTGCGAAGATCGGCCTGCGTGCACCAGCCCTGCGACCAGACCAGGCGATTCTCATCGAAGTCACCCGCGCCTAAATGCTTTCTACCTTGAGCACTCAGCGGATGGCCACGGCCAGACTCGCGTTGCTCGCGACCTTTTTCGTGCAGGGTATCGCCGCTATCACCACGTTGCCGCGCATCCCCGAATTGATCGCGCAGATCGGTGTTGACTTTGCCCAATGGGGGCTGATCATCGGTCTTTCGGGTCTCGGCTCGTTCGCTTCGCTGGTGCTCAGTAACAAGCTCGTGTTGCGGTTTGGAAATACCCCGATCATGCGGCTTTCTACCGTCTTGGTGGTTTTGGTGATCGTGGCTCAGGGCTTCATCACAAACGCGTGGCTCTTCTTCGCTGTGCTGATCGCCCAGTCGTTTACCTACAGCATGTTCAACATCGCGCTGAACTCCCAAGCCGTGCGACTGCAGAAGCGAATGGGCAAGGTTATGCTCGGTTCGCTCCACGGAGCTTGGTCGATCGGGGCCGCGGTTTCGGCGGCAATCAGCGGCTGGTTGGCGTCTTTCCTGGACTTGCGCGTTCACTTGATTCTCGTGATGAGCATTTGCGGTGTGGCCTTTTGGGTCGCATCAAGGTTTTTGCTAAGCAACGCGGAAGATGGTCACAGCCCGGAGGTCGCTGACAAACACGCGGTTTCGTGGTTCAAGACCCCCGGCTATCTGTGGCTTCTGGCAGTTGGCTTATTTGCCGGGATGTGGCCAGAGCTCGTCATGATGGACTGGTCAGCGGTCTTCAGCAAAGAAGTTCTCTCAATCGATCCGACACGTGGAGCTCTTCCTTACACGGTGTTTACAGGATTCATGATCATCGGTCGTTTTGCTTCCTCTTGGGTCACAAAATACGTTCACTTCAGCACGATGTCGGCTTGGGGCGGTCTAGTCGGCTCTGTCTTCATGACCGCTGGCGTCTTTTTTGCAACCGTTTTTGCAGAATCAAATGTAAACCTTGCGCTGACTTTACAAATTAGTTGCTATGCAGTTGCCGGTTTGGGCATCGCTTCGATGGTGCCATCGTTCTTTAGCGCCGCAGGAGACATCCGTGGGCTTTCAACTGCTCAAGCGTTGTCGCGTATGAGCTTTGCAAACGCTGTGTTCGTGATGGTAGCCAAGTGGTTGATGGGCGGACTGGCAGAGGGCGTCGGTCTTGTCAGTGCAATGATTTTCCCGTTAGTTAGCCTGTTTGTCGCCGGTCTCATCGCAGCCTACGTAGCAAAGCACTCAAAACGGATTCGCAGTGAGCAACTTGAAGCGTTTCCACCGACCGGCCCAATGCCGATAGTCGGCTCAAACTAGCGGTAGTTAGTGAACTGCACGTCGATCGGCAGGTCGCTCGACTTGAGCAGCGCGATGACTTCCTGAAGGTCATCCCTGCTCTTGCTGCTGACTCGCAATTCGTCGCCCTGAATCTGAGATTTGATGCTCTTTGGGCCCTCTTCACGAATAATCTTGCTGATCTTCTTGGCGTTCTCTTGGTCGATGCCGTTTTTTAAGGTCGCTTCGATTCGATATTCCTTGCCCGATGCAAATGGCGCGCCGGCGTCAAGGCTTTTCAGCGAGATTCCACGTTTTACAAGTTTTGACTGAAAAACATCGAGCACCGCTTTCACACGCTCCTCGCTGCTTGCCTTCATAAGGAGTTTTTCGCCCGACCAGTCGATTTCAGCGCCGACGCCCTTGAAGTCGTAGCGCTGTTCGATCTCTTTTTGGGCCTGGTGCAGAGCGTTGTCTGCCTCCATTTTGTCTACTTTTGAAACGATGTCGAACGAGGAATCTGCCATGGCTAGAAGTTTACCTATCGACCGACGTGCTTGGCCGTGCTTCCGCGAACTACGAGAGGTGCCGGCCACTCTGTGGTTTCTTCTACGTTTACATGTTCTTGCAATTTTGCATCGTTCAAAAGTTGCAACATCATTTCCACGGCTTTCTTGCCCTGTTCTCTCGGATGCTGCGAAATCGTCGTGAGAGCGAAGAAGTCGCTCATGTCGTGGTCGTCGATGCCGATCACCGAGATATCTTTGGGCACCTCAAGCCCGAGGTCTTTGGCAGCCATGATCGTACCGAAACCCATTTCGTCGGACGCGCAAAAGATTGCTGTCGGAGCATCCTTGGGGTCTCCAAGCATTTGCTTGGCCACCTTGTAGGCGCCTTGAATCGTGTAGTCGCTGCTTGCGCTCCAGCTCGGCTTGACTTCGAGTCCGGCGGCATTCATCGCCTGCTGGTAGCCAATGAATCGCAGGTCTGGTTGGTTGAACTCCCGGTCGGCACCTGGCTCGCCACCGATCATTCCGATGCGCGTGTGCCCCAGAGTGAGCAAGTGTTCGGTTGCGAGAACCCCAGCAGCTCGATCATCCATCGAAAGGGAACGGGCACCTTTGATCGGGCCTCCGATTCCGATGATTGGTTTTTTCATGCGAGTGAGATTTTCAAGCTCTGCTTCGTTCGGGTTAACCGCAACGGCGATTACGCCATCGACCCGCTTGCGCAACAAGAACTCGTTGAAAATGCGGTCACGTTGCGACTGGCCGCCGCTCATGTTGTAAAGGGTCAGGTCGTAGCCGTGTTCGATCAAGGTCGACTCGATGCCCTCAAGAATCACCGAGAAGAACCAGCGGTCGATATATGGGAGAACCACTCCGATGTTTTGCGTGCGCCCGGTGGCGAGAGTTGCCGCAGAAGATGAGGCGACGTAGCCCAGTTCTTTGGCCGCCGCCTCAACCTTGGCTCGTGCCTTCGGGCTGACGTGAGCCTTGCCGCGCAGCGCGCGCGAGACCGTCGCGGTCGATACGCCCGCGTGTTCGGCAACTTCTTCAATGCCAACCATGTAAAAACCTGCAAACTTTTGTGAAAAACGACAGCTTTACAAATCTACTTGCAGTTTCTTGCAAATAAAACCCCGAGTTCGCAACTGGGGATAAGTTCTTGTATCCTTGTACAGTCTGTTCGGTTCGCCAGATGGACAAAGGCTAGTTACCCAAGCGGCCAAAGGGATCTGACTGTAAATCAGCCGGCTCAGCCTTCGGGGGTTCGAATCCCTCACTAGCCACGAAAACCCAGCCCTCCACGGCTGGGTTTTCTTTTAT
>JAHEGG010000014.1 GCA_024639845.1 Microbacteriaceae bacterium
AACTCAAAGAGAACATCAAGCGTCAGTGGTGGCGCACAGTTGTCAATAGCCGTGAAGACGTCGTTGGTCTGGACTCGTCGGTCATTCTTCCGCGCAAGGTTTGGGAGTCATCCGGTCACGTCCGTGAATTCGTAGACCCGCTGATCGAGTGCACCAGTTGTCACAAGCGATTCCGCGCCGACCACCTAGAGGAGGCCTTCGAAGAGAAGAAGGGCCGCGCTCCGGAGTCGATGAGCGACATCGCCTGCCCAAACTGTGGCACCAAGGATGCCTGGACCGAACCAAAGCTGTTCAACGGACTTCTCAAGACCTACCTTGGCCCAATCGAAGATGAATCCGGCCTCCACTACCTGCGCCCAGAAACCGCGCAGGGTATCTTCGTGAACTTCGCAAACGTTTTAGGCGCGGCTCGAATGAAGCCACCGTTTGGAATCGGCCAGATCGGCAAGTCTTTCCGCAACGAGATCACGCCGGGTAACTTCATTTTCCGCACTCGCGAGTTCGAGCAGATGGAGATGGAGTTCTTCGTCGAGCCTGGCACCGATGAGCAGTGGCATGAGTACTGGATCGAACAGCGCATGAACTGGTACACAAACTTGGGCATCAACCCAGACAACTTGCGCATTTTCGAGCACCCTAAAGAGAAGTTGTCGCACTACTCGAAGCGCACCGTTGACATCGAGTATCGTTTCGGCTTCCAGGGCAGCGAGTTTGGTGAGCTTGAGGGCATCGCCAACCGCACCGATTTCGACCTAACCACCCACGCTCGTGAATCGGGCGTCGACCTAAGTTACTTCGATCAGGTCAAGGGCGAGCGCTGGACTCCGTATGTAATCGAGCCGGCTGCCGGTTTGACCCGATCGCTGATGGCGTTTTTGGTCGATGCCTACGCCGAAGACGAGGCCCCGAATACCAAGGGCGGCGTTGATGTTCGCACCGTTCTTCGACTCGACTATCGCTTGGCCCCGGTGAAAGCTGCTGTTCTGCCGCTGAGCCGCAATGAGGAGCTTTCTCCACTGGCCCGCGAGCTCGCGCAAGACCTTCGTGGCTACTGGAACATCGACTTCGATGACTCCGGAGCCATTGGTCGCCGCTACCGTCGCCAAGACGAAATCGGCACCCCGTTCTGCATCACCGTTGACTTTGATTCACTCGAGGACAAGTCGGTCACCGTGCGCGAACGCGACACCATGGCCCAGGAGCGCGTCTCACTCGACAAGCTTCGCGGTTACCTTGCCGAAAGACTGATCTCCTAGGCAATGCCAACATCCGCACCAGCACTCACTTACGGCAAAATCGAGATCGATACGCCGGTAGTGCTTGCGCCCATGGCGGGTATCACCAATACCGCTTTCAGGCGCCTGTGCCGTGAATTTGGCGGCGGCCTCTATGTTTCAGAGATGGTTACATCGCGCGCTCTGGTTGAGCGAACCGAAGAATCCCTGAGGCTGGTTGGACATCACCCCAGCGAAGACATTCGCTCGGTGCAACTCTATGGCGTTGATCCAAAGACAGTAGCCGAAGCGGTGACCATGCTGGTCGCCGAAGACCGTGCCGATCACATCGATCTAAATTTCGGATGCCCTGTGCCCAAAGTCACTCGCAAGGGTGGGGGAGCGGCACTCCCGTGGAAGCAAGACCTCTTCTCATCCATTGTTTCGGCTGCCGTAAAGGCTGCAGGTGAGATTCCTTTGACCATCAAAATGCGCAAGGGAATCGATCAGGATCACCTGACATTTCTCGACGCAGGCAAGGCTGCTAGAGACGCGGGTGTCACCGCTGTAGCCCTGCACGGCCGAACGGCATCCGAGTATTATTCGGGCCACGCCGACTGGAACGCCATTGCCGATCTTCGCGAGGCGCTACCCGATGTTCAGGTGCTGGGCAACGGTGACATTTGGTCAGCGGCAGATGCCATTCGCATGATGCGTGAAACCGGTGTTGATGGCGTTGTGGTGGGCCGTGGTTGCTTGGGTCGCCCTTGGCTCTTTGGCGATCTGCAGGCAGCCTTCGACGAATACCGACGTAATCCAAACTCTGATGCGGCTATCAACCCGATTCAGCCGAATCTGGGGGAGGTTGCAGACGCCTTCAAGCGCCACGGTGAGCTGTTGGCTGAGTATTTCGAGAGCGAAGAGCACGCCTGTCGCGACATTCGCAAGCACGTTGCCTGGTACTTCAAGGGTTATCCGGTCGGTGGCGAATTTCGTGCCCGCCTGGCGCAGGTTGAAAGTCTGGCTCACATGGACGAAATCTTGGCGACGCTCGATCGCGATGCGCCGTACCCCGGCGAAGAGGCCGAAGGCCCACGTGGTCGCCTTGGTGGTGCAAAGACTTGTGCTCTGCCTGAGTTCTGGCTTGAATCTCGCGAACTTCAGGGCGACCAGCGACGCCTGCTCAATGATGCCGAACTAAGCGTCTCAGGGGGATAGATGAACAGAACGGATGCCTTCGGCTACACCGACTTCGACCGTGAGCGGTTTTTGGTCGAGACTCGCTCAGGGCCGACGATGCGAACAGAGTTCGCCCGAGATCGAGCGCGCGTGCTGCATTCATCCGCACTTCGCAGGCTCGGTGCCAAGACGCAAGTTATGAGCCCATCGGGCGGCGACTTCGCCCGCACTCGCTTGACGCACTCGCTTGAGGTGGCTCAGGTCGGTCGAGAGATGGCGACAGACCTCGGTGTCGACCCCGACCTAGTCGACATGGCCTGCTTAGCGCACGACCTCGGCCATCCTCCCTTTGGACATAACGGCGAGAAGGCGATCAATGAGTGGGCCAATGACTTTGGTGGCTTCGAGGGAAACGCTCAAACCCTGCGTTTGATCGCCCGGATTGAACCAAAGGTTTTCACGATTGACGGCATCAGCCGCGGGCTCAACCTAACGCGAGCAAGTCTCGACGCAACCTGCAAGTACCCCTGGTCAAGAGCCGAAGCTCAGGCCGAGTCTGGTGCTGATCGGTCGACTAAATTCGGCTATTACGAAGACGACGTCGATGTATTCAACTGGATGCGGGCTGGTTCCGTTATCGGCCAGAAGAGCGTCGAGGCTCAGATTATGGACTTTGCCGACGACGTGGCCTACTCGGTGCACGACTTCGAAGATGCCATTGTCTCTGGTTATGTTGACCCTTCAGCCTTGGCCAACCTAGACGCCTTGAGTGATTTGGTTTCCAAGATTTCCGACTGGAATGGCGGCGAAATCGCTGCCCGTGACTTGGAGTCGGCGTTTGCAAGGCTAGCCGGCCATCAGTATTGGCCAGAGAGCTTTGACGGATCGCCTCAGGCTCTTGGTGAGCTCAAAAACTTGACCAGCGCTCTAATCGGTTCATTCGTTCGGCGAGTCACCGAAAGCACGCAGGCTGAATATCCAAACGCCGCGGCTCTAACACGTTTTGAAGCTTCGCTGCTGATTCCGGGCGAAGTCGCCGCCGAGATCGCCGTGCTCAAGGGAATCGTCAGTGCGTTCCTAATGTCACATGAATCGCGAAAGCACTTTTATGAGTGGCAACGTGCCCTCTTGACTGAACTTGCCAGCGCGCTCCTTGCGGCGAACGGCCAGCACCTCGATTCGTATTCAGCATCTGCATGGGCTGCCTCGACCGATGAAACGCAGAAACACCGGGTGATTGTCGACCAGGTTGCTTGCCTCACCGATCAAAGCGCCATCAGCCTTCATCACCTGCTCGTCGGCAGCAAGCGCTAGAACCTAGGATTAGTGGCATGGCTGGCAAAATTCGCGCAAACGACATCGA
>JAHEGG010000005.1 GCA_024639845.1 Microbacteriaceae bacterium
TGACTGGAGTTCAGACGTGTGCTCTTCCGATCTGAGCGAGTTTCTGTCGTAAACGATCTCCATACCTCGACCACCAAGAACAAAGGATGGGCGAACCAGCACCGGGTATCCGATACGTTCGGCTACCTCGAGCGCACCGGCTAGGTCGATCGCGGTTCCGTTGGCTGGTGAAGACAACTTTGCCTCGTCAAGAATCTTGCTGAACAGTCCACGCTCTTCGGCGAGGTCGATGGCCTCCGGAGAGGTTCCCAAAATCGGGATTCCCGCCTCCTTCAGGCCCTTGGCCAGGCCGAGTGCGGTTTGTCCACCGAGTTGGACAACCACACCCATGAGCTCGCCAGACTGCTGTTCTGCGTGGATCACTTCGAGAACATCCTCGAGGGTAAGTGGCTCGAAATAGAGTCTGTCGCTGGTGTCATAGTCGGTCGAAACCGTCTCAGGGTTGCAATTGATCATGATGGTTTCGAAGCCGGCGTCAGACAGGGCGAACGAAGCGTGAACGCAGGAGTAGTCGAACTCGACACCCTGACCGATTCGGTTCGGTCCACTTCCCAAAATCACGACCTTCTTGCGATCCGAAGGGCTAACCTCGGTCTCGTCTTCGTAGGTGCTGTAGTGATACGGCGTTTCGGCAGGAAACTCGCCGGCACAGGTGTCAACGGTCTTAAAAACCGGGCGGATGTTCCACTCGTGCCTGATCGCACGAATCTCCAGCTCGCGCACATTGCGCAACTGGGCGATTTGGGCATCACCAAAGCCGTGTTCCTTGGCGAGTCTGATGAGTTCGGCGTCAAGCGTGACTGCCGATGCGATGGTCTCGGCCACCTCGTTGATGAGCACAATCTGGTCGATGAACCACGGGTCGATCTTGGTCGACTCGAAGATTTCTTCGGCGGTCGCACCCAATCTAAGCGCCTGTTGAACGTCAACGATTCGGCCATCGGTCGGGGTCTTGATCGACTCGAGTAGCTCAGCCTTGGTCTTGCGTGTCTCGCCCCAGTGGAAAGACGAACCGCGACGCTCGAGGCTGCGCAGCGCCTTTTGAAGAGCCTGGGTGTAGTTGCGACCGATCGCCATGGCTTCACCAACAGACTTCATGGTGGTGGTCAAGGTCGGGTTGGCGGCAGGGAACTTCTCGAATGCGAAACGAGGTACCTTGACCACGATGTAGTCGAGGGTCGGTTCAAACGAGGCCGGAGTCACCTTGGTGATGTCGTTAGGAATCTCGTCGAGCGTGTAACCGATGGCCAACTTGGCCGCGATTTTCGCGATTGGAAATCCGGTGGCCTTCGAGGCGAGTGCCGACGAGCGGCTGACGCGTGGGTTCATTTCGATGACCACCACTCGCCCATCCTTGGGGTCGACAGCAAACTGAATGTTGCAACCTCCGGTGTCGACGCCTACATCTCGAATGATTTGAATTCCGATGTCGCGAAGGTTCTGGTATTCACGGTCGGTCAGGGTGAGCGCGGGAGCCACCGTGATGGAGTCACCCGTGTGCACGCCGACAGGGTCGACGTTCTCGATCGAGCAGACCACGACGCAGTTGTCGTTCTTGTCGCGCATCAGCTCGAGTTCGTATTCTTTCCATCCGAGAATCGACTCAGACAGCAAAACCTGAGAAACGGGGCTAGCCTGCAGGCCCGAACCGACGATGCGTCGAAGTTCGGTTTCGTCATAGGCAAAGCCAGAACCTAGTCCACCCATGGTGAACGATGGTTGCACCATTACCGGGTACTTCAGGTCATCAACGGCCGCCAGCGCCTCGTCGAGAGTGCCGCAGATCACAGACTTCGCCACGCTAGCGCCCGCATCGAGAACGAGCTGCTTGAAAATCTGGCGGTCTTCACCCTTCTTAATGGTGTCGACCTTTGCTCCGATGAGTTCGACACCGTATTTTTCTAGGATGCCTAACTCGTGTAGTGACATGGCTGCGTTGAGAGCGGTTTGTCCGCCTAGGGTTGGCAGGATGGCATCCGGTTTCTCTTTGGCGATGATTGCTTCGATTGCTTGTGGGGTAATCGGTTCGATGTAGGTTGCATCGGCGAAATCGGGGTCGGTCATGATGGTGGCAGGGTTCGAGTTCACCAAAATCACACGGATGCCTTCGGCGCGTAGTACGCGGCAGGCTTGGGTTCCCGAGTAATCAAACTCGCAAGCCTGACCGATGACGATCGGGCCGGAGCCGATGACCAAGACGGAGTTAATGTCAGAACGTTTCGGCATTAGTTGTTTCCTCGGTTGCTTTCGATGACCTCGATGAGTCGGTCAAATAGGTAGTTCGAATCGTGTGGTCCGGCCGCCGCCTCCGGGTGGTACTGCACCGAAAACGCTGGAATGTCGAGGCATTGAAGACCTTCCACCACGTTGTCGTTCAAAGAAACGTGGCTAACCAGAACTCGACCGAAACCGGCCGGGGAATCAACCTCCGGACCGCCGTTAACCTTTACAGCGAAACCGTGGTTGTGTGCGGTTACCTCGACCTTGCCGGTGGTGCGGTCGAGCACCGGCTGGTTGATTCCACGGTGTCCAAAAGCGAGCTTGTAGGTTTCGAATCCAAGCGCGCGCCCCAAAAGTTGGTTTCCAAAACAGATGCCAAAGAACGGGGTTCCCGAACTCAGTATCTTTCGCAGTTCGGCTACCTGAGCTTCAGCCGCAGACGGGTCACCCGGCCCGTTCGAGTAGAACACTGCATCTGGCGACTGGTTGAGCAGTTCATCAGCGGATGTGCCGGCCGGGTAGAGCGTAACGTCGAGTCCTCGCTCGTTCATGTGCTCGATGGTCGACGCCTTGCAGCCGAGGTCGAGAATCGCGACGTGACCGACGCGATCGCCCTGGTGCTTGCTGAAGATTACCTCGGGTGTGGTTACTAACGAACTAAGCGAACGGCCTGCCATCTTCTCGCCCGCGCGAACTTCTTCGACCAGTGAATCGAGAGCGCGTTCGGCTTCTGCGCCGCTAAACACTCCGGCGCGCATTACGCCGAGCGAGCGCAGGTGACGGGTTAGGGCTCTGGTGTCGATTCCTGAAATTCCCACCACGTTGAATTTTTCGAGTTCGTTTCCGAGCGAGTCATCGGCCCTGAAGTTCGAGACCACGCGACTCGGGTCGCGAACGACATAACCCTCGACCCAGATTTTGGCTGATTCCTCGTCGCGCTTGTTCACGCCTGTGTTTCCGATGTGGGGCGCGGTTTGCACCACGATCTGACCGGCATACGAAGGGTCGGTCAGGGTTTCCTGATAACCCGTCATTCCGGTTGCGAAGACTATCTCGCCGAGGGTCTTGCCCACCGCGCCATAGGCGTTTCCATTGAAGGTTCGCCCGTCTTCGAGAACGAGAACTGCTTTCGTCATGTGATTCCTTACTTAGCTAACTTCGAATCGCGCACGGTGAACTCACCGCGATAAATCGTGTGGATTACGGTGCCGGGCAGCGTGAGACCGCGGTAAGGCTGATTGTCGCTCTTGCTTGCGCCGCCATCCGTGATCTTTCTTGAGGACTGGGGGTCGATCAGGGCGATGTTCGCAACCGAACCAACCGCTAGTGACTCACCTTGACCTTCTAGCCCCGAAATTTTCGCTGGATTCGTCGACATCACTTCGGTGAATCGCTGCCAGTCGCTGAGTCCCGAGTCGATAAGCACCTCTTGAGCGATCGATGCTGCCGTTTCAAGTCCAAGCATGCCGAATGCCGCGGCCGACCATTCGCAGTCTTTTGCCTCGGCTGGGTGCGGTGCGTGATCGGTTGCCACGATGTCGATGGTTCCGTCGATGAGCGCCTCGCGAAGCGCCAAGACATCGGCTGCGGTGCGCAGTGGCGGGTTGACCTTGAACACCGGGTCATAGCCTCGAGCGCTTTCATCCGTGAGCAAAAGGTGGTGAGGTGTGACTTCAGCCGTAACTTGGATGCCACGAGCCTTTGCCCAGCGAACAATCTCAACAGAACCGGCAGTCGAAAGGTGGCAAATGTGGATGCGGCTGCCGACCGCCTCGGCCAGGAGAACGTCCCTGGCGATGATCGATTCCTCGGCAACAGCTGGCCAGCCCGCAAGCCCCAGTTCGGTAGAAACCTTGCCTTCGTGCATCTGGCTGTTCTCGGTGAGGCGCGGCTCCTGTGCATGCTGGGCAATGACTCCCCCGAAGGACTTCACATAGGCGAGTGCGCGACGCATCAGCAGCGGATCAGAAACGCACTTTCCGTCGTCGCTGAACACAGTGACCTTCGCCTTCGACTGAGCCATGGCGCCAAGTTCCGCCAGCTGCTTGCCTTCTAGTCCAACGGTCACCGCACCGATTGGCTGAACCTGAACATAGCCAGCCTCGTCGCCGAGAGCCTTTACTTGTTCTACAACTCCGGCGGTGTCAGCCACAGGATGAGTGTTCGCCATAGCATGCACAGCGGTGTAGCCACCGAGAGCTGCGGCGCGTGAGCCAGTCAGCACCGTCTCAGACTGCTCGAAACCGGGCTCGCGAAGGTGGGTGTGGAAATCCACGAAGCCCGGAAGCGCAACAAGCCCATTCGCTTCGATCGCCTCGCCCTCAACCTGATTGCCTATCGCCGTGATCCGCGAGTCGGCCACCGAGATGTTCGCGACGGTTCCGTCGGCCAGAGTCGCTCCAACGAGTGTGAACTTTGACATTATTCGGCTCCTCCGGCAAGTAGGTGATACATGATGGCCATTCGAATGCTGACGCCATTGGCAACCTGATCAAGAATCAGCGACCGTCTCGAGTCGGCGGATCGAGCGTCAATCTCTAATCCGCGATTCATTGGGCCAGGATGCATGATGAAAGTGTTCTCACCGAGTCTGGCTAGACGGTCTTGGTTCAGCCCCCAGATTCGGGCATACTCTCGCTCTGATGGAAAGAATGAGGCGTTCATCCGCTCGCTCTGCACTCGCAACATCATGATTGCGTCTAAGTCGACGCTATCGATGGTTTCGTCCAGAGAATACGAGTAGGAATCGGCCTTATCGGTCAACCCCTTCGGAAGCAGGGTTGCCGGGGCGACCAGATGCACCTTTGCGCCTAGTGTCTTCAGCAGAGTGAGATTCGAACGAGCCACCCGTGAGTGCGCGATGTCACCGACGATTGCGACCGAAAGTCCGTCTAGACCGGCGCCGGCGGCATCCTGGTTTACTGCCTTACGCAGGGTGAACGCGTCAAGCAAGGCCTGACTGGGATGTTCGTGAGTTCCGTCTCCGGCGTTGATAACCGAACCATTGACCCACCCGCTGTGGGCAAGCGTGTGAGCTGCGCCGGAGGCATAGTGCCGAATGACCACGGCGTCGGCCCCCATTGCCTCGAGCGTCTGTGCGGTGTCCTTCAGGCTTTCGCCCTTGCTAACCGAAGAACCTTTAGCGGCGAAGTTAATTACGTCTGCTGATAGTCGCTTGGCGGCAACCTCGAACGAGATTCTGGTTCGCGTGGAATCTTCGAAGAAGAGGTTCACCACGGTTTTGCCACGAAGAGTCGGCAACTTTTTGATCTCGCGATCGTTGACACCGGCCATTTCAATAGCGGTGTCGAGAATTTCGATGGCATTCTCGCGGGTCAAATCGTTAGCGCTGAGAAGATGCTTCATCCCTCGATCACCACCTGATTCTGCTCGTCTGATTCGGTGAGATGCACGCGAATACGCTCCTCGCGCGCTGTTGGAAGGTTTTTGCCAACGAAATCGGCACGGATGGGCAGCTCGCGGTGACCGCGGTCGACCAGCACTGCCAACTGAACGGCCTTCGGGCGACCAAAGTCATTGAGTGCATCGAGTGCCGCACGAATAGTACGCCCACTGAATAAGACGTCATCCACGAGCACCACTACCTTGTCATCGATGCCGTCATTTGGAATGTGAGTGACTCCCACCGGCCGAGTCGGGTTTAGGGCGAGGTCGTCGCGGTACATGGTGATGTCGAGCTGCCCGAGCAGTTGTGATTCCTCGACATTTTCGTTTCTGGTGATCACCGAGACGATCCGTTTAGCCAAAACGGCACCCCTTGTTGGGATGCCGAGAATGACCAGGTCGCTAACGCCGTGGTTGGATTCGAGAATTTCGTGAGCGATGCGGGTAACCGCGCGATCGATGTCGCTTGCGCTGAGAACGGTGCGTGTTTCCACGCCCACCTCCTTCTCCGCCTCACAGGACGGTCTTTAAAGGATGTTTCGTTGAAGTCTAGCAGAAGGTTTGCGAAACCCTAAAGGGCACGCTTGGTTGAGCAAACCTTGTTCAGCAGGCCGTTAATAAAGCTCGGTGAATCATCGGTTGAGTACTCTTTGGCAAGTTCAACGGCCTCGTCGACGGCAACCGCGTCTGGAACATCCTCGTTATAAACGATCTCCCAAACGGCCACTCGCATAATCGTGCGGTCTAGCGCCGGCATGCGATCAATGGTCCAACCCTGGCTGTATGCCATTAGGTAGGCGTCGATTTCGTCGATGTGGTCGCTTACACCAGTAACAATTTCTCGGGCATAGCCAAAAATTTCATCTTGGTTCTGACGATCTTGATTCTGTTTCAGGGCATCGTCGAGCATGTCGAGAGCGATGCTTTCACGAACATCTGCGGCAAAAAGAGCGTCAACCGCCCGCTTGCGAGACTTTGTTCTTGAGCTCAACTTAGTCGTTAACCCGGCCGAGGTAATCGCCCGTGCGGGTGTCGATCTTCACCTTGGTACCCTGCTCGAGAAACAGTGGAACCTGAATCTGAAGGCCGGTTTCGACAGTTGCCGGCTTGGTTCCGCCGGAGGAGCGGTCGCCCTGCAGGCCAGGCTCGGTGTAGGTGACTTCGAGAACCACGGATGCTGGCAATTCGACGTAGATCGGGTTGCCTTCGTACATGGCAACCACTGCATCCTGGTTTTCGAGCATGTAGTTGACTGCGTCTCCAACGATCTCGGCGGTGAGGGTGACCTGGTCGTAGTTGTCTTTGTCCATAAAGACAAAGCCTTCTCCGTCGTTGTACAGGTAGCTCATGTCACGCTTGTCGACGTTTGCGGTCTCAACCTTTACGCCAGCGTTAAAAGTCTTGTCAACCACCTTGCCGCTGAGCACGTTCTTAAGCTTGGTGCGCACGAATGCTGGGCCCTTGCCCGGCTTGACGTGCTGGAACTCGATGACGGTCCAGAGCTGACCATCGATGTTTAGGACGAGACCGTTCTTTAGGTCGTTAGAAGTTGCCACGATTGTGCCTTACTTTGTTTGAAAAAATTTCGACCTGCTGAGGTCAACCTGAGCAAGTTTACCCTAGGCGAGTGATTTGAGCGCGAGAACGTATGACTCCACGCCGAACCCAGCGATTACCCCGCTGGCTACCGAGCTGATAACGCTCTTGTGTCGAAACTCTTCTCGCGCGTGCGGGTTGCTGATATGCACCTCGATGAGTTTCAGCCCGGCCTTGCTGACCAGCGCAGCGGCATCGGCTAGAGCGTATGAGTAGTGCGTGAAGGCGGCTGGATTGATGACAACATTCGACTCGTTATCTACCGCCTCGTGCAGCCAGCCGATGAGCTCGCTTTCGCTGTCACTTTGACGCACTTCGATGTCTAAACCAAGGTCGGATGCAGTTCCCGCAAGTTTCGCGACCAAGCCCGCGTAATCGAGGCTCCCGTAAATGTCGGGTTCGCGCGAACCGAGACGCCCGAGGTTAGGGCCATTTAGAACGAGTACTTTTGCCATGTATCTAGGGTATCGGCTCTATTGAACGATCTCTTGATAGGCAGCGAAAAGCATTTCTGGGGTCGGTGCCGCCATAATCGTTGGCTTTCCAACGTCATCGAGCACGACAAACCGCAGTGTGCCGGCGCGAGATTTCTTGTCGCGCTGCATGGCACCGAGAAGTTGATCCCATTTTTCGGCCTTGTAGGTGGTTGGTAATCCGAGTGATTCCAGGATCTTGCGGTGTCGATCAACAACCGCCTCTGGCAGCCTGCCAGCGAGTCTCGCCAGCTCGGCAACGAAAATCATTCCGACCGAGATGGCTGCCCCGTGGCGCCAGGCATATCGTTCTGCAAGCTCCACCGCGTGGCCAAGAGTGTGCCCGTAGTTCAAGATCTCGCGGAGTCCAGCCTCTTTGAAGTCTGAAGACACGACTCGTGCCTTGATTGCGATGCACCGTTCAACTATTTCGCGAAAGACTTCGCTGCCCACATCCGTGGCTTCGGTCAACTTGGTTTCAAGAAGCTCGAGGATTCGCTCATCCTGGATGAAACCGTATTTCACAACTTCGCCGAAGCCGGCCAGAAGTTCATTTCGAGGAAGGGTCTCAAGGGTGTCCAAATCGCAAACCACGGCGGTCGGAGCGTAGAACGCTCCAACGAGGTTCTTTCCTTCGGCAGTGTTGATGCCGGTTTTCCCACCGACAGCGGCGTCGACCATGCCGAGTAGCGTGGTCGGCACCTGAATCAGTGAAACCCCGCGCAACCAGGTTGCGGCAACAAATCCAGCCAAGTCGGTGGCCGCTCCGCCGCCGAAGCCGATCACGGAATCGCTTCGGGTGAAATCCGCCTGGCCCATTAGCCCCCAGCACCATGCAGCCACTTCGATTCTCTTGGCATCTTCACCGTCTGGGATGCTCGCCTGGAAGACCTCAAAACCGCCAGCTTTGAGTGCCTCGGCCAAGACCTCAGCGCTTGCCGAAAGGGCGGTTTGGTGCACCAGAAGAACCTTTTTGGTCTTATCGCTCACCGATGCAACAACGGTTTGCAACAGAGCGCGACCAACGTGAATGTCGTAGGCGTCAACGCCTTCGACTCGAATAATCGTGGTCTCAGTCAAACTTCTTCAATTCCTCGGTGATCGCTTCGATGCTCTTTTGCAGGCTTGCGCTGGATGTGTCAATCGTAATGTCGGCGACCTGCTCATAGAGTCCGCGACGTGCTTCATAGATGGCGCGCCAGTCGCTAACTCCATTTTTGAGAAGTGGCCGATTGCCGTTTCGCAGTCTCGAACCGATGTGCTTTCCGTCGGTGGCGAGGTAAATAACCTTGGCAACTGAAAAGGCTTGTCTGGTGCGCTCGTTGAGAACGGCTCCCCCGCCGGTGGCAAGAACGATTGGATTTGCGAGTTGCGAAATCACGATTTCTGATTCGATTTCTCGAAACTTCGATTCACCATGCTCGGCGAAAAAGTCGGAAATCTCGCCATGAGCCTTGGTAAAAAGCACATCACTGTCGATGAATTCTCGACCAAGTTTTTTGGCGAGCTTTTTGCCGATGGTCGTCTTGCCAACCCCCATCGGGCCAACCAGAACGATGGCCGTCTGGCTAGACATCGGTGTTTGTGCTCGCAAGCACCTCCGGGATGGCCGCGAGGTATGCCTTGAGGTTACGGCTGGTTTCTGCCACCGAGTCTCCGCCAAATTTTTCGAGAACTGCATTTGCGATTACGAGCGCAACCATAGCCTCGGCAACGATGCCCGCAGCTGGCACAGCGCAGACATCTGATCTTTGGTGGTGCGCCTTGGCAGCTTCACCCGTTGCAACATCGATTGTGGCAAGTGCCTTTGGAACGGTGGAGATCGGCTTCATCGCAGCGCGAACCCTGAGGATTTCTCCGTTCGACATACCGCCTTCGATACCGCCGGCACGGTCGGTTTGACGGTGAGCCACACCGGCTTCGTCTTGCACGATTTCGTCGTGTGCTTGGCTACCACGGCGGGTAGCGGTAACGAATCCGTCGCCCACTTCAACACCCTTAATTGCTTGAATTCCCATGAGTGCGCCTGCGAGTTGTGAGTCAAGACGTCGGTCCCAGTGCACGAACGAACCCAAACCTGGCGGGAGTCCGTAGACCAGAGTCTCTACGACACCACCCAGGGTGTCTCCATCCTTGTGGCACTGGTCGATTTCGGCAACCATTGCGGCTGCCGTAACGTCGTGCCAGCAACGAACCGAGTCCTCGTCGAGGCGTTCGACGTCATCTGGGGTTGGGAGAGCGGCAAGCTCTGGAACCGAAACCGGTCCGATTGCTACCGTGTGGGTGACCAATCGAATACCCAGTTGGTTCAAAAAAGCGGATGCGACTGCCCCGAGTGCGACGCGTGCCGCCGTTTCGCGGGCGCTGGCTCGCTCAAGCACCGGACGGCTGTCGAGGAAGCCGTATTTTTGCATTCCAGTGAAGTCTGCGTGGCCCGGACGAGGGCGAGTCAATGCTTCTGCACGTGCGCCAGTGAGCTCTTCAGGGGCGACCGGATCCGCCGACATGATTTGTTGCCACTTTGGCCACTCGGTGTTGGCGATTGTGATCGCTACCGGGCCACCCATGGTGAGTCCGTGGCGAATGCCGCCGCTTAGGCTGACTTCGTCTCGCTCGAACTTCATGCGAGCGCCGCGACCATAGCCGAGGCGGCGACGAGCTAGCGCGTCTTGAACCTCTGCGGTAGTGATTTCGATTCCAGCGGGCAGGCCTTCTAGCACTGCGACCAGTTCAGGTCCGTGCGATTCCCCTGCGGTGAGCCAACGTAACATTTCTCAATTGTCGCATGAACGCTAGGCCGAAGCCGTAGAGAGGGAGAAATTGCCCACCAAAAAGGGCACGGATGCGCCTATTCGGCCGCCGAACGCATCGCAGTTGCGAGTTTCTCGCGCTCGTTTGGGTCAAGCTCTTGCTGAACTGCGCCGAACAAGCCGAGCTGCTCGATCGCTTGTTGAATCAACATCTCAAGACCACTGACGCGGTTCTCCGCGGGCCACTCTGAGGCGAGTTGAGTTGGCCATGGGCTGTAAGTGACATCGAAAATCCAAGACTGGCCGAATTTGCGATCGATCTCTAACTCAACACCCGAGCTGGCAGGAATGGTGTTTACCGTTAGGTCGGCACCACCAAAGTCGGCGGCCGCCTCGAGCGGTAGCCAACTGCACTTTACCCCTGGGCCAATGCTTGAAATGAGTTCGAATATTGCTTCGGCCGGTTCGCTACGTCTCGAGAACACCGTGATTTCGGCAAGCTTTGCAAACGAATTTCCGATGGCAACCGATACCGATCTGGCGGTGGCTCCCGATCCGAGAATCGCTACCGATTCCACCGTGTCGGCAAGGCGTCTAAGAGCGTGCCCAGCACCAAGAACATCCGTGTTGGCTACGGCGAAACCGTCACCGTTTCGATAGAGGGTGTTCGAGCATCCCAGCGCTTCGCTTATCGCATCGACTTGCCAGCCTCGTTCGCCTGCAATGCGGAACAGCTCTTCTTTGAGTGGCATGGTCAGACTGAAACCCTGGTAGTCGCCCAGATGCTCGGCAAGAAATGTCTCCAACTCCGACGCATTCACTTGGTGACGGTTATATTCCCAATCGAGATTGAGTGCCCGATATGCGGCGTTGTGGATCGCCGGACTCTTGGAGTGCTCGATCGGATCGCCTAAAACTGCAAACTTCATCTATTTCCATCCAGGGTTAGCGGTCATCCAAGCCCGCCACTTGGCGACGGAGCGTTCATGACCTGCATAGGTTGCGTTGAATTCGGTCTCACCTGTTTCGAGGTTCACGGTGCAGAAATAGAGCCAGTCCCCCGCAGCCGGAATCAATGCTGCCTCTATCGCTGCTCGACCTGGCGCAGAAATCGGGCCGGCCGGAAGTCCCGCGTGCAGATAGGTGTTCCAAGGATTGTCGTTGGCTCGTTGGGCTGCCGTGGTTGACACCGTGTTCGAGTTGACGCCATAAGAGACCGTGGCGTCGGACTGCAGGTGCATGCCCACATCGATGCGATTTAGAAAAACCCTAGCCATCTTCGAAAAATCTGCGGATGAGCGTCCCTCACGTTGCACGAGCGCGGCTAGAGTCAACACCCTGTGTGCCTTCGACTCGCTCACGCCCAGATCGGAAAGTTCTTGCTGGATACGCTGGTGCATGGCCTTCAGCATCGAAAGTGCGCTCTGCCCAGGTACAAAGGCGTAGGTAGCAGGAAACAGATAACCGTCGAGATTTAGTGCGGATGAAGGAAGACCGAGGTCACTCGGCGTTACCGCCTCAAAATCGGATAATGCAACGCCGTAGGTTTTCGAGAGCGCCTTGAAAATCTGGCTGGCACGCCAACCCTCTTTGATAAGTACTTTCGTTTCAACTCTGGTGCCACCGGTTAGCAGAAGTTCGATGGCGGTAGCCGAACTCATCTCGGTCTTGAGCTGGTATTGGCCCGGGAAAAACTCCGCGTTGCGACGAAGAATCTCGCGGTAGGTTGGCGAGAAACTCTTCGTGACGCCAGCTGAGACGAGAGTTTTAGCAACATCCTCGCCCGTTTCGCCGGCGTGGATAGTTATGACCACCGCGCTTGTGCCGGTTCCCGAATACTCGGCACCCGTGATTACGTCGACGACAGAGCGAATCGAATCTTTGAATGCAAAGCCGCCGCCGGCCAAAATTGCAAAAATCAGTACCAGGCCGACCACCCTGCGCCGAGTCTTAATCGATGCCATAGGAATCCACGGTCTTTCCGGCTTCTCGCCCGGCCTTCAGAATCTCGAGTGCTCGCTCGAGAATTTCGACAGCGCTAGCCGAGTCGATCCATTCTTTTGAACTCTTGACCGAATGACCGGATGAGTGCATGGCAGCCTGAGCCGCCCTGGTGCTGAGTCGTTCGTCGATCATTCGAACTCGCGTTGTCGTGGTTGCCTCGATGTCCTGAGCGAAATAAACGGCGTCATAGGTTGACTGCGTAAATTTGCCTTCGAGGTTGATTGGTAGGCCGACATATATTGCAACCGGCTGATATTCCTCGAGGAGTTTTTCAACCTGAACGATTTCTTGCCCATCCCTGTCGATTCGCTGCAATGGGCTAGCCAGAATGCCATCCGGGTCGCAAATGGATACGCCGATGCGCGCCGAACCTACGTCGAAGGCGATGCGACGCCCGCGCTGCATTTTTAGAGAGCGCTTTCGATAGCGTTGATCGCCAAGCCTAGCTTCGAGGCGTCGGCCCCTCCGCCTTGAGCGTAGTCATCCTTGCCACCGCCACCGCCACCGAGCACACTGCTGGCTACTCGAACGAGCTCGCCCGCCTTTAGCCCGTTAGTTCTCGCGGAATCGGTTGTAGCAACCGCCACTAGAGGTTTTCCGCCACTGGTCGCGGTGACTACAACGAGTGCGTCTTCCGACGAAACTCGAGAACGTGCATCCAGGGCGATGGTGCGAATGTCGCCAGCGTCGCTCAGCTCTTCCAAGGCCAGAACGACCAGACGGTGTCCGTTGACGGTCTTGGCCGCGGCAATGGCTGGGGCAATGGCTTGAGCGAGGCGTTCGCTGTTGAGGCTGGCCAACTTCTTTTGTGCGGCCTTTAGGTCTTCTACAGAGCCCAGGATGCGCTCTTCGAGTTGTTCGCGAGGCACCTTGAGCGACTCCACCAAACGAGCTACGAGTGCGCGCTCGGTAGCCAACGAACGGAACGCTTCGATACCGACAAGTGCTTCCAGGCGACGCGAGCCGGAGCCAACCGAAGACTCACCAATCATCGATACCAGACCAATCTGGGATGAACGAGACACGTGAGTTCCACCACAAAGTTCGCGCGACCAAGGTCCACCTATTTGGATAACGCGAACCGATTCGTCGTAGGTTTCGCCGAATAGGGCTACCGCGCCCCACTGTTTTGCTTCTGGGAGGCTCATGAACTGGGCGCTCACGGCCAGATCACCACGAATGGCCAGGTTCGAAACTTCTTCGATTTCACTCCTAGTTTCGAGCGAGAGCGCCGATTGCCAAGCAAAGTCAAGACGCAGGTAACCGGGCTTGTTATACGAGCCGGACTGCAAAGCCTGTGGTCCGAGAACCTGACGAAGCGCAGCGTGTACGACGTGAGTGCCCGAGTGAGCCTGACATGCGCCAAGTCGCCACTCTGGGTTCACCTGAGTTTCGGCACGCGCACCGAGGCTGATCTCGCCCGAACGAACGATGGCCTTGTGCGACACTAGCCCCTTAACTGGTTTTTGCACGTCGAGCACCTCGAGCTCAAACCCATCGCCGACGATCAAACCGCTGTCGGCCTCTTGGCCTCCAGATTCGGCATACAGGGATGTCTCGTCAAGGATGACCTCGACTATTTGCCCGATTTCGGCACGCTTGTTTGCGGCACCATCAACGATGAGGCCGAGCACTCTGGCTTCGGTGTTTAGTTCTTCGTAACCGGTGAACTTGGTTACGCCGAGTCCACGGAACTCCGAGTAGACGCTCAAATCCGTTCCGCCGAGCTTTTTCTCGCGAGCGTCGGCCTTGGCGCGATCGCGCTGCTCGGCCATCAGCGTCTTGAAGCCGTCGCGATCGACCGATAGCCCCTGTTCTTCGGCGATCTCGAGGGTAAGGTCAATCGGAAAACCGTAGGTGTCATGAAGCAGGAACGCCTTGTCGCCGGTGAGCGATTTCGAGCCAGACTGCTTGGTTTGGGCTAGAGCCTCGTCCAGGACTGCCGACCCTGTAACCAGGGTGCGCAAGAAGGTCTCTTCTTCGTTGACCGCTGTGGTTAGAATCCGCTTAAATTCGCCTTCGAGTTCAGGGTAGGAATCGACCATCGCGTTCTTTGATGCGGTGAAAAGTTCGGCGAAAATCGGGCGGTCGACACCCAAAAGCCGCATCGAACGAACCACTCGACGAAGCAAGCGGCGAAGAACGTATCCGCGACCGTCGTTTGCCGGGGTGACACCATCACCAATCAACATCAGCGCCGAGCGCACGTGGTCGGCAACCACGCGCATTCGAACATCGTCTTCGACGGCTGCTCCATAAGTCTTGCCAGCGAGCTTTGCTGCCAGGTCAAGAACCGGGCGCACTTCATCGATTTCATAGAGGTTTTCGACGCCCTGCATCAAGAACGCGACGCGCTCGAGGCCCATTCCGGTGTCGATGTTCTTCTTGGGTAGTTCGCCCAAGATCGGATAGTCCTCTTTACCTCCGCCAGCCCCACGCTCGTACTGCATGAAAACGAGGTTCCAGATTTCGATGTAGCGGTCTTCGTCTTCTTCTGGACCACCCTCGCGACCGTAGGCTGGGCCTCGGTCGAAGTAAATCTCGCTGCAGGGACCGCTCGGCCCTGGTTGTCCGGTCGACCAAAAATTGTCTTTCATGCCGCGCTTTTGAATGCGCTCCAGGGGAATGTCGGCGATTTCACGCCAAATACCGATCGATTCCTCGTCATCCTTGTAGACGGTCACCCAAAGGTCCTGCGGGTTGAAGCCTAGGCCTCCCTGCTCTTGTGGCGAAGTTAGAAACTCCCACGCAAACCCGATCGCCTCACGCTTGAAATAGTCGCCGAACGAAAAGTTTCCGTTCATCTGAAAGAAGGTGCCGTGACGTGTGGTCTTGCCAACTTCTTCGATGTCGAGCGTGCGAACGCACTTTTGAACGCTGGTGGCACGAGAATAGGGCGCTGGGACGAGACCGCTCATGTAAGGAATGAATGGGACCATTCCTGCAACGGTGAACAAGAGGGATGGGTCCTCGCTTATAAGCGAAGCGGACGGTACGACGGTGTGGCCCTTTGATTCGAAAAAGGCGAGCCAGCGCCGCTTTATCTCAGCGGTTTTCACGGCTACTGAGCGCTTGCGGGCTTCTTGGCGGCTGGTTTCTTAGCCGCAGGCTTTTTGGCCGGAGCTTTTTTTGCAGCAGGCTTAGCAGTCGATGCCTCGGTCTGGTCAACAGCGAGTTCGCTGTCACGCTCGGAATAACCCTCGGCAAATGCAGTGCCGAATTCAACGGCGGCGCGCTTTAAGTCGTCGGCTACGGCCTTGGCCTTCGGGTTGGTTTCGATTTGCTTAGCAATCGCGAGTCCTGCCGCGACGCCTGAGATTAGCCAAAACAACTTCTTCATGATTACTTCTTACCCTTGATGATTTTGGAAAGGCTAACCCCGAGCCCTGCGAGTTTCATGAGCGGGCCGCCCAGTGCCTGTGTAAACACTGCACTGAGCGAGGCCACGTTCAATGAGACTTCTTCTACGCTCGTCGTGATCTTGTCGATCTTTGCGAGCTGCTTGTTTGTTTCGGTTACGGTCTCGCTGAGACCCTCCAAAACGGGTTCTAGACCATCGGTGATCGACTTGATTGAGTCGCTAACCTCGTCGACAGTGCGACCAAGTTTCAGTAGCGGCACGGCCGCGGCAAGCGAAAGCAGAGCAAACGCAATTGCAGCAATCAGGGCAGCTACGTCACCGATGTTCATGATGCCTCCTAGGACTAACTATCGTGCAGCGTAGTACTCGACCACAAGCTGAACTTCACAAGTCACAGGAACCTCGGCGCGCTTTGGGCGACGAACGAGAGTTGCGTGTAGCTTGTCCAGCTGAACATCGAGGTAACCAGGAACCGGTGGCAACACGTCGACGTGACCGCCGGCTGCTGCAACCTGGAAAGGCTCGGTTCCTTCGCTCTTTGCGTGAACGTGGATGAGCTGACCTGGCTTTACGCGGAACGATGGGCGGTCAACGCGCTCACCGTTTACAAGGATGTGACGGTGCACAACCATCTGGCGGGCCTGAGCAATCGTGCGAGCGAATCCCGCGCGAAGAACCAGAGCGTCGAGACGCATTTCAAGTAGTTCAACGAGGTTTTCACCGGTCATGCCTTCGGAGCGCTTGGCTTCTTGGAAGGTGTTGCGAAGCTGTGCTTCACGGATGCCGTACTGAGCGCGAAGACGCTGCTTCTCGCGAAGACGAACTGCGTAGTCGCTGTCGGCCTTGCGCTTAGTGCGGCCGTGCTCACCTGGAGCGTAAGGGCGCTTTTCTAGATATTTGGCTGCCTTCGGGGTGAGGGCGAGTCCGAGTGCGCGAGACAGACGTGTCTTGCTGCGTGTACGTGTGGTTTTAGACACGTGGTCCTTTCAAAAATGAATAGCGGTTTAGAAGGAAATGCATTTAGAGCGATGCATCTCTTTGGCCAGCTCCGCCCCGGCTATTAGGCGAATCACCCGTTGAACTTCGCACAGCCGCGATTGAAGTTCAGGTTGGCAACTTCAAAAGTTTAGCAGGGCAACCGATTTTTGCGCTACCGATGTGCGGTTACTTTTTGCGGATGATCGCACGCAGCTTCGCCCAAAGCTCGACCAGCCCGGTCTCTCTGCCGGAAGCCTTGGGTCGGTAGTAGGTCTTAGCCAGGACCTTTTTGTCGGCGTAGGACTGCTCAGCGATCATCCTCGGGTCATCGTGCGGGTACTTGTAGTCGTCGGTCTTTCCCACTGACCTCGAAAGTTCGGTCGAACGCAAATGAGCCGGCACGGAAGGCGTTAAACCCGAACGAACATCGGAAAGCGCCTCGTTTATCGCCAAATAGGCGCTGTTGCTCTTTGGTGCAAGTGCGAGAAAGATCGTGGCTTCTGCCAGCGGTATTCGACCCTCGGGCATTCCGATGGTTTCAACGGCCTGGGCGGCCGACACCGCGAGGCTCAGCGCGGTAGGTTCGGCTAGGCCGATGTCTTCGGCTGCCAGAATGATGAGCCTTCTGGCGATGAACCGTGGGTCCTCTCCCCCGTCGATCATGCGGGCTAGGTAGTGGATTGCGGCGTCAGCATCCGAGCCCCGCACCGACTTTATGAAGGCGCTGATAATGTCGTAGTGCTGATCTCCGGCCCGGTCGTATCGACTCGCGGCGACAGAGGTTGAAGCCGCGACGTCTTCGCCGGTGACATCAATGACATCAACGTCTTTAACGTCCTGCCCAAGTCTCATCCACGCGGCTGCCGCGGCCGCCTCGAGCGTGGTTAGCGCTCGACGCAGGTCACCATTTGCTCTTGCCAAAATCGCGGATCTGGCCTCGCTCTCGAGCTTGGCCTGACGGGCAAATCCGCGCTCATCGGTGAGAGCTCGGCTCAGCACTTCGTCAATCGATGTGTCGTCGAGCGAATCCAGGGTGATCAGAAGGGCACGCGAGAGCAGTGGGTCGATCACGCTGAAACTCGGGTTTTCAGTCGTGGCGGCAATCAGGGTGAGCCAGCCCGCCTCCACGGCCGGCAGTAGCGCATCCTGTTGGGTTTTTGAAAACCGGTGAATCTCGTCAATAAACAAGACCGTTTGCTTCGAATAGAGCTGCGAGTCAGCCTTCGCTTGTTCGATGACTTCACGAACCTCTTTGACGCCTGCGTTGACTGCACTGATTTCACGAAAGGTCAAACCGGATGCGCTGGCAATAAGGTTTGCCAAAGTGGTCTTGCCGGTGCCGGGCGGCCCCCAAAGAATGATCGATTGAGATACCGGAGCGTTGGCCTCGATAAGCCGCCTCAGCGCTGAGCCCTGACCGAGCGCTTTGCTTTGCCCGACGACATCGGCAAGTGCGCGAGGTCGCATTCGCGCAGCCAAGGGCGTGGCGCTCAAGAAACGAAACTCATCGACCATGACACAAGGCTAGCCAATCGAAAACGCAAACCTGCTAACGGGGTGCTCTGAGTCGGTAGACTTTCTAAGTCATCAACACGGAGGAATCGTGGCAAAGAACGAAAAGCTGTCTAAGGCTGCTCAAGACCGAATGAAAAATTACGAGGTCAAGACTGTCGCGCAGAACGACTCAAAGTCGACCCGGAAGCGTGACAACCGAGTATCGATTCTTGTTTCTCTCACCGCTCTGGTCGTGGTGATCGGCTCGCAATACCTCTACTTCGGTGTCGGCCCAGGTGCTCCGACCCCGACCCCGACAATCGTTGAGTCGAACGGGACCGAAGTGCCACCGGCATCCGTTTCTGAAAATCGTGAGTGGACCGGCACGATGACCCTCAACAAAACTGAAATGGGCTTCACGCTCGACGGCAAGGCTGCACCCCAGGCCGTGGCTAATTTTGTAACACTGGTTAAAAAAGGTTTCTACGAAAACAACTCGTGCCACAGGCTAGTTCTAGAAAAAATCTTCGTATTACAGTGCGGCGACCCAAAGGGTGACGGCACGGGCGGACCGGGCTATTCCTTCGGTCCCCTAGAAAACGTGCCAAGTGACGACATTTACAAGGCTGGCGTGATCGCCATGGCACGCCAACCGAACAAGGCTTACAGCCAGGGCTCACAGTTCTTTATCGTGTTTAGCCCGACCGCCCTTCCAAGAGATGCCGCCGGAGGTTACACGGTTATCGGACGCATCAACTCGGGGCTCCAGGGAGTTCTTGCGGTTGTGCAAAAAGGTGTCGTCGGCGATGGAGTTTCCGACGGTAAACCGGTGTCACCCGCTGTTCTTTCGAAGCTTTCAGTCAAGTAGTAATAAACCCAGGAGAATCTGATGTCCAACGTGAATGAGTTCGGTCGAGTCGACGAAGAAGGAAATGTCTTTGTCGTGGATGCTGGCGTTGAGCGGAAGGTCGGTCAAGTTCCCGGCGCGACGGTCGAGGCGGCACTTGCGATTTACACAACTCGTTTCGCTGATCTAGCAACCGCGGTTCGCATCCTCGAGCAGCGTATCAAATCGAAAGCGGATGCTCAAAGCATCGAGAAGGCTTTCATCAAGTTGCAGGCAGACCTTGTCGAACCTCATGCCGTAGGCGATCTGGATGCCTTGCGTAAGAGAGTGGCTGCTCTGGAGCCAGTCATTGCCACCCTTCGCGAGGCCAAGGCGGAAGCGCAGAAAGAGGTAGTTGCGGCATCCCTGAAGCAGCGCGAGGAGCTCGTCGCTAAGGCCGAGGCTCTCGCAGCCGCAGATACAAGCAAGACCATCTGGAAGACCGCTTCGGTAGAGCTGAACTCGCTGTTCGAAGCGTGGCAGGCCGCTCAAAAGAATGGTCCAAGACTGCCTAAGGCCGAGGCTGATGCGCTCTGGAAGCGCTTCAGCCAGGCCCGCACCAAGTTTGAGGCGGGAAAACGTGCATTCTTCGCTCAGGCGGATGCTTCGGCAAAGGCCGCCCGCTCTAAGAAGCAGGAACTCGTCACCAAGGCCGAGGAACTGGTCAAGCAAGGCGCAGACGCTTCGCTCGAATATCGCAAGCTCGTCGACGCTTGGAAGGCCAGCGGACGCAGCAACTCGAAGAGTGACGATGCTCTCTGGGAGAAGTTCAAGGCAGCCGGTGACGCGATTTATGCCGCAAGGGCCGAGAAAAACGCCGAACTATCTGTTGGCTACGCTGCAGCGCTCAAAGCAAAACTCGAGATCCTGGCTGACGCCGCCAAGATCGACCCTGCCAAGAATCTAGCCGAGGCAAAGAAGTTGTTGCTCGAAATCCAAAAGCGCTGGGAGTCCGCTGGTCGGGTTTCCAAGGAGAAGGTTCGTGAGCTAGAAGACAAGCTTCGTGCCATTGAACGCAAGGTTCGCGACGCCGAGGCAGAACAGTGGCGCAAGAGCGACCCTGGTACTAAGGCTAGAACCGACTCGGTGCTCAGCCAGCTCGAAGAATCGATCGCCAAACTCAAGGTCGAACTAGAGGCGGCCAAGAAGTCTAAAGACGCCAAAAAGATCGCCGATGCCGAGGCAGCTTTGGCTGCTCGCGAGTCTTGGCTGAAGGTTGTTGCCGGCTAGCTGTTTTTGACGCGATACACGTCATAGACGTTATCGATTCGTCTTACGGCGTTGAGCAAGTGCTCTAACAACTGAGCGTCACCCATCTCAAACACAAAGCGGCTAAGTGCGACTTTGTCTGCCCTTGTTGAAACCGATGCCGACAGGATGTTCACGTGATGCTCCGCAAGCACGCGAGTGACATCTGAGAGTAGTCCCCCGCGATCTAGTGCTTCGATTTGAATTTGCACGAGGAACAGGCTCTTGCCTGATTCCGACCAAGAAACGTCCATGATGCGTCCCTCCTGCTTGCGCAGGTCGGCTACGTTGCGACAATCAACTCGGTGAACCGATACTCCTGAGCCTCGGGTTACGAATCCTATGATTTCGTCGCCTGGAACAGGAGTGCAGCATCGAGCGAGTTTGGCCATGACGTCAGCATCTCCTCTGACCAAAACGCCAGAGTTATCTGCGCGGGCACGGTCGGCGCTAGAACGCCTCGGAAGTGTGAAAACGGTCTCGGCTTCGTCTTCTTCTTCGTGGAAGCCAGCGGTTAGGCGCTCGATTACAGATTGCGGTGAAACGTGACCATCGCCTACGGCTGCATACAGAGCGTCAACATCGGGATACTTTAATTCGGAAGCAAGTTTTACGATGCTGTCCGCACCAAGAAGTCGCTGCAGTGGCAGATTTTGCTTGCGCATGGCCTTGGCTAGAGCATCCTTGCCCGCTTCGATAGCATCATCGCGACGCTCGGCAGAGAACCAAGCTTTGATCTTGCTCTTTGCTCTCGGTGATTTTACGAATCCAAGCCAGTCCTTGCTCGGCCCAGCGTCAGTTGACTTTGAAGTGAATATTTCAACGACATCACCAGAGTGCAGCTCACTTTCGAGCGGCACGAGTCTGCCGTTCACCTTGGCGCCCATGGTTCGGTGGCCGACTTCAGTGTGCACCGCGTAGGCAAAGTCCACCGGTGATGCGTTTGCCGGAAGGCCAATTACCTTGCCTTTAGGCGTGAATACATAAACTTCCTTCGCGCCGATTTCGAACCGGAGGCTGTCTAAGAACTCGCGCGGGTCCTGTGTGTCTGCCTGCCAGTCGGTCAGGTGCTTGACCCAGGCCAGATCTTCTTCAGAAGTAGTGGTTCGACCCGACTGCTCCTTATACTTCCAGTGCGCGGCAACACCGTATTCCGCTCTGAAGTGCATCTCCTGGGTGCGAATCTGGATTTCGACAGGTCGCCCATTCGGCCCGATGACTGTGGTGTGGAGCGATTGGTAGAGATTGAACTTGGGCATTGCGATGTAATCCTTGAATCGCCCAGGAACCGGATTCCAGCGAGCGTGGATTGCGCCAAGAACCGCGTAGCAGTCGCGCACCGACGCAACAATTACACGGATTCCCACGAGGTCGTAGATGTCATCGAACTCGCGGCCTCGAACCACCATTTTTTGGTAGATCGAGTAGAACTGCTTAGGTCTACCGTCGACCTTGCCCTTGATTTTTATTTCTTTAAGGTCTTCTTCGATTGACGAAATCACGCTCGAGATGAATTCGTCGCGCTTTGGTGCTCGCTGGCCAACAAGGTTGATGATTTCTTCATAAACCTTCGGATACAGCACAGAAAAGCTGATGTCTTCGAGTTCCCATTTGATTGCACTGATTCCTAGGCGATGGGCCAGCGGCGCGTAAATCTCTAGAGTTTCCTGCGCTTTTCGTCGCGCTGATTCAGGCGAAACGAATCCCCACGTTCTTGCATTGTGCAACCGGTCGGCGAGTTTGATCACCAGCACGCGGATGTCCTTCGACATCGCCACGACCATCTTGCGAACGGTTTCGGCCTGGGCCGCATCACCGAACTTCACCTTGTCGAGCTTGGTGACTCCGTCGACAAGCATGGCAACTTCATCGCCAAAATCGGCGGTCAGCATTTCTAAGTTGTATGCGGTGTCCTCCACGGTGTCGTGAAGCAGAGCAGCGGCAATCGTGGTTGGTCCGATACCCAAATCGGCAAGGATGCGCGCAACCGCAAGCGGATGCGTGATGTAAGGCTCCCCCGACTTTCGAAGTTGGCCGGTGTGCGCCTGATCTGCAGCGGCGAAGGCTCGCTCAATGATTGATAGGTCGGCCTTCGGGTGGTTGGTCTTCACGACCTTTACGAGGTCGGCCACCTCGGCCGAATAAGCCGTACTTCTTGAAAAGAGACGGTTGAACCCAGATTTCAACGCGCTGATTGAACTCGTTGGAGTCACATCGCTCATTGAAACCTCACTTATGGGATGCCACTAGCCTAACCAAAGAGACGACTCAGGGTGTCAGCGTGGCAGGACAGGGCGAGTGGCTGAGGGGCTTAGCGCTTGGCCAAGACCTTTGCTGCGGAATCCTTGTAAAGTGGCTCGCCCTCTCGCAGGTGCGAGTAGAACGGGGCCGCAATGAAGATCGTCGAGTAGGTTCCAACGAGGATTCCGATGAAGAGCGCTAGCGAAATGTCTTTGAGCGTTCCTGCACCTAGGAAGACCGACCCGATGAACAAAATAGCTGCAACCGGAAGTACGGCAACAACCGAGGTGTTGATTGAGCGCACGAGGGTTTGGTTGATCGCGAGGTTGACTCGCTCGGCAAACGTTGCTGTCTCGCTGAACTCGACCTCGAAGGTGTTCTCACGAATCTTGTCGAAGACCACAACGGTGTCATACAGCGAATAACCAAGGATGGTCAAGAATCCGATAACGGCGGCCGGAGTCACTTCGAACCCAAGCGCACCATAGATTCCAGCGGTGACTACGAGGTCATGAATCAGAGCTAGCACTGCCGCCGCAGACATTTTGATTGTGCGGAAGTAGAGCGCCATAAGCACGGCAGCCAGCCCGATGAACCAGAGCAAACCGGTGATTGCTTTGCCGGTGATTTCTTGACCCCAGGATGGGCCAATGAAGCTAGAGGAAACGGAATTAGATTCGACGCCATAAGCCTTAGCTAGCGATGTGCGGATTTGCTCAGCTTGCACGTCTTCAAGCTTCGTTGTCTGGATGCGAAGGTCGTTCTCCCCCACGGTAGAGATGATTGGCTCAACCGATGGCAAGACCGCGTGCACGGTGTCACGAGCTAGCTGGTCGCCCATTTCGGCAACAGCTGCCACACGGAACTCGCTACCGCCTCGAAATTCAATTCCAAGTTGGAAGCCGCCCCGGGCGACCGGAAGGATAACCGAGAGGGCAACTACAAGTGCCGCGATTGCGTACCAAATCTTGCGTCTACCGATGAAGTCAACCGACTTCTCGCCGCTGTAGAGTGCGTTACCGAGTTCAGAAAAACGGCTCATGATTACTGGTCCTTCTTCGAGATACCGGACTCGGCGGCTTTGCGTTCTGCAATCGTTTGACGACGATTCACCTCTCGCGAGGTCTTCTTTGACTTAGCTTGGCTTACCGATTCAGAAACTCGGAATTCGCCACGGCCACGGTACCCAGCGCTTGCCCGCACTTCAAAGCCGGACCACTTGTGACCGCTACTGAAGAACTTCGTGTTCGCAAGAATCTGCAGAAGCGGGTGGGTAAACAGAGCCACTACCAAGAGGTCAATGATGGTGGTCAAACCTAAGGTGAACGCGAAGCCGCGAACGTTTCCAACGGTAAGAATGAAAAGCGTGATGGCGGCAAGTAGGCTGACACCGTCCGAGACGATGATGGTACGAACGGCACGCTTCCAACCAACCTCAACAGCCGCCGTCAAAGGACGACCTTCACGAAGTTCGTCTCGAACACGTTCAAAATAGACGATGAACGAGTCGGCCGTGATACCGATGGCCACAATCAGACCGGCGACTCCCGAGAGCGAGAGGCGGTAACCCTGTCGCCAGGACAGCACAGCGATTACCAAGTAGGTCAAAATTGCGGCGACAACGAGTGAGCCGATGGTGACAATCGCCAGACCTCGGTATTGGAAGATCGAGTAGATGATTACTAGGAGCAATCCGATTCCACCGGCCAGAAGTCCGTTGGCCAGCTGTGAGCCACCCAATGTTGCCGAGATGTTCTCCTGGCTTTGAACCTCAAAGCTGATCGGGAGCGAACCATACTTCAACTGATCCGCTAGAGCCTTGGCATCGGTCTGTGAAAAGTTTCCGGTGATTTCAGCAGCACCGTTGCTAATCACTGCATTTGTAGCTGGTGCGGTAATCACATAACCGTCGATTGTCACAGCAAATCGGTTTTGTGGGTCGGTCAGAGGGAACAGTCGCTTGGTAACATCCCAGAACTTCTTTCCACCTGCATCCGAGAAACTAAGCGAAACGGCCCACTCATTCAAAGACGCTCCAGTGCTAGAGCTGCGGGTCCCTGAGGATGCATCGGAGATGTCGGTTCCTGCGAGTTCAACTGGTCCGAGGATGTATTTGAATGCGCCTTCGCGATCGCAGGTTACGAGAGGTTTGGCTGGGTCGTCCACCTGACCTGCCTCACGGAAGTCGGCTACGGTGCTTGTTGCTTTAGTGCGGCAAGAAAGCTCGTCATAGGCCTTCTGAACGTCGGCAGTCACCCAATTGAGGTCGCTTGGAGAGGTTGGCTTAGCCGAACCGGTTGCGATGGGGGCCGAAGTTGGTTTGGCCGATGGGCTTGCTGTGCTGTCACCGCCGATTGCGGTGGATGTGTCCTGCGTCGTGGTGAGTACCGGGCGGAACTCGAGAAGAGCGCTGGCCTTGATGAGCTTGAGTGTGGCCTCATCTGGCTTGCCAGGGATCGAGACAACGATTGCTGCGTTAGCCGCTTCACCCTGAGTGGTGATCTGCGCCTCGCTAACACCGGTCGCATCGACACGTTGGCGGATGATTGCTACAGCCTGGTCGAGTTGCCCTTGCGTCGCAGCTTTGCCTTCGCCAAGGCTTGGGGTCAGGATGATCTGGGTTCCACCTTGAAGGTCAAGTGCTAAGGATGGGACGTAAGAAGCTGGCGCTCCAGCCGCCTGGGCTCCACCGATAAGTGCGGCGAGCCCAAAAATTAGGAGAAAAAACCAGGTGAGTTTCTTGCGCGAATTGCGCACCAGTCCGTTGTCTGACACTTAGTTCGCTTTCTTGGAAGTTGCCTTCGCACTAGCGGTGTTCTTGGCGGTGGAGGCGGTTTTCTTGACGGCGGTGGTTGAAGCCTTGGCTTGAGTATTTGTAGCCTTGGCGGCGGGAGCAGCCTTCTTTTGGGCTGCTGCTTTGGATACTGGTGTCTCTGCCGCCGCTGGACCAGGCAGGACTCGAGCGACTGCACCGCGGGCAACCTCAAGGGTTGAACCCGCACTCTTAATAACCAAGCGATCGCCGGCAATTGATTCGACGGTGCCAAAGACGCCCGAACCAAGCATCACCTCGACTCCGACCTCAAGCTGAGAAGCCAACAGTTGTGCTTGCTTTTTTCGGGTTCTGCTCGAGTTCCAAAGAAGGAAACCCATCATCGCGATCATTACGACGAGGAAAATTTGGTCCATTTTTTGCCATTTCTTTCGCCACCAATTCGGGTGGGCACTTGTTCGATTATAGGTTCTATAAGCCTGGGAGGCGGTCGCTTGGAGCGGATTCGCCAAGGTGAGCATACGCAGCCGGCGTGGCCTGTCGCCCTCTCGCCGTGCGAGTGATTAGACCTAGGCGAATTAGGTATGGCTCGACGACCTCTTCGATCGTGTCGCGCTCTTCACCGATGGCTACAGCGAGTGTTCCCAACCCAACTGGCTTTCCGCCGAACTTGTGAATCAGCACTTCAAGAATCGACCGGTCGATTCGATCAAGGCCAAGGGCGTCGATGTCATAAAGCGATAGAGCTTGCGCGGTTTGGTCTAGGTTGACGGTGCCATCGCCGTGAACCAGCGCATAGTCTCTCACTCGCTTCAGCAGGCGATTCGCAATGCGCGGTGTGCCCCGCGAACGACTCGCAATTAGCGCCGAGGATGCGGTGTCTATGTTCACCGACAACTTGGAGGCTGCCCGTTCGACAACCTTGGCCAGCTCATCCTCGCTATAAAAGTCGAGGTGAGCGGTGAAACCGAATCGATCGCGAAGCGGGTTTGGAAGCATGCCAGATCTTGTTGTCGCTCCAACAAGTGTGAAGGGCTCGATATCGAGTGATATGGAGTTTGCGCCCGCACCCTTGCCAACCATCACGTCGACTCTGAAGTCTTCCATGGCTAGATAAAGCATTTCTTCGGCCGAGCGCGACATGCGATGGATTTCGTCGATGAACAAAACCTCGCCGTGAGTAAGGGAAGACAAGATCGAGGCAAGGTCGCCGGCATGCTGAATCGTCGGTCCGCTGGTGAGCCGAAGTGGAACCCCGCGTTCCGCCGCGACAATCATGGCCAGAGTGGTTTTTCCTAACCCGGGAGGTCCAGCCAGAAGAATGTGTTCCGCTGCACGGTTTTGCATTTTGGCCGCTTCGATCAGCAGTGAGATCTGTCGTCGAACGCTATGTTGTCCGACGAATTCTTCAAGTGTTTCGGGACGGAGTTTGGTTTCGAAGGCCAAGTCGTCTGGCTGGGTGTCGAACATTAGGTGTTCCTATTGTTCGAAAGCTCAGCTAACGCCTTACGGAGTGTTTCAGCACTGTTTGCCGAAGCACCGACGCTAGCCACAG
Organism: Microbacteriaceae bacterium; assembly: GCA_024639845.1. Lineage (GTDB taxonomy): Bacteria > Actinomycetota > Actinomycetes > Actinomycetales > Microbacteriaceae > Rhodoluna. Next base: position 26,985 of record JAHEGG010000005.1, read on the forward strand.
CGGCTGCCGCCTGCTTCTCGCTATAGCCAAGCCCAACTAGAGCGGTGATTACCTCGGATGAGCTTGCCGAACCGGTCGCCGAAGGCGTGAGCTTGCCTGCAAGGGTTACCACTATAAGTTTTGCGGTTTTCGGGCCAATTCCTGGCACGGACCGAAAAGTGGCATCCGACTCGCTGGCGACGGCGTTACGAATCGCCTCGGCTGAGAGGCTCGCCAGAATCGAAAGCCCGAGCTTCGGTCCGATGCCATTGACGCTGATGACTAAGTCGAATAGTTCGATTTCATCTGCGGTTTCGAACCCGAATAGCGTCATCGCATCCTCACGAACCACGAGACGGGTTTGAAGTGAAATTCGTTCGCCCACGGCTTTCGAAGCGCTCAATTGTGGAACAACGTTGATTAGATAGCCGACTCCCCCGACGTCGACAACGACCGAATTGGGGCCTTTGCTTGAGAGTTGGCCTGACAGGGATGCGATCACCCCTAAAGCCTACTTAGTAACGCTTGCGATTAGCCGCAGCGGCGATTGCCTGTTGCCAAGTCTCGGTAGCCCTTGTCGAGGGTCTATCGCTGGTGACTGCGTAGGATTTCCAGGCCGAAGTAATTGCGATAGCCAAGGCATCCGCCGCGTCTGCTGGTTTAGGCACTTCAGTGAGCCCAAGTATCTTGGCGACCATTGTTCCAACCTGGTCTTTGGCAGCACGCCCCGAACCAGTTACTGCCGCCTTTACCTCAGACGGCGTGTAGAAGTGCAGCGGGATCGCGTGCTTGTGAGCTAGGAGCAGGACTACGCCCGAAATCTGTGCTACGCCCATGACGGTGCGAAGGTTAGCCTGAGCGAATACTCGCTCTAGCGCGATTTGCTGTGGCTTATGCTCAATAATCGCCGCTTCGATCAGTTCTGCAATCTGCCCGATGCGGTCTTGAAGTTCGTTCTTTGATTCGCTCTTGGCCACACCAACGTGTACCAAAGCGCACTTGCGCTGCTTGCTGACTTCGATGACACCGATACCGCACCTAGTTAGGCCTGGGTCGATACCTAGGATGCGCATCGTTAGTCGTTGTCCAACTCGGCAATTACTTCGGCAGACATACCAACGTTTGAATACACGTTCTGCACTTCATCCGAGTCTTCAAGGGCATCGATCAACTTGATGACCCTGCGAGCGGTTTCAGCGTCAACGGGAACCTCGAGCGATGCCACGAACTCAACGTCGGCGCTCTCGTAGTCGATTGATGAGTTTTGAAGGGCCTGGCGAACAGAGACCATGTCACTCGGGTCGGTTGTGATGACGAACTGCTCTCCGCGGTCGTCTACATTGTCTACCGAGTACTCGAGCACTGCCTCAAGAATTGTGTCCTCGTTGGTGCCTTCGGCCTTTTCGACGACAACCACGCCCTTGCGAGCGAACTGGTATGAAACCGAACCAGGGTCAGCCAAGGTTCCACCGTTGCGACTCAAAGCCAGACGAACTTCACCGGCTGCTCGGTTTTTGTTGTCGGTCAAACACTCGATAAGCAGTGCGACACCGTTCGGACCGTAGGCCTCGTAAAGAATGGTCTGGTATTCGACAGCGTCGTCACCGATTCCCGAACCGCGCTTGATTGCACGCTCGATGTTGTCGTTAGGTAGGGAGCTTTTGCGACCTTTTTGAACGGCGTCATAAAGTGTCGGGTTGCCGTCGATGTCTGGGCCACCGATTCGTGCAGCGACTTCGATGTTCTTGATGAGTTTCGCGAAAAGCTTGGCTCGACGTCCGTCGATTACAGCCTTCTTGTGCTTGGTAGTTGCCCATTTGGAGTGGCCGGACATGAAAAATCTCCCAGTAACTTGGTTTCGATAAGTCTAACTTGGTGGGCTGACTAGCCGATGAACTCGCGCACAAACAACTCGTGCACTCGAGATTCGTCGGTGACCTCGGGGTGAAAACTGATGCCTAGGATGTTCCGCTGACGCACCGCTACAACTCGACCGTCCGGAAGCGTTGCGAGAGCCTCGGCGGAGTCTCCGAGGGATTCGATTATTGGTGCTCGGATAAACGCCGCCGTAAGTGGCGCTCCCTCGATGCCGCGAAACTCAAGATCGATTTCGAAAGATTCGGTTTGATGTCCGAACGCGTTGCGACGCACCACAACATCCAGGCCTCCAAAGGTTTCCTGACCTTCGATTCCGTCGAGGATTTTGTCGGCCAAAAGAATGAGGCCCGCGCACGTGCCAAAAGTTGGCAAGCCCGCGGCGATAGCATCCTTGATCGGGTCGAAAAGACCGAAAATTCGAGAGAGTTTTGCGATCGTTGTCGACTCGCCGCCCGGCAGAATCAGTCCGTCAACGCTTTGAAGTTCGGCCAAGGTTTTCACTGGCACACCGGTTACGCCGACCTCGCTCAGGGTCGCTAGATGTTCCCGAACATCCCCTTGAAAGGCGAGAACGCCTACCCTGGTCAATTACCAGCCGCGATCTGCCAAACGATGCGGCGCAGGGATGTCGTTCACGTTGATACCGACCATCGCCTCGCCGAGTCCGCGGCTAACCTCGGCTAGCACGGCTGGGTCGTTGTAGAACGTGGTGGCTTTCACGATAGCCTTGGCGCGCGCGATTGGGTCGCCCGACTTGAAGATGCCCGATCCAACGAAAACGCCGTCGGCGCCGAGCTGCATCATCATGGCTGCGTCTGCTGGGGTGGCAACACCGCCAGCGGTGAACATGACAACTGGAAGCTTGCCTGTAGAGGCTACTTCGCGAACCAGCTCGTATGGAGCCTGAAGTTCCTTAGCAGCAACGTAGAGTTCGTCCTCGGACTTTGCTGCTAAGGCGCGAATTTCTGCCGAAATCGTGCGGATGTGCTTGGTCGCCTCGGAAACATCACCAGTGCCGGCTTCACCCTTCGAGCGAATCATTGCTGCACCTTCGGTGATGCGGCGGAGCGCCTCACCAAGGTTGGTCGCACCACATACGAACGGCACGTCAAACTTCCACTTGTCGATGTGGTTGACATAGTCGGCTGGGCTCAGAACCTCAGATTCGTCGATGTAGTCGACATTCAGGGCCTGCAGAATCTGCGCCTCTACGAAGTGACCGATTCGAGCCTTAGCCATAACAGGGATGGATACAGCGTTGATAATGCCATCGATCATGTCTGGGTCGCTCATGCGAGCAACGCCACCCTGGGCCCGAATGTCAGCTGGGACGCGCTCTAGAGCCATGACTGCTACTGCACCAGCATCCTCGGCGATTTTCGCCTGGTCTGGAGTAACAACGTCCATAATGACGCCGCCCTTGAGCATCTCGGCTAGGCCGCGCTTGACTCGGGAGGTTGCTGTGTTTGCTGAAGTGTTCTGAGATTCGCTCATGTGCCAAGTCTAACCGCTGTGGGTTGGTGGCAGAAAATCGGCGAAACTTTGCGAAATCTAGCGCGATTCAGGTAGGGACTGCCAGCCTCTGGCGATTTCGTCTCGAACCTCTCCGAGAAGTTTGGGCAAAGCTTTGGTTTCGGCAATTATCGGAAAGAAGTTCGAATCATTTCGCCAGCGCGGAACGATGTGTTGATGCAGGTGCCCCGCAATTCCCGCCCCGGCAACCTCGCCCTGGTTCATCCCAATGTTGAAGCCGTGAGCATGTGAGACCGACTTGAGCACTCGCATCGCCTGCTGCGTTAGCTCCGCGATTTCGACAACCTCTTCGGTTGTGGCCTTGTCGTAAGTGTCGACGTGTCGATAAGGACACACGAGAAGGTGACCAGAGTTGTAAGGAAAGAGATTCAAGATCACATAAGCATGCTTACCTCGGTGAACAATCAGAGCCTCTTCATCTGTTTTCGACGGTCCGATGCAGAATGGGCAGGCGTCTCGGTCTGGCTGTTGACCGCTCTGAATGTAGACCAAACGATGTGGTGTCCAAAGCCTTTGAAAAGCGTCTGGAGTTGCCGCAAAGTCTGCGGCATTTCCGAGCTCTTGCTCGCTCACACCTGAACCTTGTCGGCAATGGCTTTCAAGATTCGCTCAACGGCTTGAGCGACAGGAACGGCGTTTTCTTGCGAGCCATCCCGGAACCGGAACGAAACCGCGTTCGCGTCTCGATCCTCGCCACCTGCGATGAGCATGAACGGGACCTTGTCTTTGGTGTGGTTGCGGATTTTTTTAGGGAATCGATCGTATGAGACGTCCAAGGATGCTCGCACACCGGATGCTCTAAGTTTCTCAATCACTTCGCCCAGGTAGTCGTTGAACTCGTCGGCAACCGGAATACCAACAACCTGAACGGGGGCAAGCCAGGGTGGGAATATACCCGCATAGTGTTCGGTGAGCACTCCAAAGAAGCGTTCAATCGAGCCGAAGAGGGCTCGGTGAATCATCACTGGGCGACGTCTTGTTCCGTCGTTGGCGGTGTATTCAAGGTCAAAGCGCTCAGGCAGATTGAAGTCAAGCTGAATCGTTGACATCTGCCAGGTGCGACCAATCGCGTCCTTAGCCTGAACCGAGATCTTTGGCCCATAGAACGCCGCACCGCCCGGGTCTGGAACCAACTTGAGCCCGGATTCGGTAGCAACTTTTTCGAGGGTATCCGTTGCGAGCTTCCAGATGGCGTCGTCACCAACGAACTTCGGGTTACCTTCTTCTTTGGTCGATAGCTCGAGATAAAAGTCGTTGAGCCCGTAGTCGCGAAGAAGATCGAGAACGAACTTGAGCACGTTTTGCAGTTCGACCTCGATGTCTTCCTGCGTGACGAATAGGTGGGCGTCGTCTTGAGTGAATCCGCGAGCTCGAGTCAGGCCGTGAACCACACCAGACTTTTCGTATCGGTAGACGGTGCCGAATTCGAACATCCTCAGCGGAAGGTCCCGGTAGCTTCGTCCCTGCGATTTGTAAATCAAAACGTGGAATGGGCAGTTCATCGGCTTCAGGTAATAGTCCTGGCCCTGTTTGCGAATCTCTCCGTTTTCGTCGCGCTCCTCGTCCATCTGGAGAGGCGGATACATTCCTTCGGCGTACCACTGCAAGTGCCCGGATGTTTCGAAGAGGTGTGACTTCGTAACGTGTGGCGAATAGACAAAGTCATATCCGGCCTCTTCGTGACGCTGGCGGGAGTAATCCTCCATTGTCTTTCGGATGATTCCGCCCTTTGGGTGGAACACTGCCAGACCGCTTCCGACTTCTTCTGGGAATGAGAAGAGGTCGAGCTCCGCACCGAGTCGTCGGTGATCGCGCTTGGCAGCCTCTTCGAGTTGCTCGAGGTGGCTGCGCAGTTCCTCCTTGGTGGGCCATGCCGTGCCGTAGATTCGCTGCAGTTGCTTGTTCTTCTCGTTGCCACGCCAGTATGCGGCTGCCGAGCGCATCAGCGAATAGACATTTCCAATCATTCGAGTGTTAGGCAAGTGTGGTCCTCGGCAGAGGTCTTTCCAAACGGTTTCACCGGTATGCGGGTTGACGTTGTCATAGATAGTCAGCTCGCCAGAGCCGACTTCGGCAGCCCCATCGCCAACAGAGTCGGTGCCCTTGAGACCGATAAGTTCGAGCTTGTATGGCTCGTTCGCAAGCTCTACGCGGGCCGCTTCGTCGCTCGTGGCTCGTCTTACGAAACGCTGACCACTGCGAATGATGCGATCCATCTCTTTTTCTAGGGCACGTAGGTCTTCAGGTGTGAATGGTGTTTCGACATCGAAGTCGTAGTAGAAACCGTCGGTGATGGGTGGGCCGATACCAAGTTTTGCTTCGGGGTTGATATTTTGAACCGCCTGGGCCAGGACGTGTGCCGAGCTGTGTCGCAAGATGTTCAAGCCATCTGGTGAGCCAATCTCGACGCTTTCGATCGCGTCGCCTTCGACCGGTCTGTGAGCTAGGTCACGCAGTTCGCCGTTGACTCGCAGTGCAACCACCGTTTTGCTAGTGAACAGCTTGAAACCGTCAACGCCTGACTCAATCGATGTTGGCTGCCCGTCAACGGTTACTTGGATGCTGCTCATTCCTTCATTCTATCCAGCCGAGTTAGGTGTGCCTTGCTAGCCCGATGCCGTTATTTCGGTTTAGGTTGAAGACATGACCAAGGCGATGCGAACTGAGCACGAAATCGATAACGCGATTATCGCGACCGAAGAATTCAAGAAAAACACGATGGCTGCCCGACTCAACTGGCTGCGTGCTGGGGTTCTAGGCGCCAACGACGGCATCATGTCGACTTCCGGTCTGATTCTTGGTGTCGCTGGTGCAACGACCGACAAGGCACAAATACTGGTGGCCGGTGTGGCTGCAGTAGTCGCCGGTTCAATCTCAATGGCCGGCGGTGAATACACCTCGGTAAGTGCTCAAAAGGATTCCGAAAAGGCCGCTCTAGAAGTTGAGCGACGCGAGTTGCGTGACAACCCCGAAGGTGAACTAAGGGAACTCCAGTGGTTCTATGAACAGAAAGGGATGAGCGCATCCCTAGCCCGACAGGTTGCGGTCGAACTTACCGCCAAGGATGCTCTAAAGGCTCACGCTGAAGCGGAGTTGGGTATTGATTCCGATCACCACGTGAGTCCTGGCCAAGCTGCTCTGTCGAGTTTCGTGGCCTTTGCAGCTGGCGGACTTTTGCCGCTCTTCGCGTCGATTGTCGTCGATGATCCGGCCGTGCGTATCTATCTGACTATTGCCGCCGTAGTTGCCTCTCTGACGCTGACCGGATACGTCGGCGCAAAGATTGGCGGCGCAAAGCCAGCGAGGGGCATCGTTCGCAATCTGCTGGTTTCGATGATGACCATGGGTGTCACCTATGCCATCGGTGCTTTAGTTGGGACTCAGCTCTAATGGCTAGTTCCCCGCATTTTCAGGAAATCAAAGCTGGCCTATATCTGGGTGGCACTCCCCCAATATTTGATTTCGAGGTGAATCCAACTGCCGACTTCACCAGGTACGAAGGCCTCGACTATGTCTTCACTTTTCATAAGTCTTCGTCCGCTGTTGTAGGCGGCACAATCGAGATTCGCTACTTTTTCGAGGATGACTGGAACTATGGCTTAAACGCCGAGGACATCCCTACCCTCACGCTCCTAGTTGACCAGGCCTACGAGCTCTGGAAGTCTGGCAAGCAGGTGCTGTTGAGATGCCAGGGTGGCAAGAATCGCAGCGGCTTAATCGCCGCCTCGGTGCTTATGCGAGATGGCATGGCGCCTGACGATGCAATCGAGCTCCTGCGCGAAAAACGTGACCCGGATGTGCTCTTCAACGAGCACTTCGTGCAGGCTCTTCGCGAGGGCGGACTTTAAATGAAAAGACCCACTCACGTGGGTCTTTTTTTTCGGCAAATACGTTGGTGGACGATACTGGGATCGAACTAGGAAACTGGCGGCCGAGCCAGTTTCGGTCGTTGGTTCGGCAAATACGTTGGTGGACGATACTGGGATCGAACCAGTGACCCCTTCCATGTCAAGGAAGTGCGCTACCGCTGCGCCAATCGTCCGGGTCTAAAACTTTGAGGTGGAGACGGGATTTGAACCCGTGGTTTTACAGCTTTGCAGGCTGCTGCTTTGGGCCGCTCAGCCACTCCACCATGTCCACGAGGCCACTGCCCGCTTCGAGCGGATGACGAGATTCGAACTCGCGACCCTCACCTTGGCAAGGTGATGCTCTACCAACTGAGCCACATCCGCATTGTTCTTTCGAACGTTGAATACTCTAACCCAGAACGTCTCCTTCGTGCAAACTTCGCTAAGGGATGGAGTGTTGGTAACCTATCTCTAACAGGGCGTATGGCGTAGTGGTAGCGCGCTTCCTTCACACGGAAGAGGTCACTGGTTCGATCCCAGTTACGCCCACGTGAACTTCAAAATCGGCGAAAGCTCAATCTGGGAATTCCTGCTTGCGGCGTTCTGGGTCTTTTTGGTTTTCGCAATCTTCGTGGGCACGTTTTTGCTCTTTTTCGCGGCGCTTTTTGGCAACATCCGAGATCGCTGGCCGCACTATACAAATCAGGAAAAAGCGAAAGTTATTAGAAACTTGGTGCTGTTTTTTGGCACCATGGGTTTTCTTCTTTGGCTCGGTGCGGCAATAACCCTCTAGGGAGTCCAGCGCCAACGAGGGTCGGTTTCGCTGTAAGCCGACTCGCCATGGAGGACTAAGTCGACACCGGCGATTTCATCTGTGCTCTTCACTCTGAAGCCGACTGTCTTCTGAATCGCAAAGGCGATCAACCAGGATGCCGCAAAGGCCCAGATTCCGACTACTAGAACACCAATTGCCTGCTTGCCGAACTGCTCCCAGGTTCCGGTTTGGAGAAGGCCAACGTTCGTTCCAACCAGACCAATCGCGAGTGTGCCCACGATTCCACCGACGAGGTGAATGCCGACGACGTCCAGTGAGTCATCGAAGCCGAGCACCCATTTGAGTTCGACGGCATAGGCACAAACAACACCAACGACAGCACCGAGTGCAAGAGCCCAGAGTGGCGTGAGAAAGGCACAGGATGGTGTGATGGCAACGAGACCTGCAATGGCTCCGGAGGCGGCTCCGATGGCAGTTGGCTTGCCGTGGCGAATGCGGTCATAGATTGACCAGGTGATTAGCCCACCGACAGGTGCGACGAGTGTGTTGATGAAAGAAAGTGATGCCAGGCCATCGGCCGCGAGTTCAGAGCCTGCGTTGAATCCGAACCAGCCAAACCACAAGATGCCGGCACCGATAAGGGTCAGCGGAACATTGTGAGGCACGTTCATGCCCTTACTGAAGCCGAAACGCTTGCCCACCACCAGCGCGATTGCCAAAGCACCAGCGCCTGAGGCCACCTCAACCGCGGTTCCGCCGGCGAAGTCGAGCAAGCCAACATCCTTGACCAGCCAACCGCCGTCGACGATTTTGCCGTTTTCGAGGGTGAAGTTGAACACCCAGCCAGCGATCGGAAAGTAAGCGAGAGTTGCCCAGAGTGCCGCGAAGATCATCCACGAACCGAATCGAGCTCGGTCAGCGATTGCGCCCGAGATAAGCGCGACCGTAATGATTGCAAACGTGCCTTGGAACCCTGCGAAGACCAGGTCGAAGCCGGTCCCGGCCTTGGCTGCGTTGAAGACATCGGCGAAGAAGAGTTTGTTGGTGTCTATGCCGAATACTCCATCGAAGCCGAGGAATCCAGAGCTCGATGCCCCACCGAAAGACATTGCGTAGCCGTAAACAACCCAGAGTGTTCCGACTAACGCGATTGAACCGAAGGACATCATCATCATCGAGACCACGCTTGAGACGCGCACGAGTCCCCCATAGAAAAAGGCGAGTCCTGGAGTCATGAAGAGAACCATGGCCGAGCAAATGATTAGAAAAAAGGTGGCGTTATCGTGCTGCACCTGACTATTGTCGCTTAAAACGCGAAGCGGGAGGAGCAACTGCCCCTCCCGCTTTGAGCGTTGAGATTAGCCTCGGTCTGCGCCGAAGGCGTATGCCTCTTCTCCGTGAACCACGGTGTCGATGCCAGCGATCTCGTCTTCTGCCTTGACGCGGAATCCGATCGTCTTTTCAACTGCGAATCCGATGATCAGAGCTAACACGAAGGAGTACACCAGAACCGCACCTGCACCAAGCGCCTGCATTGCGAACTGGTGCCAGCCGAAACCGAATGCTGCACCGACTCCGTTGCCGAAGATTCCGATGTAAAGCGTTCCCACGATTCCACCGACGAGGTGGATACCAACCACGTCAAGTGAGTCGTCGAAGCCCAGGGCGAACTTGAGATCGACAGCTAGGGCACAAAGTGCACCGGCGATAACACCTAGGAGGATCGCATACATCGGGTCAACAGATGCACACGCAGGGGTGATTGCAACCAAACCTGCGACTGCACCCGAAGCTGCACCGATCGAGGTTGCCTTGCCGTGCTTGAAGTACTCGACGACGATCCAGCCCAACATCGCTGCGGCAGGTGCAGCGAGAGTGTTGATGAATGCAATTGAGGCCAGACCATCAGCGGCGAGTTCTGAACCAGCGTTGAAGCCGAACCAGCCGAACCAGAGCAGTGCTGCACCGAGCAGCGTCAGTGGCACGTTGTGCGGCTGAGTGATTCCTTTGCTGAATCCGAAGCGCTTGCCGAGAACGATTGCTAGGGCAAGACCGGCGGCACCCGCGTTGATGTGCACTGCGGTTCCACCTGCAAAGTCGATTACACCGAGGCCGTAAACAATCCAGCCACCGTCGGTTACTTTGCCGTCGGTAAGGGTGAAGTTGAACACCCAGTTAGCAACTGGGAAGTAGACGATGGTTGCCCATAGACCTGCGAAGACCATCCATGCACCAAATTTGGCACGGTCAGCGATTGCGCCTGAAATCAGTGCCACAGTGATGATTGCGAACGTTGCTTGGAAGGCTACGAAGGCTAGGGATGGGAATGCACCAGCCGGCGCTGCCGCGTCAGCCACCTGAGCAGAGAGCCCGATGAAGCTTGTGTCGATTCCGAACCAGCCATCGATTCCAAAAAAGGTGTCGCTACCGGCGTTCGAGAATGAAATTGCATAGCCGTAAATCACCCAAAGAACTCCAATAAGTCCAAGCGATCCAAAGCTGAGCATCATCATCGACACGACGCTCTTGGCCTTGACCATACCGCCGTAGAAAAATGCCAAACCTGGCGTCATTAGAAGCACGAGTGCCGAACAAATCAGCACGAATGCGGTGTTACCTTGATCCATTTGTTTACCTCTCTCTAGAAAACAAATGCCCCCGCCGTTGCGGACATGTGACTAGTAGAGCGAAACAAGGTTTCAAGTAGTAGCGCGTTTTGTTTCGTGTTTGTAAAAAATCATGAGGCCATGGATGCAAGGCGCGAAATCGCTCGTCGGTATTTCTTTTGATAAGCACCGTTGACCATCTCTGGTGTGAACGAACTTGACAGGTCGATACCCGAAGTTCTCAGTTGAATTTGCTCTTCATAGGCGCGATCAACGAATGCCACGAAACGAAGAGCATCACTTTGGTCTTTGAATGGCACGACATCTTTGATTCCGATTCGCGAGAGCCCGGCGATGAGCTTGTGATATTTCGAAGGATGCATCGACGAGAGGTGGATGAGTAGTTCACCGAAACCGTCAAGAGTTGCATGTTTGTGATCCTCGACCAACCATCGCTCTAAATCTTGGTTGGTGAAAGATCCCACAGATTCGGTGTGCCTGTGTCGGTAATCCTCACCATCGACAGGCACAACTTGAAACTTCGCACCGATCCCAAGGATTTCCCGCTGAAAATCCTCGGCTGCGAAGCGACCTGCACCAAGCGCGTCGGGCGGAGTATTAGATGTCGCTGCAAATACTGTTCCGTTCGCGCCGAGTTCATTTATTATGCGGCTCATAATCATGGTGTTGCCAGGGTCGTCGAGTTCGAATTCGTCGATTGCAATAAGGTCATACTTCGACAGGAGTTTCAGGCTCGATGAAAAGCCAACCGCACCGATGAAACTCGTATAAGCAAGAAAACTTCCGAAGAGTTTCTTGCCCCTGAACTCCTTGAAGTAGCTAACTAGAAGATGAGTCTTTCCGACGCCAAATCCACCATCGAGATAAAAGCCAGGTTCAGCATCCGATTTCTTCTTAGGTTTAGCCAATAGTCGCGACCTAAGAATTGCTACGGCTTTGGATTGACTTTCGAAGTTCGCATCTGGAACGTATGTCTCAAATGTGGCTTCCCTGAACTCCCGAGGCGGAAGCAATTCTGCAAGCATTTCAGCGGGTGTAATCTCTGGATTAATGGCAATCAGTCGCTTCAGTTCAGCAGATGTTGCCATTTCTTACCGTTCGGTTGGGAATCGCAGATGGGTCGTTTACCCTTGTTATCTAGAGTCTACTAACGGAAGAAAATAGGACAATGCCGATCGATTTCGAACAGAATCCAAAATTTGCTGAGTACGCCCATCCCGAGGTTTTGGTCTCGGTGCAGTGGCTGAAGGCTCACCTTGGAACACCCGGTTTGGTCGTGGTTGAGTCTGACGAAGACGTTCTTCTCTACGACGTAGGTCACATCCCTGGTGCTGTGAAAATCGACTGGCACACCGACCTGAATGACCCAGTCACTCGCGACTATGTTGACGGAACGGGTTTCGCCGCTCTCATGGAACGGTCCGGCATCTCTCGCGACACTACGGTCGTCATTTACGGTGACAAGAGCAACTGGTGGGCCGCGTATGCGCTCTGGGTTTTCAAACTTTTCGGTCACCAGGACGTTCGCCTTCTCGACGGCGGAAGACAGGCTTGGATTGAGTCAGGCAGCGAAGTAACCCGAGAAGTTTCGAGTGTTGCCGCCGCGAGCTATCCAGTTGTGACTCGTGATGACTCGAGCATCCGCGCTTTCCGCGACGATGTTCTCGCTCATTTCGGAAACCCGATTGTCGACATTCGTTCGCCGCAGGAATATTCGGGAGAGCGCACCCACATGCCGGATTACCCACAGGAAGGCGCGCTAAGGGCAGGGCATATTCCTTCGGCCGTTTCGGTGCCATGGGCGCGCGCCGTCAAAGAAGATCAGACCTTTAAGTCTCGTGAGGCCCTCGAGGCGATTTACCAGGGTGAGAAGGGTCTAAAGCCGGGCGATTCAGTGATTGCTTACTGCAGAATTGGTGAGCGATCAAGTCACAGCTGGTTCGTTTTGACCTACCTACTTGGCTTCGACAACGTGCGCAACTACGACGGCTCTTGGACCGAATGGGGCAACTTGGTCGGCGTGCCTATTCACAAGGGCGAGGACGCAGGTCCGGTCCCGGCGAAGGCATCGTGAGTGAACCACTGGCGGTTGCAGCGAAAAACCTCGCCGAAGAATTCACTGCCGCAGGAGTTCGCGATCGCTTGGACTTTTTATTGGAGTTCAGCGACAACTTGGCTCCCCTGCCCCAGCGCTATTTAGATCACCCCGACCTTCTCGAACGAGTCGAGGAATGTCAGGCACCCGTATTTCTTTTCACCGAGGTCGAAGATGGCCTTGTGAGCACCTTCTTCTCGGCACCTGAAGAAGCGCCAACCACCAGGGGCTTCGCCGGCATCCTTCACGAACTTCTCAATCTCAGATCTGTCGCCGAGGTCCTTGCGTTTTCTGATGAATTTCCAGACACTCTAGGTCTTGCCGAAGCTGTTTCTCCGCTTCGACTACGTGGCATGCGAGCAATGCTCTATCGCCTAAAGCGCCAGGTGCGTGAGAAAAACGCGGTCTAGCGAGCAACCAGTCAATGACTGGTATGAACTCGGCGTTGGTGTTGCTGCCAACTTCGTCATAAGCGCTGATGGCCGATTCTCAGATGAAGCGGGATCGAGCCGAGGAGTCTCCAACTCGCGCGACCTGCAACATCTAGTTCATCTGCGGCGCCAGTGTGACGCATTGGTGACCGATGGCAAAACGGCGAGGCTAGAGCGCTACGCCTATAAAGCTGGACGTGAAACCTATGTATTCACTCGCAGGCAGCCGGCTGAGGGTTTGCATGCTCTTCGTGCCGAATCTGTGGCGCAGTTCGACGTCGTGCTTGCCACCCTGAGATCGCATCACGCGCACATTTTGCTTGAAACCGGGCCAACGATTCTGATGAGGTTGATTTCGCGCGGATTGGTAGATCGCCTCTTTCTGTCAATCACGGGCGATGCGGATGATCGAGCCGCTGGCGTGCAGAAGGCTCAAGCACTACTCGGCTTTGACCAAAACCCCGTCAAGGTCGCTCTTGAGCCGGAACTCAACCTATACCGTTTCGACTTTAGGTAGTTTTCGCTGCGGCGTGGCAGGGAAAGCAAAGCACTCGTGGCAAATAACCTTGTCACGTGATCGAATTTGAGCCTCAAGACGGTGTAGCGCCGGAGTTTGCTCTTGCACTCGCTAGCCTTCACGGGTTAGAGGTTAGGCCCGAACTCGAAGTCACAGAAATTGCTGCGCCAGGCGGTTTAGCGGCACACGCCATCGCCTTCAACTGCGATGTAAAGCCCTCGGAATCTCACACAAAACTTGATCTTGGAACGGGAAGACTCGTTTTGCTCTGGGACCAAGAGCCTCAGGAGTCTTGGGGAAGTCGATTCAGAATCATCATTTTCGCCAAATCTCCGCTCGAAACTGACATCGGCTCCGAAGACGAGAGCACTGGCATTAGCTGGCTTTGGCTAAAAGATGCGCTCGAAGTGCTTGGGGCTAACTACTCGGCCGAAGCGGGCACCACCACCAGAGTCATTTCTTCGGGGTTCGGGGCGCTAGCGAACCAGTCAGACCACGCAGAACTAGAGATGCGAGCATCCTGGAGCCCTTCGGACACAAACATCGGCCCGCACATCCTCGCTTGGCAAAACCTGATTTGCATGATGTCTGGCTATCCTCTGCACAATGAACAACTCGGACGCTTGAATGGCGGATGACGCACCCGTCGCCTCAGTTGACGAAATTGTCCTGACACCACTTTTGGCACCACGAGTCCCTGACGTGCGTTTGGTTGAAAGCGCCGAGAAACTCCGCGCTGGCATCCAAGAACTTCATAAGGGCTTCGGAGCTCTAGCGGTAGATGCTGAGCGAGCCAGTGGCTTCAAATACTCGCAGCGTGCCTATCTGATTCAGCTTCACCGGCATGGTGCTCCGATTTTGCTCGTCGACCCCATTGCCGTCTTGAGCGACGATCCGTCGGCCTTCGGTAAAGCCCAGTCTGAACTAGAGCAATACGTCTGGATTATCCACGCGGCAACTCAGGACATTCCCTGCTTGGCGGAATTGGGTTTGCGACCCATGCGGCTCTTCGACACCGAGCTGGCCGGCCGCCTCGCCGGTTTTGAGCGTGTTGGTTTGGGTGCTATGGTCGCCCGCACACTTGGTTTTCAGCTTGCAAAGGAACATTCGGCGGTTGACTGGTCGACCAGACCACTCCAGGCTTCTTGGCTCACCTACGCGGCTCTGGACGTGGATGTTCTGCCCGAACTTATGGGGGCTTTGATTCTAGAACTCGAGCAGCAAGACAAGTTGTCGTGGGCCGAAGAGGAATTCGAGCATCTGACCGGATTCACTCCGAAGCCCTCCAAAGAGGATAGATGGAGAGGGATTTCGGGTTTGCATACTTTCAAGCACACGCGCGATTTGGCAGTGGCTCGAGAGATGTGGAATGCGAGAGAGACCCTTGCTCAGAAGCTTGACGTTTCGCCCGGTCGCCTGATTCCAGACGCTTCGATCGTCGAGGTGGTCCAAAGCAAACCTCGCAGCAAGGCCGAACTCAGTGCAAATAAGAAATTCTCTGGGCGAGCCAGCCGAAGTTACCTGGACCTCTGGTGGGAGTCTTATGCGCGAGGCTTGAGCACCAACGATTTGCCACTAGCCAAAATCCCTTCTACGGGAATCCCAAACCATAGGGTTTGGGCCAACAAGTTTCCAGAAGCCGATAACCGCCTCGTGGCAGCCAAGCAAGCCATGACCGGGCTGGTTGGTTCGCACGGCATCCCTGCAGAAAATTTGTTATCGCCGGACTTTATGCGGCAGCTTTGCTGGTCTACCGAAGTCAAAAACTCGGATGAAGTGGCGCAGTTTTTGCGTAACCTAGGGGCACGCTCGTGGCAGACGCTCCTGGTTAGTCCCGTTCTTGCGGAAGTTCTATCGCCCTTGTGGCGCTTGCCGAGTCAAGAATAACTTCACCGGTAGGTCGGGCATGTGGCACCTTTGTGCCGAGCACCTGAGCCACGATGTCGTGGGCGATGTGTTGTGCTGTGAGGCCGACGCGCTCGAGAATCTCTCCCCTATTTGCATGCTCGAGGAACTCGTCTGGAAGACCAACCTCGTTCAATGCCGTGTCAACTTGTGCCTCACGCAAGTTTTGACGCACACGGGTGCCGATGCCACCAACGCGAACTCCATCTTCGATGGTTACCACTAGTCGGTGATCACGAGCCAACTCTACGATGCTGTGGGGAACGGGAACGACCCACCGAGGATCGACGACTGTCGCGCCGATACCCTGAGCCTGAAGAAGTTTGGCCACGTCTAACGCCACGCTTGCCATCGCGCCAACTGGCACCAGAAGAACATCCTTGCTGGCGGACTCATTCAAGATGTCAGCGCCATCAGTTAATCGCCTTATAGCGTCAATGTCTTTGGTAGCCGAACCCTTAGGAAAACGGAGAACGGTTGGGGCGTCATCCACGGCCACAGCCTCGTTTAGTTCTTCGCGGAGGGTCTTCGCATCTCTCGGTGCAGCTATCCGAATACCAGGGATTACCTGCAGAATCGACAGATCCCACATTCCATGGTGTGAAGCCCCATCCGGTCCGGTAACACCTGCTCGGTCGAGAACCATTGTTACGGGAGCCTTATGTAGCGCTACGTCCATGAGAAGTTGATCAAAACCACGGTTCACGAAGGTTGCGTAAACGGCTACGACCGGGTGTAGTCCACCGAATGCCATGCCTGCAGCACTGGTTATTGCATGTTGCTCAGCGATGCCGACGTCGAATACGCGGCTCGGAAATTGCTTGGCCATGGCGTCGAGACCCACGGGAATGAGCATCGCGCCGGTGATTCCAACCACGTCTTCGCGCCGACTAGCAATTTTGACCATTTCTTCGCTGAAGACAGAAGTCCAAGAAGGAGCTGAACTTGTTTCTAGAGCCTCACCAGTGGTCGGGTCGATTTGTCCGACAGCGTGGAATTGGTCATCCTCGTGAAGCATGGCAGGGTCGAAACCCTTGCCCTTTTGGGTTATGGCGTGAACGATGACAGGGTTGCCGTATTTCTTTGCCTGTCGCAGAGCGGTTTCCATTGCGGCCAGGTCGTGACCATCGACTGGACCGATGTATTTCAGATCAAGATTCGGGAACATGCCCTTGGGGGTCACTGTGCCAAGGAGCCCCTTGCCAGCTCCCCTGGCTGTCGAATAGATGAGTCGACCAAGCACGCCGAAGCGCTCGAAGAACGCGCGTGAAAGGCGGTAAGCCTTGCGATAAATCTTCTCGGTTCGAATATCGTTCAGGTAGCGAGCTAGTCCACCAATGGTTGGCGCGTAGCTACGACCGTTGTCGTTAACCACGATGACAAGCTTGCGGTCATTATCGTCGGTGATGTTGTTCAAGGCTTCCCAAGCCATGCCACCGGTGAGAGCTCCATCTCCGATCACGGCAACGACGTGACGATCGGTTTGCTTTGTCAGTTTGAATGCCTTTGCGATTCCATCGGCCCATGAAAGCGAGGACGAAGCGTGCGAGCTTTCGACTACGTCATGTACCGATTCATTGCGTTGCGGATAACCGGCGATTCCGTCCTTTTGACGAAGTCGTGAAAAGTCTTGACGACCGGTGAGTAATTTGTGCACGTATGACTGGTGCCCGGTATCGAAAATGATTGGGTCGTTAGGCGAATCAAAGACCCGATGGATTGCCACGGTCGTCTCGACAACACCGAGGTTGGGTCCAAGGTGACCGCCCGTTCTGGCCACTGAGTTGATCAGGTGCTCGCGAATCTCCGCACAAACCTGAGTAAGTTGGTCACGGTTCAGCGAATCAAGGTCCCGGGGGCCCTTTATTTCGCTCAAGAGAGACATGTATACCTAAACAGACCTGTTTGCGGGGATTATTCCGCTATCCAACCAGGCTTCGAAGAACGTATTGCAGAATCCCACCGTTGCGATAGTAGTCTGCTTCACCCGGGGTGTCGATGCGGAGTACCGCGTCGAAGCTGACCTCGGACTTGCCTTCTGGCGAGTGCTCGGATGGTCGCGCTACAACCTTCAGGGTCTTTGGCGTGATGCCCTCGTTAAGTTTTTCAACACCAGAAATCTCGAAGATTTCTGTTCCGTCGAGCCCAAGCGATGCTGCGGTTTGGCCTGCTGGGAACTGTAGGGGCAGAACACCCATGCCGATTAGGTTGCTGCGGTGGATTCGCTCGAACGATTCGGTGATCACTGCACGCACTCCCAGCAGCGATGTGCCCTTTGCAGCCCAGTCACGAGATGAACCAGAGCCGTATTCCTTGCCGGCAAGGATTACGAGCGGAATGCCAGCAATCTGATAGTTCTGAGACGCGTCGTAGATGAACGATTGTGATCCTTCTTCGGTGGTGAAGTCTCTGGTGTAACCACCTTCGATTCCGTTCAGAAGCTGATTCTTTAGGCGGATGTTCGCAAACGTACCGCGAATCATCACCTCGTGATTTCCTCGTCGTGAACCATATGAGTTGAAATCTGCTCGCTCGACCCCGTGCTCAGTTAGATATTCTCCGGCTGGGGAATCCAGTTTGATCGAACCGGCTGGGCTGATGTGGTCGGTGGTGACGGAGTCACCAAGCAGAGCCAGCACACGAGCGTTGGCAATGTCGGTAACCGGGCTCGGTTGGGCTTGCATGCCTTCGAAGTATGGCGGACGACGCACATACGTGCTCTTCTCATCCCAGTCAAAGGTAGCGCCAACAGGGGTTGGCAGGGCCTTCCAGCGCTCGTCGCCCTCGAACACTCCCGCGTACTGCACGCTGAACATTTCGCTGTTGATTGAGTTGTCAATGGTTGACTGAACTTCTTCTGGCGTCGGCCAGATGTCCGCGAGGAAAACATCCGTACCATTTTGGTCTTGACCCAGAGGCTGAGTTTCGAAGTCGAAGTCCATGGTTCCAGCAAGCGCGTAGGCAATAACCAGGGGTGGCGAAGCCAAGTAGTTCATCTTTACGTCAGGGTTGATTCGACCCTCGAAGTTTCGGTTCCCAGAGAGCACCGCTGTCACAGCCAAGTCGTTCTTATTAATAGCAGCCGAGATTTCGTCGTCGAGCGGGCCCGAGTTGCCGATGCAGGTCGTGCAACCGTAGCCGACCAGGTTGAACCCGAGGGAGTTCAGCGCATCGGTTAGGCCGGCCTTTTCGTAGTAACTGGTAACTACTTTCGAACCTGGGGCTAGTGATGTCTTCACCCAAGGCTTCGCCTTGAGGCCCTTTGCATCGGCCTTTGCCGCTAGCAATCCTGCGGCAAGCATCACCGAGGGGTTACTGGTGTTGGTGCAGGATGTGATAGATGCGATGGTCACGTAGCCGTTGTCCACGCTGAAATCGGTTCCTTGAACCTGAGCGGGCTTGGATGCAACGTCGCTGTAGCTCGGCAGAACATCCTGGTATTTCGCTTTGGCCTCGGAAAGTTCGATGCGGTCTTGCGGGCGCTTTGGGCCGGCAATCGATGGCACCACGGTCGACAGGTCTAGTTCTAGGTACTCGCTGAACACCGGTTCGTGGTTTGGATCGTGCCAAAGTCCCTGCGCCTTGGTGTAGGCCTCGACGAGGTCAATTTGCTCCTGGCTACGTCCGGTGATTCTGAGGTAGTCGAGAGTCACGTCGTCGATTGGGAAAATGGCAACGGTGCTGCCGAACTCGGGGCTCATGTTGCCGATGGTTGCGCGGTTGGCAAGCGGAACAGAAGACACTCCAGCGCCGTAGAACTCTACGAACTTGCCGACTACTCCATGCTTGCGAAGCATCTCGGTGATGGTCAAAACCACGTCGGTTGCGGTTGCCCCAGTTGGAATCTTGCCGGTCAGCTTGAATCCGACAACCTTCGGGATGAGCATCGAAACCGGTTGACCGAGCATGGCGGCCTCGGCCTCGATGCCTCCGACTCCCCAGCCCAAGACACCCAAGCCGTTCACCATGGTGGTGTGTGAATCGGTGCCTACGCAGGAGTCTGGGTAGGCCTGAAGTTCGCCATTCACCTCCCGGGTCATGACCGTTCGGGCCAAATATTCGATGTTGACCTGGTGCACAATACCGGTGCCAGGAGGAACTACCTTGAAGTCGTCGAAGGCTGTTTGACCCCAACGAAGGAACTGGTAACGCTCTGCGTTTCGTTCATATTCGAGCTCGACATTTCGCTCAAAGGCGTCGGCGCGACCGGCGACATCGATTACGACGGAGTGGTCGATCACCATCTCGGCTGGAGCCAGAGGGTTGATGCGTTTTGGATCGCCGCCGAGGGCCGAAACGGCTTCGCGCATGGTGGCAAGGTCGACGATGCAAGGAACACCGGTGAAGTCTTGCATGATCACACGGGCAGGAGTGAACTGGATTTCGGTGTCTGGTTCGGCAGTTGGATCCCATTGCGAGAGGGCGGTCACGTGGTCGGCCGTAATGTTTGCGCCGTCTTCGGTGCGAAGAAGGTTTTCGAGAAGGATCTTGAGGCTGAAAGGTAGACGCTTCGACTCAACGGCGTTCAAGCGAAAGTAACGGTACTTTTTGCTGCCGACCTCAAGAAAATCGGCCGCGCCGAAACTGTTCACCTTTGACACTGATGCTCCTTATGACGAAATCTTTTCCAAATTACCATTACGCACGCGCGTAAAGGGTGCGCTTGAGGATGAACCAGGTCAAAACAATCCAAAGCCCGAACATCGGAAGACCGAGCAAAACCTTCGCAAATCCGAGAAGTTCGACCTGGTTGCTGAAGTAGAGAGGCAGCTGTACTCCTAGACGCAAGAGATAGATACCCGACCAGAAGACCGACAGCAACGTCATCAGTCGCTTGATTTTGCGATCTGTGCGCCAGTTTTGATCGAGCTCTCCAACCGCTCGCATAAGTAGACCAAAGGCTGGGTATCCGACCAACGAACTGATTAGTAATCCAGCGGCCCAGCCCCCGTTTACCAAGAAATCCTTCAAGAAAAAGTCCCCTGCGCCTCCGTTTAGCGCCAACCAGGCGGCTATGCCGATTCCAAAGAGCGAAGCGAAAGCGTTCAAGATTGGTCGTTTCCTGGCAACTTGAATGGCAAGAACTGCGATCGTAAGCCCAACTGCAACTGCGACCGAGGGAACGACGGACTTGGTCATGGAGTAGGTAATCGTGAAGGAGAGTGGTGGAACCGCAGACTCGAGCAACCCCCATTTTCCTCCGATGCTCTTATAGAGTGACCGAGCGGTAAGAACATAGTCGCCATCGGCGTTGGTTTCCAAGCCAAGCCACTTGTCTAAACCCTGACTCAAATTTGCCTCGGTGGAGCCACATTTCCGGCCGGCATGGAAAGCGCAATGAGTTCTCTAGGGGGCATGGCCTCGGGTCCGCGATCAACCACGAGGCTGCGGAAAAGTGATTCGATTGTCTGGTTTGCGACCGGGTCCGTTATTGCAGCTCCGGTGATTGAACCCCGAAGAAACCAGCGTGGACCATCAAAGCCGACGAACCTTATGTGCCGCTCCGGTTGCCCAGTTTCTAAACTGGCAGGCAGTGTGACGTTTAGACAGGGGCCGAGACTCGAGTGCCCGTGTTCGACTTCTGAGCCTTGCCCAGAAAGTCCCGTCGCTAGTTGTTCGCGAACATCTGGCCAGACTTCCTCGCTGCTTGCTGCCGAAAAGACCGACACCTGCAATACGGAATTGGCTAGCTCCAAGGTAATGGCGACAAGCTTCTGACTATCCTGGTCCAGTTCCCCTTTGATTACGAGATTCGGGTCAACCGCCGGAACCAAGATTCTTCCGAAATCAACGTATTGTGACCGCTCCGAAATCTGAGATGCATCGAAAGGTCCGGTGACAGGAATAGGTCCGGTTGGCATGGCTAGTTCCTTCCTGACGAGCCGAAACCAGACTCGCCTCGGTCCGACCCCGGAAGAGATTGCACACTGATAAATTCAGCGCGCACGACCTGTTGCACTAGCAACTGCGCAATCCTGTCACCGATAGCAATTTCAAATGGCTCGTTGCTTGTGTTTATCAAAGTCACCATGATCTCGCCCCGATAGCCTGCATCGACCGTACCTGGCGAGTTGAGAACGGTAATGCCTTGTTTCTGCGCAAGTCCAGAACGGGGATGTACCAGGCCTACGTATCCCGCAGGAAGCGCGATTGAGATGCCCGTCTTTACGAGGGTTCGCTCGCCTGCCTCAATGGTCAACGCTTGCGAGCTTCTAAGGTCTGCACCAGCGTCGCCAGGCTTCGAATAGTGAGGAATCATTTCCTCGTCAGCAACGATGAGCACAGGCACTGATTCGGTCATGGCATTCAGCGTAATCTATAGCCATGGATTCCAAAGTCTCGGTTGCCTCAAACGCCTTTACGGAATTCGTTAGGCCTAGCCTCTGGGTTGTCCTACCCGCCATACTGCTCGGTCTCGGTGTCGGGCTAGTGGCCCTTCCACTCATCGAGCCCGCTATATCTCTCGGGCTTTCTATCGCAGTCACGCTGTTGACAGCTCTGACGTTTTTTAGAAGCGGCTACACCGTGGCGCTCGAATCAAAAGATGGCACTCGAGTTCTGCGGGTAGGTGCTGCCAACATCCCCGTCGAGAGCCTTGGAGAAATCAGGATTGTAAGTGGACGCGAGATGCTTGACGAGCGAGGACCAAAGCTTCACGCCCGCAGCTACCGGCGCTTCCAGTCGGGGGTCAAGACCCTTGTCGTGATAGAGATCACGGATGCAGCCGACCCGACACCGTTTTGGGTTTTCAATGTGAGAAATGCAAATGAGTTGGCTTCAGCGCTAAGAAGCGCCAAGTCTTAGCACTCGTTGCAGACCGGGCCCTCTTTAGTCTTCTTTGCTAGCAGACTGTGATGCTTCACGATGAAGCACTGCACACAGGTGAACTCGTCTTCTTGAGGTGGCAATACCACGACATCGAGGTCTTCGGCGATGACTTCGTGGCCCAAAAATCCCTCACCGTGATCGGCTTCGTCGATATCAGGTGAGCTAGCAATCTTTTCCGGGATACGCTCCTTGATGGCCTCGATCGACTCGGTGTCGTCGTCGGTCTTTCTGGGAGCGTCGTAGTCGGTGGCCATTGCCTACCTCTCTCGTGCTGATTACTCGGGCGGGCATAGTCTTACCGATTTGAATGGTTAAAGCAAACACATTTGGGTGTTTCTTAGTTTCTTTGAAGAAAACCCAAATTTGATTGCAACTCGGCACACCGAGCGTGTTTATGCACTTTGGCTGAAAATGCTGGCAAACTAGCCCCAATGTAGGAGGTTTCCATGCAAGAGATCCGGCTGACTGGTAACGAGGACGGTGCGATTCTTTTGGAATCGTCTGACGGCACTAGCTATCGATTGACCGTGGATGAGGCGCTCAAGACCGCCGTTCGCAAGGCGTCTTCGGCATCCAGCGTCGCAGCGGGCATCACGCCTCGGGAGATCCAGGAACAGGTAAGGTCCGGCAAGTCCGTTCAGCAGATTGCCGATGAAACGGGAGCCGAGCTCGAATTCCTTCTTACGTTCGCACTACCCGTGCTCGATGAACTCGATCACATGGTGGCTAGCGCGAGAGCCGTGAGGTTGACCATCCCAGGCGACCGTTTCAACGATGACTCGCAAGTAGAGTTTGGAGACTTGGTAGACGGTCGTCTGCAAGAAAACGGTGCTGCAGATATCGTTTGGACCAGCAGCCGCGCCGATGGGGCAGTCTGGCTCATCGGAGTTACCTACCAGGTCGGCAAGAACGCGGGTTCCGCTCACTGGATTTTCGATCCACGCAAGGTGACACTATCCCCCGAAGACGAATCAGCAGCCGCACTGTCGGTTCTGGAACTTAATCCAGGCCCGATTCCAAAGGTCCGTGTCGTGACGGACCCGCCGAAGGCCTTCAGAAAAGAAAACGAGACAGTCCAAGAGGTGGATGAGCCTGTTGGCGCAACGGTTGTGGACTTGGCTGCCGCCCGAAATGCTGCCAATGACCTTCTTGACGAGATTCAAAAGCGCCGCAGTGAAACCATCAAAGAAGAGACCGAGACGGTTCTCACTTTCGTTGCAACTCCCGACGAGGCCGAGGATGTGGACATCGATGATTTGTTCGATGAGGATGATTCGCAGGAGGTTGCTGTAGACGAGGAGACCACCTCTCAGGAGCTGAGCTTTGAGTCTCTGGCTCCTGCCCCGGTCGAGGAAACAGTCGAGGAAGACGCTACGGTTGCAACCGTCGAAGTGGTTAAAGAAGAGCTTGTTGTGCATTCGGAACCAGAACCTGAGGCAGAGGCCGAGCCAGAACCAGTTGATCCACCAGCGCCGAAGACACGCTCAATGCCAATCGCGGAGCCCCCAACCACAACCGGGTCAATCGACTCACCTCGCAAGGGTAGAACCTCGATGCCCTCGTGGGATGAAATTGTCTTCGGAACCAAAGCAGACAGCGACGACGACTAACTCACACGTTCCATCGCACTAGTGGCACACGTGTTTCCGTGTCGCTGATCGAACCGTGGTGGCCAAGCATTTTTAGTGATTGGGGCTTCGCGGAACGCCGGTCATAGAGCGCGATTTCACCCTTTGCAAGAAGCACGATGTCCGGGGTAAGAGCTCTGCTCGAGCCTTCGACCTGCCAGCCGGCTTCTACCAACTCAGCCCAAGTCGCTACAAGGCAGTTAGAGGCAAGCTCAAGTGTCAGTTGCTCGAGGCAAGGGTCGACATCATCCTTGTTTTGAAGATGAAGAAATGCGCATCTGGTGTCGCCAGTGGTTTGGTACTCGACATCATGCAGGGCATCGAGCGTCTCGAGGTAAACGTGACCAGTTTCGCCAACTTCCACCATTCCGTGATCGGCGGTCAGCACAATGCGAGCGCCAGAGCTGGCGAGCATTTGCAAATGGCTGTCAACGGTTTCCAATCCGGTGATCCACTCGCTGCTTGTCGGTCCAAAACGGTGACCTGCTTGGTCAAGTTCTGGCACATAGACATAGGTGACTCCACTGCGGCGTGACTCGATCCTGGCCCTCGCGAACCTTTCTTCGAGATCGGCCACACCAATGAACTCCGTGCCCGCGAGCGTCAATCTGGTGAAGCCAGATTTTTCATAGATGCTCGGCGCAATCGTGCGAATCTGCTCGGGATGCAGCTCGGCGAGAGTTGAAAAGACTTTCCAGTCAGAAACGGGTGCTTGTCCCTGCTCCCATCCCGAAAGCAGGTTAACTCGGTCACCTGATTGTGAGTCGAGAACCGTGTAGCCAATGAGTCCGTGCTCTCCAGCGCGCATCCCAGTTGCCAGGCTAGCAAGGCTCAACACAGTGGTGCTTGGCACCTCGCTCCGAAGGCTCTCGGGCCGGTTCTTATAGGCGCGCACGATGTTTGGTGCGTGGCCCGCGAAAGCTAGCAAATTCTCAAGACCTAAGCCGTCAACGAGCACAACAACAATCGAGTCGCAATGTGCAAAACCCAAGGGATTTGGCCTCTCCTGAGTGGCAGCAATCGCGCTTGCCAACACAAGGCTCAATCTCCCGACATCCTTGGGAGCCAAGGGTATTCTCGTATTCGTCATCCCAGACAGTTTGCCACAGTGACTTTTTGAAAGTTCAATGAACCCCGAATCGAAACCCGAAGAGCGCATCGTCGACATCGACCTGACCGCTGAAATGAAGGACTCGTTTCTGGAGTACTCGTACTCCGTCATTTATGCTCGAGCACTCCCCGACGCGAGAGACGGTCTAAAGCCGGTTCAGCGCAGAATCGTCTACCAGATGGGCGAAATGGGATTGCGGCCTGATCGAGGCCACGTCAAGTCGGCACGTGTATCCGGTGAGGTAATGGGAAAACTTCACCCGCACGGCGACGGTGCGATCTATGACGCCATGGTGCGTATGGCTCAACCGTTCACCCTTCGCGTTCCTCTGATCGACGGCCACGGAAACTTCGGTTCGCTCGACGACGGGCCAGCTGCCGCGAGATATACCGAAGCCAGGCTTTCGCCAGCATCCCTGCTAATGAATGAAAGCCTCGACGAGGATGTCGTAGATTTCAAGCCAAACTACGACGCTCAACTTACCGAGCCGGAAGTCCTCCCCGCAGCCTTTCCTAATCTTCTGGTAAACGGTTCCTCGGGCATCGCGGTCGGTATGGCTACAAACATGCCCCCGCACAACATGCGTGAGGTGATTAACGCGGCTATCCACCTGTTGGAAAACCCGCAGGCTACAACCTCTGACCTGATGAAATATCTGCCGGGTCCAGATCTTCCGACCGGCGGAATCATTGTTGGCCTGGAGGGAATCAAAGAGGCTTACGAAACCGGTCGCGGCAGTTTCAAAACCAGAGCACGGGTAAACATCGAGTCGGTTAGTCCGCGCAAAATGGGAATCGTTGTTACTGAACTTCCCTACCTCGTTGGTCCAGAAAAGGTCATTGAGAAGATCAAGGATGGAGTCAACAGCAAAAAGCTGGTGGGCATCGCAGATGTCACCGATCTAACCGACCGTTCTAACGGACTTCGATTGGTGATTGAGCTCAAGACTGGCTTCGATCCCCAGGTCGTGCTCGATCTGCTCTACCGCTATACGCCGATGGAAGACTCGTTTGGTATCAACAACGTCACCCTGGTCGGTGGACGGCCACACGTTTTGGGCATTCGAGACCTGCTTGGCGTCTATCTCGCCCACCGAGTCACGGTTACACGTCGACGTAGCCAGAATCGACTGGGCAAGCGCCAGGCAAGACTTCACCTTGTCGATGGTTTGCTCGTGGCGATTTTGAACATTGACGAGGTCATCGAAGTGATCAGAAACAGTGATGAGGTTGATGAGGCGCGCAGCAAACTCATGTCGGTTTTCGATCTCTCGGAGATCCAGGCCGAGTACATTCTCGAGCTGCGGCTCCGACGCCTAACTAAGTTCTCGAAAATCGAACTTGAAGCCGAACGCGACAAACTCATTTCAGAAATCCGTGAACTTGAGAGTCTCCTTTCAGATGACGCAAGGCTCCGAGCTGTGGTGGCAAGCGAACTTGCAGAAGTCGCCGGCAAATATGGGGATGCTCGAAGAACAACTTTGCTTCAGGATGGCGAAATCGCGAATCCAACGTCATCTTCAAAGTCGAAGCCGGTGTCGGCAGAACTTGCGGACACCGCCACAATCATCGGCCTTACGGCCACCGGTCTACTCGGCAGGTTCAGCGCCCTGCCTGAGGTTGAGTCTCAAAAGCGTCGCAAGCACGACGTTCTAGCGTTGACGATCAACACGACTACTAGAACGGATGTTGGTGCCTTGACATCAACTGGAAGAGTCGTTCGTGTTCACGTCGGCGACATCCCTGCGACCGGTGACTTCTTCGACGCTGGGCTGGCGGCTAAGGCTCAAGAATTCTTCGACCTAGCTAAGAACGAGAAGTTAATCACCGTTTTCGAGCTCACCGAAGGCAACGAAATTTTCTTGGGTACTCAAGGCGGAGTGGTCAAGCGCGTTTCTGCCGATTACCCAAACAAATCCGAGTTCGAAATGATCGCACTCAAAGAGGGCGACAGCGTTGTAGGCGCAGGCCTCGCAGCGGATGCGACCCATCTGGTCTTCGCGACCAGCGAGGCTCAGGTATTGCGCTTCGACGCGATTGGGGTGCGTGCCCAAGGGCGCGCGGCCAGCGGCGTTGCCGGAATCTCGATTGCTGTATCCGATTCAGTTGTTTATTTTGGAGTCGCAACCAGCCAGACATCTGCTTTGATCACAGCAGCAAACTCGAGTTCTGCACTGGCAAACACCGATGCCGGAAGCCTGAAGGTCACTGCCATCGACGACTTCCCCATAAAAGGTCGCGCCACGGGAGGTGTGCGAGGCCACAAGTTCATCCGCAACGAGGACCAGCTCTACGCAGCGATGCTAGTGGCAGAGCCTGCCGCGGCTTGCACTCACGATGGCAAGCCGCTCGACCTGCCAACCTTGGCAAAGCGCGACGCTAGTGGAAGCCCGTCCGTAGCCATTTTTGCGGGCGCTGGAAAACAGGCAACAAGTTAGAGCCCGAGAGGCTTAGGCGTCGACGCGTTCGATGTCGAAATCATCCGCACTTTCGATGATGAAATCACGTCTCGGAGCAACATCATTGCCCATTAGAAGTTCAAACATGTGCTCGGCCGCTTCGGCATCCTCGACTCGAACTCTTCGAAGTGTGCGCCGCGATCGATCCATCGTCGTTTCGGCCAATTGGTCGGCGTCCATTTCGCCAAGGCCCTTGTAGCGCTGGATCGGCTCTTGATAGCGCTTGCCTGAGGCCTTCAACTTCGCCAGAAGGTTCTCGAGTTCGGCTTGGCTGTAGGTGTAGACGAAATCGTTTGGCTTGCTACCGGCGTTGATTAGATTGACCCGATGAAGCGGCGGCACGGCAGCATAAACACGACCAGCTTCGACCAATGGCCGCATATATCTAAAGAACAGCGTTAGCAAGAGTGTGCGGATGTGTGCTCCATCAACATCTGCGTCGCTCATCAGGATTACCTTGCCGTAGCGTGCAGATTCAAGGTCGAATGAACGCCCGCTTCCCGAGCCGATAACCTGGATGATCGACGCACACTCTGAGTTTGAAAGCATGTCGCTAATCGAAGCCTTTTGCACGTTCAGGATTTTGCCGCGAATCGGAAGTAGCGCCTGATATTCGCTATCACGAGCCAGCTTCGCAGTACCAAGTGCCGAGTCACCCTCAACGATAAATAGCTCGCTCACCTCGGTCTCTTGCGTTCGGCAATCGACCAGTTTGGTTGGCAGGGATGACGTTTCCAAGGCATTCTTACGCCGTTGGGTCTCTTTGTGAGTGCGAGCTGAGATGCGCGACTTCATCTCGCTGACGACCTTCTCGAGCAAGAGAGCCGATTGAGCCTTGTCATCTCGTTTTGAACTCTCGAGTCGCTCGGTGAGGGCCTTGGCGACGATGTTCGAGACGATGTTCTTCACGGCGGGTGTACCGAGAATCTCCTTGGTCTGACCCTCAAACTGAGGTTCAGCGAGGCGCACGGTCACCACCGCCGTAAGGCCTGCGGTTATGTCCTCTTTTTCGAGTTTGTCGTTTCCAACCTTGAGTTTGCGAGCATTGGCGTCAACCTGGCTTCTAATCACCTTGAGGAGTGCCTGCTCGAAACCGGCTACGTGCGTTCCCCCCTTGGGGGTTGCAATGATGTTTACATAGGAGCGAATCTCGGTGTCATAGCCGGTTCCCCAGCGAACTGCGACATCGACTTCGCACGAACGCTCGACCTCGCGGCTCTCCATGTTTCCTGCCTCGTTCAAAACGGGAACGGTTTCGGTGAAGGTTGCGGATCCGCCGAGTCGCCAGGTGGCCGTGAGCGCAGCATCCTTGGCTAGAAAGTTGGCGTATTCGGTTACGCCTCCGTCAAACTTGAAAACATGGTGCTGACTATCGGCTTCACGGTTGTCGCGAACGTCTAGTTTCAAACCAGGCACTAAGAACGCGGTCTGACGGGCTCG
The DNA here is from genome assembly GCA_024639845.1 of Microbacteriaceae bacterium. Taxonomy (GTDB): domain Bacteria; phylum Actinomycetota; class Actinomycetes; order Actinomycetales; family Microbacteriaceae; genus Rhodoluna. The sequence goes on from JAHEGG010000005.1 coordinate 56,038, forward strand.
CGCCAGCAGCTCATCGGTAGCGAATGAAGCCTCTTTGATGAAAATCTGCTTGTCGGCCCAGTAGCGAACTCTGGTTCCGTTGACTCCCTTGGCTACCTTTCCGATAACCTGCAGTTCGCTGGCCTCTTCGAATGGCTTGAATGGGTTCGAAGCAGATACGCCGGCTTTATCGTCAAAAACACCCGGTTCGCCCCTATGGAAAGACATTTTGTAAGTTTTGCCGTCGCGGTCGACCTCGACATCGAGTCGTTCACTGAGGGCGTTTACGACGGAGGCGCCGACGCCGTGCAAACCGCCGCTAGCCGAGTAGCTTCCGCTGCCGAACTTGCCACCCGCATGAAGTTTGGTGAAAACCACCTCAACGCCGCTCAGCCCGGTTTTCGGTTCGATGTCGACCGGGATGCCTCGAGCCTTGTCCCTCACTTCAACCGAAGAATCCTCATGAAGAATAATCTCGATGTCACTACCGTGGCCAGCCAAAGCCTCGTCCACGGAGTTGTCGATGATCTCCCACAGGCAGTGCATTAGCCCTCTGCTGTCGGTGCTACCGATATACATTCCAGGGCGCTTGCGAACGGCCTCGAGTCCCTCCAGAACAGAGAGGTGGCGCGCGGAATAGTCGGTGTTTGGCACCCTGAAATGCTAGCCCCAAGCGCTGTTCTTGACCCGCGTAGACACGGGCGCATCCAAAAACTATTCGCAGTTAGCGAAACTCACCGAAATGCGAGGGAGTTTGTCTGTGGTGTGTGTTGAGATTGTTCCAGGAGGCAGTAAATGCACGAAACCGAAGTAGTAGAGACCGAGACATCCGAGCCAAGCAGCGAATCTTTGAATGCAAACGATCGCTGTGACTCTTGCGGCGCTCAGGCTTATGTGCGCGCCACTCTTGAATTCGGCGAGCTGCTCTTCTGCCTGCATCACGCTACTCTCAACAAGGCTGCCCTCGAACCCGTCACTTTAAAGTGGCATGACGAGAGCGACAAGCTGCTCGCTCGTTAGGGCTTAATCGTCGGGCATCTCCCAAATCTTCTCTAGGTGCGCGTTGGCAGCTTGTTCTTGGCTAGATTCGCCAAGTTCAACACCCGCTCGGCGGAGTAGTTCAGAAGCCCAATCTGGATTGCGAGCTAGAAACGGCCCGTGCAAGTAGGTACGGATTACGTTCGACTCCACACTAAGCATCGAATCAACTACTTGAGAGTTGAAGTAACCGATCGCGCTGTGCGGCCATCCAGGAATAGCCAACTTCAAATTGTAAGCGCGACTTGATGACACCCCAAAAGTCTTCGCTGCCCTTCCGACTAGCCCCAAGCCACTGGAAACCACAATTCCAGGAGTGCCGAGGTTAATCATGCGGTTGTATAGCGTCTGAAAAGTGCTCGCTTCGGGGGTGAGGCTAGCAATCGCGGCAAGCGATCCGTGTCCGATCACCACAACACATCTATGGGGTTCCTTTTCGACCTCATCAAGACATGCTTCTAGTTCACGCTGAGATGTAACTGAAACCAGCCGATGTTCAACGCCGGCCCACTCAAGACGCTTAGACAACACGTTTGCGTTCTCAGCGTCGCCGTTGAGGTTGAGTTTGGCAGGGAATAGCCGAAAAATCGTGATCATCTCTCAACCTCCTCTGGACTCCAGAAACCAAGTGCTCGCCTCATTCTTCGCATGACGTCGGCGCTAAAAATTACCACCTTGTGTCCCGTGCTTGGCTTCGGAAGTGCGAAAAATGACTTGATGGCATGTTCCAGGTCGTCAGTTGTCTGAGAGACTGGGACACCCTTGTAGAGCAGAGTCAACGCTGCTTCGTGCGCGTTGTATCCGGTGCAGACATCAACATGCTTGAGATTCGAGTAGTCGACGGTCCAGAGCCATGAAGGATCGTGAACATCTCCGCCGATGCCAAAGAGGATTTGTTCCGGGTTGCCTGGCAGGTTGTTCAAGTTCAACTGCATTGATGCGGGGTTCTGCACCAGGATGAATTCAACATCCTCTCCCCCGACCTGAACCATTTCTCCCCGAGCAAAGACCGGAGGGACTTCGTTCAGCGTCTTGGTGGCAATCGAGGCCTCAAATCTAGAGCCGAGCAAACGTCTAGCGCTTTCGAAAGCAGCGACCGCGTCAAGGGCAAAATGCAACCCCCTTGAAGGCAGATTTACCTGCCAACGCTTCTCTTCTGACGAGATTTCAATCTCGGTGAGATTTGCATAGCTCGACACCTCGCTGTCCACTCGAGGTCGGTCCAAGGGGTCTACATATGTTGGAGCGGTTTCGAGTCCACCGAAGGTGTTCATGATGCCCAGATCGATGCCAAACCATGAGACGAATTTGCCAGCAAGTTCAGCTCCGATCATGATCGTGTTTTGATCATCGGCATTCAGGATGACCGAATCAGTTGCCCGAGATGCGACCAATGCAAGGTCTTGGCGCACCAGGGCCGGGTCGACGAACCTGTCGAGCTGATCTTCCAAAACATTCAGCACAGTTACCTGGCGAGGCGCAACCTTGCGACTCAGCTGTTCGGCGTGCGCTTCGTCCATTTCTAAAATGGCGATGTCACCCGCGATTCGGCCGGCAAATGATGCCTTTTCAACAATGGTGGCGTAGAAACCCTGAAGAATGTTCGCGGTCGAAGGATTGGTGAAAACAGTTAGCCCATGGTCGCGAGCGATAGCGACAAGCATCTTGGTGGTGGTCGATTTGCCTGCGGAACCCGTCACGATCACGAGACCCTGTTCAAAGCCGTTGAGCACTCGCCACAGAATTCCAGGCGCTAGTTTGCTAACGATCACCCCTGGAAGCGCTGACCCTCCACCTTTCCTGACCAAGCGGATGAGTGTGCGGGCTACACGCCCGACAAGCAACGCTGGCCAGTATCGCAACATGAGTTTTTAGTTTTCGAGGAAGTCGCGAAGCATCTGCGAGCGTGAAGGGTGGCGCAGCTTTGACATGGTCTTCGCTTCGATCTGGCGGATACGTTCGCGCGTTACTCCGAACTCCTCACCGATCTGGTCGAGCGTTTTCTGCACTCCGTCGCCCAAGCCAAAGCGGCTTCTGATCACGCCGGCTTCTCTAGGATGCAGCGACTCGAGTATGCGCTCTAGCTCGCGCTGCAGCATCGAGTAGCCCACGGCGTCCGCAGGAACTACTGCCTCGGTGTCTTCGATCAGGTCTCCGAATTCCGAGTCGCCATCTTCACCGAGCGGGGTCGAAAGTGAGATTGGTTCGCGACCGTACTTTTGAACCTCGACGACCTTCTCAGGGGTCATGTCGAGCTCGCGGGCAAGCTCTTCTGGGGTCGGTTCGCGTCCGAGATCCTGAAGAAGTTGGCGCTGCACGCGTGCGAGCTTGTTAATCACTTCAACCATGTGCACCGGAATACGGATAGTGCGCGCCTGGTCGGCCATTGCTCGAGTAATCGCCTGGCGAATCCACCAGGTTGCATACGTCGAGAACTTGTAGCCCTTGGTGTAGTCAAACTTCTCAACTGCACGAATGAGACCCAGGTTTCCCTCTTGGATCAGGTCGAGGAACTGCATTCCTCTTCCGGTGTATCGCTTAGCCAGCGACACGACGAGACGAAGGTTGGCCTCGAGAAGGTGAGACTTGGCACGTTGGCCGTCCTTCTTTATCCAGATCAGATCACGCTCAAGCTCGCGGGGAATCTTCTTGTCGGTGGCAAGTTTCTCTTCGGCAAATAGGCCAGCCTCAATACGCTTGGCGAGTTCGACCTCAAGCTCTGCATTGAGCAGCGCGACTTTACCGATTTGCTTTAGGTAGTCCTTGACCGGGTCGGCGGTTGCGCCGCTGATTGTGGTGGTCTGAACTGGGATGTCGTCTTCTTCACGGTGCGAGAGAACGAAACCTCCACCGGCCTCGAGTGCCTTTTCCTTTTCTTTGGCTTCCGCATCTTCATGGTGTTCGTCGTCGTGGTGACCTGCGTCGAGGTCGATGATTGCGGCTGGATCAACCGGCTCAACGGCGTCGACAGAATCGACCGACAACTCTTCTACATCGGCAAGAACGTCACCCGCGGCCTCCAGGTCGTCGTCATCTTCGAGAAGTTCGTCGTCATCGCCGAGCTTGACTTTGCTGGCTTTGGCAGCCTTGGTGGCTGGCTTTTTGACCTTAGATGCCGGAGCCTCTACCCCAGTCGCAACTTCGTCAACAGCCTTAGACGTTGAACCCTTTTTCGGTGCAGCGAGGACCTCCGGCTTGGTAGTTTCAGCCTTCGCTGGTGCAGACTTTTCGGCCTTCGCAGGTGCAGTCTTTTCGGCCTTCACCTTAGACTCCGTCGTCTTGGTTGCCGGCTTCGTCGCAACTTTCTCAGAAACTTTGTCGGCTGCCTTGCGTGCTTTTGGCGCCTTATCGATTCCTACTGGCTTGGCCGGCGCCTTTTCAACCTTTTCGGTTGCAGCTTGGGTGCCTTTTTGCGCGACCTCGCCTTTTGCAACCTTTGTGGTTACCTTCTTGGAAGTAGTTGCCGGTGTCTTTGGAGCTTCGATAGCAGTCTTTGGCTGCTTTTTCGCTGGGACCTTGGATGTACTCTTTGGGGCAGCCTTCTCGGAAGTCTTGGCTGGCGAGTCAACTATTCTGCTTGTGCTCGGCCTCGCAGTTTTGGTCTTTGCGGTGTTCTCTGCAGGTTTAGCTTTTGGCTGTGTGGTTGCAGGCTTGGCTTTAGTCTTGGTTGCTGTCTTGCTAGGAATGGCTTTGCTCTCTTTTATCGGGGCTGGTGTAACGGTCGCCTCATCGCGCTTGTTGTGTTCCGGATGAAGAATTCTCGAAAGCAACCCGCGTTTCTTTTCGGGTTGGTCTGATTTGTCTTTGGCCACGATGAACCTTTCCAAATACTGGAGTCCGTTGAGACATCTGGGCAACACAAGGACCCATGTCAAATTGCAAGCATTCGACTGGGTCCAATACAAGTATGCCATCGGGTGACGACATTAAAGTACAAGCAGCGCTTGCCCGTGTCTAAACTGCGCGACCGCGCTATTTATTTCCTTGGATCAGCGCCTCAGTGTGGCGATTTGCGGATCGTTCAAAAAAGAAGAGACCGACGACCAGCACGATCAGCTGAGTTGCCATCGAGAACCGAAAATGGTTCGTTGAGAACAGAGCCTGGCCATCCATGCTTTGTTGCCAATCGAGTGTTGCACCGATCAGAAAGAGCATGATGAAGCAGGCCAAAAAGCCGCCAACATTGATGATTCCGTTCGAGATTCCAAGATTCTCTTTTCTCACAAAGCTGCGTGAGAAATCGAACGCGATCATTGAGGCTGGTCCCCCGATCGCAATAATCACGACGATGGCGGTCATCCAGGCGTACCCGATTGACCCTTCGTGTGCCAAAACAGCTACCCAAACCAAGATGATCGCCGAAACTATTGCTCGAACCAAGATTCTGCGAATCCCCGGATACTGAGCTACCGTCCAGCCGATTGCAACACCTGCCACAGCATTTACTGCAACGAAGAGGCTCAGCAGAGTTGCGGCATCTGTGACGGTTAGACCGTTTCCGCCGACCATAAATGGAACACCCCAGAGCAGCGCAAAAGTTGTGCCAGATGACTGGGTCGAAAAGTGGGTCCAGAACCCGAGCGGCACGGCACGGTCGCGGAGCGAGGACTTGATGCTCTCAAAGACACGTTCCTTTTTCGGTTGGGTGTTTGACCTAACTGTCGGATTGTCCCAAATTCCGATGAAACTGAGCGCACCGACCATAACGCCGATCGCGGCAAGACCAGAAAATGCCGCTAGCCAGCCCGAGGTATGGAGGACAAAGGCAAATGGAATCGCCGAGGCAATCTGGCCGGTCTGACCGAGAGTCGCTAACCACTGTTGAGTGAGGGCTGCGCGTTTGCCTTCGAGCCAGTTGTTGGCCAGGCGAATCATCGATATGAAGGTGAATGCATCGCCCATTCCGACAAGCATTCGGCCGAGAACAGCAAGCGAAAGTGCCGGGCTGAGTGCAACAGTCAGTTGCCCCGTTGCCATGATGATCGCGCCAACGCTTATCAGTTTGCGGGGACCCCAACGATCTAGCCAAATACCCACTGGTACTTGCATCCCCGCATAAACCACAAGCTGGAGCACTGCAAGGCTTGATAGTTGGGCAGCCGTTGTTTCGAAGCGTTCACTGGCCTGAAGGCTTGCGACGCCCATACTGGTGCGTTGTGTTACCGCAACGAAGTAGGCCACAGTTGCGATGGAGATTGCCCACCATCCGCGCATTGATAAACGTGTCAGTTGTCAGACTCTTCTGCGTTGTTTCGGCGCCGTGCGGCGAGATAGTCCTCGATGTCCGAGGCGATGTCTTCCGCGGACGGCAGCGGCTGTTCACTCGGAGTGATTGGGGTCTTGATTGGGCCGAAACGCTCACTCTTATAACCCTGTTCGAGGGACTCGACCATCCGCGCCAACTCTTGATTTTCCGTCATCTGCTTATCAAGGTTTGCAACGAACTTCTGGTTCTGTTCGCGCAAGGAATCGGTCGGAAAAATTAGGTTTGTCGCCGCCGAAATCAATTCGAAGGCTGTGATGCCCACCTGCGGATATTCCGAATCGGCGAGATAATGCGGCACGAGGAGTACGAATCCAGCACACGGAATCTCGAGTTGAGTCAGTCGATGCTCGATCAGATGGAGAACGTTGCCAGGCACCTGTGTCTCTGGTTTCCACTCGCTGTAGCGGTCGATCAGATCTTTGCGGTTGCCACTGACGGTTACACCAAGATTTCTGGTGTGCGGAATTGGGAATGGGATGGAATGAACCCAGTTCACTTCACTAACTGCAAAGGTGTCGATAAGTGCCTCGAAAGCTTCGACAAAGGAGTCCCACTTGAAGTCGGGTTCATAGCCGTGCAAAAACAAGAACTGCTCGCCAGCTTCGTCTTTGACCAAATAGATGCCGAGGACTGCGGGCTGGTAATCACTTATGTGGTCGCGCTCGAAATACACCACGGGGCGACGGCTACGGTAATCCAGCAAGTCATCGTTAGAGAACTGCACAATCAAATCGGTTTCGAGATTGGTGAAGATGTTCTCGCCGATCAAGGCATAACTTCCGCCAGCATCGGTAAATCCTGAGATTCCGATGATCATTCGCAGTCCGAGTGGAACATCGCGCGCTGATTCGAAGACGTGGAAAAGCTCACTTGCGGTCATGGGTTAATCCTAAAACGCTCAGTCAAGCGCTGACTCAAATCTCGGGGTTAGCATAGGGACATGTCGATAAGAACCCTGCGCGTAGTCGCAAAGCTTCCAGCCGCAAAACCAAACCAGGCGCTAGTGATTGGGTTGCGCAAAACTGGCAAAAACATCGAGGTTGTTTCGGCCAACCCGGTGGCTGGGCTGCCTAGCCTTGCCGAACTCGAGAAACTTGGCGCAAAACCAGCATTCGAAGCACAAACCAAGGTTTTGGCCAATGGTCAGGTTGTATTGATTCTGGGTCTTGGTGACGGAGAACTCGAGGACGATGAACTGCGAGAACTCGCGGGAACCGCGTCGCGAGCACTCTCAGAGCACGACGAGATTGTCTTCAACTTTCCGAACCTTGGTCGATCCGCTGTTCTAGCGGTAGCCGAGGGATTTTGCCTTGGCAGACCGACCCGTTCGCCCTATAAGTCGTCTACTCGAAATCCGAAGGCCAGCAGCATCTCTATAGTCACCAAGGCGAAAATCACTGCCGCAGATTTCGAACAGATTCTCACAGTCTCGGCTGCCGTCGCAGACATCCGTGCGCTGGTGAACATGCCGCCCAACGAGCTCTATCCGCAGACGCTCGCCTCGAAGGTGAAATCGCTCGCTAAGGGTTCGAACCTTTCGGTCGAAATCTGGGACGAGGCCAAGCTTAGATCCGAGGGATGCGCAGGGATTCTGTCTGTTGGGCAGGGCTCAATTCGCCCACCTCGCTTAGTAAAACTTTCGTATCGCCCGAAGGGTGCAAAAAAGCATCTGGCCCTCGTAGGCAAGGGCATCACCTTTGACTCCGGTGGTTTGACGATCAAGCCCGGTCTAGGAATGCTCGGGATGAAATACGACATGACCGGTGCTGCCACTGTCGGCCTAGCTGCAATCGCGATTGCCAAGTTGGGGCTTCCCGTTCGCGTCACGGCATACCTTTGTCTGGCTGAAAACTTGCCGAGCGGGTCTGCAACCAGGCCCAGCGATGTCATCAGATTTAGAAATGGCACCACCGTCGAAATCACGAATACGGATGCTGAGGGACGCCTTGTTCTCGCCGATGGACTGGTCTTAGCTAGCGAGACTCGACCCGACCTAATCGTCGACGTTGCCACACTGACCGGTGCGGTACGCGTCGCCCTCGGAGTTAGAACGGCGGGACTGATGGGAACTCCAGATGGGGTTGGCACGCTGAGACAAGCTGCCGATGTCACCGGAGAAAAGCTCTGGCCCATGCCGATGCCTAAAGAACTTCGGTCAAAACTGGACTCCGATGTCGCAGACCTAGTTAACTCAAAGCTCGGTGATCCAGCTGGCAGCATGTTGGTTGGCGCTCACTTTCTCTCTGAGTTCGTCGGCATAAGGAAGGCCGACGGCAAGAAGCTAGCTTGGGCGCACCTCGATATCGCAGGGTCTGCAAATAACGATGGCTCTGCATACGGCTATACACCCAAGGGATCAACAGGTGTGATGTTGCGCACCTTAGTCGAGGTTGCCAAGTCGCTCTAGTAGACTGAAGGGCGAATCCGAAGCCTACTTAATTGGAGATTTATCGTGGCCGAACACAACTTTGATGTCGTTATTCTTGGCGGTGGAAGCGGCGGATACGCAGCAGCGCTTCGTTCGGCCCAGCTTGGCAAGAGTGTTGCACTCATCGAAAAAGACAAACTTGGCGGCACGTGCCTTCACCGTGGTTGCATCCCAACTAAGGCACTACTTCACTCTGCCGAGGTAGCCGACGTTACCCGAGAATCTGCAGCATATGGCGTCAACGCCGAGTTCCAATCGATCGACATGACCGCCGTGAACAAGTACCGTGACGGGATCGTCGACAAGCTTTTCAAGGGACTCACCGGGTTGGTGTCTAGTAAGAACATCACCGTGATCAACGGAGAGGGTCGACTAACCGGACCGAAGTCGATCACCGTAAACGGAGACGTCTACACGGGACAAAACATTGTGCTCGCCTCCGGTTCATACTCAAGATCGCTTCCTGGCCTCGAAATCGGCGGCCGAGTCATCACCAGTGAGCAGGCCCTTCAGATGGACTTTGTTCCAAACAAGGTTTTGGTCTTGGGTGGCGGCGTCATCGGTGTTGAATTCGCATCTATCTGGAAGTCATTCGGAGCAGATGTCACAATCATCGAAGGCTTGCCACACCTAGTTCCAAATGAAGATGAGTCCGTTTCCAAGGGCCTCGAGCGGGCTTTCCGCAAGCGCGGTATCGACTTCAAGCTCGGTGTTCGTTTTTCGGGAGTCGAGCAGCACGAGAACGGCGTGATCGTTTCGCTAGAAGATGGCACCAGGCTCGAAGGCGAGCTGCTCCTCGTTGCCGTCGGTCGTGGCCCGAACACTGCAGGTCTCGGTTATGACGAGCAGGGAGTGGCCATGGATCGTGGATTCGTGTTGACCAATGAGCGACTGCAGACCAGCATCCCGGGTGTGTACGCCGCTGGTGACATCGTTCCGGGCCTACAGCTTGCTCACCGTGGCTTCCAACAGGGAATCTTTATCGCCGAAGAGATTGCCGGCCTCAAGCCTGCAGTAATCGACGAGTCCGGAATTCCGAAGGTCACTTACTGCGAGCCTGAAGTTGCCAGCGTAGGTCTGAGTGAGGCAAAGGCCAAGGAAACTTATGGCGCTGACAATGTGTCTGTCTATGAATACAACCTAGGTGGCAACGGCAAGAGCCAGATTCTCGGAACCGCTGGTTTCATCAAGCTGGTTCGTCGCAACAACGGCCCTGTCGTTGGCGTGCACATGATCGGCTCGCGCGTTGGCGAGCAAATCGGCGAGGCACAGCTGATCGTTAACTGGGAGGCATACCCAGAGGATGTTGCCACCCTTGTCCACGCACACCCCACCATGAACGAAGCAATCGGCGAAGCGCACCTAGCTTTGGCTGGCAAGCCATTGCACGCGCACGCCTAGTATTAAAAAGAATCTCAATAGGAGCGAAACATGAGCGACAATGTACTACTACCGGCACTCGGTGAGAGCGTTACCGAAGGAACCGTCACCCGCTGGCTAAAGAAAGTCGGCGACACCGTAGCCGTCGATGAGCCGCTAGTTGAGATTTCGACCGACAAAGTAGACACCGAGATTCCTTCCCCGTTTGCTGGGGTAGTTGAGCAAATTCTGGTAGCCGAAGATGAGACGGTTGAAGTCGGTGGCTTACTCGCCATTATCGGTTCGGGTAGCGGTGCACCAGCGGCCGCTCCGGCGCCAGTTGCTGAGCCTGTAGCTCCTGTGGTCGAACCTGTGGCCGCTCCAGCAGCGCCTGTGGTGGAGGCTCCAGCCGCACCTGCAGCACCTGTATATGTTCCACCTACCGCTCCTGTTGCACCGGTTATCGCTGCACCGGTTGTAACACCAGACCCGGTTCCAGCAGCCGTGAGTGACGCAGGTTACGTAACTCCTCTCGTTCGCAAACTAGCAAATGAATCGGGTATCGACCTCAACAACATCGCAGGCACCGGCGTTGGTGGCCGCATTCGCAAGGATGACGTGTTGGCCGCTGTTGCTCCTGTCGCTGCTCCAGAGGCAGCACCTGCCTCAGCGCCTGTGGTCGCTCAAGTATCCCCAAGTTCGGTCGAGGCTTCTGCCCTCCGAGGTACAACCGAGCCAATGTCGCGCTTGCGCAAAGTTCTGGCCGAGCGCGCCGTTGCTTCAATGCAACAGACCGCTCAGCTGACCACCGTTGTCGAGGTTGACGTCACGAAAATCGCAGCCTTGCGCAGCAAGGTGCAGCCGCAGTTCGTTGCCGCTACTGGTGGCAAGCTCAACTTCATGCCTTTCTTCGCACTGGCAGCAGCCGAAGCGTTGCGAGCACACCCGAAGCTAAACGCCACGATTGACGGCGACAACGTTGTCTACCACCCAACCGAGAACATTTCGTTCGCCGTTGACACCGAGCGTGGACTTCTGACTCCCGTCATTCGGGACGCATCCACCCTCAACATCGCACAGTTGGCTACTTCGATTGCTGACCTAGCAGCTCGCACCAGAGGAAACCAACTCAAGCCGGATGAACTTGGCGGCGGCACCTTCACGCTAACCAACACTGGCTCGCGTGGTGCGCTATTCGACACGCCCGTCGTGTTCCTTCCTCAGGTTGCGATTCTAGGAACCGGTGTCGTTACCAAGCGCCCAGTCGTCGTGCCAGCAGCCGACGGCTCTGACACGATTGCGATCAGAAGCATGGTCTACCTGGCAATCTCCTATGACCACCGACTGGTCGACGGAGCGGATGCAAGCCGCTACCTAGTCGACGTGAAAACTCGACTCGAGGCTGGCCAATTCGAGGTAAACCTAGGAATTTAGTTTGGATTGCGAGTGGGGCTGTGATCTGTTGATCCGGCCCCACTTTCCTTTTTGTCGATTACTAGCCAGCCCCAAGGTTTGCTTTCACAATCGAATCTGACCTTAACCAGCACACCCCCAAAATCTCTGTCCCGCGAAGAGCCTGAGCACTCGAAACCCGATGGCGATGGTTTAGACGAAGGTGCTCTTAACTCGGTGTCGAAGCCTCGATCTTGATTGGTGGCTACACTGCCCGCCGGGTCGGTGGCAGTTTGGTGCTGCTGATTGATAATCAAAGCGCAAACAAAACAACATGCCGTTGCTATTGCCAGGCTGTAGAAGAGCTTGGATCGGCTGAGCCGACCACTGACCCTTTGTCTTAGGCTGTTCTTCGAAACTGAGCAAGGTGAACTATTCCCAGAAAGTGCCTTGAGCAGATACTCCTGTCGCCTCAAACCGAAACCTGGTGACCGCCACGCGGCTAGATGATTTGCTCGACGCGATTTCATCGTCCGATTGTCGCGTTATTTGAACCGAAAACCTTGACGAATTCGCCATCTGTGCAAATCGCCTATTGCTTGAACTTAAGATTGGAGGGTGCCCGAATTCTTCGTCTCAGGACTGTCACCTAACTTCGTTGATTACAACGATGCATGGCAGTTGCAGCGAGAGACTCATCGGCAAATAGTCGACGGTCTAACGTCTGAGACGGTTTTTCTGCTCGAGCATCAAAGTGTATTCACGGCAGGCAAGCGAACAGAAGATTCTGAACGACCCGCCGATGGAACACCAGTTATCGATGTCGACCGCGGGGGCAAGATCACCTGGCATGGTCCAGGTCAGCTGGTCGGCTATCCGATATTGAGACTCCCAAAGCCCATCGACGTCGTTGGTTACGTGCGGTGGATGGAACAGTGGCTGATTGACGTTCTGGCAGATTTTGAAATCACTGGGGTGCGCGTGCCAGGTCGCTCTGGAGTTTGGGTCGAGACCGCTGAGGGCACCGAGAAGGTTGCCGCCATAGGCATCCGCGTTTCGGAACATCACACGATGCACGGTTTCGCTCTCAATTGCAACAATTCGCTGGCCCCATATGACACGATCATCGCCTGCGGCATCGCCGACGCTAAAACCACGACCATCAGCCGACTCTTGGGAAGAGAAATCGCACCCGAGGATGTTGTGCCGATAGTTATTGAGAAATTTCGCCCAATCGAAAGTGCCAGATGAACGAAACTCCAAAACCAGAGCGAAAACTTCTCAGAATCGAAGCTCGAAACGCAGCGGTTCCCATTGAACGAAAGCCAGAGTGGATCAAAACCCGCGCCAAGATGGGCCCGGAGTACCAAGCCATGCACAAATTGGTCAAATCTGAGGGGTTGCACACCGTTTGCCAAGAGGCCGGCTGCCCAAACATTTTCGAGTGCTGGGAAGACCGTGAAGCTACCTTTCTTATTGGCGGCTCTCAATGCACTAGACGCTGCGATTTCTGCCAAATCGACACCGGCAAGCCAGCCGACCTAGATCGCGACGAGCCGAGGCGTGTGGGTGAATCGGTAGCAACAATGGGTCTGCGCTATGCAACTGTCACCGGGGTCGCCCGTGATGATCTCGAAGACGAAGGTTCATGGCTCTATGCCGAAACCATCAGACAAATTCACCAACAATCACCCGGCACCGGCGTTGAGATCTTGGTTCCCGATTTCTCTGGTAACCCAGAGCATCTCGGTCGCGTGTTCGATGCAATGCCGGAGGTTTTCGCTCACAATGTCGAGACCGTGCCTAGAATCTTCAAGCAGATTCGACCAGCGTTCACCTACGAACGCTCACTTGATGTGATCAAACAGGCTAGAGACTTCGGACTGGTAACCAAATCGAATCTAATCCTCGGTATGGGCGAAACTCGTGAAGAGATTAGCGATGCACTTCGACACCTGCACGAGGCCGGAACCGACATCGTCACCATCACTCAGTACCTGAGGCCAACCGTTCGGCATCACCCTGTCGACCGCTGGGTAAAACCAGAAGAGTTTGTCGAACTCAAGCATGAAGCCGAGCAGATTGGCTTTCTCGGTGTACTTAGCGGTCCGCTGGTTCGTTCCAGCTATCGAGCAGGACGTCTCTGGGCTAGTTCCATGATGAAGAAGGGTCGCGACATCCCTGCTGATTTGCAACACCTCGCTGACGCAGCCGTCAAAGACGGCTTTAGTCAAGCAGTCGGCTAGGCTTTTGGCATGGCAAAACAGACCGATTCGACCAAGCCTCAGGGCCGCTGGGCTCAGATTTTCAAACTCTTCGGCGAGACCATCAAGGTTGACAAAGCTGCTCTACCGCTCACCCTTTTGGTGTCGCTTGGTGCCCTAGCGGCTGGCGTTCTCCTCGGAATCTACGGTAGCGACGGCAACGTGCTCTTCACGATCATTTACATCGTGCTCGGGCTCCTCGCCTCGGTAATGCTTGGTTTGATCGTCATGTCCCGTCGGGCCGAAAAAGTCGCCTATGGCCGCATAGAAGGCCAACCTGGAGCAGTCGGAGCCGTGATTACCTCGGCTATTAAACGCGGATGGCGCACCAGCGAGATGCCAGTCGCCGTCAACCCGAGAACCAGGGATGCAATCTACCGATGTGTGGGAGCTGCCGGTGTCGTTCTAATCGCCGAAGGCAGCCGTACCGGAACCAAGACGATCCTCGATGAGGAAATTCGCAAGTTAAAGCGAGCAACCCCCGGTGTCCAAATCCACGTGTTCTATGTGACGGGAGACTCGTCGGGAACCCCACTGGTTGGCCTTTCACGAGAGGTCATGAGACTTAAGCGAACCCTCAATCGATCCGAAGTTAGTGCCGTGAACGCTCGACTTCAGGCTCTTGGCATGAATCTTCCGATCCCCAAGGGCATCGACCCAGCCAGAATGCGACCTTCGCGTCGATAAGGCGCCCGCCCAGTCTCTAATCTAGAAAAGTTTTACATTCACGAAACATTCGGCGCACGGGTGTTCTGCGCGTAAGGGATAGACTTTTAGCAAGACGGCTCCGATGTTGCGCCGATCCAATCCAGTAAACCTTTTTGAAGGGATTCCCCTATGTTCAAGACCGCCTCAGAGGTAGTCAAGTACATCAAGGACAATGACGTTAAGTTCCTCGATGTTCGCTTCACCGACCTTCCTGGTGTGCAGCAGCACTTCAACCTTCCAGCAGCCATGATCGACGAGCAGTTCTTCGTTGACGGTCAGCTTTTCGATGGCTCTTCGATCCGTGGATTCGCATCCATTCACGAATCAGACATGCAGCTAATCCCAGATGTCACCACCGCCTACCTTGACGCATTCCGCGTTGAGAAGACCCTGGTGATGTTGTTCGACATCTACAACCCACGCAACGGTGAGCTTTATGGACGTGACCCACGCCAGACCGCAAAAAAGGCAGAGGCTTACCTCGCTTCGACCGGCATCGCCGACACAGCTTTTTTCGCCCCAGAGGCAGAGTTCTTCATCTTCGATGACGTTCGCTACGAATACAAGCAGAACGGTTCGATGCACTTTGTTGACAGCTCCGAAGCAGCTTGGAACTCGGGTCGCATCGAAGAGGGCGGTAACCTAGCCAACAAGACCCCTTACAAGGGCGGTTACTTCCCAGTATCTCCAGTTGACCAGCATGTAGACATGCGTGACCAGATCGTTCTCGAGCTCGAGGCCGCCGGTCTCTCGGTTGAGCGCAGCCACCACGAGGTGGGCACCGCCGGTCAGGGTGAAATCAACTACCGATTCGACACCCTCGTCAAGGCAGCAGACGACATTCTGAAGTTCAAGTACATCGTCAAGAACGTTGCCAACGCATTCGGTAAGACCGCAACCTTCATGCCGAAGCCACTGTTCGGTGACAACGGTTCGGGTATGCACGTTCACCAGTCCCTCTGGAAGGACGGCAAGCCGCTGTTCTACGACGAGAGCGGATACGGCGGACTGAGCGACCTAGCTCGCTGGTACATCGGTGGAATCCTCAAGCACGCCCCATCGTTGCTCGCTTGGACTAACCCAACCGTCAACTCTTACCACCGTCTGGTTCCAGGCTTCGAAGCCCCAGTCAACCTGGTCTACTCGGCAGGAAACCGTTCGGCAGCGATTCGTATCCCGATGACCGGAACCAACCCGAAGGCAAAGCGCATCGAGTTCCGCGCTCCTGACGCATCGAGCAACCCATACTTCGCGTTCGCAGCGATGCTGATGGCTGGTCTCGACGGCATAAAGAACCGCATCGAACCACACGCACCGGTTGACAAGGACCTCTACGAGCTCCCAGCCGAAGAGGCGAAGAACATCCCGCAGGTTCCTGGCAACCTCGAGGACGTTCTGAAGGCTCTTGAGGCAGACCACGACTACCTGCTCGCAGGCGACGTGTTCACCAAGGACCTAATCGAGACTTGGATCGACTACAAGCGTGAGAAAGAAATCAAGCCTTTGGCTCTTCGCCCTCACCCATACGAGTTCGAGCTTTACTACGGCGTCTAATCAAACCGTAAAAAGTGCCCCGCAGAAATGCGGGGCACTTTTGCTTAAGGTCTAGTCGCCGTAGAAGACCCGTTCGAAGACCATGCGGCTTCGACGAGTGAAGGCTAGATAATCCTGTTCCAGGGTTGAGGCGCTACCAGCCGGATATTCGAGGATGCGTGCCATGCCTTCTAGCATTCGACGGTCGTTCGGCAGAACATCCGAGCGCTTGTTTGCCCAGAGCACAGATGCTGAGCGAATACGTGAGCTGATTAGCCAAGCCTCGCGCAAAACTCTCGCGTCGTGTTCCGCGAGCAATCCTGCTTCAACAATCGCTTCGAGCGCTGCGAGAGTTTGAGGGTTACGAATAAGGGGGAATTCTCGTCCATGGCGAAGTTGCATCAACTGCACCAGCCACTCGACGTCGCTTAGCGACCCCCTGCCAAGTTTAAGATGCCTGCGCGGGTCAGCTCCCTGCGGGAGTCTCTCGTGCTCCATCCTGGCTTTGATCTTGCGTATCTCGATAACAGCTGATTTCGAAAGAACCTCTGGATAGCGATAGTGATCCGCTAGCTTTTCGAAATCTCGCTGCAGGTCGGGCGAGCCGGCGAAGGCGCGCGCTCTAACGAGAGCTTGAGCCTCCCAAGTGTCAGACCATCGCTGATAGTAGGCTTCGTACGAATCGAAGGAACGGGCAACGGGACCGTTCTTGCCCTCTGGCCTCAAGTCGAGGTCGATCTCGAATTCAAGAACCGGGTCAGCTGATAGCCTCTTCAATTCCGCGATAACTCGTTCGGCGATCTTTTGCGCCGAATCGGTGTTGGTGCCAATGGGTCGATAAACGAAGATCAAATCCGCGTCGCTGCCGAATCCCAACTCTTGCCCGCCAAACCGGCCCATAGCAATAACGGCAAATTCGATCAGTTCGAACACCGGTGCAGGTGCAATGTCGACAAGTTTTGATTGGCCGATGGTTTCGAGCAAACCGATTATGTATGCCTCGGTGATGTCGGTGAGCGCTATCTCGATCTGCCTAAGTGACAAGTCACCAAGAACGGCTCCCAGAGCGACGCGAAGGGTCTCGCGACGACGAAGATGCCTGATCGAGTTAGCCGCCGTTTCGGGCGTATCGTGACGTTCTCGAATGGCTGCGATTTCGGCCAACAAGTTTTCTTTAACCGTGGGTTGGAGTTCGGAAGAGCGATCCAGCCAAGCGGCTGCCTCGGGTATCTTTTCAAGAAGGCCGGTCGCCAGGCGACTAAGCGACAGCACCGTGGACAAGCGCTCGGCAGCCCCAGCCGAATCGCGCAGCATTCTCAGATACCAAGGCGACTCCCCCAGGTCCTCACTGAGCCTCCTGAAGGCCAGAAGTGCATTGTCTGGGTCAGTTCCGGTGCCCAGCAATTGCAAAATTACTGGCAGAAGCGACTTCTGGATGGTCGCCCGTCTTGAGAGCCCTGATGTTAGTGCTTCGATGTGTCGCAGAGCGGCTAGCGGATCTAAAAAGCCAATCGCCCGGAGTCTGTCTAGAACCTGCTCTGAAGACAGGCTCAGGCCTTCGCCCTCTAGTTTTGCCGTGGCCGATAGCAGTGGGCGGTAGAAAACCTTCTGGTGCAGAGATCGCACCTCGGATTTGACTTCGTTCCATCGGTTCAACAGTTCTTCGCTGCCGCGGAATCCGAGAGAACGGGCGAGCGCTCGCTGTGAGGACTCGTCGGTTGGCATGAGGTGAGTTCGCCTCATCCCAGATAACTGGATACGGTGCTCAAGCGCTCTTAGGAACCGGTAGTGCCCGCTAAAAGCACTCGCATCGGCCCGACTGATGTAACCCGCGTTGCGAAGGCTGTCTATGGCCGAAAGCGTGTCTCTCTGGTGGATGCTTTCGTCGGTGCGACCGTGTACGAGCTGAAGAAGTTGAACAGTGAATTCGATGTCGCGCAAACCGCCTGGACCCAGCTTAATTTGTCGATCAATTTCGTCGGAAGGAATGAACTCGGTGACTCTTTCCCGCATCTTTTGCGCCGATTCAACGAAGCCCTCTCGTGCAGAAGATGCCCACACAAAAGCTGAGGTGGCCTCTTCATAAGCTGTGCCGAGCGCGCGGTCGCCGGCAACGCATCGCGCTTTCAGCAGCGCCTGGAATTCCCAGTTTTGAGCCCATCGCTCGTAATACGAAATGTGCGATGCCAAAGTGCGCACCAAACTGCCAGACTTTCCTTCTGGCCTGAGGTTCGGGTCAACCTGCCACAGAGCAGGCTCAGGTGCGTTGCCATCCATGGCGCGCATCATCCGGGTGGCTAGCTTTGTGGCTATCTCTAATGATCGCTCCGCACTGGTTCGCTCGTGCGCCGACTCGGCGACATAGATAACATCGACGTCGCTTATGTAGTTGAGTTCGCGGGCTCCGCATTTGCCCATGGCGATGACGGCAAGGCGGGTATCGGTGACTTCCTGTTCGGAGTAACTTCCGAAATCGGTGCCGGTCAGGAGCTCATGCCTGGCAACTACGAGACCTGCCTCTAGAGCTGCACCAGCCATGTCTGCGAGGTGTCGCGCGACCTGGGGTAAAGTAACCGCTGGATCGGATTGCGTTGCATCGAAGGCAGCTAGCTTCAACAGTTCGGTGCGATAGGCGACTCGGATTGCGACCCAGGCGTCTGATGGGCTTCCAGTCTTTAGTGCTGCCAAGGCATCTTGGCTTAGCACCTCATAGAGTTTGCGTTCATCGGTAAGCGCTGGTTGCCCTTTTAGAAAGAACTCCACCTTTGCCGGATGCCTTCGCAAAAAATCACAAAGGGCCGATGACGCACCAATCGCTGCGATTAACGCTGAAGCACCATCCGCACTTTTGAGAACCTTCTTGAGGGTTGAGCGATCGATTTCGGCAAGTTCAAGCAGAAAATTCAATGCTTGATCGGGGTTGGCAGCCTTAGATAGGTATGCGAACGCGGCTCGAGCAGGATCGCCGACGGCATCGACTAATGCGTTGAGCTTGGGAACGGTGGCCTCAAGCTCAACGAAACCGAGTCTCGCCAACTCGGTTAGACCGAAGTTGCGTGCATCTGCCATGACTTGTTTAGAGGGTCTCTAGGTTCTGCTTAAGCTCGAAAGGAGTCACCTGTGCGCGGTATTCGCTCCACTCGCGACGCTTGTTGGCCAAAACATAAGAGAAAACCTCTTCGCCTAGAGTTTCAGCGGCTAGTTCGCTCTCTTCTAGCTTGCGAACGGCGTGGTCGAGGCTCTGCGGCAGCGGTTGAATGCCCATGGCTCGACGCTCAGAGTCGGTGAGGCTCCAGACGTTGTCTTCGGTCTCGGCTGGCAACTCATACTCGTTCTCGATGCCTTTTAGGCCGGCCGAAAGTAGCAGAGCGTAAGCCAAATACGGGTTGGCTGCCGAGTCGATGGCGCGGTACTCGATGCGCGAAGATTGCCCCTTCTCCGGCTTGTAAAGCGGCACGCGAATGAGAGCCGAACGGTTGTTGTGGCCCCAACAGACGAACGACGGTGCTTCTCCGCCACCCCAGAGTCGCTTGTAAGAGTTGACGTATTGGTTGGTCACTGCGGTGATTTCGCTGGCGTGCGTCAGAATTCCGGCGATGAAGTGCTTCGCGGTTTTCGACAGATGGTATTGCCCGCTCGGATCGAAGAACGCGTTCGTATCACCTTCAAATAGTGACATGTGGGTGTGCATACCTGAACCTGGATGCTCGGTGAAAGGTTTTGGCATGAACGTGGCATAGACACCCTGTTCGATGGCAACCTCTTTCACGACGGTGCGGAAGGTCATGATGTTGTCGGCCATGGTGAGCGCGTCGGCATAGCGGAGGTCGATTTCGTTTTGGCCAGGGCCGCCTTCGTGGTGGCTGAACTCCACCGAGATGCCGAGCTGCTCAAGCATCGAAACCGCGCGGCGACGGAAGTCGTGAGCGGTGCCGCCCGGAACGTTGTCGAAGTAACCCGCCTTATCGACCGGAACAGGGCCTTCTGGCCCGATCTGCGACGACTTCAGCAGGTAGAACTCGATTTCGGGGTGAATGTAGAAAGAGAAGCCCATGTCGCTGGCTTTGGCAAGGGCGCGGCGAAGAACGTTTCTCGGGTCGGCAGCTGCTGGCTGACCATCCGGGGTTTGAATGTCGCAGAACATTCTGGCGGTAGGGTCAATCTCGCCGCGCCAAGGCAAAATCTGAAAGGTGCTCGGATCTGGGCAGGCCAGCATGTCGGCCTCGTATGTGCGCGCAAGACCCTCGATAGCGCTGCCATCGAAACCGATTCCCTCGGCGAATGCCCCTTCGATTTCGGCAGGTGCAATAGCAACGGATTTCAGGGTTCCGGCTACGTCCGTGAACCAAAGTCGAACGAACTTAACGCTGCGTTCCTCGATCGTTCTGAGAACAAAATCGCGTTGCTTATCCATGGCCCAAAATCCTCTCGATTCCTAACTACTAGGCTAGTCGTTATGCGAAAAGTTCGCCTAGCACTTGCTCAAACCAACCCCACGGTTGGTGCGATTGAAGCGAACCTGAACAATATTTTCGAAGGGGTGCGCGAGAGCGCTGCCGCCGGTGCCCAAATCGTTGCCTTTGGTGAAATGTCGATTACCGGCTATCCGATCGAAGACCTAGCCACGAGAGAGCATTTCGTAACTCGGGCCGATGAGGCTGTCCAAACGCTAAGCGCCAAATTGGTCGAGGGCGGGCTCGGCGATGTAGCCGTAATCATAGGTCATCCCTCACTCGCCGAAATCAGCGAGCGCAACGGATGGGCGATAGCCCACAACTCGGCAAGCGTGCTCTTTCGTGGTCAGCGAATCGCTCAATATTCCAAGCACCACCTTCCGAATTACTCGGTTTTTGATGAGTACCGCAACTTCGTTCCCGGTCAGGCTGTGGTCGATTTTGAGGTGCACGGTTGCAGAATCGGTCTGGCGATCTGCGAGGATATTTGGCAAGACGGGGCACCGCTCAGTGAGTTGGCGACAAGGAATCTCGATCTCACCATTGTGCTCAACGGGTCTCCTTTCGAAATCGATAAAGATGATCGCCGCACCGCGCTGGTGCAAAAGTTCGCCAAAGCCAACCGCACCGTGGGAGCCTATGTCAATCTAGTCGGAGGCCAGGATGACCTGGTTTTCGACGGCGATTCTTTCGTGGTGAATCCAGACGGCACAGTGGTCGGACGTGCCGAACAGTTCAACCAAGATCTCCTTTTGGTTGACATTGACCTAGACACTCGCAGCTCTACTCTTGTGACCCCTCATCCGGTACAAAAAATGGATGACAACTGGCAAATCTGGAATGCGCTCGTGCTCGGTCTGCGTGACTATTGCGAAAAGAACGGATTCAAGTCCGTCACCCTCGGGCTTTCTGGCGGAATCGATTCGGCCGTTTGCGCAACCTTAGCCGTCGATGCGCTGAGCGCTGAGAATGTTCACGGCGTATCCATGCCGAGCAAGTACTCGAGCGACCACTCAAAATCAGACGCACACGAGTTAGCTAAAAATCTAGGATGCGACATCCGCACGGTTGCCATCGAAGAAATGGTTGGTGCGTTCGAGGCCAATCTCGAGTTGGGCGGACTTGCCAGCGAGAACCTTCAGGCCAGGGTGCGAGGCGTGATACTCATGGGAATCAGCAATGCAGAGGGCCACCTGACTTTGACCACCGGAAACAAGACCGAGCTGGCAGTCGGGTATAGCACGATCTATGGTGACTCGGTCGGCGGTTTTGCCCCAATCAAGGACGTTGAGAAGACTATGGTCTGGAATCTGGCCCGTTGGCGCAACGCTTGGGCCGAGTCTCAGGGCTCGCAACCGCCAATCCCAGTGAATTCGATTGTCAAACCACCATCGGCCGAGTTGCGCCCAGGGCAAGTCGACCAAGACAGCCTTCCGCCATACGACCTACTGGATGACATCCTCGAGCGCTATGTCAACGCACACCTGTCTCCGGACGACATCGTTGCCCAGGGCTTCGATCGCGAGACCGTGATGCGCATAGCCGCCCTAGTTGATAGAGCAGAATGGAAACGACGCCAAGGCGCGATCGGGCCCAAAATTACCGGCATGGCATTTGGTCGCGATCGTCGCCTACCGATTACCAACAAGTTCAAGGAGTAAACCAAATGGCTGCAGACAAACTAATCTCTTCGGGCGGACCATGGGAGTCGGTTATCGGTTATTCGAGAGCTGTTTTAGCCGGCGAATACGTTCACGTTTCAGGTTCAACCGCAACAGTTGATGGCATTTTGCAACACGAGGGCGATGCTTATGGTCAGACCTTGACCGCATTCGAAGTTATTCGCTCCGCACTCGCTCAGGCAGGCTACGATCTTTCCGACATTGTTCGCACCCGGGTCTACCTCGCGAACGCAGAAGACATGGATGCCGTCGGCAAGGCACACGGCGAGCTCTTTTCAGATATTCGCCCTGCAGCAACCATGCTTGCCGGAATCAAGTTCATCAACCCCAAGATGCTGGTCGAAATCGAAGCGGATGCCTGGAAACCGAACAAATGAGTGAGCTCAAGCCCAAGAAGGTTCGAACCTCCAGCCTCAGCGAATTCAAACTGGCTGGCCACAAATTCGCTTGCTTGACTTCCTACGACGCGCTCACGGCGTCAATTTTTGACGAGGCGGGTATCGAGGTCATTCTCGTCGGAGACTCCGCAGCCGACAATGCACTCGGTTATTCCACCACCTTGCCAGTCACCCTCGACGAAATGATTCCTTTTGGTCGAGCGGTCGCTGCCGCGGCAAAGAGATCTTTGGTGGTTGTCGATCTTCCGTTTGGTTCATACGAAGAATCGCCTAGCAAGGCCTTGCAAAGTGCCATCCGCGTTATGAAAGAGACTGGAGCTGCGGCGGTGAAGCTTGAAGGCGGAACCAGGTCGGCCGCAACCATCGAGTTTCTAGTGCAGTCGGGCATCCCGGTGATGGCACACATTGGATTCACTCCGCAAAGCGTTCACAGCCTTGGTGGTTTCAAGATTCAAGGTAAGGGTGAGTCGTCGGAGCAGTTGCTAGAAGATGCGCTTGCGGTGCAACAGGCTGGTGCGTTCTCGGTAGTGCTCGAGTTGGTTCCTGCCGAGCTCGCGGAGCGTGTGTCGAAGCGACTGTCGATTCCAACAATCGGGATTGGCGCGGGATCAGGCACAGATGGGCAGATTCTGGTTTGGACCGACTTTGCAGGTCTCAGCAGCCAACCTAAACGCAAGTTTGTGCGTCGCTATGCCGATTTGCGAGCAACCCTGCTAGACGCGGCTCAAAAATACCGCGAGGATGTCGCAAACTCTTCGTTCCCGTCCGAAGAAGAGCAGTTCTAAACCTCGTTTGACTCTTCTTCTGCCCACTGCTGGCTGCGTAGGTTGAGGGTCTGCAGTGCGTGGTCCGCTTCATCCTTGGAATCAAAAGGCCCAACTCGATTTGCCGAATCAGTGAAACGACCAAATTCCGAGGTTCGAGTTTTCAGGTTGAACCACCAACGTTCCGGCACCGGAATCGATTTATCAGGGCTAGCGGGTGTCATAACGCCAGCATAACAACGACCAAACTAAACTTCTTGACATGCCTAAGAACGCCCATGGAACTCTCATCCCTGGGCTTCTCTCGCCTCGGTTGGGCGTTCCTGGCGACATAGCGCCCCCAGAGTATGTCTGGAAGATTGCACCTGCGAAGTATTCCGGTTCACACCTCAAGACGCCCGAACAAATCGAAAAAATACGTGCCGCCGGAAAGATCGCTGCGGGGGCCATCGTAATGGCTGGCGCTGCTGCCAAGCCGGGCGTCACCACCGACGAGTTAGACAGGTTGGTTCACGCCTACGTGCTTGATCACGGCGCGTACCCAAGCACGCTTGGTTACCGCAACTACCCCAAGTCGTGTTGCACCTCTGTGAACGAGGTCATTTGCCACGGCATCCCAGACAACACGGTTTTAGACGATGGCGACATCGTGAACATCGATGTTACGGCCTATCTTGACGGATTTCACGGAGACAGCAACCAAACCTTCGAAGTCGGAACGGTTTCGGCTGAGGTGCACGATCTGGTTGATCGCACCAGAGAATCCTTGAATCGGGGGCTTCTGGCTGTGAAGCCAGGTCGACAAGTGAATGTCATCGGGCGAGCGATCGAATCCTATGCCAAAAGGTTCGGTTACGGAGTCGTGCGCGACTTCACCGGTCACGGCATTGGTGAAGCCTTTCACTCTGGCCTGATCATTCCACACTATGACACCGACAACTACGCGGACATCATGGAGGTTGGCATGGTGTTCACCATTGAACCTATGCTCACGCTCGGCACCCACACTTGGGATATGTGGGCCGACGGCTGGACGGTAACCACCCGCGATAAAAGCATCACCGCACAGTTCGAACACACTCTTGCCGTCACCGAAGATGGCTACGACATACTCACACTCAGCTAGGAGCATCATGGCAAAGCACGCAATTGGCATAGACATAGGCGGAACAGGCATCAAAGCTGCCGTTGCCGACGTTAAGAATGGCAAACTGGTCAGCGAGCGGCTGAGAGTCGAAACCCCTAAGGGCGGCAAACCTAAGGATGTCGCTCAGGCCGTAGCTGAGTTGGTGAATCTGCTTGACAAAGAAAAAAACCTCGAGGTTGGAATCTGTTTTCCCGCGGTAGTTCAGCACGGAGTAACGAAATCAGCTGCAAACATTTCTGAAGACTGGATTGGGCTCGATGCCCAGTCACTCTTTGCCCGCAAGTTGCGGCGCCATGTTCACATTTTGAACGACGCGGATGCGGCTGGTGTAGCCGAGGCGAAATTCGGTGCTGCACGCAAGCAGCGCGGTTTGACCATCATGACCACTCTCGGAACCGGCATTGGAACCGCCTTGCTTTACGACGGAGTTCTTGTTCCGAATGCCGAACTTGGCCACCTCGAGATCGATGGCGTCGACTATGAATCGATGGCGGCATTTTCAGCAAAGGAACGCGAAAACCTGAGCTGGGATTCTTGGGCCCAGCGACTTCAGAAGTACTACTCCCGCCTTGAGGCACTACTCGTGCCCGATCTGTTTATTGTGGGAGGCGGAGTAAGCAAGCAGCACGAAGAGTTTTTGCCGCTGCTAAAACTAAAAACCCGAATCGTTCCAGCCACCAATCGCAATAGCGCAGGCATCCTCGGTGCTGCAGCTCTCGCCTACAAAAATCGTCGCGATTGAAAAGATGTGGATGGGTCGACCGATACGCCGGGTTCTGTTCCCCTTAGGGAGACGATCATCTATCTAGGACTGACGTTGCCGTCAGCCTCAAGCGACCTACCCGTTGGCTTAGGCGAGCAGCCCAATACACCAACTATCTGGTCTTGCTCCTGGTGAGGTTTACCTAGCCGACACGCTCGCACGCGTCGCTGGTGGTCTCTTACACCACCGTTTCACCCTTACCGCTAAGCGGCGGTTTGCTTTCTGTTGCACTTTCTCGCGGGTTACCCCGAGTGGGCGTTACCCACCACCATGCTCTTTGGAGCCCGGACGTTCCTCGACATTTCTGCCGCGATCGTCTGGTCGACCCATCCGAAATAAGCCTAGCCCTGATTCAAGTGACTGGTCGAGTTGATTGTGAGCACCTCGGCCGAATCGAGTCCCCAAAACCTCAAAATCGTTATCGAGCAAGGAGCAACTTGAACCCGCCAATAGACATCGTTTGCGCCTTTGATTGCCGCACGAACGACGCCACGGATGGGCATGACATGAGCCACTATCGCAACCGTTTTTCCGGGGTTCTGCTCAATAACATCCCCTAAGCCTTCAAGTACACGAGCGTCGAAATCGGCGAGGTTTTCTCCGTTTGGAGGCGCAACGGTCCAAGACCCGCGCCATGCTTCGAAAAGCTCTGGATCTAGTTCTTGAGCTTGACCGTGGGTCAGTCCATCCCAATCGCCGAAGGATATTTCAGCAAAACGTTCGTCGGTATTTTCAGGGATTCCCACCTCGCTAGCGATCACGCGAGCCGTTTCTACCGTTCGACGAATCGGGCTAGCAATGACGGCGCTAATCGGTTCCAAATAAGAAAAGGGTCCGGGAAGACCGAAACTAGCAATTTCTTTGGCAACCGCCCCAGCATCCATGACGCCGCTAGTGCTTAGCTCCGGATCGGCACCACCACGCCCTGAGATGCGGTTCTGCTCGGTGAGTGAAGTTCTACCGTGTCTGACGAGCACGATGGTTGTTGGGTCAACTCCCGAGGTTTCAGGCGCTCGGATCGAACTCGGCAAAACCGTGTTGAACTCCCCCAAAGCCGAACCGACCTCGTGGTTTGCGTCAAGATCGGCGAAGGTTCGCGTGCTACTGGCCTCATCATCCATAGCCTTGTTTGCCATGGCGTCGGCTCTTGAGTTTAACTCGCGCGGAATCCACTGATATTCAATTTCGATGTCGGCTGCCAAGGATTGCACCTCGATCGCAAGTGCCCTCATGTCCGGGTGCTTGATTTTCCAGTTTCCTGATAGTTGCTCGATAACGAGTTTGCTGTCCATTCGCACCAGCACCTTTGCCTGTGCATCGAGTCGAAGAACGTGCTCAAGCCCAGCCCTAATGGCCCGATATTCGGCGACGTTATTTGTTGCGATACCAATGAACTCAGCGATCTCCGCCACGATTTCGCCTGATTGAGAGTCGATTACTACGGCGCCCGCACCAGCAGGTCCTGGGTTACCTCTTGAACCACCGTCGGCCTCGATTATGAAAGTATTGCTCACCAGCGAACCAGGATTGTTGAGCAGTTCGGGCAGGTCACTAGCGCATCTGCGGGTGCAGCCATTACCTCGTCGAACGCTGTTGCTGTCAAGGCAATGCGGCACGCTCCGCAGTCACGGTGAACCAAGCGAGCTGCAGCTATGCCACGCGTAGCCTTCTTCTCGTAAAGTTCACCGAGCTCGGCGGGGATGCCGGCGATTTTGCCTGCTCGCTGCTGAACTAGTAGCGCCAGTTTCGACTGGGCGAGTTTGACATTTTCGCCGAGCGCCTCGGATTCCTTGGTGAGGGCCTCGGAACAAACAGTCTTCTCCAATAGTCGATCGCGCAGAATAATTTCGGCAGACTCGAGTTGCTCCATGAGCTCCAGGGCTGCATCCTCGAGGTCTGATTTACGATTTGCCAGCGAACGAAGCTCGTGGCCGATTCCCTCGGCGTCTTTTGCCGAGGATGTCTGCGCCAGCAGTTTTTCGTCATGCGCGATGCGCTTCTCAACCGAGTCAAGATCGACCTGACCGCGCGCGATGGTTTGCTGAAGGTTTTCAACAACCGTGCTGGCCTGGAGGTAGGCCTCGCTTGCCGAAGCTAACCTGTGCCGAAGGCCTTGGACTTCTTCACCACTGGCTAGATGCTCCAATGTCGCGCGCTGTTGGCCAATCTGCTGATCAAGGTCGGCAATTAGTAGAAGCACGTCGGCAAGTTCGGTAGAGATTTTCACTGGTTTCCTCGATTGATAGAAAAGACCCAAGGATCGGTAACAATCTCGGATAAAACAAACTCTACGTCTTCCAAATGTGTGGCGAGCTGGCTTGCTGCAACCGACAGCCAAAGCGACTCAGCAGCCCAGTGGGCAACATCGATGCAGGCAAACGCACTGTGTCTTGGTCGACTTATCGCGTCGAGCGTTACATGATGACGCAAATCCGAGGTGATGAAAACGTCAGCACCAGAGTCAAATGCATCTTGGATGAAGGCGTCGCCCGCCCCACCGCAAAGCGCGACGGTGCTGACCGTTTGGTCTGGGTCACCGGCAACCTGAACACCCCGTGGGCTGAAGGGTAGAAGCTCGGCTAGTTTGGTAGCCAATTCCTTGAGCGAAACCTCTTGCTCCAGTCGACCCAAACGACCGTGTCCAGTGCGACTTCCCTCGGTGGCCGAAAGCGGCATAACGTCAAGAAGCCCGAGCCTGCGAGCGAGAGTGTCACTCACGCCATGTTCCACAACATCCGCGTTTGTATGCGCCGAATAGAGCGAGACTCCAGCATTAATCGCGGCTTGTAGAACATTGCCCTTCAGGTCATCAAAGTTCACGTTGCTGGTTCCACGCAGCAAGAACGGATGGTGGCTTAGAATCAACTGGCATTCCTTTGAAGAGGCCTCCGCAACCACTGCGCTGGTGATGTCTACGCTCAGAAGTACGCGGCTGACTTCGGTCGGAATGTGTACCGAGAATCCAGGTGCGTCCCACTCTTCTGCTAGTGTCAGCGGCCAGAGCTTTTCGGCGGCTCGAGCAAATTCAAGCGAGTCGGTCATTATTCGATGAAATCCAGTCCCGCGAGTTCATTGCGCCGAATCTCAACCTGGGCGAGTTCCGCCTCTTGGAATCTCACGCGAGCGAACGATATAGCCAAGGTCCAAAGCTTGATCGCAACAACAAGAACGACCAAAGTCGTGGCTTCGCCAAACCAGGTCGGTGTCTCTATAGGGATAAACCGCATTGGTCCTGGAGTACAACCAACCAGCAAAGTAGAGAAAGTGAGCACGCCGACCAGTGCCCCTATGTTTACTTTTTTGTAAAAGGCATAACTGCGAAGAAGCGAAACCTCATGGAAGTTGGCGCGACGCAGAATCGACTCGGTCAAATACGGGGTAGTCGAGATGGCAATCAAACCAATCGCGAGCAGAGCTAATAGGTCACCGAAGACCTGTGAGGCCACGGAGGCCAACGATGGTGACGACAGCGCCAGAATCGCCACCAAAGCGGTGATTAATCCCTTTGCGTTCAGGTTGAAGGCGCGAAGCCCCTCGGCTACCTGAGTGGTTAGGTGTCCAATCAGCGCAACGACGGTGAGCGCAACTCCAAAGTTCGCCAGCGTTGCCAGAGGGCCAGAGAACGCGCGATTGAACTCATATAGTGGCGCGGAAGACTCGAGTGTTGTCGAAACCCCAAAAGCGGCATAGGTTGCTAAGCCCGTAAAAACAATCGTCGGAACTACCCGCGCGCCAACGAGTGACTTGAGTTCCGTGGCCACGCCTCGCCATGGCTTGCCCAGATTGAATGACTGGCGCACAAGCATCCCCGTGATGATTGCATAAGAGACACCGAGACCTACAGCTCGGCCAAGTTCTGGAGCCTCGAGAATCGGTGCGCCGCCAAAGGAGAGCAGCCAAATGCACCCGATGGCGCTTACTAGCAACGCAAATGTGGTGATCGCAAGGTTGATTCGGCTCGACATCGCGAGAAGTGCAGCCGCAACTGCGACCATCGAAGCGAGCAGGATTCCGTTGGACGCGAACCCCAGAGCCGATGGATTGGCGAGGTTGAAATCCCCGAGCGAGGTCGTCTTGTCTAGTGTCGCGACCAACCAAGCAGAGATTGCTCCGATGAGAACCACACGGGCCAGAAGCGTCAAAGCTCCGGGAAGGTGAGCGCCCCAAACACCGTAGGTTGCCCGGTTCATAATCGAATGCGCTAGCCCACCTCTTGCCTCGTTTAGGCGAAACATAAATGCGATCGAAGTTTGCAGAACGATTCCGATGACCAGTGCGAGGAGTGTGGTCGAAAGGCTTGCGCCAAGTTTTAGCGAAACAAAAACGGTTGCGATTGCCGCTAGATATTCGACCAACGGCAAGGCTTTAAACGCGGCAAGTACCTTGGTGAACGGCGATGGCTTTGACTGTCTAACGATTGGAATAGCTGCGGACGGAAGCGGTTCGTCATCTCCACTGAAGGTCTCTTCTTCCGCAGTCGCAGACTCCGAAGCCGCTTCCAAGGTCTGATTGACATCGTAGATGATTTTGTTCAGCGTTCCCGTACCGGCGAGATCGGCAGCGCTCACTGGGGCAATGTCCGGTTCATGCTCCAGCTCTGCTGGCAGCGAAGTTGAAGACTCTGCCTCGGTTTGCTCGATGGTTGCGACCGATTCTGTTGCTTCGTGAACGGCCGCGTCCAGGATTCTGTCGAACTCCGGCTCCTGAGGTTCTAAATCGACCTCTGATTCAACATCCTTGTCAAACTGCTCAATGAACTGCGGCTCTTGGTGATCGACGACGATAGCTTGCTCAACATGCTCGCTTTGCACTGGAGGGTGCTCTTCAAGCCAACTAGCCAAGGCCGCCGCGTCGGCGCGACGAAGTTGCTCTTGCTGCTCCAGCAAGATCATGGCCGCCAGTAGCCCGTCGGCAGAAGTCTTGGCTTGCTCGAGTGCAGCTTCGAGTTCGGCATCGCTCATCGCTTGCGGTTTTGGTGCTTGGAACTCGCGGTTATCCATATCGGAAATCCTACCGATGAGTTACGCCTGCGTTTGGCAAGTGTTTGTTCGAGATTGTGGGCCCTACCGGGCTCGAACCGATGACATCCACGGTGTAAGCGTGGCGCTCTACCAACTGAGCTAAAGGCCCTGAAACCTACTTCTCAAGAAGAGGCAACCAGAAAACCCTACAACAAAATCAGGGATCGCGCTAACGGCTACAGACTTGCGAGTGCCTTCTGGTACTCGTCAAGGCTTCTGGCTTGGCCAGGTCCGGTGACAAACTTGGCAACAATTTCGCCTTCTTTATTGATAACGAAGGTTCCACGAGTAGCGATTCCGTGTTCTTCGAGAAAGACACCGTAGGCCTTAGCAACAGCTCCGTGAGGCCAAAAATCGGCCAAAACGTTGAATTTATAGCCCTCGGAATCGGCGAATTTCTTCTGGGCGAACTTGCTATCTACGCTGATCGCGAGAAGTTCTACATTTGCGTTTTGAAAGTCGGAGAAATTGTCGCGAAGTTCGCACAGCTCGCCAGTGCAGGTTCCAGAGAATGAAAGCGGGTAGAAAACCATCACGACGTTGCTTTTGCCTCGATATTCACTCAACGTGACGGTCTCACCGAATTGGTTTACTAGAGAAAAATCTGGAGCGATGTCCCCGACTATTGGCTGCATAAGAATCCTTTCATTCGCGGTGTCAAACCGCACTAAACAAGATTAACTTCCCTAAGCCGAATAAACTTGCAGGGTGACTTTACCAAGGTCGCATTTTTGTTCATCCCCCACGAAAGAGGATGTCGGTGTCACTAAACGTTAACGACCCATACGCGGTAAACAGACCAGATATGGATCCGGAAGAAACAGCCGAATGGATTGAATCCCTAGAGGCTGTCACGCGAGTCCACGGTCGAGCCCGGGCAAGCGAGATTATCTCGAACCTTCTCAAGCGCTCGCGTGAGCTTCAGATCAACGTTCCTCACTCCCCAAACACCGACTACATCAACACCATCCCAGTGGAATCGGAACCAGAGTTCCCCGGCGATGAAAAGGTTGAACACACCTATCGTGCATGGATGCGCTGGAACGCCGCAATGCTGGTGCACCGAGCCCAGCGACCAGGAGTCGGCGTCGGTGGACACATCTCGACTTTCGCTTCATCCGCAACTCTTTATGAAATCGGCTTCAACCACTTCTTCAAGGGACAGGACCACCCATCGGGTGGTGACCAAATCTTCATTCAAGGTCACGCCTCCCCCGGCCCATACGCCAGAGCATTTCTAGAAGGGCGCCTCAGCGCAGATCAACTAAACGGATTCCGGCAGGAACGTTCGCACGCCGGCGGCGGCCTAAGCTCCTATCCACACCCCCGCCTGATGCCAGAATTTTGGCAGTTCCCGACCGTTTCGATGGGTATCGGGCCAATCAACGCCATATACCAAGCACAGGCTAACCGCTACCTAACCGAACGCGGTTTCAAAGACGCCTCGCAGCAGCACGTTTGGGCCTTCCTAGGCGATGGCGAGTTGGATGAAGTCGAATCTCGTGGAGCGCTGCAGCTTGCAGCGAACGACGGTCTAGACAACCTTACGTTTGTCGTCAACTGCAACCTTCAACGCCTGGATGGACCGGTGCGCGGAAACGGCAAGATCGTTCAGGAGCTCGAGGCCTTCTTCAGAGGCGCTGGCTGGAACGTCATCAAGGTCATCTGGGGTCGCGAATGGGACGACCTTCTAGCACGTGACGTTGACGGCGCCCTCGTCGACCTAATGAACAACACACCTGACGGTGACTTCCAGACTTACAAGACCGAAGACGGTGCCTTCGTTCGTGAGAACTTCTTCGGAAGAGATCCTCGAACCGCAGCGTTGGTAGCCAACATGACCGACGACGAAATTTGGAGTCTGCGTCGCGGCGGCCACGATTACCGCAAGGTTTATGCCGCCTATAAGGCCGCAATGGAGCACAAGGGTCAGCCGACCGTCATCCTGGCCAAGACCATCAAGGGATTCGGGCTCGGCAAGAGCTTCGAGGGTCGCAACGCCACCCACCAAATGAAAAAGCTCACCCTTGAGAATCTAAAGGCGTTCCGCGACGAAATGCGTGTGCCAATCTCGGATGCAGTACTCGAAGAAAACCCGTATCAGCCCCCGTATTTCCACCCGGGCCAGGATGCGCCAGAAATCCAGTACATGCACGAACGCCGTCGCGAACTCGGAGGCTATCTCCCAGAGCGCCGTAGTAAGTATGTGCAGTTGCAGCTTCCCGAAGCCAAAACCTATGAGGTTGCAAAAGGCGGCTCTGGCACGCAAGAAGTGGCCACCACGATGGCCTTCGTTCGACTTCTGAAGGATCTGTTGCGCGCACCAGAATTCGGAAACCGCCTCGTGCCGATCATTCCCGACGAGGCTCGCACCTTTGGCATGGACGCGTTCTTCCCGACCGCGAAAATTTACAACCCGAAGGGCCAGCATTACATCTCGGTAGACCGAGAACTGCTGCTTTCATACAAGGAGTCACCAGCCGGACAGATTCTGCACACCGGTATCAACGAAGCCGGATCAGTGGCGGCCTTTACTGCTATCGGAACGAGTTACGCCACTCAAGGTGAGCCTCTGATTCCGATATATGTCTTCTATTCGATGTTTGGTTTCCAGAGAACCGCAGACGCGATCTGGGCGGCTACCGACCAGATGGCTCGAGGATTCATGATCGGCGCAACCGCTGGACGCACGACACTGACCGGCGAAGGACTGCAGCACGCCGACGGCCACTCCCCTGTGCTTGCCTCGACAAATGCGGCCGTTATCACCTATGACCCTGCCTACGGCTATGAGATCGGGCACATCATCCGCTCTGGCATCGAAAGAATGTATGGCGGAAACCACCCTGATCCAAACGTTATCTACTACGTGACGGTATACAACGAGCCTTACGTTCAGCCTGCCGAACCAGAAGGCGTAGATGTTGAAGGAATCGTTCGAGGACTTCACCGGATCAGCGAGAACCACTTCGAAGGGCACAAAGCGCAGATCCTCGCCTCGGGTGTAGCCGTTCCGTGGGCTTACGAGGCGCAACGTCTGCTGCAAGAAGATTGGGGAGTTTCTGCGGATATCTGGTCGGTAACCTCTTGGACCGAGCTTCGTCGCGATGGTCTTGCACACGATGAAGCTGTTTTCTTGAACCCTGGCATCGATTACCAAAAGCCGTTCGTCACCGAAAAGCTCGAGGGAACTCGCGGTCCACTGCTCGGTGTCAGCGACTACATGCATGCGGTGCCCGATATGATCCGTAACTGGGTTCCGGGTGATTACGCAACTCTCGGCGCTGACGGTTTCGGCTTCTCGGATACTCGTGCAGCAGCCCGTCGTGCGTTCAAGATTGACGGCCCATCGATAGTGGTTCGGGTGCTGCAGCAACTTGTCCAGCGCGGAGAAGTCGATTCATCAGCTCCGGCTCAAGCAATCGAGAAGTACCGTTTGCATGACGTCAACGCTGGCACCAGCGGAAACACGGGTGGAGACGCCTAGTGAAAGTTCTCGCGTGTCCCGGACAAGGTTCTCAGACGCCTGGCTTTATTGGTTCATGGATTGACTTTGAGCGCTTTCGAGAGGCGTTTTCGCGACTCACATTCTTTTCTGGCATTGACCTAGAGGGTCACGGACTCTTCAGTGACGCGGACACGATTCGCGACACCGCGATCGCACAACCACTGATTGTGGCGGCGACTATCGCATCAGCTCACGAATTGGATTCTGGTTCATGGGATGGGGTGGCAGGTCACTCCGTCGGTGAGGTTGCTGCCTTAGCGCTTGCAGGCGTGTTAAGCGAAGAGGACGCCATGCGCCTCGTGGTGAAGCGCGGACAAGAGATGGCAAAAGCAGCCGCCAAAACTTCCACATCTATGGCAGCCGTTCTTGGTGGGGATCAGACCGAGATCTTAACTGCACTGCAAGAGCGGGGGCTCTACCCCGCTAACTTCAACGGCGGCGGGCAAATAGTGGCAGCCGGACAAACCGAATTGATTCAAGAGATGGTTGCAAACGGTATTGCCGGCGCTCGCGTAGTTCAGTTACAAGTCGCCGGGGCATTTCACACGCCATTTATGCAAGAGGCCGTCGATGCACTAGCGGAGTTCGCATCCACACTCTCAGTGCAGGACCCAAAGATTTCCCTCTGGTCTAACAAGGATGGGCGCTTAGTCAAGTCAGGTTCCGAAGCCCTCGATCTTCTGGTTGGCCAAGTGGCAAACCCCGTTCGTTGGGATCTATGCATGAACGCTATGCAAGAGGCGGGTGTCACCGGTTTTGTCGAACTTGCTCCCGGCGGCGCTCTCGCCGGTTTGGCAAAGCGTGGCATGACCGGTGTGGAAATAGTCGCTCTGAAGACACGCGACAATCTTGCAGCCGCCAAAGAACTACTCTCACGAAACGCCTAACCCCGAGGAACCCGTGTCAAAACCCGTGCTCAAACAATACGAACTGAACAAGTACTCGAGAATCTATTCGCTCGGTGCAGCTCGAGGCGAACTCGTTGTTACGAACGACGACATTGCCGGACCGATCGACTCATCAGATGAATGGATTCGTCAACGCACCGGAATCATCACTCGGCGTCGAGCTGGCAAAGACACCAGCATGATGGACCTCGCGGTTGCCGCTGCCAAAGAGGCAATCGAAAAGGCAGGCATCGATCCAAAAGAAATCGGTGCAGTTGTTTTCAATACGATCACGCACCCATACATGACACCGTCGGCGGCAACTCTTCTTGCTGAATTAGTTGGAGCAAATCCAGCGCCTGCATACGACATCTCCGCGGCCTGCGCTGGATATTGCTACGGAATCGCGCAAGCAGACGCTCTTGTGCGTTCGGGAGTAGCAAAGTACGTGCTCGTCGTAGGTGCCGAAAAGCTAACCGACATAATCGATCCAACCGATCGCACTATCAGCTTTCTGCTTGGAGACGGCGCTGGGGCCGCAATCGTCGGACCGTCAGATTTCCCTGGCATCAGCCCAACCGTATGGGGTTCCGATGGTTCTCAGTGGGACGCCG
This sequence comes from Microbacteriaceae bacterium, assembly GCA_024639845.1. Lineage (GTDB taxonomy): Bacteria > Actinomycetota > Actinomycetes > Actinomycetales > Microbacteriaceae > Rhodoluna. Next base: position 91,243 of record JAHEGG010000005.1, read on the forward strand.
TCAGCATGACCTCGAGCCTGCTCGATTTCAGAGATGGCAAGAGTTCCTGGCCTACCATCCGTCAAGAAGGTCAAACCGTATTCCGCTGGGCCGTCTGGGAAATGGCAAAAGTTGCCAAGAAAGCCCTTGAAGTGGCTGGCATCGAAGCGAAAGATCTATCTGCTCTGGTAACGCATCAGGCGAACATCCGAATCATTGATGAAATGGTCAAGCAGCTACAATTGCCGGAATCCGTAGCTGTTGCGCGCGACATCGTAAACACCGGAAACACCTCGGCCGCCAGTGTTCCGCTGGCCATGCATGAACTTCTCCGCACCGGCGCGGTGAAATCGGGCGGTTACGCTCTAGAAATCGGCTTTGGCGCAGGGCTTGCCTTCGCGGCCCAAGTGGTCGTTCTGCCCTAAAATCGATACTGGTAACACAATCTAAGGAGAAATCAATGGCCCACTCGCAAGCAGACGTTCTTGCAGGTCTTGCTGAAATCGTCAACGACGAGACCGGCATCGCTACCGACGCAGTTCAAATGGACAAGCACTTCACCAACGACCTTGACATCGACTCGATCTCGATGATGACAATCGTCGTCAACTGTGAAGACCGCTTTGGCGTCAAGATTCCAGACGAAGAAGTAAAGAACCTCAACACCGTCGCCGACGCTGTTAACTTCATCGTCAGTGCTTCCTAAGGAATTAGAGAAGTCACAATGACCAAGAAGATCGTCGTTACCGGGCTGGGTGCTACTACCCCACTCGGTGGCGACGTTCGCACCACTTGGAATCGACTTCTCTCCGGCCAATCCGGTATTCGAACTATTGAAGCCGAATGGATCGCGAAACACGAAGTACCTGTAACTTTTGCCGGTCAGGCAGCCGTTCCAGCAGCCGAGATTCTCACACCTCAAGAAATCAAAAGACTCGACCCTTCGAGTCAGTTCGCCTTGATCTCAGCACGAGAAGCTTGGGCAGATGCAGGCTCACCCACTGTTACACCAGAGCGCTTTGCAGTCGAGTATTCAACCGGTATTGGCGGAGTCTGGACTCTTCTCGACGCTTACGAGACCCTGAATGAAAGGGGTCCTCGCCGAGTTCTTCCGATGACCGTTCCAATGCTCATGCCCAATGGCCCCGCAGCGGCGATCGGCATGGACCTGGCAGCCAGAGGTGGCGTTCGCACAGCGGTTTCCGCCTGCGCATCTTCAACCGAGGCAATTTCTAACGCTTACAATCGCCTCCAAACCGGCGAAGTAGACATCGTTATCGCTGGAGGTTGCGAGGCCGCAATCCATGCACTTCCTTTGAGCGCGTTTGCCGCCATGCACGCTCTCAGCAAGCGCAACGACGATCCTGCAGCGGCGTCCCGACCTTATGACGCGAACCGCGACGGCTTTGTGATGGGTGAAGGTGGAGCATCCTTGGTGCTAGAAACCGAAGAACATGCACTAGCCCGTGGTGCGAAGATTTATGCAGAACTCGCCGGCGGAGCCGTAACTTCTGACGCTTATCACATCACAGCGCCAGACCCTGAAGGTTCGGGTGCAGCAAGAGCAGTTTTGGCTACTTTGGCGCAAGCTGGAGCGACGATCGAAGATGTTAAGCACATCAACGCGCACGCAACTTCAACTCCTGTTGGTGACATCGCAGAATACAACGCTCTAAAGCGAGTCTTTGGCGATCTGCTGGCGAGCATCCCAGTTACCGCAACCAAATCGTCCACCGGTCACTTGCTCGGGGCCGCTGGCGCTGTAGAAGCGATCTTCACCATTCTTGCGCTTCACGAAAACAAGATTCCACCAACTATCAACCTCGATGACCAAGACCCAGAAATTCCGTTGGATGTCGTGACGTCGCCGAGGGGCATCGAGGGCGAAAAGGCCCTTGCGATTAGCAACTCATTCGGCTTCGGCGGCCATAACGCCGTGGTTGCTTTCAGACGCTTCTAGGCGACACCTACCGACGACATTTGAGTCATAGATTGCTCTAAGGCTTGTTCAAAGTCGTTGTTCCATTCTTCAAGGCACTCGCTAGCGATAAGCCGTTCAAACTTGACCATGTTCTGGTTCGCTTGCCTTAGAAGTTCGCGAAGTCGGTGCTCTTGCACGATGGCATTACCAAAGGAATCAATAGCACAGCCCCTTAGCCCCAACCTCGGGCTAAATGCGAAGCGGTAGGCATCAAGCTCTGTGCGCGTAATCACGTCGAATCGAACATCGCCAAGTTTCATAGTTGCCGCGATGAGCTCATGAATCCGCAGCGAAGAGATATCCCCAGCCCAGGTCTTGTCGTTACCTGAGCGTGTGTGGCTCGGCTTAAGAGAACGTGCCGTTAGAACGGCAGAGATTAGTCCTAGGCGTGACGAATCGAGACCATATGTGGTCAACTCGACTTTTAGTTTTTGATTCAACGCACGAACTCCTTGCTCTTGATACGTCTTCCCCAACGATCAGAGCGCTTGTGCGAGTTTCCAGAGTACGCCTGACCTGCGTTCATGTCAAAGTCGTTTATGGTGGAAGCGAGGAGGCGAAAATGGCCAAACTTTATTTCCGTCACGGCGCAATGAATTCGGGCAAAAGTACCGCTCTCTTGCAAGTTGCCCACAACTACGAAGAGCGTGGACAGGCCGTTGTCTTGGCTAAACCGAACATCGATAGTAAGGGTGACCAAGCCATCGTTTCGCGTCTGGGTGTGGAGCGCTCCGTTGATCTACTAATCCATCCCGATGAAAACCTTCGGGTCGAGTTCACGCTTCTTCGCAACGAGCACAATGCCCGCAGCAACTCGCCAATTTCTTGTCTTTTGATTGATGAAGCACAGTTTCTAACGAGGAACCAGGTCAACCAAGCACTTGAGATTGCCGTGCTTGATGGTGTCCCCGTGCTTGCCTACGGAATCAGAACCGACTTTCAGACGCGTGGTTTTCCGGGCAGCATTCGCCTTTTAGAGATCGCTCACAGCCTCGAGGAACTGAAGACCATCTGTCGCTGCGGTAAGAAGGCTATGTTCAATGCCCGCAAGGCTGGTGGCCGTTTTATCTTCGATGGCGATCAGGTCGCAATCGACGGGGATGTTGTGACCTATGAGTCGCTCTGTCCCAGCTGCTATTTCAAAGAGTCCGACTCAGCCGGGGCAAGTCCACTTGACTAGCTGGCATCAAAGCGAAACGGCAGCCCTGCGGCTGCCGTTTCTACTTTTTTGCTAACTATTTGTAAATCACCATCGTGCTCTTGGCTGGAACACTGATCTTCGAAACGGATTTCAAAGTTGCCAAGGTAGACACGCCAGCTTTGTCTCCTTGGACAACGACTTTCCATGTCGACTTCACGCCCGGAACAGTGACACTCTGGGTTAGTTTGCTGGAGTTGTGCACCACGATAATCGTTGACCATTTGTCGCCCACCGCGGAACCGTTGAGCTTGTAGGCGATGACCGACGCGCCAGTTGTCAGGAAGGTAAGGTTCGACTTGACCTGCGCGGCGGTCGAAAGCCTGAATGCCGGGTGAGCCTTGCGGATCGCCAGCAAGCCCTTCACATAGTTCAAGGTAGTTGCATAAGTCACACGCTGCTTGTACTTGAGCGAGTTTGGCGCGTCACCTGAGTTGTAAGAGTTCCCGTCTCCGCCCTTAGTTCGTTCAAACTCTTGACCAGCATGAATGAAAGGTAGCCCCTGAGCTAAAAGTGGGATCGAGGTAGCGAAACGCTGTGCCTGTGATCTCGAAGCTGCGGTACCACCATATGAAGCGACAAGTTTGTCAGCTAACGTGAGGTTATCGTGCGCCTCCACGTAGTTGACTGACTGGCCAGGATCATTCGTGAGCCAGTTGCCGCTTACGCTGGACGAATAAGGGATGTTTCCCGTGATGCCTGCCATCACGTCGTTCTTGCGACCTAGATTTCCTGTGGCCCAACCAGCTTCATCCGCGTTGAATACCGAACCTTTGATGCCGTCTCTTATTTGGTCATTGAATGCCGAGATGCCTACTAGGCTCTCGATGTTCAACTGGGTTGCGCGCTGGTCCTCTGGCAGTCCACCCATGTTCCAACCCTCACCAATCACAAGGATGGTTGGATCTACGGCAGTTACAGCGGCGCGAACCTGCTGCATAGTGGTGATGTCCAGGATTCCCATCAGGTCAAAACGGAATCCGTCAAGTTTGTATTCGCTTGCCCAGTATTTGACCGAGTCGACGATGAATTTGCGAACCATCGGGCGCTCCGACGCAACTTCGTTTCCACATCCAGTGCCATTAAGCAGAGTGCCCGTGTCATCCGTTCTGAAGAAATAGCCAGGAGTGATGAGTTCGAACGAGAAGCTCGAAGCATTCGCTACGTGGTTGTAAACGACGTCCATTACCACACGTAGACCATTTGCGTGCAGATTTTGTACTGCTTGTTTTAGTTCTGTGATGCGCGCGGTGGGATTAGTTGCATCGCTTGAATAACCACCCTCAGGAACGTTGTAGTTGTCTGGGTCGTAGCCCCAGTTGAAGGTTGGCGAAGTCTCATCGCCGCCAGAGGCGAAGTCATAAATCGGGAGCAACTGAACGTGGGTTACACCAAGATCCTTAATCGCTGCGACACCGGTTTTGGTGGTGTAGTTAGTGATCACTTTCTTCTTAGTCTTCGGGTCAGTAGTTGTAACCGACCAGCTGTATGAAGTGTTGTTGTCGGTGAGCGCTAAGAACTTGTTCTTGTGAGCCGCGGGGATGCCGCTAGAGGCGTTGTTAGAAAAGTCGCGAACGTGCAGTTCGTAGAAGCTGGCGTCAACCGCTTTGCCACTGAACGCTGGCTTAGCGGTTTTGTTCCAACCAGTCGGATCGGTGGAAACGAGATCAATCACGACACCTCTCGCTCCGTTTGCAGTCGCAGTGCGCGCATATGGGTCGATTGATCTAACGGTCTCACCGTTTCGAGTCACCTGATACCCGTAAATGGTTCCCTTTCGATCGCCCGAGAGAGTCACCGACCATGTGCCCTTTTCACCCTTTTCCATAACCGTTGCTGTGGCCTGAGCCGAAGGGCTAGTTGCTGAGGCATAGGTCATAAGTGAGACGGATGTTGCTAGAGGCGCCCAGAGCTTGAAAGTGGTCGAGCTTGGAGTGTATGTAGCACCGAGGTCATCACCGGTGTAGTTAAAGGCATCGTTGAATCCTGTGGAGTTCATGACGTTTCCAATCGCAGCAACCTTCGAACCAAATGTGGTTTCGGGGGTTCCGCCCGTGTGAGTGACTGTGTAAGTCTGACCGAAAGTAATTGCCGAGCTCAGTGTGAGTGTCAGGCTGCTAGAGCTAGTGCCATTTCCTCCTCGAAGGGCAACGGAAGTAACCGACAATCCACCACTGACGGTGAAACCGTTATTGCCACCGCCTTGGGCTGGAGTGAACTGTTGGTTGAGGTTGACCGTTATTTTGTTCAAATCGTCGATGCTGGCTCCAACAATGGCCGGAGCAGGAACCTCAACAACTGGAGCCTCGGTGTAGATCTCACAGTCATCCTGTTTGATCCAAATCTCGGTTACACCAGTACCGTCGAAAGATGCGAATCGGTCGCCATTTTTAGACGGTCCACAACCGGTGCCTTCTTTTTTGACCCAGGCGCCCTTGCGAATGATGAAGCCGAGGTCCTTAAAATTGGCCATTCCATCGACATCCGCGACAGCAACCATGCCGAAGTCGTCGGTCTGCGTGAAAGCGAAACCTGCGGAAGACACTTCTTTGTCACCGTTGCCATCGACATTGCGCCAGAGGTAAACATTCCAGGTGTCATAGTCACCGGCGACGCGATTGTAATGCACGGTGAGTTTGACCTTGTCAGGCAGCGCTTGAGCCGAAGCGCCGGTGATAAACACCATCGCAATAGCGGTAAAGAGGGCTGCAACAGATGCAAAAAGTGAACGAAGTTTCTTCGACATTGAGAGAATGCTCTTTCGTGAGTTTTGTGTGAAATGTTCTTTCACATGCAATAAAAAGAGCCTAAGACGCGGTGCGTGAAAGATGAAATCAGTAAACGATTTCATAGCGGGTCGTTATCGAACCGTAATGGTGGGGCGTGCGGGACTTGAACCCGCGACCGACGGATTATGAGTCCGCTGCTCTAACCGGCTGAGCTAACGCCCCCTCATGCAAGCCTATCGCCTGCCATCTCTGAACCTTGCCAGTGCCCTACGAATGGATCTTTCCAAGGCCTTAGATGCGGACAATGACTTCTTTACGACTTCAAAACGGATGTCATCGAACTTCTCGATGACATCGCCGGTGGATTCGTCGAGCCTTGCAATGACCCCGCTTGCAAGGCGCTTCGCCCCATCCCTCAGGGTTCGAGCTCGAGCGGCGAACTGCTTGAGTTGAGAAGAGTCTTGTTCGGTCAAGCGAATCGGTTGAGTGTAAGTATCTTCGTTATCTGAGCTTGGTTTGACCCCTAATTCGCCTCGATACAACTGCTCGAACCTGGAGATGGTGGTTGAGATGTCGTGGCTTTGGATTCGACGCAGGGACGCCTGCCCCATCGTCCAGAGCTTTTGCTGAGACTGGCTGGCCAGCCAGATCATTTTTTCGGCAAGGTCGTCAACATCATCGGCCTCGAATAGCACGCCGTTCTCTTCGCGATAAACCAGATGTGGCAAGGCAGCAGCGTTAGCTGCGAGGATGGGCCTGCCGGATGCCATGGCCTCCATGGTGGCAATCGATTGCAACTCGGCAATACTCGGCATCACAAAGAAAGTACAGCCCTCGTAAGCCCGTTTCAGTTCTTCATCTGGGACCTCACCGTAGAAGCGAACTCGATCGGCTAAACCCAGCTCCTCCGACCAGCGCTCGAGGCTTTTACGCTCTGATCCGTCGCCTACTATCGCTAGCTTTAGCCTCATACGCGTTGGAACTTTGGCGAACGCCTCAAGCAGCACCTGAACGCGTTTCTCGAAGTCAAGACGTCCAACATAAAGGGCAATAGGTGGATCGCTAACTAAAGTACCGGTGGTAGCGAACTGGCTTGCATCGATTCCGCAGGAAATCGCCAAGGCATTATCGATTGAGGTCGAATTCGCGAGGATTGCCGAAGCGGTTGCGGTTGGCGTCGTAACAGCCTCAGCGCGCAACAGAACACGTTCGGTGTCTCGCCAACTCAGGCTTGATGCGAAACCGGCCAGAAACTTGGGGATCCAAAAGGCGTATTTGATTAGATTCTCCGGCACTGTGTGGTTCGTCGCGATAAGTCGGACGCGCTTCTCGGCAGCAACCAAGGACAGGTACCTGCCGACCAGCAGGTGCGACTGGATGTGGATCGCGTCTGGTTCAATACGTGCGACGAGTCTGCCTAGCTTTGAACGAAGCCCGATTGGTGAAGAGAACCGAAGCGACTTATGACCCGGGACCGCATAGGACTTCAGTCTGTGCACGACAATAGGCACTCCATCGTGTATTTCACGATAGGTACCGAAGCGCTTATTGGTCGAGGGCGCGAATACGTGGACTTCATGCCCCTTCCGGGCGAGACCACCGGCCAATCGTTCTGCAAAGCGAGCCGCACCATTGATGTCTGGGGGAAATGTGTCGCAACCGATCGCGATTCGCAGCGGTTGCTCATCCGAGAGCTCGACAGCGCTTTCAAGCATTTGCTTCACATCACCTTGATGTCGTGAGTTCTGGGTGAACCTTGGATAACAGCCAGACGCCCGTAATCGCAACGAGTCCACTGCAGGCAAAGGTAATCAACACGAAAGGGTTGGCCGATTTCGCTTCCCCCAAGACGATGATTCCAACCAAAACTGCGACCATTGGATCAACGACGGTGAGTCCGGCGATCACTAGGTCTGGCGGTCCGGACGCGTAAGCGTTTTGAACAAACCAACCGCCAAGCAAAACGGCAAGTCCCGTGGTGAGAGCACAGACAACCGTAAGCAGCGTGAGATCCCCCTGCGCAAGACGCTGAACCACGGCTTTGATTAGCGACGCAACGAAGCCATAGAGAATTCCCGCCCCCAAGATGTAGGTAATGGCTTTAGCGCGCTTTGCGAACGTGAAAAATCCCATTCCGAAAAGTAGCAAAATGCCAACCAGCACGGTCAGAATCTGCAAGAGATTCCCGTCATCTAGATGAGACTCTTTGGCCACAGTGCTGGCAACAGCAACGAAGGTAGCGATACCGAAGGTGCACAGTGAAATCGCAACCCAAGTTGACCTGGTGACCCTTCGCTTCGTAGACCTAGCGTTCAGCAGCGAGGTAATTGCTAGCGCTACCGCACCAATCGGCTGAACGACTATGAGCGGGGCAAGGGTCAACGCCGTGATTTGAAGGAGGGCGCCTCCGACGAGAAAGGCCATTCCGGTAAGCCAACGCGGGCGTTTGAGCAAGCCCAAAACAGCTCGAAGACCGAGCCGCTTGGACTCCGCAGATTCTTCGGTCTTGCCGACAGCCTGATTTTGAAACTGAGCACCGAAAGCTAAGGCGACCGCAGAAAGCAAAGAGAGAGCGATTGCTATGCCCCGCATTGTTGCCTTTCTTAGGTCGTTATCTGTCCAAGATTACCCGAGACGTAGTCGAAACTTCGGTTCATCCGTGCTTCCCTCAGCGGCAAAACAATGGCTGGCACAAGGTAAATTTGAATAATGCCAATTCGTCCAATCTGCATCGTCGGAGAGCCGGTTTTACACACACCAGCCCAGCCAGTCACCGAGTTTGGTGAAGCACTTAACCAACTAGTTGAAGACATGTTTGACACCATGGACAAAGCTCCAGGAGTCGGACTTGCGGCACCACAGATTGGTGAAAATCTCAGGGTTTTCGTTTACGACTACCCCGATGATGAGGGCAACGAAAGACGAGGAGTCATCGTCAATCCTCACCTTGTGTTGGGGCCGATTCGCTCGGGTACGCCAGACTGGGACACCGAATCCGAAGGATGCCTCTCGGTGCCCGGTGAACGATTTCCTTTGATCAGAGCCGAATCGGTTCGCATCACGGGAGTAGATCTCAATCAAAACCCCATAGAAATCGAAGCAACTGGTTGGTTCGCAAGAATTTTTCAACACGAATTTGACCATCTTGAAGGAACGCTTTACATCGACAGACTGGTCGATGAATACAAGGATGAGGTTGCAGAAATCATTCGCGAGTGGGGCTGGGGCAAGCCCAACCTCAGCTGGCTCCCCGGCAAAGACAACCTCGAGGGCTAATCCTGGGTTTGGCGCGATGGTCTAGTTACAGGCTCAATTGATCTTTAGGGCCAGCCGAGAAGGAATCTCAGCCCAGCAGCAACAAGGGCGGCGACTGCGACGACAAATATAAATGGGAGGCGCATCACGGTCAGCGCTATCGCAACCAAAACCGCCGGGAGCCTAGAGTCCAGCTCGACCTGACGATCCGTGATGAGCGTCTGGATGCCGATGAGCCCAGACATTAGCGCCACCGTAATCAGCGACACCAATTGGGCCATCCTCGGGTGATCCAAGGCCTTGCTTGGAACTAGCGAGCCGATGAACTTCCACGAGTAAACAGCCAAACTCGCGAGAAGTAGTCCAGTCCAAAGAGTCACGGTTTCCTCCTTACTGGAATTAGCCAGATGATCACGGCGAGAACAGCGGATAAGAGCACGGGCACCCCGACCGCAACGTACGGGCTAATAAATGCGCTGAAGATAATCGATAGAAACGCGGTGAAGCGCAACTTTGACTCGGTTAGCCTGGGCCAAACTAGCGCCACAAAGGCAGCCGCAGCCGCGGCATCCAGGCCCCAATCACTGGGATTGCCAATAGACTCCCCAAACCATGCCCCTAACAGAGTCATGGCGTTCCAGAACAAGAAGACAAATCCGCCGGTCAGCCAAAAACCTCGACGTTGTTCCAGCGAGTCGCGGCTGAGAGCTACCGCCGTTGATTCGTCAATCGTCAATTGTGCAGCGACAGGTTTGCGCCATCCGAGTTTTCCAAGGATGGACGACATGGTAACGGCATAGAATCCGTTTCGAACACCAAGCAGCCAGGCACTCGCGATTGCCGTCGGCAAGGCCGCCAGTCCACCCGAACCAAGAACGCCGATGAATGCGAATTGGGATCCCCCGCTGAACATGAGAAGACTTAGAGCGCAGGTTTGCCAAATGTCTAAGCCTGAGGCCTCCGAGAGTGCGCCAAAGGAAATGCCATAGAGTCCGGTGGCGAAGCCGACCGAGAAGGAAACGGAAAAGACGCCAGACCGCTTTTTCACGATGCCCCTAATCGACCCGAGCGAATGAATCGGATTTGAAGTTGCTCGAGAGTCGATAAACCGAATCGGGCAAGTGCTGATTCGACCTGTTTTCGGATTCGATAAGCAGGTTCGTCTTCTGCCTGAGAGACTTCTCTAATGCTGGTGCCCGAGACAACCGCCTCGATAATCCTCCGCTGACCGTCCGCTAGCGAGGCGAGGAATGCATCGAGCGCAGGGTCGGAAGTTTGGGCGTCTCCTAGTCGCTGAGCTAGGCTCTCTAGCGCTCTAAGTGAGTACTGCCTTCGTCGCGTTGCTAGCGAGTGCACGGCTTCGATAAGTGCGGGAGTGCCCTGCTCTTGGGAAACAAAAGCGGTTGCACCGGCAGTTAGGGCATCAAACTCGAGCCGCTCCGACGCGAACGGAGCGGTAAGCAGCAACCGAGTGGTAATAGCATTCTCGACTTTCAAGCTTGAGAGACGGCGAATGACATCGATTCCAGACATCCCCCTTAGCCTCTGGTCAATGACGAGCACATCGAGTAGGTAGCCGGTGAAGCGCGCGAGAATGTCCGCACTCGATGCGACCTCTAAATTGACCAATACCCTGGGCGAACTCTGTAAGACAATTTTGCGACCGGCCCTGATGTCGTCATCCGAATCGACAATTCCTACGCGGATAATCTCATCCACGAACTAAACCCCGGCTACTTCACGAAGGTTCGGGAAAAATGCAGCAAGCGTAAACCCGACACCAGCCACCCGTGTCGCTTCAATCGTTCCTGAATAGAGGGATGCTCTTTCACGCAGTGTCGCTAAGGTTGCACCTTCAACAATGTGAAGAAGCGAATCGAGATCATCTTGCACCGTGTATCCCGCGATAAGGTCGCCAGGAGTCTGCAGTGCGCGCTGAGTTACTTCGATTCCGTTGTCTTTGATCAAGACTTGCAAGCCGTCATTAGTCCAGTAGAAGTCGACAGAAACTGCGGTTCCAACTGGTGTGTTCTTTTTGACGTTTTCTAAGGCTTCAAAGACGATCTTGAAAATACATACTTCTGCACCTTCGCTGACTCGAAGCGGAGTTCCGTCAATTTTTAGTTCTGCGTTGTAGCCCAGCTGGCGTAACGCAAGGATGAGCTCTGGAATCTCGCTCAGAGCAGGCGGAGCGGCGGAGAGTTCGTGTTGAACGTGGAGCAAATCATAGAGCTTGCGAAGTTCTGCTTGAGCTCCAGTTGAAGCCTCAGAAATTCGCTCAATCACACGTTCTGTGGCATCACGGTCGGTCTTAGCCAAATACTTAGCGCCTTCGCTGAGGCTAACCACTGCTGTCAATCGCTGCACGAGTAAATCGGTCAAATCTCGCGCGATTCCCAAGCGTTCGGTCTGTTTGGCAACCTCGATACCTAGAGCTGCTTGTCGGGTAACGAGAAGCGCACGATCGCTGTCGGTGCCAACGTGCATCCACTTTGTGATGGTCAACCGGCCATAGACCCAAGCCAAAGTGTTCACGGCAACGATGCAAACGGCTGACAGACCAAAGGCGAGCAGCCCCGAGTTGTCGTTCGCAAGTTTTATACCGAGCGGCGAAAGAAGGCTAGGGTTCTGTACGGTCGCCAAAAAGGCGATCAGGATGCCGAAAGCGTTGGTGGCAATAACCGAAACCTGTCGCACCAGAGGGTCAGCGAAAGCCGCTAAAAGAATCAGCGAAAAGCTTGCGGTGATTCCTGAAATCAGTGGCGAAATGCCAAGCCAAACCTCAACGATTGAGCCGACGCTAATCAATGCTATTGAAAGCCACGAGTTGGTTCTAGTGAAGACCAAGCTCGAGACTATCAAAAGAGCCGGAATGAGCGCGAAATAACCCTGGATGCTGGCATCAATCGAGCCGAAGAGAACGAAGGAAAATGATGCAAAGTAGATTTGAGGGAGCCATTTTCGGTCAAGGAACCACTGGATCATGTGGCCTCCTGATAAACCTCTAGCGATGTCTAGATAAGAGTGGCTCCCCGGCTTGGACTCGAACCAAGAACCTATCGGTTAACAGCCGATTGCTCTGCCAATTGAGCTACCGAGGAATGAACAACGGGTCTAACAATACCAAAGATTAGTGCCTAGAGAAAACTCGCTAGTAACCGAGTTCATGCGAAACGGTACCTTGCCAAGATCCTTTTCCGAGAAAAGCCAGGGTGTTTTCATGAATGCGGGTCGCGAGCATGCGGGTCACCTGAGTCGGGGTGTCTGCCGTGTGAGGCGTAATAATGCAATTGGGTTGAGACCAAAGCGTATGCCCGTCTGGAAGTGGTTCAGGGTCGGTTACATCAATAGCCGCTCCGGCAATGATTCCGGACTCCAGAGCCTTTACAAGGTCCGCCGTGACCACGTGTGCTCCCCTAGCGATGTTGACGAAGTAGGCTGCGGGCTTCATCCTCGCAAACCTTGCCAGGTCGAAGAGTCCTCGGGTTTCATCCGTCAGGGCGGCAGCCACGATAACGAAATCAGCCGTCTCGAGTGCTTTATCCAGACTCTCGAGAGAAAGTGTTTTAGTGCCCAGTGCGGTTTGGCTATGTTTGCGGATCACGGTGACCGGGCAGCCGAAGGGTTGCAGAAGTTTCACGAGCTCCTCGGCGATTCCGCCTCCCCCGATTATGAGAACCTCAGATTCATAGAGGCTCACGGCAAATTTATCGCCCCAAGATGCGGCCCGAACGCGTTCAGGAATTGCTCGACCTAACGCGAGGCAAAGTGCGAGTGCGTGTTCCGCAACAGGCTCCCGATAAGAACCTTTCGCGCAGGTGATTCTGAGATTTTCTCGAGTAAGAACAGGCGCGAATGCGTCGACACCTGCGAATGGTAGCTGTAGCCACTTGAGTTGGGGATTGGCACCTAGCACTTCTTGTAGCAGTTCAGGCTCGTGATAGTCGGTCCAAACAAGCCCTTCAACATCAGTGGCCAGGGAAGCAAGAGTAGCGCCAGCGGACTGGATCGCTCCATCGAAAAGTGGATTGCTGGTTGGCAGAATAGCAACCTTGGTCATGCACGCGCTCTTCTAAGAGCGTGAATCTCAGCATCCAAGGTGGCAATCGAGTGATCAATCTGAGCGACCTGCTCCAGTTGACCCATCGCGTCGGCGCTTCGACGATCAGATCGCAGTTGATTCTTTTCTGCTTCGATGGCGCGCTCGAGAGCACGATTCAATACACCAGCGGCATATTTCGCCCGACCCTTGTCATCAACCGCCGGAATCTCAACCATAAGCAGTTCTCTAAACGTAGAGCGAACCGGCTCGGCAAGCTTTTCCATGACCTCATCCGTCGAATAGTCAGCGCCTTGAACGGAGCGTGCCTGATAAAGGGCACGGGCGATTTCTTTGTACCAAGGCGAGGAAAAGTTGGTTTTTCCGATCCTGGCGAAGTCGGCGAGAGAACAAAGCGACGGAAATTGAACCAGCGCTATTAAGAGCCAGCGCTCGGCGATCGTTGCTGGGTCGGACAAATCAGGCGCTAGGTCAATGGTCGGCTCGATCTCGTCGGGTTGCGATTGGGCGCTCATTTGCGAGACACCCTGCTTGCGATCGCGTTTTGCGGCTTCCTGAACAAGAAGCGCAACATCCTGGCGGTCTAGTTTGGTGGCGTCGGCAACAAACCGCTCGTAAACACCGCGCATGACCGAATCTTCTAGTTGCGAGAGAAGTGCCGCAGCCGCTCTGGCTCCGCCGACCTGTCCTTCACGACTATTGAGATCGAACTTGCTCATGGCTCGAGTGACGGCGAACTCGAGCAACGGCTTGCGGTTAGCAATCATCTCGCGAACCGCTTCGTCTCCCCTAGCGGTGCGAAGGTCAGAGGGGTCAAGGCCATCCGGACCAACCGCCATGAAAGTCTGAGCATTGAACTTGGATGCGTCGTTGAACGCGCGCATCGCGGCTTTCTGCCCGGCTTCGTCGGGATCGAAATTGAAAATCACTTGCGCTGGGTTAGCCGGATCCGTTGAAAGAATTCGATTCAGCATTCGGATGTGTTCATCACCGAATGCCGTGCCACAGGTGGCGACAGCTGTGGTTACTCCGGCAAGGTGGCATGCCATTACATCCGTGTAGCCCTCAACGATTACGACCTGCTGAAACTTGGCGATATCCCTCTTGGCGAAATCTATTCCATAGAGAACCCGGCTCTTGTGATAAACGGGTGTCTCGGAGGTGTTCAGATATTTCGGGCCTTTATCGTCTTCAAAGATTTTTCGAGCTCCGAAACCGATCACGGCGTTCGTTGCGTCTCGGATCGGCCAAATCACGCGTCCTCGGAACTTGTCGTAGAGACCTCTATCGCCCTTGGATGCGAGCCCCGCAAGAACTAACTCGGATTCGGTGAAACCCAAGTTGGTTAGGTGTTCGGAGAGAGACGACCAGCCCTTGGGCGCCCATCCTAGATTGAATTGCGCGCAGGCAGTCGAGTCGAAACCTCGCTCTGCGAGTAATTTGCGACCTGGTTCGGCCTCGGCCGAGTCGAACTTAGACGCGAAGAAGTCAGCCGCGGCCTTATTGGCCTCGAGAACCCTAGCGCGAGCATTGTGCTCGGAGGAGTCGGAACCCGCCTCGTAAGTTAATTGCAGACCGATACGCCCAGCTAGTTTTTCTATGACTTCCGGGAAGGTTATGCCGTCCATCTTTGCGACGAAATCGAAAAGATTGCCACCTTCCTTGCAACCGAAGCAGTGATACAGACCCTTGGATGCAGAAACGGTGAATGATGGCGATTTTTCATCGTGGAACGGGCATCTGCCCTTGTACTCTCCAGATCCTGCGCTCTTGAGCTGAACATACTCACCTACGACATCGGCCAAATTCGTGCGCTGTTTCACCTCTTCGATGTCTTTTTGCGAGATTCTGCCGGCCATGTTCAAATCCTAAAGTCCGCGGGTGACAAGTTTGTCATGAAGGGTCAGCGCGCTCTGGTCGGTCAGCGATGCAATTTGATCCACAATCACGCGCTTACGTTCAGCATCACTTTCGGCACTAAGCCAGGCAAGTTGGTTGACTGGGTCCAACCAGGCACCTTGGCGCTCTAAAAGGGCGTCGGCCAGTTCTTTCAGAAGTGCTCGCTGCCATTCATAAAAAGGGCGACGCGACTCGTGTGACATCAAAAAAGCCGATACCAAACCCTTCAGCACGGCAATCTCGGCTTGCACATCCGAGGTTTCAATCACCTGCGATGAGTATCTGGTCAGATGCCCGTCACTCGCTGCTGAGATTGTGGCATCCGTTACCCTCCCGACGAAGGATCCAATCAGCGCACTGGTGAGGTTTTTGAGGCCTGCCAGATCTTTGATGTCGCCATCATATGAAGCTGGCCAATATTCATTAGCCTTCAAGCGACTCAATGCCGCTTCCACCTGCTCGGACTCGACTGATTGCTTCGACCAAGCGACGATTTCTGCAATAAGAAACGCGCGCTGAGAGCTCGAAGCGACTTCACCGAGGTTGATGAATCCGTTCACCACCGCGTCTTCAAAGTCGTGAACCGAATAGGCAACATCATCGGCGAAATCCATCACTTGGGCCTCGATGCAACGTTCGAAGTCGACTCTGCCCGCTCTCAGCCACTCAAAAATGACTTTGTCATCGTCATAGCAACCGAACTTGGATGAAGCGGCGTCTGCGGTTGCCGCACGAACTTGTTCGAGCGTCCAAGGGTACTTGCAGGTCGCATCCAGGGAGGCGCGAGTCAGGTTAAGACCCACCGAACGACCATCTGGCGAGAATACCTTTGGCTCGAGTCTGCTTAGCAGTCTCAGGGTTTGTGCATTGCCCTCAAACCCTCCGATATCAAAGGCCCACTCGTTTAGAGCCTTCTCACCATTGTGGCCAAATGGTGGGTGGCCTAGATCATGCGCAAGACATGCCATGTCTACGACATCGGGCGAAAGTGAAAGTTCTTGCGCCATTTCGCGGCCGACCTGGGCCACTTCAAGAGAGTGAGTAAGTCTCGTTCGTGCGAAATCACCGCCAGCCGGTTCGAGCACCTGGGTCTTAGCCCCGAGTCGACGCAAGGCCGAGGAATGCAAAACACGAGCACGGTCGCGAGCAAACTCGCTGCGACGTTCCTCGCCGGTACGTGCCTCTGGAACGAACCGCTCCAGATCATCCGCCGAATAGCCGGGTGTTGCGGTGAACTTGTTCATCCTCCCGACACCCCCAGTTCCGCCTCGGCTAGCATCGATCGCTGATCTCCGACCAATTCTCTAGACTCTAGCCAACGTTCAGGAAGAGCGCAGGTTTTTGTGCCACCAAGCCGCCCACGTGGTCCTTCTGCTTCTTCACCCGGATACGGTTGGGTGCGGTCCAGGGTTGCAAGAATCTCATCCATGTGGTCGAGACTTTCAACCTGAGAAAGAGCAGCCCGGAACTCTCCGCCAACCGGATAACCCTTGAAATACCAAGCCACATGCTTACGGATGTCACGGCAGGCATGGTCTTCGTTTTCAAAAAACTCGACCAAGAGATCGGCGTGGCGCCTGAATGCATCAGCCACTTGCCCGAGATTCGGCTGAATCGGGTCGATCGGTGCATTGGAATCCGGGTTTCGAAGGTAATCATCGAAAGCGGCCTGTAGATCTCCGAAGAGCCAAGGACGACCGAGGCAGCCGCGACCAACGACGACTCCGTCGACACCAGTTTCACGCATCATCCTGATAGCGTCGCCAGCCGACCAAATGTCACCGTTACCAAGAACCTGAACATCTGGGATGGCCTCCCGCAAACTCGCAATGGAAGACCAATCTGCGGTGCCCGAGTAATAGTCGCTAGCTGTTCTTCCGTGGAGCGCCACCGCGGCAACGCCAGCATCCCTGGCTGCTTTGCCAGCATCAATGTAAGTGAGGTGGTCGGCGTCGATGCCCTTTCGCATCTTGACCGTGACGGGTAACTCGCCGGCTGCCTTGACTGCAGCCTTGACGATTGAGGCGAAAAGGTCTTGCTTCCAAGGCAGAGCCGCTCCACCACCCTTGCGGGTCACCTTCGGCACCGGGCAGCCAAAGTTCAAGTCGATGTGATCGGCTCGATCTTCTGCGACAAGCATGGCCACAGCATCCGCGATTGTCTTTGGGTCGACGCCATAAAGTTGCACTGAACGGATGTTCTCCGATTCGTGGTGACCGACCAACCTGAGTGATTCTTCGGTTCGCTCGACGAGCGCTCGCGAAGTCACCATTTCGGAAACAAAGAGCCCGCCACCAAACTCGCGACAAAGCCGACGAAATGCAGTGTTTGTGATGCCAGCCATCGGCGCCAACACAACTGGGGTGTCGATCGCGATTTTGCCGTACTGAAGTGCCGGCTTGGCGGCAGTGGTCACGTTATCCGATCAAACGCTCGGCGAGGTAGCCGCGCAACTTGTCTAGCGATACTCGCTCTTGAGCCATTGTGTCGCGCTCACGAACGGTAACCGCTTGATCTTCTAGCGAGTCGAAGTCAACGGTGATGCAGAATGGCGTGCCGATTTCGTCTTGGCGACGATAACGGCGGCCGATGGCACCGGAGTCATCAAAGTCGATGTTCCAATAACCGCGAAGCTCTTGCGCCAGGCTTCTTGCCACAGGTGATAGGTCTTCGTTGCGTGAAAGCGGAAGCACCGCGGCCTTAACTGGAGCGAGGCGATAATCCAACCTAAGCACCGTGCGAACGTCAACGCCTCCCTTGGTGTTGGGGGCCTCATCCTCGGCATAAGCGTCGACAAGGAACGCCATGAGCGATCGAGTGAGACCGGCCGCCGGTTCGATGACATAAGGTGTCCAGCGCTCTGACTTAACCTGATCGAAGTAGCTGAGGTCGACTCCCGATTCCTGGGAGTGAATCGACAGGTCGAAATCGGTGCGGTTGGCAATGCCCTCGAGCTCGCCGAACTCGCTGCCTTGAAAACCGAAGCGGTATTCGATGTCGACGGTGCGTTTGGAATAATGCGAGAGCTTTTCCTTTGGATGTTCGAACAGGCGAAGGTTGTCTGGGTTGATACCTAGATCGTGGTACCAGGCCAACCTAGTTTCGATCCAGTAGTCGTGCCACTGCTCATCGGTGCCAGGTTCGACAAAGAATTCCATCTCCATCTGCTCGAACTCACGAGTCCTGAAAATGAAGTTTCCTGGGGTAATTTCGTTGCGGAAAGACTTGCCGATCTGCCCAATACCGAACGGTGGCTTCATTCTCGAAGCTCCGAGAACGTTGGCGAAGTTAACGAAGATTCCCTGGGCGGTTTCGGGACGCAGGTAGTGGAGTCCGCTCTCATCCTCAATTGGACCTAGATAAGTCTTTAGCAAGCCGTTGAACATCTTGGGCTCGGTCCAGGAATCCTTGGTGCCACAGTTCGGACATGGCACTTCGGCGAGCGAAGAAGGAGCGCGACCCTTCTTTTCTTCGAAGGCCTCCTCTAGGTGATCGGCCCTAAACCGCTTGTGGCATGAGGTGCACTCGATCAACGGGTCTACAAACTCGCGCACGTGACCCGAAGATTCCCAAACCTTTCGCGGAAGGATGACCGAAGAATCTAGGCCGACTACGTCTTCTCTACTGTTTACGACCGAACGCCACCACTGGCGCTTAATGTTCTCTTTTAGTTCGACTCCGAGCGGTCCGTAATCCCAAGCCGAGCGGGTTCCACCGTAGATTTCTCCTGCGGGAAATACGAAGCCTCGACGTTTAGCGAGGGAAATGACCGAATCTAGACGGTTTGGGGCAGCCACGATGAACTCCATGTTTCTAGCGTCCGGCTGGATGTCGGATGCTTGTGTGCGAGGTTTCAGTCTACTTTGCTCGATTGCGCTTTGCAGGTTTGTCTACAGCAGCGCCGAAACGACGATCACGGTTCGTGAAGTCTGAAATGGCGTTCCACAGATTGCGCCGGTCAAAGTCTGGCCAAGGCGTGTCATCAAATACCAGTTCGGCATAGGCACTCTGCCAAAGCAGGAAGTTTGAGATGCGCTGCTCACCAGAACTACGGATGAACAAGTCAACGTCAGGCACAAACGAGGAGTTGAAGGCACGTTCAAGTTGCCTCTCGGTTATCTGACCAGCCTTAAGTTTGCCGAGAGCCACTTCACCCGCAAGTTGATTCACCGCATCGATGATTTCTTGTCTGGAGCCGTAGTTCACGCACATCGTGAGGGTAAGTTTGGAGTTTTTCTGAGTTAGGACCTCTGCCGCATCGAGTTCTCTGGTGACCGATCGCCACAGTCGCTTTGGCCGCCCGGCCCAACGAATCCTTACGCCCCAGGCGTTCAGCTGGTCTCTGCGTCGGCGCAGGACCTCAACGTTGTAACCCATCAGAAATCTAACTTCTTCGGGTGATCTCTTCCAGTTCTCGGTGGAGAACGCAAACACAGTCAGGTATTCGACTCCAGCCTCGATTGCACCCGCGACAACATCCAGAAGAGCGAGTTCGCCAGCCTTATGTCCTTCGATACGAGTCAGTCCGCGAGCATTTGCCCACCGTCCGTTTCCGTCCATGACAATCGCAACGTGCTTGGGCACTGGACCAGAGCCGAATTTCGGCTTGGTCTTGCCCGGCATTTCAACCGGCGTCATTTCGTTCATTCGCGCTCCACGTGTTGAAGCGATTTTAGCCCACGCTCCATGTGCCACTGAGTGTATGCGGCGACAACCCCTGATGCCGCAGCCCTGGCCTTGGTCGTACTCTGGTCGGCAAAATCCCAGTCGCCAGCCAGTAGCGCACCAAGTAGCAAGGCAGACTCTGGATCTAGAACCACCGTGCCGGCAGGCTTGCAACTTTCGCAAACGACGCCGCCGAGCTGGAGCTGAAAGGCACGGTGGGGTCCTGGCGTTGAGCAGATGGTGCAAGAATCGAAATTTGGTGCCCAGCCCGCAAGAGCTAGAGCACGCAACAGGTAGGAGTCGAGTATCAGAGAAACTTCGTGTTCGCGGTTTGAGATTGATCGAAGCGCTCCAACCAAAAGGATGAACTGCTGTGTTGCAGTTTCGGGGCCGGTCACCTTTTCGGCAGTCTCCAAAATGGCGGTAGCGGCCGTGTAGGCCGAATAGTCGTCGACGATGTCTTTTCCGTAGGCCGCAAGAGTTTCAACTTGGCTAATCGTGTCTAGGTTCTTGCCCTCATAAAGCTGCACATCAATCAACATGAAGGGCTCGAGTCGCGAACCGAACTTCGAACTAGTTCTGCGCACACCCTTTGCTACTCCCCTGATTTGACCGTGTGAACGGCTAAGCATGGTGACGATGCGGTCGGCTTCGCCCAGTTTGTGGGTTCTAAGCACAACGGCTTCATCTCGATAGAGGGGCACGGGTCAAGTATCGCCGACCAGACCCTCAAAAGGCGTGAGACTAGCCGCGAGATTACATCACCAGGGGTGGGCTCTAATTTGCGCTTAGCCGCGGATAGCGCGATTCACACCAGAAATAATCGCCTTCAAGGATGCTGTCGCAATGTCACCGTCGATGCCAACACCCCACAGGGTGCGACCGTCGATCTCAAGTTCGGTGTAAGCCGCCGCTTGGGCTTCGGCACCCACGCTGAGGGTGTGCTCAACATAGTCGAGAACGCGAACCTTTACACCATTCTGGTTCAAGACATTTATGAATGCCGAAATGGGCCCGTTGCCCGTTCCCTGAACTTCAACCCCACCAGCGCCGTCACGAAGAACGACGTCGAGGTTGACTACACCATCCATCTCGGATGCCGTTCTCATTCGCTTGAGCTCGAAACGACCCCACTTGGCGGCGGGATCGGATGCGGGAAGGTATTCATCGGTGAAGATCGCCCAGAGGGCTGCGCTCGAAACCTCGCCACCTTCTGCGTCGGTCTTGTTTTGAACGACCCTGGAAAACTCGATTTGCAGTTTTCTCGGCAAATCAAGGTTGTGGTCAGACTTCAACAGATAAGCCACACCGCCCTTACCCGACTGCGAGTTGACGCGAATTACGGCCTCGTAGGAACGGCCGACATCCTTCGGGTCGATCGGCAGATAAGGAACGGCCCAGACGAGGTCGTCGATGCCCACGCCTTTGCTCTTGGCATCGGATTCCATGAGCTCGAAACCCTTTTTGATCGCATCCTGGTGAGAGCCACTGAAGGCCGTGTAAACCAGGTCGCCACCATAAGGACTGCGCTCGTGGACCGGCAACTGGTTGCAGTACTCGACGGTTCGCTTGATCTCGTCTAGATCACTGAAATCGATGTGCGGGTCGATGCCTTGACTAAATAGGTTGAGACCCAAAGTGACTAGGTCAACGTTTCCGGTGCGCTCGCCGTTTCCGAAGAGGCATCCTTCAATGCGGTCAGCGCCAGCCAGATAGCCCAACTCGGCCGCCGCGACCGCTGTGCCACGGTCATTGTGCGGGTGAAGCGAAATCAGAATGCTGTCGCGTCGGGAGATATTACGACCAACCCATTCGATCGAATCTGCGTAGATGTTCGGTGTAGCCATCTCTACCGTGGCTGGAAGGTTGATGACCATCTTATGATCGGGGGTCGGGTCGATGACCTCGATCACCGCGTCGCAAACCTCGACAGCGTATTCGAGTTCTGTTCCCGTATATGACTCGGGTGAATACTCATAGAAAATCTTGGTGTCGGGCAGCGTTGACTCGAGCGAGCGGCATTTGCGCGCAGCATCCACTGCGATTTTTTTAATGCCTTCTTTATCGGCATTGAACACAACTCGCCGTTGCAAAACCGAGGTTGAGTTGTAGAAGTGAACGATTGCTTGCTTTGCGCCACGGAGAGATTCGTAGGTTCGCTCGATGAGATGGTCGCGAGCCTGAGTAAGAACTTGGATCACGACATCGTCTGGGATGTGGCCCTGTTCGATGAGAATGCGAACGAAGTCGAAATCGGTCTGGCTAGCACTAGGAAAGCCAACTTCTATCTCCTTGTAACCCATGCGCACGAGGAGCTGGAACATCTTGAGTTTTCGCTCGGGACTCATTGGGTCGATAAGGGCTTGATTGCCGTCGCGAAGGTCTACGGCACACCATCTGGGTGCCTGTTCGATGCGCTTGGATGGCCAGGATCTGTCTTCTAATGAGACATGGATCTGTTTGTGAAACGGCTGATACTTGTGCACCGGCATCGCGGTTGGCTTTTGCTGGTTTTGCATTTGAGTTCTCCTTATTGAGGGCTACGGGGTCTCAGCCGTGCAGAAGGCTCCGCGACGAGGAAGGCCGATTTAGGCCTCGTCGCGGCCCATAAGAAGTAGACCGAAGAACACCCGTTCAGGTTAGCCCGAAAAAGCCCTAAAAGCCAAGTCGACCGAGCTGTTTGGGGTCGCGCTGCCAATCGGGTGCGACCTTGACACGGATGTCGAGATAAACCCGAAGCCCAAGCAGGGCCTCTATTTCCTTGCGCGCGGTGCTACCGACTTCACGAATTCGAGCAGCACCTTTGCCAATGATGATCGCCTTTTGGCTGTCGCGTTCAACCCAAACGTTGGCGTGGATGTCCATGAGGTTTTTGCCTTCGCGAAGGCTCATCTCATCTAGAGTGACCGCAAGCGAGTGTGGTAACTCGTCGTGCACACCCTCAAGAGCTGCCTCGCGGATTAGTTCACAAATGCGCGACTCAACCGTCTCATCGGTTACCGCGTCCTGTGGATAAAGAGCTGGTGACTCGGGCAGCAGGCCGATGAGCACATCTGACAGAACGTCGAGTTGCTCGTCACCGAGCGCAGAAACCGGCACAATCGCATCCCAGTTTCTGAGTTCATTTACCGCAAAAAGCTGATCGGCAAGTTGGCTCTTGGAGACCAACTCACTCTTGGTCACGATCGCGACGAGCTTCGCCCGTCGAAAGTTGCTCAGGGATTCGTTGATGAACGCGTCGCCCGGCCCGATCTTCTCGTTGGCGGGGATGCAAAATCCAATCACATCGACGTCACCGAGAGTGGAATCGACGAGATCGTTCAATCTCTGACCGAGTAGAGTTCGGGGGCGGTGAAGCCCTGGAGTATCTACCAAAATAATTTGACCATTTGGTCGATGAACGATGCCGCGGATGGCGCGCCTGGTGGTTTGTGGTTTTGCCGAGGTTATTGCGATCTTCTCGCCTACCAAAGCGTTGGTCAGAGTCGACTTGCCGACGTTCGGTCGGCCGACAAAAGAAACGAAACCGGAACGGTGCTCAGTCACTAGTCGTTTCCTTCGAATGCAGTTTGGGCCTCGAGAAGGTCTTCGCTAGGTTCGACGAGGATACGCATGAGGCGTTTGGGCCGACCCTCAAAGCGCTCAGCGGTGAGTTTCAGACCAGAAGCCACAACGCTATCACCCTTGACGGGAAGGCGACCAAGCTGCTTGCTCATGAGGCCTCCGACACTGTCGACGTCTTCGTCTTCGAGTTCGAGCCCAAACCGCTCCCCCAGGTCGAAAAGTGAGTATTTGGCCGACACCAACAACTGGCCATTCGCGAGTTCGGTCACCTCTGACAGATCGCGGTCGTATTCGTCTGATATCTCACCAACGATTTCCTCGATGACGTCTTCCATGGTCACCAGCCCTGCCACACCGCCGTATTCGTCAACGACAATCGCAATGTGGGTCGAAGATTTTTGCATTTCACGCAAAAGATCATCGACAGGTTTGGACTCTGGCACGAACGTGGCCGCTCGAGCCTTCGAGCTTGCCGTGAGGCTTGCCATCGAGGTCGGATTGCTGACCATTACACGGGTCACATCTTTCAGGTAGAGGATGCCGAGCACGTCATCCACGTTTTTGCCAATCACGGGCAGGCGAGAGTAGCCAGTCGAAAGAAAATCGGTCATGGCAGACTCGAGGGTTTGGTCGGCTTCAATGACCGCCATGTCGATACGCGGAACCATGACTTCACGAGTGATGGTTTCGCCAAATTCGTCTACCGATTCGAGCAACTCTTGCTCAAACTCGTCAGTCACTTCGGCTGGTTTGATCGAAAATGGCGTAAAGGCGAGGTCGAGCGACCTGACAAACGATGCGCTGACCCGGGTCAACCACCGGGCGAAGCCAGAAACAGCAACTCGCCTTGCCAGCAGTTGCGAACCAAATAGCAGGATCAGCGAAAGACCAATCGAGAGCAGGGCACTAACCCACCAACTGAGCGCGGTTGGATTGAATGATTGACCGATGAGAGCACCAAAAAGACCAACCAAAACCAATCTCAAAAACGATAGCGACTCATTGCGACGTTCGAGAAGTTCGTCGCGGTCGAGCGCGGCTGCCAGAATCGCGGTGAGGGTGGCTAAAACCGCCACCAAGGATGCAACCCAAACTGTAAGCACTAAGCGCTTTCTCCCTGATAAAAGGAATCCAGAATCTGCCTTTGCAGACCAAACATCTCGCGCTCTTCGTCGGGTTCGGCGTGGTCGTAACCGAGCAGGTGAAGAATGCCGTGCGTGGTCAGCAGCAGAATTTCTTCTATCGCTTGGTGGCCTGCTGTAACGGCCTGCGCTGCTGCAACCGTTGGGCAGACGACGATGTCTCCGAGCATCCCGGCTGGTGTCGGCGAATCGGGAGTGCCCGGCTTTAGCTCATCCATCGGAAAAGAAAGCACATCGGTTGGGCCCGGTTCATCCATGAATTCGATGTGAAGTTTTTCCATCACTTGCTCGTCGGCGAACTGGATTGCCAGATCGGCATCTGGGTGAATGTGCATGAAGTCGAGGGCGTGTGTTGCAAGCGCAAGTACGCGCGCCTCGTCAACCACGACACCCGACTCGTTGTTAATTTCGATGCTCATCTGGAACTCCTCGGTTTTGCCTGAGTCTTGCTGCGCTCGACCGTCTTGGATGCTCGTGCCTCAAACTTGGCGTAGGCATCGACGATTCGAGCGACCAAAGCGTGCCGAACAACATCCGCGCTGGTAAGAGTAGCGAAATGCATGTCGTCGACGCCCTTCAAAACGTGCATGGCGGTCTTAAGCCCAGAAGCCCCGGTCAGCAAATCAATCTGCGTGATGTCGCCTGTCACTACCATCTTCGAATTGAAGCCCAAGCGGGTTAGAAACATCTTCATCTGCTCGGGCGTCGTGTTTTGAGCTTCATCGAGAATCACGAAGGAATCGTTTAGCGTGCGGCCACGCATATAGGCGAGCGGTGCTACTTCGATGGTGCCGGCTGCCACCAGTTTCGGTACTGCTTCAGGCTCGAGCATTTCGTGAAGGGCATCGTAGAGCGGCCGAAGATACGGGTCTATCTTGTCGTTCAATGTGCCAGGCAAAAATCCGAGGCGCTCGCCGGCTTCGACGGCGGGGCGAGTAAGAATGATGCGGCTGATTTCCTTGCGCTGCAGCGCCTGCACCGCCTTTGCCATGGCGAGATAGGTCTTGCCTGTGCCAGCTGGGCCAACACCGAAAACGATGGTGTGTCGGTCGATGGCATCGACGTAGTTCTTTTGCCCGAGGGTTTTAGGGCGAATCGATTTGCCACGCGATGACAAGATGCTTTGACTCAGAACCTCTCCAACGGGAGCGGACGAATCAGTTTTTAGCATGCGAACAACTCTGGCTATGTCATCGCTTTCGGGCAGTCGCCCCTCACGCACCATCTGGGCGAGTTGCTCAATAGCCGTTCTAGCTGCATCGATTGATACGGGATCTCCCTCGAGTTTGATGCGATTACCGCGGGCACTTACCCGCAAAGTGGCGAAAACCTCTTCGAGTTGGTGAACCAGTTGATCTCCCGGGCCAAACACGGATGCCACATCCACACCATCGAGTTCGAAACTGTCGATTGCCTTTTGTGCCTTAGTCGCCACTTGCTGCCTTTGGTGTGCGACTTGTGATGTGCCCGTGCGCGTGAAAGACCGTCTGCCCAGCCTCAGAGCCGGTGTTGAAACTAAGTCTGAATGATCCAGTCGAGTGATCAAGAGCCACGCGTGAACCGAGTTGCACCAAGTCGATAAGCGAATCTGGGTCGGAGAAGGCTAGTTCGGCAACATTCCCGTAGTGCGACTTCGGAATAACCAGCACGTGCAGCGGCTGACGAGGGCTAATGTCCCAGAATGCGACGGACAACTCGGTTTCGGCAACGATTTTTGCAGGAATCTCACCGCTAGCTATCTTGCAAAAAATGCAGTCGTTCAAACTTGCCTCCATCACCAATCTATCCCCAGACGCCTAGCGAAGCGGTTAGCCAGGCCATCGCCGCAACGCCTGCGGTTGAAGTTCTGAGGATGTTTGAACCGAGGTGCACAGGCGTGGCACCGGCCTCTTCAAGTCTTGCCAGTTCATCCACTGAAATGCCACCTTCTGGTCCGACGACTACCGAGACTGCAACGCCGGCCTTGGTCGACACCGTTGCGAGCCCAGATTTTGCGGTTGGATCGAGCACTAAAACTGTCTGACCGTCATCAACAGCAGCCCTGACCAGAACGGCGAGCTCGGCCGTGTTTACCACGTCCAGCACTTCTGGAAACCAAGAACGAAGAGACTGTTTCGAGGCTTCATCGACGATCGATTGCCAGCGCTCTTTGCCCTTATGTTCTTTACCGTCCCAGCGCGACACTGTGCGCTCGGATTGCCAGGGAATTACGCGCTCTACACCTAATTCGGTTGCAGCCTGAATCGCCAACTCGTCACGATCACCTTTTGCGATTGCTTGGATCAGGGTGAGTTGAGTCCCACTCGCTGGCTCAAACTCAATTGATTCAAGCCTCAGGGCAATAGAACGCTTGTCTACCTTGGTCACAACGCCTCTGGCACGTTGACCTGCACCATCAGTGAGTTGAACTCCCTCTCCGACACGCATTCTGCGAACCGAGGCGGCGTGATGCCCCTCGACGCCGTCAAGCAGGATCTCGGTGCCAGCTTTGAGCTGGCCGGAATATTTGAAGAGCGGTTCGACCATTAGTGTCTTGCCTTGAAGTGGCCCGGCTTGTGGCGGACCAGTTTCGGCTCATCCGCTTTTCGAAGTTTTTGCAATTGACGGAAAAGTTCCTTTTGCTTGGTGTCGAGTTTGGCAGGTGTCACAACCTTGACTTGAACTCGGAGATCTCCCCGCCCGTTCGAACGCAGATGCTTCACACCTTTGCCTTTTAACGTGATGAGGTCGCCGGTTTGTTGCCCCGGCTGGATTTCGACTTGTTGATCACCATCAAAAGTTTCGATGTTTATAAGCGCTCCGAGTGCCGCATCGTGCAACGGCACCTCGAGTTCACAAACCAAATCATCACCCTGCCGGTTGAAGATCTCGTCTGGTTTCACACTGATGTCTACATAAATGTCCCCGTTTGGCCCTCCAGCTTGACCAACCTCGCCCTGCCCAGCCAACTGCAACCTGAGGCCATCCTCAACGCCACCTGGAATGTTCAAGTCGAGGCTTCGACGTGAACGAACTCGACCCTGCCCGCGGCAGTCGATGCATGGCGATGGAATCGTTTGACCATAGCCCTGGCAGGAGTTGCACGGTGCCGTGGTTAGAACGTTGCCAAGAAGCGATCGAACCTGGCGCTGAATTTGGCCGGCACCGCGGCAGATGTCACAGGTCTTTAGACCGGTACCCGGCTGGCAGCAACTCCCCTGACAAGTTCCACACAGAACAGCGGTATCGATTTCCATGATTCTTTGAACGCCGAAGACTGCATCACGCAAGCTAAGGTCTACCCTCAAGAGAGCGTCCTGCCCGCGCTCCACTCGACTTCGAGGGCCGCGCTGACCACCGCCAAAGAATGAGTCAAAAATGTCGCCGAAACCGAATCCACCGGCCTGACCGAATGGGTTTTGACCACCCATGTCATAGTTTCGCCTTTGCTCTGGATCACTTAAAACCTCATAGGCGTGGGTCACCAACTTAAATCGATCTTGAGCCTCTGGCGCAGGGTTCACGTCTGGATGCAACTCACGAGCGAGCTTGCGATAGGCCTTTTTAATTTGGTCGTCAGATGCATCCCGGACTACACCCAGCACTTCATAGTGATCGCTCAAAACCTAGCCTCCGAGAACCTTGGTTAGGTACCGAGCTACCGCTCGAACCGCCGAAATGTTTGATGAATAATCCATACGTGTAGGACCGATAACACCGATTTTTGCAACTTCATTTCCAGCGTTTTCATATCCAGAAACCACGACAGCGGTTTCGGTTAGGCCCTGCACGGTGTTCTCACGACCAATCCGTAGGCCTACACCATGCTGCTCGGTTTGCATCTCGCTGATTAGACGCAAAAGCACAACCTGCTCTTCGATGGCGTCGAGAACCGGAGAAATACTTCCGCTGAAATCTTCTTCTTTGCGCACCAAATTAGCTGTTCCTGCCAACAGCAGTTTTTCGGTGCGGTTCGCGTCTACAGTCTCGATGATGCCGTCAACAAGTTTGGATGCCAGCTTTCGTTGCTCGGGTTTTACAGAGCCCACGAAGGTAGAAAGCAGTGCGCCGACCTGGGTCAGTGGCTTGTTGGCGAGCAACGCGTTGAGTCTGGCACGGTACTCGGGCAAAGCATCCGAGTCATAAACGAACTGGAGATCTACGGTGTGCTGTTCGACACGGCCGGTGTCGATAATCAGAATTATGAGGATGCGAGTGTCTGTGACAGCCAACAACTCAATGTTGCGCACCTGAGACTTGCCGAGAGTCGGAAACTGCACCATCGCAACCTGATTTGTCAGTTGCGAAAGCAAGCGAACCGTTCGAGACAGCGTTTCGTCGAGGTCGGCCGATCCAGTAAGAAGGGTTTCGATGGCGGTCTTTTCTGGCGCTGAGAGAGGTTTGACTTCGTTCAAACGGTCGACAAACAAGCGATAACCCTTGTCGGTGGGCACCCGGCCGCTTGAGGTGTGAGGAGCGACAATCAAGTCCTCTTCTTCGAGAATCGCCATGTCATTGCGAATGGTTGCTGATGAAACACCGAAATTGTGTTTTTCGACGAGACTTTTTGAGGCAACCGGCTCTTTGCTGGCGATGTAGTCCTGAACGATCGCTCGAAGAACCTCGATTGTGCGGTCTTGCAGCATGGTTCACCTCGCTTAGCACTCGTATACCTTGAGTGCCAATATTAGCCGACCTAGGCCAAAAGTCGCTTGACGACGCCGTCGGCAAGGAGGCGACCGCGCAGGGTCAGTGAGATAGTCCCACGTATCGCCGCAACACCGTCAATCAACCCATCGGCGATGAGACTTGAGATTTTCTGATCAACATCGCCAGTGACGCCGGTGAGCACCTCGGAGGCAAGGCCAGACCTCAGGCGCAACTCAAGCATGACCCGCTCACTCAATCGCGCCTGGTCGTCTAGCACCTCTCGCCCCACTGCCGGCGATAGCCCATCCAATAGTGGCTTTGCGTAGGCGGTCGGATGTTTGGCGTTCCACCAGCGCACTCCCCCGACGTGACTGTGTGCTCCCGGACCGTAACCCCACCAGTCTTGCCCGGTCCAATAGGCAAGGTTGTGCAACGACGCGTCGCTCGGCGTTCTAGCGAAGTTACTCAACTCGTACCAGTTCAAACCAGCCGAGCCGAAAGCCTCATCAGCAAACTCGTATTTGTCGGCTTCGAGGTCCTCATCGGGTTCTTCGAGCTGTCCGGATTGAATCTGCCGATAAAGCTTTGTACCAGGTTCGACAATCAACGCATACGCCGAAATGTGGTCGGTCTCTAGACCAATCGCCGCTTCGACGCTGCGTTTCCAGTCATCCAAGCTCTCTCCTGGAGCGCCATAGATTAGATCAACGGAGGTTTTGAGTCCAGCATCCTTGGCATAGCGCACCGCAAGTGGCACATTTTCTAGATTATGGGTGCGTTCGAGCGTCTTAAGCACGGATGGAACTGCCGATTGCATGCCGAAGGACACCCGATTAAAGCCACCCGCAGCCAAGGCGTTTAGATAACGGACATCAACCGAGTCTGGATTTGCCTCGGTCGTGATTTCCGCATGCGAGGAAAGCCCGAAGATTTCAGTTAGCGCTTCAAGCGAACGGACCAAGTCTGAAACGGGTAGTTGCGTAGGTGTTCCCCCACCGAAAAATACTGACGTGAGGGCGCGCTGGGGAAGGCCAGAAGTTTCCAATACCCGCTGAGAAAAATCGAGTTCCTGTAGCAATCGCTGAACGAAATCGGTTTGATTGAAACCCTGCAACTCACTTGAGGTGTAGGTGTTGAAGTCACAGTAGCCACAGCGCACGGAGCAGAACGGCACGTGAATGTATGCGTGGAAGGTTCGCACGCTGGCACCAATGAGAGCCTGCTCGGGTAACTTGCCGTCTGCCGGTGCTGGATCGGCAATTGGAAATTGGGCCAATTACTTGCCCTTCTTCTCGCCTTTTTTCTCGCTATCGCTCGAGAGAGCCGCGATGAATGCTTCCTGAGGAACCTCCACACGACCGACCATCTTCATGCGCTTCTTACCTTCTTTTTGCTTCTCGAGCAACTTGCGCTTTCGGCTGATGTCACCGCCGTAACACTTGGCAAGAACATCCTTGCGCATAGCTCGGATGCTCTCGCGAGCGATGATGCGTGAGCCAACGGCAGCCTGAATGGGAACTTCGAATTGTTGACGAGGAATCAGTTCGCGCAACTTACCAGTCATCATGACTCCGTAGGCGTACGCCTTTTCGCGGTGCACGATCGCGCTGAACGCGTCAACTTGGTCTCCTTGAAGCAAGATGTCGACTTTGACGAGGTCACCTTCTTGCAGGCCAGCCTCTTCGTAATCGAGCGAGGCATATCCCTGGGTACGGCTCTTCAGTTGGTCGAAGAAGTCGAAAACGATTTCTGCCAAGGGAAGCGAATAGCGAAGCTGCACCCGATCCTCGCCCAGGTATTGCATGTCAATCATGCTTCCTCGGCGGGCCTGGCAGAGCTCCATGATTGTGCCCACGTAATCTTTAGGGCTCAGGATTGTCGCCCGAACCATAGGCTCGAGCACACGCTTGATTTTGCCGGTTGGGAACTCGCTCGGGTTGGTGACCGTGAACTCCTTTTGATCCTCCATGGTGACCTCATAGACCACGGATGGCGCTGTTGCAATCAACTCGAGCCCGAACTCGCGTTCGAGTCGTTCGGTCACGATTTCGAGGTGCAACAGACCGAGGAAACCACAACGGAAGCCAAAACCTAGTGCAACGGAGGTTTCCGGTTCGTAGACCAGTGCTGCATCAGACAGCTTGAGTTTGTCTAGTGCCTCGCGCAGGTTCGGGTAATCGCTGCCGTCAATTGGGTAGATTCCCGAGAACACCATCGGCTTTGGTTCGCTGTAGCCCTTGAGCGCCTGGATCGCTGGTTTTGCTTGAGTGGTGATGGTGTCGCCAACCTTGGATTGGCGAACATCCTTGACGCCGGTGATTAGATAACCGACCTCGCCCACGCCGAGGCCTTTGGTGGGCTCTGGTTCAGGCGATGACACACCAATTTCGAGAAGTTCGTGGATGGCTCGCGTCGACATCATCTGGATGCGCTCACGCGGAGCCAGGCTACCGTCGATCATCCTCACGTAGGTTACAACTCCGCGATACGAGTCGTAAACCGAATCAAAAATCATGGCGCGGGCGGGAGCATTCGGGTCGCCAACCGGGTTCGGAATCGTGGCAACGATCTTGTCGAGCAAGGCGTCTACACCCACTCCAGTCTTTCCCGAAACTCTTAGGCAATCCTCTGGCTTTCCACCGATTAGGTTGGCCAGCTCTTCGGCATACTTCTCTGGCTGAGCCGCGGGAAGATCGATTTTGTTTAGAACCGGGATGATCTCCAGATCGTTTTCCATTGCCAAATAAAGGTTGGCGAGCGTCTGCGCCTCGATACCCTGCGCCGCGTCAACAAGCAGCACGGCACCTTCGCAGGCTGCCAGAGAGCGGGACACCTCGTAGGTGAAATCCACGTGACCCGGTGTGTCAATCATGTTCAGCGCGTAAGTTTGACCATCGACATCCCAGGGCATCCGCACGGCCTGTGACTTGATGGTGATGCCACGTTCGCGCTCGATGTCCATGCGATCTAAATACTGGGCGCGCATGGAACGGTCGTCAACGATGCCTGTGAGTTGAAGCATGCGATCGGCTAGCGTCGACTTGCCGTGATCGATGTGGGCGATGATGCAAAAGTTGCGAATCAGCGAGGGATCTGTCTTCGACGGCTCGAGACGACGCGATGAGCGTGGTGACAAGATCTACCTCATGAGTTTGGACGTTTTGGTTGCGAGTGCAACCATGCCATTCTCGCACACCTCGCCTGAAAAGGTCGCCCCGCGCCGTTTGAATAGTTGCCTGAACCAAGGATGCGCTGGTAACATTGACGAAGTAGCGGATGAGTGTCTCCATCCAAAGCCCAACAAATCATTTGAGGCTTTTCCACGCGGAAAAGCTAGACACGAAAGCATGACATGGCAAACATTAAGTCACAGTTGAAGCGCATTGGCACCAACGCAAAGGCCGCCGAGCGCAACAAGGCAGTCAAGAGCGAGCTCAAGACCGTCGTTCGCGCAGTGCGCGAGGCTGCGGTTGCCGGAGACAAGGCAGCAGCTACCGCCGCTCTTCAGACCGCAAACAAGAAGTTGGACAAGGCCGTTTCAAAGGGCGTTATCCACAAGAACCAAGCAGCGAACCGCAAGTCGGCCATCGCCAAGAAGGTTTCGGCTCTCTAAAGACCAAAACTTAAAAAACACCTCGCTTCGGCGGGGTGTTTTTTCATTCTTAAGGTGAGGATGCGTCGCGCAGTGCTTTCTATTCGATCTTGCGTTTGCCACCGGCGACAAAACTGCTGCAAGCCTGAATGACCGTTAGACAGACAAGTAGCCAAAGCGATGCCGACCAGCTACCCGTAATCTCACGAATCGAAGAGAAGGCAAAAGTTCCAATCGCCGAGAGCAAGTAGCCGCCACCTTGAACAAACGCAGAGACCGAGGTTGTCCTTGTGGCTTCTCGAGCGCTAGTGCTGATGAGAGTAAGCGAGAGCGGAAACGAAGACGCTTGGCCGAGACCGATGAGGATGGCTGCCAAGGTTTCAAGACCCGGTATCAGAAGAAGTGAAAACCCACAGAGCGTTACGCAACTGATTAAGAAGCCGGCCCAGTCAAGCCTCTTTACTCGACCGAAGTTGGCCGAGAGCAGTAATCCGGTTGGAACTCCGACGATTGTGGCGAGTCCGAGTAGCCCGCCCGCAGCATCCGCGCCGAACCCACGTTGAATCAGCAGTGTCGGCAGCCAGGCGAGAATCGCATAGAAGCCTAAAGACTGAATACCGAAGAACACGAACAGCGCCCAGGTCACTGGCGATTTTGTGATGGAGACTCTTGCTTGGCTTCCAGCAGATGCAACGACCTCGGTATCACGATGAACGGGCTGCAATCTGAGCCACAGGAGCAGCGCGAGGAGGCCTGGAACTAGCCAAATCATAAGAGCCAAATTCCAATCGCCGACCCAGGCGCTGGTCGGAACTGCGGTAGCCGCGGCGAAGCTTGCCGAGATTGCAAGAACACTTGTATAGGCGGCCGTGACCTTCGCGACTGACTTTGGAAAACGTTCTCGAACCACCGAGGGGATCAGCACGTTGGCAACTGCAATGGCGAGTCCAGCGATTGCTGTGCCAATCAAAAGGGATGCAAAACCAAACCAACCACGCAATGCGATTGACAGAACAAGCGCAGCCAGCATGTAGACCATTGCACGCTCGAGACCGAGGCGTCGAGCAAACCACGGTCCCACAAATGCACCCAAACCGAAGGTAAGCACTGGAATCGCGCTCAATACGCCTTGATTCAGCGCATTGAGACCGAGAACCTCTGAAATCTCAGGAAGCAGCGGACCGACCGCTGCCAATGGGGGTCTAAGCACCAGAGAGCAAACCAGTATGGCTGCGACAACAAGGAAATTCCGGGTCTTCATCGAGTTCGCCCTTTTGTCGCCAAGAACGAGACCAACTTTTCGATTTGGTATTCGGGATCTCTGGCAGCACCCTTGGCTGCGGCATCGGCAGAAGCAAGTAGTTGCAACGCTTGACCTAGCTCCTCGTCATTCCATCCCTGCACATCGGAACGGGCCTTGGACAACCGCCAGGGATCAAGCCCCGTAGATGCTGGTGTCGCTCGAGGATCGCTGTGGACCCTCGCCATGGTTCTTATCTTGGTAGCCATACCAGCGAGCAACGGAACCGGGTCAAGCCCCGTGTTGAAGCCGTGACGAAGCAGCGCAAGTGCTTCGTTTAGTTTTCCGGCAAGGGCGGCATCGGCGATTTTGAAGGAGTTGGTTTGAACCCTGCCACCGAAGTATCGATCGACGATTTCTTCACCAATGGTTTCTGCCGAGTCGAGCATGAGTTGCTGGCACGCTCCTGCGAGTTCTCCGATGTCGCCTGTGAAAGCGTCGGTTAGAGCGCGAATGGCTCCCTCGGTGACTTTGCGTTGCTCGGTGGCAAACTCGGACACGACGAACTTGACCCGATCGGCATCCTTGTCGATTTTGGCGCAGGCGATTTCTATGGCCGTGGGATTGGACCTAAACGCTTCAAGAAAGGCCTTTCCCCTAACCGAAGAGCCACTGTGCCTAACAATCAGGTAGGTATCTTCAGCAGGTTGAAGGTTGTAGCTCTTTGCGTCATCAATGAAGGCATCGGTGCAACGTTCTGCACCGTCGACGATGATGAGTCGAGGTTCGGCAAAAAGTGAAGGGCTGGCGAGATTTAGTAGCTGCCCAGACGCATAGCTATCGGCCTCAACTTCGCTGATTTCGAGGTTTGGATGCTTGGCTCTCAGTTGATCGCGAATCTCGCGAGTGGTCTTAGAAGAAATGAAACTCTCTGGGCCGAAAAGTAAGACGATAGGCGCGGGATATGCCTTGCGCCAGTCAATCTGTTTCGCTTTCGTCACCCCAAAAGCCTAACCGCCACCAGTGACTGCAACTGTCAGCTCATGTGACCGAATGGACACGGCGATTGAGCCCGATTGATCGGTGCGGTACTCGCGGCTCCCCGTTGTTTCGAACAAATGCAAGGTTCTTTGAGTGGGATGCCCGTAAGGGTTACGAGCACCAACCGAAAATAGCGCCAAATCTGCGTGCAAACTTTCCATTAGCTCTGGATACTGGTCGGCTGACCCGTGGTGACTGACTTTCACAACCGCAAACTTGCCGGGATCTCGAACTACAAGCTCAGGATGGTTCAACACAAGTCGCATTTGGCCACGCTCCCCTTGGTCAGCAAACGTGAAAAACGAGATATCCGCTGTGTCGAATCGCATCACGATGCTTGCATCGTTCGAGTCCTCAGATCCAAGTGCATCAACTTCAGGTTGCAAAACCTGCCAAGTGGCCTCCCCCAGAGTTCCACTGAGGCAGCAGCTAGGCCTCTCAACATTGACTTTTTCTTGCGCGAGAAGGGCCTGTGAGCGATAGGCCAAGGGGCGGTCATCAATCATTGGGGTTAGAAAAGCCGTCTCGACCGTGCGCCCCTCGAGAGCACCCGCTAAACCACCGACGTGATCGGCGTCATAGTGTGTCAAGACCAAAAGCTCTATGTGCTTCACGCCCAGACGGTCCAAGCATTGTTTTATTGGTTTGGGTTCGCGACCCACATCGATAACCGCAATAGCGTTGGACGAGCGAAACACCAGACCATCGCCCTGCCCAACGTCGCAGGCAACTATCTGCCAATCCGAAAGAGGCCAAGTCGCTTGTTGAGCCGAACTTGCCGAAGCAGCGGTGACAAACATCAGGACTGTTGCCCCGGTCAAGGTCAGAGCAACGCGGGACCTTTTTAATAGCCACCAACTGATCGTGACTACCGCGAACACGACTACTGCCAAGCCGAAAATTCCGCCAGGGATTTGGATTGTCGAACCGCCTACCGTGGCCAATCCAGTTATGGCAAGAATCAGATTTGTAAGGGAACTTGCCACGAGAGTCAGGCCGGCGCTAAGCCCTGGAAATATCGGGCAGAAGACTAGGCTCGCAATGCCCAAAACCGTCACGGGTGCCACCAATGGTTCAGCAAGAAGATTTGCGATGATCGAATAGGAGGGTATGCCTGATGAAATCGACAGCAACACGGGCAAGCACCAAAGTTGGGCAGCAATGACCACTGACAAACTTGCCGCTAGCGGTGTAGGCATTTTGGCAACGAATCGATCGTAGATTCTGGGGGCCAGCAGGAGTATTGCGGCCGTGGCGATCACCGAAAGCGCGAATCCGAGACTCGCAGCCATTTTTGGCCAAACACAGAGCACTCCTATGACCGCCCAACCGAGAGCGACCGTGGGTGGTGACTTTCGGCCCCAGAAAGTGAGCAGAATGACGAGCCCCGCCATTAGGGCGGACCTCAGCACCGACGGCTCTTCACCGACGATGGCGACATACCCCCAAAGCGAAGCCAAGGCGGCCAAGGCGGTATGCCACTTTCGCGAACCGAGTTTTTTGAGAAGGAATACGACGGCTCCGATCACGATGGCGCAGTTCGCACCCGAAACTGCAGTCAAATGCGTGAGCGAAAGGGTCTTCATTCGATTTCGTGCGTCTTGACTAAGTTGAGAGTCGTCACCTATCGTCAGTCCTAAAACAAGAGCGCCTGCATCCGTGTTTATAGATGTTAGAGTCTGGCTAAATTGGGCGCGAAGTGCTTCGTTCCATGAGGGCCTTAGGTCGATGATTCGCAACCGACCTTGAGGGCTCAGCACGAATTCGTCGTCACGAAAGGTTGACGGCTTGAATAAGAATCGGCCAGTCACTCGCATGCCTGGTTTCAACGGCTCGTTTGCCAAATCGCGGTCGCCATTCGATGGCTCTAATAACTGGGCACGAAAGTTCAACCCTTGGATGCGGGAACTTACCTGGCAACGACCTTTGGCGCACGACGAGACTCGAACCTCAAGTTTCTGGATAGTGAAATCCTGCGCCAGAGATTTGAGGCTCACTGAGCCTCGTTGCAAACTGGCCCAGTTTGAGAAACAGACCAGGACGATGATTGCGAAAAATGTAAGTAAGCGCACCCTCAGCTCTCTTGTCGCCAACAACGTGATGCCCATCGTCGATAAAGCCATAAGGCCGAGCCCCAGCCAAAAGCTATTCTGGCTCTGGGCAACCCAGAGAGACAGCCAAAGTGCGAGTGCAAAACATGGGAGGATCACAGCGAAACCATCGGCTTAATCGCTGCATAGAGCTTGTCTCCTATGCCACCAACTTCGAGAAGGTCGGCTACGTGAGCGAACCCTCCGTTGGCGGTGCGCCAATCGATGATTCGACCGGCGAGTTTTGGACCTACTCCGGGAAGACTTTCAAGTTGTTCGGCGGTCGCTCTGTTTAGATTCACCCCCGAAGACCCGGCAGATCCTGAATCGGCAGGGCGGATTTGACCAGCGGCCAGCACGACCAACTGTTCACCGTCGGCCAATGTTCGAGCCAGATTCACGCTTGACTGATCGGCCTTTTTTCGGAAACCTCCGGCTAGGGCGACCGCCTCGAATAGCCGAGAACCAATTGGCAACATGTAGACACCTGGATGTTGCACCTCACCGGTCACGTGGACATAGATCTTCTGAGCGGCAATCTGAAGTTTGGCCTCTGCGCTAGGTGTGGGCTTGCGCCGAATGATGTCTGGAGACGCTTCAGCAGATGGCCAAACTGCACCGAGAATCAACGCAAAAGCCACAGCTACGGAGGCCAAAAGGAATTTTGGCTTCTTTTCTCCTGCCCGTAGTTGCTCTATGAACTTTCTGATTCTTGACACATGCACAAGATACGAAAGCGTGGCGAATCGAATCCCGTCGAATCAGAAACTGTGGAAAACGGATTAGCCCATGGTGGCGATGTTTACCAGTTTTGGCTCACGAACGATAACCGCGGCAATTTCGCGGTCTCCGATGGCACGCTTTACCGCGTTCGAGTCAAAGGCAAGGGCCTGAAGCTCATCCTTGGTGATGTCTGTGGCAACCTCGAACTTGTCCCGAAGCTTGCCATCAACCTGAACGATTGCGACGACCTGATTCTCCACCAAGAGGCTCAGATCAGCCTCTGGCAACATGGCCAGGGCAACTCCCGGCGCGTGCCCGAGCAACTGCCACATGTCTTCCGCTGTGTATGGCGCAAACAATGACAAGGCTTTGGCTACCGTCTGAACTGCTTCACGCACGGCAGGGTCAGCCCCGCCGACATCCCCGTCAATCGCCTTTCGAGTGGCATTCACCAATTCCATGACCTTGGCGACACCGACGTTGAACTTGAAACCTTCGATCAGCGGGCCGAAGTCGCGCAGGAATGAGTGAGTCGCCTTGCGAAGTGCCGGATTGCCGGCTTTGAAATCGACATCGACACCGCTGGTTACGTCATTTGCTGCGCGCCAGGCTCGCGCAAGGAACTTTGCCGAACCAGAGGGCGAAACGTCGGCCCAGTCGATGTCTTCCTCTGGCGGACCAGCGAAAGCCATAGTCAGGCGCACGGCGTCGACGCCGTGTTCGTCTAACTGTTCACTTAGAGCCACGAGGTTACCGCGCGATTTCGACATCGCCGAGCCGTTCATCAAAACCATTCCCTGGTTCAGCAGGCGGGTGAATGGCTCTTCGAAATCCACTAGCCCCATGTCGTGAAGGGCCTTGGTAAAGAAGCGAGCATAAAGCAGGTGAAGAATTGCGTGAGTTACTCCGCCCACATATTGGTCAACCGGAGCCCAGCGCTTTGCCTCATCGACGGGGAATGCTGCATCCGTGCTGTTAGGCGACAAGAACCGCAAGAAATACCAAGATGAGTCGACAAAGGTGTCCATCGTGTCAGAATCGCGCCTGGCGTCTCCACCACAACTTGGGCAATTGACGTTAAGCCAATCGGATGCGGCACCAAGAGGTGACGAACCCTTAGGTTTGAGATCGAGTCCAGCGGCTGAAGGAAGCTCGACTGGAAGCTGCTCCGCCGGCACCGGAACTTCGCCACAAACATCGCAGTGGATGATCGGAATCGGCGTTCCCCAATAACGCTGCCTCGAAATCAGCCAGTCACGCAGCCTAAAGTTCTTGGCAACCTTAGCTTTGCCGGCATTAGCCAAGTGGTCGGTAATCGCTTGGATTGCTTCAGCCTTGGCAAGACCGTTGAACTCGCCAGAAGCAATCAAAACCCCCTCGCCGGAGGTCGCAACCTTAGTGACGGCAGGGTCGTCTTCGCCGGTGTCAACAACGGTAACTACCGGCAGATCAAACTTGACGGCAAAGCTCATGTCACGATCGTCGTGAGCGGGAACCGCCATAATTGCGCCCGTGCCGTAGTCAGAAAGCACGTAGTCTGCGGCCCAGATAGGCAGGCGAGCGCCGTTCACAGGATTGATCGCGAAGCGCCCAAGGAACACACCGGTTTTCTCGCGGTCGGTGGCTAGGCGCTCGATGTCGTTCGACTTCTTCACCTGCTCGAGGTAATCCTGGAAAGCCGCGCGGACCGAAGCGTCGGCACCCGAAGCCAACTCAGCGGCAAGGTCACTGTCTGGGGCGACAACCATGAAGGTAGCTCCGAATAGGGTGTCCGGCCGAGTGGTGAACACAGTGACAGGCTCAGTTCTACCTTCGATTTCAAATTCAACCTCAGCTCCGTAGGAGCGTCCGATCCAGTTACGTTGCATCGAAAGAACCTTTGAAGGCCAGTTACCTTCGAGCGTGTCTAGATCATCGAGCAAACGGTCGGCATACTCGGTGACCTTGAAATACCACTGAGTCAGAGCCTTTTTGGTGACTACCGAATCGCAGCGCTCGCAAAGCCCCTGGACGACCTGCTCGTTGGCCAATACGGTTTGGCATGACGGACACCAGTTGACGTTTGAATTCTTGCGATAGGCCAGCCCGCGCTTATAGAACTCGAGGAACAGCCACTGGTTCCAGCGGTAATAGATCGGGTCGCTGGTGATCAGAACACGATCCCAGTCGAACGAGCACGCGTAACGACGCATCGAAGAGCGCTGCTGGGCAATGTTGTCGTAGGTCCAGCCCTTAGGGTCAAGGCCGCGCTTTATGGCGGCGTTTTCGGCGGGAAGACCGAACGAGTCCCAACCGATCGGGTGCATAACGTTGAAACCCTTTTGCACCCAGTAGCGAGCGATTACGTCGCCTAGTGCGTATGCCTCGGCATGGCCCATGTGTAGGTCACCAGAGGGATAAGGAAACATGTCGAGAACGTACTTGGTCGGGCGTGAATCGTCGGCATTGCCGCTGTTGAACGGCTTTAGCTCATCCCAGATCGGAAGCCATTTCTCCTGGATGGAGAAAATGTCATATTCCGTTTGATTTTGGTCGGTCATTTGCTCTTCTTTGTAACGTCTGCACGCGACGGCGTGGCACTGCCTACAAGGTTACCAACTGGGATGCTCAGACCGCGTCAGCCTCGTCGGCCCACGGGTCATCCGCTCCCAACGCTCGAAGCAAGGCCTTGGCTTTCAGTTTTGTCTCCTCAAGCTCAGCAGCCGGATCGGAGTCGATGGTTATGCCACCACCAACCCCGATGCTTGCGCTCGAGCCGTCAAAGACGATGGTGCGAATGACCATCCCGAAATCGGCTGAACCGCTCGCCGAGAGGTAACCCAGCGCACCGCTATAGATGCCCCGCTCACCGGATTCGAGTTCTCGAATGATCTCTATCGCCCGCTGCTTTGGAGCTCCCGTCATCGAACCACCGGGAAAGGCCGCCAAAACGGCGTCGAACGCGGTCATGCCAGAGGCAAGTTTTCCACGAACCGTGCTGACGAGTTGATGCACCGTGGCATAAGTTTCAACGTCGAACAGGAGCGGAACGTCGACTGAGCCAACTTCGCAGACTCGACCGAAATCGTTGCGCATAAGATCAACGATCATCAGATTTTCGGCGCGCTCTTTTTCGTTGGTGTGAAGCTCCTTGGCTATCGCGGCATCCTCTTCAGGGTTTGAGCCGCGCTTGCGTGTTCCTTTGATTGGCTTGCTGCTGAGCCATCCGTGCGCGTCTACTTTCACGAACTGCTCCGGGGAAGCGCTAACCACCGAAATTTCACCGACCCGCAGGAATGCGGCGTACGGTGCCGGATTTTGCTCGCGTAATCTCAAGAAGGTCAGCAGCGGATCGACAGTCGTTTCGATCGAAATCTCATTGGTTAGACAAAGTTGATATACATCGCCGGCACGGATGTGCTGCTGGGCTCTCTCGATAAGCGCTTGGTATCGACGAGCCCCGTGTCTCAAACTCGGTGCCCAAACATCCCCGCCAGTTTTCTGGTCGCGATACTGCGCCTGCTGCCCACCGACTAGAGCAAAACGCAACAACGCTGCCTGCATCCAGTCATCGAACTGACGTTTCTGCTCGAACAGCCCGACGAACCATATCTCTTGGGCGTCGTGATCGAAAACTATCGCTCGGTCTACCAACAGCATCAGGTCTGACTGCGGCTCAAAGCCGATTACCCCGACAAGACCCGGCCTAAAGTCAAACGGAAGTTCGATCTCGGCGTCGGCGGTCAGTTGTGAGAGAGCAGTTGAAAGTGAATCTCGAGAAATCTTGGAAGAGGCCAGACTTGCACCTCCGATAACCGAGAATCGCTCATCCTTGCGATGTTCTCGGTCAAGCCAAAAGCAGTTCGGATGGTTGGCAAACAGCAACACGAACGCGTCAGATGGATGAACCCATCCGCTGAGTGAGTCGGCATAAAGTCGCAATTTGTTCAATCTCAATCTGGCAACATCGTCAAAATCGATGGCCACCAACTAATAGATTAGGTGCCAAGGGGCACAAATGAGATGCGAGGGTTTTAGATGACCGGCGAGAGCCAGTTTTATTGCTTTCGCGAGGGCGTGCTCGCCGAGGTCACCGAACCAGACAACTGTGAAAACAAGTTGGCAGCGGCCGATTCCTGGTTGATCGAAGAAGGCAAGGTTCGCGCTTTAGATCGACACCTTGAACGTTTTCGCAAAGCAATCTCTGGAGTTTCTCCCGAACATCTGCCGTTTCTCGATACGTTCTACGGCTTAGTGATTGAAACGCTTCCTCGTCATGGTCGCTGGTTTCCAAGAATCGAGTTTCACGCAGACGAAGACTCGAAGCATCACCTGCACCTTCGGCTTCGCGTA
The DNA here is from genome assembly GCA_024639845.1 of Microbacteriaceae bacterium. Taxonomy (GTDB): domain Bacteria; phylum Actinomycetota; class Actinomycetes; order Actinomycetales; family Microbacteriaceae; genus Rhodoluna. Next base: position 133,362 of record JAHEGG010000005.1, read on the forward strand.
GCTCCTGACCAACTGGATTCGGTGAAACTCTGGACTCTAGACGAAGTCGACCCTCGAGTTTCGCCGACTATCAAAGGGCCCGATCTGAGTCTCGGTCAGCAGCTTCGCCGACGCGCGAATCTGCACGGTGCCGATGAGGCCGTTCTGCTTGGCCCGACGGGCATCGTTCTTGAAGGTGCGCTGTCGAGTTTGGTCTGGTGGCGCGATGGCGTGCTCTGCGCCCCACCGGAGAGCGTTCCCTGGCTTCCGAGTGTTACTCGTGAGTTGGTTTTCGAAATCGCTAGGCAATCGGGGTTTTCGACTCGAGAAGAACTGGTCACTGTGGACCGAATGAATCAGCTTGAAATTTGGACCTTGAGTTCGCTTCATGGCATTCGACTGGTGACCGACTGGGATGCTCTTCCCAATGGACCTGGCCCCGGTGAGCATGTCGAAGCGTTCAATCGTCGATTGCGCATGCTTTCTTCCGCGCTTCCTGAGCAGCTAGGCAAAGACTGATGTGCGGGCGTTTTGTGGTTGCCCGCTCCATGGGCGAGTTGCTCACCATCTTTGAGGCTGATGAAATCGTCGGCGAAATGCCCGGCATCTCTTACAACGTTGCGCCGACTCAAAACATCGCGATTTTGGTCGACCGCTCCTTTGAAAAGGATGAAGCTGGAGCGCCGGTTGGTGAGCTCAACCGGGAATTCCACGCGGCTCGCTGGGGATTGGTCCCCCGCTGGGCCAAGGCGATCGACGGAGCTCCGCTGATCAATGGGCGAATCGAAACGATTCTCGAAAAACCCTCCTTCAAAGAGTCCGTAGTTCGCCGTCGCTGCGTGATTCCAGCGTCCGGTTATTACGAATGGCAGGTTGCCGCCGATGGCACGAAACAACCTTTTTACATTCATGCTGGCGACGACGGCGTCTTCGCACTTGCCGGGCTCTATGAGTGGTGGCTCGATCCGAGCAAGGCCAAGGATGACCCATCCCGGTGGTTGCTCTCGGCGACGACCCTGACCAAGCACACAGCACCCGAGCTCGCGCACATTCACGACCGCAATCCAGTGCTTTTGACTCCAGACACCTTTGAGGCCTGGATTGATCCGCACGTCGAGGGTGACCTCGAGCTCTTGGCCGCGATTGCAGATGGCTCGGATGTTGTGGCCGGCGAAGCTCTTTTTCACAAGGTTGGGCAGGATGTCGGCAAGGTTCGCATCAATGAACCAGCACTAATCTCGGCAATCTAGACCGACACGCCGACCTCAATTTGATATGTCCGTGGGGTTTCCTACACTCTAGTTATTCGAACAAATTTTCGAATAGAAAGAGGTTTGGAGCATGGTCAGGGTCGACGAGAAAGTCACCGTGGCGGTCGATAAAAACGGTAGTCCGATTGGGTTTGCTTGGCGCGATTGCAACTATTTGGTTTCTGACACCCCAGTGCGTTGGTTCGCCAGAAGAGAGTGGTGGGTCGAGGCGGCAAGGGTTCAGCGCGGCATCGGTTCGGGCATTCTCGAGGTCGAGATGTGGCGCCTGATGGCAGCCGACAACGTGGCAAAACGCAAACACCAATACGAGCTGGTGCATTTCACTCTAGAAAACGCCTGGCGTCTCGTCCGGGTCTACGACTGAGCTAGAGAATCGGGTGAACCAAAGTGGGTGCATTCACTCATCTGCACGTTGCATCGGCATTTTCTGGGCACTACGGAGTTACCAGACCCGAGCTGCTCGTCGAAGCCGCGGCAGCACAGGGTGCTACCGCTTTGGCGATTACCGATCGCGACGGGCTATACGGGGCCGTCAAGCACATCGGTGCCTGCCTAAAGGTGGGCATTGATCCGATAGTCGGGGTCGATCTTGCCGTGCACAACACCGAGGGCTCCCCCATGGGTCGCTGCATCGTTCTGGCACACGGGCACGATGGCGGCTTGGGATGGTCTGCCCTGTGCGCCATCGTGTCGGCGGCTCACCGCAAAGGCAAAAAGAACACTTCAATAGGCATCGAAGAACTGGCTCGACTGGCCATTCGCGACGGGGTCGCACTGGTCACCGTGCTGCTCGGAGTCGAAAGTGACTTTGCGGCGAGCGTTCTCAGCGAAAGTCGCACCGAAGCGATGGCGAAATTGCTCTGCTGGCGCAAAGCGCTTTGGGCTACGGCTAGTCTCGGTGTAGAAATTGCCAGCCACATCACCGAACCGGGCACTCAGGGATGCATCACGCAAGCCAATCGAATGCTGCAACTAGCCGAGTCAATGGGTGTTCCCACGGTGCTGACCAACGCGGTTCGCTATCTTGAGCCAGACGATGCACTGACCGCAGACGTGCTCGACTCGGCTAGACATCTGGAACCCCTGGGCATGTTCCAACCCCAACCAAATGCTCAGGCGTGGCTAAAACCAACCGTGATGATGCAAGCCCTAGCGGTTGAAATCACCCAAGATTCGGGCCAAGCCCAAGCGTTGATCAAACGAACGGAGCAGCTGGCCGACAGGTGTCGAATCGACCCACCGAACGATTGTGGCTGGGCAAAACCCAAGACGCCAGAAAAGAGCACCCTGGGAATCGAAGGAAACCCGTTCGAAGTGCTTTGGCAGCGAGCCAACCAAGCAATCGACTGGCGTTATCCAAGAGCATCCGAGTCGCAGTTGACCACGGTGAGACACCGCCTGAGCCAAGAGCTAATCACGATCAACCGGCTCGGTTTCGCAACCTATTTTCTAACGGTCGCGGATGTCGCCCAAATGATTCGCGACATGAAGATCCGTATCGCAGCCAGAGGTTCTGGTGCTGGGTCGCTCACCAACTACTTGCTCGGCATTAGCGGAGTCGATCCGATAGAACACGACCTGCTGTTCGAAAGGTTTTTGAGTGTTGAACGCACGAGCCTGCCAGACATCGACATCGACGTCGAATCGGCAAGACGTCACGACATCTATCGAGCGATCTTCAAACGCTACGGAAGCAGCCGAGTCACCCTGCTGTCGATGCAGTCGACCTATCGCGGGCGAGGTGCGATGCGAGACTCGGGCCTAGCCCTCGGGCTCGACGACGAGCAGATTGACGACATCGCCAAAAACATGTGGCGTTTCAGTGCCAGATCTTTTCGCAACGCAATCGGATCGAAACCCGAACTCTCCGCCCTTGCCGAAGCGATCGAAGAAGACCGCCGCCTCAACCTGATGGTTGACATCACCGAAAGGCTCGACCGGTTGCCACGACATATCTCGATGCATCCGTGTGGGGTTATTCTGGGCGACTCGAGCCTGCTCGGCCTAACCCCGGTCGAACCGAGTGGACTAGGGCTGCCGATGAGCCAGTTCGACAAAGACGACATGGACCCGATGGGCATGCTCAAGCTCGACGTGCTCGGTGTGCGCATGCAAAGTGCGATGGCATATGCGGTGCGAGAACGCGAGCGAGTGTTCGGCGAGCGAATCGAGCTAGACGACATTGCTAAGGATGATATAGAGACATTTAGGGCGATACGAACCACCAACACGCTTGGTATTTTTCAGATCGAGAGCCCTGGTCAGCGCGAACTAACCGGCAAACACCAACCCACCGAGTTCAACGACCTGACCATCCAGATTTCACTGTTTCGACCGGGCCCGATGAAAGGCAACATGATTGCCCCCTACCTAGATGGTCGCCACGGCTTCGCGACCCCCGAATACATTCATCCCGACCTCGAGCCGATTCTGCGCGAGACCTATGGCGTGGTGATTTTTCACGAACATGTATTGCGCATCCTTCACGTGATGACCGGATGCTCGCTGGCTAGAGCCGACGAGTTCAGGCGAAATCTGGAACATCCGCGCTTGGCACCCGAAGTTGAACGATTCTTCAGAGCCAAGGCCGTGGAACGAGGCTACAACCAAGATGTGATCGACAAGGTTTGGGATATTCTCGCCGGATTTGGCTCGTTCGGATTCTGCAAGGCGCACGGCGCTGCATTCGCCTTGCCGACCTATCAGAGTGCTTGGCTAAAGACCCACTACCCGACCGAGTTCATCGCGGGTCTACTCACCCATGATCCAGGCATGTATCCTCGTCGACTACTGCTCACCGAGGCTAGAAGACTGGGCGTCAAGGTTCTGCCGATCGACGTCAATCACTCAACCGATGAATACCTGGTCGAAGCGTCGCACACTACATCGAACACCAACAGCCCTGGCGTGAGAATGGCGCTAACCGAGGTGCAGGGGATCAGCGATGGTGAAGTTGCTAGCATCGTCGCCGAACAACCGTTCGCAAGTGTCGCCGACTTTTATCTGCGAGCAAAGCCGAGTCGACGAACACTCGAAAGGCTCGCACTGGTGGGTGCGCTCGATGGCTTAGCCGGAACCGATAGTCACACCCGAGGCGACATCATCGTGAGAGTGCGAGAGCTGAATACGATCGTGAAACGGCCGAATGTCGACCCGAACCAGCCGATGCTAGATTTCGACATCATCGAACGCATACCGACCGGTCACGCCCAACTGAGCGCCGACGAGCGAGTGGCCCACGAACTGGCGATTCTGAAAATGGATGTGACCGAGCATGTACTCGACAAATACCGCGAGATGCTCGACGAAATGGGAGTGGTTCGATCAGACGAACTCGTCTCGATGCGTAGCAAAACAGAAGTTCTCGTGGCGGGCGTAAGAGTGGCCACGCAAACCCCGCCGATGCGTTCCGGAAAGCGCGTTGTTTTTATCACCCTCGATGACGGCAGCGGATGCTCAGACTCAACCTTTTTCGACGATGCTCAGCAACGCTGCAGCCACGTGTTGTTCAACACTCGGCTCATGATCATCGCAGGAAAAACCAGGCGAACCGGTGTGCGCGGGGTCTCATTGATGGCCGAAAATGCATGGGATATCAAAGAACTATGGAACGCATGGCTAAAGCAGAAAGGCGAACGACTGGCAGCAATCGCCTAGCTAGACCAACTGAAGCGAACGCTTAGCGAGACCCATGAAGTACCCGTCGATAACGGTTTGGGCCTGCTGTTCAGCCGAACTAGCGGCACCGAGCGAAACGAATAACGGCGTGAAATGCTCCACGGTCGGATGCGCATAAGGCATACCTGGCGCAAGTTCACGATAGCGAATCAAAGTTTCAACATCCCCGCCGTCAAGTGCCTCGGCAGCCCAAGCATCGAACTCGGCAGACCAGCTGGGAGCCGCTGCATCGACCCGCCAGTCGCGAATGAACGGCAAACCGTGAGTCATGAAACCAGATCCGATAATCAGAACCCCAATCTCCCTAAGAGGCGCGAGCCGGCGACCGAGTTCCATCAACCTAACCGGATCATGAGTGGGCATCGACAGTTGAACAACGGGTATATCAGCCTCTGGAAACATGACTCTCAGAGGAACCCAGGCGCCGTGATCAAGTCCACGCGTTGCGTGGCGGTGAACCGCCTCACCGTCGGGCATCAGACCAGCCACCGCGTCACCAAGCCAGCCAGCATCTGGTGTTTCATATTTCATGTTGTAAAAACGAGGCGCGAAACCACCGAAGTCATAGATGAGCGGAGTTGCGGCGGCCGTCGATGTGATCGAAATCGGAGCGGTCTCCCAGTGAGCGGAAACGATCAAAATTCCGGATGGCCGGCTAAGCGATTCTGCCCAAGCCGAAAGTTGCCCCATCCAAAGTTCATCATCAAGTAGTGGCGGAGCGCCGTGCGACAAATAGAGAACTGGGGGCAACGCATCTGTCATGACTTAAGTAAATAGCCCTTGACAGAAAAAAGCAAGTTCTTCGATCAGCGAGCTTCGCTGCCGTTTAGGGTCGCTGTAAAGATGCCTATGAAGCCTTCTGCTCGAATTCTGCGACCACTGCTGCCGTCGCAGAGCAACCAGACCTACTCACTCCAGCATCCATGAAATCAATCAACTGATCGAGGGTTTTGACTCCCCCGGATGACTTGACCTTCAGCCGGTCTCCAACGGTGCTCTTCATGAGGCGAACGTTGTCAAGGGTAGCTCCGGCCGTCGAGAAGCCCGTCGATGTTTTTACATAGTCAGCACCGGCACGCTCGGTGAGTTTGCATGCTTCAACGATTTGTTCGGAAGCTAATAACGCCGTTTCAAAAATCACCTTGATCGAGCAAGACGCAAGTTTTGCCTTCGATGCTTGAACCACCTCGGCTATGTCACGCAACACATAGTCGGTATCACCAGAAATCAGAGCAGAAACGTTCAAAACCATGTCAAGCTCGGTTGCGCCATTGTCGATCGCTTCAAGCGACTCGAAAACCTTAGTGGCCGTGGTTGTCGTGCCGTGAGGAAACCCGATAACGGTCGCAACTCCGACCCCTGATCCGGCCAGCAACTCAGCCGCAAGCGGCACGTCGCAGGGCCTAATGCAGAGCGTCGCGGTGTGAAACCGCATCGCAACCCGAGCGCCTTCGATGATGTCCTGGCGAGTTGCATCTGGCTTGAGAACCGAATGATCGATAACAGAAGTGATTTGATCGAGCGCATATCCACGGTATTTGGCGGTCATAAGTGCAGTATAGGTTGCCCTTAAAAGAAAAACTCCCACATAACGTGGGAGCTTTCGTGGACCTGAGGGGACTTGAACCCCTGACCCCCTGCATGCCATGCAGGTGCGCTACCAGCTGCGCCACAGGCCCGAAGTCATCTTTCGACAACTTGACTAGATTACTACAAGTTGGCGGGTTCGGAAGACTGCAGCTTGATAACCGGGCAGTCGTTCCAGAGACGCTCAATCGAATAGAACATGCGATCTTCCTCGTGCATCACGTGTGCGATCAAGTCACCAAAATCAAGCAGAATCCATCGCGCCAAGGTCTTGCCCTCGCGACGCAGCAACTTGTGCCCAGCCTCGAGCATCTTCTCCTCGATTGAATCCGCGATTGCAGCCACTTGGCGCTCACTACGCCCCGAAACCAGGAGGAAGACATCGGTCAAAGCTAGGTGACCCGATACATCGAGTGCAACTAGGTTCTCTCCGAGTTTGTCTAACGCAGCGTTGGCGGCGATTTCTGTCAAGGCTTTGGCCTGTTTTGAAGCGGTCATTTGTTCCTATCTAAAGAATCCAAAGAAATAAGCGATGGCCGCCAGTGCAGCAACCGACGAAATCGAAATCAATAAAACCAAGGATGTTGAAGTAGTGTCCTTGGCTCGTCTTCGCGAAGGTTGCAGCATCGACACACTGGCGCGGGAATTTGCAACCGTTTTCGCGGCAATCGGTGCGATACCTGGCATAAAAGAGTTGATGCTATCGGTCGAATCGGCGTCATCTGCCTCTGCGGTTTGGGAAACGACCGCGATCTCTCCTGTTCGCACGGGCACTATTTCGATAGAACCCGTGCGTACGAAGTGGCCGCTATCGGTGAAGATGTCCCCCGAAAGTGGATCTTCGGGCTGGGCTATGACAATCGAATTTGTTTGTGGCTCAGAAATCAACGCAGACGAGATTTCAAAGACTGGGGACTCAGTCTGAAACTCGGATTCAACATGAGCGTCTGTTTCTATTGGCGTTGCTTCTTCAACAGCCCGAGTTGCTGTCTGAGAAGACTGAGCAGCCAAAACAGGTTTCAGTGGAAAAAACTTTGACTTCGGTTCATCCGAGCCTGTTTGACCAAAAGCGCCGACCGGTGAAGTAGGTGCAGCGAGTGCAGAAGATGCAGGCTGTGACGCCGATGCAACCGGAAATGCGGATGTCAACAAGGTCTGCTGTGCCTTGGAGGCCTGCCCAGGCATCACCACCGGATAGGCGAAAATCCACGGACCTGGATAAGGTTGACCGCTAGGCACTGCGCTCCCCTGTATAAAGCGCATGCTTGCCTATGTATTGCACTACGCCATCGGGAACGAGATACCAAACCGGCTTCTTAGCGGCAACCCTGGCACGGATGTCAGTGCTCGAAATCGAAAGGGCTGGAATTTCGAGTGTGGAAATTGCACCTTCGGGATGCGGCGGGAGCTCAAGCTTGTGGCCTGGGCGGGTTACAGCGACGAAATGCGCAAGCCCCCAGATTTGATCGACATCTCGCCAAGAAAGTATCTGAGCAATGGCGTCAGCACCGGTGATGAAGAAGAGTTCCGCATCCGGATAGAGCGATTTGACATCCCGAAGAGTGTCAATCGTGTAGGTAAGGCCGTCTCGGTCGATGTCGACCCGACTAACCCTAAATCGCGGGTTCGCAGCAGTCGCAATAACTGACATGAGATAACGATCCTCAGCGGCCGTAACCTGAGATTTTTGCCAGGGCGTTCCGGTAGGAACGAAAATGACTTCGTCAAGATTGAAAGCAGACGCAACTTCACTGGCTGCAACAAGGTGTCCGTTGTGAATAGGGTCGAAGGTTCCACCCATAACGCCGAGACGAACCTTGGTCATGTGCTTATCCGCGGATGCGGCTTAGTGGTGACCCTCAGAGTCGCCCGACTTGTGATCGTGACGATTAGCCACATCGCGATAAGACCAGGTGACGAATGCGAGAAGAACGAAGATTCCGATCGCGACGAGACCGTAAGGCAGGGTGTCGAGCATGCTGGTAGCGTGTTCGGTCTCTTCCACGGCGGCAAGGATGTTGGTCATAGTTTTCTCCTAGTTACTAGGTCAAGGATAACCTAGGCGCGAGTCTGCCCCTCGCCACGCACCAACCATTTGGTGCTGGTGAGTTCTGCTAGCCCCATCGGGCCTCGAGCGTGAAGTTTTTGAGTCGAGATACCCACCTCGGCTCCGAACCCGAACTCTCCGCCATCAGTGAAGCGAGTGGCAGCGTTTACCATCACGACGGCCGAGTCAACCTGTTTCAAGAAACGCTCGGCGTTTGAGTTGTCTTCAGTGATGATCGACTCGGTGTGGTGGGTCGAATACTTGGCGATGTGAGCCAGCGCTTCATCTAGATCAGCGACCACTTTCACGGCTAGATCGAGTGAATAGTACTCTGCATGCCAGTCCTCCTCGGTTGCCGCGACGGCAAAATCAAACTTTTCGACGATTTCTTCGTCGCCGTGGATGGTGACGCCACCAGCGTGAAGCTGGTTCAAAACGCTTGGGCCAACTCTGTCGAGAGCGTCTCGATGAATCAGCAGTGTTTCGAGGGCATTACACACGGATGGTCGCTGAACTTTGGAATTGAACACAATCTCGGTCGCCCAGTCAACCCTGGCAGTCTCGTCGATGAAGATGTGCACAACACCGTCACCGGTCTCGATAACTGGAACTTTCGATTCCTCGACAACGGCCTTGATGAGTGATGCACTGCCGCGCGGAATCAGAACATCGACCAAGCCACGGGCTTGCATCATTTCCACTGCCCCGGCACGACCGAAATCGTCCACCGTTACGACCGACTCGGCAGGCAGCCCAACCGATGCGAGAGCATCTTGAATCACCGAGACGAGCACTAGGTTCGTGTTCTCGGCAGCGGATCCTCCGCGCAAAACGGTCGCGTTGCCCGCTTTCAATGCCAAAGCTGCAATGTCAACGGTAACGTTTGGGCGAGCCTCATATATGGCTCCGACCACGCCGAATGGCACTGCAACCTGAGCAAGGCGCAGCCCGTTGGGTAGGGTCATGCCACGCTTCAAATCGCCGATTGGGTCTGGCAAAGAAATGATCAGCCTGACAGCGTCAGCAAGCGCCTGGATTCGCTTTTCATCGAGACGAAGACGGTCTTGGAGTCCAACGGAGAGGCCGGTTTCAGCGCCACGCTCGAGATCAATATGGTTGGCCGAAATGATTCTTGCGGCATTGGCCACCAGAGCATCTGCGACAGCCGCTAAGCCAGCGTTCTTAAGGGTCGTGCTGGCTTGAGCTAGAGCCACAGACGCGCTCTTTGCCGAGCGAATTTTCTCGATTGCAGTCATTCTTAAACCCTACTTCTTGGCCTGAAACCAGGTGCCGACTGATTCATCCGAAAGTGCTGGAGAGACGTTTGCCGTGCTGGTTAGCAAAACTGGAATACCCGAGCCATTAGCGAGTTTCGCCGCAGTAACTTTTGTCATCGCTCCACCAGTTCCCACGCCCGTCGATGTCCCACCGATCTGCACATGGGAAAGATCGTCGTCAAACGCCACAACGGGGATGCGCTCAGCACCTGCCTCGCTCGGTGGCGCTGTGTAGAGCGCGTCAACGTCACTTAGCAGAACCAGTGCGTCAGCCTGAAGTAAAACGGCAACCTGAGCAGCCAAGCGATCGTTGTCACCGAAACGGATTTCGGCGGTAGCGACGGTATCGTTCTCATTCACAATCGGAAGCACTCGGAGCTCCAAAAGTCTCTCCATAGCAAGTTTTGCGTTAGCGCTGGTTTCTTGCCCATCAAGATCGTCAGCAGTGAGCAGGACCTGCCCGGCGATGATTCCAAATTGCTCTAGAACCTGCTGATAACGAGCAATGAGCCGACTTTGACCGACGGCCGCAAGCGCCTGTGAGGTTGGGAGGTCTTCCGGCTTAGCGGTCAGACCTAAAAGGGGCATACCGGTAGCGATTGCACCAGATGAAACCAGGATGATCTGTGTGCCTCGTTGGTGGGCCGTGGCCAGTGACGCAACCAGTGATCCCAGTTGACCGGCGTTGTCGCCACTAATTGAAGACGAACCCACCTTGACGACCACGCGTTTGGCCGTTGCAAGGTTCACGATTTGCTGCGCCATTTACTATTCCTCTTCGGAAGTTTCCGTTTCATCTAGTTCATCAGAAGCAGACCAGATTCCCGCCTGTCCTTCTTTTCTCAATTCTTCGCGAGCAGCAGCCTTTGCGTCCATCCTCGCCTTATATTCTTCGCGTCGCTGATTAGTTGTGCGACGTTCGTTCAGATCGAAGCGAGCGTCGGTTCCGCGAGGGCCGGCGATCAACTCACCCGCGCTGGTGATAGTGGGCTCCCAGTCAAAAACAACGCCAGCTCCGGCTCCGATTACAACCGTTGAGCCCGCAACCGCACCCTTCTTGAAGAGTTCATCTTCGATGCCGAGTTTTGCAAGGCGATCGGCGAGATAACCAACTGCTTCTTCGTTGCCAAACATAGTTTGCGCAACCCAACGTTCGGGCTTGACACCGATGATTCTGAAGATCTCGTCGTCGCCGTGCATTTCTTTGAAAATTTCGAACGAACCCTCGTCGCGACGTTTCTGCATGAGAGTGATGCGCGGTTTAGCAGGCTCGGCAGCCCTAAGGTCGCGGGCCTCTCGCACAATTTGAGCCAGAGCAAAGTTCAACTCGCGAAGCCCAACTTGGCTAACGGCAGAGATTTCAAAAACTCGGTATCCACGAGCTTCCAGCTCCGGCCTAACGAACTGGGCGAGCTCGAGACCGTCTGGAACATCCACCTTGTTCAGTGCGATAAGTTGTGGACGCTCTAGAAGCGGTGCTTGGCCTTCTGGAACGTCATAGGCGGCGAGTTCCTTGAGGATCTTGTCTAGATCGCTAATCGGGTCGCGGTTTGGCTCAAGTGTTGCGCAATCGAGCACGTGCAAAAGAGCGGAGCAACGTTCGACGTGACGCAAGAATTCAAGACCGAGACCCTTGCCTTCCGAAGCACCTTCAATCAAACCTGGAACATCCGCAATGGTGTAACGCATGTCACCGGCCTGTACTACACCTAAGTTCGGGTGAAGGGTCGTGAATGGGTAGTCGGCAATTTTAGGTCTGGCTGCGGACATTGCTGCGATCAGACTAGATTTGCCAGCGCTGGGATAACCAACAAGAGCCACGTCTGCAACGGTTTTCAGCTCGAGAATGATTTCGCCGCGCCAGCCTGGAACACCAAGTAGCGCGAAACCAGGTGCTTTACGCTTGGAAGACGCTAGAGCCGCGTTACCAAGCCCACCTTGGCCACCCTCGGCGATCACGAGTTCCATGCCCGCTTCGTCGAGATCCGCAATCAGCTTGCCACGGGCATCCTTGACAACCGTTCCAATCGGAACTGGAAGGGTCAGATTTTCTCCGTTGTGTCCGTTGCGGTAGTCTCCGGCTCCATCTCCACCGTCGCCCGCAGCACGGTGTGGGTGAAAGTGAAAATCAAGCAGCGTGGTTACCGAAGAATCGGCGATCAAACTGATTGATCCCCCTCGACCACCGTCGGCGCCGTCTGGGCCGCCGAGAGGTTTGAACTTTTCGCGGTGTACCGAGACACAGCCGTCTCCACCGTCGCCGGCGCGAACGTGCAAAGTCACCTGATCGACGAATGTGACCACGGTGACCTCCTTAGTTATGAGCCTGAAATAAGAGAAGGCGAGCCATTGGCTCGCCCTCTGCTAAAAGAATGCTGTTTAGGCGGCCTCAACGATGTTGACGACGCGACGTCCGCCCTTGGTTCCGAATTCAACGGTTCCAGCTGACAGAGCGAACAGTGTGTCGTCCTTACCCTTGCCAACGTTAGAACCCGGGTGGAAGTGAGTGCCGCGCTGACGCACGATAATTTCTCCAGCGCTTACGACCTGACCCGCGTAGCGCTTGACGCCGAGGCGCTGAGCGTTCGAGTCGCGGCCGTTTCTGGTAGAGCTAACACCTTTTTTGGATGCCATTTTGCGCTAGTCCTTTACTTGATCTCGGTTATTTGAACGCGGGTCAAGTCCTGACGGTGCCCCTGACGCTTCTTGTAGCCGGTCTTGTTCTTGTACTTCTGGATGATGATCTTTGGGCCGCGAAGGTCGCCGAGGACCTCTGCGGTAACCTTCACCTTGGCCAACGCAGCTGCGTCGGTGGTGACCTTGTCGCCATCTACCAGCAAGATTGCTGGAAGTTGAATTTTGCCATTGGCGTCGCCTTGGACGCGGTCAAGCGTGACGATGGTGCCTACGGACACCTTCTCTTGACGACCGCCTGCGCGGACTACTGCGTAAACCACAGATCTACCCTTTGTTAGAAGACTTTTGGCTCCACCGAGACACGGCGGGCAACAAGGTTCGAGTTTACCCTGATTTGCCGCCTCGGTCAAACCAATTTAGTCAGTGTTTTTTGTTTCGTTTCCGGTCGTAATTGTCGCTGTTGTCACTCGACGTGACTTGCGACGGGATTGACCCGGAGGCGTTGGTTCCGGTAGCGCCTCGAGCACAGCGCCAAGCAGTGCCTCGGGTGGAACATCCTTGGCAAACGCCTCACTTGATTCATCGGACTCGCCGACAGCTGATTCGGTTTGAGTTTCGTGCTTCACCACTGGGATGAGCGACTCCTCCCCGGCGGCTTCATGAGCGGCAATAGTCGACGCAGCGATCTTGGCCACAACGCTGTTGATCTCGTTGGCGCGTTCTGGCGTAACGACTTTGGCTACTTCTTGCTTGGCAGCCTTGCGCTTGTCTTTCTTCTCGGAGCGTTCGCTCTTCTGAATCGGCTCGGCGTTGCCCTTGGCGCGCATATGTGGCTCATTGTGCACGATGATTCCTCGACCGGCACAAGCCTCACAGGCTTCGCTAAAGGTCTCGAGTAGCCCCAGACCAAGCTTCTTTCTGGTCATCTGAACCAGACCCAACGAAGTCACTTCGGCAACCTGGTGCTTGGTTCGGTCACGGCTGAGGCATTCCATCAATCTTCGCAACACGAGGTCACGGTTCGATTCGAGCACCATGTCGATAAAGTCGACAACGATGATGCCGCCAATGTCGCGAAGTCGCAGCTGTCGAACGATCTCTTCGGCAGCCTCGAGGTTGTTTTTGGTGACCGTCTCTTCTAGGTTTCCGCCTGAACCGACGAACTTGCCAGTGTTGACGTCAACCACGGTCATGGCCTCGGTGCGGTCGATGACCAGCGAACCTCCAGAAGGCAGGTAAACCTTGCGGTCTAGCGCCTTAGCGATTTGTTCGCCGATGCGGTATTCGTCAAATACGTCTTTCGAGCCTTCATATTTCTCAACTCGCTCAAGCAGATCAGGGGCAACAGCCGAAAGGTAGTTGTTGATAGTTTCGGCAGCATCGTCACCGCTGATGACCATCTTCTGAAAGTCCTCGTTAAATACATCACGAACGATCTTGATCAAGAGGTCCGGCTCCGAGTGAAGCAAAAGAGGCGCTTGCGACTTTTGCACCTTGGCCTGGATGTCTTCCCACTGCTTCTGCAAACGCTCAACGTCTAGCGTGAGTTGCTCTTCGGTGGCACCTTCGGCTGCGGTGCGCACGATAACGCCGGCTTCGTCGGGCAGAACCTCTTTGAGGATTTTCTTCAGTCGCGAACGTTCGCTGTCTGGAAGTTTGCGAGAAATGCCATTCATTGAACCGTTCGGCACATAGACGAGGTAGCGCCCAGGCAACGAAATCTGGGATGTCAGGCGGGCGCCCTTTTGACCCACTGGGTCTTTGGTCACCTGCACCAACACGGTATCGCCCGACTTTAGCGCCAGTTCGATGCGCTTCGGTTGGTTGCCAGTTTCGGCGAGCTCCCAATCAACCTCGCCGCTATAGAGAACGGCGTTGCGACCACGACCTATGTCAACGAACGCTGCTTCCATGCTCGGTAGCACATTCTGCACCTTGCCGAGATAGACGTTTCCGATTAGCGACGCCTCTGAGGACTTAGCTACATAGTGCTCGACCAGCACATTGTCTTCAAGCACTCCGAGCTGAATTTTGCCGTCTTTCGAGCGAACCACCATTGTGCGATCCACGGCCTCGCGGCGGGCTAGAAACTCACTTTCGGTGATGACCGAGCGGCGGCGCCCAGCATCCCGTCCATCGCGGCGACGCTGTTTCTTGGCCTCGAGACGGGTAGAACCCTTGACTCGCTGCGGTTCGTTGCTCGGTGCCTTTGGCTCGCGCGGGGTGCGAACCTTGACCACGACGTTTTCTGGCAAACCGTCGGTCTTGATTTCGTCTCCGGCGCGACGTCGACTTCTGCGACGAAGGTGAGACTCACCGTCTTCTGGAGCATCGACAATCTTGCCGCGCTTGGGGTCAATGACCGGGGTTGGCAAATCCGGCGCCTGAAAAATCAGGGATGTTGCCGAGGCAACGATCGGTGCGACCGACTCCTGCTGAGCTTCCTCGATACCCTTCCTGGCTCGTGGAGCCTTGGCTGCCTTTGACTCGGAAGCCTTGCCGCGAGGACTCTTGGTTGAGTTGCCCTGGTCAGTATCGGACCCTGCTAGTTTTGGCGACGCATCCTGGTTCGCTGCCTTCGCACGAGCACGGCTGCGTACTTTGGGGGCTACTTCGGTTGTTTCGGTTGCGTCATTGACGTCTTTTTCGTTTTTCTTCACCATTTCTGGTGCACTCCAAGCCGCCTTGGGCTGTGCCACACAACAGCCCTAAGGCTTCAAATCTCAGTGTCGGAATTCTCTTGAATCCGACCAAATCTAAACAAGTCGAGTTTCTAGCTTTGCGGTCGCTGCCCGATGGGTCTTAGTGCGAAGCCGCGGTTGAACTCGAAAATCTTCGTCGCTTCCGGTGTGGCCGGAGCAACTTCTTCAAGTATGCCACCTAGGTTGCCAAATGTCACTAACCCGCCCGTGCGATACTTGTCGAGTGAGCGAACCGAAGATGTCTAACGCGATAGAGACAGTGGAATCCCCTAGCCGCGGTGTGGCAATCACCATGATCTGGACCGGAATCCTAGGCTGGGTTGCTTCATTCGCGCTGGTGCTCGAAAGAATCCACGTAGCCGCCGATCCGAATGCCACCCTCTCTTGCGACATCAACCCGTTCATTTCTTGCAAATCGGTGATGCTCACGTCCCAAGCCAAGCTCTTCGGATTCCCAAATCCGATTATTGGTCTCGCTGCTTTTTTTGCACCCGTAGTTATCGGGGTCGCCATTCTCGCCGGTGCTCGATTTGCCGCCTGGTTTTGGCGTGTGTTCACGGTCGGGATCTCGCTTGGCTTTTTGTTTGTGCTCTGGCTATTCACTCAGAGCACGTTCGTTATCCACGTTCTCTGCCCTTACTGCATGGTGGCTTGGGCTGCCATGGTTCCGCTTTTTTGGCGAGTTTTTCTATGGGCGGCGGCAGAAGGCATCATTAGCGTGCCGGTGAAAAGCGTCGGATTCTTTGTTAGATCGGCAGACAACGCCTGGATTTACACCCTGGTGACAGAATTCTTGGTCGTGCTGACCATCATCCTGTCGTTCTGGAGCCTCTGGCCGATTCTGTTTCGTTAGAACCAGAGTCCGAGTTCGCGCTCAGCCGATTCTGGCGAGTCTGAACCGTGCACTAGGTTTTGCACAACTTTGGTTCCCCACTCACGTCCTAGGTCTCCCCTGATGGTGCCGGGAGCAGCCGAAGTCGGGTTGGTCGAACCGGCTAGCGAACGGAATCCGTCAATCACGCCGTGACCTTCGAGGCGAATCGCGACGACATCGCCAGACAGCATGAACTCGACAAGCGGCTCGAAGAACGGCTTGCCGACGTGCTCGGCATAGTGTTCCTCGAGAAGCGCTCGGGAAGGCTGGATCTTCTTTAGGTCAAGAACCACGTAGCCCTTGGCTTCGCAGCGACGGATAATTTCTCCGATGAGGTTGCGCTTGACGCCATCCGGTTTGACTAAAACTAGGGTCTGCTGGAGTTCACTCACTTATTTCTCCTCTGAGTCGGTTTCGATACGAAAAACTTCTGGCTGGCCATCCGGGTTGTTCGGATCGATGCCGTTTGCCTTCTGCCACGCTACACGAGCGGCGTCGATCGTGGAACCGGCAAGCATGGCCCAAATCCAGAGGCTCAAGAAGATGATCGACAAAATAATG
Source organism: Microbacteriaceae bacterium (assembly GCA_024639845.1). Classification (GTDB taxonomy): domain Bacteria; phylum Actinomycetota; class Actinomycetes; order Actinomycetales; family Microbacteriaceae; genus Rhodoluna. Next base: position 149,975 of record JAHEGG010000005.1, read on the forward strand.
TAGAAAACCCCCACACCATTGAGCGTTGCAATGAATATGCTCAAACTCAACAGCGCTGCCTGAAACAGCCAACCGATGAGATAACCGCCAGGACGGCCAAGGATGCCTGGCAAAACGATTGCGATTACCGACAAGGTGAAACCCACTCCCCACACTGTCGCGGAGTCTCCGAACTGCATACCGAACGCGACGAGTGTTCCGAAAAAGACTACGAACGATTGAAATGCAAGCAGCATGGATCCGAGCGTTCGTTGGGTAGACCTATTCTTCATCTTCAACATCCTTCTGAATCAACTTAAGCAAGTCACCGGCCATGCTCACACTTCCCGTGACAACAATTGCACCTTCGTCTGCCACGGATGCTCGCGCCTGGTCGAGCGCACTCGAGAGGTCTGGGGCTACCGATACTCTGTCGAAAAACTCTTTCGCGATCTCGGCCAAGGCCTCTGGCTCGAGAGCCCTAGGCGAACTAGATCGGGTTGCGATAACTTCATCGAAACTTTGGCTCAGAGCTTCGAGCAGGCCGCGCGCATCTTTGTCACCGAGGACACCTACGACACCCACGGTTTTGGGGTTGCCAAAATATTCGTCAAGTGCGTTCGCGAGTGATTCTGCTCCGTTGGGATTGTGTGCCGCGTCGATGATCGTTAGCGGATTTCGATCGACAACCTGGAGGCGACCCGGCGACGATGCGTCGGCAACTGCGATGCGCAGGATTTCGTCGTGAATGGGAACCGTGCCTCCACCAAGAAAACTCTCAACCGCGGCAATAGCGAGGGCAAGATTGTCGGCTTGATACGAGCCAAAAAGAGGCAGGTAAAGGTCGTTATAGGTCGAAGCGAGCCCCTTGACCGTGATTCGTTGGCCGTTCCCGTCGACACTCTTTCGAACAACTTCAAAATCTTGACCCAGAGTCTTGAGCGATTCGGCTGTATCCAACGCTTTGGCAGCGATGACAGCTCCGGCTTCTTCCTTCTGCCCGCTGGAGACAACAAGTGCACCAGATTTGATGATGCCCGACTTGGTCTTGGCGATTTCGGCGATAGTGTTGCCCAAACGTTCCATGTGATCGAGCGCAATCGGCGTGATAACCGCAACATCTCCGTCGGCGACGTTTGTGGAATCCCATTCGCCACCCATGCCAACCTCCAGCACCAATACATCGACCGGAGCATCTGCAAAGATTGCGAATCCAAGCACCGCGAGGGCTTCGAAGAAAGTGAGCTTGGTGTCACCGGCGGCTTCTAACTCGGTATCTACAAACTCTAGAATCGGTGCGATGTCGTTCCACACCTCAACCAGAACTTCGTCACTCACCGGCTCGCCATCTAGCGACATCCGCTCGTTCAAGTTCACCAGATGGGGGCTCGTGAACCTTCCGGTGCGCAGACCATGCTCACGAAGTATGCGCTCGATAAAGCGTGTCGTTGAGGTTTTTCCGTTGGTGCCGGTGACGTGGATCACGCGATATGCCTTTTGCGGGTCGCCCAAAAGTTCAACCGCACGACGGGTCGGTTCGAGCCTCGGTCTCAGTTTGTTCTCTGGGATGCGAGTCAACAGGGCCTCTTCGACCGCTTTGGCCTTTTTGGCCCAAACCTTTTCGTTGCTCAAAACTTGGCGACCGCGATTCGCACGAATTCGTCGTCGCCAACCGAAGCCGCACCTTTGGCATCGCCGAGCTCAGTGGTGAGCTCGAGGGTCAGAGTCTCAGACTTGACTAGCTCAACATGGGTTTGCACTGCCGTTAGAACGTGTTGCGACCCAGTTAGCGAAAGTCTGATTCTGTCGCTGACGTCGAGTCCGGCATCCTTGCGGGCCTGCTGAATCTGTCTGATGATGTCGCGGGCAAGGCCTTCGACCATAAGTTCCGGGGTTAGCTTGCCGTCTAGAACGAGGAACCCGCCGCTTGGGAGAATTCCGATCAGGTCTGTTGGCTGCTCACCGTTTGCTCCTGAGGCAAAGTCTGCCACTAAGTCAATGTCGTATTCACCTTCGGCCAACTCGACTCCTCCAGCGATGACTATTCCGTCAATCTGCGACCACTCGCCGGCCTTAGCTGCCTGGATGACGGCCTGCACGTTCTTGCCCAGGCGCGGGCCTGCCGCACGCGCGTTTACCGATAGGCGTTTGACTACTCCAAACTCCGAGGCGCTGTCGATAGCAAGTTCAACGATTTCGACAGACTTTACGTTCAACTCGTCTTTTAGGAGTTCAGCAAACTGCTCCATCGATGCCGCCCCAGCAGTGACTACCACAAGCTTCGAGAGCGGCAAGCGAACTCGAAGACCAGATGCCTTGCGCAAACTATTTGCAACCGATGATGCAGCTCGCACACCATCCATGGCAGAAACCAGTTCCGAGTCGGCTGTGAACGCGGTTGCCTGCGGGTAATCCTGTAGGTGAACGGAACGGCCCCAGGTGAGTCCGCGCCAGACCTCTTCGGTAACCATCGGTAGTAGCGGAGCCGCGACCCGGCAAACAGTCTCGAGCACGGTGTAAAGGGTGTCGAATGCCTCTTCAGAGCCTTCCCAGAAGCGATCGCGAGAGCGGCGGACATACCAGTTGGTCAGGATGTCGGCGAAGTCGCGCAGACGAGACGAAGCCGAGTAGGAGTCGTATTTGTTCATGTCGGCTTCGACCGCTTCGACAAGGTCTCGGGTCTTTGCCAATAGGTAGCGGTCAAGCACGTCGCTGCTGTCGAAGCTGATTTTCGCTTCGTATTTAGCGGCGTTCGCATACAGCGAGAAGAAGTAGTAGGTGTTCCAAAGTGGCAGCAAGAACTGGCGCACACCCTCGCGGATGCCCTGCTCGGTGACGATTAGGTTTCCACCGCGAAGAATCGGACTCGAGAGCAGGAACCAACGCATGGCATCGGCACCATCTCGGTCAAACACCTCGTTGACGTCTGGGTAGTTGCGCAAAGACTTCGACATCTTCTGGCCGTCGTTACCAAGGATGATGCCATGCGAGATTGCCGACTTGAATGCTGGCCGATCGAACAGAGCGGTCGATAAAACGTGCAGGGTGTAGAACCAACCGCGAGTCTGACCGACATACTCAACGATGTAGTCTCCGGGATTGTGAGTGTCGAACCACTCTCGGTTTTCGAACGGGTAGTGCACCTGAGCGAACGGCATCGAACCAGACTCGAACCAGCAGTCGAGAACCTCTGGAACTCGACGCATCGTGGAACGACCGGTAGGGTCATCCGGGTTTGGTCTAGTCAGTTGGTCGATGGTAGGTCGGTGGAAATCATCGATTCGAACGCCGAAATCGGCTTCGAGTTCATCGAGCGACCCGTAGACGTCAATTCGCGGATAGTTCGGGTCGTCGGATTTCCAAACCGGAATCGGAGCGCCCCAGAAGCGGTTGCGGCTGATCGCCCAGTCGCGCACGTTCTCTAGCCACTTGCCGAACGAACCCTCTTTGGTGTGCTCTGGTGTCCAGTCGATCTGCTGATTGAGTTCGAGCATTCGATCGCGAAGTTTGGTGGTTTCAACAAACCAAGAAGAAACGGCTTTGTAAATCAGTGGGTTCTTGCAGCGGTAACAGTGCGGGTATGGATGGTCGTAAGAAGCTTGCTTGAACAGTCGGTCGGCTTTTTTGAGCCACGCGATGATGTTCTTGTTTGCGTCGAATACGTGCTGACCCTCGAACTCGCTGACGATCGAGTTGAACTCGCCACGCTCGTTGACCGAGACATAAACGGGGATGCCGGCGGCTTCACAAACTCGCTGGTCATCTTCACCGTATGCGGGTGCCTGGTGAACGATTCCCGTGCCGTCCTCAGCGCCTACGTAGTCATCAACGAGCACCTGCCAAGCGTTGGCTACCTCAAATTTCGTTTCGTCGCGATAGAAGTCAAAAATAGGTTCATATCTCAGACCGGCAAGGAGGGAACCTGGCACGGTGCGAGTAACCGCGGCCTGTGCATCCTCGGCCGATTCGAAACCAAGTTCTTTAGCATGCACGCCAACCAGCGATTTGGCCAGTAGGAATCCGTTAACGATTGCGTATTCGATTTCTGGGCCGACCGCTAGGGCAAAGTTGGTCGGAAGTGTCCAAGGTGTGGTCGTCCAAGCCAAGAGTTTGACTCCGTCAAAGCCCTGCCCATCGAGTACGGGGAAGGTTACGGTTACGGTCTGGTCTTGCCGATTCTTGTAGACCTCGTCATCCATGCGAAGTTCGTGGTTCGAGAGCGGAGTTTCACAGCGCCAGCAATAGGCAAGGACCTTGAACCCCTCATAGATCAGGCCCTTGGTGTGAAGCTGCTTGAATGCCCAGAGCACACTCTCGGTGTAAGGAGCGTCGAGGGTTTTGTAGTCGTTGTCGAAATCGACCCAGCGAGCCTGACGTGTCACATAGCTGCGCCACTCTTCGGTGTATTTCAGCACGGATGTGCGGCAATAATCGTTGAACTTATCGATGCCGTATTTCTCGATCTCAGGACGACCGGAGATGCCCAGCTGGCGTTCTGCCTCTACTTCGGCAGGCAGCCCGTGGGTGTCCCAGCCGAATCGGCGGTCAACTCGGTAGCCCTGCATGGTCTTGAAGCGCGGCACCATGTCTTTGGCATAGCCGGTGAGCAGGTGTCCGTAGTGAGGTAGGCCGTTCGCGAATGGCGGACCATCATAAAAGACGAACTCGTCGGCGGAGCTACGCTGATCCAGGGATGCCTGAAAAGTAGCGTCTTGAGCCCAGTAGCCCAGAATCTTTTGCTCGACCGAAGGAAAACTCGGGCTCGGGTTTACGCCTTCGCTCGCGCTCGAAGCGTCGTCATTGATTTTGGGGTACATGCTTGCTTTCGTGAAGTGTTACAACACTCAATGTTAACCTTATACAGACCCCTAATTTGGAGACTTTCGCGTGACCACTGCCACACCTTCCTCGTCGTTCCTGGCCCCTGCCAACCCGCCAGAAAAGGCTACGGTCGAAGGGCTCGAGCAGAAGTGGTCGATTGCTTGGGACGAACAGGGCACCTACCGCTTCGATCGTTCGGCAACTCGCGATCGCATCTACTCGATCGACACACCTCCACCCACCGTTTCAGGTTCGCTCCATGTGGGTCACGTTTTCTCATATACCCACACGGATGTGGTGGCAAGGTTCAAGCGAATGCGGGGCTTTGAGGTCTATTACCCGATGGGTTGGGACGACAATGGTCTGCCGACCGAACGTCGAGTGCAAAACTACTTTGGCGTTCGATGCGACCCGAGCCTCCCCTATGTCGAAGGTTTCGAGCCCCCGTTCGAGGGCGGCGACAACAAGTCTTCAAAGGCCGCCGACCAGGTGGCAATCTCGAGACGGAACTTCATCGAACTTTGCGAGAAGCTCACTCTCGAGGACGAGAAACAGTTCGAGGCCCTTTGGCGCAGACTCGGCCTGTCGGTTGACTGGGACCAGACCTACCAGACGATTTCCCCCGACGCCGTAGCGGTCTCACAGAAGGCGTTCTTGAACAACCTTGCGCGTGGCGAGGCGTACCAGTCGATGGCGCCAACCCTGTGGGATGTGACCTTTCGCACCGCCGTTGCGCAGGCCGAGCTCGAAGATCGGGATCAGCCGGGGAGCTACCACCGTTTAGGCTTCGACGGCCCTAACGGCAAGGTTTTCATTGAGACCACTCGCCCAGAACTTTTGCCAGCCTGTGTAGCGTTGGTGGCTCATCCCGATGACGAGCGTTATCAGGGGCTCTTTGGCAAGACCGTTCGCACACCGCTCTTCGAAGTCGAGGTGCCAGTGGTTGCACATCGTCTAGCCCAGATCGACAAGGGCTCCGGAATCGCCATGATCTGCACCTTCGGAGACGTTACAGACGTGATCTGGTGGCGCGAACTCGACCTGCCAAACCGCGCGATCATCGGTTTTGACGGCCGCATTCAAGAAGAGGCTCCGGAAGGTATCGAAAGCGAACGCGGCCTAGCAGCATATGCCGAGCTTGCCGGCAAAACCGTGTTCTCGGCGAAGCAGAGAATCGTTGAAATGCTTCAAGAGTCTGGCGACATGATTGGTGAAGCTCGCCCGATTACGCATCCGGTGAAGTTCTTCGAAAAGGGCGACAAGCCACTCGAGATTGTTTCGACCCGTCAGTGGTACATCCGCAACGGCGGTCGGGATGGTTCGATCCGCGAAGAACTGATCGCCAAGGGCAAGAAACTAAAGTTTCACCCCGACTTCATGCGCGTTCGTTACGAAAACTGGGTCAACGGACTCACTGGCGACTGGCTCATTTCACGTCAGCGATTCTTCGGTGTGCCGATCCCGGTTTGGTATGCCCTCGACGCAAGCGGTGAGCCTAACTTTGAAACCCCGCTGGTTCCGAGCGTTGATACGCTTCCCATAGATCCTTCGAGCGATGTCCCGTTCGGTTACACCGAGGCTCAACGAGGCGTAGCAAACGGCTTTGTCGGCGAGGTTGACATCATGGATACCTGGGCGACCTCTTCGCTTACGCCACAGCTGGCCGGCGGTTGGATTTCTGACCCCGAAAAGTACGCCAAGGTATTTCCGTTTGATCTTCGCCCACAGGGTCAAGACATCATTCGAACTTGGTTGTTCTCCACACTGCTTCGTTCGCACCAAGAATCCGACCAATTGCCATGGTCGAATGCAGCTATTTCTGGCTGGATTCTCGACCCGGACCGCAAAAAAATGTCGAAGTCGAAGGGCAACGTAGTTGTTCCGGCCGAGCCAATCGATAACCACGGAGCGGATGCGGTTCGTTACTGGGCCGCCGCGGCTCGCCTGGGCACCGACGCCGCTTTCGACGAGGGTCAGATGAAGGTCGGTCGCCGTCTAGCAATCAAGGTACTAAACGCCGCCAAGTTCGCGCTCTCGTTTGAAGTGCCGGCAGGGTTTGATGCGGTTACCGAGCCAATCGACCAGTCGATGCTGCTTTCGCTTGCCGACGTGGTCGACGAAGCCACCACCGCTTTCGAGAACTACGACCACACCAAGGCACTTGAGGTGACCGAAGGGTTCTTCTGGAAGTTCACCGATGACTATCTCGAGCTGGTCAAAGAACGTGCCTACGGTCAGGGTGGTGCGACCGAGGCTGAACAGGCATCCGCTGCAGTCGCTCTGCGGGTGGCCCTTCACACGGTGCTCAGATTGTTTGCGCCGTTCATTCCATTCACCGCCGAAGAGGTTTGGTCTTGGTGGCAGCAGGGTTCGGTTCACCGAACTTCGTGGCCTAATGCCGCAGAACTGCGGGTCAACAAGGATGAGGCGAACGCACAGGTTTTGGCCCTGGCATCCCAGGCAGTGTCTGGCATCCGCAAGGCTAAGTCAGACGCCAAGGTGTCGATGAAGGCAACCTTGCAGAGTGCAACGATCCTGGCTCCTGCTGAACGACTCGATTTGTTGCGACTCGCGGCTGGCGACTTGCGGGCCGTGGGCAAAATCTGGGAGCTGGATTTCGCCGAAGGTTCGACAGTTGAAGCCGCCTCGATCGTGTTTGCCGAGGAGTCGGAGTAGGTTTTCCGAGAGTCAAACCCGCTACGAAACCCTTAGGCTAAGGGCATGACTTTCAACGAAGAAAACCCATTTGCCCTGCGCTCAACTCTCCCCTATGAGCTGCCCGACTTCACCCGAATTTCGATTGAGCATTATTTGCCGGCGTTCTACGAGGGCTGCCGACTTCACCTTGCTGAGATAGAGCAAATCGTCGCCCAACCAGAGGTGACTTTTGAGAACACGATCGTGAGTCTCGAAAAGGCCGGGCAGGTGCTAAACCGCATGCTGATGGTGTTCTACAACAAGTCCTCGAGCGACACCTCGGATGAACTCGATGCGATCGAGGCTGAGATTGCGCCGAAGTTAGCCGCACACAGCGATTCGATTCAACTGAATCCAGCCCTTTTTGCTCGTGTAAACGAACTCTTCGAACGCCGCTCAGAGCTCGCGCTCGACGCGGAGTCTGATTGGCTACTCGACCGCTACCACCGCGATTTCATTCACGCTGGTGCGCATTTGAGCGCGGATGATCGTGAAACCCTCAAGGGATATAATGAACGTCTTTCGGTGCTCCAGACCCAGTTTGACCAAAACCAACACAACGACGTGAATGAACTTGCCGTAGTCGTTGAAGACGTTTCGGAGTTGAACGGGCTCAGCGCTACCCAGATTGCCACGGCAGCGGCAGCGGCCTCAGCTCGCGGACTCGAAGGCAAATGGGTGATTCCAATGGTCAACTTCACCGGCCATCCACTGCTGGCTTCCCTCACCAACAGAAACCTGCGTGAGCGCATCATGAAAAATGCCTTGGCGAAAGGCGGCCGAGGTAATGAGTTCGACGTGACAAAGATTGTGCTCGAATTCGTTGAGCTTCGCGCCAAGCGTGCCGAACTATTCGGTTTCAAGTCTCACGCTGAATACATCATCAGCAACCAGACCGCGGGCAGCCCCGCAAATGTGCACTCTATGTTGAGACGCATCGCCCCGGCAGCGGTGCGCAACGCGCGACGCGAAGCCGGAGACATCCAGGCAGCCATTGATGCCGAAGGCGGAAACTTCGAACTTAAGTCTTGGGACTGGGATCTGTATACCGAGAGAGTTCGCCTCGAGAAGTACAACGTTGACACCGAGAAGTTCAAACCCTATTTCGAACTGGAACGGGTACTCAACGACGGTGTTTTCTTCGCGGCATCCAAGCTGTTCGGAATCACCTTCAGCCCTCGTCCAGACCTTGTTGCCTACCACCCAGACGCTCGCGTGTTCGAGGTTCACAACGAGGACGGCAGCGAACTAGCGCTCTTTGTGTTCGACGCCTACGCCCGCGAATCAAAGCGCGGTGGCGCTTGGATGAACAACCTCGTTGATCAGTCGTTCCTGATGGACCAGAAGCCCGTCGTTGTGAATAACCTGAACATTCCTAAACCGCCCGCGGGTGAACCGACTCTGCTGACCTTCGATGAGACCAACACTCTGTTCCATGAGTTTGGTCACGCTCTACACGGCATGCTTTCGAACGTCACTTACCCGCGTTTCTCGGGAACCTCCACCCCACGAGACTTCGTCGAATTCCCCTCGCAAGTCAACGAAATGTGGATGCTCTGGCCAGAAGTTGTTGAGAACTATGCGAAGCACCACCTCACCGAAGACGCACTTCCGCAGGAGTGGATCGACAATCTCAAGGCAACCGACACCTTCAATCAGGGACACGCGACCACTTCATACCTAGCAGCGGCGATTCTCGACCTAGCCTGGCATGAGCTTGCGTCTGGGGCCGGCGTGGCCGATGTCTTCGAGTTCGAGGCCAAGGCCATCGCAGACTACGGTCTCGATTTCGAGCCTGTGCCGACTCGTTACCGCACCACGTATTTCAGCCACATCTTTGCCGGCGGCTACTCTTCTGGCTATTACGGCTACATTTGGTCAGAAGTGCTCGATGCAGAAACCGTCGAGTGGTTCAAGAACAACGGTGGGCTAAAGCGAGCCAACGGCGATCACTTCAGAGCAACTTTGCTATCGCGTGGCGGCAGCAAGGATGCGATGGAATTGTTCCGTGACTTCCGCGGCCAAGACGCATCAATCGAGCCGCTATTGGTTAGAAGAGGTCTGAACTAGTTCTTTTTGGCGCGCGTTAGCTCGAGCCACTGCCAAATCACCACACCACCGAGCAACGCCCAAAAGGCTGGCCCTACGCCAAATAGGGCTAGTCCTGATGCACCGATCAAGAAGGTCACGACGGCCGGAAGTCTGAGGTCGGTGTTTTCAACGGTCGCCGAAACGGCATTCACCATGGTTCCGAAGAGGGCGACACCAGCTGTGGCAAGCACTAATACTCTGGGCACCTCGTTGACGAACGCGACGAGCGGAGTCACAGCAAAGGCAAGGGCGAGGTACAGCACGCCACCGAACACGGATGCGAGCCACCTCTTTCGAGCGTCCTTGTGGGCATGCTCATTGGCGTTCAACGCTGCGGTGATGGCAGCGAGATTCAATGCAAAGCCTCCGAAAAATGAACCCAGCATCGTCGTCAGCCCCGTAACCATGAGAGTCGGCCGGAACGGCACCTCGTAATCGAAAGTTTTCATGATGGCGATTCCTGGCACGTTTTGGCTAGCCATCGTGACTAAATACAGGGGCAGGGCGATGCCGATTATTGCAACCGGATTGAACTGAGGGGCAAGCAATTCGAAGGGCGGCAAAATCTGCGCTTCGGGAATTTGCACGCCGAGCTGCAGCCAGATTCCGACGAAAGCGATCGCGATGGCAACCGGCGCAGCCCAAACCTGAGCAAACCGATAAAGCACAAGCCAGACGATTAAGGCCGGGATGACGATCGCGGAGTATTGAGCGATCGCCTGGAATGGCGCAATACAGAAAGGAAAGATGACTCCCGCAAGCATGGCCGAGGCTATAGGTTTGGGAATCGAGGAAACCAGCCGTCCAAGCGCGGGCCACAATCCAGTCAAAGCCAATAGAGCTCCGGTGACTAAAAAAGCACCAACGGCATTTTCAAATCCGAGCCCTAGGGATGCGGATGAGACTAGAAGAGCCGCGCCAGGGGTGCTCCAAACGATTGAGATTGGCATCTTGAAACGCCAGGAGAGGCCGATAGAGAGGGCTCCGTAGGCAATTAGCATCATGAACACAGCTGTGGATGTTTGACCTGGCGTGGCCCCGAGCCCGGTCAAAGCGGTAAGAACAACGCCGATAGATGCAGCGGTTCCGGTTACCGATGCGACCGTGCCCGCAAGCAGCGGCGCTTTCACATCGTCGAACTTCAACTAGGCAGATTTCTCTCGAAGTGCTGAGAATGGAACAACCTCTGGGGCAGCACCGTTGAGCACGACATCCTTGGTGATTTTGACCACGCCGGTGATAGCGCTGCCGGGGAGCTCGAACATTACCGGGCCAAGGATCTCTTCGAGAATCGCCCTGAGTCCGCGGGCACCTGTGTTTCGCTCTATTGCGAGATCGGCGATCGTCTCTAGTGCATGGTGGTCGAAGTCGAGTTCAAAACCATCGAGTTCGAACATGCGCTGATATTGCTTGACTAGGGCGTTTTTTGGCTGAATCAGAATCTGCAGCAGTGCCTTGCGGTCGAGTGGACGAACGTTCGCAATCACGGGTAGGCGACCAATGAACTCGGGAATCAAACCGAACTTGCGAAGGTCTTCTGGTTGCACCTCGCTGAAAAGCTCTTCTGAAGCGTCTTTGCCCGAGATTGTTGCCCCGAAGCCGATGCCCTTCTTGCCCGCTCGAGAGGCGATGATTTCTTCTAGCCCAGCGAAGGCACCAGCCACGATAAACAGCACGTTGGTCGTATCGATTGAGATGAATTCTTGCTGAGGATGCTTGCGGCCTCCCTGTGGCGGAACCGAAGCAACCGTGCCCTCAAGAATCTTGAGCAGGGCCTGTTGGACACCTTCACCAGAGACATCGCGAGTGATTGAAGGGTTTTCGGCCTTGCGAGAAATCTTGTCGATTTCGTCAATGTAGACGATTCCGGTTTCGGCACGCTTGATGTCACCGTCTGCTGCTTGCAGCAGCTTCAGAAGGATGTTTTCGACATCCTCGCCAACATAACCGGCTTCGGTTAGAGCGGTGGCATCGGCAACCGCAAACGGCACGTTCAAACGTTTGGCCAAAGTTTGAGCGAGGTAGGTTTTGCCACAGCCGGTCGGACCAATCATGAGGATGTTTGACTTTGCGATCTCGATAGAATCGTGATCTTTGCCGGCCGTAGTCAGAGTGCCACGTGAACGGATGCGCTTGTAGTGGTTGTAGACGGCAACCGAGAGAGCCTTTTTGGCTTGGTCTTGACCGATTACATACTCTTCAAGAAAGGCGTAAATCTCTTTTGGTCTCGGCAAATCGAGTTCTTCGACTACCTTCTGAGCCGGGCCCCCGAGTTCTTCTTCGATGATCTCGTTGCAGAGCTCGATGCATTCGTCACAGATGTAAACGCTCGGCCCGGCAATTAGCTTGCGAACCTGCTTCTGGCTCTTTCCGCAGAAAGAGCACTTCAGGATATCGCCGGTCTCGCTGAGCTTGCTCATAGATAAAACCCTATATCCCCCGATAGACAAAGCGGGCGAGCAACGCTCACCCGCTGATGCCTAATCAGGTCGTTATTTGTTCTTGCGAGAAGTTAGAACCTGGTCGATAAGACCATATTCGAGCGCCTCTTGCGAGGTGAGGATGTTATCGCGGTCGATGTCCTTCTTGACTTCTGCAACGGATCGCTTGGAGTGCTTAGAGATGGTGTCTTCGAGCCACTCGCGTAGTCGCATCATCTCGCGCGCCTGTATCTCAATGTCTGAAGCTTGCCCGCGATCTCCCCCGCTAGCTGGCTGGTGAATGAGGATTCTGGCGTTTGGCAGGGCCAAACGCTTGCCTGGTGCTCCTGCTGCGAGCAGAACGGCAGCAGCAGAAGCGGCCTGACCAAGACAAACAGTCTGAATCTGTGGGCGGATGTATTGCATGGTGTCGTAGATTGCGGTCATCGCGGTGAACGAACCACCTGGAGAGTTGATGTACATAGTGATGTCGCGGTCCGGGTCTTGCGACTCCAGAACCAGCAGCTGGGCCATGATGTCATCAGCCGAAGCATCATCAACTTGAACACCCAAAAAGATGATTCGGTCTTCGAAAAGCTTGTTGTATGGGTCTTGGCGCTTGTAACCGTATGAGGTGCGCTCTTCGAAGGTTGGCAGAATGTAGCGAGCCTCTGGGCTCAAAAAGTTTGGTGTGGTCATTGGACTACTTCTTTCCTACGCCGGTGGTTCCCGATGCAAATTCTTGGATGTGGTCGATGAAGCCGTATTCGAGTGCTTCTTGGGCAGTGAACCATCGGTCACGGTCGCCGTCTTGCATAATCTGTTCGACAGTTTTGCCAGTTTGTGAAGCGGTCAGGGTGGCCAACTGCTTCTTCATCGAAAGGATCAACTCTGCCTGAGTCTGAATGTCACTTGCAGTGCCTCCGAAGCCACCGTGTGGCTGGTGAAGCAACACGCGGGTGTTCGGGGTGGCGTAGCGCTTTCCCTTGGTTCCGGAAGAGAGTAGGAACTGACCCATCGAAGCACACATGCCAATTCCGACTGTGACGACGTCATTTGGCACGTATTGCATGGTGTCGTAAATCGCCATACCAGCTGTAATCGAACCGCCCGGCGAGTTGATGTATAGGTAAATGTCGCGAGTCGAGTCCTCGGCGGCAAGCATGAGCATCTTGGCGCAGATCTCGTTTGCGTTGTCGTCGCGAACCTCGCTGCCCAGCCAAATGATGCGATCTTTGAGCAACCGCTCGAAAATAGATTGCGGTAGGCGGAATTCCTCAGCCATTAGTGACTCCTATGCTCTTGTCGTTGCTAGACCAAGATACTTTGCGAGACCGACGTTAATCGGCGGTGTTCGCCATCGGCAGATAGTCGTGTCGCAAAAGAAAAGGCCCGAACCAAAGGTTCGAGCCCGTTTCTGTTTTGCAGACTAGTCGTGGTCGTGTCCCGAGTGGTCTTCGCCTGCTTCTGCATCGGTCTTGAAGAACTCGGTGAGGTCGATCTTGTTGCCCTTCTTGTCAACCACTTCGGCAGACTCGAGAACTACAGCCAGGGCCTTTCGACGGGCTACCTCGGCCACGAACATCGGGATTTGGCCATTCTGGTCAACAATCTTGATGAACTCGTTGACATCCATGCCATAAGACTGAGCAGCTTGGATTAGGTACTGAATCAGTTCCTGCTCGTTGACCTTAATTTCTTCGGCCTCGGCAAGTGCGTCTAGCAACATCTGCACTTTGAACGAGCGAGTGCTCTGCTCGGTAACTTCGGCGCGGTGCGCAGCATCCTCGAGACGACCCTCACCTTCGAGGTGGCGGTTCACATCGGCCTCGATTAGCTCGGCAGATTCTGGAACCTCGACCAGTTCGAGTAGCTTGTCGGTCAGTAGGTCACGGGCCTGGATTCCCTGGTTGTAGGACTTCGAGCGAGCGATCTGAGCTTCGATGCCCTTCTTTAGGTCGGCAACCGAATCGAATTCGCTGTAAAGCTTGGCGAATTCGTCATCTAGGGCAGGAAGTTCGCGCTCTTTGACGGCGTTGAGTGTTACCGAAACCTGAGCGTCTTGACCGGCACGGTCGCCGCCCACGAGTTTCGAAACAAAGGTGGTCGACTCACCGGCGGTGAGAGTGTCTAACGCTTCGTCGATGCCATCAAGTAGGTTTCCCGAACCGATTTCATAAGAAATGTTTTCGGCGGTGTCGATTACTGTGCCATCAATCTCTGCCTTCAGGTCGATGCTGGTGAAATCACCCTTCTTAGCTGGGCGATCAACGGTCTTGAGCGAGCCAAAACGGGCACGAAGGGCGTCAACCTCGGCGTCAACCTCGATTGGGGCGACTTTGATCTCATCGACCTGAACCTTCAAGCCCTGGTACTTAGGCAGCTTGATCTCTGGACGAGCCTCAACCTCCACCTCAAAAACCAAATCGCCAACGAAGGTCTCGTTGTCTGGAGTCGAGGTGATGTCTACCGCTGGCTGAGCAAGCGGGCGGATGGTGTGCTCTTCGAGTGCCTCGCGGTAGAGACCGTCGATTGCATCGTTGATTGCGTGAGCCAGGATGGTCGGCTTGCCAACGCGCTTTTCGAGGAGTGCTGGCGGAACCTTGCCCTTGCGGAAGCCCGGGATTTGAACATCCTCGCCAATGTGCTCATAGGCGTGGTCGATGCTTGGACGCAGATCTTCAGCGTTCGCCGTAATGGTGATTTTGACGCGAGTTGGCTTGATGCGTTCGACTGTGGACTTCAAGGATTCATCTCCAATAGGGTCGCCCGAGCGGGCTCGTTGATGCGGGTGAAGGCAATAACTGGTCGGGGTGACAGGACTCGAACCTGCGATATCCTGCTCCCAAAGCAGGCGCGCTAGCCACTACGCTACACCCCGGTGGTTAATCCGGTTTTTTGTTCAAAGACCGAACAACCTCCGCAAGTCTATCCCATAGAATGGTGTGGTTGATACGATTTCAAATCGAAAAAGATCGACGCTGCGGATGTAGCTCAATGGTAGAGCCTCAGTCTTCCAAACTGATGGTGCGGGTTCGATTCCCGTCATCCGCTCCAAACCCCGAGTAATCGGGGCTTTTTTGCTTTCGGGTCGATTTCATGAATCGGATGCCGAAGCGGGGGTCTTGAATCGAAACCTACTTCTGGCAGCCTGTGCACCAGTAGAGCTTGCGTGATGCCATCATCTCGATACGGACCTCGGTGCCACATTTTCTGCAAGGTTGACCCTCACGCTTGTATACCCAGTTTCGTTCATCCTTGTTTGGTCGCTTTTTAAACAATTCGTCACGAGTGATCATGAATCCGGTCGTGACCCCGACACGCAACAACTTGACTGAGTCATCCCAGAGCGCTTGCAGCTCGTCTTTGGCCAGGCTGATGCCTGGTCGATGTGGCGAAATGCCCGCACGAAACAGCAGTTCGGCGCGATAAACGTTGCCGATGCCGGCGATAACGTCTTGATTCATCAAAAGCAACCCGATCGCGGTTTTCGACTTCTGCGCACGCTCAAGGAATCTCGCTGACTCTTTCGAACGTGGATTTGGGTTGATTGGGTCTGGGCCGAGTCGGTTTAGCACCTGTTGCACCTGTTCAGACTCGAGCACCTCACAAACCGTGGGCCCTCGCAAATCAGCGCTCACGCCATCCGCGCTGAATCTCACGCGCACCTGACCGACCACGGGGTGAACTCCGGCGGTCTTATGGAACTGCCACTTTCCATAGATGCCAAGGTGGATGCGGATTGTGCTACCGCCAGCGAACTCGAGAAACATCTGCTTGCCGACCGCGTATGAGCGGCAGAGCACTTGCCCCGAGAGCAGCCTCGCGGATTGGCTGAAGCGCCCCTGCGGGGAAGTAATGAAAACGGGCTTGCCGACGAAGTCTCTATCGAAATGATCGGCTATTCGATGAACGGTATGACCCTCGGGCATCTATTGTTCGCTAAAGAATCTCGCCGGTTTGCTCATAGGCGGCAATTTTGCCGATTCGGCGCACGTGCCGTTCGTCTTGGCTGAACGGCTCTGCCACGAAGGCACGGATGAGCTCCAAAACCTCGTCTTGCGAGTGCTGACGAGCTCCAACCGCAACAACATTGGCGTCGTTGTGTTGGCGAGCGAGCTTTGCAGTGTCAAGGTTCCAGGCCAATGCTGCCCGGATGCCCTTTACTTTGTTGGCCGCGATCTGCTCACCGTTGCCAGATCCACCGAGCACTATGCCAAGAGCTTCGACTCCCGCCTGCTGGTCTTGAACTACAGCGAGTGCCGCGTTGATGCAGAACGAAGGGTAATCGTCAAGCGGATCGTAGGAGGTTGGTCCGTGATCGAAAACTTCGTGCCCGTCGGAGCGAAGTGACTCAATCAGAAAGTGACTCAGGTCGAGCCCCGCGTGGTCGGTGGCAATGTGAATGCGCATTGCTATTTCTTCTTTCGGTTGCTGCCCGGCTTGTTCTTTTGGCTAGTTTGTTTGCCGGTGTTGATCGTTGTGTAGGCGGTTTTGCTGAGCTTGGTTTTGTTGTCATCGAGAATGAACCGATATGTCACCACGGCCGAAAGTAGATTCGCGATTCCTACGACAAAGGCAGAGACCACCATCGTGGCGGCACCGTTGGCCGAGACGCCTGAGGCGGAGTTGCTCATGACCCAAAGCAAAAAGAGAGCAAGAGCACCGGTGACCAGAAAATTTATGCCCACGTTGATCAAAAAACGTTGTTTGATGACCCGGTTTTTGACCAGGAGGCCAACGAATGACCACGCGCTGAAGATCGGGAACATGAAGAAAAGAGCGGATGCGGTAGCAAAGTTGAACGCGACATTGAGGTCGAGGTAGTTCACCCAGTAATAGACAATAACGAGAAGAAAAGACAACGCAAAGGTAGCCGATGACTCGATAAGAGGGCTTGGGCGTAACCGCATTTCGTCTCAATTCTTGTGGGCGTAACTCTGCTATTAGGCTAGACGAAGATTGCTCAATCGTTCGACACAGGAGTCGCAATGCCAGGAGAAAACCTGACCAGAAGTGAAGCAGACCTTCGCTCATCCTTAGTTAGCACCCACTCGTATCTTGTCGAACTCGACTTGACCACCGGTGCTGAAACGTTTCGCTCGAAGACAACGGTCAAATTTGCGGCGACCGATGGCGCTAGCACTTTCATCGACGCGATCACCGCACAGGTGCACTCGATCGAACTAAACGGCGTGCAACTCGAGGTTTCGGCTGTTTCAGACGGGCTCCGCATCGAGTTGCCTAAGTTGGCAGCCGAGAACACCCTGGTCATCGACGCAGACGCTTTTTACATGCACACCGGCGAGGGCCTGCACAGATTTGTTGACCCGGTTGACAACGAGGTTTACCTCTACACGCAGTTTGAAGTGCCAGACAGCCGCAGAATGTTTGCGGTTTTCGAACAACCTGACTTGAAGGCCACTTTTGAGTTCGTTGTTACTGCCCCGGATCACTGGAAAGTTGTTTCAAACCAGCCGAGCCCAGACCCAGTTGCAGTTACCCCCGGTAAAGCGACTTGGCACTTCACTCCAACCCCGCGGGTATCGTCCTACATCACAGCACTGATTGCCGGCCCTTATGTGTCACGCCACGACAGCCTGATCTCAGCAGATGGACGCACCATCGATCTCGGCGTCTACTGCCGAGCATCCCTCGAACAGTATCTCGAAGCCGAATACATGTTCGCCAAGACCAAACAAGGCTTCGAGTTCTTCGAGCGAGTCTTCAACTACCCGTATCCATTCGAGAAATATGACCAGCTTTTCGTGCCCGACTTCAATGCCGGTGCCATGGAAAACGCCGGTGCGGTTACCTTCACCGAAACATATGTGTTCCGAGGAGTCGTCGCCGAAGCCCTGGCAGAACGTCGAGTCACCACAATTCTTCACGAGCTTGCTCACATGTGGTTCGGTGACCTAGTCACCATGAAGTGGTGGAACGACCTGTGGTTGAACGAGTCCTTCGCCGAATATGCATCGCACCTCGCGATGGCCGAAGCCACCGAATGGAGAGATGCCTGGACCACCTTTGCGTTCAGCGAGAAGGCGTGGGCATACACGCAGGATCAACTGCCTTCGACTCACCCGATTGTTGCCGAGATTCGTGACCTCGAGGATGTTCAAGTCAACTTCGACGGAATCACCTACGCCAAGGGAGCATCGGTTCTGAAGCAACTTGGTGCAACCGTTGGCCGGGATGCCTTTGAAACCGGTGTTTCGGCGTACTTCAAGAAGCACGCCTTCAAGAATGCCGTGCTCAACGACCTGCTGGTCGAGCTCGAAGCCGCGAGCGGGCGCAAGTTGAGCGAGTGGAGCGCAAAGTGGCTCGAAACCGCTGGCGTCAACACGCTGCGGGCAGACGTGACCTCAGCCGATGGCAGGATCACCAGCTTCGCCATCGACCAGAGCGCTCACGCTGACTATCCGACGATTAGACCGCACCGCATGGCGATCGGCTTCTACAACGAGGTAGGTGGCGATCTTGTTCGCACATACCAGCTTGAACTGGATGTCGACGGCCCGCGCACCGAGGTAGCCGAGTTGATCGGCATGGCCCGCCCAACATTGATTTTGCTTAACGACGACGACCTTACGTATGCAAAGGTGCGTCTAGATGCCGAGTCATGGAACTACGCCCTTGAAAATCTAGGCAAACTAACCGACCCGCTCGCACGCGCGCAGGTTTGGGGTTCGGCCTGGGATGCCACTCGCGACGGTGAAGCCTCGGCCAGCGACTTTATTCGCTTGGTGCTTAACAACGTGGCGACGGAAACCCAGGGCACCATGCTCATAACCCTGCTTCGTCAGTTGATGACAACGGCGAAGATCTACACCAACCCAGCCACTCGCCAGAAGACCTGGGTCGAGATCGCAACAACGCTGCTCGATATGGCGGAGAAGGCGAAGCCGGGATCGGACAACCAACTTCTGTTCGTTAAGTTTTCGACCTACTTCGCCACTACCGATGAAACCGCAGCTCTTATCGAAGGACTGTTCAACGGAAGCGTCGTGTTCGACGGGCTGAAGCTCGACCAAGACATGCGCTGGGACCTGATCAACGGTCTGGTAATGGCGGGCCGAATGGGACTTGCCGAGATCGAAGCCGAATTGGCCAAAGACAACACCGCGAACGGAGCAAAACAGGCGATCTTGGCACGCACCTCGATTCCAACGCCAGAAGGAAAGCGTGACGGCTGGAACGACGTGTTGAACAACACCGACCTTTCAAACACCGACATCAACTTCGGTTGCCAGGGTCTGATTCGAGCGCACGATGTGTCACTGCTAGAACCCGTAGTCGACTGGTACTTCGACGCAGCTCTAGATGTCTGGAACACTCGAACCTTCAAGATCGCCGAATACATTCTCAAAGGCGCTTACCCGTTCTACCTTGCCAACGCAGAGTTGGCGGCGCGCACACGCGAGTTTGCCGACCGCGAGGCCGTCGTTGCCAAGCCAGCCTTGCGCCGAATCATGCTAGAAAACCTAGACACCGTTGAGCGGGCCCTAAAAGCACAAAGAATGGACAACTAAACCATGGACTCGTTCTTCAGCTGGTTTGCGCAGTTCTGGCACGATAACCAGGCACTGATTCGAATCCTTTTGGTTCTGATCGGCAGCCTGGTATTGCGGGCCGTGATGCTTGCTTCTGTTAAGCGAATCGTGGCCGGTGTAGTCACAGGAGTGGCAGGCAAAACCGGAGTCAAGAATGGTGAAGAGTCGCCGGTCGAAAAAGCTCGTGTCGTTCAGCGCACGCGAACCATCGGCTCGGTCCTCTCGAACTTCATTACCTGGGGTATCAGCATCTTCGCCACGATCGTTGTGTTGAGCGAGCTCGGGGTTGCAGTCGGTGGGCTAATTGCTGGTGCCGGAATCATCGGTGCGGCCCTCGGTTTTGGTGCTCAGAGCCTCGTTCGTGACCTCATTAGTGGCCTCTTCGTAGTTTTCGAAGACCAATATGGCGTCGGTGACGTTGTCGACCTGGGCGAAGTCAAGGGTTCGGTCGAAGTGGTTGGCCTTCGCGTAACCCAGATAAAAGATTTCGAAGGGACCCTTTGGTACGTGAGAAACGGTGAAATTTCCCGCGTTGGCAATAAATCGCAGGGATGGTCACGTGTGGTTCTAGACCTCGCACTCGACTCTGACACCGATCGTGAAAAGGCAAAGAAGTCGCTACTAACTGCGGCTAAAGCTGTCACAACCTCAAACGATTTCGCCGACGAAGTGTTGTCGGAGCCCGAAGTTTGGGGCATCCAAGCCTTCACCGGCGACGAGGTTGTGTTGCGTTTGGTCATCAAGGTCGATCATAAAAACCAGGATGCAATCGCACGTGCTTTGCGCGAGCAGGTGCTCATCGAAGCTAAGAAGGCGAAAATCGTTTTGAGCTCGGGTCGCCAGTCGGTTTTTGTAAAACTTGGAAAGTGACCAGTGAGTCACGAGTTTGAAGACAAAGACAGAGTCGAAACCGTCCGCCTGACTATGCCATCTGGAGAGAAAGCTGGCGGAAACTTCTTTCAGCAAGTCGGCGGCAGCCCAGCTTTCGAGAAGTTAGCAGCTGCTTTCTATGAGGGTGTGGCAACCGACGATGTGCTTAGACCTATGTATCCCGAAGATGACTTGGGCCCGGCAGCGCGGCGTTTGCAGCTATTTCTCGAACAATATTGGGGCGGGCCTAGTACATACCAGGAAGAGCGCGGACACCCCAGACTTCGAATGAGACATGCGGCTTTCAAGATAAACCCGCTCGCAAGAGAGCGGTGGCTGTTGCACATGCGCGCCGCTTTGGAAAGTCTTGAGTTAGCGCCTCAAAAAGAAGCCGAGTTCTGGGCGTATTTGGATCGAGCCGCTACCGCGATGCTCAACACTTTCGAAGACTGAATCAAGCGAAGCTCGTGGCCGCACGAGCGATCACATGGCCGTGCATGCTGCTCAAGCGAACCCAATTCTCGGCCTCGTAAACCTGAACGTTTTCGTTTTCGGTGAGAAAACCAAGCCCTGCCGCAACGAAGGCTGCACCGGTAGGGACTCGTGGGTTTTGCTCGATCGCTCTCCCCCATATTTCCCCTCTAATCCGGGCGGCAATCGGGCCACCGACAGATTCTGGGAGCGTGTCGGCTACCTCCTCGATGCCATCTTTGGCTATCTGAGTGAGCTCGGGCTCTGACAAAGTGCCGAGTTCTAACCACCCCGAGCGCGGGGGCGTGATTCCAGCCCAGGCGGCACGTTGGCTCTCAGGCAGCACGAGCGTCGAACCCTTTGGGTTCCAAACATCCGCGTCGATGACTCGAGCGAGTCGATCAATCACTGACTGAATTTCAACCAGCGCTTCAACTTCGGCAGGGGTAGCCAGTGCGCAGGTGCGCAAGCCGAGAACGGTCGGACCGTTTTCCATGATGCTTCCAGCAAAAATCGGCGCTACATAAGCAGCCAAAACTTCGCCGTAGGCACGCAGACGGACCAGGCCGTTTGGGTCTAGTCGCTTGGCTCGAGTCAGGTATGCCTGCAAATCGGCCGCAGTTTCGATGTCAGCTAAGAAGAATTCGTTTTTCATGGTCTTGTCTAAACTAGCCTGTGACAGCTGCCATGAGTGAAAAGGGCGTGCAACATGTCTTTAGATGTTCCGATTCCATCCGACCCGCTCGCCGAACTCCTGACGACTCTTGACCTAAGCGACGCCTCGGGCGCGAGAACCAAAGAGGACATCTTCATCGGGCCCTCCCAGTGGATGCCGCACGGAAGGGTCTATGGCGGTCAGGTCCTAGCGCAATCGCTCGTTGCGGCAACCAGAACAGTGGATGCCGGGCGACCGGTTCACTCGTTGCACGGCTATTTTTTGCGCCCTGGGGACATCCAGCTACCGATCACTTTCTCGGTAGATCGTTTGCGCGACGGTCGCTCGTTCAGCACACGGAGGGTGCAGGCCTATCAAAATGGTGAGCCGATTTTCTCGATGATTGCATCGTTTCAGGATGTCGACCCTGGTCTCGATCACCAGATCGAGATGCCAAGTAATCTTCCTGACCCAGAATCTCTGCCGAGCGCAGCCGAACTGATGGGTGACAATCCTCACCCGGTTGCGCAGTATTGGTCGAAGGCCAGGCCATTCGACATGCGCCACACCCCTAGCCCGATCTATTTCACGGTCGAAGGTGAACGCGTTGCCAAGCAGGCCGTTTGGCTCAAGGCACTTGGACCACTGCCTGACGACATGGAGTTACATCGGGCTGCTTTGGCCTACCTGAGCGATTACTCGATTCTCGAGTCGATCTACCGACGCCACGGAATCCCGTGGTCTTATCCGGGTTTGAAGACTGCCAGCCTAGACCACGCGATGTGGTTTCACCGTCACGGTCGGGTGGATGATTGGCTCCTCTACGTTCAAGAGTCGCCAAGCGCTCAGGGCGGTCGCGGACTCGCCACGGGGCGCATCTACACCCGCGATGGAAAACTTCTAGCGAGCGTAGCCCAAGAGGGCATGGTTCGCGTGCCAGAAGCTAACTAGTCGCGAGTTAATCGACGATAGGTCGAACGGTGAGGCTTGGCCGCCTCAGCACCGAGTCGCTCAATCTTGTTCGCCTCATAGGCTTCGAAGTTTCCTTCGAACCAGTACCACTGATCGGGGTTGTCATCGCTACCTTCATAGGCAAGGATGTGCGTCGCAACTCTGTCGAGGAACCAACGGTCGTGTGTGATCACCACGGCACAACCCGGGAATTCAAGCAGCGCGTTTTCGAGGCTCGACAGCGTTTCTACATCCAAGTCGTTTGTGGGCTCGTCAAGAAGCAAAAGGTTTCCGCCCTGCTTTAGGGTCAAGGCTAGGTTCAGGCGGTTTCGTTCACCACCCGAGAGCACTCCGGCTGGCTTTTGCTGGTCTGGGCCCTTGAAACCAAAAGCTGCCACGTATGCTCGCGAAGGCATTTCTTGTTGCCCGACCTGCATGTAATCGAGTCCGTCTGAGACTACCTCCCAGAGCGTCTTGTTCGGGTCGATGCCAGCGCGACTCTGGTCGACATAGGAAACCTTGACGGTTTCACCAATCTTGAGTTCGCCACCATCGAGCGGTTCCAGACCGACGATGGTCTTGAACAGTGTCGACTTTCCTACACCGTTGGGGCCGATGACGCCAACAATGCCGTTTCGCGGCAGTGAGAATGAGAGCCCGTCGATTAGCGATCGACCGTCGAAGCCCTTCTTGAGGTTCTTGGCCTCGAGAACCACGTTTCCGAGCCTCGGACCAGCGGGAATCTGAATCTCTTCGAAATCGAGCTTTCTGGTTTTGTCAGCCTCTGCAGCCATTTCTTCGTATTTAGCCAAACGCGCTTTCGACTTGGTCTGTCGAGCCTTAGGACTCGAGCGAACCCAGTCGAGTTCTTCACTCAGTCGCTTGGCGAGCTTCGCGTCTTTCTTTCCTTGAACTTCAAGACGTTCACGCTTCTTTTCAAGGTAGGTCGAATAGTTTCCTTCGTATGGGTAGGCTCGACCGCGGTCTAGTTCCAATATCCACTCGGCAACGTTGTCGAGGAAGTAACGATCGTGTGTGACGGCCAATACAGCGCCGGGATACTTGGCGAGGTGCTGCTCGAGCCATAGGACCGATTCTGCATCGAGGTGGTTCGTTGGCTCGTCGAGGAGAAGCAAGTCAGGCTTCTCAAGAAGCAGTTTGCAGAGAGCCACGCGGCGGCGTTCTCCACCAGACAGGTGCGTAACCGGAGTATCACCGGGTGGGCAACGCAACGCGTCCATGGCTTGTTCGAGTTGGCTGTCAAGGTCCCACGCGTCCAGGTGATCAATCTCTTCTTGCAGGGTTCCCATCTCGGCTAGAAGTGTGTCGAAGTCTGCATCAGGATTAGCCATCTCTTCGGAGATCTGGTTGAAGCGGTCTACCTTCGATTTGATGTGCGCAACGGCCTCTTCGACGTTTCCTAAAACCGTCTTGGACTCATCGAGCGGCGGCTCCTGCATGAGCATGCCGACGGTGAAACCCGGGCTGAGTCGAGCCTCACCGTTTGTGGTGGTGTCGATTCCAGCCATGATCTTAAGAACTGAGGATTTTCCCGCACCGTTCGGTCCGACCACGCCGATCTTTGCGCCTGGGTAGAAAGCCAAGGTGACGTCGTCAAGAATGACCTTGTCGCCGTGGGCCTTTCGAGCTTTGATCATTTGATAAATAAATTCGGCCATGCGAGCTTCAGTCTCTTTTCGATGGAATCTGATTCAAAAAGGGCAATGCCCTGTGAATCCGTACTGATGCAAGTTTATTTGAAAAGAGCAGATTCACAGGGCGGTGGAGTTAGAACGTAAAAACTTTCAGAGGCTACACCTTGACTGGCTCGCGTTTTGTAGATTTGCCGCCCGACAGCTCGGCCTCATCGGCGTCTGGCTCATCGGTCGGATCCATTTCGGCAACCAGAACGGTTCGAGTGAAAGCCGCACTGCCCCACATGAGGTCGTGCCCGATGTGGTCTGCTTCAATTTCAACCGAGGTGCCGGCTCGCTCCCCGTTGTCCCAGTCTCGAACGTGCAGACGGCCAGACACAAGGACGCGTTCGCCCTTGTTGATTGAGGTCGAACTGTTTATCGCGAGCTGGCGAAACGAGGTGACCGTGTACCAGTTGGTTTCGCCATCGACCCACTTGGCCTGCTGGCGATCGAATCGACGACTTGAAGCGGCAAGACGAAAAGAGGTGATTGGTAAGCCGTCTTGAGTGACGAGGTGTCGAGGCGTGGTTGCGACTAGACCCGCGACGGTAATGCTTTCTGCCACGATGTGCCTTTCTGTTTCGAGTGCTCAACAACTCGTAATAGGCATTTTGGCAGGGCTTGCGGAGCTAAATCGAGAGTGGCGAAAAACTGTGGAAAACCCGAACGATCGCCCGGCTCATCAAAGAAAACCCAGGCTCGTCTACTTGAGGTAGCTCGAGAAAGCGCCACGTGCCTTGGCCATCTTAGGCGCGACAACGGCGTTGCAGTATCCCTGATTTGGATTTTTTGCGAAAAAGTCTTGGTGGTATTCCTCGCCCATCCAAAATTCTTCAGCCGGAGAAAGCTCCGTCACAATGTCACCATCCCAGTGCTCGGCTGCTCGCTCAAGAGCCTGCTCAAAAAGCTGCTTTTGCTCATCGTCGGTATAAAACATGGCCGAACGATACTGTGTTCCGACATCTGCCCCTTGACGGTTCAACTGACGCGGGTCGTGAATCGTGAAAAAGATGTCAAGCACGACCTCGGCAGGAATCACGGATTCGTCAAAAATCACTCTGGCAACTTCGGCGTGACCGGTATTGCCGTTGCAAACAGCTTCGTAGCTGGGGTTGTTGACTGAGCCACCCATGTAGCCAACCTCGACATCGATAATGCCTTTGAACTGCATGTAGCTGCTATCTAGACACCAGAAGCAGCCACCTGCCAACACAAAACTTTTCATGGCTCTAGCCTAGGCTGGAACTACTTTCACAGTTGACAGGACCCGAGTGACGAAGCGCAATCCCACCGTCGGAGCGATCTTCGCTATCTCTGGAGCAATCCTGTTTGGAATCAATGCCAGCACCTCGAAACTCATAATCGCGGCCGGGCTGAGCGCTTCCGAAGTCGTCTTGTTTCGATCAGCTGCGACATCCCTGTTTGCCTTTCTCGTGCTTAGCTTCACTTTTCGGCAGGGACTAAAAATTTCAAAACGCGAATGGCCAAAGATGCTGGCCTTCGGCATCATCGGAGTCGCTCTCATGCAGTGGGCATACTCACAGGCGGTGTCGAACCTCGCCGTTGGAATCGCACTCCTGATTGAATACACCGCAATCATCTGGGTGCCGTTGACTACTTGGTTACTCCGAAGACGAGGAGTCAACCGACTGACATGGCTTGGAGTTGGACTGGTACTAGCCGGACTTCTTGTGGTGTCCGGGTTGCTCAACAGTCAGGCAATTGACCCACTCGGAGCACTTTATGCGTTTTTGGCAGCGGCATTTTTGACCTACTATTTCATCGCCGGCAAGGACATCTTGCGAGAGCGAGAAACCATGTCGACCCTCGCCTATTCGATGCTAGTATCGACCGCATTTTGGGCGGTGGCTTCGGGGTGGTGGATGCACACCACACCGCTGAGTGACACGGTCGCCTTGCTTGGGCGAGACGCTCCGAAAATTCCACTCTGGATTGCACTGATTTGGCTTGCAGTAATGGGTTCGTTCGTGCCGATGTGGCTTTCCTATCGCGCGATGCACCACCTGACCCCAACCGCGGCTGGAATCGCATCTACCTCTGAGACCATTTTCGCATTTGGTTTCGGGTTTCTAATCCTCGGTGAGACCTTCAGTTCAACTCAGATAATTGGAGGGCTCTTGGTTCTGACTGGCATTGTGGCAGCTCAAATTTCCGAACGACAAGAGCTAACAAAAGAAAGAAGCACCAATGACAACCATTGAACTTGGCCAAGAGAACTTCATGGCAACCGTGATGGAGCAGGGAATCACGATCGTAGATTTTTGGGCCGAATGGTGCGGACCGTGCAGAATGTTCGCACCGATTTTCGAAGAGGCATCAAATTTGCACCCGGACATCCGATTTGCAAAAGTCGACACCGAAGCCGAACAGCAACTGGCTGGTGAAGCCAACATCTCTTCGATACCGACCCTGATGGCTTTCAGGGAGGGCGTGCTCCTCTTCAATCAGGCTGGAGCGTTGCCCGCTGAAGCACTCGAGCAACTCATTGCCGCAATCCGTGCTGTCGATATGGATCATGTTCGAGCCGAAATCGCCAAAGAAAACGAGAAAGCTAAGCCATAGTCATTTCGGGCTCAGCGCTACTCCAACCGGAACCTCACGAATCCATGCTTGGTCGGGCAGGTCGATTCGATGGATTGCACTTTCTAGTCGAGCCATGAACGTCGTGGAACCACCTCCATCAACTGTCACCGCATCGGTTGCACCGAGTTCGCGAAGCCAGTCGGTCATCTGACGAATAGTTGAACCTCCGACTCTAAAGCCGAGGTCTGCCAGGAAGTTTCCCGAGCTCGAAGTCGCAATCCAAACCTCGCCGGTTTTGTTGTTCCAGCCGATTGCAGTTCGGGGGCGAACCTCTTCGGTTCTGGGATAACAAACCTGAATGGTTTTGCCCGCTGCGAGCAGATCGCCGCCGCGGCCACTGGCTTCTAAGAGTTTGAGTCCGGATCGGTTTGCATAGTCATTTTCAACAGACACATCCGCGCCGACAACGGCCGCCTTGTATAGAGCAAGACCATCATTTCCGAGCTGAATAATTTTGCCACCATCGGGAACGGTCGAAGCCGATCCTCCCCAGAACTTCGCCTTGAGTTTTCCGCCCGAGTCTATTACGAGAGTATATCGACCTTCGAGTGTTGGGCGGTTGGCGGAGTAATTTGCATCGTATAAATTCGCCTGTTGACTCAGGGCATCCGAGTTAACAGTGCGAATCGATAGAGAAACTCCACCTGCGCTGACGCGACCTGCTGCCCAAACCCGATCCGACACCATCACATTTCGCGGTGCCGGAATAGGAGGCAATTTGTAAGAAACTTTCGCGCCTACCTTTAGAGCTCGAATGCGATTGGCGTGAGCTCCGTTCGCGAGAATAAGGAAACCAGTCTTAACCTTGAAGACCGCAGGCTTTGAATACACCTTGATGACTTTGCCGGCATCAATCCAAAGCGCCGCCTGGTGCACTGGCAAACTCTTGGGAACGAACTCGGGTGTGATCACCGTCGCAAAAGAAGCTGCTGTTAGCAACCCGGTGTTTACGCCTGTGACGACCACCGAGGTAGTCCCAGACTTTAATGTGTAAGACCCTGGATAACCAGTGGATAACGAGTAGGGAAGCTGCGCCATGGCAACCACGTTGGTGGAATGATTCGGAGCATAGGTGAGCTTGCCACCACGCATGACCGCACTGAATGGAAACCTAGATCCTTCGTTGTAGTAATCGGTGTTTATGTAGGCTAGTGCGCCAAAGTCGCTAGCCAATGTGTATTGCGAGGACGTCTCGCCGACTTTCGCTTGTGCAGCCACCAGGTTTATGCGAGATAACGCTCCTTTTGCCCAAGAAACTTTTGTGGTCAACACACCTGGGTTGGCAACTCCTGGATTGAAAAGGACCTCACCGAGTTCAACGCCAGAACCAAGCTGCTTGGTCGACTTAGAACTAAATCCTGATAGAGCCTTCGTCGGTGCACACGAATAAGCTGCCGAGGCCGAGATGGGTGCGAGTGTGCTCACAATCATGCCCGCGGTTGAGGCGAGCACGGCAATTGTTCGTCTGAATCGCATGTTCCGCACAACCTAAGGCTACGCCTCTTGAGCGATGGAAGAGCACTTGCATCCTTAGGAAAATCTACAGAATCGGTCGGCTAGGCTAGCCACAAGATCAGCGAAGATTTCAGGAGACCGCCATGTTTTCAGACACGCCGGACATGCACAGTTCGACGCCGGAAACCGACGCACTTCGCGAGGCAATCTTTGCATACGCCAGAACCCGCATGGCCTACGACCCGGTTCCCCTTGACTCCCCGCAAACCCTCGAGTTTCTGAAAGATCATGCGTCTGGGACTGTCACAGAACAAGGCATGGGTGGCATTCAAGCTCTCAAAGTTTTCGACGAGGTATTGGCACCTGCCTGCCTTTCAACCGACCATCCCGGTTATGTTTCTTTCATTCCAACCGCACCAACCGAAGCCGCCACGCTGTTCGACCTGGTCGTATCCGCTTCTTCGATTTATGGCGGTTCATGGATGGAGGGGGCTGGCGCTGTCTTTGCCGAGAACGAGGTTTTAGCGTGGTTGGCCGCCGAGGTCGGGCTACCCGAAACTTCCGGTGGAGTGTTTGTACAAGGTGGGACTCTTGGCAATCTCTCAGCGCTGGTGGCCGCCCGTCACACTGCGGCTGGCGAGCGGGAAAGAGCCGGCCTCCCCCGCCCCTTACGCTGGAAGTTCATCTGCTCGACGGAAGCGCACTCGTCTCTAAAATCTGCCGCCGCTGTCATGGACGTCGACATCATAAAAGCCCAGGTAGACGGCGAAGGTCGCTTGACCGGTGAGGCTGTGCGGTCGGCGCTCGCAGAAGCTGGCGATGGCGTCTTCGCCGTGGTTGCCACCGCAGGAACAACTAACTTCGGAATCGTCGATCGACTTCGCGAGGTTGGCGAGATCGCCAAATCTAACAACCTTTGGTTTCACGTCGACGGTGCTTATGGTTTGGCTGCGATCTTGGCACCCGAAACCCGACATCTTTTTGACGGCACCGAACTAGCCGACTCTTTCATCGTTGACCCGCACAAGTGGCTCTTCGCACCGTTCGATGCCTGTGCGCTGGTTTATCGAAACCCATCGCTAGCCAAGGCCGCACACACGCAGCACGGTGAATATCTCGACACCCTAACCGAGTCAGGCGACTGGAACCCAAGTGATTACGCCTACAACTTGACTCGGCGAGTTCGCGGCCTCCCGCTGTGGTTTTCGCTCGCCACCCACGGAGTTTCCGCATATCGCAAAGCCGTCTCACAGAACATCCAAGTGGCCAAAGAGATCGGCGAGTACATTCGCGGCAGAGCTGATTTGCGTCTGGTGCGCGAACCAGAACTAAGCGTCGTCGTTTTCGAAAAACTGGGATGGCAGTTGGCCGACTATCAGGCATGGAGCGACAAGCTGCTTTCTAGCGGAACCGGACTCGTCGTGCCGAGTTCGCACCAGGGACGCCCGAACACCAGATTCGCCATAGTGAATCCTGCGACAACTACGCATCTGTTGGTTGAGATGCTCGAAACCATGGAGTGATCATGAAGCTGACCATCGCCGAACGTTCCTATTCACTTGCTCGCGTTAAACCTTCGACCAGACATCCGCTGCGCGTTGCCCTTGTGCAAACGAAATGGCACGAGGATGCGGGCGAGCACCTCAGCGTTCTCAACGCCGGCATTGAGCTGGCTGCGCGAAACGGCGCACAGGTCGTTTGTTTACCCGAGTTGACGCTCAGCCGCTACCCTGCCGACGAGATTCCGACCGGCACTCCGAACGCCTTGGCAGAGCCATTGCTAGAGGGCCCAACCTTCGCTTTCGCGGCGGCGGCGGCAGAGAAATACGGTGTGACTGTGCACGCATCTCTCTATGAATTCCATGATTTCGAAGACGGACGCGCCCTAAACACGGCAATCATGGTTGACTCGCGGGGCAATCTGATTGCGCGCACGCCCAAGCTGCACATTCCAGTGACGGCGGGCTACTACGAAGACCGCTATTTTCAACCGGGTCCAAATCACGACCCATACCCGGTCTATTCGGTCGAAACCGAGCAAACAGTTGGCAAATTTGGTCTACCAACCTGCTGGGATGAGTGGTTCCCGGAGGTCGCACGCAACTATTCGTTGCGAGGTGCCGAGGTGCTGGTGTATCCAACCGCGATCGGGTCGGAGCCAGACCATCCGCACTTCGATACCGAACCGCTCTGGCGTCAGGTGATTATCGGAAACGGAATCGCAAATGGCACTTTCATGGTCGTGCCCAACCGCTGGGGCGATGAGGGCAAGTTGAACTTCTATGGTTCGAGCTTTATCAGCGACCCTTACGGGCGTGTCTTGGTTCAAGCAGCACGCGAGGGTGACGAGGTTCTGATAGCCGACCTCGACCTGGACCAGCGACGAGACTGGCTCGATCTGTTTCCGTTTCTCGCCACTAGACGCCCCGACACCTACTCTGCCCTGACCGAGCCGATTGCGAATCCACGCACCGAAACCGGCGACAGCGCATCCGGTGGAATTGCTGGTGAATGGTGACTCTGAGGATGCCGCCCGAATGGGCTCCCCATGAGCGCACCTGGATGGCGTGGATGGAAGAGGACTATTCGAGCAATAGCGACCAAGCGTCGACAAAACGCATGCACGAGGCCTGGGCGCGAGTAGCCAACACGATTGTGAACTTCGAGCCGGTGACCATGCTGGTGAGTCAGGCTCATGAACAAGAGGCCAGAGGTTATCTCGATTCGCGCGTCAACATTCTGGTGGCCGACATTGACGACGGATGGATGCGGGATAGCGGGCCAACCTTCGTAAAGAACGACTCGAACGAACTGATTGCCGTCGATTGGACCTTCAACGGCTGGGGTAATCAGGGCGGTTGGGCAAGCTGGGAAAAAGACGATGCTGTCGCTTTGCTAGTCGCTCGCGAACTTGGCGTAGTTTCTGTGCGTTCACGGTTGGTGAACGAAGGCGGAGGCATCCATGTGAACGGTGCTGGAACAGTTTTGCTCACCGAAACCGTTCAGCTCGGATCTGGCCGCAACCCCGAATGGGCGCGCGCAGAAGTCGAAAACGAAATCCACCGGATGCTCGGAACCGACCGTGCGGTCTGGATTCGCCGTGGGCTTACCCGCGATTACGAGGATTTTGGCACGCAGGGACACATCGACATCGTGGCGTGTTTTGCCGATGAGAACACGATTCTGTATCACGACCAACAAAATCCAGAGCATCCGGATTTCGCCGTCAGCCACGAGGTTCGTCGAACGCTCGAAGAGCAGACTAATTTCAAGTTGATTGGTGTTCCCGCGCCAACGGTGCTTCGCGATTCTCACGGAGTCGTGGATTACTCATACATCAATCACTACCTCTGCAACGGTGCGGTTATTCTCTGCGCATTCGATGACCCAAACGACGAGGCTGCCAAGCAGATTCTCGAGGAGGTTTATCCGGGTCGTCAGGTCATCTTGGTGGACGCCTTGGAAATCTTCGCCAGAGGCGGCGGAATTCACTGCATCACCCAGCAGCAGCCAAAATAGGCGCTCTGACCCGCGCTGCATAGGTCAAGTCGGGTAACCTAGAAGGCGTGTCTAAAGTCTTAGCTTCCCTCCCAGTCGGCGAAAAAGTCGGCATCGCGTTCTCTGGCGGCCTCGATACCTCAGTGGCCGTTGCCTGGATGCGCGAAAAAGGCGCAATTCCGTTCGCCTACACCGCCAACCTCGGGCAATACGACGAGGACGACATCGACTCGATTCCCGAGCGCGCAACACTTTATGGTGCCGAAGCTGGTCGCTTGGTTGACTGCCGTCAATCCCTGGTCGAAGAAGGCCTCGCGGCGATCGCCTGTGGAGCATTCCACATTCGAACCGGCGGCAAGGTTTACTTCAACACCACTCCACTCGGTCGCGTTGTCACCGGCACTCTTCTAGTTCGCGCCATGCGCGAGGACGGCGTCGAGATTTGGGGCGATGGCTCTACCTACAAAGGCAACGACATCGAGCGCTTTTATCGCTATGGACTTCTGGCGAACCCAAACCTTCGCGTTTATAAGCCTTGGCTAGATGCAGACTTTGTAAACGAACTCGGTGGTCGTCACGAAATGTCGGAGTGGCTGTCCGCTCGCGACCTGCCTTATCGCGCATCCCGTGAAAAGGCTTATTCAACCGACGCCAACATGCTCGGTGCAACGCACGAGGCCAAGTCGCTGGAAAACCTAGACACCTCATTCGAGATTGTCGAGCCGATTATGGGCGTGAAATTCTGGGATGCCTCGGTTGAAATCGCCCCAGAAGATGTGACCATCGAGTTCGTGCAGGGCCGCCCGGTGGCGATCGACGGCAAGCGTTTCGATTCGGCAGTCGATCTGATGTACTCCGCCAATGAAATCGGTGGCCGTCACGGTTTGGGCATGTCGGACCAAATCGAAAACCGGATCATCGAAGCCAAGAGCCGCGGTATCTACGAGGCTCCTGGAATGGCTTTGATTCACATCGCCTATGAGCGTCTGCTCTCGGCGATTCACAACGAAGACACCATCGCCCAATATCACGCCGAGGGTCGTCGCATGGGGCGCCTGCTTTATGAAGGCCGTTGGCTCGACCCGCAGACACTGATGCTTCGCGAAGCTCTCACCAAGTGGGTCGCCTCTGCCGTGAACGGATCGGTCACCCTTCGACTTCGTCGCGGTGACGATTACACGATTCTCGACACCAAAGGTGAAGGTTTTTCGTATCACCCTGAGAAGTTGTCGATGGAGCGCACCGAGGATGCCGCCTTCGGCCCTGCGGATCGCATCGGGCAACTCACCATGCGCAACCTCGACATTCAAGACACTCGCACCAAGTTGGATCTTTATCGCAAACAGGGTCAAATCGAAGGTGGCCAGTTTGAACTGACCTAAACGGTCTGGTTATCTGGTTTTCTCGGCAACTGTTAATCGCTGGGCGAAGTAAATCGGCAGCACCGAGATCAGCACTACAACCACGGCAACAACATCGACGACTGGCGCTTTGCCAGGTCGGAACATGTTGTTCAGAATCCAGATCGGAAGAGTTTCGACTCCGCCGCTAGCGGTGAAAGTCGTGACGATAATTTCATCGAAGCTCAAGGCAAACGCGAGAAGCGCACCGGCCACGAGAGCCGAAGCCATTTGGGGCAGTGTCACCAAACGAAACGTGGTCCAAACTCCCGCGCCAAGATCTGCGCTAGCCTCTTCCATCGTTTTGTTCATTCGATTTAGACGAGCCAGAGCGTTGTTGTAGACGGTCACGATGCAAAAAGTGGCGTGAGCGACAATCAGTGTTGCGATCGTCAGCTGCACCCCAAGGATGGTTCTAAAAGCGTTGTTCAGCGCGATTCCGGTCACAATACCCGGCAGTGCGATCGGAAGAATCACCATGAGAGAAACCGGCTGCTTGCCGAAGAACTTGTAGCGAGACATAGCAAGAGCCAGCAAGGTGCCGAGCACCAGTGCGATGGCAGCAGAGGCCGTTGCAACCAGGATGCTCGTGGCGAGAGCTGAGAGCATACCCGCGCTCTGAGTAGCCACCTGCCACCAGTGCAAGGTGAACTCGGAGGGCGGCCACGACATGTTCTTGCTCGCGTTGAACGAGTTGATCAGCACCACACCAATCGGCGTATAGATATAAACCAGCGTCAACGCGCTGAGGATGGCGAGAATTGCTTTGGCTGGTTTAGATAGGCGCATCAGAGGTTGTCCAATGCGCCGGTCTTGCGAATGACAGACAGGTATATGAACATGATGGCGATTGGAATCATCGCGATGGCCGCCGCCATCGGCAGGTTGTTTGCGATGCCAACATTCGTATAGACCAGGTTTCCGAGCATCTGGGTGGCTCCACCGACGATGTTGATGGTGATGTAGTCGCCCATGGTAAGCGAGAAAGCAAAGATCGAGCCAGCCGCGATTGCCGGCAGGAGCATCGGAAAGACGATTAGTCGCAATGTGCTCCAGGTTTTGGCACCTAGGTCTGATGAAGCTTCAAGGATGTTCTGAGGCACCTTTTCGAGCCCCGTATAGATCGGCAGAATCACGTATGGCAGCCAAATATAGCCAAGCGTCAGGGCTGCGCCTACCAGGCTGTAACCGGGTGTATCGAGCCCGAGCGGGCGCAATAGCCACTGCAGAATTCCCTCGTTGCTCAACACCGACCGCCACGCATAGGCCTTCACCAAATAGGAGGCCCAGAGAGGCATGAGAATCGAGATAACCAAGATGCCGCGCATCCTTGGCGATGCAACCTTTGCCATGAAGAAAGCGATCGGCAGGGCGATCAGAATGTCAACAACCGTCACCATCAGCGCGATACCCAGCGTGCGCAGAGTGACCGTTTGATAGAGCGAGTTTGTGAACAACTGGATGAAGTTGTCGAGGTTCCAGTCGGGGCGGATTTCGCCGGTGAACGAGTCCATCGTCCAGAAGGCCGTGACGAAAAGCGCGAGTAGTGCCGCCACATAAACCAGCGCTAGCCAGAGAAGCGGAGCCGAGACGAGTAGCCTCAACCGCAACTTTGCACTCGCATAAAGGCGTGAAGAAACCCGGTGAGCGAACGACTTGGGTGCCGAAATATCGGAACCTTTCAGCGTCACGCTCACCGGGCCATCACTCATTTGACGCGACTATCCCTTGATTTCTTGCCAAGCGGTAGTCCACTCGGAGTAATCGGTGCAGGTTGCGTCGGTGCGGCCGTCTAGACACTTGGCGATTGGGGTCGTCCAATACCAGATTTGAGCTGCGTAGGCTTCGTCGCCAGCGTGATAGCTGTCGCAGAATCCTTCACTTCCGAATTCACAAGCACCTGGCGTTGCTGGAGCCTCACCGAAGTACTCGGTGGCAGCGGCGTTCGCCTCAGGAGTGTCAATGTAGTTCAACCACGCGTAGGCACAGTTCGGGCTCTTAGTGGTCGAGGAGACCATCCAAGAGTCAGACCAACCGGTAGCGCCTTCCGAAGGAAGGATTGCCTCAACTGTCGAACCCTCTGGCATGAAGTTCTTGATTACCTGCCAGGTGGTTCCGACAACCGAGTTGCCAGTTGAGAACGAGTCGATCGACTTAAGGTAGTCGCTCCAGTATTCGCCTACGTTCTCTTTCTGAGCCTTCAGCAAATCGACAGCGGCGGCCAGCTGGTCAGCGTCTAGAGCATAAGGGTTGGTGATACCCAGGTCTGGGTTGTGCTTCATCAGATAAAGCGCGGCATCAGCGATGTAAATCGGCGAGTCATATGCCGTCACCTTGCCCTTGTATGCGCTCGCCTTGTCGAACACGACATCCCAAGAAGTCGGTGCCGGCTTGACCACTTCGGTGTTGTACATCAATAGGTTCGCGCCATAGCCGTGAGGCACACCGTAGGTTTCTCCGTCAACCGTGTTCCACGCCTGACCCTTCAAGAACGGATAGACGTCGGCGTAGCTAGGGATGAGGTCAGTGTTAAGTGGCTGCACGTCTCCAGAGGCGATCAGACGCAGCGTGGCATCACCTGACGCTGCAATAACGTCGTAGTCACCGCTCTTGAATAGGTTTAGCGCTTCATCCGAGGTGCCATAGCTCTTGAAGGTGACCTGACAGCCGGTCTCCTTTTCGAATGGCGTTACCCAGTCATATGCTGGATCGTTCGAGCCGTCTTCGGCATAACCAGGCCAGCCGAGTAACGAGAGAGTTGCCTCGTTGTCGCCTAGGCTCTGTAGCTTGCCAGAAGCTTGCTCGCCACTAGCTGCACAGCCAGAGAGCGCGAGTGCCATACCCACGATCAAGGCAGACAGCTTCAATGGTGTCTTGCTCATTGCTTCTCCTTAGTTGGTTTCTAGTTTCACTAGATTCTTTTCGTCCAGGTCGACCTGAACGACTTGATCGCGATGCCATTGTTGTTCTGCATCTGATCCTGCTCGCACCAAAGCGGTGATGGTAGGACCGGCGTCAAGTTTGATGTGTATTCGCGTAGCCGAGCCGAGGTAGATAGCCTCGATCACCCGACCCTGCCGCGCACCCTGGGTTGGCTGTTCAAAAACTGGGATGCGCTCCGGGCGCATTGTCGACCGAATCCGCTTGCCGAACAGCAGTGCGCTGGCATCTTCATCGAAGATGTTGGTCGTGCCAACGAAACCGGCCACGAAGTTGGTCTTCGGCTGCTCATAAAGTTCTCTAGGCGAGCCAATCTGCTCGATGTGGCCGCTGTTGAAAACCGCGATGCGATCACTCAGAGTTAGTGCTTCTTCTTGATCGTGAGTCACAAAAACGAATGTGATGGCTAGCTCGCGCTGGAGTTGTTTGAGTTCGATCTGCATTTGCTCGCGCAGCTTCAGGTCTAGCGCTCCAAGCGGCTCGTCGAGCAAAAGCACTTTTGGCTTGACCACGATTGCGCGAGCTAGAGCCACGCGCTGCCTCTGACCACCAGAGAGTTCGGCCGGTTTGCGGCCACCAAAGCCACCGAGTCTCACCATCTCGAGGGCTTCTTCTGCTTGCTTGCTGCGTGTCGCCTTAGCGATGCCGCGAACTCGCAAACCATAGGCGACGTTTTCGAGAACCGTCATGTGGCCAAAGAGCGCGTAGTCCTGAAAGACCGTGTTCACATCACGGTCGAATGGTGCGAGTTTGGTTACATCTGTGCCGTCGAGTACGACGGTTCCGGCGGTTGGCAGTTCAAATCCTGCGATCATGCGAAGCACCGTGGTCTTGCCTGAGCCCGATGGCCCGAGCATCGAGAAGAACTCACCCGAAGCAATGTCTAGGTCTAAATTCGACACGGCGTGCACCGAGCCGAACGACTTGGTTAGCCCGCGCAAACTGATTGCTGGAGTGTTCTCGAGCAAAATACCGACCTCGCTGTCTGTCTCCTTCATCCTAGACATCAGTGGCAAGGTTTTTCACTCAAATCGGGCTACACTCACCCCATGAATAATCTCGATTTGGGAACAATCGGCTTCGGCTGCATGAAGGCTTCGTTCAATAACCCGGATGATGCCACTCGCGCTTCGACAATCGAAGCGATCCACGTGGCTCTCGACCACGGAGTGCGACTCTTCGACACCGCGGACATCTATGCACCGACCTGGGATGCGTTCGGGCATAACGAGATTCTGGTTGCAGAGGCCGTGCGCAATCATCCTCGCGGCACCGAAGCAGTTATCGCCACCAAGGGCGGCATCACTCGCAAGCCTGGCGAGGTTTGGGGGCGAAATGCCTCGCTCGACTACTTGCTCAGAGCCGTCGAGGCATCGGCCGGGCGTCTAGGAGTGGCCAAGATTCAACTTTGGCAACATCACCGGCTAGACCCGAGCCTGGCGTTCGAGACACAACTTGAAAACCTTGCAGGCTTGCGCCAGCGCGGGCTCATCGAACACCTTGGAGTGAGCAATTACAGCGCTAAACAGTTGCGCCGCGCCATCGAGATCGCCGGCCCCATCGCATCTGTGCAAAATCAGCTCAGCATCGCCTATCGAAACGAGCTTGATGTTCTAGAAGTTTGTGACGAGTTTGGCATCGCCTACCTTCCGTGGTCACCGATGAAGGGAGCTCACGCGAGAGACGCAAGTGCCGAACTCAAGAGTTACGCTGCCGACCAAAATGTCACGACCTACGCTGTTGCAGTGGCTTGGTTGCGGTCGCTTTCGACCTCAATTGTTGTATTGCCTGGAGTAACTCGCGCGGAATCTGTGCTGGATGCACTTTCAGGACTGAATCTGGTTCTCGAGGGAGATGTGCCTTTCCCCGCGAACCTCCCGATGGACGCCGAGCTGCTCAGCGACCAGCCGCAGAACTAGCGGCAACTACTTCGCGAGATTCGCTTCGATCAGTTCGACGATTACGGGAGCATCCGGGGATGTGGTCGGGCGAAACCGGTGAACCGAGCCATCAGGCAGCACCAGAAATTTTTCGAAATTCCACATCACTGGTCCGGCCATTCCAGCAGAATCCTTGGCCTTGACCAACTCTTTGTAAAGCTCGGTACGGTTACGGCCGTTCACCCTGGTCTTTTTGGTTAGTGGAAAAGTCACTCCGTAGGTGGTCGAACAGAAGGTTTGAATGGCTGCTTCGTCACCTGGCTCTTGCATGAACTGGTTGGTCGGCACACCGATAACCGTGAACCCTTTGGACTCGTACTTTTTCTGAAGCTCTTCGAGGGTTCGATACTGTGGCGTCAAACCGCACTTGGAAGCGACGTTCACGACAAGGATGGGGCCACTCGCAACCTTGCCTAGTGCCACGGTCTTGCCGTCCATCAGTTCAATCTGGGTTTCTAAAACGCTCATGCGATTACCAAGCAACCGACCGCCTCAAATGTTCCGCAAACGCCAGAGTGATTTTAGGAGTAACTTGAAAAAGTAAGGAGTAATCATGAAACTCAAAAACAAAGTCGTAGTGATCACAGGCGCCGGAAACGGCATGGGGCGCGCCATGACAATCGAGGCAATCGCGCGTGGCGCAATGGTCTATGGCGTTGACATCAGTCAGAACAACTTGGATGAAACGGCCGCGCTTTTGAGCGACAAGACCGCTTTCGCAAGCGAGGTGCTCGACATTACCGACCGCACAAAGGTTGCGGAACTCCCCGACCGAGTAATTGCAGCCTTCGGCTCTGTTGATGCTCTCATAAATAACGCTGGAATCATCCAACCCTTTGTATTCGTCAAAGATCTCGATTTTGAGCACATCGACCGCGTCATGAACGTCAACTTCAATGGACCAGTCAACCTGGTCAAAGCGTTTCTGCCTCACTTCCTAAAGCGACCAGAGGCACACATTGCAAATGTTTCTTCGATGGGCGGCTATGGGCCAGTTCCTGGTCAAACCGTCTACGGAGCATCCAAGGCGGCGGTCAAGCTATTTACCGAGGGGCTACGCAGCGAACTCACGCCCACAAACATCAAGGTAACCGCAATCTATCCCGGTGCAATCGGCACAAACATCGCGGCAAACTCAGGCATCAGCATGGAATTGCCAGAAGGCACGGATGCTCCGGCGATGAAAGTAACTCCAGTTGACGAGGCCGGCCGCATCATGATTGACGGAATCGAAGCCGACAAGGCTCGTGTTTTCGTCGGCAAAGACGCAGCAATGATGGACAAACTCGTTCGGTTTATGCCGGTGAAGGCACCTGGCATTATTTATGAACAGATGAAGTCGATACTTCCAAAATAGGGCGCCCTCGGTAGGAATCGAACCTACGACCAAGAGATTAGAAGGCTCTTGCTCTATCCACTGAGCTACGAGGGCAGTTGCTAACTGAACAAGTTTAGCCAAGTTGCGGAATACTGCTCACTCTCAGGTTGCTTTACTAGACTGACGCAGTTCCCCGCATATGAAAGAGAACCTTGCACAAGTTATCAAAATTCAGCCTTGCTAATCGCTCAGTCGTCGCATTGGCCACCGTCATCATCGCAATCTTTGGATTCGTGACTCTAGGTTCGCTCAAGCAGGAGCTGATTCCTTCTTTTGAAACACCCCAGGCAGCGATTGTCACGACCTACATCGGAGCATCCCCTGAAGTAATTGATTCGCAGGTTAGCCAACCGATCGAAGAAGCGGTTCGTGCTTTGGATGGACTGGTCTCGTCCTCGTCGACTTCGCAGAGCAACATATCGATCGTGCGTGTGGAGTTTGACTACGGCACCAAGACTTCGAAAGTAAAAGAAGACCTTAACGCGGCTCTAGCCTCGATCAGCTCGACTTTGCCGAGCGAAGCAACCCCAAAGATTCTGTCCGGCTCGTTCGACAGCGTTCCGATTATCGCGCTCGGAGTGTCATCATCAGATAACGAAGCCCTCGGCAAGGTCCTCGAGGATGTCGCAACTCCACTCTTGTCGTCGGTGTCTGGTGTTCGCGATGTAACGGTTACCGGAATCCGCGAAAAGCGTGTGAGCCTAAAACTCAAGACTTCGGTGCTAACAGCAAACGGACTAAGCCAACAAAACGTGGTGACCGCGCTGCAATCCAATGGTTTCGTGATTCCCGCAGGCACGCTGGATGACAGCAAAGGAACAATCTCTGTCGAGGTTGGAACTCGAGTTGAGAGCATTGCGGCATTCAAGTCGCTTCCGCTGATCTCATCGAGTTCCTCATCTCTCTCGGGGCTGTTCGGTTCTGGCTCAAACCCGTTCGGTTCAGGAGCGGGAACGCCGAGCATCCCTGGTGTGCCAACAGTGCCTACGGTGAAGCCTCTACTGACGGTTGGCGATGTTGCCACGGTCACCTACGAGAACGCACCGATTACAAGCATTTCTCGCGTTGATGGCGTTGACGTTCTAACCCTCTCGATAACCAAAACCCAAGACGGCAATACCGTAGCGGTTTCGCACGGCGTGCAGGCCAAACTTGATGAACTCAAGCAGAAGCTCGGCTCTGATGTGGAGATCAAAACCATCTTCGATCAGGCTCCGTATGTTGAGCAGTCGCTAGAAGACTTGACCACCGAAGGTCTGCTCGGCCTTTCGTTTGCAATCATCGTTATTCTGATCTTCTTGCTTTCGTTCCGTTCAACTGCGGTTACCGCAATCTCGATTCCAACATCCGTATTGATCACGTTTATTGGTCTCTATTTCTTGGACTACTCACTCAACCTCTTCACTTTGAGTGCGCTCACAATTGCCATTGGACGCGTGGTCGACGACTCGATTGTGGTCATCGAGAACATCAACCGACACCTTTCTTATGGCGAACCGAAGAAGAAGGCGATTACCTCGGCGGTCAAGGAGGTTTCGGGTGCAATCACTGCAGCAACCATCACCACAGTGGCCGTCTTCTTGCCAATCGCATTGGTTGGTGGTCTCGTCGGAGAACTGTTCCGTCCGTTTAGCTTCACCTTCGCGATCGCGCTAACTGCCTCGCTGTTCGTGTCGCTGACCATCGTGCCGGTTCTCGCCTACTGGTTCATGAAAGCGCCCAAGGGAACCGTCGTTGAGCTTGAGGAGTCGAAGGCGGCAGCCCACGCGGATGCCGTGCGCGAGGCCGAAGAGCACAAGGAACGCAAATCGTGGTTGCAGCGCGGCTACCTGCCCATCTTGCGCTCAACTCAGAAGCACCCACTCATCACCGTAGTTGCGTCATTCATGATTCTGGTGTTCACCTTTGGACTTGTTCCACTACTGAAGACCGACTTCATTGGTGGATCTGGTTCGAGCGGTTTCGTGATGAACCAAACGCTGGAGCCTGGCGCAACTCTCGATCAAAAAGACAAGGCAGCCGGCAAACTCGAAGACATCGCCTTAGCCGCCGAGGGTGTCGAAGTTGTGCAAACCACCATCGGTTCATCGGGCGACAGCAGAGTCGCGTTTGGTGCCCAAGCCGGTGGAATAAGCATCCAGGTAATTGTCAAAGACGGCTATAACGTGACCGACGTGCAAAACCAGATCACCGCGAAGGTAAAGTCGGACTCTTCGATTGGTGAAGTCAAGTTCGGCACGGGTGGAGGCGGCTTCTCGGGTTCGAGCACCATCGACATCAAGATCAAGGCCAAAGACGCCGCTGGGCTCGAAGCCGGAGTCCTCGCAGTGCAAAAAGCCATGAAACCGGTCAAAGACATCAGCGAGATAACCAACTCGCTGGCAGACAAACAGCGAACACTTCGAGTTAAAGTCGATCGCAAAGCAGCGGCTCGTCTCGGACTGACCGAAACCGCCGTTGGCGGAATCGTCTCTGGTCAGATGCGCCCTAGCTCTATCGGCAATCTCAACGTAAACGGTGTTTCCACGCCGATCTATGTTGTGCAGACCGACCTTCCAAAGACCATCTCAGATGTCCGTGCGATCCGTATTCCGACCAGCACAGGAACGGTGTCGCTTGACTCAATCGCCGACGTCTACTTAACCAAGGTGCCTGTGTCGCTCACGACTGAAAAGGGTGACCGCACAGCAACAGTTTCGCTCACCCCCGACGGCAAGAATCTCGGTGCAATCTCGACCGACGTAACGGCCCGCCTCAAAGACGTCAAGTTGCCGGCGGGTGTCACCGCGACAATCGGCGGTGTCACGGCATCGCAGGCCGAATCGTTCGGCCAGCTGGGGCTCGCGCTCTTGGCGGCAATCGCGATCGTGTTCATTGTTATGGTGGCCACTTTCCGAAGCATCCGGCAGCCGCTCGTGCTGCTGATTTCGATTCCGTTCGCAGCAACCGGCGCGCTCGGCCTGCTGCTTTTGACCGATACTCCACTCGGTGTCTCGGCTCTTATCGGCATGCTGCTGCTCGTCGGTATCGTCGTAACCAACGCCATTGTTTTGATTGACCTGATCAACCAGTACCGTCGCGAAGGAAAGCCCATTCAAGAGGCAATCATGGATGGTGCGCGCCAGCGTTTGCGCCCGATCCTGATGACCGCACTTGCAACCATCTTCGCGCTCATGCCCATGGCCTTCGGAATTACGGGCGGTGGAGGTTTTATCTCGCAACCACTCGCGATCGTGGTCATCGGTGGTCTCTTCTCGTCGACGGTATTGACCCTGGTGATCGTGCCAGTGCTTTACTGGCTCATCGAAGGCGGAAAAGACCGCAAAGCGGCACGAACAACCAAGCGCGAGGCGAAGCGAGCCGCCAAGGCTGCGGCGATTGCCGAACCGGCCTAAACCGCAAGGCTAGAATTAGGGGGCTTCCGATAAACGTCGGAGGCCCCCTCTAGTTTTGGCGTGTGATTGCGATTTCTCAATACTTGGTCTGGATCGACTGCGAGATGACTGGGCTCAACCCGCAGGTTGACGAGCTCGTCGAAATTGCCGTGGTCATCACCGACTCGGAGTTGAACCTCGTCGACGAAGGCATCGACCTAGTGATCAAGCCGAGTGAGGCGGCCCTGGCTCAAATGAATGACTTCGTGCGCAACATGCACACCGAATCCGGGCTAATCAATGAGCTTGAAAACGGATTGAACCTCGCCGAGACCGAAAAGTTAGTTCTGGAGTACATTCAAAGGTTCATTCCGGAGGCAAAAGAGTCTCCTCTAGCCGGCAACACCATCGGAACAGACCGAATGTTTATTTCTCGATACCTGCCCACGGTCGATGCGCACCTGCATTATCGAAACATCGATGTTTCTTCAATCAAAGAACTGACTCGCCGTTGGTATCCGAGGGTCTATTTTCAGTTGCCCAAAAAAGATGGCGGGCACCGTGCGCTGGCTGACATTCTCGAGTCGATCAAAGAACTCAAGTATTACCGCAACACCGTGTTCGTAGAGTTGCCCGGGCCAACCACCGCCGAGGCTCAGTTGGCCGCCGAAAGACTGGCCAACCAGTAACCAGAGCATTACTGCTAGAATCGTCTAGTTGCCTCGGCAACCTTGGTGGGTATAGCTCAGCTGGTAGAGCGCCTGGTTGTGGTCCAGGAAGTCGCGGGTTCAAGTCCCGTTACTCACCCGAAGCGATCAAAAGATAACTGACGTTATCTTTTGAGCCGCTGAGCCTGCAAGACCATAAAGGTCGAGCAGGTTTTTTGCGTGTTGGCCTTCTGATTCGCCGACGAGTGCAAAGATGAGAGCGAGACGAAAGGCATTCTCGTGACATCAACCAATTCCCCAAAACGCGGGCTTCTCCCATCGATTGCATTGAGCTTGATGACTGTTATCTCAGCCGTCTCAGCGCTAAACATCGCGATTCCTGATATCACCGAAAAGACTGGCGCAACTCAAACGCAAATCACTTGGATAGTCGACGCCTACACGGTCGTCTTCGCAGGGCTGCTCCTGCTATCTGGAGCAATCGGAGACAAGTTCGGACGCAAAACACTCTTACAGGTGGGCCTTCTGATTTATCTGACTGCAAACGTATTCGGCAGTCTCGCGGGCCCGGAGATGGATCCGAACACACTTATTGCGATTCGTATCATCACTGGAGTTGGCGCGTCGATGATCATGCCGAGCACGCTATCGGTCATCACAACCTCGTTTGAAAAAGAGGAACGAGCGAAAGCCGTTGGCGTTTGGGTTGCGGTGGCTGGAGGTGGCGCAGTCGTTGGCCTGTTTGGCACCGCCGTACTTATGCTCTGGTTTGACTGGACCTCATTTTTCTGGCTCAACCTTTTCTTAGCGACAGTTGGTTTCATCGGAGTGTCACTGAATGTGACCAACAGTAAGGACGAGTCGGGGCATCGACTCGACTTTGTCGGCGGCGTCCTCTCGATCGCAGCAGTCTCGACGCTCGTCTTCGGAATTATCGAAGGGCCAGAACAAGGTTGGGATGACTCGCTCACCATCACCGGATTGGTCGCAGGTTCTCTGCTCCTTGTGGTTTTCGTTCTTTGGGAATTGAAGGCAAAGCATCCACTGCTCGACCCACGCTTATTCAAAATCCGCGGATTCAGTGCCGGAGCCCTGTCAATCATGATCCAGTTCTTGGCTCAGTTCGGCTTCATCTTCGTTGGAATGCAATACCTTCAGTTCGTCGGCGGTTTCGAGCCTTGGCAAGCGGCCCTGCACCTGCTCCCGCTTCCATTCGTGATGCTGCCGGGGACAAGGCTCGTCGGTCACCTATCAAAGCGCTTGCCACAGAAGGTTCTCGGTTCGATTGGATTGACGGCATTTGGAACAT
Source organism: Microbacteriaceae bacterium (assembly GCA_024639845.1). Classification (GTDB taxonomy): domain Bacteria; phylum Actinomycetota; class Actinomycetes; order Actinomycetales; family Microbacteriaceae; genus Rhodoluna. The sequence continues at coordinate 194,749 of JAHEGG010000005.1, forward strand.
CCATGTTCTTGTACTCGACCCTCTCAGAAAAATTCGATTTCTGGCTTTTTGAATCGGCACTCTGCCTAATGGCAGTAGGTGTCGCGTTTGCTGCAACTCCGGCCACGACGGCCATCACTGCGTCTCTCCCACCTTCAAAACAGGGTGTCGCGTCGGCGGTCAATGACGTTGCTCGAGAATTCGGCAGCGCGATTGGCATCGCGGTTCTCGGCGCAGCTCTGACTGATACCTACAAGTCAAAGATGTCTGACTACGCCCAAACCATCACTTTTCCTCCGCAGGTGCCGACCGAAAAGGTCAACGACTTTACTGATTTTGTAACGAATTCGCCTGCGGTTTTAGGAATCGATATCAACGATTTGCCAGAACAAATGCAAAGCGCCAAGCCTTTCTTAGAGACCATCTGGGATGACCTTCACAACGCTGCCAGGATCGCATTTGCGGATGGTTCGTCGGCAGCACTCCGCCTGTCGGGACTCTTTGCCTTCGCCGGGGCTGTGTTAGTTGCCGTTCTCGCGCCTCGCAAGGCTGCTGAGGCAGTCGATGATTACTCCGAAGCGCGCTGAACCAAAAGTTCGCGAACACGAGCGGCGTCTGCCTGACCCTTCATCGCCTTCATCACAGCACCGATGACAGCACCAGCGGCCTGCATACGACCTTCACGAATAGCTTCGATCACGTCGGGTTGAGCTGCCAAGGCCTCGTCGATTGCGGCTAGAAGTGCACCGTCATCCGAGACAACTTCGAGCCCCTTGGCTGCGACGATGGCAGATGGAGTGCCCTCACCAGCCAGAACGGCTGCAAGAACCTCGCGACCGATTCGGTCGTTAATCTTTCCCGACTCAACAAGCTGAGCCAACTCAGCAACATCGGCGGCCGAAACAGATAGAGCTTCAATTTCTTTGTCTTCGGTATTGGCCAGGCGTGCGATTTCACCAGTCCACCACTTGCGAGCGGCCTGAGGTTTTGCACCGGCAGCCACGGTTTCCTCGATTTGGTCGAGTAGCCCGGCGTTTACGACATCCCTGAATTCAAGGTCGGCAAAAGCCCACTCGGCCTGAAGACGCTTGCGGCGATCGGCCGGGTTCTCAGGCAGGGTCGCGCGAATCGACTCGATGAGCTCGTGCGAAGGCTGAACCGGCACAAGGTCAGGCTCAGGAAAGTAGCGATAGTCATCAGCATCACTCTTCGGACGTCCGGCGCTGGTTGCACCTTTGTCTTCATGCCAGTGACGGGTTTCTTGGGTGATGGTTCCACCATTGGCCAGGATGTGCGCCTGACGCTGGATTTCGTAACGAACGGCGCGCTCGATCGAACGCAAAGAGTTTACGTTTTTTGTCTCGGTTCTGGTGCCCAGCTTTTCTTGCCCGTGTGGACGCAGCGAGACGTTAGCGTCACAGCGGACGTTGCCTCGCTCCATGCGAGCATCTGAAACACCAAGCGCCTTCACAATTTCACGGATGCTTCGGACATAAGCTGCGGCCAACTCGGGTGCCTCTGCGCCTGCGCCAAGCACAGGTTTGGTGACAATCTCGACTAGGGGCACTCCGGCACGGTTGTAGTCAACCAGCGAGTACTCGGCACCGTGAATACGGCCGGTGTTTCCGCCAATATGAGTCAGTTTTCCGGCGTCTTCTTCCATGTGAGCACGCTCGATGCCAACGGTGAATACCTTGCCGCTCGGAACCTCAACGTCGAGCGATCCCTCGAAGGCGATCGGTTCGTCATATTGCGAGGTTTGGAAGTTCTTGGCCAAGTCAGGATAGAAATAATTCTTGCGAGCAAATCGCCCAGTCGGTGCAATCGAACAGCCTAGGGCCAGACCGATAGCGATTGAGGATTCGACCGCACGCTTGTTCACCGCCGGTAGCGAGCCAGGAAGACCGATACAGATCGGGCAAACGTTGGTGTTCGGCTCGTCACCGAAGTCGTTGCGACATCCGCAGAACATCTTGGTGTTGGTGTTGAGTTCCACGTGCACTTCTAGGCCGATAACGACCTCGAACTGCTCGAGGGCTTTTTCATAGTTCATTAGTTCGGCTTTAGCCATGACTATGCACCAACCTTCAACTCGGGAGCAAAATCCATCATCCGCTTGCCCCAAACGCCTTCGTGCAACGCTTCGAGAGCTGCAGCGACCTCATAGAGTCGAGCGTCTTCACGCGCTGGTGCCAAAAGTTGGATGCCGCTAGGCAGGCCATCCTCGTCAGCTAGGCCATTTGGAATCGCCATGCCTGGAATGCCGGCCAGGTTGGCTGGGATGGTGGCAATGTCGTTCAGATACATCGCTAGTGGATCTTCGAGCTTTTCACCAAACTTGAACGCGGTGGTTGGAGCGGTTGGCGAAACGAGCACGTCAGCCTTTTCGAAAGCGGCAGCAAGGTCGCGCTGAATAAGCGTGCGAACCTTCTGAGCCGAACCGTAATAGGCGTCGTAGTAACCACTCGACAGCGCATAGGTGCCTAGGATGATGCGGCGCTTCACCTCCGGACCGAATCCTGCCTCGCGAGTCGCGGCCATCACACGTTCGATCGTTGGGTTGCCTTCTGGGGTTATGCGCAAACCGAAACGCACGCTGTCGAACTTGGCAAGGTTGCTCGACGCTTCGGCCGGCAAGATCAGGTAGTAGGCGGCGATGGCGTATTCGAACGAAGGGCAGTCGACTTCAACAATTTCAGCGCCAGCTTTGGCCAGCAGTGCCAGGCTTTCGTCGAAACGAGCCTGAACTCCAGGCTGGAATCCGGCACCGGTTAGTTGCTTAATGACACCGATTCGCTTGCCCGCAACCGACGCGCGTCGAGCGGCATCTGCCATGGAACCTAGCGATTCAGGAAGCGACGTGCTGTCGTGCGGATCGTGACCAGCGATCACGTCTTGAAGCAATGCTGCATCGAGCACACTTCGGCTCACCGGCCCGATCTGGTCAAGCGACGATGCCAGCGCAATCAGACCGTAGCGCGAAACGGCACCGTAGGTTGGCTTGTGACCGACTGTTCCGGTGACTGCGGCTGGGAATCGAATCGATCCACCGGTATCGCTTCCGATAGCCAACGGAGCGGTGAAAGCCGCGACAGCCGATGATGAGCCACCACCGGAGCCACCAGGAATTCGCTCGATGTCCCAAGGGTTTTTGCTCGGACCGTAGGCCGAAAATTCGGTGGACGAACCCATAGCGAACTCGTCGAGGTTGGTTTTGCCTAGGATGGGCATGCCCTGTTCACGCAGACGTCTGACGACCGTCGCGTCATACTGCGGAACCCAACCTTCGAGAATCTTCGAACCCGCAGTGGTTGGGGCATCGGTGGTGGTGAGGTTGTCTTTGACTGCGATCGGCAGACCTGCAAGCGGCGAGAGACTCTCACCGGCAGCACGTCGGCGGTCGATGTCGGCAGCTACCGAAAGTGCGGCTTCGTCGGTTACGTGGAGGTATGAGTGGATGGTCGGGTTGACTTCGGTGATGCGGTCAAGGTGAGCCTTGGTGACTTCAACCGAGCTGACCTGCTTGCTGCCTAGCAGTTCGACTAGTTCGGCTGCGCTTTTTCTGATTAGTTCGTTCATGGTCTACTCTTCGTCCAAAATCGCGGCGACTCGGAATCGACCCTGGTCTGAATCGGCAGCACCCGAAAGGGCTTCAGTCTGAGTTAGTGAGGGTTCTACGACGTCTTCACGAAATACGTTCGCCATCGGAATGGGGTGGCTGGTTGCGGGCACATCGCCCTCGACAGCCTTGTTGATGGTTGCGACTGCGTCGACGATCACGGCTAGCTGCTCGGTGAGGCGGTCAACTTCGGCGTCGGTCACTTGGATGCGGGCCAAACTGGCCAGGTGACGCACTAGGTCTGGAGTTAGTTCTGACATTAAAGTCTTTCCGCTTTGCGGTTCATGGATTTAGGTCAAGTCTACCGAACCAAGTTGTAGGCCGGCATGCGGTTGCTCTATTGGAGTCGGTTTATGAACTCTTGTTCGTCAATAACTTCGATGCCTAAGGCTTCGGCCTTTTCTAGCTTTGACCCGGCCGACTCGCCTGCGACTATAAAAGCGGTGTTTTTTGACACGCTCGATGCGGCTTTGCCACCCCTGCTGATGATCGCCTCTTCGGCTTGCTCGCGCGTAAATGACTTGAGTGTGCCGGTGACCACGATGCTCTTGCCAGTGAAAATGCCGCCTTGCGAGTCCGCGGAACCTGGTCCGGCATGGCCTGGTATTTCGAGAATCACACCGGCTGCCTGCCAACGCTGCACAATGTCCCGGTGCCAGTCGACACTCCACCAGTCGAGAATGCTCTTCGCAAGAATCGGGCCGACGCCGTCAACGCTCGCAAGCTGCGGCTCATCGGCTTCGAAGATGCCACGTAGCGAGCCGAAGTGTGCAGCAAGGGCGCGCGAGGCAACAGGCCCAACGTGCCGAATGGATAGCGAAACCAAGATTCGCCATAGTGGTCTGGTTTTTGCGTCTTCGAGGTTTTTTAGGAGTTTGTGAGCGACTTCGGCGGGAGTTCCGTCTTTCTTTTGAAAGAAATCGACAACTTTTGGAGTGCCATCCTCGTTCAACTTCGGCAAACCCGTGTCTGCATCAAGAACGTAGGACCTGATCGGAAGTAGTTGCTCGAGTGTTAGCTCGAAAAGCGCTGCTTCTGAGGTTAGGGGTGGCACTTTAGGCTCAATTGGCTGGGTCAAGGCGACAGCAGCGACATATCCGAGTGCTTCGATGTCTAGCGCGCCCCTAGACCCAAGGTAGGCAACCCTTTCACGAATCTGAGCACGGCAACCGGTCGCGTTTAGACACCGAAGATCCACATCACCTTCGCTAGCCGCAGCCAGAGGTGAGCCACATTCTGGGCATTTTGAAGGCATCACGAATTCACGTTCAGAACCATCGCGCTTCTCAACGACAGGTCCGAGAATCTCGGGGATTACGTCGCCGGCCTTGCGCAACACTACGGTGTCGCCGATCTTGACGCCCTTTGCCTTGACCACATCTTGGTTGTGAAGAGTGGCAAACTCAACCACCGATCCGGCAACCTTGACGGGTTCTAGAACGGCGTAAGGTGTGGCTCGCCCAGTTCTGCCGATGCCGATGCGAATGTCGAGAAGTTTGGTATTGACCTGTTCTGGTGGGTATTTGTAGGCGATTGCCCAGCGCGGAGCACGCGAGGTAGCCCCAAGCTCGGACTGTGCCGCAAGCGAGTCGACTTTGATTACGACGCCGTCGATTTCATGCTCGAGAGTGTGTCGCTGAGCTTCGAACTCGTGGATGTAGGCGACTGCCTCCTCGACCGAAGAGACCGTGCGCACACGACTGGAGGTGGGCAAACCCCAGCCCGCAAGCAGCGAATAGAGTTCGCTCTGGTTTCGCACAGGCGCATCGACCCAGGCTCCGACACCGTGCACGAGCATGCGCAACGGACGCGAGGCGGTTATGGCCGGATCTTTTTGACGAAGCGAACCCGATGCGGAATTTCGGGGATTCGCGAAAGGCGCTTTGCCCTCTGCAACCAGAGAAGCATTCAGTGTGGCAAAGTCTTCGAGCCCAAAAAATATTTCACCGCGAACCTCGACAACGGCAGGATGACCGGAACCCTGCAATCTGCGTGGGATCGAGGCAATCGTGAGCACGTTGTTGGTTACGTCTTCGCCGACAACGCCATCACCACGAGTTGCAGCCGAAACCAGAACCCCTTGCTCATAGCGAAGGTTCACAGCCAAACCGTCAATTTTCAATTCGCAAAGCAGCGGTTCACCTTGAGCCCGCTCGGCCCAAGCCAGCAATTCTTCGTCAGAAAAGACGTTGTCTAGGCTCATCATGCGTTCGAGGTGCTGCACGGGCGAAAAGGTGACGTTGGCCGAACCTCCAACAGTCTGAGTTGGGCTGTCACCAGTGACCAGGTCTGGATATTCATTTTCGAGAGCTTCAAGCTCTTTTATCAGGGCGTCGTATTCGGCGTCGCTGATCAGCACCGTATTGCCTTCGTAGTATGCGCGACGAAGCGAATTGATCTGATCTACCAGCTGATTGACTCTGGTTACGGCTGCTTCGCGAATGAGGTCTGACACGCTTAGAGCCTAGTTTCAGCCTGAGACGTCATGAGGGATTTTGTCCACAGAGTCAGCCGCAACATCCGCGCTTAGCGTGCGATCGATCGTGGTTTGCCCAAGAACTCGAGTGCCGACATACAAGACTGCGGTTTGACCGGGTGCAACACCAACGAGGGGTTCGCGCAAACGAATCACTAGTTCACCATCGACAACCGCTGCAACGCAATCCACCGACTCACCATGGGCGCGAACCTGAACCTGTGCGTCGAACCATACTTCAGGATTAGTCGGTGCAGTTCCGCACCACGTAAAACGCGAGCCAGCAAGCTCGGCGATAGCCAGCGCATCCTGTGGACCAACAACGACGGTGTTGGTTTTTGGCCGAATCTCGAGCACATAACGCGGCTTGCCATCCGCCGCTGGGCGACCAATGTTCAAACCCTTGCGCTGGCCAACTGTGAAACCGTGTGCACCTTCGTGAGTGCCGAGTTGATTGCCATCGCGGTCGACGATCTGACCTTCGGCTCGACCAACCTTTTCGGCCAGCCAGTCCTGGGTGTCACCCTCTGGAATGAAACAAATGTCATAAGAGTCTGGCTTTTGGGCTACCGCTAAACCTCTCCGTTCAGCTTCGGCTCGAACATCCGCCTTGGATGCTGCCGCACCGAGCGGGAACATCGAATGAGCCAGTTGTTCGGAAGTCAGAACGCCTAGAACGTAGGACTGATCCTTGGCCATTGCCGGGCTTCTGTGAAGTTCGAGTGCACCATCAGCTCCAGTCACCAAGGATGCGTAGTGACCGGTGCAAACGGCGTCGAAACCTAGCGCTAGAGCCTTTTCGAGAAGCGCAGCGAACTTGATTCGCTCGTTGCAACGCATGCAGGGGTTTGGGGTTCGACCGGCCTGATATTCGGCGATAAAGTCATCGACTACATCTTGCTTGAATCGTTCCGAGAAATCCCAGACGTAGTAAGGAATGCCGAGAACGTTGGCGGCTCGCTGCGCATCCATTGAATCTTCGATCGTGCAACAACCGCGCGAGCCGGTGCGAAGAGTGCCTGGCATTCTCGAAAGAGCGAGGTGCACGCCAACCACCTCGTGTCCGGCCTCGACGGCGCGAGCGGCAGCTACAGCGCTATCGACGCCACCTGACATTGCCGCAAGAACCTTCACCCTTCAAGTCTACGAAGTGGTGTAGCCGGCGCGGCGCGCTCCCTCGTGTGCGGCTGGAAGTGCGGCAAGAAAAGCATCGACATCTGACTCGGTCGAGTCGATGCCGAGGGTCACTCGAATGCATCCCGAGGCCTCTGCTTCGTCTCGACCCATCGCCAGCAAAACATGCGATGCGGCAGTCACGCCCGCTTGGCACGCCGAGCCGTTCGAAACACAGATTCCGGCTCGGTCGAGCAAGAACAGTAGCGAATCACCGGAACAACCGGGAAATGTGAAATGTGCGTTATCGGGCAAACCCGGAGCGTCTCCCCTGCTGAACCGCGCATCGGAAACCAGCTCGAGAACGCCGGCCACCAAGCGATCTCGCAGCGGTGTGAGGGTTGAAGCATGACGCTCGAGACGAGCGACGGCGAGAATGACCGCGTGCGCGAAGGCCTTAGCTCCGGCCGCATTCATTGTTCCCGAGCGCATAGCCCGTTCTTGACCACCACCGTGAACCAAGCTTGTGAGCTTTGCTTGACGCGAGACCACGAGAGCGCCAACTCCAACCGGGCCCCCAACCTTGTGTGCCGTGATCGACATGGCTGACAGACCCGATTCTGAAAATTTCACTGGGATGTGCCCGAGCGCTGCGACAGCATCCGAGTGCACTGGAATGCCATGTCTTTCGGCGAGCGCAGTGAAATCACTGATTGGCGTCACTACGCCTGTCTCGTTGTTTGCCCACATAAGGCTGATCAATGCAACTCTGGGAGCGTTCTCAACCAAGAAGGTTTCAAGCCAAGCAAAGTCGACCACACCGCGAGCGTCCACAGGAATCCAAATTGCTTGGGCCCCTTGTTCGCGTTCAAGCCACTCGATCGGGTCAATCACAGCGTGGTGTTCGGTGTAGGCACTCACGATAAGGTTTCGCGAAGCATCCTCGTTGCGCCGCTGCCAATACAGGCCCTTGATGGCGAGGTTGTCACTCTCGGTGCCTCCCGAGGTGAAAATCACCTCGTTGCGGTTGCAGCCAATCGCTTTTGCAATCTCTTCTCTTGCCTCTTCGAGCGCACGACGAACGTTCTGGCCGGCCACGTGCACAGAGGAGGGGTTTCCCACCAGAGTGAGATAGCGGGTATAGGTGTCAAGCACTTCTGGCCGTATCGGCGAAGTGGCCGCGTGGTCTAGGTAGACAACCATGGTTTTTAGCCTAGCCATTCAAATGAAACGTATTGGCAACATTCGCATAGGTAAACTTTTCAGGTTGCCCGCCCAAGTTAGTTCAGGACTTTCATGACCCAGACTCAACCCATCTCGCTGCCGCTGGGCGTGAGTTTGGATGGCGATCGAGGCATAATCCGCGTCTACTCGGCCAACGCGGAGTCGGTCGAGTTTTTAGTTCTCGACCCAAGCGACTCGAGCAAGGTTGAACAACGCATCACGCTAAAGCCGGTTGGCGAGGATATTTGGCAAGCCTCGAGCCCAGCTATTCACGAAGGCGTGCATTACGCGCTTCGAGCTAGTGGCCCAGATGGACCTCGACACGGGTTCAACAACACCATCAACTTGATTGACCCATACTCGCTGGGCGTCGTGCGAGAGTCCGCTCGAGAATTCCACAACGTGGTGATCAGTCGAGCCTTTGACTGGCAAGGCGTTCAGAAGCCAAAGACTTCATTGAAAGATACCGTCATCTATGAGGCTCACGCCCGAGGGCTAACTCGAGGCAATCTTTCGCTGCATGACGACATTCGAGGCACATACGCAGCGCTTGCGCATCCGTCGACAATCGCTCACCTCAAAGAGATCGGAATCACCGCCGTAGAGCTGTTGCCGGTGCAGATGTTCATTTCTGAACCCCGCCTGATGAACATGGGTTTGATCAACTATTGGGGTTACAACACGATCAACTTTTTCACCCCTCATCACCGTTATGCCTCGACGGGAGCGATCGAAGCCGGACCGCAGGCTATTGTCGACGAGTTCAAGACCGCCGTGCGTGAACTGCACCGAGCCGGCATCGAAGTAATCCTTGACGTTGTCTACAATCACACCGCCGAGGGCGGCGCACGTGGGCTGACCTACTCATTCCGCGGCCTCGACAACTCGTCGTATTACCGACAGGACGATCAGGGCAACTATCACGACACCACCGGCTGCGGAAACTCCTTGGATTTCAGCAACCCGCGCGTAGTTGACCTGGTCATGGACTCACTGCGCTACTGGACCGAAGAAATGCAGATAGATGGATTCAGGTTTGACCTTGCAACCACACTTGCCAGGGATGCAGGAAATCAATTCGACCCTAACCACCAGATGCTGCGCCGAATGGTTGAAGATCCCGTCCTGGCCGATTCAAAACTCATCGTCGAACCCTGGGATGTTGGACTCGGCGGCTGGCAAACTGGCGGGTTCCCCGACCGATTCAGCGAATGGAACGATCGTTATCGAGACTCGGTTCGCCGTTTTTGGCTCACCGACATAGCTACTGCACGCAACTCCGGTCGCTTTGACAATGGCGTAGCCGAACTCGCAACCCGGTTAGCTGGCTCGCGCGACATAGTTGATGGACCATCCGGGCCACTCGGTTCGATCAACTTCATCACCGCCCACGACGGATTCTGCCTGCACGACCTGGTGACATACAACGTCAAGCACAACCAGATGAACGGCGAAGGCAACCGCGACGGAAACAACAACAACTACTCGTTCAACCACGGCGCAGAGGGGGAGGTTTCCGATCTAACTATCAACTCGCAGCGTCGCAGGGCTCAGCGCAACATGCTTGCAACACTGATGCTTTCGGCGGGTATCCCGATGGTTACTGCCGGGGATGAACTCAGCAAGACTCAACTGGGAAACAACAATGCCTACTGCCAAGACAGCACGCTCTCTTGGGTTAACTGGGATCTGCGCCCGCATCAGGAGGAGCTGAAAACAACGTTCGCCTACCTTGCCAAATTGAGGCACGAGAACGGCTCTCTAAGACAGCCAAACTTCGGCAACTTCGATGAAGCTGGTGTTGGTAGCGACATGGTGAAGTGGTTCTCGGAGTCTGGGCAGATTCTGACCGAAGACCAGTGGAACGACCAAAACCAGCGCACGATCATGAGGCTGGTTGCTCACATCAACACCGATGGCTCACTAAACACAACTCTGCTGGTTATTCATGGGGCAGAAACCGAGATCGAGATAACGCTCCCAGACTCCAACCACGATTGGCAGTTATTGTGGGACAGCTCGACTGAATCTGCGACGACATTGACATCCAAGGTCGAACGCGCATCAAAGCTAAACATGGGTGCAACCTCGATGTTGTTACTTCGTGCCGACTTAGTTTAAGAAGCACTCCCGAATCGATATTCGCTTTCGGTTCAACCGAGGCACCCGCTCGTTCCAAGCCGAAAACCGCTAAGTTTGGACTATGTCTAGCGTTATCTCTCACCGTCATGAAAACCCAGTCGGGCGCTTTCCGATTCTCGACGTGCAGCCAACCGTGGATTCCGGTCGCTGGGAGGCAAAGGCCTACTGTGGCGAACTTATCCCGTTCTCTGCAATCGTTTTCAGAGAAGGGCACGACGCACTCGGTGTCGAGCTTTTATTGACCTCACCAACTGGAAAAAACTCGGTTCACCGGATGCACGCTGGCGCACCTGGTAGTGACCGCTGGCACACGGCCGTGATGCTAGCCGAGACTGGACGTTGGAACTTTCAAATTCGCGCTTTTGCCGATGACTACGAGACCTGGCATCACAACACAAAGGTCAAGCTTGAGGCAAAACAAGATGAAGATTTGATGATGCTCGAAGGCGTGGCACTCTTCACGCGTGCCGCTTCTGAGAAAGACCGAAGCAAGGCAAACGCGGCTCATCTCTCGAGCGCTGCAGAGACCCTCGCTGACAAGAGCCACTCCCCTCACGCACGTTTCAAAGCTGTTCAGAACACTAGTTTGCTCAAGGCAATCAACTCGCACCCGATTAGAAGCTTGGTCACACTGAGTGAAGAGTTCGTTATCAACTGCGAACGAACACTTGCCGGCGCTGCGGCTTGGTATGAATTCTTTCCGCGCAGCGAAGGCGCGAAATACAACTCAAAGACCAAAACCTGGATTTCTGGAAACTTCAAGACTGCAGCCAAAAGGCTCGAAGCTGTTGCGGCAATGGGTTTCGATGTGCTCTACATGCCACCGATTCACCCAATCGGAAAGTCTTTTCGAAAGGGCCCAAACAACACACTGAATGCAGCCGAACACGATCCCGGTTCGCCTTGGGCAATCGGCGGTGCGGCTGGCGGACACGACGCCATCCACCCAGATCTGGGAACTGAGAAGGATTTCAAGAACTTCATCAAAGAGGCAAACGGACTTGGGCTCGAGATAGCGATGGACCTCGCCGTTCAGGCGAGCCCCGATCATCCTTGGGTAAAAGAACACCCGGAGTGGTTTACTACGCGTGCGGACGGATCGATTGCATACGCCGAGAATCCGCCGAAGAAGTATCAGGACATTTATCCGGTCAATTTCGATAACGACCCTTCGGGCATTTATCAAGAGATCTTGCGGGTCGTGAAACACTGGATTTCTTTTGGCGTGAAGATTTTCCGCGTCGATAATCCACACACCAAAACCGTAGGTTTCTGGGAGTGGCTGATCAGCGAAGTAAACGCTGAATTCCCCGAAGTCATTTTCTTGGCCGAGGCGTTCACTCGCCCAGCGATGATGCGCACTCTGGGCAAAGTCGGGTTCCAGCAGTCCTATACCTATTTCACCTGGCGAAACACCCCCGGTGAGCTACGTGACTACCTGAACGAGCTCGCTCACGATAGCGCGGCATATTTCCGGCCTAACTTTTGGGTGAGCACACCAGACATTTTGACCCCGTATTTGCAATTCGGCGGAAAGTCTGGACACAAAATACGTGCAGTTCTTGCAGCCCTGACCACTCCGTTGTGGGGCATGTATGCGGGCTACGAACTCATCGAGTGTGTAGCTCGGCCAGGCGCAGAAGAGCACATCGACTCTGAAAAATACGAATTCAAAGCAAGAAACTGGGGCTCAGAAGAGACGCAAGAGCGGTCGATTGCACCCTATATCGCGAAACTCAACCAGATTCGACGTGATCATCCCGCGATTTTGCAGTTGCGCAACATCGAGTTCCACCACTCGGATGACGGTGCCTTCTTGGTTTTCTCAAAACACCTGGCTGGTGAGCACACCGAATCCGGCAAAGCCGACACGGTCATCGTTGTGGTAAACACCGATCCTCATGCCGTTCGCGAAACAACTGTGAGACTTGATCTTGCCAAGTTGGGTCTTGCTGAAGGCACAACGTTCGAGGTTCACGATCTGATGACCGACACCAAATTCAACTGGTCGGCAAATAACTATGTCCGCCTAGATTCATTTGTCGAGCCAGCCCACGTTCTGCACGTTATCCGAAAGAAGTAGCCATGGCTTTCAAGAAAAAAGCGTCTAACCTACCGTCCATCGGTGACTATGACCGTGATCGGGTATCTAACGGCAGCCATCACGATCCGCACGGCACCCTCGGAGTTCACCCGTTTGAAGGCGGATGGGTTATTCGCACCCTAAAGCCCATGGCAACCAAGGTCGTTGCCGTGCTCAGCAACGGAAAAGAGGTCGAGCTGAATCATGCCTGGAACGGCATCTGGAATGGCGCAGTTGCCTCGAAAGACGCGCCCGATTACCGAATTAAGGCGACCTATACCGCCGATGGCAAGTCGACCGAGTGGCTGGTCGACGACCCTTATCGGCACCTGCCGACCATTGGCGAGCTTGACCTGCACCTGATCGGCGAAGGCCGCCACGAAGAACTTTGGAAGGCACTCGGATCGCACGTCATTTCGGTGAAGGGTCCGATTGGTGAAAGTCGCGGAACCTCGTTCAAGGTTTGGGCCCCAAACGCCCAGGCCGTTCGCGTGGTCGGCGACTTTAACCATTGGGTTGGGGTGGCTCACTCGATGCGAGTCATGGGCTCGACTGGAGTGTGGGAGCTGTTCATTCCGGGAATCGAGGCAGGAACGGCATACAAGTATGAAATCTTGACCAAAGCCGGGCACTGGATCAAAAAGATTGACCCGATGGCTCGTCAGACTCAATGCCCACCAGATACGGCTTCGATAGTGACCGAATCGACCCACAAATGGTCAGACAACACCTGGATAGAGACTCGTACCAAGCGCGACGCGTTGAGTGCACCGATGAGCATTTACGAGCTTCACGCAGGATCGTGGCGCACAGCGATGAACTACCGCGACCTCGCCGACGAACTGATCCCTTACATCCAAGAGCTGGGCTTCACGCACGTCGAATTTATGCCTCTCGCCGAGCATCCGTTTGCACCTTCGTGGGGCTATCAGGTGACCGGGTACTACGCGCCGACTGCTCGATTCGGCTCGCCAGACGACCTAAAGGTGCTGATTGACCGGTTACACCAGGCCGGAATCGGTGTGATTCTCGACTGGGTTCCCGCCCACTTCCCCAAGGATGACTGGGCTCTAGCTCGCTATGACGGTCAGCCACTCTATGAACACGCCGACCCTCGACGAGGCGAGCACCCCGACTGGGGAACCTACATTTTCGACTTCGGCCGCACCGAGGTTCGCAACTTCTTGGTCGCGAACGCGCTGTATTGGCTGGAGGAATTCCACATCGACGGCCTTCGAGTTGACGCCGTTGCATCGATGCTCTACCTGGACTACTCGCGCGAAGCCAACGATTGGCTGCCGAACGAATTCGGCGGACGCGAGAACCTCGACGCGATTCGTTTCATGCAAGAAACCAACGCAACGGCCTATCGTCGCAACCCTGGCATCATGATGATCGCCGAAGAATCGACTTCTTGGGGTGGCGTTTCAGCCCCTACCGACGGTGGTGGCCTTGGCTACGGCTTCAAGTGGAACATGGGCTGGATGAACGACACCTTGCGTTACATCGAAAAAGACCCGATGTATCGCAAGCACCACCACGGCGAGCTGACCTTCTCGATGCTCTATGCATATGACGAAAAGTTTGTGCTTCCAATCAGCCACGACGAAGTCGTGCACGGCAAAGGGTCCCTGCTGGCCAAGATGCCAGGCGATCGTTGGCAGCAGCTGGCGAACGTTCGTGCCTACCTCGCCTACATGTGGTCGCATCCTGGCAAGCAACTTCTGTTCATGGGCAGTGAATTCGGCCAGCCGTCTGAATGGAACCAGGAACGCGGTCTCGACTGGTGGATTCTGGAACAACCTGTTCACCAAGCTCTAAAGTCACTAGTTGCGACACTAAACCGTCTCTATCTGGAGAACCCCTCGTTCTGGGAACTCGACCACGACCGAGCCGGCTTCGTTTGGATCGATGGTGGCAATGCCGATGCGAACACTCTGAGCTTTTTGCGCTATGACCGCAGCGGCAAGCCAATCGCCTGCGTGATCAACTTTGCCGGTCAGCCACATCATGGGTTTAGACTCGGGTTGCCTCAAAGCGGTGAGTGGGTTGAAATGCTAAACACGGATGCCTCGGAATTTGGTGGCTCGGGCGTGGGTAACTTCGGCACAATCAACGCCAACCTCGAAGGTTCGCACGGTCAGCCACATTCGGCCGAGATTAGTGTTCCGCCTCTGGCCGCGCTCTGGCTCAAACCAAAGCGCTAGGTTTCTACAGCTCGATTCAACCGCGACTGGCGGGTGGGCTAGGTGCTACTAGTAGAGAAGCGTTGCCAAACGTCGGCGCGCGGCCGCTAGGTCTGGGTTGCTTGGTTCAACAACAGCAAAAAGTTCAAGAAGATGCACTCGGATGCGCTCTCGCGCCTCTGGCTGACCCTCAAACGCATCCAGAAGCGAGTCAAACGCGAGTTTAACTTGACCTTCGGAGAGCCGGTGGTCGGCCCAAAGCAGGAGTTTCTCGAGCTCAACTGGAGGCTGTTCAGAGGCAGCGACCTCCGATGTTTCGAGGGTGCGCTTGAGTAGCTTCACTTGCGCCAAACCTGACTGCGCCAAATCGTCGCGAGGATTCTCTCGAAGCGCTTGTTCATAGGAGGCTATAGCCGTGTCGAACTCCCCTGCGTTGATCGCGTCGAAGGCTTTCTGGTGCAACGGCGGAAGGGCATCAACAACCTCAGCATCGCCCATGACACTCGCTCGACCGGCCACACCGTTTTCGGCAGCAACCTGCAAAACTCGATCAATCACCTGGCGAATAGCTGCGTCGTCTTGGTCGCCTTCAAAAAGCGGAGCAGGCTGGCCTTGAATAACCGCGACCAGGGTCGGTGCACCCTTCACCCCGAAGGCCTGTCCGATGCGCTGTTCGGCTTGGGCGTCGACTCGAACCAAAACCCATCGCCCAGCGTCGACCTCACAAATCGCTCGCAGGCGGCTCGAAATCTCGAGTTCGCGAACCGAGTCCGCGTGAAACTCAATAATGACCGCGACCTGGGCCGACAGAGCAAGCACGTCTCTGAGATTTGCCTCGGTCGCGTCGATCACCAGGCTCACAACCGGCACCACCGACTTACCCGAGTTCCCAGCAACCGAGCCTGAGCTCGCAGGTGAACCCGTCGAAGCATTCGAGCCCGTTAAACCAGAGGATGCGGCAGGTGTGCCGGTAGCAACATCCGAGCGTTTCAACCGCGAGAGATCGATTCCACCACCGAATGACATTAGAGCCCCCGAACTGCTAGCAAGCCTTGGCTGACACCAAGGAGCACAGCGCGATCGCTGTCGGTGAGTGCAGGCACGAAGAACAACATCATGTTGCCGTAGGTGCTAACCACTCCTTTGACCGAGCCATTTTTGCCAAGCAACAGCTTTTCGCTGCCAGAAACCGTCACACCTGAACCGGCCTTTTTGGGCTTAATCGTGTATGTGTCTTTCATATAAACGGCCACGAGCGCTCCGCCGTTCGAGGTGGCAAGTGCCAAAACCTTAGCCGTTCCAAGGGTGTGCTTGAACTTAATCGTGGCGTTGGTCAACTTCTCGGACTGAGTCTTTTGAAGGGCAGAAACATCTGCGTAGTATTTGTCTTTCTTCACGTTGTAGATTCCCGCCGACAAACTCGACGAACCCTTATCGATGACATCACCGTAAGTCACCGGGATGTCGCGCGGTGGCACTCGAAGATAGGCGGAATCTGCCGACACCGGAATGGCACCCACCTCTGGCACCGGCACAGCTGGGATTTCTGCTCCAGGCACGAGATTCATGAAGTAGTAGACGATGTATTTGGCGCGTGGATTATCTTGCTGCATGACCAGCATCTGTGGCAGCGCACTACCCGGAGTATCGGTAACAGCCATGATGGTGCGGGGCCACTGTGATGTCGAAGCGGGCAATGACCAGGTCAGCGGTTTGGCTGAAATTGCCGGTAGAGCGTCGATTTTGCTCGATTTCTTCATCAACGTGTAATGGGTCGAGCGAAGCGCCAGAGCTGGTCCATCAAAGCGAGCTTCGAGCAGTTGTTTGTCTTTTGCCTCGTCGGCGGTCGCGGCTACGTCTGCAACATTGGCCAGGATGCGCTCCAATTGTTTCTCGACCACCACCGGCGGATCGGCAACAATCACGTCTGAGGTGGGAGTCGGAGTTGGAGTTGCCTGCACACTCGGGTCTGAACATCCGGCTAAGGACGCCATCACAGATATACCGATTAGTGAAGCTGCAGTCTTGCGCGCCACGCGCCTGCCCTTACCGGGAAGAACCAACTGCGACTTGTGTCGCCGGGTTTTTGGGCCTTGCGGGGCTTTCGGCAGGCGGCGGCGAGGCCCACCGCGCTTTCTCAGGTCGGCGAGATGCCAAGCATTCAACGCAAAAGCCCCAGCTAGAAGAACTAGAGCAGCGATCAGCAGAGCATTTGACGAAGTGAGGTCATGAACAACGGGCCAAACAATCGAAATTTTGCCAGGGGCGGCAGTGAAGCCGTCGGACGCCACGAGGACACCCGCGTTCTGAGCTTTATCGATTTCGAGAGAAGCGGCTTTGATTGCTGTAACTTCGTTTCTCCACAGGTCACTCTGCCTTGGATTTGCAAAGTTCGAGTTGCCAAAGTTTGATTTGACCTTCAATTTTGTTTTCTTTGACTTTGTCACGACGGACAACTCGGTGTTTGAAGTCTGCCCCAACCAGGCACGGATGTCTGCCTCACGCCCGCTCGCAATATACGCCTTTTTCGAACCTGAGACCGTGATTGTGGGATTTCCGGCGTAGGTGCCGAGTGTCGCCTCAGGAATCACAACGTATGGATAGCCAGAATCGAATTCCACAGATAGAGACTTGGTTGGCTTGGGAGCCCAAATGGTGCGATCGGCCACACCTAGCACCGCAAGCGCCAGCGACAGCACAAATAGTGCTATCGCGGCTATCAGTTTCACTGCATTCCAATCGTTAGACTTAGGGCTTGGGTACCATTTTCAAGTCTACCCAAGGGTCTAGGAGCGAGCGTTTTGGCAGCAGATGAAGCTGAATTTCCAATCGTGATGCGCGGTTACGACCGCGACACCGTGGATGACGCAATCCGCGACTTGCGCAAGCAGTTGCTCCAGATTTCGACGCAAAACTCTCAGTTGGTCAGCGAGCTTCGTGCAGCAAACGAGAATGCGTCACGTTTTGAGGCTCAACTGGCCGAGACGGCAGCCCCTTCATATGCGAGTGTTGGCGCACGGGCCGCGCTCATCCTAAGTACGGCCGAAGATCAGGCAAACCGAATCATCGAGGATGCCGAGAATGAGCGCGCGCGAGTGCTCAAAGAACTCGAAGGTGAAATCGCCGAGACTCGCAACGAGGCTAAGGGTTACTATGACGCACTGGTGTCGGAGGCGCAGCGCCGCGCTGAACGCTTGAACGCGACCGCCCGTGCCGACTATGACGAACTTGTAAACCAAGCGCGCTCAGAGTCAGCCCGCATGATCCAAGAGGCGACTCAAGAAGCCGGTGCAACTCGAGGTGCTATCGCAACCGAGGTTGCGAAAATGCGCGCAACGGCAAAGCGAGAGATAGACGCCGCCCGTTCGAAGTTTGATCGGGAACAGTCCGAAAAAGCGCTTATCGCAGCCAGAGAGCGCGACCGTGAAATCGACGCGGATGTAGCCTGGCGCTTCTTGAGCGAACAAACGCGCATCGACCTCGAACTCGAATTAGCCGCTCGCCGGGCCGAAGCCGAAGCAGACTACCTGGCTAAGCATCAAGAGGCTGTCTCATTGACGCAGCGCTACCTAGACGAAGCCAACAAGATGCTCGCGCAAGCTCGAACTCGCGCCAACGCGGCCAGACTCGAAGCCGAAACTCTTGAAGGAGCTGCTCGGTCGGTAAACAAGCGAACCAAAGATGAAGCAAGAGCAAAGGCAGAGGCCATTCTTGTTGCAGCCGAAGCGGAGGCACGAAGCATCCTTGCCGAAGCCAAGCTAGAAGCGGCAAAGGAAATCCAGACGATGCGCCGCAAACTCTCTAGGCTGAAAGTAGAGCGCGATGCGCTGGCTCAGTATCTGACCAACCTTCGTGCGGTCATTGATGTAGCACAAGAGAACCTAGCGAAAGAGCAGCCAGAAGAATGACTCCAGCGAAGCCGAAGGAATCTGAAACTCGGAGCATCGGTCTAACCAATGGATTTCAGTTTGGATTGCTCGGTGGACTTGGCGTATTGACGGCTCTCGCCCTCGGAAATGCACTTATCACCTTGGCAAACGTGGTCACCTACGTTGCCCTCGCCATCTTTATTGCACTCGGACTAGACCCTGTGGTGCGTTTTCTCGAGCAGCGATTCAAGCTTCGTCGGAGCGCATCGATCCTAAGCGTAGTTCTGTTCTTACTAGTATTTCTCGGAGCGCTGCTCTGGTCACTAGTGCCTTCGGTCACGGCCCAAACGGCACACTTCATCGCCAGCGCACCCGACTTACTATCGTCGGTGAAATCGGTTGAAATAGTTTCGACACTAGACGCACAATTCGGCGGTGCGATTAGCCGTGCAATCGACTCTGCATCGGTTTTTCTGGCCGACAGCAAAAACTGGCCGTCATTACTAGGCGGAGTCGTGCAGGTTGGACTTTCGGTGTTCAACGGTTTCTTCGGCGCTTTGATTGTCGTGACGCTATCGATCTATTTCATGTCGTCGCTTGCCAAATTCAAAGAGTGGATCTACTCGCTCGCACCAGCCTCCAAGCGCACCAAGTTCACCCTGCTTGCCGAGGAAATCGCAAACTCGGTCGGACGTTATGTGATGGGGCAGGTTTCGATTGCATTGATCAATGCGACCCTCGGTTTTGTGATGATGTCGATCGTTGGCGTGGAGTTCTCCCTCGTTCTAGCATGCATAACGTTTTGCCTCGCGCTCATCCCGCTGGTCGGAAGCATTTCAGGCGCAGCGATTGTGGTGATTGTTGCGCTCACCACGAGCCCTGGGGCGGCCATCGCAACCGCGATCTACTACCTGATCTACATGCAAATTGAGGCCTATCTGATTTCGCCGCGAATCATGACGCAAGCCGTAAAGGTCCCTGGAGCGGTAGTAGTGGTCGCAGCACTCGCTGGTGGTGCGCTTCTCGGCATTCTCGGAGCGCTGGTGGCCATCCCAGTTGCAGCATCTATCATGCTGATCATTCGCCAGGTTTGGATTCCTCGCCAGGCTCAGTCCTAATCTCTGGCGAGATTTGAATCTCTAGCGCAGGCCTAGCGTTCTAATCAAAAACTTCAAAGCTAGTTGGCAGTGGCCCGACTCCTGGTGCGACAGCACGAACAATCTCATCGAGCACGGCCTTGGTCGAAGTCTCCCCCACCCAAAGATGCTTCGCTCCGGCTATCGCGACTACTTGTGCGTGCGGAATGGCCGCGAATCGTTCCCTAGCTGGCTCAGGCGTTAGATAGTCATCAAACTCTGGGATGATCGCCACCACCCGTTTTGGCGAACCGACCCACGCCTGTAGTTCATCGACACTGGTTCGGTGAAGCGGTGGTGAAAGCAGAATGACTCCACGGATGTCTTTATCGACGCCATACTTCAAAGCAAGTTCGGTGCCGAACGACCACCCGACCAACCAAACGTTGGGAAGGTTGCGTGACGCCACGAAGTCAAGCGCGGCCTGAACGTCGAAACTTTCATCCTTGCCGCCGTCGAAAGAACCCTCGCTCTTACCCCGAGGCGACTCGGTGCCACGCGTATTGAATCGAAGCACCGCGAAGTCGACTAGAGCCGGGAGCCGATTTGCGGCCTTGCGCAACACGTGGCTGTCCATAAAACCACCATGAGTTGGCAGCGGATGAAGGGTCACCAGAGTGGCAACAGGCTCGTGTTCGAGTGGTGTCGCCAGTTCACCGACCAGTTTGTGACCATCTGCGGTAATCAACTCGATTTCTTCTCGGTGCGCCGGCAGTTCGACTCCGGCTCGAATGTCGATCGTGCTCAAAGCATTGGCCCCTGAAATTTTTTCCAACATTCGGAGTGAAAATGGCGGCGACCATCGGAGCCGCGCTCATCCCAGGCCACAACGTGCGGAGTGCCCTTAGAGATCAGAATTCGGCAAAACGGGCAAGTCCAAGTTTTCGTGTCTTCGGCGGCATTGCCAGAGTGGGTCTGAACGGTGTATTCCACGCCACGCTTGTTTTCGGTGCGCTTTGCGCCGTAGAGCACCTCTCGACTCACCTCCGGTTCTTCGTGCTTATGCCCTTTCGAGCGGCGTGGGCGATTTGACCTTGGCACTAGTACCATCCAAGTTTGTCGGAGTGCGCCAATGCGCCACATGGAGAACCGTAACGGCCCTTGATATAGCCGATACCCCAGCGAATCTGAGTCTCTGGGTTAGTGAGCCAGTCGGCCCCTTCGGTAGCCATCTTGATACCTGGAAGTGCTTGCGGAATTCCATAAGCTCCGGATGAACGATTTGTGGCGTTGTAACGCCAGTTGGACTCACGTTCCCAAAGTTTGACCAGGCACGAATACTGGTCACGTTGCCAACCATTCGAGACAACTTGCGTATAGGCGTAGGCCTTTACGGTCCCCGCGTCAGGAACAGCGGCAAGCTCTACGAAAAGCTCTGAGGCATCCTTGCCGGTAACTACTTTGAAGCCGCCTCGAACATAAGAAATTGTCTGGGTGGTTTGGTAACCAAAAATCTGCTCTGCATCGTTGCCCTCTGCAAGTTGCAACAAATAGGCCTTTTCACTGGTATTTGCCATGGCCCCGGAATATGGGTCGACTATCGAAACAGCTACGAGCCCAGCGGTCCAAAAGAAACCGGAGAGAACCTTCTTGGATTTCTCGTTGAGCATTCGCTTTATCGGATGCCAGCCGAGAGGTTTGGCAGCAACATCGACAACAGGCTGCAGCACCCTCTTGGTCATCGAGGGTCGATAGGCGACATGTCTAGCCAAAGTCTCACCTCGCCTGCCGTTTCAATACCGAACCCCAAGTTTACCAAAGGGGTCGTTTTTCGGTCACTTGGTGGGCAGGTAGTATCCAGGGCACGACGACAAAACCGTTGCCATTGAAGACTTTTCGGCCGAGGTAACCCATACCTGGTATTTGACCTTCACAGCAATTTGCCTAGCGACGTAGGCACAACGGTAGGTCTTGTTGGGGGGAAGCCAGGTAGCAGCGTCTCCGTCTCCCTTGGCGGAATTCGTAGGGCCATCGACTGCAAGCAGATTCAGTGGATCGTTATAAAAACTGTGTCGTTTGGAATATGACCACTGTTGAGCGCCTTTTTGCCAAGCGTCGCTGACCGCAACCACGTGGTCGATCTGAACCTTGATGGATGTTCCCACTCCACGTTTGAAGTTGATCACCTTGGTCGTGTAAGGGTCTTTGAGGACGCCGGTTTCAACCATGCAGGCCTCACCAGAGCGCCAGGTGATGCTCACCAAGTCTCGAGCCAGAATGAAATTGCGCAGATCGCAAGAACCGATGTCTCCCCATCCATCGGAGAAGCGTTCCCGTGCGTAGCCGGTTTTTGGCGCGCGCCCCTTGATGGCAAGTTTGGCAAGCGCAGTAGTGGCGCGCGTTCGGTCGACGATGATCGGTTCCGATTTTGCAGCACTTCCTGAGGCTGGCTTAGCTGAACTGACTGATTCAATGGTTGCGGCTTGCGATGCCTGGCCAATAAGAGCACTGGCACCGAGCAGGAGTGCGGTCAGCGCTAGGGAAACCGCACCGGCCTTAGAGAACCTGCTCGATTTGAAGAAGTTCAATGACTTTATCGATGAACGCATCAACTTGATTTTCGGCATAGCCACCCCGTTTCGGCGTGAATAAGACCTTTCTAACAGCATCCAGGGACAATTCCGAGCGGGTTTCGATGTGATTTGACACCTGCGCTATGAATTTGTCCACCTGTTTTTTACTGTAGCCACGCAGAATGTACCCCGTGCTCGTGAATCGTTTGTGTTGAGGTCGCTCTAATCGACCAACAAGCAAAACACGGATTTGGTTTGCACGTTCGAGTAAACGCTCATGCCCAACGGTTGCCACCTGCGCCTGATAGTAACGCTTTGCAAAGGAGTCTTCTAGACGGTCTAACGCAGAATCGACGGCGCTGACCGAATAGCCACCCTTGACTAGCTCAAATTCGTGTTCACGAATGCCAAGGTCGTGCCCGTCGTGGTGTTCGTTGAACTCAACTCTGGCGCGCTCGATAAAGTCATCAACATCTTGGGGTTTATAACCAAGTTTGTTTGGCTTGGTCTTAGGGAAGGGAAAGCTCACGACTCTATTCTTTCAGTCCAATCAAACCGGAAAACAAATGGTTGCGATCAGATACATCACGAGTGCTGATGGCAGCATGGAGTCGAGGCGGTCCATAACCCCGCCGTGGCCCGGAAGCCAACTGGACATGTCTTTCACGCCGAGGTCGCGTTTGATCAGCGACTCCGCTAGGTCGCCGAAGACAGCGGTGATTAGCACGGCGGTGGCGGTGAGAAGACCCCAGTACCACTCGTGATGGAGCACGAATACCATCAGCAGAACGGATGAAGTTACGCCAAAAACAATGCTTGCAATCAAGCCCTCGAGTGATTTCTTTGGGCTGACGCCCGGAGCTATTCGGCGACGGCCAAACTTTCGCCCGACGAGATAACCGGAAGTGTCGATCAGCGCTGTCGGCACTACAAATTGAATCACCCAGGCCGCACCGTCAAATCCTTGACGCTGAAGGAGCAGCATGGTGAACGATGCAGTCAGAGGAAGATAAATAACCACGAAGGCGGCCGCGCTAAAGTCTCTGAGAGATTTCTGAAAGGACTGCGTGATGGCTTCGCGACGTTCCCAAAGCAAATGAACCGCTCGCCAGATGGTTAGCACCAGAATCATCGCGGCAGTCGTTCCCCATTGCCAGATTGGCCCCCCGAAGTAGGTTGCTGGCATGATGACCAAGGAACCGATCGTGACTGGCAACCTCGGCACATACCAGCCTGCTTTGCGAAGTGCGCTAGAAATTTCCCAAGCACCCGCCGCGATAGCCACGGCGAGCAAAACAATCAGGAGTTCTTTGACGAGCAGGATTGAAGCCAAAAATGAGCCGCCAAAAACGATTCCGTAAATCACGGATTTGGCGAAGTTGCGCTCCCCCGATGCGCCCGAAACTTGACTCATTAGACCTCTAGCAACTCCGACTCTTTGTGCTTGAGTGCGTTGTCGATTGCGTCAACGTTGGTCTTGGTTAGGGCGTCGAGCTCTTTTTCGGCGCGCGAAATTTCATCTTCGCCAGCTCCGCCATCTTTTTTCAATGCAGCAAGGTCATCGTTTCCTTTTCGACGGATGTTGCGAACCGAGACACGGTGATCCTCAGCCTTTGAACGGGCAAGCTTCACATACTCTTTGCGGCGTTCTTCGGTTAGATCAGGCAATGTGACGCGGATGATGTTGCCGTCGTTGTTCGGCTGGGCACCTAAATTTGGAACATCCCTGATGGCTTTTTCGATGGCGAGGAGAGCACTCTTGTCGTAGGGAGTGATGGCAAGGCTGCGGGCTTCTAGCACCTGGATACTAGCCAGGTTGCCGAGCGGAGTTCCAGAACCGTAGTAGTCAACGATTATTTTCTGAAACATCACAGGGTTGGCGCGTCCAGTTCGAATGGTGCCGAAATCGTCTTTCGCTGCCTCGACAGCCTTTTCCATCTTGTCGGTGGCTTCTAAAAGAATTTCCTGAATCATTTGATCTCCTTGAGTGAAACTATTCGGCGGTAACTAGTGTGCCGATTTTCTTGCCTTTGATGGCATCGGTGACATTGCCAGCACCTTGCATGCCGAAAACTCGCATCGGCATCTTGTTGTCCATGCAGAGGCTGAATGCGGTGGCGTCAACCACTTTGAGCCCCTTCACGAGTGCATCTTGGTAGGTAATCTCGCTTAGAAGTTGAGCCGACGGGTCTTTCTTCGGGTCTGCCGAATAGACGCCATCCACGCCGTTCTTCGCAACTAGCACTTCATCCGCGCCAATTTCTAGGGCCCGTTGGGCTGCAACGGTGTCTGTCGAGAAGTAGGGAAGGCCAGCACCTGCGCCGAAGATCACGACACGGCCCTTTTCGAGGTGGCGAATGGCACGCAGAGGAATGTATGGCTCGGTCACCTGTGCCATGGTGATGGCGGATTGAACGCGAGTGTCAACCCCGGCCTGTTCTAGAAAGTCTTGGAGGGCGAGTGCATTCATGACTGTGCCCAACATTCCCATGTAGTCGGCTCTTGCGCGGTCCATTCCGCGCTGCGAGAGTTCCGCTCCCCTGAAGAAGTTTCCGCCACCGACAACGACGGCGATTTCAGCGTGTTTCGAGCCTTCGGCTATGTCTCTGGCGATCTCGCCGACAACATCTGGGTTAACTCCCAGGCTTCCACCACCGAATGCTTCACCGGAGAGCTTTAGTAGAACGCGACGCTTGTGTGACATGAAATCCTCCGTTCACTCTCTATCCTAGGCGGGCAACGAAAAAGGCTCGGTCAATGACCGAGCCTTTCGCGTATGTTTTGACTATGCGCCAACGCGGAAGCGAACGAAGGCCGAAACCTTCACGCCTGCAGCGTCTAGAACCTTTGCAACAGTCTGCTTGTTGTCTTTAGCGAAGTCCTGCTCGAGGAGCACGTTCTCCTTGAAGAAGCCGTTTACACGGCCTTCAACGATCTTTGGCAGTGCAACCTCTGGCTTGCCTTCGTTGCGTGCCGTTTCTTCTGCGATACGACGCTCGGTCTCGACAGTGGTGGCCGGAACTTCATCGCGCGTCAGCACGCTCGGCGAAAACGCTGCGATGTGAACGGCGACGTCGTGAGCGGTCTCTGCATCGCTGCCCGAGTAAGCAACCAAAACGCCAACCTGCGGTGGCAGGTCTTTGCTGGTGCGGTGCAGATAGGCGTCGACGGCAACATCGCTTACGGATGCTACGCGGCGAAGTTCTACCTTCTCGCCCATGATGGCTGCTTCATCGTTGATGGCTGCTTCTACGGTCTTGCCACCGAGGTCAGCCTGAAGTGCCGATGCAAGGTCTGTCGACCCGGATGCTGCGACTGCGTCGGCAACCGAGTCTGCAAGTGCAACGAACTTTGGTGCCTTGGCAACGAAGTCGGTCTCACAGGCTAGCTCGATGAGGTAACCGGTTCCGCCAGAGACGCGAGCAACGATTAGGCCGTTGCTGGTGGTGCGTCCCTCACGCTTGGTTACGCCCTTAAGACCTTTGAGTCGAAGAACTTCCATGGCCTTGTCAAGGTCGCCGTTGGCTTCGTCAAGAGCGCCCTTGCAGTCCATCATGCCTGCGCCGGAGCGCTCACGAAGGGTTTTTACGTCGGCTGCGGTGTAGTTAGCCATTACTTTGCTTCCTCTGCTGCTGGAGCCTCTGCTGGTGCTTCGGCTGGGGTCTCAACCTCGGCTGCTTGAGCTTCGGCGGCTGGTGCGACCTCTGCGGCGGCAGCGGTCTGCTCGAGCAGCTCGCGCTCCCACTCAGCCAGAGGCTCTGCGGTCTCTTCGGTCTTGGAGTGACGTGCGATCAAACCTTCGGCAACCGCATCCGCGATAACACGGGTGAGTAGAGCAACCGAACGGATTGCGTCGTCGTTTCCTGGAATACCAATGGTGACCTCGTCTGGGTCACAGTTGGTGTCGAGGATACCGATTACTGGGATGCCCAGCTTCTTGGCCTCGGTAATCGCAAGGTGTTCCTTGTTTGTGTCGACTACCCAGATAGCGCTTGGGGTCTTGGTCACATTGCGGATACCACCGAGCGACTTCTCGAGCTTTACCTTCTCGCGGCTCAGGATCAAAAGTTCTTTCTTGGTAAGACCGCTCTTGGCAGGGTCTGCGAAGTCCATGGTCTCGAGTTCCTTGAGGCGGGTCAGACGCTTCTGAACGGTCGAGAAGTTGGTCAGCAGACCACCAAGCCAACGCTGGTTGATGAAAGGCATACCCACGCGCTGCGCCTGCTCGGCGATTGCCTCTTGAGCTTGCTTCTTGGTTCCTACGAACAGGATGCTTCCGCCGTTAGCGACGGTGTCCTTGACGAAGTCGTATGCCTTGTCGATCAGACCGAGGGACTTCTGTAGATCAATGATGTAGATACCCGAGCGGTCGGTCAGGATGAATCTCTTCATCTTTGGGTTCCAACGGCGGGTCTGGTGCCCGAAGTGAACACCGCTGTCAAGCAGCTGGCGCACTGTTACTACTGCCATGGCAGTATCTCCTTTTTGGCGCACTACTGCGCCACTCAGTTAGTCTGCGACCGGCGGTTGCTGGTCACACCTGGTGTCGGATCCGAATCAGCCAGTTTGCACTGGACCGAGTTGTTCTAGATCTGGTTCGACACGCGAAGTCGGCATGCTTCGAGAAGGCACATTTTGATGGGCTTTCGCGGTGCATACCGCTAGGAAAAGCATACCAGCGGGTTGGGGGTGAAACCAGCGGTCTCGGGAGATTTATTGTGCGCCATCTGGGATGTTCTCGCACCGGCTGCACTTGTCCACAACTTTGCCGCTAACCCGACTTGGTGCTGGTCTTGACCTTCAAGATTCATACATGCCCAAGTATTTTCGCCAACTTTTGATGGCATTTGCATTTATTGCCGTCAGCGCTTTGTTTTGGTGGCAATCCACCGCGAGCGCTTCGGCTGGAACTTCACCTTGGGTCGACCATGGATCCCCATTCCACTTCAATGCTCGAACCGACCTCGCACCTCGGAATGCTCCCCTAGTTCGGGTTGCACCTTGGATGCCTGCCATACAGGGCGCTCAGATTGAGCGCGTGTTCAGCCAGCCGAATTCCGACTGGGGTGCGGGCCATCGCGGAATCGATCTGGTTGCGAAAGCTGGTGCCGAGCTGGCGTCGCCGACCGACGCGCACATCAAATTCGCGGGGCAGGTGTTCGGGCGACCGGTGATTACCCTGCTCACTCCTGACAATCTGGTTCTAGAGTTCGAACCGGCTTGCCTGAAACCTTCGTCTTCAGTGGGTGACTATTTGGAGACCGGCGCTGTTTTCGCGGTTTTTTGTCCGTCCGAACTGCCAACTCATTGCATTGAACCTTGCCTGCACTGGGGAGTTAGAGCAGGTGAAGGCTACATTTCGGCTCAGAGGTTTCTCTATGAACTCAGACCAAGTCGGGTCAAGCCCTTGGGTGAGCGTTCTGATAGCCAGACTTGAGTCGCTCAATGCTGACATGGGTATAAATCTGGGTGGTGCCCAGGCTTGCGTGACCGAGCAGCTCCTGCACGGCACGAAGGTCGGCACCGCCATCGAGAAGGTGGGTTGCTGCGCTGTGCCTGAGAGCGTGAGGGCCGAGAGTGCCGCTGGTGGTTTCAGACAAGAGACCGGCTACCAACTCATAGATTTGGCGCACACCAACACGTGATCCACGCTGGTTCAAGAGCAGCGCATCCTTGGAGTTTTGGTTTTGGAGTGCAATGCGCCCTTCACTCAGCCAGGTTTGCAGCGCATCCGCAGCTGGTTGACCGAATGGAACTACGCGCTGCTTGTTTCCCTTTCCAGTCAGGCGAATCAGATTTCTAGAAGTGTCGATGCTGGAAATGTCTGCAGTCGCGATTTCACCCACTCGAGCACCTGTGGCATAGAGCAATTCAACAATGAGCAGGTTTCGCTGGGCAATGGGGTCACCGGTTTTTGCTGCGTTTGCGAGCCACTCGAATATTTGCTCCAGTGATGCTCGTGAAACCACTTTTGGCAGAGACTTGCCCGCCTTGGGGCTTCGCAGTCGAAGACCGGGATCGGCGGCAATGAGCCCTTGCTTGTGCAGCCATGCCGTAAAAGAACGCACCGACGCGCTCTTTCGAGCAACCGATGACATGGCAAGCCCGCGCTCGGTCAAGTCATAGAGCCAATCCCTTAGTAAGTTGAGCTCTAGGCCTTCCGGCGATTCGGCACCCCTATTCTTTGCGAATTCGAGCAAGTCTTGAATGTCGGTCAGATACCCCTTGACCGTGTTTGCGGAATAGCCTCGCGCCGCCTCGAGATGTTCTCGAAAGCTAGGCAGCACAGAGTCGAATTCCATATGTTCGAGAGTAGTTTGCTCGCGACTCAACCTCAGTTAGGTGAAGCTCTGAGCCACAGCCCGTCTCTTTGCGAGGCTAGACCAAGCAAAAGTAGGTTTGAGAGCGCGATAGCCGCCTCGGCTTGTTCCAAACCTGCCTCGGATGCGACCTGGATTTGCGTCTTTGGCCTTGAGCCGAGGGCGTCTAGGGCTCTGGTCTCAAGGCTTCCCAGGGATTGTTGTATGTCGAAAAGATCTAGTTGATCGTGGTCACCTGCCAAAATGGCGACATCTTGGCCAGAGACTACCAATTCGGCATTGGCCTGTGAAATCAGACGGTTCGTACCTACCGAAGCACTTGATGAGATAGGTCCAGGCACGGCAGCCACTGGACGATCGAGAGCCATGGCGTGATTTGCTGTGCTTATCGAGCCAGAGCGTTTTCCGGCTTCAACTACCAGCGTGACCAGACCTAAGGCCGCCACCAACCGATTTCTTTGCAAAAAACGCCATTTCGTTGGTGCGGCACCAGGGGGTAGCTCCGCTAGAACGGCTCCCGAGCCACAGACCTGAGTTAGCAATTCTTCGTGACCGGACGGGTAGAAACGATTGACGCCTCCTGCCATGACAGCGAATGTGGCTCCGTTCGCCATTAATGCCGCCCGATGAGCGATGCCGTCGATGCCGTATGCACCGCCCGAGACAATCGAGAAGCCTCTAGAGACAAGGTCAGCAACGATTTCAGTGGTTGCCCACTCTCCATAGCCGGTAGCTCCTCGAGAACCGACGACAGAAACGCTCCGACTCAGGCACTCCAGTTTCGCGCGATCTCCCACTCCCCAGAGCATCGGAGGAGCCGCCCAGCCAAGGTCGTCAAGCGACACTGGCCAGTCTTGGCTCGAGGGAAGCACTATCCAGCCGCGATTGGCCTGCAGAATACGGATGGCTTGTGCGACAGCATCCGCTTTGAGTCTTGGCAGGTAACGCTCTAGAGCCTGATTTGCAGCTAACCCGAGGTCGCCAAATCTTCGATGACCGTCGTCGGCTACACCTCGGTCGTGCAGATCGCTCAATAGAGCCTTCACCTGTCGAGAACTTATCAACTCGAGCGACCTCGATGCACCGAGACTTGCTCGAAGAAAACCTGCAAACTCATCGCCTGGCTCGCATGCGATGCTCCAACCGATCGAAGCCTCGAGATTTGCGCTCTCGATGGTCTGGGCGTTCATCGGCTCGCCCCGGCGGAGACTTCAGCGCCCCGTAACCAGACTGCCATTGCGTAGTTATCGGCCGTTGGACGTGATCTAGCCTCGAGATCGGCGAGAGTCCAGGCCAGACGCAGACACTTATCGTAACCTCTCATTGAAATGGCGCCGCGAACAAGAGCTTGTCGAAGCCTCTCACCCTCATCTCCAGTCTTGAAGGCTTTGCGAAGATAGGCGCCGGGCACCTGCGAGTTAGTCAGCCACGGTGTCTGTTTGAGTCGATGACTGGCTCGGGCTCTTGCGTCGGTGACCTTCTCCCGAAGTTGCTCGGATGTCGCCTGCTTTCCATCATCGCCGAAGGCTAAGTCAGCCCGAACTGGATGCATGCGAAGTTGAATGTCGATTCGGTCCATAAGAGGTCCGGAGATTCGACCCAGATAGCGCTGCTTGGTTCGCTCGGTACACTCACAGGAGGTCGAAGAAAGCGATGGTGAGAATGGTTTGGCACACGGACATGGGTTTGCTGCCAAGACAAGTTGAACCTTTGCTGGATAACGAACCAAATAGTTGGCTCTGGCGATCTGTATCTCGCCAGATTCGAGCGGTTGCCGCAAAGCGTCAAGCGCGTTTGGGTTGAACTCTGGTGCTTCGTCAAGAAACAGAACTCCAGAGTTTGCCCGAGTAATAATGCCGGGTTTTGGCACCCCAGAACCTCCTCCAACTAAAGCGGCTATCGATGCGGAATGATGCGGCGCTACGAACGGTGGCGAGAAATCCAATGATTGTTGCACAATGCCCGTTGAAACTGAACGGATGGCGGCGAGCTCCATCGCTTGAGACTCACTTAGTGCTGGCAATATCGTGGGCAATCTTTGCGCAATCATGGTCTTGCCGCATCCCGGTGAACCGATCAGCGACAAATGGTGCCCGCCGGCTGCTGCCACCAGGGCCGCTTGAACTGCCTGCTTTTGGCCTTTTATGTCAGAGAAACAGTCAGTTGAAGACTCTGGCACACTCACTTCGAAGGAGTCGGAAGGCGTCGCGACAAGAGCCTGAATGTCGGCTCCGTGATAGCGAGCCACTTCGGTGAGATGCCCGCAAGCGAGAATATCAACTCCCGAAACGAGCCGAGCTTCACTAGCGTTACTGGCGGGAACGACCACTGTTTTGAAGCCCTCGTCTCTAGCGCCGAGAACCATCGGGATTACGCCCCGCACCGATCGAAGAGATCCATCCAAGGCGAGTTCGCCGATGTGTGCCGTGGATTCAAGTTTTTCGCGATCAATGAATCCGCTGGCGGCCAACACCGACATGGCGATGGCTAGATCGAAACTAGAACCAAACTTAGGCACGGATGCAGGAGACAGGTTGACCGTAATCTTGCGAGGAGGAAACTCAAGCCCTGAGTTTTTGCAGGCCGCCCTAACTCGCGCCGGTGACTCACTGAGCGACGCATCGGGAAGCCCGACTAGCAAAAACGAAGGCAAACTTGCCGAAATATCTGCCTCAACGAGTATTTTGTGAGCGGTCAGCCCAAGAAGACTCAGCGTGTAGCTTCGCGCCAGACTCATCAGCCCACCTGCTTCAGGTGATCGATAGCCACGCGGCCACCGAGAAGGGTTATCGAGACAGCGTCGATCCGCGAGGGCAACGAGAATTCTGGGTTTTGCCGTCGCCATTGAGCTATGGAACCGCGAATGCGCTTTAACTTGATTTGGTCGATAGCCTCAAACCCAGCCTGATGAGACTTGGAATTGCGTGTTTTCACCTCGACAAAGACCAGTGCATCCCGGTCTTCACAAACTAGGTCGATTTCGCCAAACCGAGTGTGAAAGTTTCGGTCAATCACACGAAGACCCAACCCGGTCAGGTAATCGGCAGCGAGCCCCTCACCGTATTTGCCAAGGATGTGGCGTCGATCGGTCGCATGCATGCAGCAAGAAAACCATTTGGGGCACTTGTGCTGTGCGTCTGGGCCGAATCTGTGGAAAAGTCAGCGCTAAAACTACTGACCCGGCGTGAATGCCTTAGGAAGCTCGAACGCCTTACCCGAAAGTTCCTCGATATTGACATCCTTGAAGGAAAGCACGCGCACCGACTTCACGAAACGATCGGTGCGATAGATGTCCCAAACCCAAACGTCGCGCATTTCAACCTCGAAATAGAAGTCAGTCGGGGTATCGACTCGCTTTAGTTCGACTTCATTTGCGAGGTAAAAGCGGCGCTCGGTCTCTATTACAAACTTGAAAGTGCCAACAAGGTCACGATACTCGCGATAAAGCGCTAACTCGGCGTCGCGGTCGTAGTCGTCGAATTCGTTTTCATCCATTACCGAAAAGTGTAAACCTTTCAGAGCGCCAAATTAGTCGGCCAAAATCTTGGTGAGCCAAGTGACCCTGTGGATGGCACTCGGGCCGAGTTTGCGAAGCGCTTCAATGTGCTTTGCCGAGGCATAGCCCTTGTGTCCCTCGAGCTCATAATCCGGATGTTCAGAGGCAAGATCGACCATGACTCGGTCGCGCTGCACCTTCGCTAAAACCGCGGCAGCAGCCACAACAGCGCAATCACGGTCGGCCTTCTCTCGCACCACAACGCGCAAACCCCCTGCGTGTTGTTTTAGCCAGTCATGATTCCCATCGAGCAGGATTGTCGCACCATCCGTGGCAATCGAAGCACGCAAATCGGAATCCACCAGCAGCTCGCTTAGCGCCCGTGAAGCAGCCAACGCAAGCGCAGTGATGATGCCTTGACCATCAATTTCTTGGGCAGTTGCAAACCCGACGGCATGCTTAGAAAGCCACTGGGATGTCGGATCGACGAGGTTTTCGCGCTGCTTCTCGCTGAGCAACTTGGAATCTTTGAGGCCGGCCGGAAACTCATCTAGGTTTGCGGATTTAGAGTCAAACAGTGCCGCACCAACAGCGACTGGTCCGGCAACGGCACCCCGCCCAACCTCGTCAATACCGATGACGAATCGCGAACCCTGCTCGATGAGGGCGCGCTCGAAGTCAGTTGTTGGGGACGTCTTTGAAGACATTTGGATAGTTATCCAGCCAGGTCCATCGGTCGAATGGCCACGATAGAACGAATGCGCGTCCGACGATTGCCGATTGAGGCACAAACCCTTTTCCGGGCTGTGTGCGGTGGTATCGCGAGTCTTCGGAGTTTGAGCGATTGTCGCCCATGACCCAGAAGGTGCCTTTGGGAACCGTGACATCAAACTTCATGTCGCTAGGTGTCGCATCTGACTGCACGTAAGGTTCAGTGATGCTAACCCCGTTTATTTGTAGCTTGCCGTCGGCATCACAGCAAACCACATGGTCACCGCCAACGCCGATTACTCGCTTGACGAGGTGTTGGCTTGAGTCTGGAGCGGTGAGGCCAAAAATCGACAGGAACCACTCGCCGACCTGAACAAAACCTCGAGTTTCGGTTGGCTCCGGCTGCTGGTAAAGCCATCCGCCCGGGTCTTTAAACACAACAACATCGCCGCGAGTGACCGGAACCAGATTCGGAACTAACTCATTGACGATGATTCGGTCATCGATCTGCAGAGTGTCCATCATTGATCCGCTCGGGATGAAAAATGAGCGAATCAGAAACGCTTTGATGAGCAAAGAAAGAACCATTGCGGTGGCAACGATTACCAGAATGTCCAGAAAAAAGGCCGCGATTGGGTTTTTCTTCATCTTGCGCCAAATACGGGCCAAGATCGAGTTGCTCTCGGGCTTGTCTTTTTTTCGAAAGAGCCGACGAGACTCGGAACTTTGCTTCATAGTCTCGAGAGTAATCTGCTGGGCAGGCTAAATGATTTAGGCGTTGTCGCGCTTCTCGCGAATCTTGGCCTTCTTGCCACGAAGTTCGCGTAGGTAGTAGAGCTTGGCACGACGAACGTCACCGCGCGAGACCAGTTCGATCTTGTCGATGACCGGCGAGTGCAGCGGAAAAGTACGCTCGACACCAACCTGGAAAGAAATCTTGCGAACGGTAAAGGTCTCGCGAACTCCGTGGCCCGAACGACGAATGACCACGCCCTGGAAGATCTGAACACGGCTGCGGTTACCTTCAACGATGTTTACGTGAACCTTGACATTGTCACCAACGCGGAATGCTGGGATGTCGCTCTTGAGGCTCTTTGCATCGACTGAATCGAGGATGTGCATTTTGAATCACTCTCTGTTTTCGCACGCAGGTCAAAAACGATTTTTATGTTCGACTTGTTTCGTCTCGGCGATTCCCCTGCGGCAGAACGATTTGGGGCCGAGCAACCTCTCTATTCTGCCAGAGAGACTAGTCTTCGAGCAAGTCAGGACGCACCTTTTTTGTGCGCTCGACCTGCTGTTCTTTGCGCCACTTGGCAATCAGAGCATGATTTCCCGAGAGCAAAACCTCTGGAACCTCGAAACCACGCCATTCAGCTGGCTTGGTATACGACGGGTATTCAAGCAAACCATCATTGTGCGACTCTTCTGACAAGCTATCTGCGTTGCCAATAACGCCCGGAATCAATCGCGCAATGGCTTCAATCATCGCGATCGCGGCAACTTCACCACCGTTGAGAACATAATCTCCGAGGCTGATCATTCGAACCTGAGACTTAGTTGAGGCGTATTCGACGACACGTTGGTCGATCCCCTCATAGCGACCGCAGGCAAAAACGATGTGCTTAGCATTGGCTAGTTCCTGAGCGGTCGCCTGCTTAAACAACTCCCCCGCTGGCGAGGTGAAAATCACAACTGTTTCACCAGCGGGCGACAGGAGTTCATCAAAAGCCTCTCCCCATGGTTCCGGCTTCATGAGCATCCCTGCGCCACCGCCATAAGGGCTATCATCGACGGTCTTGTGTTTGTCGTGCGTGTAATCGCGCAGGTCATGCACGTTGATTTCTAGGATGCTCTTCTCACGAGCCTTGCCCAAAAGCGATAACTCGAGCGCGTCAAAATACGCCGGAAAGATTGTGATCGCGTCGATACGCATGGTTCTAGGCTAGGCGTTCAAGTCTTGGTTTGAAAGGTCAGAGTCAGTCTCAACAGAATTGTCGGCTTCGAGCTCTTCAAAGAGTCCGAGCGGCGGTGTCACGGTCAGTGTTCCGGTAGCGACATCCACGGTTGGAACAATTGCTTTAACGAAAGGCACGAGCACTTCACCCGACTCTGTCTTCACTGCCAGGAGGTCTTGTGCTGGCATGTGGTCTACTCGAGCCACAACACCAACCTGGGCTCCGTCACGCATGACTTTGAGGCCAACAAGTTGGTGGTCATACCAGGCATCAGGTTCTTCCGGTAGGGCTTCTGAGTCGGCATCGATTAACAAAATCGCACGGATGAGCGACTCAGCCGCTGTGCGATCGGAGACGCCCTCGAGAAAAATGACTGGTGCTTGGTTATACCAACGTAACTCGGTTACGGTTACGGACTTGCCAAACCAAGGTGAGGTTTCTGGAACCTGGAGTTTTAGTTTTGCGCCAGGAACGAATCTCTCGTTCGGGCTGTCAGTGTAGAGCTCAAGTTTGATAGCGCCTTTAAGGCCATGAGCCTTGAGCAGCCGGCCCACACGGAGCTCGGTCTGCTTAGAAATCGGTCTCTACCAGTTCCACACGAACGCGCTTGCCGTCGGCAAGGGCTGAAACAAGGGCACGGAGCGCCTTGGCGGTGCGGCCGTTGCGCCCGATCACTCGACCCAGGTCGTCTGGGTGAACGTGAACCTCGAGAAGATCACCTCGTGAGGTTGAGCGTTCCGTGACGGTAGCGTCGTCCGGGTGGTCGACGATACCTTTCACCAAGTGTTCGAGCGCAGCGGCTAGCACGACTACTAAGCCTCTTCGGCTGGAGCTTCGGCTTCGACGGCCGGAGCTTCTTCTGCTGCTGGAGTTTCTTCTGCAGCAGGAGCTTCTTCAGCGACAACCTCGGCTGCTGGGGCGTCGGCCTCGACGGCTACTTCTTCGACGACCACTTCAGCTACTGGAGCCTCTTCGGCAACAGCTTCAGTCGGAGCCTCTTCGGTGACAGCCTCAACGGCTTCTACTGCTGCGTCTTCGACGGCTGCTGGAACTTCTTCGGCAACAGCCTCAACGACTGGGGCCTTCTTCTCTTCCTTCGGACGAAGAACTGCCTTCTTAGCGGAGTCAACTACGAACTCAGCCTTGGCTTCCTTGACCTGAACGGTGCTCTTGGCCTTCTCGCCCTTCGAAGCCTGGAAGTCTCCGGTTAGCTTGAGGATTGCGGCAACCTGCTCGGTTGGCTGTGCGCCAACGCCGAGCCAGTACTGAGCGCGCTCAGAGTTGACCTCGATGAATGATGGGTTTTCGGTCGGAATGTAACGACCGATCTCTTCGATTACTCGACCATCGCGCTTGGTGCGCGAGTCGGCAACGACGATGCGGTAGTGAGGCGAACGGATTTTTCCGAGTCGCTTCAGGCGGATTTTTACGGCCACAATGCTCCTGTTTGGTTTAGTAGTGGGCGAGTTCCACCGTGAGCGTGGGGGCACACTCGGTAGAGAAGCTCTAGGGGTAGCCATTGGTTTCTGGTTAGAGGGTCAGAAACTAGGCAACCGCTCTATTCTGCCAGATAAACCCCGTGCGCACCAAACATTCCACGAAACTGGCGTGTGCGTGCATCCCTGCGATTTTCTAGGATGCGCTGCCTAAAGCCCGAACGAAGAACCCGAAGCGCCACCCTCGTCGGCGTTTCGCTGCTGCGATGACGCGATTTCGGCTGCGCGCTTGGCCGGGTTTCCAGATTTGGAACCCTTCTTGCCCTTGTCTTTCTTCTTGGGCTTGCCGATGAATCCGCCACCCATACCGGGCATTCCTGGCATGCCAGGCATCTGTGGAACGCCGCCTTTAGCGACTGTCTTCATCATTTTGGCGGCTTGTTCAAAGCGATTTACGAGCGAATTGACCTCGGTCACCGTGACACCGGAACCCTTGGCGATTCGCAGTCGGCGCGAACCATTGAGAACCTTGGGTTGCTTGCGCTCGAGAGGAGTCATCGACTTGATGATCGCCTCGGTTCGGTCGATTTCTCGCTCGTCAAAGTTTTCGAGCTGTTGACGCATTTGTCCTGCACCTGGCATCATCGCGAGCATGCTCTTGAGGTTGCCCATCTTGCGAATCTGCTGCATCTGCTCGAGGAAATCCTCGAGGGTGAAGGTGTCCGACGCAATCTTGTCGGCGATTTTCTTGGCTTCTTCTTCGTCGAAGGCGGCCTGAGTTTTTTCGATGAGTGAAAGTACGTCACCCATATCCAGGATGCGACTGGCCATGCGATCGGGATAGAACGGCTCGAAGGCATCGAGCCCCTCTCCGGTTGACGAGAAGATGATTGGTTTTCCGGTGACCGAAGAAACCGAAAGCGCGGCACCACCGCGAGCGTCACCATCGAGTTTGGTGAGCACAACACCGGTGATTCCAACGCCATCTTCGAACGCTTTTGCAACGTTGACGGCGTCTTGACCGATCATGGCGTCGATCACAAAAAGCACTTCGTCCGGGTCGACTGCCTTGCGAATGTCCCTGGCCTGCTGCATTAGCTCTTCGTCGATACCCAAACGGC
The DNA here is from genome assembly GCA_024639845.1 of Microbacteriaceae bacterium. Classification (GTDB taxonomy): domain Bacteria; phylum Actinomycetota; class Actinomycetes; order Actinomycetales; family Microbacteriaceae; genus Rhodoluna. The sequence continues at coordinate 232,131 of JAHEGG010000005.1, forward strand.
CGGCGGTGTCAACGATTACAACGCTGTACTGCTTTTTGGTCGCGTGTTTGATCGAATCTTTGGCAACGGTTACTGGGTTGCCAACGCCGTTACCAGGTTCCGGCGCAAACACATCGACGCCGGCGCGCTCGCCCACAACCTGAAGCTGGTTTACCGCGTTAGGTCGCTGAAGGTCGGCAGCGACCAGGAGTGGGGTTTGACCCTGGTCTTTTAGCCACTTTGAGAGCTTTCCCGCGAGGGTCGTCTTTCCGCTACCCTGCAGACCCGCAAGCATGATCACGGTCGGTGGAGTCTTGGCGAACGCCAGTTTGCGTTGCTGCCCACCGAGAATCGTCACGAGTTCTTCGTTGACGATTTGAACAACCTGCTGCGCAGGGTTCAGGGCCTTGCTTACCTCGTCGCCGAGAGCGCGCTCACGAATGGAGTTGACGAAGTTCTTGACTACCTCGAGTGCGACGTCAGCTTCGAGCAAAGCTCTGCGAATCTCGCGAAGGGTAGCGTCGATATCGGCGGGGCTCAGCTTGCCCTTGGTGCGCAGGTTTCTGAACGTCTCGACAAGACGATCTGAAAGATTTCCGAACACTTGACTCCTTGGTTTCTAGCCATAAGCCTACCCAAGCGGGCAGCGCTGAGGGCTCGGATGAGACTAGCTGACTAAGCCCTTTGCGAACTCGGCGGCATCAAAGAACGCGAAGTCGCTGATACCTTCACCAACGCCAACCAGTTTCACGGGTATCCCGAGTTGGGTTTGGATCGAATAGACGATTCCGCCCTTCGCCGTTCCGTCGAGTTTGGTCAATGCAACACCGGTCACCTTCGCGACTTCGGCAAACGCCTTTGCCTGAGCAAGTCCGTTTTGCCCCGTCGTTGCATCGATCACCAAAAGGACCTCTGCGATGGTTGCCTGTTTCTCGACTACGCGGCGAATCTTTTCGAGTTCGTTCATGAGGTCAACTTTGTTCTGCAGGCGGCCGGCAGTGTCGATAAACAACACATCGGCTCGTTCGCGCACGGCAATCTCGGTCGCCTCGAAGGCCACCGAAGCCGGGTCCTGCCCGTCGGTCTTTGGTCGAACCATGCGAGCACCAGCCCGGTCGGCCCAGGTGGCCAGTTGATCAACGGCAGCCGCTCTGAATGTGTCAGCTGCGGCGATAACGACATCCGAGTCACTTTCGCGCAGCCATTTAGCCAACTTGCCGATAGTGGTCGTTTTGCCAACACCATTCACGCCGACAACCAGCACAACATAAGGCAGCTTGCCGGTGTCTAGCGCCAAACCTTTGTCGTCACGCTCGAGGTGTTCGGTGATGATTTCCGCGAGGATGCTCTTCAGCTGCTCTTCGGTCGTGGCACCGGTCTTCTTGGCTCGCTCTTTGACCGCTTGAACGATCTTCTCGCTTGCGTCGAGTCCAAAATCGGCTTGGATGAGCACATCCTCAAGATCATCGAGATTTGCAGGATCGAACTTAACGCGGGTGAACAGGCTCTTGATGCCCTTGATGAAGGATCGCTTTGGAAGCTCAACTGGGACGAGTTCGGGCTCCGGTTCAGGTTCCGGTTCCGGTTGAGGCTCCGGTTCGGGCTCACGCTCGACCTCGACGACGGGTTCCGGCGCTACCTCAACAACGGGTTCCGGTTCAGGCTCCGGTTCGGGCTCACGCTCGACCTCGACTACGGGTTCCGGTCCTACCTCAACAACGGGCTCCGGCTCCGGCTCAGGTTCAGGTTCAGGTTCAGGTTCAGGTTCAGGTTCTGGCTCTGGCTCTGGCTCTGGCTCACGCTCCGGCTCACGCTCCGGCTCACGCTCCGGCTCCGGCTCCGGCTCAGGTTCAGGTTCTGGTTCTGGCTCTGGCTCACGCTCGACCTCGACGACGGCTTCCGGTGCCGCCTCAACAACAGGCTCAGGCTCCGGCAAGACCTCAACAACAGCAACGCTTTCAACGACACGCGGTGGGGCGGGAGCTTCTTCGAAGTAGCGCGGCGGGGCGGGAGCTTCGACGGGCAGGGCCTTTGCTTCGGATTCGGCCGGCTCGGCATCCTTGTTCTTTTTCTTCCAGAACAGAAACCCCATTAGTCGGCCTTTTCGAGTCTTTGACCAACCACGGCAGAGACACCGTCTTGTCGCATCGAGACTCCGTACAGGGCATCGGCGATTTCCATTGTGCGCTTTTGGTGAGTGACGATGATCAACTGCGAGTTTTCCCGAAGGTCGGTGAAGATTTGCAAGAGTCGGCCGAGGTTTGCGTCATCGAGAGCGGCTTCCACCTCATCCATGACGTAGAAGGGCGAAGGGCGAGCCTTGAAAATGGCGATGAGAAGTGCAACCGCCGCAAGCGACCGCTCACCACCCGAGAGCAGCGAGAGCCGTTCGATGCGCTTTCCGGCAGGCTTGACGTTTACTTCGATGCCGGTTGTGAGCAGATTCTCTGGATCGGTCAAGAAGATCGAGCCAGAGCCGCCGGGGAACAGCACCGGGAAAACCTGCTCGAACGCTTTGCGAGTGTCATTGAAGGCGTCTTCGAAGATGGTCATCATGCGCTCGTCGAGTTCATCGATGATCTGAAGCAGGTCTTTTCTGGTCTGCGTAAGGTCGGCCAGCTGCTCGGTCAGGAACTTGTGGCGCTGCTCAAGGGCGGCAAACTCTTCGAGAGCCAGCGGATTGACCCGACCGAGTCGTTCGAGCAGGCGCTCGGCGTCGCGAAGGCGCGAAACTTGTTCGGCACGATCGAATGGCTTTGCATCACCGGCATCTGAATCAGCTGGCACGAGTTGGTCTGGCCCGAATTCGGCCAAAAGGATGTTCTGCTCTAACCCGAGCTCGTCGTGAGCCTTGGCAACCAGATTGGCCAGGTTCAAACGCTTTTCGTGATTTGCCAACTCGATGTCGTGCACACTCTGGGTGAGTGCCGAAAGGCGGTTTTGAATGTCTGATACGTCTCCACGCAATCTCACGAGTTCGCTGAACTGTGACTGCCTCTCGGAGTCGAGCTGCGAGAGCCTGAGGCGGGCCTCCGCCGACTGTTCGGCCACGGCATCCATGACCGCAGGAAGCACGTCGAGCACTTTTTGAGCCGACTCGAGTTGTTTAGCCTGGCTAGCGGCTAGTGCGATGGCTCTATCGATTGCAGCCCGAGCCTCATCAACCTGCTGGCGAAGTGAAACTGCACGTTCGCGTTCGACACGAACGCGTTCTACCGCTGCTCCGAGCTCGACACGAACCTCGAGTTCACGTTCGCGCTGTTTCTCTAGCGCCTCAACCAGCGGCTGACGATTCGCAACATCAACCGCAGGACGCTCGGAAGCCGCAAAAGTCTCGAAGGTGGTCTGCGCGTCGGCAACCTCAGCCTCGGCGGCCTCAATAGAAGCGGATGCGGTGGCAACGGTCTCGGCCAGGCGGTTCACTTCACTCTGGGCCGCTTCAACCTGAACCCTGAGGCGTCCGAGTTGTTCGGCGTTTGCGGCCAGGGCAGCGTCGTGTTGATTAAGTTCGGCAAGCGCATCCTTGGCTGATGCCTTGGCGGCTTCTTCGTTTGCCCGGGCCTGAGCGAGTTCGGCGCGGCTGGTTTCGATGCGTGCGTTCACGCGAGCTAGAGCGGCTTCGGCGGCATCGCGTTCGGCGACCAGCTCGATTTTCGATGGCTTGTTCTGACTTCCTCCGCGCAAAACGGACTTGGTTAGAACGTCACCGTCGAGGGTGATGAGTGTCTTTTGCTCAACAGTTTTGTCGCTGCGATAGAGGTTTTGGGCGACCTCGATGGAGTCAACGATGATCACGCTCTCGAGCAGCGTGAGCACTCCGGCAGGAGCCGAAACCACCTCGGCGGCCAATCGAGCGCCTTCAGTCTTGACTCCCCTGATCGGCTTCTGCTTCGCGTCTACGTCAGCAATGATCAACTCAACGCGACCTTGGTCGGTGCCCTTCAGGTGCTCGATGGCTGCGAGTCCGGCATCCATGTTGTCGGCGACGAGGGCGTCGGCAAGACTTCCCAGCGCGGCCGCAATTGCGGTTTCAAAACCAGGTTCAATGTTGAGGTGGTTCGCGACTAGGCCTCTGATGCCTTTTAGTCCCGCTGCAACGAGAGCCGAAGCGCCGTCTTTTTGCTCGAGAGTGAGGTTGAGCGCCGAGCGCTTGGCCGCCAGCGAGTCTCGTTCACGTTCATCCGTGTGAATTAGCTCGCGAAGCTCTTCAATCTTGGCTGTGGCATCTGAGACTGCCTGGCTGGCAGCTTCATAGCGCTGTTCGAGGTTTGAAGAACCCCGTGCACCTTGGGCTTGAAGCGCAGACTCATTCGCTTCGAAGTCCTGCTTGGCCGCGTTATAACGCTCGTTAGCCTGAGCCAGCGCGGCCTCGTGACGCACCAATTCTTCTCGGATGCTGTTCAAGCGAGTGTGCGCCATAGCGCTAGCGCTTTCGAGTCGCGCCTTTTCAAGGTCAAACTGCGAGATCAGAGCAGACTGCTCGGCAGCCTGATTATCAAAAGCCTCAAGAGCATCACGGGCACTGTTGCGATCCGATTCGCATTCGGCGAGCGTTTGGCGTAGTTGGCCAACCAAAGCTTCCAACCGAACAGATTCCGTTTCTGCGGCTTCCGCATCGTTTGCCAGCTGGGCAGGATCGACCTGAGCACCAAGTGCCTGGGTTTGCGCCCCCAACAATGCCACTCGTTGGTTAGCCATCGACAGCAACGACCTCAATCGTTCGGCAACGGCATCGAGTTCATAGGCATGTTTGCGTGCCTGATCGAGCTCGGGTGAAACTTGAGCGCGTTCCAACTCCGAAAGCCGAGCGGTGTTCTCTTCGAGCAATTCTTGAAGGATGTTGCGCTCAGCCTTGCGGTCGGCCTCGCTCTTTGCGGTCTGCTCAAGCGCAGCGATGAGTCCCGCGACATCATCGGCGAGAAGTCTCGCTTTGGCGTCGCGCACCACCGAGGCGATACCTGCCGCCTGACGGGCTACTTCGGCTTGCTGACCTAGAGGCTTGAGCTGTCGACGAACTTCGCCAGCCAGGTCGTTTAGGCGTGTGAGATTCGCCTGCATTGCCTCCAGTTTGCGCTGAGTCTTTTCTTTGCGGCGACGGTGCTTGAGAATTCCGGCAGCCTCTTCGACGAAACCTCGACGTTCTTCTGGAGTGGCTTTGAGGATCGCATCAAGTTGTCCCTGGCCGACAATAACGTGCATTTCTCGACCCAAACCCGAGTCGCTCAGAAGTTCCTGCACGTCGAGCAGTCGGCATGCCTCACCGTTGATCGCGTATTCACTACCGCCATTGCGGAACAGGGTTCGACTGATGGTCACTTCGGTGTAATCAATCGGAAGAGCGCCATCGGCGTTATCGATGGTTAGCAGAACTTCGGCTCTGCCAAGCGGACCCTTCGTGCTGGTTCCGGCAAAGATGACATCTTCCATCTTGCCGCCGCGCAGAGTCTTAGCGCCCTGCTCACCCATAACCCATGCGAGTGCATCCACGACATTGGATTTTCCGGAGCCGTTTGGCCCGACGACCGCGGTTACGCCCGGCTCGAAGTTGAATGTGGTTGGCTGCGCAAACGACTTGAAGCCCTTGAGAGTCAGGCTTTTGAGATACAAGCTTCACGCACCTATTGAGACTTAGAAGACGGCGAAATGCCGTCACCCAAAATTACCCGATTAGTGCTTGAGTTTCTGGCACTTCGGGCAGAAATGTGACCCGCGGTTCATCCAGTTTTCTCGACGGATTTCGGCTCCACATCGATTACAAGGCTTGCCAGTCTGCCCGTAGGCATTCAAAGAGACCTCGAAATAACCCGATTCACCGTTGACGTTCTTGTATTGCTCGTCAAAACTAGTGCCACCGGCTGCAACCGCGCGTTCCAGGATCGACTTGCTGACCTCGATCAGCTCAATCACTTTGCGTCTCGTCAGCGCACTTCCCGGAGTGTCGAAGTGCAGCTTGGCTTGCCACAGCGCTTCGTCGGCATAGATGTTTCCGATGCCGCTGAGCACACCCTGATCGAGCAGAACCCGTTTGATCCCAGAATTTTTAGCAACGATTCGTGAGGCTACAACCGCTTGGTCGAAGTGCTCATCGAGCGGGTCTCTCGCGATGTGGGCAGCGGATGCCGGAATCAGGTTTTGCCAAACCTCGCCAACGCCGATACCCGCGCTAAAACCACCGGGATGACCATCCTCGGTTTCGACCAGATTGTCGATCTGCAGCGAACCGAAGATGCGTTGGTCAACAAATCGAAACTCGAGTTGATCGCCTGTAGCCGACTCGACATAAAGAATCACACGGGTCAGCTTGTCTGGTTCGGCACCGTGGTCGCGAATCAACATCTGGCCACTCATCCCCAGGTGACCGACTAGCGCGTGCGTGACCACGTCAGCGCGAGCAAAGCGCAAGGGCAACCACAGAAACTTGCCTCGACGAACAACGCCAAGCACTGTTGCGTCTGCGAGTGTCTTGACGAAATCTTTGGGCCCGGCGAGGTGACGCTTCAGGCTGCGTTGATCGAGAATTTCGACCGCGCGGATGATGCTGCCGGTTAGGTATTGAGATAGGCCGAGCCGAACGGTTTCGACCTCGGGAAGTTCGGGCACTATTTTTCTCCGAGCGCTTCGATGGCCGCTATAGCGCCTTCGGATTCCGCATTCTTGCGGCTTCTGGCGACTCCGTTGACGGTGACTCCACCAACCTCGACAGTCGCATAAAAAGTGCGGTCGTGGTCAGGGCCTTCGAATCGCACCGAATAAACCGGTGCTGGGATGCCGCGAGCCTGGGCCAGCTCCTGAAGTTTGGTCTTGGGATCACTGTTGTCTAGCAAACTCTGGTGGTCATCAAGTTGTGGCAACACCAAGCGCTCGACCATAGCCGCTGCCGCCTCAAGACCGGCCTCGACATAGACCGCCCCGAGAACTGCTTCGAAGGTGTCAGCGAGCAGGTTGATTTTGGTGCGACCACCGGTTTGTTCTTCTCCTCGACCGAGAAGCAAGAATTCGCCGAGACCAAGTTTGGAGGCAACCTCGGCTAGAGCCTTGGCCGAAACGATTGCGTTTTTGAGCTTGGTCAGTTCACCTTCGGCGAGTTCGCCGAACCTAGCAAAAAGATGTGTGGTTACAACAAAACCCAACACCGAGTCCCCTAAAAATTCGAGGCGTTCGTTGTTGGGTTGGTTGCTGTGCTCATAAGAGTATGAGCGGTGGGTCAGGGCTTGACTCAGTAGTTGGTCACCGATGGTTACGCCGAGGCGCTCGGATAGAACTTCGAGTCGCATGACCGAAAGTCTTAGGCGTCTGCGACCTTGCGGCCCTTGTACTCAAGGAACTGGGCGTTGCCGGCCGAGTCCTCAACTACCTTGGCGCGGTGAGGCAGGCTGTAGACGGTCTTGCCGTTAACGACGGTCTTGACCAGAGTCATCTCGGCTGCCTTCCACTGCGAACGACGAGCGTGAGTGCGGCTGCGCGATAGGCGTCTCTTTGGTACTGGCATGTCTAATCTTCTTTCAGGCTCTTCAGCCCATTCCACCGCGGATCGATTGCGGCTTCGTGGGCATGTTGCGGATCATCCTTGTATTTCGCGCCACACGTCGGGCACAAACCATCACAGTTTGCGTCGCATACGGGTTGGAACGGAAGAGACAGAACTACCGCGTCTCTGATGACCTGGTCGATGTCGATTTGCTCGTCTACGACCAAGAAGTCATCTTCGCTCGTTCCAGAATAGGCGAAAAGTTCCTGAAAATCCACCTCAACCGCGGTTTCTATCGGATCCAAGCAACGACTGCACTCCCCCGTTGCGGTCGCAAAAACATCTCCAGTGGCCAGAATTCCTTCGTGAACCGATTCCAAGCGGATGTCAACCTCGAGTTTTTCGCCCACCTCAATGCCGACCGCGTAGTTGCCGAGTCGTTCATCGACGACAACTTCGAGGGCTTTCTCGCGCATTTGACCCGGCTTGTACATCAGGTCGTGAACAGAGATTTGAAGGTCGTTATGCATTTCGGGCTCCCGTCGTCAAGGCTTGCAAGGAAGCCGGTGGGAGGTAGGCCGAAACGTCGCCACCCGCGGCGAAGACTTGGCGCACAAGCGATGAGGAGATGTGTGAGACGACCGGGCTGGCAGCAAACATTAGTGTGTCGAGGCCGCTCAACTCGCGGTTGATGTGGGCCATCGGAACTTCATACTCGAAGTCGCTAACGCTTCGCACGCCACGCACCAAAACAGTTGCCCCGGCATGCTTGGCAAAATCGACTAGCAGCCCACCATCGAGCGCCTGCACCGAGACTCGGGAATCGTTGGCGAAGGTTGCTTGAATCGCGGATACACGAGCTTGCAACGACAAGAGACTGCTCTTTTGCGTGTTGTCGACTACCACGATGGTGAGTTGCTCGAACTGGTCGGCGGCGCGATGTGCGATGTCGAGGTGGCCAACCGTAAAAGGGTCAAAAGTGCCAGCATAAATGGCGTGGGAGGTCATGTCTCTAGGTTACCCGAGCCTCGGGAGCGCGACCAGCCAGTTCGACCGCCACAAAAGGGGCAGCGCTAAGACTTTGCGAGAAATTCCTGCCGAGCCTCGTCTTGCTCGGCTATCGCACGCGCGAGTGCGGCGTGGTGACTGAGCGAAGGATCGGCAGAATAAAGTGCGGCAACTAGGTCTCTGACGCGAAGAACGAGTTCGGCGTCTTGCACCACCTTCAAAAGGCGCAGGGATGACCTTCCGCCAGATTGCGACGCACCAAGTACATCGCCCTCTCGACGCAGCTCAAGATCAAGTTCGCTGAGTTTGAAGCCATCAAGCGTGCTCGCTACGGCTTGCACGCGCTCTAGAGAGATCGTGCCGACTTCGGCGCTGGTAAGCAAAAGACACAAGCCCGGAAGGCCACCACGGCCGACCCGCCCGCGCAACTGATGCAACTGCGAAACCCCGAAACGCTCAGCATCGAGAATCACCATTACGGTGGCGTTTGGAACATCCACGCCGACTTCGATCACGGTGGTGCTGACCAGCACGTCGATCTCACGCCTGGCAAAAGCCTCCATGGCAGCATTCTTCTCGTCGGCTGGCATGCGACCATGCATGAGTCCGATTCGAACCCCCTTTAGCGTTGGGTTAGCCCTGAGCGCTTCGGCCACCGTGGTTGCGGCTGCTAACGGGCGCTTTGGTTTGGCTTCGATGGCACCTTCGTCGTCGAGAATGATGTCATCGGAGAGTGAGCCTCCCGCTTCAACAAACTCCGCCCCGGTATCGCTTTCTTCGATGCGGGGACAAACCACAAACGCCTGGCGGCCGGCCGCAACCTCTTCGGCAACCCGCGACCAGACCCGAGCCACGAGGTTCGGCTGATCGAGCTGCACGACGTGTGAGGTGATTTCTTTGCGCCCAGCCGGAAGCTCAGCGAGCGTTGACACATCGAGGTCACCAAATACGGTGACGGCTAGGGTTCTAGGAATCGGAGTAGCGGTCATCGTCAACACGTGCGGTGGCAGCTTGCCCTTTAGCCTCAGAGCCTCACGTTGTTCGACACCGAAGCGATGCTGTTCATCCACCACGATCAACGCAAGGTCGAGAAACTCAACGCGGTCGGCGATCAAGGCATGGGTGCCAACCACCAAAAGCGCTTTGCCGCTCACGATTTGCAATAGAGCGCGCTTTTTTTCTGCCGCCGGCAACTGACCGGTCAGCAGCGTGAGGCCGACCCGTTTGCTGAGTTCTGGTCCGAGTGTCTTGGCAATAGAAGCAAAGTGTTGAGAGGCAAGCACATCCGTTGGCGCTAGAAGTGCGGCTTGGCCATCCGAGTCTGCCACTGTGAGCATCGCTCTCAGTGCGACCAAGGTCTTGCCAGAACCCACTTCGCCTTGCAAAAGCCGATTCATCGGATGAGCCTGCCCGAGGTCTTGTGCAATCTGCTGCCCGACGGCCACCTGCCCGGCGGTCAAGTTGAACGGAAGGCTCGCGTCAAAGGCTGACACCAATCCGGATGCACTTGCGACGCGAGGTGTGGCCGTGGTCTTTTCGGACTGCAGTTTTCGCCCGACCAGATTCGCCTGCAACAGAAACGCCTCGTGAAACTTCAAGGTGTCCCTGGCTCTTTGCCAGTCGCGTTGCTGCTTGGGGCGGTGAATTAGTTGAATGGCGTCGTTGAGTGCGAGGAGCCCCTCAGATTTGACTAAATCGGACGGCAGTTCATCCTCGACGGGCGCCAAGGTGTCGAGCACCACGCCCATCGCGCGTTGAATCATCCAGGTTGTAACCGTTGACGAAGCGGGATAAATCGGAATCGGTAGGTCGGCCCAAGCTTTGGCTGCCTCGTCTGAGATTTCCTCTGGGAACAACTCGTAATCGGGATGTGTCAGCTGGAGCTTGCCTTGGTATGCGCCGATCTTTCCCGCGAAAAGGCCTCGAAGGCCTGGCTTTAGGTCCTTTTGTCGCCAAGCCTGATTGAAGAAAGTCAGCGAGAGCACGCCGTTGCCATCGGTGATTCGAACCTCGAGAATGCTACCTTTTTTGCCCGTCATGTGACGTTCTCGAACATCCACGATGTCTGCCACAATGCTCACCATTTCACCGATCGGAAGGTCTGCGATAGGGGTTAGTTCGCCTCGGCTCGAATAGCGACGCGGATAGTGCAAAAGCAGATCGGCAACAGTATTCAACCCCAGATGACGCGCGAAAGACTTGGCGGTGCGGTCGCCAAGCACTCGAACGAGCGACTCCGAAGGTAAAAGCATGGTTCAATGCTAGACATGACCCGAATCATCAGCGGCTTAGCCGGCTCGATAAAACTCGCGTCACCGGCAAAGGTGACCCGACCTACTTCCGATCGGATACGGGAGAGCATCTTTGCAATGCTCGAAGCGCGAGACCTAATTCTCGGCGTGACCGTGGTCGACCTGTATGCCGGAACGGGCGCGTTGGCACTCGAGGCAATAAGTCGAGGTGCCGCTAGTGCCGTGCTCGTCGAGCGTGATGGCAAGGCTGCAGCGGTTTGCGTTGCCAATCTCAAGAGTGTTCAAAAGTCGCTTCAGAAAGAGGATGTTGAGGCGAGCATCCGCGTGGTGAACAAGTCTTGCCAAGCCTTTGCAGCCAGCGCACCAGCAGACGAGTTCTCGCTTGTCTTTATCGACCCTCCATACGAGGTTTCAAATGGCGAGGTGGAGGGGCTACTCGAGACCATTCACGGTGCGCTCAAAAATGACGCGAAGATTGTGCTTGAGCGATCGAGTCGAACCGAGAAGCCATCGTTCACTGATGCCTACACGCTAGAGGAAACCAAAAGCTACGGGGACACCGTGGTTTATTGGCTCAGCAGAAACTAGATGTGGCGTTCGCCCTCACCGATGTAAAGCTGCTGTGGTCGACCAATCTTGGTGGCCGGATCTTGGTTCATTTCGCGCCAGTGAGCGATCCAGCCAGGCAGGCGTCCGATCGCGAAAAGCACGGTGTACATGCGGCTTGGGAAGCCCATGGCCTTGTAGATAACTCCGGTGTAGAAGTCGACGTTTGGATAAAGTTTTCGCTCGACAAAGTATTCATCGGCCAGTGCGGCAGCTTCAAGTTCCTTGGCGATGTCCAGTAGCGGATCGCTGACGCCAAGTTCGGCCAATACCTGATCTGCGGTTGCCTTGACGATCTTTGCGCGAGGGTCAAACGACTTGTAGACGCGGTGGCCAAAACCCATCAAGCGAATGCCGTCTTCTTTGTTCTTGACTCGTTCGACATAACGCTGAACCGATTCGCCCGAGTCGCGAATCGCAGTGAGCATCTCGATAACGGCCTCGTTCGCACCTCCGTGCAACGGACCGAACAGCGCCGAAACACCGGCCGAAACCGAAGCAAACAGATTGGCCTGGCTCGAACCGACCAAACGAACCGTCGAGGTTGAACAGTTTTGCTCGTGGTCGGCATGCAGCACGAATAGCGTGTCGAGAGCCTTAGTGACAACTGGGTTTTGCAGATAAGGCTCCGCCATGTTTCCGAAGCAAAGGCGCAAGAAGTTCTCAACGAAACCAAGCGAGTTGTCTGGGTAAAGCAGAGCCTGCCCCAAAGAATTTTTGTAGGAGTAGGCGGCCAGAACGGGCAACTTAGCCAGCAAGCGGATGGTCGAAAGCTCGACTTGCGCTGCATCGTGCGGGTTTAGCGAGTCTTGATAGAAAGTCGATAGAGCGGATGCTCCTGCGGCAAGAACCGACATAGGGTGCGCGTTCTGCGGCATTGCGTGAAACAGGTTTTTGAGTTCTTCGTGAATCAAAGTGTGACGGCGAATGCGTTCGTCGAAGGCACTTAGTTCAGACTCATCTGGCAAATTGCCATAGATCAGCAGGTAGGCCACTTCGAGAAAAGAACGGTTGCCGGCGAGCTCGTTGATCGGATAGCCGCGGTAACGAAGCACCCCTTCATCACCGTTGATAAAAGTGATCGCAGACCGGGTCGATGCCGTGTTGACGAATCCCTGGTCAAAAGCATTTAGGCCGGTTAGGGCGTTTAGCTTTGAGAGATCGATTGCGCTGTCGCCATCGGCCGATTTCATGATTGGGAAGTCGGCGGAACCACCCGGGTATGTGATGGTGACTTTGTCGCCATTAACCTGTTCGGTCAACGTTGCTCCTTGGTGTTTAGCGGTGTTCCAAGCCTATGGCATCGTGAAGGCGCTTAGATGCCTCGTTAATGCGTTCATCGGTCGCCGTTAAGGCAAATCTCACGTGTTTGCTATCTGGCTCATAGAGCGTTCCAGGTGCAACCAAAATGCCGAGTTTCGCCATACTTTCGACGGTTTTCCAGCAGTCTTCATACAGCGTTGCCCAGATGTAAAGCCCAGCCTCGCTGTCACTCACGTCGAAACCGTAGGCTTTGACTGCCTCCAGCAGCACCTCACGTCTATTTCGATAGACGTTTTTGGCGTGATTAACGTGCTCGGAGTCGCGAAGTGCGACGGCGATGGCATGCTGAACCGGGGCTGGGGTGTTTAGGCCTGCGTGCATGCGCAGGTTCACGAGTGACTTGACGAGTTTTGCGTCACCAGCAGCGAAGGCAGCTCGGTGTCCGGCCATGTTTGACTGTTTGCTGAGCGAATAGAGAGCCAACAGGTTGGTGTGGTCACCTTCGCAAACTCGCGGGTCGAGGATCGAAGGGATTAGCTGGCTTTCCCATTCATCCCAACCAAGTTCGGCGTAGCACTCATCACTCGCGATCACCGCACCGAGCTCACGCGCCCTGGCCACCGCCTGCCGAAGTTCCTCGGCTGAAAGCACTCGGCCATCTGGGTTTCCGGGGCTATTCAGCCAGACAAGTTTGGTGTTCTCCGGCCACAGCGCTGGGTCGTCTTCGCTCACAATCTCGCAATCGGCAAGCGCAGCGCCGACAACATAAGCGGTGTAGGCAACGGAGGGCTGAACGACAACATCGCCCGGTTTGAGACCGAGAAGCAGAGGCAGGAATGAAATTAGCTCCTTAGAGCCGATGCTTGGCATCACCTGGTCAATGGACAGGTCAGGCACTTGGCGACGTCTGGAAAACCACGAAACTACGGCGGTTTTGAACTCGGCCGAACCACCCGTCGAAGGGTACCCTGGTGAGTTCGCTGCGGCATTCAGCGCTGACTGAATCGCGAAAGGGGTTGGATCTACTGGGGAACCGACCGACAGGTCAACAATGCCACCGGCATGCTGGGAGGCAAGCTCGGCAAATGGCTTCAATTGCGCCCAAGGGTACTCAGGCAGTCGGTCAAACACGGGTTATTCGCCCTGCGGAGGCAGAGCCGAGACCACAGGGTGGTCACCGTCGATTTTGCCGACTTTGGCTGCACCACCAGGTGAACCGATTTCGTTGAAGAAATCGACGTTGGCCTTGTAGTAGTCAGCCCACTGGCTTGGTAGGTCATCCTCGTAATAAATAGCTTCGACCGGACAAACCGGTTCACATGCACCACAGTCGACGCACTCGTCAGGGTGGATGTAGAGCATGCGATCGCCCTCATAGATGCAGTCGACAGGGCATTCTTCAATACAGGCCTTGTCTTTGACATCGACACATGGCAAAGCGATTACATAAGTCACGCCAAAATCCTCTCAAGCACTTGCGTCAATTAAAACATCTAGCGGTGGCTCGAAGTGCGTTTGCGCCAACGACCCGGGCTGAGTTGCGGAAAAATCATGACGATGGCGCAGATTCCGAGGGAGCCATAGACCCACCATTGCCCGTTCGAGTTGTCCGAGATAGTTACGACACCCTCTGGAGTGATCTTGGCGATCCAATAGAGCGTGGCGGCGAAGGTTAGCGCCATCAGGTATAGCGCACCCCTGCTTTCGCGCAGAAGTCGCAAAGACAGGGCCAGCGACCCGGTGAGCGCTAAGGCGACCATCAGCCCGATTGGCGTGTGCGCAACATCCGCTGCATTGATGTCGTGGAGCAAGGTTCCGGCTAACGCCATCAGCACGCCGAGGGGAAGTGCCCAAAGGCCCAAGGCCACTGGCTTGATCCAGAGCCAGGGTTTAATGCTTGATCTGCGAATTCGCTCAGGGCGGTCGTAGCGAATCTCTTTGCCGGACACGATGGAGTAAGTTTCGGCGTGGACGGCGATTTGTGAAGCATGTGCCGACAGGGCGGCCTTTTTGATGGCGGCGGTGGTTTCGTTGCCTATCTGAACGTCGAATCGTTCTCGGCCTTCAGCGATGACCCAGAATTGTGGCGCGCGGCCCTTGTGTTCCTTGGCATACCGGCGAAGAGCCATCGCCGAGGCCTCGTTGGCGCGCTTGTGATCTGGGTGCCCGAAGCCGCCCCTGCGGTTATAAGTGAGTAGATAGTCCGGTTTGAACTCTTTGAGGACCTGATAGATGTCTTCGCTGATCACAGCGGTCGAGACGGCCGAGAGTGCCATTTCGTCGACATCCTTTGGCTTGGTGGCACGGCTGAAGGCGTTGATTCTGAAACCAGTGTCTAAATAGGCTCGAGTTCCAGCAAACTTGTGCCTCGTGACACCCAGCGCTTCGAGAGCATTTTTCAACTCGGATGCACGAAACGCACCGACTGCGGCTAGGTTGCCTTCGATTCCCTTTAGTTCCTCGAGCTTCATGCGGCCACGCTCACCCCTGGTCAGGGTTAGAACCATAACCTCAGCTCCGTCGGCCACGGCTTTGGCGATGATGTGACCGGTGAAGAGGCTTTCGTCATCCGGGTGCGCATGCACCAGCAGAAGGCGCTTTGGCTTGAAGGATGGTTTCGACATAAAGATAACTATATTCCAGCGAACGTTGACACGTGCCGAAAAACGTAACTCTTGCTGAAGTTAGGGTTCCCTAACTAAACTTGAAGCAGGTTAGGCAACCCTAACTACTCCCCCGAGCCATCGAAAGGCGAAATCTTGCTCTCCAACTTTCTAATCGGACTTCGTGAAGGACTCGAAGCGGCGTTGATCGTCGGAATTCTGGTGGCTTATGCCAATAAGACCGACCGCAAAGACTGGGTAAGAAAAATATTCGTCGGTGTCGGTGCCGCCGTCGCACTATCGGTGCTCGCCGGATTCCTTTTGAACGCCTTGGTGCAAAACCCAGAAGGTGGCACGAACGAACTTATCGCTGGCAGCGCAAGTATCATCGCGGTCGGCTTTGTAACCTGGATGATTTTCTGGATGGCAAACAATGCCAAAAACCTCAGCAGTGAGATGAAAGCCCGCATGGATGCATCGAAATCCTCTGTACTGAGCGTGGTAGCCATTGCGTTCTTCGCTGTCATCCGCGAAGGAATCGAAACTTCGATTTTTCTCTGGTCTTCGGTTTCAGCAAGCGGGCAAGGTTCGTTCGCGCTTCTGGGTGCATTCCTCGGCCTAGTAGTTGCTACCTGGCTTGGCTATCTGATTTACCGCGGCGCTCTCAAGATGAATCTCACTTCGTTCTTCAAGTACACAGGCGCTTTCTTGATCGTCGTAGCGGCCGGAATTCTTGCATACGGTGTGCACGAGCTTCAAGAAATCGGGTTACTGCCGGTGTTGACTCAAACAAGCTACGACCTCTCCGGGATTATCCCAGATGACAGCCTGATCGAAGTTGTCCTGAGTGGAACAATCTCGTTCAGAACTGCACCGAGCATGCTTGAATCCGTGGTTTGGTTGACCTATGTAGCTATAGTCGGTTGGCTTTTCGCTCGCGCATACCGCAAGCCGGCCAAAAAGAACTAAGTCTCGCTAAGAACGCTTGCGCGCCGCAGCCTGACGGGCGCGGATATTCGCGTCAAGTTCGACCTTGCGAATTCGAGTTGCCTCTGGTGTAACTTCCACGCACTCGTCTTCACGAGCGAACTCTAGGCACTCTTCAAGTGACAGCTTGCGAGGTGGCGTCAACGACTGGAACTCATCGGATGAAGCAGCACGCATGTTGGTGAGCTTCTTTTCCTTGGTGATGTTAACTTCCATGTCTTCTGCGCGAGAGTTTTCGCCCACGACCATACCGGCATAGACCTCGCTGGTTGGCTCGACGAAGAATGCACCGCGCTCCTGAAGCCCGATCATCGCAAACGGAGTGACCACACCTGCTCGGTCGGCAACCATCGATCCATTGTTACGGGTGACAATGTCGCCAGCCCAAGGCTCGTAGCCCGCCGAAATCGCGTTCGCGATACCGGTGCCCTTGGTGGTGGTCAAGAACTCGGTGCGGAAACCGATCAAACCTCGGCTCGGCACCAGGAACTCCATGCGAACCCAACCGGTCGAGTGGTTGATCATGTTCTTCATGCGGCCCTTGCGGGCGGCCATGAGTTGAGTGATCGCGCCAAGGAACTCCTCTGGCACATCGATTGTCAGGTCTTCGACCGGCTCGTGCACTTTGCCGTCAACCCGTCTGGTAACCACCTGTGGCTTGCCAACGGTCAGTTCATAACCCTCACGACGCATCTGCTCGACCAGGATGGCCAGCGCGAGTTCACCTCGACCCTGCACCTCCCAAGCATCCGGGCGCTCGGTCGGCAGTACCTTGATCGAAACGTTTCCAACGAGTTCTTTGTCGAGGCGGTCTTTGACCAAGCGCGCGGTCACCTTCGCACCCTTGACGCGACCGGCCATCGGGGAGGTGTTGATTCCAATTGTCATCGAAATGGCAGGGTCATCAACCTTGATCATCGGAAGAGGACGTACATCGTTCGGGTCGGCGAGGGTTTCACCAATGGTGATCTGCTCGATACCGGCGACTGCAACGATGTCGCCAGGGCCGGCCTCTTCGGTCGGGTAGCGGTCTAGGGCCTTGGTCTTTAGTAGCTCGGTTACCTTGACGTTTTGAGTGGTGCCGTCGGCGCGAACCCAAGCGACCTGCTGACCCTTGCGCAGAGTGCCGTTGAAGATTCGAAGGAGAGCAAGACGACCGAGGAAAGGCGAGGCGTCGAGGTTGGTGACGTGAGCCTGCAGCGGAGCCTCAGGGTCATACTTCGGGGCTGGGATGTTCTTGAGGATCGATGCGAACAGCGGCTCCAGGTCGTCGTTGTCGGGTAGCGTGCCGTCGGCAGGTTTGTTCAAGCTAGCGCGACCCGCACGGCCTGAAGCGTAGATGACCGGAAGGTCAAGGATCGAGTCAACGTCTAGGTCTGGAACATCCTCGTGAATGTCGCTGGCAAGACCGAGCAGAAGGTCGTGAGTCTCTTCGACCACTTCGTCAATACGAGCGTCGGCACGGTCGGTCTTATTGACCAACAGGATGACGGGTAGGTTCGATTCGAGCGCTTTGCGAAGCACGAAGCGAGTCTGTGGAAGTGGACCTTCTGACGCGTCAACGAGAAGCACGACGCCGTCGACCATTGAAAGGCCGCGCTCGACCTCACCTCCGAAGTCGGCGTGGCCAGGGGTGTCGATCACGTTGATGGTGATCTCCTTGCCATCTGCCGAGGCTCCCTTGTAAGAGATGGCGGTGTTCTTGGCGAGAATAGTGATTCCCTTTTCGCGCTCGAGATCACCCGAGTCCATTACACGCTCACCCACTGAAGCGTGATCGCTGAACGAACCGGTCTGACGCAACATGGCGTCAACCAAAGTGGTCTTACCGTGGTCAACGTGGGCAACGATTGCAACGTTGCGTAGGTCTTCTCTGGCAACCAGAGTCATAGCGAACATCCTCTTAATGGCACGCGAAAAACTGATTCAGTCTCGTGCGTTTGATTTAAACCGGGCGACGGCACATCGGTTGGTTCAAGTTTACCTGCCCGAGCGAGTTTCACCCAGAGCCAAGGTCACTTGTTTGTCGAGAGTTTCCAGTTCTGATAACCCCAGGTCACGCTCTCGCTTCGAGGTGAAGGCATGAAACCTGCCAAACGGTCAGAATAGATGATCAACGCAGCAACCTCATAAAGCGGCATTCCATAGGCTTCCGCGATGAGCTCGGCGTCGATTGATTTCAACGCGGATGCCCTGCCACGTTCATCCTCGGCAGACGCGAACTCTGACAAAAGGGCGTCAACCTTAGCGCTTTCGAAACCCACAAACGAGCTTGCGGTTAGCGAGAAAACATTCTGACCTTCGAGCGAAACAATCGGTTGAGCACCGATAAAGACGTCGAATGCTCCAGTTCGCAGGGTTTCGGCAAGGTCGTCCCCACCCACGGCACGCAGCTTGAATCCAGCAGATGCTGCGCGCTCACGCAAAAGAATCCACTCGGCTTGAGCGCGCGGGCTGTTGATGTCGTAGGCGACTCTCACTTTCATCGGCAGTTCGATGCCGCTTGCGGCAAGCATCTCGGAGGCCTTCTCGACATCTTGGAATAGGTATCCGCTGAGACCGTTGTCGCGCACTGAAGCCTGGTAGTAGGGCGAGCCAGACTGGAACACCAGCGAATCGGCTAGCGCAACCTTGTAAGCGCCGTTGAGACCTGCGACGATGCGCTGCCTAGGAATGATGTTCATGAATGCCTGGCGAAGCTTGAGCGCTTTCGCCTCTTCTCCACCTTGATAAGCGTCAGAGAACCGACCCTCGGGCCTGAAGTTGAAGATGATCTGCTCGGCAGTCGAACTCGCCTTAACGGCAATGTTTGCCTTTGGATCGGTGATGCCCGAGGTCAGGTTGATCAGGTCGGAGAGCGTGACCAAACCGGAATCCTGAGTCGTAGTCGCGTCGATCTTTCCGTCGGAAAGTGCCGCTACCGCCGTGGTTGCATCGGCGAAGTAGGTGAGATTCACGGTTTCAATCGTCGGCGTCGGTCCAAGGTTGAAGTTGGTGTTTGCCTTCAACTGCAACCTGAGAACCCCGGCACATTTGACCACGCTGTATGGACCAGACGAGACGAAAAGCTTGTCATCGGTGATTCCCTGCCAAGCGTTGAACCCCGATCGGTACCGCTGAGCGAGCACGGCGAGGTTATTTACGTTTGGTTTTTGAATGGCGTCGAGCACACGTTGCTTTGCCTCGGCGACCGATAAGTTTGCCGCTCCGATGCGGGCAACCGTGTGGGCAGCGACAGAAAGAGTTATCGCGGTTTCATAGTCGGCAACTGGCTGAGCAAATCTAAGTGTGATCGAGCGGTCGCCGACGTTAGATTTGCCAACGGGTTCCGCAAACATGAGCCCGGAGCCACTGCGCTTGGAGAAGAAATTGTCGCGACCCGACGCCGCCACCCAAGAAAGCAGCAGATCCGACGCGTCAATCGGGTTGCCGTCCGACCAAGCGGCGCTGTCGACCACCGTGTATTTCACCGTGAGAGGAGACTTCGAAACCACCTCAACCGTGCCGAGCTTGGTGTTTGGTTGCAAGCGACCCGCCGCATCCAGTTCATAAAATTTCGCTGTTGTGAGATTTGCCAACTCGTCAGCATTTCTCTCCCCTCCGAGAGACCCGGAAATGTCTGGGTTGATCGAGCTGATCTCACCGATTTGGCCGAGATTGACCACCGAGCCAGGAATCACGCCACTGCTGGTAGCGCAGGCGGTTAGCGCAGATGCGACAAAAAAGGCAGAAATAAGTGCGGCAAAGAGGCGTCTCAAAATAGCTCCAGTTTGATTAACTGGTTTAAGGTTACTCGGCTATTTCTGACGAGCTGCCATTCGCGCCTCGCGACGCAGTTTCTGTTCGGCTGGATCAGGCACAGGAACGGCCGATAAGAGCATCCGAGTGTATTCGTCTTGAGGGTTTCGCAGAATCTGGTCACGCACACCAACTTCAACGAGTCTTCCATGCTGCATCACAGCGATTCGGTGAGCAAGAATTTCGACCACGGCGATGTCGTGGCTAATGAAAAGACAGGCGAATTTGAGTTGCTCTTGAATTTCTTGCAGAAGATCTAGGAAGCGAGCCTGAATCGACACGTCGAGAGCAGAAGTGGGTTCGTCGGCGATGAGGATGTCAGGGTTTAGGGCCAGGGCTCGTGCAATGCCAACGCGCTGACGCTGTCCACCCGAGAGTTCGTGTGGGTAGCGGTTGCGGTATGAGCGAGGGAGCTCAACGCGGTCGAGCAGGTCTTCGACCATTCTGTTCAACTCGTCACCCTTGGCAATCTTGGCCAAGAACAACGGTTCGCCGATGCTTTCACCGATAGGCAAACGAGGGTTTAGTGACGAAGCTGGGTCTTGGAACACGATGCCGGTGTGCTTGCGGATGTCTTGAAGTTGCTTGAGCGTTGAGCCCGCAATTTCTTTGCCGGCAACGCGAATCGAACCGCTCTTGACGGGCAGCAAGCCGATGGCTGCGCGACCGATAGTGGTTTTACCCGAGCCGGACTCACCTACGAGACCCAGAATTTCGCCAGGGAATATTTCGAGCGAGATGTCTTTTGCGGCAACGAAGGCGGGTATGCGGCCGCGCTTCGGATATTCGATTACCACGTCGGTGAGCTTCAGAATCGGCTCTACGTTGGTTGGCACGGCGGCACGAGTTGGCACGGAACCAAGCTTTGGCACCGCGGCAAGCAGCGACTGGGTGTAGGGGTGCTGCGGTCGGTTGAAGATTTGGTCAGCGGTGCCCTGTTCCACGGTCAGGCCATCCTTCATAACAAGGATGCGATCTGCAAGGTCAGCGACAACGCCCATGTCGTGCGTAATCAGAAGTACAGCCGAGTTCAAACGGTCCTTCAGGTTTCGCATAAGGTCGATAATCTCGGCTTGAACTGTTACGTCTAGCGCGGTGGTCGGCTCGTCCGCGATAAGCAGAGCTGGGTCACAGGCAAGTGACTGCGCGATCATCGCACGCTGACGCTGACCGCCGGAAAGCTGGTGCGGGTATTTGTCAATCGACTTTTCAGGGTTTGGAATCTCAACCATTTCCAAAAGTTCCACCGCACGCTTGCGAGCAGCAACCGTGGTCATGTCGAAGTGAGTACGAAGGGTCTCAACAATCTGGAAACCAATTGTGTAAACGGGGTTAAGTGCGGTCATCGGCTCTTGGAAGATGTAGGCGACCTCTTTGCCTCGGAAAGAGCGGATGGTTTTGTTTGGCGCATCGAGCATCTCGACGCCCTTCACCTTGACCGATCCCGAGGTGCGAGCGTTCGACGCCAGGAGACTCATCAAACCCATCGACGAAGACGACTTGCCCGAACCGGACTCACCCACGATGGCGAGAACCTCACCGGGAGCAACCTGGTAGTTCATGTCGATGGCAGCTGGGTACCAGACGCCATCAACCCAGAACTCCACGTTGTAGTTCTCTACTTTGAGAATTGGCTCGACGTTTTGAGTCACGATCTCTACTTTCCTTCTACTGACGGAGACTTTGCTGACAGTGGCAGAATGGTCAGGTGACCAACCTCCACCGAATTCGACCCACATCCGCACTCGTCATGGCGGGCGTGGCCTTTTTCTTGGAACTTCTGTTCGCTGTTCAGGTCATTTTCTTTGGTGATGGCAGCTGGGTGGTTCAAGCCGGCCTGATCTTGAGCACAGCATCCCTGACCTGGAGCCTGTTCGTCAGACCGCAAATATTGATTTTCGACGAGGGCATCACCATTGTGAATCCTTTCGCGACAACAACCTTCGGTTGGGCCGATGTCGAGAGTATTGAAACTCAATACGCGTTCACCGTTGAAAGCACTAAGGGCCGAGTCGTGGCTTGGGCTGCACCCGCACCCGGACGGTACCATGCCAGAAACCTGCACATCACCGAGCTCAAGGGCGTCGAATACGACAGAGACTTCGGACTGAGACCCGGAGATTCCCCCAGAAGTCAATCCGGAGCAGCAGCTCACGTTGCTCGCACTAGGCTTTTGCAGTTTCGAAAGTTCAAGAAGATTTCGTCGGTCGCGTGCAGCAGACGCCTCGACTATGCCGGCATGGCCCTGACGGGTTTCAGCCTCACGTTCTTGGCGCTCGGATATCTGCTGGGTTGACAACGCTTCTGCTTTCTTGACTTAGTTGCCTGCGGTCACCGCACGTTGGCGGTCTTTCTTCGTGATGCGGCGACGTTGACGAGGATCGAAAGCATCGCGCAGCCCGTCACCGATGAAGTTGATGCAAAGTGCAATCGAAATGATGAACAGACCAGGCCACCAGAACAACCATGGCCGGGTTGCAAACGAATCTTGGTAGGTACTGATCAACGAACCTAACGAAACGTCTGGCGCAACAACACCGAAACCAAGGAACGAAAGACCGGTTTCAAGGAGAATTGCTCCAGACATCGACAAGGTCACCGAAACGATGATGATTCCAACCGCGTTCGGCAAAATGTGCTTGAAGATAATGCGCTTGTTGCTAGCTCCAGCAACTCGAGCGGCATCCACGAATTCGCGTTCACGCAAACTCAAGAACTCGCCTCGAACCAATCTCGCCAGACCAGTCCATGAGAATAAACCGAGATAGAGACCGAGAACCACGACTCCGAGGTTTCCGACCTTGTAACCGATAACGGCACCGATGATGATGGCTGGGATGGTGATGATGAGGTCTGTCAGTCGCATCAGGAAACCGTCGAGACGACCGCGGAAGTAGCCAGCTATGGCGCCGACCACGGTACCGATGATGCCACCCATACCTCCGATGATGAGCATGACCATGATGGACTGTTCGGTTCCACGCATGACGAGCGCAAAGTAGTCTCGGCCGATGTCGTCTTGACCGAACGGGTGGTCGCCCAAACCGAACTCAGGAGCGAATGGGTTGAGTTGAAGGGTTGGACAACCAGTAGCGCCATCATCGCAGACACCATCGCCGTAGCGGAGATCGGATAGGTCGGTGATTCCGTAGTGCCACCAGCCGGGGATGCTGATCGGCTGCTTTTCGGTGCCGAGGTGCAAGCCCGACGCCGAGTAGGTGAACAGCACGATGAAGATCAAGGTAACCAAGGCGATCATTGCACCGCGGTGGCGCACAAAGCGCTTGCGGACTAGTTGGCCCTGACTGAGCCCTTCGATTTCCTTGTTAGCAATTGCATTTTCGCCGGAACCGGCGACTTCGGTAGAAGTTTCATTCTTGTCAGTCATCGTTATTCTCCAGTTCCAACGCGAATGCGAGGGTCGAGGGCCGAGTAGAGCAGGTCAGAAATCAGATTGGCCGACACCGCCAGCGTTGCCGTGATGATGAACGTGCCCATCAGCAGGTTTAAGTCGAACGACACGATCGCTACACGGAATAGAGTTCCCATACCGGTCCAACCGAAGACGCTCTCGGTAATAATCGCTCCGCCTAGGATGCCTGCGAAGTCCCAGGCCATCAGGGTCGTTAGTGGGATGAGCGAGTTACGGAATGCGTGACGCATGATCACAGTGCGCTCAGTCAAACCCTTGGCTCGAGCTGTGCGAATGTAGTCCATGTTCAAAACTTCGAGCAAGTTGCCGCGGGTATATCGCACGTAGCCAGCGAACGAAATGATAGTTAGCGCGATGGTCGGCAGAATAATGTGGAGCGCGGAGTCCAGAGAACCGAGCCAGAAATCTGGTTCCTCGTCTAGCTGGAGCGCGATCATGTCATTTGTTTGACCAATGGTCGGGATCGGCCTGTAAGAAACGAAGTCGTTTGCTACATAGACGTTCCACTCCTGCATGAGTCTGTCGAGCAGAATCATGCCAGCGATAACCACGGCCGTGATTGTGCTGGTTCGCATAACTGGAGCACGATCCTCTTTTGCCCACAAGAACCCTGCGATCAATCCGACAATCACGGTTGCGACTGCAAGCCCAACAAGTATCCAGCCGTTCACATTCTTGGTTAGAACTTGTTGAATCGGATAATAAATCGCCAGACCAACCAACACCATCGTGATCGAAGCGTTTCGCGCTGGTTTGTTAGCCAGACCAGTGGAGGCGGTCGTGATTAGAAGTGCGGTGGCAAGACCGGCAACGCCGATGAAGACTGGGCCTAGAACTGGGTTTCTGAACCAGTCGATCGACGACAAGGCCCACAGAAGAAGTGTTGACGAGCTGAATGCAGAAGCCGAAACAATCGCTATTCTGCGCAAGTCACCACCGATGACTCCCGCCCAAAATATCGCCGAAACTATTCCTATTCCAATCAACCAGACCGGATCTATCACTGGATTCGCCAGCCAGTCGTTGAAACCAATCGAAAGGTATTGCTTTAGCAGGACGGCAACCCAGAAGATTGGCAGCGAGAAGAACAAGAATGATACGAACGTCACCGCGTAATCAAAGCGGCTGTACTGACGAAGAGCGGTAATGACACCGATGGTGATGCCGAGAACGATTGCCAGGATGGTCGCGGCTAGCACGAGACGAATGGTGGTTGGAATGGCGTTTCCGATGGCCTCGGCAACGCTCTGACCGGTTCGGGCGTCACCCATTTGCAGGTTTCCCCATAGGCCGCTGACGATGCCGCCGAGCCATTTGAAGAATCGGATAGGTGGCGGGGTGTTCAAATCCAGTTGACGGATGAGCGCCTGCATTGTTTGAAACTTCTTGGGATCCGAACTCAGTTTGATCTCTTCAAGGGGGTCACCAGCGATGGCTTCGAGGTTATAAACGAAGAAGCTTGAAGCCAGCAAGATAACTAGCAACTGAGCGATTCTTCGACTCAAATAGGTCAACATGTTTGGCCTTCCGTCACTTCTGTGTGACTATGCGATTCAAGGTTGAATCGATTTGAACATTGGAAGTAAGTCTACTTATTTTTGTGTGAATCATTTTGGTTTATGCGAACAAAAAAGAATGGCACCCGGATCGCTCCGGGTGCCATTCCTAGTTGTTTTGTACTAAGAACCTAAGCGGCTATTAGTACTTCCACTCCCAGTAGTTCCAAACGATGTTTGGAGTTAGTGGGGCCGGCTTCACATTCTTCAGTGCCGAGTTGTAAGCGGTCACTGCAGGGTGTTGGAAGATCGGCAGGGATACTGCGTCATCGGCAAGTAGCTTCTCTGCAGCCTTGATGGTTGCAGTCACGTCCTTGTCGCTTAGCTTGGTCTCAAGCTTTGCGGTGAGCTTGTCCATTGCGGAGCTCTTGTAACCGATGAAGTTGTTTCCACCGTCGCCTTGGAAGTTCGCGTTGGTTCCAGTCTGTGAAACAGACGATGGGCACCATGCGAAGAACGCAGCGTCGTAGGAATTTTCACCAAGGTGGCCTGACCAACCAGAGGTTCCACCAGCGTTGGTCAGGTTGAAGCCTGCCTTAGCAAGTTCGTTTTTGGCCAACTGGAACTCATTTGCACGACGGGTGTTCGAAGGCGCGCCCCAAAGCATGTTGATCGTGATCGACTTGCTTCCGGCCTTGGCCGACGGGTAGTACTTCTTGACCAGAGCCAAGGCTGCAGCGGTGCGCTTTGCCTGGGTTCCACTGTCGTATACCGACTTGGTGTAGGCCGAAACCTCGTTGTAGCCAGTCTGACCTGGAAGCAGGAACGAGGAGTTGACAACAACTGCCTTGTCGTTCACTGGTGCAACCAGAGTGTCGATGATGCCTTCACGTGGGTAAGCCAGGAGGAACGCCTTGCGAAGAGCCTTCGACTTGGCGCTCATGCCAGCCCAAGGGCCAGTGTAGGTCTGGCCTTCTTCGCCGGTGCCGATGCGGAGGTCGACGTGCTCGAAGCAAGCGCTAACTCCACCCTTTACGGTCACGCCCTTCAGAGCCTCTAGAGCAGCTACGGCGTCAGCGGTTGGCTGGCCAGCGTAGATGTCAAGCTCCTTGTTTGCAAGTGCCTGGGCAGCAGCGGTGCTGTCGCCAATGAACTTGAATACAACGGTCTTCACGCCACCCGAAAGCTTTGGTCCGCTGTTGTACTTCGAGTTCACGGTCAGGGTTACCGACTGGTCTGCCACGGCGGACTTGACCAAGAAACCACCGTTTCCGACGAACAGAAGTTCGTTGGTCGAGTCGCTGACAGTCTTGATGTTGTAGTCGTTGCTCCAGACGTCACCAATCTTCTTCAGAAGAGTGGTGTCCTTGCTGTTGAACGCAGCCAAGAATGCAGCCTTGTCGGCCTTGTTCTGGGTCAGGCTCTGAGCCGAGCTCTTGCCATTAGCCATCTGAACCAAGGTGTGGACAGGAGCTGGGCCAGGACCCATGATCGGCCAGTCAGGCTGGAACTCGTCGTAGCAGAGGGTCACAGACATCTTGTCACTCGAGAGTGCAGGAACACCCTTGATGTGGCTGTCGTATGGACCGCCGTAGAACGAGTTGAACGCAGGCAGCTTCTCGGTGTCAGCTGGGTCGCCGAGACCGGCATCCTTGCTGTACTGGCTGCTTGCAAGAACGTGGCTTAGAAGAAGGTCAACACCATCGATTGGGGTGCCGTCTGACCAAACACGTCCTGGCTTAACGGTGTACTTAACCGCAAGGGCACAGCCGCTCTTGGTCACGATTCCGTAGGTACCAAAAGTGGTGTTGCGGATGAGGTTACGGTTGTCGTCGTAGTAAGCGAAGCCTGCACCAGTCAGGTAGCCAACATCGCTGTTGGTAACCAGGTTGGTTTCAGGAGTTCCGCTGTTGAACGACGTAAGCGCGTTGCTTTCGTGGATTACCACGAGGCTACGGGTTGCGGCTTCGGCTGGAGCAACCAAACCGGCTACGCCGAGGGCTCCTGCTGCAGCCACTGCCACCGCGCGAACGATGCGTGTTGCTTTCATTAATATCTCCTTTTTGAGCAAAGGCCAGATGGAGATGTAGGCAAACGCTTACAGCCAACACCCGACCTTGGGTAACTCTTACATTAGAGCCAAAAATGCACCTTCACACAAAAAATTTAGTTTTGTGGCAATTTGTAACATTCCCGTTACTTTCATAAGGCAGCCGCGACTGGCTCGACCAGCCTGGGATTCGACGTTCGTGCACCGCCCGCTGATAACTTAAAGTCATGAGCGCGACACTCGATCTGCTTGCCCTAGGCTTCACCGCCGGGCTTGCGTTGGCCATCCCGGTCGGGCCGATGGCGCTGCTGCTAGTCGACACCACGCTGCGCCAGGGACTTCGCATCGGGGTCGCGGGGGCATTGGCGATGGCATCGGTCGATGCGGGCTACGCAGTAGTTGTGTTTCTTGCGGGATCGTTTGTGACGGGCATCCTTGGCGGTTTTGGACTTTGGCTCAGTCTCGGTGGTGCACTGATTCTTTTGACCCTCGGATTGCAAACCATCTTTCGTGCTCTCAGGCCGAAATCTAGAGCGGATGCGGTTACCGGTTCGGAGAGAACTGCAACCTCGGCGTGGAGAACTTTCGGCAAGTTTGCCGGCGCAACGCTTGTGAATCCCCCGACCGCGCTTTACTTTTTAGCAATCACGCCAAGTCTCGCAGGCTTGGCCGAGTCTGACCCGCTCGGTGCGACCTTTGCCTTCGCCGCCGGAGTGTTCCTCGGCTCCGTGCTTTGGCAACAGGGGCTCGCACTTACCGGAGCAGTTATTCGCGGAATCACTACTCCACGGGTTCGCATCTGGCTCAGTTTGACCGGCGGCGCAATGATCGTCACACTCGCCTTGGTTCTTGCAGCTAAAGCACTGGGCGCGAACTAAGCAAACGCTTCCGGGGGCGGGCAGGAGCAAACCAGATTACGGTCACCGTAGACCGAATCGATTCTTCGCACGATAGGCCAATACTTATTGCGGTGCTGACCCGGTGCAGGGTAAACGGCCAGCTCGCGACTGTAAGGCTTGTTCCAATCGCCGATTACGAGCTTCGCGGTGTGGGGTGCGTTTCGAATTGGGTTGTCTGCCACTTCCCACTCCCCCGATTGCACCCGATCGATTTCACTCTTGATTGCGATCATCGCGTCAACGAAACGATCAAGTTCATCGAGAGGTTCGCTTTCAGTCGGTTCGATCATCAAAGTTCCTGCGACGGGGAACGACATGGTGGGGGCATGGAATCCGTAGTCGATTAGTCGCTTGGCGATGTCATCAACTGTGACACCAGAATCCTTGGTGATGCCTCGAATGTCGATAATGCACTCGTGAGCCACAAGACCATCTTGGCCGGTGTATAGAACTGGATAGTGCTCCTGAAGTTTGCGAGCAACATAGTTTGCCGAGAGCACCGCCCCGGCGGTTGCCTCTGCGAGACCGAGGTTGCCCATCATCCTGATGTAAGCCCAGGAAATAGGCAGGATGCTCGCCGAACCAAACGGTGCGGCCGAAATCGGGCCGAAGTCGGGCAGTTTTTCTTGGGACTGCGAGTGACCTGGCAAGAACGGTGCAAGGTGCGCGCGAGCCGCGACCGGCCCGACACCAGGGCCACCTCCACCGTGAGGGATGCAAAAAGTTTTGTGCAGGTTCAGATGGCTTACGTCGCCACCGAACTTTCCAAATTTGGCATAACCGACGACAGCGTTGGTGTTCGCACCATCGATGTAAACCTGCCCTCCGGCTGCGTGAACGCGGTCACAAATGTCGACGATTGCTTCTTCATATACGCCGTGGGTTGATGGGTAGGTGACCATGAGCGCGCTGAGTCGATCGCCAGCCTCGGCGATCTTGCTCTTCAGGTCATCAATCTCCACGTTGCCACTTTCATCGCAGGAAACGACTACCACCTGCATACCGGCAAGCACAGCCGATGCGGCGTTAGTGCCGTGCGCGCTCGATGGAATCAGACAGACGGTGCGGTGCACATCTCCGCGCGAGAGATGATAACCGCGGATCGCCATGAGCCCAGCAAGTTCGCCCTGACTTCCAGCGTTTGGCTGCAGCGATACGGCGTCGTAACCGGTGACTTCACAGAGCCATTCGCTCAGTTGTTCAATCAATGCGAGGTAGCCGCGAGTGTCCTCGGCGGGAGCAAATGGGTGGATGTTGCCGAACTCAGGCCAGGTCACGGCTTCCATTTCGGTCGTCGCGTTGAGCTTCATGGTGCAGGAGCCGAGCGGAATCATGCCTCGATCGAGTGCATAGTCGTAGTCGGCCAGACGCTTGAGATAGCGAAGCATCGATGTTTCGCTGTGGTGCGAGTTGAATACCTCATGCGTGAGGTAGCTTGTGGCGCGCTCGAACCCAGACAACCTTGAGTTGTCGTTTGCTAGAGAAACGGCCTCAGCGCCGAGAGCGTGAGCCACCTCGTTGAGTGTGCTCTCAGAGGTCGTTTCG
The DNA here is from genome assembly GCA_024639845.1 of Microbacteriaceae bacterium. Classification (GTDB taxonomy): domain Bacteria; phylum Actinomycetota; class Actinomycetes; order Actinomycetales; family Microbacteriaceae; genus Rhodoluna. The sequence goes on from JAHEGG010000005.1 coordinate 261,518, forward strand.
TCGACCGAGATACCGATAGTTGAGTCGTCGACCTGGTGGAGTGTGATGCCGTGAGCGCGTGCCTTTTGCCAGATGGCAGAGGCATCCACGTTTAGAACTCGAATGGTGTCGAAGAACTGCGAGTGCTGTAGCGCCAGACCGGCGGCTTCCAGGGATGCGGCGAGCGCTGACGACTTGGCGTGAATTTCGCTCGCAATCGCCTTGAGTCCGTGAGGGCCGTGGTAAACCGCATACATGCCTGCCATGACGGCAAGCAAAACCTGAGCCGTGCAGATGTTGGAGGTGGCTCTTTCACGACGGATGTGCTGCTCGCGAGTCTGCAGGGTGAGACGGTATGCGGGGGCACCGTCAACGTCAACTGAAACGCCAACCAGGCGGCCAGGCATCGAACGCTCAAGATCTGCGCGCACCGCGAGGTAGCCGGCGTGCGGCCCACCGAAGCCCATCGGAACGCCAAAACGCTGGGTGGTGCCAACGGCGATATCCGCACCGAGTTCACCCGGAGCCTGAATAAGAGTGAGCGCCATCAGGTCGGCTGCAACAACTGCGAGCGCACCTTTTGCGTGTGCTGCCTCGGTCAGCGGCTCAAGAGCCACCAGTCGCCCAGAAGCGCCTGGGTACTGAACCACGATTCCGAAGAAGTCACCTTCGAGAGCTTCGGCACCCGCAGCGGCGTCGAAGTAGCGCAGCTGGATTCCCAAAGGTTCGGCACGGTGCTCCAGTAGGTCTTTGGTCTGCGGCAAGAGATCAACATCCGCAAAGAAAACCTGCGAGGTCACCGTTGATGCTCGTCTGGCAATCATCATGGCCTCAACAACTGCTGTGCCTTCATCGAGCATCGAAGCGTTTGCAGTCTTCAGGCCCGTTAGATCTGTGACCATCGTCTGAAAGTTGATCAGCGCTTCGAGGCGACCTTGGCTGATTTCTGGCTGGTACGGCGTGTAAGCCGTGTACCACGACGGGTTTTCTAGAACATTGCGCTTAATCACACCTGGAACGTGAGTTGGGTAGTAACCCAGCCCGATCATCGAATGGGTTATGCGGTTGCGGTTTGCCAATTGGCGCAATTCGGCTAGCGCTTCGGCTTCGGATACCGGTTCTGGCAGGGCACCTTCGCCCTTGAAACGAATCACGCCAGGAACCGCTGCATCCATCAGCTGTTGAATGCTCGAGTAGCCGATTGCCTCAAGCATTTGTTGCTGGTCAGCTGCGGTGGTTCCGATGTGACGGTATTTGAAATCCTTGTGCGCGCTAGTCATGTTGTTAGCCTTCGTCGGTTAGTGCGGCGTATTCGCTGTGGTTCAAAAGTTCAGGAAGTTCGGAGAATCGGATTTTGATGAGCCAACCCGCACCGAACGGATCGTGGTTGATTAACTCTGGGTTGCTCGAAACGGTTTCGTTGATTTCGACAACTTCACCATCGACCGGCGCATACAACTCGCCAACCGATTTAGTCGATTCAATCTCGCCACAAATCTTCATGTATGTGGTCTTGGTGCCGACCGAAGGTAGGTCGACGTAAACCACGTCACCCAGCTTCTCGGCTGCATACTCGGTGATACCGATGGTTGCCACGTCACCTTCGATGGCCAACCATTCGTGCTCCTTGGTATAAAGCAGGCCTTGTCGTTCGATCATCTCTGTCTCCTTTTGCTGGTGGTGCCGTTTGTCTTGATGTGTTTGGATTGCTTTTTAGTTTTGGTGCTGGTTATTTCGCGCGCTTATAAAAAGGCAGCGAAACAACTGTCATAGGTTGTCGGCTTCCGCGAACATCGGCCCAAAGCGAAGTTCCTGGCTCTGCCAGATGCGCCTGAACATATGCCATCGCAATCGGATAGCCGAGCGTCGGCGACAGGGCACCCGTGGTGATTTCACCGACCGGGGATGTTGCGCTCTCGCTGTCGAACAACTCGTAGTGCGCGCGTGCCGCCCGTCGTCCCTCGCCGACTAATCCGACCAACTTCTTGTTGAGCGGTTGGTCGGCGAGAGTCTTGAGTGCCGGGGCTCCGACGAACTCGTGGTCGAGTCGAACAACTCGCGCGAACCCGGCATCGAAAGGTGTGGTGTCAAGCCCAAGCTCGTTGCCATAAAGCGGCATTCCAGCTTCGAGCCGAAGGGTGTCGCGGCAGGCGTAGCCGGCAGGGATGATTCCCTCTGGTTCGCCAACACTGAGGAGTTCGCGCCATAGTGCCGAAGCATTTTCGGCAGCTAGCAAAATCTCAAAACCGTCTTCGCCCGTGTAGCCGGTGCGGGCCAAGTAAGCGTGAACGCCGTTCACTTCGCCTTCGAAAATCGAATAGTACTTGAGCGAGTCGAGTGGGGCCGAGGTTAGCCGCTGCAGGATCTCAACCGCACGCGGCCCCTGAATCGCGAGCAGAGCGAACTCGTCGCTTCGATCGAGTAACTCGCATTCGAATCCAGCGACTCGCTCGCGAAGCGCGGTACTCACGGCTGCTCGGTTGCCCGCATTAGCGATGATCAGAAAGCGATCGGCTTCGAAACGATAGACGATCAGATCATCGATGATGCCACCGTCGGAGTTGACGATGAGTGAATACTTGGCTCGGCCATCCGAGATTTCAGAAGCAACGCCAACGAGTGCCTGATCAAGAAAGGCCGCAGCCTCAGCACCAGTGATGAAAAATTCGGCCATGTGACTGATATCAAAGATGCCGGCGGCTGAGCGAACCGCAGCGTGTTCGGCCAGATCGGAAGAGTAACGCACCGGCATCTGCCAACCGCCGAAGTCGGTGAACGCAGCTCCGAGCGCAACGTGTTCTTCATAAAGAGGTGTTTTCAACCCAGAATCATTCACGGAGTTCTCCAAAATGGTCGGCGAGTTGCCTTCCAAGAACTCCCCCTCTGTCGTTTGGGCCTGAGAGCTTCACCGGAAATCCGGGTTTCACCTTGGGCGAGGTCTTGAGACCTTCTTTTCAGAGTTGCCTAGTCGTGACGGTTCGAGACCTGAGAGATTCTGGGGAGGATTGCTCCTTCGGTGCAGCTTTGACGCCGCTCTCCCGCCACGCTTCATTCAGCGTTTTAAGTTATAGGTCAACAATACAAGACCGATTGACGCTTACTGCTAATCTAAGCGGGCGACCTTCAAAAAGTCGCTTATCTCCAACCTGTCAGGGGAAGTCGGTGCAAGTCCGACGCTGACCCGCAGCCGTAACCGAGTAATCGGAAGTCGGAATGCCTGACCGGAAAGTGATGACTCCAAATTAACCGTCGAGGTCTACGGTCGGAGTCGAGTGAGCCTTGGCTTCTCGTCTTCGCACTCAGATCGCAAAATGCGAAAGGCTCCTAAATGGGAACCAAATCTGGGTTGCGCTCAATCGCAACTATTCTGGCGTCGGTCACAACCGCCGCTCTCGTGCTCGCGCTCTCCGCGTGCGCACCAACCACCAAATACACCGAAACCGCCGCATTCTTGCAGTCCAAGTTCACAGCTGCGGGAGTCGAGGGATTCACCCCCGGAAAACCAGACTATGGGTTCACTCTCGAAGCAATCACCCAACTGGCTGGTTCTGGCCAGCTAGATGCGGTCAAGGATGTTGCCACCAACGTTTTGACCGATGCCACACTGGTCGGTGACTCAACCTCGAAATCGGGCTACCTGTTCGACGCGTCAAACGGTGTTCTCAAGGCAGGTCTCGCCGGCAAGTTCCTCTTTGCCAGCAAGGTTTCTGGAATCGAAAACGCTACTCTTCGAGACGACATCCTTGCAGCACTCAGCGAGCAGGTCTCAGCCGACGGCACGCTCGTTGGTTCTGGCGACAACACCTTCGACTACGGCTGGGTGACTCTAGCGCTTGTTGCCCAGGGCAAGGCTGACCTTGCCGCATCCGTGGCGACCAAACTGACCGGCTTCGTTCGTGCAGACGGCGGGTTCGGATTCGACACCTCGGTGAACACCACCGCCAGCAGCGCCGACGCAGCCGGAATGGTTCTCATGGCCATTGCGGCGACCGACGGCATCGGATCAGCCGAATCACAGTCGACACGAAAAGCCACCAAGGATGCCCTGCTCAAGTGGCTCGAATCTGCGACCGTGTCGGGCAACCACTTTGAAGCCTGGGGCGATGTCGACGTGAACTCGACGGCCTATGCAGCAATGGGTCTGATCGCAGGCCAGGTTGATGCCACCGCTTACTCAGCTTGGCTCACCACCACCATCGTCGACGACGGCGGGCTCGAGACTCCTTGGTCTGAAGGCAAGGGCGACACCTTTGCAACGATTCAGGGACTCCTCGCGCTAGACGGCCGAAGCTACCCTGGCCTAATCGGCAAATAAATGCGGAATCGGTTGCGGGTGGTGCTGATCGCCCTGGTTGCCCTCGTGGCAATCGGGTCGGCTATCTCTGCGCTGCCCGCAATCGAATCTAACTCGGAGACACCCGCGCCGAACGCGACCTTTTTTGATGGTGCTTGCCTAGATGCGGGAGTAACCGAAGTAATCGACTTCGGAAACCAGCACTCCCCGATCGTCTATTGCGCGACTAACTTTGTTGGCACCGGTTGGGACCTTCTCGCACAACGAGTAGATGTCTCGGGCACCGACGAATATCCGACCGGTTTTGTCTGCCGCATCGAGGGTGTGCCATCTGCCCAAGAGCAAGACTGCGCCAACACCCCAGGCTATGACGAGGGTTCTTGGGTCTACTTCACTGCGAACGCAGAAACCGACGGCTGGGTCATGAGCCCGACCGGCGCGGGCATGCGCAAGCCAGGTTGCGGTTCATCTGACGCCTGGGTCTTCTCGGGCAAGAACCGACCTGAACGCGCGATGCCGAGTATCGAACCAACGGTTTTCAAATGCGCCGGCTAAGCGAGTTTGCCAAGGCAAAAGTTCACCCCGGCTCCTGGTGGGCGTTGGGTCTGTCGATCTCAATTCTCGCGGGACAGAGCACCAACCTTTGGTTCGTGAGTTCACTAATTGGTCTATGTGTCGGCCTAATTCTGGTGTTTCGCTCGACCGCCCCGTGGGCACGCTCACTGCCTTTTTATCTCTTGCTGGCCTCGATATTTGTGCTCACGAGAATCGTTTTCAGAGTGATTTTCAACGGTGACCCAAATTCCTCCGATGTTGCGTTGAGCCTGCCACATTTCAACCTGCCGCTCGGGCTCGGGCAACAACTTTCCCTGTTCGGTTCGATCAGCTGGAGCACCTTGAGTGCCGCGACCTTGGACGGACTCAGGCTTGCGGCAATCATCCTCGCGGTTGCCATGTCAAACACGCTGTCGAATCCGAGAAGGTTGCTGAAGTCGACCCCGGCCGCGCTGTATGAGGTTGCCTCAGCAATCTCGGTAGCAATCAACCTCGCACCTCAACTAATCGACAGCCTTCAACGAGTGCGTCGGGCCAAGGGTCTCCGCGGACGAAATAGCGGTTCGAGCGCCTTGACCTCGATCATCATTCCAGCCTTAGAAGACACACTTGATCGTTCGCTGCAGCTAGCCGCCAGCATGGATGCGCGCGGCTTTGGCCGAACCAACCGACTCTCGATGCGCCGCCAGTGGACCAACCGGTTGGTTAGTCTGGGCTCTGCGATAGGGCTCGCAATCGGAGCGTACTTGCTGGTGACCGCGAGCAGCCCAGCCCTGCCGGTAGTCGTGCTGACGCTAAGCCTCGCCGGATTGATTCTGGTGATTCGCCTGACCTCAAAGCGCAACCTTAAATCTCGTTTCAACCGTCAAAAGTTCGGTTCGGCTGACCTTGCAATTTTTGCGGTCTGCGCGATGTCGTTTGCCCTGGTCATGCTTTTGTCCAACCAGATGGTTGGTTTCTGATGCTGAAGCTTTCCAACCTCCAATTCGATTTCGGTAACCGTGATCCGCTGTTTTCGCGAGTCAACCTTGAGTTTCAGGCTGGTGAGTTCGCTCTGGTTTGTGGGCCTACCGGCAGCGGAAAGTCGACTTTTCTGCGTTGCCTGAACGGTTTGTCCCCACACTTCACCGGAGGCAATCTGGCTGGGCGAATCGAGATTGATTCGACCGATGTCACCGGCTGGCAACCTCACCAACTTGCCGATTTGGTTGGCTTCGTAAACCAGCAGCCCGAAGGCGCTTTCGTCACCGACACCGTGCTCGAGGAGCTTGTCTATGGCATGGAGCAACTCGGTGTGGCAGAGACTGAAATGAAGTCGCGACTCGAAAAACTGGCTGCAAACTTGCACTTGACCGAGCTACTCGACCGCGAACTTACCGAACTTTCTGGCGGACAACAGCAGAGAGTGGCAATCGCCGCAGCGCTGTCTGCCGGGCAGCGCATCCTTGTTCTTGATGAACCGACCTCAGCGCTCGACCCAAAGGCAGCTGCCGATATCATCGCATTGCTTCATAGGTTGGCAACCGAAGAAGGCATCACGGTTCTGCTTGCCGAGCACCGACTCGAACGAGCTTTGCCGAGCGTCGACTCGATGGTGATTGTTCATGGCGACGGCTCGGTCACCAAACAGCTCCCAACCGAGGCGATTCGCGAGTTCAGGCTAGTGCCACCGGTGGTCGAACTTTCGAAGCGCTTAGGGCTCACGCCACCCTGTCTAACCGCCCAGGATGAACGACTCAAGACTGCCGTAGTTCCAGCCTTTCACGCCTCGAGCATCGAACAACCGAAGGACTTCGTCGGCCAAGCAGCTTTGCAACTCGATTCGATCAGCGTGCGCTACGGTGATTCGCTCGCAGTCGATGATGTAACTCTCTCGGTGGAACGAGGCGAAGTTCTTGCCTTGATGGGAGAGAACGGATCAGGCAAAACCAGCCTACTTTGGGCAATTCAAGGAAGTGGAACTCGTTCGGGTGGAACCCTGACGACCCCTTGGGGAGACACCGCACCAATGACTTCCGAAGAACGCCTCTGCGTCGCGACACTAGTGCCTCAAAAGGCGAGCGACCTCCTCTTTTTGCCCACCGTTTCTGCCGAGTTGCAAGACAGCGACCGATTCGCAAAAGCACCCGAAACCACCACGGCTTCGCTATTCCAACGCTTTGCTGGCCGGGTCGATCCGTCGCTACATCCGCGCGATCTTTCGGCAGGGCAACAACTCGCCTTGGTGCTGGCTATTCAGTTGGCTAAGGGAGCCGGCATCCTGTTGCTCGACGAGCCAACCCGAGGGCTCGACTACACCGCCAAACGTGCGCTCGCCGGCATCATCACCGAACTGCGAGATCAAGGCAAGGCCGTGATTGTCGCCACACATGACATCGAATTCGCTGCGCAGATTGCCACGGATGTTGTGGTGCTCGAATCCGGCCGAGTCAAATTTGCCGGCACACCTGCTCAAGTTTTCTCGGTGAATGGATTGCTCGCCAGCGAGGTTTCTCAAGCGCTCCAGGTTGACGGCTTGTTTTCGATGGAGCAGTTGTCATGAAGTTCATGAAAGTCATTGGACGTGCCGCCATCGTTATGGCTGCAGTGGCAAGTTTGCTGGTCTTCACCTGGCCGCTTTTCATCAGTGCCGCATCGACCGATCAAGCCGCCCTGGCGCAGGGTGTCTTCATAGCACTGATGCCGTTGATGGTGGTCATGGTGTTGGTCGAGTTTGCCGCCGGAGACCTTTCGACCAAGCAACTAGCGGTCTTGGGAGTCTTGATCGCGCTGAATGCCGTGATTCGAACCCTTGGCGCTGGAACTGCAGGCATCGAAACTGCCTTCTTCTTGATTGTCATCGGTGCGTATGTGCTCGGTTCAGGTTTCGGCTACATTCTCGGCGCCGCGTCATTATTGGTGTCCGCCCTGTTAGTCGGAGGGATTGGCCCCTGGCTACCGTTCCAGATGATGGCGGCGGGACTCGTAGGACTGGGTGCCGGACTCCTACCAAAGTCAAAACGTGCATGGCTGGCGGTGTCAACCATGATCGGCTACGCGGTTGTTGCCTCGTTCGCATACGGGGCTTTGATGACGATGTGGAACTGGCCGTTCTTGGCTGGCACAGGTGGCGCACTCTCTTATGTCGCCGGGGCCCCGATTATTGAAAATCTAGGCCGCTTTGTGCAATACGAATTGATCACAGGTGGGCTTTTGTGGGACCTCGGAAGAGCAGTGACGACCTCGGTTTTGATTGCGCTAAGCGGAAAAGTGCTGCTAGCCACCCTTTCACGAGTGGCCAGCAGGACCGGGATCCAGAAAATTTAGTCTGACGCTCAAATCAGCACTCATGCCAGCTTCTTCTTTGATTTGAGCACATTTCGAAGTTACCCTTATAGGCAGTAAAGCATGGCTTGACTAAGAGCCTAAATACCCTGTGAGCGGAGGTGCGTCATGAAACTTCAAGCCGTGTGTGAAAAAACCGCAGAAGGCTGGGATGTCGAAATACCCGAACTCGACCACCTCAAGACCTCGGCGAAGCGTCTCGATAAGGTTGAGGCGCACATTCGCGAACTCGCCAAGGACCACCCCCTCGGCGGCGGCGGCGACTGCGAGCTGGTGATTCAGGTTATCGCCAAGATGCCGGGCGTTATTTGCGACGTTGAAGCGGCCCAAGCCAAAATGCGCGAGGCAACTCGCCTTCAAGAAGAGGCTTCAGCCGAGATCCGCGACGTGGTTGCCAGGATGCGCGAAGAGGGCTTGACGATGCGCGACATCGCCGTCGTGCTTGGGGTAACTCCTCAACGCGTGGCTCAACTCGCTGCTTGCGAAACCGCCTGCTAATAGGCAACGTCTTTCAGCAACGCAAGCTGGGGCTTGGGCAACCCAAAACTAACAGCGGCTGAAGAGTAATACTCAAAATTATTATCGGTGATGTTGGTTAACACTCCCTCATCGAACGTGAAATACACAGTCGACAACTCAGCAGACTGCACGTGTTGATGCCAGGCGTACTGTTGGATGTCACCTTCGCTCATCGGATCAAGGTGATAGAAAGCGCTCACCTGCTGGTTGCGGGCAAACCACCTCACGGCCTCATCATGGAAATACTTGGGCATGCAAACGTCCTCGATTGGTGGCAGGAATTGCTCGGTTATGTTTCCGTCGGCGTCGAAATCTATACGTGCGATTGCACCATCCTTGTTGCTGCCCAGGATTGCCGTGCGTCCGTCTGAGAACGTTAGTGCAACACCGCTCTTTTCAAGTCTTTGGCAGTTAGCAATCGCTAATTTGAAAAAATCAAGTTGAAATTGGTAGCGAACCTCTGGAAATGACTTGTCATTCACGGGTTTCATCTCGGCATCCGTAGCCGATGCAGGAAGTTCGTCATCGCCAGGTTGGTCCACCTGATTCCCCGGAACCGTTGATTCATCTGTAGGTGGACTCGATTGCGAAGGACTTTCCGAAGGCTCGGCTTGCCCGGCACCGCTAGCGAACGCTAAACCGCCGAAAAGTAGCCCAAGAACGAGTCCAACAACGCCCGTGCCGCCTGCAAGGTACCCACCATATTTGCCAAACATGGTTTGACCCTAGCAAAAAAAAGAAAAGCCCCCATGTCTGGAGGCTTTTGTCTTTCGGCGTGACGTCGGTCACGTTCGCGCCAATTGTGGAGATGGGGGGAATTGAAGCAACGACCCCAATGACCACGAAATGACTGAAATTCTGTGGAAATAGAAATCCTTAATCAATCTTTTAAGCAACGACAGGACAATTTTTAAGCAACGGCTTTTCACTTGGAAATGGTCCTGATTCGTCACTTAGGCCGACCTAACTGGACCTCGGCTCGAAATTAGGTTAGGTTCCCCTAACAAAGGCTTAATGCCAATAAAGACGGGGAAAAATTGCTATCTCACTACGGAACAGAACAAGTCGGCATTTCAGCAGAGATTGCTCTCGCTGACCTAACAGGCGTGAAGATCGACTCAGCGTATCGCACCAGAGGGCGAACAGAGCTTATTAGCCACATCCAACCAGCACTTAGCTCGGTGATTAGCCTTTTCCCAAAGCCGACTGCCCACATCGCTGGAGACCAAAACCCAGTGGATTTTCTTCTTGAAGGAAATGCGACATTGTCGGTTAAGTCAAATATGCGAGAAGCAGGCAAAGTCGCACCGCAAATCATCGGGCAGCCAACCGCCTCAACATTTTGGGCTCGCTTGCCTCATTTGGTACCAGCAGGGACCAACATAAACTCCCTTTCTTATTCACAGTCTGCCCAAGTATTCAAACAAGTGGCCCAAGCGGAAATTGTCGCCTTGCTCGGTGAGTATTGGAAAAACCTGTTTGACTGCGACTTCATGGTTTATGTTTTTGAGGTCTTGGACAAGAACGACAACCTTTCCGCAAAGCCGAAAGTTAAGGTCTTCAAGAAGGCACAAAGCCCAGCCTGGCAAAGGTCAAGAATTACATTCACTAAGTCCGTTGCCGACTGGAATGAAAGTTGCACCGTGAAATATGGCAACTTCTCAATTGGCGAATTTCAAATCCACGCCAACCGAAACTGCTTTAAGTTCCGATTTAACCTCAACGGACTTATTCAAGCGGGTCTGCTCTAAATTAAAGCTACTGCGGTTGCTTGTGATTCCAAACGTTTTTTGAGTTTGGCGTAAAAGTTGGCTTCTCGCTCAACGATTACGGCGTTTCGGCCCAACGAAAGAGCTGCCTCGCCTGAAGAGCCTGACCCACCAAAGCCGTCAAGTATTGTGTCCCCTGGCTTTGAGTAAAGTGCGACCAAAAATTGGAGAAGCGGGACTGGCTTCTCAGTCGGGTGAAGCCTGTTGCCAACTTTAAGCGGGTTCTGGACATAGTTTGGAACGCAGGCTTGAAAGTATTTCTTCCCTTCGTCATCCAACTTATAAATGGCTTGAGTCTTCTTGACGGCTTCTTTTTTGCTGGATTCAAGGATGTTATCCACCACTTGCGAAATCATATCAACGTGATCCGTACCGAACAGGTCATCTTCCTGAAGGTTCAAAACTGCATCTCTAACCTTTGAGTAGATGATGGTGCTGACTTTGTCCGCAACGATTGTTGCTTCAATGATTTTGTCCTCCAGTGTTTGCTCCAGAATAGGAACATCAGCGTTAAAAGTCACATTTTTGCCTTCTTTTACACCGACAACTATGTATTCGTTGGCACTCATTGGCATGTATTGGCGATTGACAGGCACTGCGTTATTTTTCCGCCAGGTGATTAAGCGGCGAGGCGAAAGACCGTTCTTTTTGAGGGCTTCCATTAAGTGGGAGGTGTAGGCATCAGCACAGAAAATTGCGAAACTTCCGCCCTTGCGTAATACCTGAGACCACTCCGAAGACCACTCGTCAAGTTTCCCCAAGAACTCTTCGTGAGAATAACTGTCCCAATCCTCGCCGCTTTCGCTGTCAAATTGGTAAGAGTGAATAGTGTTCTTCTCGTAGGAGGCGAAGTTGGTCTTTTTGGAGATATTGAAAGGCGGGTCAGTCAAGACGAAATCAACGCTTGCCGCTTCAACAAATTTGAAGTTGTCTCCGTGATGTAAAACCAAGTTGGACAATGTTCCTCGCTAAATTCTTAAGTGTCCCAAATCCGCTTTTTTGAAGTGGCTGGTCAAATTTGACCCAAACCGTTACAGGTTCGGCGATGTTTCAATTATGGTCTCTGCTTCCGACATCTTTACTTTCAACGCACGAGCCAGTTGATAACCCATTGCGGAGCCATCATAGACAGAACAAAAACCTTGAATTCTCGGCATCCGAAGCCGATGCAGGAAGTTCGTCATCGCCAGGTTGGTCCACCTGATTCCCCGGAACCGTTGATTCATCTGTAGGTGAACTCGATTGCGAAGAACTTTCCGAAGGTTCGGCTTGCCCGGCACCGCTAGCGAACGCTAAACCGCCGAAAAGTAGCCCAAGAACGAGTCCAACAACGCCCGTGCCGCCTGCAAGGTACCCACCATATTTGCCAAACATGGTTTGACATTAGCAAAAAAAGAAAAGCCCCCATTGCTGGAGGCTTTTGTCTTTTGGCGTGCCGTCGGTCACGTTCGCGCCAATTGTGGAGATGGGGGGAATTGAACCCCCGTCCAGAACTTGAATTCTGGGCCTTCTACGGGTGTAGCTTCAGTGACGCTTTACTCGGTTCTGATCATGCCCTGAAGCGAGCCAACCAACAAACCCAGCCTGAGTTCAAGTCCCGAGCGGCCCTAAGGCGTAACCGCTCAGCAAGATTTCTAAATGACGCCAGTACCCGTAACGAAATCAAATACGGACTGACGGACTTCAGGCTCGCTTAAGCAGCGAGGGCGAAGTCGGCGCGATTAGCATCGGCACCTATAGTTTGCAGCGGACATTTACGTGTTGACGCTACATTCACGACCCGCTTCTCCCAGGCAAAAGAGCACTGTCGAAACCGATCATCCCCATGTTTAGTTATCAAAACCCATTGCTGGGCTAGATAAGGATAACCCCTAGCAGCGACATTTAGTGTGTGAGTTTTCGCTTAACCAGAACGTGCTTGTCATCGATAGGTGCGACCGTCTTGAAACCTGCCTTTAGAAAGGTGCTCAGCTTGCCTCGGTAGGCCCAGGATGCAAACTCGTCGCTCGCGAGTGGCGCAGCTTCTAAATGGTCAAATCCTTGCGCGGCCAGATCCTCAACGGCAAAGTTGAGCAGTGCCGTTGCCACGCCCTGACCCTGATGTTTTTCGTCGATCACGAAGCAAAGCATCCGTGCGGTTTTTTCGTCGGTTGGCGGCAAGGCCTTGAAGTTGTTGGCCTTGTTAGCAGCCACCCAGCCGATAACCTGATCGCCCTCATAGGCCAAGTAACCGTTCATGGTGCCGGAGGCAATGCGGTCACAAGCAGCTTTTCGATTGCGTTCAGCAGTTGGTTTGCCATCCGCCAGGTCGGTTTCGGTGTCGAGATAGAACTGGCAGTAGCATCCGGCCCACTGCGGATTTGTTGCAAATGCCGGCCCGCCCATAAAACCCAAGAAGTCCTCGAGTTCTGCAGGCGTCAGCCGGCGAATCTCTACCATTCCTTGCCCTTGGTAGCCATGGCACGATCGGCTTCGCGTTTGTCTTGGCGCTCTTTCAGCGCCTGCCTCTTGTCGTAGTCACGCTTTCCTCTGGCCAAAGCGATTTCAACCTTCGCCTTGCCGTCTTTGAAATAGAGCGAGAGCGGAACCAAGGTGTAACCACTCTCTCGAACCTTTCCCGAAAGCTTGTCTATCTCAGCTCGATTCAAAAGTAGCTTGCGGCGACGGCGCGTGGCATGGTTAGTCCAAGTGCCCTCCAGATATTCGGGAATGTGCACGTTCTCTAGCCAAGCCTCGCCGCCATCGATGCTGGCATAGCCATCCACCAGGGATGCACGACCAGCCCGCAACGACTTCACTTCGGTTCCACGAAGCACGAGTCCGGCTTCGAAGACATCCTCAATGTGATAGTCGTGACGGGCTTTTCGATTGCTAGCAACGACTTGTTGCCCACGCTCTCTTGGCACGATTCACTCCTGGTTGATTTGACCCACGGTCAGCCCATCAGTCTAACAACCGAAAGGCTAGACACATAGGGCTAGATCTTGAGGTATCGGCGAATGGCAAACCCGGATGCGATTGCGGCGAGCACCACGCCCGACCCGATGATGAGGGGCATGAGCAAAAGGGCATCATCGACGCCAACGAACGATGTCAAAGGAAGGCGCTGCGCCAGGTATCCCTGAACAAAGAAAACCACGATTGCCACTACCGCACCCGAGGCGAGCACGCTACCTATGGTCGCGGCCACGACTCCCTCGAGAATGAACGGCAGCTGAATGTAGAAGTTGCTTGCACCAACCAGTCGCATGATTCCGATTTCGCGACGGCGTGAGAATGCCGAAAGGCGAATTGTCGTTGAGATTAACAGCACTGCAGAAGCGAGCATGATGGCCGCGATTCCAACGGCCGCAATCGAAGCCGCGTTCAGAATGCTGAAAATTTGGTCTAGATATGAGCGCTGATCGCGAACCTCTTCGACTCCAGCGACTCCCGTGAATGACTCAACGATTACAGCGCTCTTGTTCGGGTCTTTCACCTTGACCCAGTAGGTCTCGTTGAGCTGCTCTTTCTTGACATATTTGGCAACTGCGTTGTCGGCGAACTGCTCTTGGAACTTGTCATACGCAGCCTGGTGGTCTTCGAAGTAGTAACGCTCGACAAACGGAGTCAGAGCTGCATCTTTGAGGGCTGCTTCAACCGTTGCCTTGACATCGCTCGATGCCTCGCCCTGCGGGCAGGCATCCGCTGGGCTGGTGTCGGTGCAGAGATAGATTGCGACCTGAGCCTTGTCATACCAGTAGGTCTTCATCTGGCCGATTTGTGCTTGCAATAGCCCGGCCGTGCCGACAAAGGTTAGCGAAAGAAAAGTGACCAGGATGATCGAAACGATCATGCTGACGTTGCGTGACAGCCCTTGGCCTATTTCGCGCATCAAAAAGCCGAATTTCACTCTTGCTCCTCGGCTTGGTCGGTGGACGAGATGCGGGATTCTGGCTCGTTGCCTTGTTCTGGCTCGTTTGCCTGTTCTGGCTCGTTGCCTTGTTCTGGCTCGGTGTCTGAAGAGATAGGAACCTGATCGGTGATTGGCAGGGCTGTCTCATAACCGGACTTCTTGTCGTCTCTGACTATGACTCCCCCGCGGAGTTCGATAACTCGACGCTTGAGACGGTCCACGATACCTACGTCGTGTGTCGCCATGACGATCGTGGTGCCATTCTGATTGATCTTTTCGAGCAACGAGACGATACCGGCACTGGTAGCTGGATCTAGGTTTCCGGTCGGCTCGTCGGCGAGCAGAAGGTCTGGCTTGTTCACGATTGCTCTAGCCAGTGCTACTCGCTGCTGTTCACCACCGCTTAGCTCGTTCGGCAGGCGGTCGGCTTTTTCTTCGAGTCCGACCAGGCGCAAAACCTCTGGAACCGCATCCGCAATATAAGCCGAAGACTTGCCGATCACTTCGAGGCTGAAAGCCACATTTTGAAAAACAGTTTTGTTGGGCAGGAGCCTGAAGTCTTGAAAAACCACGCCCATCTTGCGACGAAGGGCGGGAACCTTGCGACTTGGAATGGTCACCAGATTTTGACCCAGCACAAATAAGTCGCCTCGGCTTGCGATTTCTTCACGCAACATCAGGCGCAGCAAAGTGGACTTGCCTGAACCAGAGGCTCCGACCAGAAAGACGAAGTCGCCACGCTCAATCTCAAGCGAAACAGCGTCTAGGGCTGGCTTTGGAGCGCCTTTGTGCTGTTTGGTGACATTGGAAAAGGAAATCATCTTGGGTCAAGACTAGGCTGACCAGTTTGGTTTTTGGCGGAGGCTAGGCGCTCTTGCGCCAACGAATTCCAGCGGTGATAAAACCATCAAGATCGCCGTCAAAAACTGCACCGGGATTGTTGACTTCGTAATCGGTTCTAAGGTCTTTAACCATTTGGTACGGAGCCAAAACATAGGAACGCATCTGCTCGCCCCACGATGCCTTCACATCGCCGGCGATTTGCTTCTTCTTGGCTTCTTCTTCGCGACGTCGCTGCTCGAGTAGGCGGCTCTGAAGCACTCGCATGGCTGCCACTTTGTTCTGAAGCTGGCTCTTTTCGTTCTGGCAAGACACAACGATGCCGGTCGGAAGGTGGGTGATTCGAACGGCTGAGTCGGTCGTGTTGACCGACTGACCGCCGGGCCCAGAAGATCTAAAAACGTCGACGCGAATATCAGATTCTGGAATCTCAACCACATCGGTTTGCTCAATCAGTGGCACAACTTCGACGGCCGCGAAAGAGGTTTGACGCTTGCCCGCGGAGTTGAAAGGGCTCATTCGCACGAGGCGGTGGGTGCCGGCTTCTACGCTCAATGTTCCGAACGCGAAAGGCGAATCGATTTCAAAGGTCGCCGACTTGATTCCGGCACCTTCTGAATAAGAAATGTCGAGAACCTGGGCGGGCATCTTGTGCTTCTCGGCATAGCGCAGATACATGCGCATGAGCATCTCGGCAAAGTCGGTGGCATCATCGCCACCAGCCCCGGCCCGAATCGTGACGACCGCCGATCGTGCGTCATACTCGCCGTTCAGCAGGGTCTGCACCTCTAGTTCACCGATGTCAGCGGCAAGCAACGCAAGCTCATTTTTGGCCTCGGCCTGAGTTGCAGCATCCCCTTCGGCATTTGCCATCTCAATAAGAACCACCAGATCGCTCAGTCGACTTTCAACATCATGGATGCGCGTGATTTGGCTCTGAGCGCGAGAAAGTTTTGATGTGACCGCCTGGGCGTGTTCAGCGTCATCCCAGAGATTTGGCTCGGATGCTTGCACCTTGAGGGTTTCGATCTCGTTAGCAAGAGTTTCGATATCGACGACCTGCCGCACAGATGCAAAGGTTTCACGCAGTGCTGCGATTTCGGTGCTTAGGTCGAGGTCTGCCATGTCGCTTCAAGTCTAGGTCAGCAGCCTAATCGGCTGAACGATAATGGATGAGTGAAACCAGCGAGCACGATGAGCCTAATCAGGCCACTTCTGGTTCCCGTTTTCTTGCCGTCACTCCTAATGTCGATTGCTGAATATTCGCTATTGCCAATCATTCCTGCCAGCGCGCTTCAACTCGGGGCCGATATTCCAACGGCAGGTTTGATTGCCGGGCTCTTGATGGTTGGCGTGCTCATAGCCGATCTTCCGGCAGGTCGCTTGGTTGACCGAATCGGCGAGCGCCGTTCGATGATCGCCGGTTCCGCACTTGGCACATTCGGCGTGGCGTTGGTCGCTATCGGTCACAGCCTGCTTCTGATGGCACTCGGAGTTTTTTCGCTTGGCGTGGGCATCGCGATCTTTGCTCTAGCCAGGCATGCATTCTTCGCTGAGCACATTCCGGTCGAATTCAGGGCCAGATCGCTCTCTCTGCTAGGCGGAACCTTCCGCGGCGGAGCGTTCGTTGGCCCGATCATCGGTTCACTGTTTATCGCCCAGTGGAGCGTGGCTTCGGTCTATTGGTTGGCGGGCATCACTTGCGTGATTGCGGCGGCAACCTTGCTCGCCTCACCTCGAGATGTAATCAAACCGACACCGGCTAGCCAACCCGGAGGCATCTGGGCGGTCGCCAAGCGCGAGGCCAAGCCACTTTTGACTCTCGGTGTTGGTGCAGCCGTTCTAGGTGCGATTCGCACCACTAGGCAGGTTGGCCTTCCGCTATGGGCCTTAGTGATCGGCCTCTCACCAGAAGACACATCGCTGTTCATCGGCATCGCCGGGATTCTGGACTTTGCACTGTTTTACACTTCTGGGCAAATCATGGATCGCTGGGGTCGGTTCTGGGCTGCCGTTCCACCAACCATTGGGCTCGGGGTGCTGCACATCTTTGTTTTCGCTGCCCACGATGGAACTGGCTTCTTGCTCTTGGCCGGCGCGATGGCTCTGGCCAATGGTTTCGGAAGTGGCATCATTCTCACCATGGGTGCAGACCTTGCTCCTTCGGATGCTCGAAACGAGTTTCTCGCGTCATACCGGTTGATCACCGACATCGGAGTTGCGGCCGCACCTCCCCTGCTCTCGGCACTAACCGTGTGGACTGGAGCACTTTCGGTCGCCATGGCAAGTTTTGGGGTTTTGGGCATCGCCGGTGGTCTGTTGATGTGGCGTTACATCCCCCGGTTTATCCCGAAACGAAACTAATCGCCCTGGCGCTTCGCGATGCACAGGCAAGCTGCCTGTCGGTTGGCAAGTTCAATCTGAAGAAGTTCACGAGTGGTGGCTCAAATTCGACACATAAGGTGACCTCGGTAGTCTTCGCCTCAAGACGAATGGCGCGCCATCGGAACTCGCTATTGATAGACCGCATCAACTCGGAAGCAACCTGATCGAACTCAGAAACCTGGCTTTCGGAAAGGTCGATGGCTAGAGATGAAGCCAAAGCCTGAGCCCGCTCATCAGCGATCATGCCCGAAACAATGTTGGCCGAGGTAAGGCTAATAGATAGCATCAGTGCAACGAAGACAGAAAACAGCGGAAGCATCGAACCGCGATCTGATCGAAATTGTTGCCAGGCTGGGTGTGCGTTCGCGAGCCTAATCCGAACGAATTCGCTTGCCTTGCCGATTTGAACCGAGAGGCTGGCGGTAGCTCCATCCAACGGCAATAGGTCCAGTGTCGGTGGTTCGCTTGCCCCGATCTCACTAGCCAACATTCTGGCTCGAGCAACGATTTCTCTAGGAGTTCGCCCAAGTTCTATACCTCGCGCAAGCTCCTGGACAATCGAAACAGTTGCGAATTTGTCGTGTTGAGCGATGTCGACATTAGTTATCCAGCCGAGAAGAAACACCAGAACCAGCGGTATCACCAGAACAAACTCGAGGACTGAGTTTCCCCGTTCATCAGACATGGTATTGAGAAGACGCGCGTGAACAGTCAAGTCTTGAGCTCCTTGAACGAGACCCAACAAACTTTGCTGCGCTTGAATACCGTTGAAAAGTCCAAGCAGACTCTCGGGTCACGAGACTGACTGCTGACACTTATTTGCAACGCATGTGACAACAACAACTTGTCGCCCAAATCTGCAACCGCCATCGAATCCACCGACTCATCAAAGTCTGCAGACGCGACCTGCCGGCTCAGGCTAATCGTCATTTTGACGGCCTCTACCCTGGCCGCCGCTTCGAAGGCAAGTAGCAAAACTGCCTGAAGACAAAAAACCAGGGGCATCGCTAGCAACACGAATTCCACAACTGCTGCACCTCGTTCACCAGGCGTCCTAGTCACGTTTCGTGTCTCACGGCATCCTCTATTTTGACTAGATTCCTGCAACCCGAGAAAACGAATCGTCCAGGATGTTGTTAAGTGCCGGGCCTGCGATGGCCCAGATTGCCACAACCAAGCCCGCAGTCATCAGCGTAATTAGCACCCAACCTGGCACATCACCGCGGTCTTCGGCCAGTGTGGAACCTAAAGATCTGCGTATTTCTCTCACTTCGGCATTTTGGGTTCTGATACTCAACTTATTCCTTTCTTTTTTTCCGCTGAGGCTTTTTGGCATACGTCAGGCAACGGTTGCACGCAGCATTTGCAAACTTGGATAGAGAGCAAAAACGATGGTGAGAGGTAGCGATATTGCTACCTGCGGAATGATCATTTGGGTTTCTGCTTGGGTTGCCTTTTGCCGAAACTCAACCAACCATTGGTGTCGAATCTGTTGGGTGAAGCTTTGAAGTTGGGCAGAAAGAGGCGTGCCTAATCTGGTGCTTAAGCTGATGGCTAGGGCGAATTCGCGCACTCTATTATTTGAAGACTTAGACATCGATTCGAGAACCTCTTCGGTAGACCCTCCAACTTCGAGGGGCAACAAATATTTAAAAAATTCGCCCGCACTCTCGCGATCTAAACGTCGAGAGATGCGAAGGAGCGACTCACGGTGACTAATGCCTGCCTCGCTGCAAATCGCAAATATTTCGGCAAAATCGGCCAAGCCCAAGTTTGCAGACGAAGTTGGTGGCTTCATGAAAACACCCGCACTAGTTTCGGAAACTTGGCTATTCGATCAGACAGCGTTTTCGCGATCACGCTCAGACAGATGCCGCTAAGCACTATGGCTAGGCCTTGAAAGTTTGAAAAAGCTTTCAGGTTCTCAGGTTTAGCAAGCAGAATTGCGAGCATCACCCAAGGTGACAGTAACGCCAACCAAGCCACCGAACCAACTGATTTGATTCGCTGGGATGCCTCATTCTCAACTTCACTGAGCTTTCGAAGAAATTCGACAAGCCGCCGGAGCGACGCCGACAATGCTGAGGTTTGGTAGGTGTCGCAGGCGATCACGACCTCGCAGAATTGGTCGACCCGACGGTCGGCACAAATCGTCTTGATATCGAGAAGTGCTCGGTGAAGATCGACACCATTTTGCAGTCTCAACCAAAGCGAATGCCAGGCGGGAGCAAACGTGTCTGATCCATTCACCGACAAATAGCCGAAGACCTCTTCGAGGGGCACACCTACCGAACAAAAATTGCCCACGACCTCGACATCGACTGCGAAATCGTTCGAGATGGTCGACTGGGAGACTGGTCTTCGTTTCATGGACACAAAACCTGAGTAATTCTTCTCCCACTCTTGGTTATCTCGCAGTGCACCACAAGACCAATACATTTTTGAAAAACCTCGCGAACGAATTCTGCCGAAATCGAGGCGTTGGCCATTAGCGGCAACGAAATCAACTTATCGATCGCCTCCGAAGCTGAGTTGGCGTGAATCGTGCAATACGCCGGGATGCCCGAGTTAAGCGCGACCAGCAGCTCTAGAGCTTCGGGCCCTCGAACCTCGCCCACCGCCAGGCGGGTTGGTCGCATCCTCAGACTTTCTCGAAGCAAGCGCCTGAGGTCGATGTCTTCGACCTCGCGCGTAGGGGCTGGCCTGGTTTGCATTGCAACCCAATCGGGGCAGGCAAGCTGGAGTTCAAAGGTGTCTTCAACCGAAATAACACGCTCGGTATTGTCGAAACTATTGAGGATCGCCGTCAAGAGTGTGGTCTTGCCGGCCTGCGTTGCACCAGAGATCAGCACACTCTCACCGGAGTGCACCGTTGCCGCGATTTGAGCGAATTGTGAGTCACTCAACATGCCATTTGCCAGCATCGACTCAAGCGAGGGGACCCGTTTCGAGAATTTTCTAATGTTGATGCTGGTGTGTTGACGAGTGATGTCGGGAATCACAGCATGGAGTCTCGAGCCGTCTTCAAGGGTCGCATCAATAAACGGCCGACTTCGATCGATTCGTCGAGAGGTGCTCCTAAGCAGTCGCTCGAGCAGCCTTTCGATCTCAGTGTCTGAAAGTTCAACCAATATTCGAGAAGACCTGCCGGCCGCGTGTATCCAGATTTCATTCGGCCGGTTGATCCAGATTTCCTCGATTGACGGGTCTTGCATCAACTCTTGGATGGGCCCGAAGGGAGGCTGCACGCCTCGTGCCGGTTGAGCTTGGTGGACGGTCGTTTGGTTCATGGTTCCTCCCTTCGGAGCATCCATGATGTCAACATCAAGATTTCTGCGAGAGATTTATCCACAGCCAACTTGGGCTAAACTATTCAAGTCACGCGGGAGTGGCGAAATTGGCAGACGCACTAGATTTAGGTTCTAGCGCTTAATAGGCGTGTGGGTTCAAGTCCCACCTTCCGCACAAAGAGACCGAGCAATCGGTCTCTTTTCTTTTAACCCTTTGAAACGTAAGTCTTAGCTAATCTGACCGCAGCACCGGCATCAACGATTCCTGCCCCGCACTTTGCCACCAAGGTTTCTGAGCCATAGTTCACTGCCGTCGCCGCGCAGGCGGAACCTGGTTTGAAAGCAGAAACCGAGTCAAGAAGCACCTGATAGGCATCGTCGCTAGTTAGATCGGGGCGAACCGAGTAGATCAGTGCCAATACCCCGGAAACGACCGGGGCAGCCATTGATGTGCCTTCCTCAAGGCCGTAGTCGGCCTGACCTTCAACAGTGGAGCCGAGATTCCAGGTTGAGAGAATCATTCCATCGGATCCATTGACCGCGAGATTCGAGAGATTGCTGTCACCACCAGGAGCGGAGAAGTCAACACCCGGGCCGAAGTTCGAATAATCTGCGATATCACCGGTCACACCGGTAGCGGCCACGTTTATGGTCGGGTAGCAGTTTCCTGGGTAGGAAAACGCCGCCGTAAAAGATGAGTTGCCCGCGGCAGTCACCGGTGTCACGCCAAGATCCCATGCTGCACGAACGGCGGATTGAGTTCCAGAATCGCATCCCGAAGCTGATTCAGTTCCCATTGAAAGGTTGATGACTCGTGCCGGAGTTAGATTCTTTGGAACTCCAGGCACGGTCAAGCCTGAGGCCCAGTGAATCGCTGCAATTAGATCTGATTCGGTTCCGCCGTTAGAACCCAAGACGCGGATCGGCTGAATCTTTACGCCAGGCGCAATGCCTGTGACACCCATCTCGTTCACGGCTGCGCCAATGATTCCTGCAACGTGAGTGCCATGCCAGGACGAATCTTCTTGCGCGTTCCAATCGCCTTCATCGGTTGGATCGGCATCCCAGCCATCTCCATCGCGCGCTGCAGTCTTGTTTGAAATGAAGTCATAGCCAGCAACAAGTTGGCCGTCAAGATCGGGATGTTCAGTAATCCCGCTGTCGAGAACGGCAACCACAACATCCTGGCTGCCTCTGCTTATTTGCCAGGCTTTGTCAGCGTGAATAGAAAAATCATCGTAGAGATACCACTGGCTGCCGTAGTGCTGGTCGGCAACCTCGAGCGAAACCGAAGTTGCCACGGCATTGGTTGCAGCGACCTTGACCGTGTAAGGCACGGTTGCAGCCAATCCAGTTGGTAGGCAGGAGTTCGAGGTAGTCGTGCACTCAAAGAATTTTCCGGCGTTTGAGGTCACAGTCACTCGATATCTAACGGACGCTCCGCCCCTCTGACTTAGTGTTTGGCGTTCCCAAGTAACTCGATCTCCAGCGAAAGCAACGTTCTGCGATATCAAAAGTGGCGACAGCGGAGCAATCACAGCCACCACGGAAGCCACTCGAGAAGGCAAACTTATCTTCGACACTCCCTGCACTTTGGTGAGAGTTCGAACCCTAAATTGAGTGCTAACTCCCGGAGTGAGGCCGCTTGCAATTAGGCGAGATCGCACAGTTGACCCAGTGTTTGAAACGATCGTTGTCCAGTTGACTCCGTCTTGGCTCTTTTCAATGCGATAACCCAATAGAGCTCCACCGTTGAGGCTCTTTGGCGCTGACCACGACAGGCTGATTCTGGCAACTCGATTCGCCTGAGTGCTGAACGCGTTGGATGCGACCAGTGATGTTGGCGCGAGCGCTGGAATTGCCGCAACTTTGATATTCACAGATGCATATTTGGCCAGTGAGGCAATCGGTTGGGGTTTGAGCAAGTGTTGAGCGGTTGGTGCCAGTTCTATATGTCGGTCAATTGACACCTTTTGGACACGAGAATCGCGTAGCAGGGCGGTGCGAATAAGCTCGGCACGAGCATCCGAGATTGGATTTGTAAATTCGAGCGCGAAAAGATGGTCACCGAGAGCTCGTGGTGAAGAAATGGGCTCAGCTATCGAGTTAGCGCCAACCGGTGAGCCGTCTGGAGCAATCGGGTTGACCCCGGAAGCGTATTCAACGATCAGGCCAACGGCGTTTTTGACTGTCGTTGCGGCAGAAGTTTGTAAAACCGACGCGTGTGCAGGCGAAGTGGCAAAAGAGACAAGCACGACTGCGAGCGCTGCGAGCGGAGCTAGAAACTTGAACTTCACTTGTTGAAGATAACCCGATTGGGCGACATTGTTCTGCGAACTATCCCCACTCACAACGAGTTCTCAGAGAGACTTTTGCATGAGAACGGTGCCGAGCCAACGCCCGAACTTAAAACCAACCTTGCCCAGGTGACCTTGATGTTTGAACCCGTATGACTCGTGAAGCTTGACCGACGCCTCGGCGCCTTTATCGCTTATTACGGCGACAATTTCACGCACGCCTGAGGCCTTAGATTCACGAATGAGCGCGTCAAGCAACTTCGAACCGACTCGTTTGCCGATGGCAGCCGGTCGCAAATAAATCGAATCTTCAACGGTTCGTCGATAAGCGGCCTTTTGACGCCAAGGCGCCACATAGGCGAAACCAAGCAACTGACCGCTTGGGCTGATGGCTGCCAAGAATGGCAGATCCATGCCTGTGATGTGTTCGAACTTGCTCTTCCAGTCGGCAAGCGACAGTGCTTCCAGGTCGAAGGTCACTACCGAGTTGCGCACGTAGTAGTTGTAGATTTCGCAAATCTGACTGAGATCATCCGTGGCTGCCTTGCGAATGGTTACTTCGCCTTCTTGCGGAGTCTCACCGGTGGCCTTCTGGCGGCGCACTAAGCGCCAACGGGATTCGGAATCTAGCGGCATAATCTCTCTCTTACTAGCAAGACCAATCTATCGGTTCTAGACCGCGTTCGATAAGCAGGCTGTTGACGCGCGAGAAGGGCTTTGAACCGAAAAATCCTCGACGCGCCGAGAGCGGGCTGGGATGCGGCGACGCGATGATTGCGCAACCCTCGAGCAGCGACGCGGCAGTCTGAGCGTGGTTGCCCCAGAGGATTGCGACGAGCGAGGATCCGTGTTCGACAACCAGAGCGCGAATGACAGCATCGGTGAATCGAGCCCACCCTAGGTTGGTGTGAGCTTCGGTTTGGCCAACAAGCGTGGTCAGATGCCGATTGAGCAGCATGACGCCGCGGGTTTGCCACACCGAGATGTCGGCAGCGTCTGCGGTAGCGAGACCGGTGTCGCTTCTCAACTCGGCCAAAATGTTGCGCAAACTGGCCGGAGTTCTTGTGCCCGGCGAAACGGCAAAGGCCAGACCGACGGCCGCTCCAGCGGCTGGATACGGGTCCTGCCCGAGAATCAAAACCCGGGTTGCTTGCAACGGGGTTTGAAGAGCGCGCATGACTTGGTTCATGGGCGGTGCGAGCAGCGGAGCATCCCTGTTGCAAGACACCTCGAGGGATTCGAGCAAACCTCGCTGGTCAATCAGGGCCTGCTGCCAACTCGGATGCATTTGCTCGAAGAACATGGCACTTAGCGTATGCGAAGCAAGTGCTAGTCTGGCGAAGTATCCAACGAAGGAGCCAGATGTATACGCGCGAACTTGCCGATGAAGCAGCCAACTACCTCTCGATTGTTCAGGGAATCCGACGTGAACTTCACCAGATTCCCGAGTTCGGATTGCATCTACCTAAAACTCGCGAGCGCATTCTTGCCTCGATCGAAGGCCTCGGAGAAATTCATCTGAGCGACAAGCTGTCGAGCATCGTGCTTCACATCAAAGGTGCCCAACCAGGCCCTACCGTTTTGCTGCGAGCCGACATGGATGCACTCGCCGTGCGCGAAGACACCGGACTCGAATATGCGTCAACCAACGGATACATGCACGCTTGCGGACATGACCTCCACATGGCAATCGGCATCGGAGCCGCTCATCTGTTGGCAACTCACAAAGACCGACTAAAAGGGGATGTGCTGGTTTGGTTCCAGCCAGGCGAAGAGGGGCACGGCGGTGCTGACATCATGCTCGAAGAAGGCATGCACATGATCACCGGCAGCAAACCAATCGCAGCCTACGGAATCCACGTGACTTCGGCTTGGCAACCACCGCGCACCTTCGGCGGCAAGTCGGGAGCTTTGATGGCTTCGGCGAGCGACATGATTGTGACCTTCAAAGGCCGCGGTGGCCACGGGTCGAGCCCCTGGATGGCCAAAGATCCGATCTCTGCGATGAATGAGGCGATCAGTGGTTTGCAAACCAAGATCAACAAATCGATCAACGTTTTCGACCCAGTGGTAATCAACGTCGGTTGGATAAAGGCTGGCGACGACCACACCACAAACGTGATCCCAGAAACTGCATCGTTCGGCGCCACTGTGCGCACCTTCTCGCCGGGCATGCTCGAAGAACTGCGCGGACACGTAACCACCTATTTGGCAGGAATCGCACAATCCTTTGGAGTTGAAGTCGAACTAGAGTTCGGAAAGTATGCCACCGAAGTTGTCATGAATGACCCAGCCGCCACCGAGTTAGTTCGCAAGGTCGTCAAAGGAGTTTGGGGTGAAGATCGCTGGATGGAGTGGCCTCATCCAATCGCAGGAGCGGAAGACTTCGGTTCTGTAGTTCGCGAAATCCCCGGTGCGTTCATTTTCTTAGGTGCATCCCCTGAAGGTGTGGCTTGGCAAGAAACAGCACCTAACCATTCAAATCGAGCCGTCTTCGATGACTCGGTCATTCCCGACGGTTCAGCCTTGCTTGCGGGGCTTGCCTTCGAGGTGCTTGACGCAGCTGCTTCGGCTTAGCAGCACCCGCTCTCTGCGCTCCACATGCGTATGCGCATCCGAGTCATTCGGTAACATCGCGTCACAGTGTTACCGCAAGTTTCAGTCCCATTTGCTCGAAAAATCTGCTCAACCTAACCTTTTGAAACTACCCTTTCAAACCTTTAGGAACACAATGAGCAACGATCCAGCCAAGTGGGGCTTTGAGACCGCGCAGATTCACGCCGGCGCAACCCCAGACCCAACCACCAACTCACGTGCCGTGCCTCTGTATCAGACCACCGCATACGTGTTCAACTCGAGCGAGCATGCCGCCAAGCTTTTCGGTCTAGCCGAATTCGGAAACATCTATACCCGAATCATGAACCCAACCCAGGATGTCGCCGAGAAGCGCATCGCAGCCCTCGAAGGTGGAACCGCGGCGCTCCTCCTTGCTTCGGGGCAGGCAGCTGAAACCTTTGCCATTCTGAACATTGCTCAGGCTGGTGACCACATCGTGGCTTCGTCAACCATCTATGGCGGAACTTACAACCTGTTCAAGTACACGCTGCCAAAGCTCGGCATCACGACCACCTTCGTGGAGAACCAGGATGACCTCAAGGAGTGGCAGGCAGCCGTTCAGCCGAACACCAAGGCGTTCTTCGCAGAGACCATCGGAAACCCTAAGGTCAGCATCCTCGACATCGAAGGTGTCGCTTCGGTTGCTCATAAGAATGGCGTTCCACTGATCGTTGACAACACCGTTGCCACCCCATACCTGATTCAGCCACTCAAGCACGGCGCTGACATCGTGGTTCACTCGGCAACCAAGTTCCTCGGTGGGCACGGCACTGTTGTTGCAGGCGCAATCGTTGACGGCGGAAAGTTCGAGTGGTCGAAGAGCGACAAGTTCCCGGGACTCACCGAGCCAGACCCGTCGTACCACGGCGTCAACTACACCGCGGCCCTTGGTGACGCGATCGCCTACATCATCAAGGCTCGCGTTCAATTGCTTCGTGACATTGGTGCAGCCGTTGCACCGAACAACGCGTGGCAGTTGCTGCAGGGCATCGAAACCCTGTCGCTTCGTATCGAGCGCCACGTTGAGAACGCACAGAAGATCGCCGAGTGGTTGGTCAAACATCCACAGGTAGAGAGCGTGAACTACGCGGGACTCAAATCTTCGCCATGGTTCAAGGCTGCCAAGAAGTACGCACCAAAGGGTGCCGGCGCTATCGTTTCGTTCGAGATCAAGGGCGGAGTCGAAGCCGGTGCAAAGTTCGTGGATAGCCTCGAACTGTTCAGCCACGTGGCTAACATTGGAGATGTACGCTCGCTGGTAATTCACCCGGCAAGCACCACACACTCCCAGCTGACCCCAGAGCAGCAGCTCACCACTGGTGTTACGCCGGGCTTGGTTCGCCTTTCGGTCGGACTCGAGTCTTTCGATGACCTCGTAGCCGACCTGAAGGCCGGTTTTGAGGCGGCAAAGAAGTAGTTGGAATTTCAGACATCTGAGGACAG
>JAHEGG010000010.1 GCA_024639845.1 Microbacteriaceae bacterium
GGCTGCCAAGGGCGCCCGAACCTCCAAGGACCAGGATGTTTTTTCCGCGCAAGTTTTCCATGTCAACCCTTTCGTTATGCCATAGCCTTTGACTCATGAAGAGAATCGGCAAAGCGGCACTCATAGCCTCAACCATCGGCCCGGTCCAATCCATCCTTGGATGGGTAATTTCCGGATCACTTTGGCCCGGTTATGACCCGATTCGCAAAACCATCAGCGATCTAGCTGCCGACGATTCTCCGGTTCAGGCCATTCAAACCAGTTTCTTCTTTCTGGGCGCAACGCTAACCGTGATTGGCGCCATCTCTGCCAGAACGCTGGCCCTGCCTGGCCGAATCACCCTTTTTCTAGCCGGTCTGGCCACTTACGCGCTAGCGATTTTCACCACACCGAGCCAGGATGGGCACTCGGACGCCCACCGAATTTCGGCATCAATTTCGTTCGTGTTGATGTCGGCCTGGCCCTTGCTCTCGATGCGGTTTGATCGCCGTTATTCCTGGGTAGTTAGGCCTGCGGCAGCGATCGGTTCAACACTTGGGCTCACGCTCATTTCTTTGTGGTTCCTAAGTACCTGGCTCGACCCGAACACCTCGGTCGTTGGGCTGTCGGAACGCGTGATTGTGACCGCTCAGGTGCTCTGGCTAAGCATTACGGTTTGGACCTGCTGGCTGCACCAGCGCAAGGCAGAAGTCGACTACGAAATTTAAATCTCGCGCTTGGCGCCCTGCGCTGCCGAGACGGCAAAGATGTCAGGTTTTGCATAACCAAGCGCTTCGAACTCGGCTAGCACCGACAAGCTAACCTCGCCGATTTTCTCGATCGGAGTCAATGCGATTGCTGCGCCGCCGAATCCGCCTCCGGTCATACGTGCACCAATAGCACCGTGACGCAGAGCGGTCTCGACTGCGGTGTCGAGCTCGTCAACCGAAATCTCGAAGTCATCACGCATTGATTCGTGAGAGGCATACAAGAGTTTGCCAATCGATCGCGGCCCGGTTGCCTGCAAAGCCTTTACGGTGTCTAGAACTCGTTGGTTCTCGGTCACAACGTGACGAACTCGACGGTAGGTGACATCATCGAGAAGTTCTTTAGCTCGACCAAGATCGGCGACGGTGACATCTCGCAAAGAGGTTGCTCCGAGAGCCGCAGCACCCGCCTCGCAAGCTGCTCGTCTGGCAGCGTATCCGCCGTCAACAAGTCGGTGTGCAACCTTGGTGTCGATGATCAACAGCTCGAGGCCTTCGGCGGCAAAACCAAGCTCAATCGATTGGGCCTCAAGTGAGCGACAATCCAGGAACACGGCGTGGTCAGTCTCACCGAGCAGCGAGGCAGACTGATCCATGATGCCGGTTGGTGCGCCAACGATGACATTCTCACCCATTTGGCCAACGCGCGCGAGCTGACGTCGGTCGAGGCCAACGCTCCACAGGTCATTCAGGGCAAGGGCCACCGAACACTCAATCGCAGCCGAAGAAGATAGGCCTGCACCCACTGGCACATCAGACTCGATGTAGCAGTCAAAACCGGTGGCTTCGAACTCCTTGAGGAGCGAGTTCGCCATCTCTTGGATGGCCCATGCCGCACCGAATGGATATGCCGCCCAGTCGTGAGCAGCGTCGCGTGCGATGGCAGTTACGTCTGCTTCGTGTACGACATCCGAGAAGCTAGACGAAACTCGCGCTACCGAGTCCGACCGCAGAGAAATGGCGGCGAAGGTGTGACGGTTGATGGCGAAGGGAAAGACGAAACCTTCGTTGTAATCGGTGTGTTCACCGATCAGGTTTACGCGACCGGGTGCAGACCAGACGCCCGTTGGCGCATAGCAATACTTTGCTTCGAAGCCAGCCTGAACGGAGGCGATCAGCGTATCGGTCATTTGATTGCCCCGCGAAGCATCTCTGCAGTTGTTTCTGGTGGGAAGTCTGCGATGAAAGCGCCCATTGCCGATTCGCTTCCGGCTAGGTATTTCAGTTTGTCAGCGGCTCGGCGCGGAGAGGTGATCTGTAGTTGCAGGCGAACGTTTTCGCCGCCCGCGACCAATGGTGCCTGATGCCAAGCAGAGATGTAAGGAGTCGGCGTCTCGTAGACCGTGTCCAAAGCCTTCAAAAGACGTGAATAAATCGAAGCCAGCTCATCGCGTTCTTCATCGTTCAACTGTGCAAGATTCTGCACGTGACGGTGCGGAAGGAGGTGAATCTCGATCGGCCAGCGTCCGGCAAATGGCACATATGCCGTGAAGTGTTCGCCCTTAATCAGAACGCGCTCGCCCGCCTGTTCGAACGCCAAGGTATCGGCGAAGAGATTCGGCCCGTATGCCTCAATCGAGGC
Source organism: Microbacteriaceae bacterium (assembly GCA_024639845.1). GTDB lineage: Bacteria > Actinomycetota > Actinomycetes > Actinomycetales > Microbacteriaceae > Rhodoluna. Next base: position 2,329 of record JAHEGG010000010.1, read on the forward strand.
GAGCAGCTTCTGGGTGCGCGGAGTCACGTATGGGTACGAATAAATTTGCCCGTGCGGGTGGTGCAAAGTCACACCAATTTCTTGACCGCGATTTTCGAATGGGAATACCTGTCTAATGCCAGGCAAGGACGAAAGTTCCTCAGTGCGGTCGGCCCAGGCGTCGATGATCGTGCGAACACGTGCCACCGATTGGTCTGCCAAAGACCCGAGATGTTCAGGGCTGAAAACAACAACCTCGCAGCGCCCGATTGAAGCCCTGGTTGAACCGAGCTTCAGGTTTGGAATCACCGCATAGTTCTCGTCATCAACTTCGGCTAGGTCCGGACCAAATGAAGGGCTCTTGTTTTCGAATACGGCAACGTCAAAATTGTCTGGAATTTCAGACTGGTACTCAACCGTGGTTGGGCACAGTGGGCACATGTGGGCGGGCGGCAAGAAGGCACGATTGTGTCGAGCAGCAGCAACCGAGATCCACTCACCGGTTAGCGAGTCGAGTCGCATTTCGGCAACGGCTGGTCGGGGTGCTGCATCGCGGAGGTCTGGCTTGCGCTCGGCAGGGAGAGTAGAACCTGATTCATCAAAGTAAATCAGTTCGCGACCGTCGCTCATTCGCGTGGAACGCTTGCTGGTTGCCATTTTTACTCTCTGTCCCTCGTCGGTCCCTGCAATTATCTCTCGGGCGCCGACGTTGATGTCGTCAATCGAGTCGAATACCTTCGCAGAATCGTTGTAAATCTGTATCGATTTATGGTCGAATGCTCTGATAATGTGAACGCTAACATAATCGCACAATCGGAGCAGTGCTTCGCGAGGGAGAAAAGACTGATGTCAGAGCTCAAGGGTCAAATTTGGTTCCTAACCGGAAGCCAGAACCTATACGGTCCGGAAACCCTAGAACAGGTCGCCGACCAGTCAAAGCTTGTTATGTCTCAGCTTGCCGCGCAGCTCGGTGCGCCAGCCGAATTAGTTTGGAAGCCGGTTTTGAAGACCCCCGAGATGATTCGCGAAATCATGCTCGAAGCTTCACGTGACGACAACTGCCTAGGCGTCATCACTTGGATGCACACTTTCTCTCCAGCGAAGATGTGGATCAACGGCCTTAACGCACTAACCAAGCCATTGCTTCACCTGCACACCCAGGCCGGGCAGTCTCTTCCTTGGAGCACGCTCG
>JAHEGG010000001.1:0-271247 GCA_024639845.1 Microbacteriaceae bacterium
GGACCGCTTCGGCCTCTGTGGCACCTGTCTCTCTAACAATCTCTTCCAACGTCGACCCTGAAACCTCTGATCTAACTTCGATGGTAAGTGTTATCCGTTCGCTCGGGTCAAAGCCAGCAGCGACTGTTGAGCCTTCTGTTACCAAATTTTCCAGATGGAGGCCAGGAGCCATGATACTGAGCTTCTGCGCATCGGAGGGATCAGTCCAATCCAGGTTGAGATTACCGTCACCTGCAGTTGCCGTCACAGTCACATCTGACACTTGTGTTTCGGCATAAGCCTTTGAAGGTGAAAGAAAAATTTGGACCTGAGATAATCCCAGCGCCACGGCCAGCACGACAGCAGCCTTGTGCCTAAAGCTGAAGTACATTAAATTCTCCCCTGTTGTTGGCAAACGGTACCACCCGTGCGCAACTACGCGCGCAATGACTCACTACATTCCTAGGATTCGCCGAAGAGCTCGATGGGCTGGTGCCCGTCATCCAGGGCTCGTTCGACGGCACTTCGCACACTCGGGGCGATGATTCCGCGAGCATTCGCGATGCCAGCCTCTTCGAGAAGGCCAATCGCCTGGTTGACCACCATGGCAGAAAAGTTTGTGGCTACCTCAAATGCCTCGGCATAAGCCGTGCGTTGCTCTTCGGCGATCACAACCGGCTCGGCACCCATTTCAATCACTAGCGCTTCGGCAATCGGCAAGGCAACCTTCGGCGCAGAAATCGCACAGAACGACTCTCGAAGCCTCGCTTGATCCACGGTGGTTCCGGTGAATCGCATCGACGGGTGTATCGCAAGCGGAATGACTCCCTGCTGGGCGGCAGACGCGAGCACCGAGTATCCGTGTTTGGCACTGGTGTGGGCAACCAGTTGGCCGGCACGCCATAGGTGCGCTTCGCTGAACCCGCCGATTGTCGGTTGCAACTCTTCATCTGGGATGGCCAACACGACCAACTCGCTTCGCTCAAGCACTTCACCGGGAGCTAACACATCGACGCTCGGAAGTTGGGCCTCGATGCGATCGAGATTCTTCTGACTCACAGCAGTGATTCCGACCAAGAGGTGACCAGCACCGGCCAGAGCTTGGGCGATGGCCACGCCAACGGCCCCTCCACCGATGACTCCCACGGTCAAGCGCCCGGTTGCGGCGGTCATGCGGCGCTCGCTTCGGTATCGGTTGCCGTAGAGTCGGGCGGCACTCGGCATGCCCTCTCGATTAGAACGCCGACGACGCCCATGAGCACCGAACCCGCTATCCCGAATCCAGTTCGCCAGGCGGCTCCTTCGGCAATTTGTGGAGAAGTTAGAACCGCGACTAAAACGCCGCCGTGCCAACCGAAAAATACCGAACCTGAAATGGCGACGGCCTGCGCCAAAAGCGCAACGCGAAGGGCATAGAACGGGTCGACGCGTTTGATCGGAGTGCGAGTGGTGCCAGCAGGCTGAGCGAGAGCCTTCTTGACAGCGGCCTGATAACGCAAGACCGGTATCGCCAGAATTACCAGCACCACGGCAATGACCGGGAGTGTGACGAGCAGGTTGGTTGGCGAACTTGGCAGCGGCTGACCGAGACGAACCAACAGCAAGCTCACGGCATAACCGAGGATGCCCGCCGAAACGGCGACCGCGACCAACGTGGAAATCTTGGTTAGCTTCACTTGACCACCCAAACCTGATCGCGCACCTCGGCCGCGAGCGCGGCGACGCTTCCGTGGCCAGGGAGCACAGCATCCGGGTTCATCAGCGACCAGGGCACCGTGACGAAGGCGCGTTCGAAGGCCCTCGGATGCGGCAGTGTTAGTCGTTTGCCGTCTTTGATCAGTGAGCCGTAGGTGATGATGTCGATGTCGAGGGTGCGCGAACCCCAACGCTCGAGGCGAATGCGGCCGTGGTCTTTTTCGATGGCCCGAACCACGTCTAGCAAAGCACCCGGCTTTAGCTCGGTGTCGATTTCGACCACGCCGTTGAGGTAGTTCGGTCTGGATTGGTCAACCCCGGCGGCGGTCACGGCAAAAGACTCGACCAGCGGTGATTTTTTGACGACCTTGATGCCTTCGGTTTCTTTGAGCGCGCGAATAGCCGAGCGGATGTTTGCTTTTCGATCGCCGAGGTTGCCCCCGAGCGCCAACACCGCACGCACAGCAGCCATTAGTCGCGCTTGGCCTTGACGGTCACCGAGACATCTTCGAAGTCATAAACGATTGGAGCGTTCGGCTTGTGCACGGTGATCTTTGCCGAGCGCACTAGGCCGGTGGCCTCGCCGCCGCCAAGGTTCATCACCATTTCGAGCAAGCGCTGAGCGAGGGTTTCGAGCAGGTCAACCGACTGGGACTTGGCGTTTTCAACCAGAGCCTTGGCCAGGTCGGCGTAGTTGACGGTGTGAGCCAGGTCATCGTTGAGCGCCGCCTTGGTGGCGTCGAGCTTCACCGTGCAGTCGATGTAAAAGTCTTGGCCGTTTTGCCGTTCGAAGTCGAAAACGCCGTGATATGCGAAGACACGAAGTCCGGTGAGTTTGATCTTGTGCCTCATGGGTTTAACTTTGCTCCCCTTCGCGTAGCGCTGCAACAACCCGAATCGTGTCTGTCGTGTTGAGCACGTTGTGCACGCGAAGGCCCCACAGTTTGCGCTGAAGTAGCAGCGCGGTCAAAACCGCGGTGGCTACGTCTCGTCGCTCGTTGCTGACCTGAGTCGGTTCTTCAGGGTCAATCGCGCCCGCGATGAATCGTTTGCGGCTGGCACCAACCAGGATGGGCAAGCCCAGCTTCTCGAGCTCGTCGAGCCGTGCCACGAGCTGCCAGTTCTGCTTCATGTCTTTGGCAAATCCGAGGCCTGGGTCAATCACGATCTTGTCTCGTGCCACTCCCTCGGCCCGCGCGGCCTCGACCCGTTGCGACAGTTCGCGACTCACGTCGACCGCGATGTCGTGATACACGTTTTGCGTATCCATGATGTGGCTGAACCCACGCCAGTGCGAAATCACCAGCGTTGCGCCGGTCGCCGCGACAACGCCAAACATCGCCGGGTCGGCAAGCCCGCCCGAAACATCGTTGATGATCTCGGCACCCGCCTCAACGGCGGCCCTGGCGGTCGATGCGTTCATCGTGTCGATCGAAATCGTGACATCGAGTTCGCGCTTTATCGCACGAATGACTGGAATGACTCGCGCCTGCTCAACACTCGGGTCGACTCGCTCGGCACCTGGTCGGGTCGACTCTCCACCGACGTCGATGATGTCTGCGCCCGCCATTTCGAGCAGCCGAGCGTGGTCGAGAGCGGACTGTTCGGTGATGAACTCGCCGCCGTCGCTGAACGAGTCGGGAGTTACGTTGAGCACACCCATGACGCGAGGTCGTTCGAAGTTCATTTGGTGATGAGCCCCATGACTTCGGCTCTTGCGACCGGTTCGGAATAGCATCCTCGTGCCGCCATGGTGACGGTGTTGGCTTCTGGCTGCCTCGCCCCGCGCGAAACAACGCAGTGGTGACGAGCTTCGATCACAACGACCACTCCGCGAGTACTCAATCCGCGCTCGAGGGCATCGGCAATCTGAGCGGTGAGGTTTTCTTGCAGTTGAGGTCGAGATGCGACGATTTCGACCAGCTTTGGCAGGCGGCCAAGGCCGATAACTCGATCGCTCGGCAGGTAGGCGATGTGAGCGACCCCGGTGAACGGCAACAGATGGTGCTCGCACATCGAAACGAAGTCGATGTCTTTGAGAATCACAACCTCGTTGTGATCTGCCTCAAAGGTTTCGGCGAGAACCGTGGTTTCGTCGACGCCGACGCCCTTAAAAAACTCCGCGTATGCCTCGGCAACCTTAGCTGGAGTAGCGGTCAACTCCGAGCGGGTCGGGTCTTCACCGATGGCTGTTAAAAGTTCAGCCACCGCAGACTTGATGCGCTCGGTGTCGACCACGAACTACTCTTTTTCGGATGAAGGCTTGGATGCCTTTGGCTTGGACACCGTCTTTTTAGCAGCACTTGCGCCAGCCGATGGAGCCTTAGGAGTCGTTGCCTTTGGAGTGCGCGGCTTTGCGACCTTCGACTTTGACGCAACCGAAGGCTTAGCCTCGGCGGCAATCGCAGCCTCTTTCGAGCTGGTCGAACCCTTCTCAGGAATCGCAATCGGGGCGAGCTTCGAGACCGGACGGCTCTTCTTTGACAACCAAAGCGTGCGCTGTGGCAGCTTCTTGATGTCTTTGAAGATCACCGCGATCTGCTCTTGGTTGAGGGTTTCCTCTTCCATCAGCGCCTTAGCCAGTGCGTCGAGCACCTTTCGGTTGAGGTTGATCGCCTGGTATGCCTCGTCATGAGCGGCATCGAGGATGCTGCGAATCTCGGCATCGATTTGCTGGGCGGTTGCCTCGCTGTATTCGCGAACCTGACCCATGTCACGGCCGACGAACACTTCGCCACCCTTGCCATACGAAACCGAACCGACGGTCGAAGAGAAACCATATTGCGTGACCATCTGGCGAGCGATGCTGGTTGCCTTTTCGAAGTCGTTCGAAGCGCCCGTGGTTGGGTCGTGGAAGACGACCTCTTCGGCTACGCGGCCTCCCATTGCATAGGCAATCTGGTCAAGCAGCTGGTTGCGCGATACCGAGTAGCGGTCTTCCATCGGCAGCACCATGGTGTAACCGAGTGCTCGGCCGCGCGGAAGAATGGTGACCTTGGTGACCGGGTCGCTGTTGTTCAAAGATGCCGCAACCAGCGCGTGACCGGCCTCGTGATAGGCGGTGTTGAGTCGTTCCTGATCTTTCATCAGACGGCTCTTCTTTTGAGGCCCACCGATAACTCGGTCGATAGCCTCATCGAGGGTCTCGTTGGTGATCTGCTTCTCGTTCTGGCGAGCGGTAAGCAGGGCTGCCTCGTTCAAAACGTTGGCAAGATCGGCACCGGTGAAACCTGGAGTGCGGCGAGCAACGGTGGCTAGGTCGACATCCTCTGCAACTGGCTTGCCCTTTGCGTGCACGCGAAGGATTTGCTCGCGGCCCTTGAGGTCTGGCGCACCCACACCGATCTGGCGGTCGAAACGGCCTGGGCGAAGCAGGGCTGGGTCAAGGATGTCTGGACGGTTGGTTGCCGCAATCAAGATGACGTTCGTCTTCGAGTCAAAGCCATCCATCTCGACCAAGAGCTGGTTGAGGGTCTGCTCGCGCTCGTCGTTTCCGCCGCCGATACCGGCACCGCGGTGGCGGCCAACGGCGTCGATTTCGTCAACAAAGATGATGGCAGGGGCGCTCTGCTTGGCCTGGTCGAACAGGTCGCGAACACGAGAAGCGCCCACGCCTACGAACATTTCGACAAAGTCAGAACCAGAGATCGAGAAGAATGGAACGCCAGCCTCGCCGGCTACCGCCTTGGCGACCAGGGTCTTACCGGTTCCCGGAGGGCCGTAAAGAAGCACGCCGCGAGGAATCTTGGCGCCGACCTTTTGGAACTTCTCGGGTTCCTTCAAAAATTCTTTGATTTCTTGTAGTTCTTCGATCGCCTCGTCGACTCCGGCAACGTCGGCGAAGGTGACCTTGGAGTTTTCTTTGTTGACCAACTTGGCGCGGGATTTTCCGAAGTTCATCACGCGGCTGTTGCCACCCTGGGCGCTGCCCATCAAGAACCAGAAAATCGCACCGATGATCACGAACGGAAGCAGGCTGCCAAGCAGCGAGATGTACCAGGGTGTGTTCGGAACTTCGTCGTTGAAGCCGTCTTTGAGTTCAGCCTTGGTGATCGTGTCGACCACCTGAGTGCCGCGGGCATAGACGTAATAGAACTGAATCTTGTCGCCGTACTTGGGGTCTGCAGTCGTAAGAGTCACGTCAACGCGCTGCTCACCGTCATAAATCTTGACCGCCGAGGCTTTGCCATCGGCAATCATCGTGAGACCGGTCGAGGTGTCGACCTGCTTGAATCCGCCACCGCTGGTCAGCGAGGTGCCCAAAAACACCACGAGGAATGCGATGAAGATCCAAAAAACAGGACCCTTAAAGACGTTCTTAAGTTTCATAGTCGAGGACTTGCCTCATCCTTTCGCGTTCAAAGTTGAACAACTCTAAGGCTACCTTCTGACAAGGTGCCGAAACAGGGATGTTCGCTCAGAGAGTGAGCCGAAAAGCCTAGGAGTAGACGGCAGGCGAGAGTACCGCAACGCCCTTCAGCGTGCGGTAGCGCTCGGCGTAGTCGAGGCCGTAACCGACCACGAATTCGTTCGGAATGTCGAAGCCAACCATGGCAACTTCTACTTCGACCTTGGCTGCGTCTGGCTTGCGCAAGAAGGCCACGATTTCAACGGATGCCGCACCGCGAGCCTTGAGGTTCGATGCGAGCCACGAGAGAGTGAGCCCCGAGTCGACGATGTCTTCGACGATCAGCACGTGACGGCCGAGCACATCGGCGTCGAGGTCTTTGAGAATGCGCACCACGCCAGAGGACTGCGTGCCCGAACCATAAGACGAGACGGCCATCCAGTCCATTTGCACCGGAATCTGAATCTCACGAGAAAGGTCGGCCATGAACATCACGGCACCCTTCAGAACGCCGACTAGAAGCACATCCTTGCCGGCATAGCGAACATCGATTTCGGCGGCCAATTCGGCCACTTTGGAGTTGATTTGCTCTTCGGTGACGAGAATCTTAGTGATTTCGCCGCTTACCTTTTCGAGGTCCACTAACAGGCTCCTGGTTTGAGGGTTTTGGTGCTTTTGAAAACGAGCACTCGGCCCGTGCGTTCTACTCTAACGCCTTGAAGGGTCGACGGTTTCTGCCCGTGCCAGTTGGTCAACAGCTCAAAAACCTGCTCGATTCCCGCGCTTGTGGCCGAGCCACCGACCCGTTCCACCGCAAGCTTGATCACACGCTTGACGATGGCAGCGGGTTGCGTTTCGAGCGCGTCGATTTTGAGCTGCACGGATGTCGCGCCAAGAGTTGCTGCGTCGTCGAACACGGCCGCGGCTAAACCGTCGAGCGCTAGGTTGTCTTCGCGCAGTTGGTCGGACGTGCGCGCCAGGGCCGCGGCCACCCCGCCACCGAGCGCTTGCTCGAGAAGCGGCAGAACCTCGTGGCGAACGCGCACTCGCGTGAACTTGGGGTCGGTGTTTTGCGGGTCGTGCCAAACCTCGAGGCCGAGATCTTCGCAGTAGGCGACTGTGGTTTCCCGAGTGATGCCCAGTAGCGGACGCAGGTAGTTCTCGCCCACCGCCGCCATGCCCGCGAGCGAGCGAGCCCCCGAACCGCGAGCCAGACCGAGCAGAACGGTCTCGGCCTGGTCGTTCAAGGTGTGGCCAAGCATGATGAAACGAGCGTGAGTTTCGGCGAGCGCTTCCTCGAACGCGGCATAGCGAGCCTCGCGAGCGGCGGCTTCTGGCCCGCCATCCGTGCCCACCTTGACGGCCAGCACCAGCACCGGCTCGAAACCGAGCGCTCGCAGGTTGGCGGCGGTTTGCTCGGCGACCGCTTTGGTGATTTCTTGAAGCCCGTGTTCGACAACCACCGCGCCTACTTTGATGCCCGCGCGCTGGCCCTCAAACGCGGCTGCCGAGGCGAGCGAGATTGAGTCGGGCCCGCCCGATACTGCGACGAGCACGCGGTCACCAGGAACCACGGATGCGGCATCCCAGTTTTCGCGCACGGCACGACGCACATCGGCCATCGCCGGAGTGAGCCTTGGTCGTGTTGGCACGGGAGCCTTTCGGTAAACTCTCTTTCAGACAACTCTATTTAGGAGCACCATGGCACACGACGTAGTTATCGAAATCCCTCGCGGCAGCCGCAACAAGTATGAGGTCGACCACGAGACCGGTCGCGTTCACCTCGACCGCGTTCTGTTCACCCCGTTCGTCTACCCGATCGACTACGGATACTTCGACAACACCCTCGGCGGAGACGGCGACCCGCTTGACGCTCTGGTCATGCTCGAGTTCCCGGTCTACCCAGGTGTGGTTTGCTCGGTTCGCCCGGTCGGCGTGCTCACCATGGAAGACGACGGCGGAATCGACGAGAAGCTAATCTGCGTGCTCGACAAAGACCCACGCTGGGCGCACATTCAAGACATCGAGGATGTTCCAGCACAGACCAAGAACGAACTCAAGCACTTCTTCGAGCACTACAAAGACCTCGAGCCTGGCAAGTGGGTTAAGGTCGGCGACTGGCAGGGCAAGGCCGTTGCCGAGCGCTTGATCGCCGAGTCGATCGAGCGATTCAAAGCCGAAGGCCACTAACGCTTTCACACAAAAACCCCGTCGAACAATCGGCGGGGTTTTTTGGTTAAAGACCTGAAGCGAAGATCTACGCGCTAGGGCGACCAGCGTAAGGGAACATTTCGCCCCAGCGAATCGGGACGATTCTCACGACTGCACCAGGGTGTGGCGCTTCGAGCATCATTCCGTTGCCCAAGAACATCACGACGTGATACTTATCGCCATTGAAAACGTTCGGTTCCTTGGTGTACCACATCAAGTCACCGGGTTCCATTTCGCGCAGGGGAATCAGTTTCTTGCCAAAGGCCATGGTGTTGAACTGGTTGGTTGCCGAGTGAGTGCCGATGTAGATTCCGGCAGCGGCATAAGCGGCCTTAGTAATTCCGGAACAGTCCCAAATGTTCGGGCCCATGCCACCGAGAACATACGGCTCACCAAGGTTGGCTCTAGCAAACGCGATGGCCGTGGCAACCTTGTCGGTGTCAGGAGCCCCAACGGTGTAAAGATCGGGAGCAAGCATGTTCGCGCTACCCTGTTCCTGACGTTTGATGTCGGCGAGTCCCTGCGCGCGCGCCTTGGCCAAAGCCGTCGAGGTGTCTTCAAGCGTGGCTAGCTGCCGATAAAAAGTCTTGTTGAGTTGCTCGTTTTCATCGACCTTTGCTTGCAGCTCGTTCGCGGCCGACTGAGCCTTGGCATACGCAGATTTGGCCGCCTCAGCCTTCGTGGCGAGTTCTGCCTTCGCAACGGCTAGTTCATCAGCCAATGACTGTGCATACTGCTGCTTGGCTATTGACTTCTTATAGAGCTCGTCACTCTGCTGAGCAACCTTTTCGCTCGCACCCAGCTGATAAAGCAGGTCGTCGGCCTTGTCGGCATTCAAGAACAAATTCATGGATGTTCCAGCCGCACCGTTGCGATACATCTGAGCCGCGAGCTGCCCAAGTTGGCGCTGGGCCTGATTCGCCTCGGCCATGGCCGCTTCAACCTGAGTCTCAAGAGTCTTAACCTTCGATGCAACCGCGTCGACAGCATCCTTGGCTTGGTTGTATTTCTCGGCGGCTACTTGCGCAACGGCGGCCAGTTCGTCGGACTGAGCACTCAAATCTTCGATGATTGCCTGAAGCCGGTCGATCATCGCCTTCTTTTCGGCAACGCGTTTCTTGGCGGCCTCGACCTCGGCCCAAGACGGAAAACTAGGGGTAGCCCAGGCTGGTCCAACCACGGCGGCACCAAAAAGAAGGGCGAATGAGGCAGCCACGGCGACGAAAAAACGTCGAGCGCGAATCCCCCCAGCGCGGTTCTTTTGTGTAGCCATATCTTCAAGGGTAATCGTCAGGTTGCTAAAAAGGCTAGAAGGCAGGTAATCTTGGCTCTTGGTGCTATCAAGCACCGCGCTTTTCGGCCCCATCGTTTAGTGGCCTAGGACGCTGCCCTTTCACGGCAGTAGCACGGGTTCGAATCCCGTTGGGGTCACCAAGGGCGCGGGTTGAAAGCAACGAGGTCCTGTAGCGCAGTTGGTTAGCGCGCCGCCCTGTCACGGCGGAGGTCGCGGGTTCAAGTCCCGTCAGGATCGCTGGGTGTGAAAACATCCATGGCTCTGTAGCTCAGTTGGTAGAGCGAACGACTGAAAATCGTTAGGTCCGCGGATCGATGCCGCGCGGAGCCACGAAAAGTCCCAGTTCTCACGACTGGGGCTTTTTGCTTTAAGTTGAGAATGGCGTTCGCCCTCGTAGCGATGCGCAACAAGCCGAAGGGATGCGAATGCTCACCATCTTGCTCGGCTTCTCTACAGCTTTGGTCTATGGGTTCGCCGACTTTTTTGGCGCGGTGGCTTCAAAGCGAATCCGACCCGTCGCGGTGACCGCGGTCGCCGGAGCGGTTGGTCTGGTGCTGCTTGTGGCGCTCATCCCCGTTTTTGGATTTAGCAGCGACCCCGAAGCAATCGGTTGGGGCGTTTGGTCGGGGCTCTGGTCTGCCGTTGCGCTTTCGTGCCTCTATGCATCACTTGCTCTCGGCCCGATTTCGATCGTTTCGCCACTGAGCGCGGTGGTCTCGGCTATCGTGCCGGCCGCCGTGGGCATTGCCACAGGCGACACCTTCTCGGCTTGGGGTTGGCTTGCATTGGCTCTGCTTTTGGTGGCGGTGGTGTTGGTTGGGTTCATCCCCGGTGAAGATGTGCGAATGCCAACGTTGCCCGCCCTGCTCTTGGGCATCGCCGCCGGCGTCGGCATCGGCGGTGTGCTGATCTGCCTCAACGCCGCACCAGCTGATTCGGGACTCACGCCAGTCGTCATGTTGCGGGCCGTGAGCGCGGGCATCCTCGGGTTATTTTTGTTATTCACAATTCGCAAAAACCGCGCGGATGTTCCTGCCGAGCCTGGCAAACTGCGCAACTTCTGGCTGGCAACCATTGCTGCCGGAGCTTTTGACTCGAGCGCGAACGTTTTCTTTCTCATGGCCAGCCGCACCGGAAGCTTGACCGTGGTCAGCGTTCTCACCGCGCTGTATCCGCTGGGAACAATTATCTTGGCGCGAGTCTTTCTAAAAGAGAGAATCGCGCGCACACAGCTCGCGGGGGTCATACTTGCTCTTGGAGCGAGTGCGATACTCGCCGTCATGTAGCGAGGCAACCCGCCTCGATTCGGTTTCACCGAAACAAAGAGAGAAGCAATGACCAAAGAACGTAGCCGCTGGATCGCCCTGATCTTCATTTCGGCAGCCATCTCGATCGTGATTATCGACGGAACTATCGTCAACACGATCTTCCCGAGCGTTATCGACACCCTGAAACTCGATTCAACCGAGGTTCAATGGGTTCAGGAATCCTACGTGCTCGTATTCGCCGCCCTGCTCTTAGTTTGGGGTTCGATCGCCGACCGCATCGGTCGAAAGCGGTTGCTGCTTATTGGTATCGCCATTTTCGTGGCCGCCTCGATCTGGGCCGGTTTCTCGCAGGATGCTTCGGCCATGATCCTCGCGCGCATTGTGCAGGGCTTCGGTGGTTCAATGGTTCTACCAACCACGCTTTCTCTGGTAAACGCCTCATTCCTGGGCAAGGAACGCGGAATCGCATTTGCGGTCTGGGGCGCGACCATCGGTGGAATGGTTGCCGTCGGACCCGTGCTGGGCGGTTGGCTAGCAACCGATTTCGGCGACGAAGGCTGGCGCCTTGCCTTCAACATCAACTTGCCTCTCGGCCTGATTGTGATGGCAGGCCTTTGGTGGTGGGCCAAGGAATCAAAACAAGAGCAGCGCGTTCCCGGAGTCGATATTGTCGGTTCCCTTCTCTCGGTGGTCATGTTTGCCACCCTTGTATTCGGCCTAATCGAAGGACGTGTTTATGGCTGGTGGGAAGCCTCCACGAAGAACCAGTTTGTGCTCGGTGACTTTAAGTGGCCGAGCGACGGTTTGTCGATCATCCCGGTGTCGCTTGCAATTTCGGTCGTCGGTTTCACACTTTTCATCCTCTGGGAGCGCTCACGCGCTAAATCCGACAAGGCGGTTCTGCTCGACCTCGAACTTTTCAAGGTCGGTTCGTTCCGCAACGGTTCGATCGCAGCACTGATCATCTCGATGGGTGAGTTTGGAATCCTGTTTGCGATTCCGCTTTGGCTGCAAAACGTGCTACTCCTAACCCCGATTGAATCCGGAATGGTGCTGCTGTGGCTTGCCGGCGGTGCATTCTTGGCATCGGGACTTGCCGGCGGACTAAGCGGCAAGGTTTCGCCACGCACGATGGTGCAGTCTGGTGTTGCCCTCGAACTGATTGGCGCGATTGGAATCGCACTGTTTGCTTCGACCGAGGTCGGCATGTGGTCGATCGCACCATTTCTCTTCGTCTATGGAATCGGCGTTGGAATGGCAACCGCCCAACTGACCGGCGTGATCATGGTCGATGTGACTATGGACAAGATCGGTCAGGCTTCTGGTTCACAGTCAACCGTTCGCCAGATCGGTTCGGCCATGGGCATCGCCGTTCTGGGCACCATGCTCTTCACCGGTGTGCAGTCGAGCCTAGAAACCCGCATCGCCGAGCAGTCTGTTAGCGCTGAGCAGTCCACGAAAATTGTTGACCTGGTAGTTGATTCGGCCGGTGGTGTGATTCCTTCGCTGCCTGATCTTCTTCAGTCTCCAGCAACGGGAATGCCACTTTCAAAAGAGGTTGCCCAGCAGATTACCGAGGATGCCGGACAGGCCTTTACCGATGGCGCTAAGGCTTCAGCGTGGGCGGCTGCCGGGTTCTTGTTGCTCGGTTTGGTTTCGACCTTGAATCTCGGTTCGCGTCGCAAAAAAGAAGAACCAGCAAACTAGCTCGAAACTCTCGAAGGATTTGCTCCGCACCCTGGGGTGCGGAGTAATCTTTTCCCTTGTGAATGAATCACTCGACCCTAAACGGTTGCTATTGGGAAAACGCCTCTCGACTAAGAAACTCGAGGGCGAATTGCTGCCTAAAACCATCGCGTTGCCGATTTTCTCGTCTGACCCGCTTTCGTCTGTTGCATACGGCCCCCAAGAAATGCTGATGATTTTGGCGCTCGGTGGCTTCAGTTTCTTGTCGTTCACCCCCGCTATCGCCTCGGTTGTGGTTTTACTCTTGTCCATCGTTGTGCTCTCGTATCGCAAAGTCATCGCCGCCTATCCATCAGGTGGTGGCGATTATGAAGTTGCCAAAAAGAATCTCGGCGAAAAGCCAGCAATCGTGGTCGCCTCGGCTCTGCTGATCGACTACGTGCTAACTGTGGCGGTATCGATCGCGGCCGGCACCGACAATATCATTTCGGCGTATCCAACTCTCGACCCTTTTCGCGTCGAGATTGCCATTGGTTTTATCGTTGTGCTTTGCGCAGTAAATCTGCGAGGTGTTCGCGAATCGGGAATCGCATTTGCTCTGCCTACATATCTCTTCATCGGCACTGTCTTTTTGATGATCAGCACAGGTCTTTTCAAGCTGATCACGAACCAACCGATTGTCGCTCCGTCAGCCGGCTACGAGGTGGTTGCTGTCGAAAATGTGAGCAACTCAATGCTCGTGCTATTTCTGTTGCTTAGGGCCTTCGCATCGGGTTCGGCTGCGCTAACCGGTGTCGAAGCTATCGCAAACGGTGTCCCCGCATTCCGCGAACCCAAGATTAAGAACGCAAAAGCAACGATGGCCTGGATGGGCGGCATCGCCATCTCGATGTTTATCGGCATCATCAGCTTCGGGCTCATCTCAAAGGTTCACTATCTAGAAGACCCGCTGGCGCAACTCGGTCACGAACTTGACGGGCCTCAACAATCGGTTATTGCGCAGCTCGGTGTTGCCATATTCGGTGACGGCAGCATCCTGTTCTACATTCTGCAGTTCGCAACTGCTGCCGTGCTCTTGCTAGCTGCCAACACCGCGTTCAACGGTTTCCCGTTACTGTCTTCGGTGCTAGCCAAAGACAAATACGCACCTAAAGCACTTTTGACTCGCGGTGACCGACTGGTCTATTCAAACGGCATGCTCTCTCTGACCCTGGCTGCCCTAGCCCTCGAGTTGATTTATCAGGCAGACGTTTCTGCGCTCATCCAGTTGTATGTTTTGGGCGTATTCACCTCGTTCACCATCGGTCAGATTGGCATGCTGGTGCACTGGAAACGCGGACGCCAAGACGGCACCGTGACCAAGCGTGAGGCACTTTCGGGAACCCTGATTAACGGCATCGGTGCGACCATGACCGCAACCGTGCTTGTGATCGTTACCTTCACCAAATTCACTCACGGCGCTTGGCTTGTCTTCTTGCTGATGCCAATTCTGTTCTGGGTCATGTACAACACGGGTCGCTACTACAAAGCCATCGACGAGGAAATCAAGCTCGACGGCACGCAATTCGGCTCTGATGGTGACTACGCGGTTGTTCTCATGGACAAGCTCAACAAGCCGCAGCTGAAAGCCCTGGATTACGCAATCTCGGTAAACCACAACAAGCTAGACGTGATTCATATTGCCGCCGACCCACATCGCGCCGAGGCGTTCAAGAAGGAGTGGAAAGACTACGGAATGAAGATTCCGCTCAAGATCATCGAGTCGCCATACCGTGAATTCTCGACACCACTAATCGAGTATCTAGAAAACCACCGTGCCCGTCACGGCCGTGAACGCATTGCCGTCTATATGCCGAAATACATCGTTGGACACTGGTGGGAGCACATCTTCCACAACCACCGCGCCAATCGAATCATGCGTCGTTTGATGTATGTTCCAGGAACGATGTTGGTGACCGTTCCATGGCGAATGCGCTCGGCCGAAAAGTTCAACCCCTTCTTGCGCGCACCCCTGCCCGGTGACTCGCGTCGAGGCGTTCCAAACCGCCCTCAACCACGCAAACATCACCGCGGTCGCAATGCCGTTTTCGTAATCGAAGCCAAGGATGACGATGTCGAGTAGTTCGACCACAAACTGGCGGATGCTCGGATTCACATTTCTCGGCGGAGCTTTGGGAGCGCTATCGCGCGGGTTCATCACTCACTTCGGAAGCGACCCGATAGACATTTTCATTGCGAATATCGTCGGCTCGTTCATTTTGGCTCTGGCACTTACGGTTCCCGCACTCGCAACCCCCGAACGGCAAGCGTTTCTGGGCGCTGGATTTGCAGGTGGGTTCACGACCTTGAGTGGAGTCGCAATCATCGCCATTCTCGGCAAACTGTCCCCCGACATCGTGGTTGCCTACATCTCACTTTCGATTGTTTTCGGGCTGCTCGCCTATTGGCTGGGCGACGCTGTCGGTCGCCGCATCAAGCGAGCGTCGAAATGAAAATAGACATCTGGGTGCTTCTGGCGATTGCGTTTGCAGGTGGTGCTGGCTCAGTCATCCGAGTTCTTTTGGGGCGATGGGAAGGCAAACTCCCCTATGGAATTCTGCTCGCCAACACCCTGGCTTCGGCGGTAGGAGCTTGGGTTCTGATTGAAGTTGGTGGCGGACAGTTCACCTCGATTGCGCTGATTGCTGGTTTTGCCGGTGGTCTCTCGACCTTCAGCGCCTATGTCGGCCAAACAGTGGTCTATTGGCGCAAAGGCCGCCTTTTGCAGGGACTGTTCAACACAATCTTGCAATTCGGGCTTCCATCCACAGCCGTCTACTTGGTCGCACTTATGACAGGCACGCTGATAAACTAACCGCAGGTTTTCACGTGGTGTTCATCCACGTTTCGTATCAAGCATGCGTTAGGGGGCTCGCCATGGGGCGTGGCCGTCAGAAAGCGAAGCACACCAAGGTTGCTCGCGAACTCAAGTATTTCAGTCCAGATGTTGACCTCACCGCACTCGAGCGGGAGCTAGCTGTGCCGACCGACGAAGAAGAACTGATCGACAAGTGGGCCGACCTTTTTCCTGATGAAGATGACTCGGATGAACCTGCCGACGGCGCAACGGGAGAAACCGTAGCCGAACTCGAAGATGTCATTGAGACCGAAGACGCAGACGAGGTTGCCGATCAACTCGGCGATGTCGACGACGATGGCGCGAGCGAGCGCTAACTAGCACTCAACACAAACCCAGGCTTTGGTTTATTCCAGATAGTTGCCAATGAGGCGCACAGCGCCGCCATCGGTGCCCTTAGCGCCTTGAACCCAACCTTGGAGGTTGTTCGGCTGTTCGGTGATCACTCCGAGCTTGAATCCATCGATTGCTGCGACGACCTCGTCGGCCCTTTCTGCTGAAACCACGAGGGCCTGACCGAGGCCCAGATTCCAGGTGCCTTCGACTGACTCGAGCGAGAAGCCTCCCCATCCAGCCAACACACGGAACACGTTTTGAGGCGACCAAGCCGAACGCTCTACCTCGAGAGCCACGCCCTGAGGCAACACGCGAGCGAGGTTTGCCGCGATTCCGCCGCCGGTGATGTGACTCATCGAATGCACGGAGGCCCCGAGCTCGATTTCGAGAAGCCTGTTCAACACTCCCGTGTAGAGGCGAGTCGGCTCAAGCAAAACCTCACCGAGCGAGCTTGAACCGAACTCAGCAACAGTCTTGTTGTAGTCGAGCTTCGAGTCGGCAACGATCTTGCGCACCAGAGAGTAACCGTTCGAGTGCAACCCACTTGACGCCATACCGATCACAACATCGCCGACCTGAACCTTGTGCGCTCCGAGCAGCTTGGATGCCTCAACCACTCCAGTTGCAGCGCCGGCCACGTCATAGTCGTCAGGGCCTAGCAACCCAGGATGCTCTGCCGTCTCGCCACCGACGAGTGCAACATCAACGGCGGCACAAGCCTCAGCGATGCCCCGAACGATGTCGGCGATGCGTTGCGGCACTACCTTGCCGCAGGCGATGTAGTCGGTCATAAACAAGCTCTTGGCACCAACCACAACGATGTCATCCACGACCATGCCGACCAGGTCTTGACCGATGGTGTCGTGCTTGTCTATCGCTTGTGCGATGGCTACCTTGGTGCCAACCCCGTCTGTCGATGTGGCCAGCAGAGGGCGCTCATAAGACTTTAAAAACGAAACATCCATCATGCCGGCGAATCCGCCGAGCCCACCAACTACAAGCGAGTTGTGGGTCGCACCGACGGCACGCTTCATCAGTTCTACGGCAAGGTCGCCTGCCTCGGTGTCGACACCCGCAGCCGCGTATGCGTTTGCTTCGCTCACTGCTGGCTTTCGCTTTCGGCCGAAGCAACCACCGCTTCAAGTTCGCTGTCAGGGCCGGGGTTGCAGGCGGCTGGGTCTGTGGTCCGCTCGAGCAAGTTCTTGCCCAACCGATCCGCAGTCGGCAATTCGATCGGATATGTGCCGGTGAAACAGGCGGTGCAAAGTTCGCGTTCCTGCTGCCCAGTCGCGGCAATCATGCCGTCTTTGGTGAGGTAGCCGAGCGAATCGGCTCCGATCGACTCGCGCACATCATCCACCCCCAAACCGGTAGCAATCAGCTCGGCGCGGGTGGCAAAGTCGATGCCGTAGAAGCAAGGCCAGGTTATCGGTGGTGACGAGATACGCACGTGTATCTCGGCAGCGCCTGCCTCCCGCAACATCTGCACAAGTGCTCGCTGCGTGTTTCCGCGCACAATCGAGTCATCGATAACCACGATGCGCTTGCCTCGAATGACCTCTTTGAGCGGGTTGAGCTTGAGGCGAATACCGCGCTGGCGAATGGTTTGCGAAGGCTGAATAAAGGTTCGTCCTACGTAGGCGTTCTTGACCAGTCCGTGTCCGAACGGTATACCCGATTCCTGCGAAAATCCAATCGCGGCCGGAGTTCCCGACTCTGGTGTCGGAATCACGAGGTCGGCCTCGACCGGATATTCACGAGCCAACGTGCGACCCATTTCAACGCGCGAGTCGTAAACGTTCTTGCCGTTTATCGCGGTGTCTGGGCGGGCAAGATAGACGTATTCAAAGACGCAACCGGCTCGCTTGGTCTCACCGAACTTGGATGAACGCAACCCGTTCTCGTCGATTGCGATGAGTTCACCTGGCTCGATCTCTCGCACGAACGAAGCGCCAACAATATCGAGAGCCGCGGTTTCGGATGCCACAACCCAACCGCGTTCGAGGCGACCAAGCACCAGTGGTCTGACTCCCTGAGGGTCACGCGCGGCATAGAGTGTGGTTTCATCCATGAAAACTAAGCAAAAGGCACCCCGAACTTTTGGCAACAGTTCGGTTGCGGTTGCTTCGAGGGTGTGGTCTAGGTCGCCGGCCAGAAGAGCGGTGAGCACTGCGGTGTCGGTGGTGTTTCCGCCGGTGATTTCGTTATCGGTTTGGTTCGGATAACGCACGCGAAGCATCTCGAGTAGGTCGGCAGTGTTCGTGAGGTTTCCGTTGTGTGCCAGCGCAACCGTGCCCGAAGCAGTGCGACCAAGCGTCGGCTGAGCGTTGCGCCAAGACGAAGAACCGGTGGTCGAGTAGCGGTTATGACCAACGGCGATGTGCCCGGTCAAGCTCTCAAGTGCGCTCTCGCTAAACACCTGTGAAACCAGCCCCATGTCTTTATAAACGAGAAGCTTCTTGCCGTCTGAGGTGGCGATGCCGGCAGATTCTTGACCGCGGTGCTGCAGGGCATAAAGACCGAAAAAGGTCAGCTTTGCGACTTCTTCGCCGGGTGCCCAAACTCCGAATACGCCACATTGATCCTGCGGCCCCTTCTCATCTGGAAGAAGATCGTGATTCAAAAGTCCATCGCCACGAAGCAAGGGCTATCCCCATTCAATTTGGAGCGGTTTTGGGCTTGTTTTGCACCGAAACTCGATGCGTTTACCCCTTAAGTTTAGTGGCTTCAAGCTCTTGCGAGCGAGCACGGGAAACCCAGTCGAATACAAGCGCCATGAGGGTGCCCGACATGAATCCGATGGCCCCCAAAAACACGATTAAAACACCAAGGATGTTGGCATCTGTTCTTGCGGATTCTGGAACCACGAAGTAGGCACCGACGCCGAGAAGCGCGCCGAAGGTGGTGCCGACGGCCATGAATGGAATTAGTTTTGGAGCTTTCCGAACTCTAACGGTTTCGGTTTGCGCATTTTCTTTGACCATGGCTCAATTCAACCCGAAGTTAAGCGGCAAAAGTTCCGAAAGATCCGCTCGTGTTCCTGATGCCAGAATCCGCCCACCAGCGATTGCAGTCGGCCAGAGCTCTTCACCTATAGCAAGAGCGAACCAAGTTTGAGCATCCATTTCGATCACATTCGGTGGCGTGCCTCGTCGGTGCGAGGGACCCTCGACACACTGCACCGCACCTAGCGGCGGAACTCGCAACTCCACAGTGTTGCCTGGCCGGATCTCGGCGACCGATTGCAATAGGTAGCGAACCGCGAGCGCAAAGTTTGGGTCGCCGAGTTCTCGAGTGGCAGCGCCGTTGCGAACTGCCAACACGGCTGCCCGACCGGCTTCGTGTGCGATTTTTCTGATTGCCACTAGTCCATTGTGGGGCAGAAACCGCGCGGGCACCCTGCCAATAAACTTGAACCAATGAAAATCTTGGTTCTGGGTCAAGGCGCACGTGAACACGCCATCATCAAATCTCTAATCGGCACGGGTACCCCTGCCGAAAAAATCGTCGCGGCACCAGGCAACGCCGGAATCGCAAACGATGTGCGAACCGTCGAAACGCTAAACCCTAACTCGCCAGAGCAAGTCACTGAGTTCGCCAAAGAACGGGCCATCGACCTGGTTATCATCGGCCCCGAGGCGCCTCTGGTGGCGGGAGTCAGCGACGCGTTACGCGCTGCTGGGATCGCGGTCTTCGGGCCATCCCAGAGAGCTGCCGCACTCGAAGGTTCAAAATCGTTTGCTAAAGAGGTTATGGCAGCCGCCGGTGTGCCAACCGGCATGGCTCGCGAATGTTCGACCATCGAAGAGGTCGAATCGGCAATGGCTGCCTTCGGTGCTCCATATGTGATCAAAGCGGATGGCCTTGCTTCCGGTAAAGGCGTGATCGTCACCAGCGACCGCCAAGCGGCGCTCGACCACGCGCGCAACTTCATCGATATGGGCATACTCGTCGAGGAATTTCTAGACGGGCAAGAAGTCAGCCTGTTCTTTTTAAGCGATGGCAAGACCGTTTTGCCTCTCACCCCGGCGCAGGATTTCAAGCGCGCCTTTGATGATGACGCCGGACCAAACACCGGAGGCATGGGCGCTTATTCACCGCTTCCCTGGCTTCCCGAGGGATTCGTCGAAGAGGTTCAAGAAACCGTTGCACTGCCTACGGTGCACGAACTCGCTCGTCTCGGTGCCGAGTTCGTTGGACTACTTTATTGCGGCCTAATCCTGACCGCCCGTGGCATCCGGGTTATCGAGTTCAACGCTCGTTTCGGTGACCCAGAGACCCAGGTTGTGCTGCGCCGCTTGGTTACGCCACTAGCCGGGTTGCTTCACAAGGCTGCCACGGGTCAGCTTGCAAACGCGACCGAACCAGAGTTCACCAAGGATGTTGCCATCACGGTCGTCCTTGCATCGGAGGGTTACCCGACCTCGAGTGCCCCAAATCGTGCCATCACCGGACTTACGGCTGCCGAACAAGACGAGCACATCTCAATCGCTCATGCGGCAACCCGTGTCGAAGGCGATGACCTCTTGGCCACCGGCGGCCGTGTGCTCAGCGTCGTTTCGCTCGCTAAGAGTTTTAGAAAAGCCCGCAAGCACGCCTACGAGGCTATCGAACAGATTTACCTCGCCGGCAGCCACTATCGAAAAGATATCGCCAAGGCCGTGGCCGACGCGGAGGAGAACGACTAATGGTTCTGCAACTCGAGGGCTGGAAGCACGTTTATTCTGGCAAGGTTCGCGATCTTTATGAAAGCACCGACCCAAACCATGCTCATCTGATTCTTGTCGTTGCCTCCGATCGAGTCAGCGCTTTCGATCACGTGCTTTCACCAGAGATTCCGAGCAAAGGCAAGCACCTAACCGCTCTCACCAACTGGTGGTTCGACCGACTCAGCGTGCCCAATCACGTGTCACATGAGATCGAGATTCCGAGTGCTGTTGCGGGGCGTGCGACGGTCGCGAAAAAGCTCGAAATGTTTCCGATCGAGTGCGTGGTGCGAGGCTACATCTCAGGCTCGGGCTGGAAGGAATATCAGCAGACCGGTGAGATCTGTGGCATTCCGCTTGAAGCAGGCTTAACCTTCGGGGCAAAACTCTCGCAGCCGATTTTCACTCCTGCTTTCAAAGCTGAGCTTGGCGAACACGATGAAAACATCAGCTTCGAGCGAGTGGTCGAGTTGATTGGGTCAGAGGATGCTGGCGCGCTGCGCGACTTGTCACTCAAGGTTTTCGCGCGAGCATCCGAGTTGGCCGAGCAGGCTGGGCTGATTCTCGCCGACACCAAATTCGAGTTCGGTCGTGACCCAAAGACCGGCGTGATCACACTAGGTGACGAAGTGTTGACTCCAGACTCGAGCCGTTACTGGTCGAAGGCAGCCTGGGATCGGGGAGAGCGCAAAGATTCGTTCGACAAGCAGGTGGTGCGCAATTGGCTGTCCGAAAACTGGGATCAGGCCGAAGGCTCGACTCCACCATCGCTGCCAGATGCCGTGGTAAAACAAACGGCCGACAAGTATTCAGAACTTGTCGACCGTTTGACTTCATCGATTAGCTAACCGCGACTAGTCTTTCGCGGCTAACCCGACAGATTAGCGGTTGCGCTTTACCTTGCCCTTGCCGTCGTTGACTGGCTTGCTCGGTGGAATTGGCGCGTTGCCCAGTGCGGTTAGGGCCGCGTCACGAGAAGCCCGGGCGTATGCGATGGCGTCTGTGCGAGTCTTAGACGCTGCGGCGATAGCTGCGTCTCGCGCCACGCGAGCGGCCTTCTTTGCGGCTGGGTCTGAGGCTTTATCTGCTGCATCGGCTGCAACCTTGAATGCGTCATTTGCAGCTTTGATCGCGGCGTTGAAGGCGTCCTTGGCAGCCTTCTCAGCGATTGCGTAGTTGGCGTTGATGGTCTTGGAGGCTTCAACCTGCGAGGCGTTTGCTGCTTGCCAGGCTGTCAGTGCAGTTTGGTAGGCCGCCACCGCCTGCTTGTAGTCCGACTTTGCGACTAAGAAATCTATTTTTTGCTGAAGAGTTCTCTTCAGTTCCTTGTTGCGGTCAATCGCCTTGCGATCTTTATCACTGATCTTCGGTGCATCGAAGTGGTCGTTCGAAGACTTGTTGTCATGGGCACTTGCTGAAACAGCTGGCGCAGCCACTAGGGCAACCAGCAGCGAACCGGCGATTGCAATTTTTGAGAGTTTCACGATGAGTCCTTTCTAGATCCTTCGATGGGTCTAGTTTGCGCTCCCATTGTTAGAAAAGTATGTGAACGGCTTGGGCTTGCGAATAGAGAACTTCGAGCGCTAATCAATACCAGTAACCTGAAAACATGGTCGACAAAGAAGCCGCTGCCAGAATTCTGGTCGTTGATGACGAAGCTCCGCTACGCGAAATGCTTAGCGACACCTTGCACATCGCCAACTACGAGGTATTTGAGGCGGCCGATGCGAATGCGGCCTTGACACTACTTCGCCGCAATACAGTCGATCTCATCATCAGCGACGTAAACATGCCAGGGATGGACGGCTACGAGTTTTTGGCCAGGCTCAGAGAATCGGGCAACGACACTCCGGCCATCATGTTGACAGCACGTCGCGAACGCCAAGACGTAACCAAGGGGCTCAAGCTTGGTGCTGACGATTACGTGACCAAGCCATTCGGGCTCGAGGAGTTGCTATTGAGAGTGGCAGCGGTTCTTAGACGCACAAAGCCACCAACCGAAAACTTGAACAGTTTGACCTGCGGCCCGATTGTCCTCATCGACGAGTCACACACAGTGACCGTAAACGATGAAAAAGTAGAACTGTCACCTACCGAATTCGATCTCCTGCGAATCCTCATGCAAGATAAAGGCAAAGTGCTCAGTCGAGCTAGGCTGTTGCGAGACGTTTGGGGCATCAATTTCGATACCGGCACTAACGTTGTAGACACCTACATTTCTTACCTGCGCCGAAAGGTTCACACCGATGACTTCCAGGGCATTAAAACGGTGCGCGGTGTGGGCTTTCAAATGCTCGACAAGTAAACGATGAAACTCCGCACGCGGCTGACTTTGGCCACTGCATCCGTGGCGACTTTCGGCTCGCTTTTGGTGGGTGGCGCTGGAGTTTTCAGTGCTTTCAATAGTGAAGTTTCTCGCTATGACACCGTGCTCGAAAAAGTTGCCAAGGATGTTGCCACAACTAAAGGTGACCAAATCACCGCCGCGATCGAATCGGCGGCTGACCGATCCTTCGCCGTAAAGGTCAGCCTGATCGACACCGAGTCAAGGGTCAATGACCTATTCGGCGTGGACCCTGTTTTTTCGAACCAGCCAACTCTAGAAATCGTGAAGAGTGCAACCGAAAAACCAATAAGTGTTGGCGATGCCGTTCCCTACCGTCTGTTGGCAGCAGAGATTGACGGGGGCGACTTCATACTCTTAGCAATGCCGCTAGCCGGCGCTTATTCGAGCGCTGGGCAAAATCTGGTGTGGTTGCTCTGGTTCACACTTATCGAGGCGACCATCAGTTCGGTGATCATCTTGGTTTTAGTTCGTCGTGACCTCAAGGCGGTTGAAGGAATTGCCGAATCGGCAAAGAAAATTGCCTCTGGCGAAAGTGTTAAATTGACCAAACTCACCGACGGCTCTGAAGTCGGGCAGCTTTCGATTGCTCTCGAAGAAATGGTTGAAGCGCTTGAGCGTGCGGTCAAGGTCGAACGCGGTGCCCATGAGGCAGTCCAGCGGTTTATCGGCGACGCATCGCACGAACTCAGGACGCCACTAACAGTGGTGAAGGGTTATGTCGAACTGCTCACCCAGCGCGCTGGCCAAGACCGAGCATTCGATGCCAAAGCACTCGACCGAATCACAAAAGAGGTGGTCAGGCTCGAAAGTTTGATCAACGACCTGCTACTTATTGCCGAACTTGGCGAGATTGGGCTCGAGCACACCCGCGCAGTGGTAAGTGTCGACCTGAGCGCAGTGGTGCAATCACGTGCAGACGACTTTGAAACATTGCATCCGAGCAGAAAAGTGACTCGAGACATTGAATCGGGCATTCCGATTCAGGCGGTCGAAGAATTGATTCTTCAGTTGCTGTACAACCTGTTTTCAAACATCGAAAAACATACGGATGCCCAGGATGCTGTGCGAATCTCGCTGGCTCGTGCAGGCAAAACCAAGGTCAGGCTGATCTTCGAAGATGCCGGCCCCGGACTTTCGGACGATCAATATGACAAAGGAATCGAGAAGTTCGTGCGCTTTGACCCCTTCGCTTCGAGGCAGGCTGGCTCGAGCGGGTTGGGCATGACCATCATTCGGGCAATCGTGGCCAGGCACCGCGGCACGGTTCGGCTGTCGAAGAGCGAGTTGGGCGGCTTAAAAACCGAGATCACTCTGCCGATGAAGGCGTCGAGGCTTTAGGCCGACTTAGCCTTAAGATAGCCAACAATCGCATTCGCGTGCCCGTGGCCGATCTTGTGTTCGGTCTTGAGCCAAGAGACCTGCTCCATGTGCTTCAAATCTGAAACCTTGGCAAGTTCGTCAAACCAGAACTGCATCGGTTTGCCGTAGGTTTTTTCGATCGATGGAAAATACGAGGCCGTGCCCTTCACCTTTTCAGTCATAGCGATATCAAAGCACACTGGATGAGCGAACCGATGGCCACCCAAATAATCGAGTCGAAGCGATCTAGCACACCGCCGAACCCCGGCACGATCGTGCCAGCATCCTTCACACCGGCCAAACGCTTGAGCTTGGACTCGAACCAATCACCGAAGACCGCGAAGGATGCCAGAAAAACGAAGCCGACCGAATCAACCGCTGGTGTGGTGCCGAAAACGCCGAACCCAGAGTAGACCCACCACCAAGCGGTTGCTCCGAGTGCGAGCGACACAAACAACCCGCCGAGGGTTTTGTTTGGCGAGGTCTTGGGGAAGATTCTGAACCCAAAGGGCTTGAGCCTGGCCAAAGTGTTACCTCCCAGCCAGCCCCCAATGTCAAAAAGCGCCACAACGAAAAACAGCACGAAGGCCTGAGCTCCGAGATTGATGAGTTGCCATGCGCCGAGCGAAAGGGCGAGCATCCATGCAGCCGCCACAAGTGTTCGGGGCTTTAGTGCCAACCAACGACGCGAGTTTGCAGGCAAGTTGCCTGTCGGGTCGGAGGCAAGTCGCACGGTTTCATAAATTCCACGCGCCCAAATCACCGACCAAAAAACGAGGTAGCCGACGAAAGAGCCTCCACCGAAGTCCTGCTCGAGAAGCACGAGCCCGCCACCGCAGACGAGCACGAGCATCCAAGTGAACCACCGACCGGCAAAGACACGAGAGGATTTGGAGTTCGTGAAGAAAGTCCAAATGCCCATCGGCACCCCGGTTAATCCGAGTAGCCAGAAGCTCGTCACCAGCACCAAAGTCAGAGGCAAATCGTTGGCGATCAGTTGGTCAGGCACGAATGCCTCCAGAGTCGGCTCGGATGCGCTGCCAGCGCACTGCCGCGGTGGCAAGCGATCCGGCAACCACGGCCCAGGCCCACCCTTGCAGCATAGCCTCCGGCCTGACCAGCGGTTTTTCGGCGGCGACCAGCGCAGGCTGAGCGAATCCGAGAATCACGATAAACAGGCTGCGCTCGGTCTTGCCAAAGGGTCCGCCGTTAATGCGCTCGTGGTTGCGAGCCACAACTCCCCAAATTGAGACCACCGTAGGCAGGGCGACCGCGAAAATCAATGCAATCGCGATGACCGGCTCTAGCCCGAGCCAGAAAACCGCCGCAAACAGCGCCCAGTCACCGAACCGATCGCCCGCCTCGTTCACCCAGAAACCGCGACGCGACTCGACACCCCTGGCGCGAGCAACTACCCCGTCGAGGTTCGCTCCGGCCAGACGAACCAGCACGCCGAGCAGCACCAACCACCCGTTTCCTGCGGCCAGAGCCCAACCACCGAGAACTCCTCCCGCAACACCAAGCAAGGTGAGCAGGTCGGGTGCAAGGCGTGTTCGCACCGCGAGCGCCGCAAGCGGCGACAACATCCGTGTATAAAAACCCTTGAGCCCGTAAAGCCCCTTTGGTGTGCCGGTCATTTGGCAAAAATCCAGGAGAAAACGTCTACGGCTAGCCAGATCGAACCCGCATTGAGCAACACGGCAGCCCACGGATGCCAGCTAAAGCGCCAAGGTTTGAGTTGGGCTGCCACTGCCGCAACCGCGAAAAGTGTAAAGAGAGTTAGGACGAGTGCGTCCATGATCGTGAAAAACGAGGCGAGAATCGTTGGGGTCTCCCCGAACCAAGAGCCTCGGAATGCAAACCACTGCAGAGTCATGAAACCGAAATAGAAGGCGGCAACCCGAAATGCCCAGCGACCGACGGTGTCGGTAACTCGAGAAACACGCTTGTTGGTCATAGGTCGGTCCAATACCAAACAGTCAACCAGAGGCCGAACGGAAACAGCGCAAGGGTCACACTCTGCACGAGCCCAAGTGTTGAACGCAGCCAGCGGGACAAGAAGTTTCCGAGCAGCCAACCGCCCGCCCCGATCAATGTAATGCGAACGATTCTAGGTACCATCGCAACCGCGAGTTCGCTGAAGCTCAACGGCAGTACACCAGCCTCGTGCGCATAGACCTTGACGGGAATGCCATTGAGCATCTGATGCCAAAAGGCACCCCCTAGGTCGGTTCTGAGTTGCTCAGCGGCGACCTCGAACATCCTTGGAGTGGTTAGCGGTGAAGGCGGATTGATGCCGTGGCTGACCAGCCACCATGTGGTGACCACACCGATAATCGACCCGACGCAAGCCGACGCAATCAGTGCGAGCCCGCGCCAACGCCAGCCGACTGTGACGATCAACAGCAAAAGCGGCATCTCGGCGATCAGTGGCCAAAAAATGCCCTCACCGAATGCCCAAAAGAAACAGACCACAAGTCCGACCCAGCCGAACGCGAGTCGACTGACCCTAGCCCAACCGAAACCAGGATGATCCTCAATCGGCAACTCACAGAGCTCGACTATCTCGTCGCGAACTCTGACGGTTTCTTGCTTGATGGCTTTTTGATTGATCTTCGACGGATTGCCGAGCCTCAGGTTTATCGGGCGGTGCCTACCTCGGCGTGCGCCCTTTGGCAACACCTCGTGGGTACCTCGAATAGCAATCGGCAAAACTGTGGCTTCGATTTCGGCCGCAAATCGGAAGGCACCAGTGTGAAAATCGGCCACCTTTCCGTCGGCGCTACGAGTTCCCTCTGGAAACAGCACGAGCGCAACCCCCGCTTGCACGAGCTCTTTGGCCCGCATAAGTTCGGCCAGACCATCCCCGTCTCGCGAGATTGCGAAGGTTCCGATCAGGCCGGCAGACAACCATTCCGCGGTCGCCTCTTGATTCCAATAGTCTTTGGCCGAAACCACCAAGACCGGGCGAACTCGACCGATAGCCGCAACGAGCGCCGCGGAGTCGGCGTGTGAAGAATGATTGGCGACAACCACCAGCGGGCCGTCAGGGAGCGGAATTTTGCGTGCCGCCGGAATCGATCGAGTGCCATCGGTTTGGGTTGAGTCGGAAACAATCGTGGTCAGCCCCCGAGTGAATATTGCGAGGATGGTCGCCCACAACCTGGCGCGCCAACGAGATGCTCTGGCGATCTTTGCCTTCAAGCGAGAAACCCCCATCTCCACGCTGTTCATGCCTTCAATTTAGAACACCTGTATCGATGTCTCGAGATTAAAAACCACCGAGGACGCTGCTAATCAGCTTGCTTTTTGTTGGCGGCCGCCGCTTTGGCGGCCTTTGTCTTGGCTGCTTTTACTTTGGCAGCGGCCGCAGCCTTAGCTTTGGCCTGCTTTTCTGCCTCGGCAGCCTGAGCCTCGAGTGCAGCCTTGCGGTCCTCGGACTTCTTGCGAGCGTTCAAGTATGCCGCAGCGACCGACATCACTATCAGGGCTAGCCCAATCTGCAAGAACAGCTCCTGAAACTGCTGCTTGGCGTCGACAGGAGTTGTCGTAGTCTCGGCTAAGACCTGGGCGATGAAATGAAAGCGACTCATGCATAAACTCTATGGCTTTACTCGCGAAACTCTGGGCAAGAAAAAGGGCCCGAGGCGAACCTCGGGCCCTTCTAATACTTGCTACTAACTACTTGTTGCCAAGACCCTTGAGGATGTTGACGAGTAGCGCGGTAACAACCGAACCGACTGCGATAGCAACCAGGTACAGAAGTACTGCGGTCCAGTCTGGGCCTAGTACAGGTGGGAACAGCACGAAGATACCACCGTGAGGTGCGTGCAGCTGGGTACCCAGCAGACCAACGATTGCACCGGTTACAGCAGAACCAGCCATGATCGAAGGGATAACACGCAGTGGGTCAGCAGCAGCGAATGGGATTGCACCTTCAGTGATGAACGATGCACCCAGTAGCCAGGCAGCCTTACCGTTTTCGAGCTCGGACTCGCTGTAGAGCTTCTTGCGAAGCACGGTTGCGAGAGCAAGACCGATTGGTGGGGTCATACCAGCAGCCATGATGATAGCCATCACGGTGAAGGCAGGGTTTTCAGTTGCGCCAGCTGCAGCGGCAGTTCCAAGAGCAGCGGTACCGAAGGTGTAAGCAACCTTGTTAACCGGTCCACCCATGTCGAAGGCCATCATCAAACCAAGGACGATACCGAGCACCATTAGCCCGCCACCATTCAGGCTGTTTAGACCGTTGGTCATGCTTGTCATCAGCCAGCCGATAGGTGCCTTGAAGACCAGCTCCATTGCTAGACCGACAACGATGGTCGAGAGCAGCGGGATGATTACAACAGGCATCAGTGGGCGTAGCCACGAAGGCACACCCCAGCCGGAGATCCACTTAGCAACGAAACCAGCGAGAAGACCGCCGGCGAGAGCGCCGAGGAATCCAGTGCCGGTGCCGAGTGGGCCATCAACACCAAGTCCGGTTGCAAGCGCACCTGCAATGAAACCTGGAGCTAGACCTGGGCGGTCAGCGATCGCATAAGCAATGAATCCAGCAAGAACTGGAACAAAGAATGCGAAGGCGGCCTTACCAAGCCAGAAGATGATGTAAGCCCAAGTGGCGAAGTTGCCAAGGTTCAAGCTTCCATCTGCGTTTAGTGCGCCAGTCAAAGCGGCATCGTAAACACGAATACCACCGGTGTTAGGGTCTCCGCCCATTGCCATGGTTCCAAAAAGGAATCCCAAAGCAATCAAGATACCGCCCGCTGCAACGAATGGAATCATGTACGAAACACCGGTCATTAACCAGCCTCTGACGCGGCTACCCGCGCCAGTCGATGTGTTACTCATCTATGAGCCTCCTATTGCTCTTATTGAGTTGCGGATTGGCAAGACGCCAACCAACTTTATTTTTTGCCGAAAAGACCTCCGAAGAAGCCCTTCTTTTCTCCCCCGTCACTGTCCGACGACTTGGGCTTGTCTGCGGCCGGAGCCGCAGCTTCACCAACTCGAGGGGCAGTGCCGTTGGAAACTTGTTCGATCAGATTGTTGATCAAATCCTGTGAACCGCGAAGCGCTTTGGCGACCGGCACCTGCACATATGGCTTGCCATTGAACCGCTCCTTGAGGCCTACCTCTAGGTCGACGGCGAAGATTGCAATGTCAGATGCGTCAATCCATTCCTGGCTAACGCGCTGAGCTCCACCCGATCCTTGGGTTTCAACCTTGATTTCGTGACCAAGCGCCTTCGCGGCGCGCTCGAGTGCCTCGGCTGCCATGTAGGTGTGTGCGATTCCCGTGATGCAAGCGGTGACTGCAACGATTTTCATTCTTGAACCTCTCCGGTCAGTGTTGCCGCAAGCGCGGCTGGGTCTGTTTCAGCGCGAAGTTGATCGCAGAACTCGTCGTCCATGACCTTGCGTGCAAGACGAGAAAGAATTTGCAAGTGAGTGCCCTCGCTACTGGCTGGGGCAGCAATCAAAAAGATCAGATTTGAGTCGCCGTCATCCGCACCGAAATTGACACCGGATGAGCTGACTCCAACGGCCACCGATGGAACGAGCACGAAGTCGCTCTGTGCGTGAGGAATGGCAATGCCGCCTTCGATACCAGTGGAGAAGTGTTCTTCTCTGGCAGCCACGGCAGCTAGGTAGTCGTCAATGTTGGTGAGTCGACCGGCTTCAACGAGTCGATTAGCGAGCTGCCGACAAGCATCTGCTTTGTCATCGGCCTCGAGCCCGATTATTACGATCTCGGCTGTCGTGATTGGTTGGGTCATCTTTTCTTAACTGCCTGTTCCGAACCTGGCGATCCAAAAAGTTCTGACTCGGACATTCGACGTTTGCGCATGCCAGCCTTGCAGGCTGACAGGGTCAAACGCTTCAGTTCCAACTCGGTCCTTTCGGGGTCAGGTCCAATGCTTAGAGTATCGAAGCCAAAAACATATCTTTTGGACATCGGCGTGTAATTGGTAAACGCTTACATTACATTTTGATTACGGAAAATGTCTAATTTGCGAGGTTGGTAATCCGCTAACCTTGCTTTAGCGATTGCTCAAACCCCGAAAAGAATGGTTTAAAAATGGCTTATCAGGCTGAAGTTGTGGTGCTGGACCCAATCGGATTGCACGCTCGACCAGCGGGTCAAATCGTGAAGTTCGTTAAAGAAGGCGCACACGACGTGAAAATCGGACCGAACGCAGACGAGCTGGTTGCCGGCAACTCGGCTCTTCGCCTCATGGCAATGAGGGCCACCACGGGCAGCACTTTGCTCGTGGTTGTCGAGACCGATGACGACTCCCTGGGCAAGTCGATCGTCGACCAGATTCAAGAATTCCTCAAGGGCTAGCAGTGGCACTTTCGAGCGGAGCAGCCCTCAAGGGGTTGGGAGTTGGGCTTAACTCTTCGGTCGGTCAGGTTTGGAAGGTCAAACCACATGCCGCACTACCCGCTCGAGCCAAAACGGCCAATGGGGCAGAAGTCGAAGCCCAGAGTCTCAAGGCCTCGATTTCTGCCGTTGCCCGTGACCTCGACCAACTCGGTGAGAAGGCTGGAGGCACAAGCGCCGAAATCTTTGAAGCGCTCAAATTTCTTCTAGAAGACGATGAACTATTTGAAGTGGCATCCGCACACATGGATGACGGCTGGTCGGCTGCGGCGGCCTACGGAATGGCCGTTGATGAGTTTGGTGAGCTGCTCGGAGGCGACCCGACCTTCGTGGAGCGAGTTGCCGACTTGCAAGATCTTTCGAAACGAGTTCAAGCCCACCTCGCCGGCATCGAACTTTCACTCAACCTGCCAGAGTCCGGCAACCTGGTTCTAGTTGGCGAAGACTTTTCTCCGGCCGACACCGCCCAGTTCACTCCAGCGGTAATCGGCGTAGTCACGACCAAGGGCGGCCCAACCTCTCACACCTCGATCATTTGTCGCTCCAGAGGCATCCCCGCCGTGGTCAGCTGCGGCGATGCCGCACAACTCGAGACCGGCGACTCGGTCTTGGTCGACCCTGTGGGCGATCGAGTCGTAGTCGGCGGCGACGCCAGCCTTGCCACCCAGTCGATCACGTTCGTGGCGATAAACGACGAGCCGATCATCCCAGTGCGATCGAACATCGGCACCAAAGCAGACGCCGAGGCTGCTGCCAAAACGGGCGCGGATGGTGTCGGACTGTTCCGCACCGAGCTCTTGTATCTGAGCGAAAAGACACAACCATCGGTTGAACAGCAGACTGCAGCTTATAGCGAGATTCTTGCCGCGGCACCGAGCGGCCCAATCGTCGTTCGCACAATTGACGCAGGCAGCGACAAGCCCGTGCCTTTCCTAGACATGGGCCATGAAGAAAACCCATCGCTGGGCGTGCGCGGCTACCGACTAATCGTCGAGCACCGCGCGTTCATCGAAGACCAACTCAAGAGCCTTGAAGCGGCACGCCAAGCAACCGGCCGTGAGGTGTGGGTGATGGCTCCGATGATCGCAACCGTTCAAGAGGCGGCCGACTTCTGCAACCTAGCTCGCTCCATCGGCTCGTTCAAGGTTGGCATCATGATCGAAACACCTTCGATCGCGGTGCTCGCTAACGACCTAGCTGGCGTAGTCGATTTCGTGTCGATCGGCACGAACGACCTATCGCAATACCTTTTCGCTGCCGACCGCATGAACCCGGCACTCGGCACCCTGCTCACTCCGTGGCAACCGGGCTTGATCCGCACTCTGGCCAGAATCGCGGATGCTGGCAACGCCACCGGTATTTCGGTTGGAGTTTGCGGCGAAAGCGCGAGCGACCCGACGTTTGCCGTGGTTCTTGCCGGGCTCGGAATCACCTCGGTTAGCGCATCCCCGTCGCAAGTTGACGTGGTCAAAACAGCACTTTCGAGCGTCGACCTGGCCAAGGCGAAAGAAATCGCGAACTCCGTGCTCGCTGCAACCAGCCCCGAGGCAGCCAAGGCGGCCGCACTCGACGGTTTAGCTTCGGCCTAGCCCCACCGACCGATCTCGACGGCGAGTTTGTTGCGCTCCCCGTCATAAATCGCAACGAAACGGCATCGGTTTTTGTTCGGCGGTAATTTCGAAACATGCCTATTTATGACAACATCACTCAGGTAGTCGGAAACACTCCGCTCGTTCGCATCAACCGCATCATCGATGGTGGTGCCGAAGTGCTCGCGAAGCTCGAGTTCTATAACCCTTCCTCTTCGGTCAAAGACCGCATCGGTATCGCCATGGTCGACGCGGCCGAATTATCGGGCGAGCTAAAGCCTGGTGGCGCAATCGTCGAGGCGACCTCGGGTAACACCGGAATCGCCCTCGCCATGGTCGGTGCCGCACGCGGTTACCGCGTGATTTTGACCATGCCAGATTCGATGTCGAAGGAGCGTCGTGCGCTGCTTCGCGCCTACGGTGCCGAATTAGTGCTGACCCCAGCTGCCGAAGGTATGCGCGGCGCGGTTGCCAAGGCCGAAGAAATCGGTTTGAACGAAGGTGCCGTTCTGGTGCGCCAGTTTGCCAATAAGGCCAACCCTGCGATTCACCGCAAGACCACCGCGCAAGAAATCTGGCGCGACACCGACGGCCAGGTTGCTGCTCTCGTGGCAGGCATCGGAACCGGTGGAACCATCACCGGCGTCGGTCAGGTCCTCAAGGAACTCAACCCAGACGTAAAGATCATCGCAGTCGAGCCCGCCGCGTCTCCTATTCTTAACGGCGGCTCTCCAGCAGGACACCCAATCCAGGGCATCGGTCCAAACTTCGTTCCAGAAATCCTCGACACGACCGTTTATGACGAAGTGCTTGACGCTCCGGCCGAAGAGGCAGTCAAATGGGCTCGCCGAGCAGCTGCCGAGGAGGGCATCCTGGCCGGCATTTCTTCTGGCGCGGCTCTGTGGGGTGCAAACCAAATCGCCTCGCGACCAGAGTTTGCGGGCAAAAAGATCGTCGTGATCATTCCTTCATTCGGCGAGCGCTATTTGTCGACCATCCTCTATAAAGACCTAATCGAACTCGACAACTAAAATCGACTAGCCTTTCTCTCCTAAGCAATCAGCCCGCTGGCTCATGAAAGTCGGCGGGCTTTTTGCGCTTTACAATTGACCCATCTTGAACAGAATTCGCGAAGACATCCGGGCCGGTTTGGCCAAGGACCCCTCTGTGCTCAGCGGGGTCGAACTTTTTCTAACCTCTCCCGGTCTTCACGCTGTGTGGGGTTATCGGTTAGCCCACATCCTCTGGAAACTTAAGCGCCGTATCCTTGCCAGAATGCTAAGCAACTGGGTTCGTTTTGTTACGGGCATCGAAATTCATCCTGGGGCAACCATCGGCAGGCGATTCGTGATCGACCACGGCATGGGCGTAGTTATTGGTGAGACCACAGTGATTGGCGATGATGTGCTTATTTATCACGGTGTCACGCTGGGCGGAAAACTTAACGTTCGAACCAAACGCCACCCAACCATTGGAAACAATGTGATGATCGGTGCGGAGTCAATTTTGTTGGGCGATATCAACGTGGGCGACAATGTGCAAATCGGTGCCGGTTCGGTTATCACGAGGGATGTGCCTGCCGACTCGGTGCTCGTCGGGGGCAAGCTGCGCAAACTCTAGACAGCTCTCGCAGTCTCTAGCGAGATCTTGCCGGGTCTTTTCAGAGATGGCTCACTCGGTTATTTGCGCCAGGCGGCGGGGGCGTAGGTTTGCTTGGAGACAACCTGCCCTTCGAAAGTGACCGACGTAATCTTCGAAGGATCACCGGTGATAACCAGGTCGCCGGTTTTCGTTGACGTTGACTTTGCGACCGTGCCCTTGCCCCAAATCTTGACCGAAACCTTGGCACCCTTGAGGCTCACGAAGCCCAATGTGTCGAAGTTGGTCTTTACACGGATCGTCGCCTTAGACCCCGATTTGACGACTTCGATCTTCACCGGCGCTTCACATGCCTTGCGCTCCTTGAGAACTGTTGTTGAGAAGGTCCATTTTGGGCTCGAGGTCTGTGGCTTGAGAATCTGCCTGTTGCCGCTGGCATAAGTGATGCTGGTGGATGTGATGTTGGTGGGCACCACGAAAATCCACGGTTGACCAGAAACCCGAACCTTCGAGCCATTGCTCAATTTATAGCTGGTGGTTTTGGATCGGTCACTGCGCGACCATGTGATGTCAAAAACCTTACCGTCGCGCAAAAGCAAACCCTTACCTGCGCCTACCGTATTCGCATATGGAACCGAAACGGGCCCGCCGAGCGGAAAACTGCGGCAAACATAGCTGTTTCCGGCATTCTTAGCGGTAGTGAACTGAATGATTGCAGTCGCCGAACGAGTTTTAGAGGTGACCCACTTGCCATTCACCAAGTCTTTGGTATCCGCCCTGCCTGAGGCCTCATACAGCCATAGCTTCTTGCTCGGCTCCCAAATGATTTGGCGGGGGATGTACTCGGAGTAAGGAATTTTCTTGAAATTAACGGTCACCGAGCGAACCGGCTTCCCTTTGCTCTTAACTGCAGCCGGTAGGTCACCGACAAGTAGCCCTGCAGCTTTGATGATGTTCAGGTTCGACTCGCTCAAACCGGTGCCACGCCCAGGCACGCTGTTGCCATTTAGAAAATGGCAAAACGGACTAACGCACTTGGTTCCGTTATAGATTTCTTGAGCCCCGTCGTCGGCAATACGCAAAACATGGTCAGTATCTGCCAAGAGGTCGAGCATCACCTTGCGTGAAAGGGTGTGGCCCGATGCATAAACACGCACCTTGCCAAACTGATCGAGCAAATAAAAGTCTGTTTCACGAAGACTTCGAATCGGGCCAACCTTGGCTGGCACCTTATCGGTGCCATACATGGCTATGTGCCGAGTGAACCCTCGTTCGACCGGCTCAACATAAACCAACGCAGCCGACTTCAAACCATAGAGCGGATATGCGCCCTTCTGGTTTGCGGGAACTTTGATTGCAACTATTCCGCTCTCGCCCGGCACCACCTGTGGGCCTGCGCTCTGTGCTGGCGAGGCCACCCCAAGACCCACCAATAAGAAGGATGCTGTGGCAGCGGCAACCGCGAATCGTTGAAAACGCACTAATAAAACCTATCTATCTGACTCAAGAAGTTTAGTAATCAGCCGCAGTCGGTTTTCGACGGTGTCCTCGCTCGCTATATCATCGGCAGCCAGCTCAGAAACGTCGTTGAGGCACAATACCGAAGGCACACGGCGAAAGAACAAGCCCAAAATACGAGGCAGCGACTTCTTGGAGTTCAAAACGATGTAGCTATAGGTGAGTTTTCCACCGATGAATCCACGACCTGATGTGATTGCCGCAAAGTTGTGCAACCATTCCGGCACGATGTCAGTTTCTAATCGAAAACGGCTGCGGCAGGTTTTATCGAACTCCGAACCAAACTCTTTCCAAAGCTTTTCCATGATGCCCTTTTGCATCGGGTGCGGGCCGTGTTGGATGCTTCTAGTGGTGGTTTTCAAACCACGCCCATGGGCCAAAAGCACGGTGTTCTGCCTAATCTTTTGAATCAGGTCGTTATCGTGAGCCGAGAATCCTGGCATGACAGTTCTGGTGTATCGGATCACCGATCTGCCGAGTGTGTCAAACCAAATCCCTGGGTGCAGATTGCGGCCAAAGAAGATGTCATCGTTGAGATACAAGAAGTGCTCGGTCAAACCAGGAATTCGATGCAGATTCGCCGAAATGGTGTGGGAGTTAAATGTGGGCAGATACTCAGCAGGAATGAAATCTTTGTGATCAACTACGGTCACTCGGTCGGATAACTCGCCGAGCTCCGGCACTTGACCGTCGGTCACGATCCATACTTTGTTTACCCAGGCAGCATGCTGCAGCAGGCTTCTGAGTGAGAAATAGAGTTCGTTTCGGCTCACAAAACGGCTCGGCGCGGTTCCGTGATCGCTCGGCCCCTGACCTTCGAAGTTAGATTTCTTAGCCAGCCACTTTGGGTCGCTACCATCTACCCAGAGATAAACAGCATCAATCTTGTGGTTGATCTCAAAGACGCTCTGAAACGCCTCCGCTTGATCTAAGTCACCATCCCGCCTAACAACACTGCCATCAAGCGAAGCAATTTCAGAGAAAACACCGTTCCACGCCGGAGAGACCAAATTGCCTTTTTTACTTTGTCGCCAAACTTCTAGCGGAATCAGGCGCCGTGACGTTCCTAGAGTCGCGCGCGGCGCAAAAGCAATTTGGATGCGCCCTTCGGAAACCTGATTGAGCAACCGTGGCGAAAGTTTAGAACCGACCGTCCAATCGGTGTCAAACGACAATGTCGAGCTGCTGACCGCGGTCAGCACATCAAAATCACCAGACTCGAATGCCCAAGTCAATGCTGCTTCAAGATTCTTGGAGCTAACTCCCAGTGGTTCAATCAACCAACTGTTAGCTGGAACGGAGAAATAGTGCGAGGATTCAGTAACTTTTTGGCGGAGAGGTTCGAGAGCCGCTTTTTGAGAACTCGAAACTGCCTCTCTGATCCAGAAAGGGCGGGTGTCATTAAGCGCTTTTTGAAAAAGAGGTAATACTCGAGAGGCCACTTTCAAAAGCGTGGATTCGAATCTAGAGCCACCAAGGCGAGCGATCACGGACTTCATGGCACTCCTCCCACGCCTCAAGTCTAACGATGAGTGAGCTAGCCCTTTTGGTGAGTTCAGGCGATTTTCGGTTGGGATTTCTTATGAATTTTCTGGATTTGCTCGACGATTTTGGGGTCACTGGTTTGAACAGAGTCATACATGACAACCGAATGCGTCACCTTGAAATGCGGATCGATCTCGGGTTCGAAAAGTGTGTGCCTTATGCCATTGGCTCGTAATGCAGCGAGATTGGTCGGGTGATCTTTGAGATAGCGAATCTCTTTCGGTTTCGCAAGCTCGATAAGGGTTTCTGAGTCAATCGTTGAAACGCAAGGGATGATTTGCAGATTTTTACCCAAGACACCAAGTTGGCGTCTGAGAAAAAATTTTGCTGTGACCTGATTGGTGGCCAAAACCACTGGCCCTTGAGTCAGCAAATCACGCAACCTAGGAATCCATGCCTTCACTGTATCCGTGTCGAATGGGTCAGAAAAGTGCGCATAGAGAGTCTCGGTTTTGCACTCCAGGTTTTGCTTAGAAACGGTCGTCCAGAGGCCCAGGGCCTTTGCGAAAATGCGCAGTGCAAAGTTTGGGTAGCGCAACCAGCCGAGCCTTGCACCTCTTGGCATGAACACTTCGATCTGGTCAACGCGAGGCAGCGCGTCGGCATCGGCAATCGCCGAGTCAACCGCTTGTTCAAAGAGTGCATCCGCGTTTGCACCAGCCGCGAAATAGTAAGCGCTCAAATTGGGCGAGATGCTCTCACGGGCTGCAGCCAAGATGCTTTCGATGTCACCAATTTCGGCCACAGACAGCGATGCGGCTTTTTCGAAAAGTGGCGAATCAATCACAACCGCGCGTGGTTCGACCGGGCGGGTGATGATCAACGGTTTAGCCGTTGCTAACCAGTCGTAGGCAACGGCAGAGACATCGGTGATCATGATATCGAGCGCTTCTAGTTGCCATCCGAAGGTGGAGTCGTCGACCAGGTGATTCGAGGATGTGGGTCTCCGCCCACTTGCCGTTTCGTTGCCGGCACCACCGGCTCGATTAACCTCGGCGCGATCCCTAACCGCTCGATTGGTCTTTTCGATGATTGCCCTGATTTGCCGGTCGGCTGTGGCAACTTCGTCGTCGCGAGAACCTGAAAGCGGATGCGGCCGATAAACGACCTGGTAGCCGAGTTCTATAAGCACCTGCACGAGAGAAGCGCCGTGCGACACAATCGAGCTATAGCGCGTAGCGCCTGTGACGCCCTCCCAGGTTGGGGCATAAAACACGGTGCCTTTTGCCGAGGGGTCGAGCTTAAAAACGTCAGGGATGCTGTGCTTATCGGCAATCTGCGGTCGGCCAATCTGAATGATTCGTTCTGGGTTGTAGCCACCGACATGCTTCGAAATCCGTTCGGCGGCTGCCGGGCCGGCAGCGAAATACAGGTCATAACGCTTCAAGGTGTTTTGAAACATGTATGCCTTTTCAGACTCGCCGTGCGAAACCCAGGCGTGAACGCCTTCGCCATAACGCAGCGCATAGAAGTTGCGCGCATTCTGGTTTGGATACAGCAATAGTCGGGGGCGAGCGTTATTCAAGAAATCGACAAGCCCCTCGGGCAGAGCCACCTGCGCGGCACCCAATCCGGTGTCGGCCAAGACAGGAGTTACTGCATCCGAGACATAAAGAACTTTGACTTTTCGGTGTTTGGCCAGGCGTTGCAGCGGCTGCACCCACTGTCGAACCTGATAAAGGTTCTTGTCGCCGTCATCGAGAAAAACGAAAACGACGTCTAGCCGAATGCTAGTCAAACTTGAAGACCTTGGATGCGACGCTTACTTTGGCCTTGGAAGCGTTGAGGAGAGCCTTGGTTTCACGATTCACCGCAAAAAAGATTGGTTCGGTATCGAAATAGGTTCTCGCGACTTGCGCAACAGAGACTGGCTCAACAACGATGGACTCATCGTCATAGACAATCTCAACTCGGACTGAACTCAGCTGGGGCATCAACACATTTGTAGCCTTGAGTGCAGAAGCCTGCAAGATTGCACGCGCGGCTTCGCAATCGTTTTCGGCATAGATGCGAACGGCGGCACCGTCAGCCACCAACTTTTCAAATTCATTACTGATTGCCTGTGTCGGCCGCAGCAATCCAGGCAAATGCATGAACGCAACATTCTTGCCTTCTAGCGACAGGCGCCTTGCCCTGTCATACATTGAAAGTAGCCAGGCAGTGTCGAGCGAAAGATTTGCGATCACAAGAAGGTCAAAATGCGCAAGATTGTTTTCGTCAACCGAAGACGAAATCGGAATCGGGAAGGGGCGTTCCTTGGCTGCGCGAGGCATGAACAAGCTGAAGGTTTCGTCTTCTTTAATCTCTTTATGCCATGCATCAAACTTGCCAAGATAGTCGCGTCTAGCGCCGACAATACCTCTCTGAGTTGAGTGGTTGCCTCCACCAGTGAGCGACGCTGAGTGATATCGAGTCAAACTCAGCATTCCGAGATTTGCGATTGGAGCGGAGTCTGGGCCGAACTTTGAACGAATTCGATGATGGTATTCGGTATCAGCACCAAATTTGACCTCGTCCCAGTAGCCGAGTTCAGCGAAAACGGTGTCTCGCCTGAACAGTAGCGACGAGGAATTCTGCCTCAAGAACTCACGGCCATACTGAGCAAAAAACATAAGGCTGTCTTGGTCAATTCTCACGGATTTGGATAGGTTGGCGACTAATTGCTCATTCTTCTGCAGGTGCGAAACTTGACGCTCAATCTTTCGTGGGTGCGACCAGTCATCGGCGTCATGCACGGTTATGTAATCGCCGGTTGATACCTCCAGAGCCCAATTTCGAGATCCGTAAGCACCGCGGTTCACCTTGTTTGCCAAGACGCGAATACGTTTGTCTTGCTTGGCCAGTTTTCGCGCCACCGTGAGAGTTGCGTCGTCACTGCAATCGTCGACGATGATGATCTCCAAGTTGCGCCAAGATTGTTTGCTCAAACCTCGAACCGCGGTTTCTAGCCAGGCTTCACTGTTCCAGGCAGGGATGATCACTGAAACTAGGGCCCCATTTTCGACAAAAGTCGCCGGGTCGATATCGCAGTCAACGGAGTCGAAGAGGCTCACACCTTCTCTAACTTCAAATCTGATTGGCTCTAACTTCTGCACTGCAAGCGCCTTGTTGATCCAAAGCAGTTGCAGTTCACTCCCGATTGAAGGCAAGCGGTCGAGGTGAAGGCTGGCCAACAGGTTGGCTGTCGCAAGAATCGCGTCTTCTGAGGCTCGCTTGGCCGCATCGATGACTAACAAGAAGTTTTCTGGGTCACTAAACGGTCGAGATAGACGAAGACCTTCTAAACGCACAACCAACTCGCGTTCGCTGGCTGATGAGCGCTCGGGCGTCGACACATAGCTCGAGAGATGTTTGCTGGCGAGCTCGATGATCTGCGCATCTTGCACTGTGTGACCCCAAGACAACAACTCATTCATTGCGCGACGCCGATGGTCGCCAGGCGTGTCTGGCCCATAGCAGAGATTCAGCAGCCTAGTCAGGCCGAGTTCATCGAAACCCGCACGAAAGAGATCGATGCAGATGTCAACTTTGTGGTGCCATTCGGCACGGATGCTGTGCTTCTTAAGTTCGGATCGCACGTTGCTGACGTGGGTTCGCAACGTTTTATAGTCAGTCTTGTTCCTCTCAAGTCGTCCTGCGATTGCTTTCGATTGTTCGAGAAGCTGCCCTATCCGCCCTGCGTCCGAGGCACGCAATCCATGTTTGACATCGAGTTGCAGGTTGCGCCACTTGAACTTGATTCGCTCTTTTCTAACTTCAAGAAGCTCGATCGCTTCTAGAACGGCCGTTGCGGTGAGAACAGCTTTTGAAATCTGACCGCGAATCTTTGCGCCTCGACCAGTAGTGAGGCTATCTCGAATTCCCTGGAGGGTCTCATCGAGTTTTCTCATGCGAAGTTGGACGCGTTTTTCAGACGCCTCCAAGCGCGCCAAAGACTCCATTGTGCGCTCTAGCGATGCGGAGATTCTCGAGTAGGTTGACATCAGGTTAAGCCTAGGACATTATTCGATTGGCTATTTTGGGAATGGATTAGAGTTGTTTAAGTGGGAACTTCAATCATTCTTGGCCAGGGATACGTTGGCTTGCCGCTCGCCCAAGCACTCACCGAAATCGGTGACGACGTACTTGGTTTTGATGTTAACCAGGGTCTTGTAGATCGCTTGAGCAGCGGATCTTCGCACGTGGATGACATCGCAGACGCGACCCTCAAAACAATGCTCGACTCAGGTTACCGCGCCACCACTACTCCCTCAGACATCGCACTCGCCGACGTGGTCGTAATCTGCGTGCCAACACCACTTGACCCACACGGCGGGCCCGACATGAGTTTTGTTGAATCAGCCTCAGAGTTAGTGGCTGCAAATTTGAAGCGTGGAGCTCTTGTCATTCTTGAGTCGACCACCTACCCAGGTACTACGAGCAACCTCCTTCGCCCACTGCTAGAAGCGGGTGGCCGAGTGCTTGACCAAGATTTTTATCTTGCTTTTTCACCGGAACGTATAGATCCAGGCAATCAGAAGTTCAATATCAGAAATACGCCAAAAATAGTTGGTGGGGAATCGACTATTTCGGGTGACAAGGCTGTCGAGTTCTACTCGAGATTTGTATCTGAGATTCACAGAACAGCCGGCACCAAAGAAGCTGAAACGGCAAAGCTTCTTGAGAACACATACCGGCATGTAAACATCGCGTTGATCAATGAATTGGCGATGTTCTGCAACGACTTGGGAATCGATGTTTGGGAAGTCGTTAAAGCTGCATCTTCGAAGCCTTATGGATTCCAGGCCTTCTATCCTGGCCCAGGCGTAGGTGGACACTGCATCCCCGTCGATCCTGCATATCTGAGTTTCGAGGTTAAGCGTCGACTCGGCGCTGACTTCCGCTTCATTGCCACCGCCATGGACATCAACAATGGGATGCCTCGATACGTGGTTTCACGCATTCAGGCGATCTTAAATCGAGAAGCCAAACCCTTGCTCGGTTCGAAGGTCTTGCTTCTCGGAATGACGTATAAACCAGACATCGCCGACCTTCGCGAGTCGCCGAGCCTAGAAATTCTCGAGATTTTGCTCCACGAAGGTGCAGATGCAAAGTTCTTCGATCCACATGTGTCGCAGGCTCGAATCGCTGGTGAAACTGTGACTGGCGAGCCGGATCTATTCGCAGCGATAGGCGAAAGCGACGTTGTCGTCTTACTCCAGGCGCACAGAGCGTTTGACCTGGAGAAGATCGTGGAAGCATCGACATGGCTCTTTGATACCCGCGGAATTACCTCGGGCGAAAACGTCGAACGACTCTAAAATTGACTATTTTGGCTTTGCCAAAGCAGCTACTGCCGGCTTGACAGCCTTCTGGGTTGGAACCTTTAGCCCCAAAAACCGCCAGTCTTGTGAGGCAAAGTGCGGAAGATTCTCAAACCCAACTTGTTTCAAAATGCTTTTGTACTTTTCCTCGAATTCGAGGTCGCTCGCGTAGAAATTTCCCGATGCACGGTTCAACAGGTAGCGCACGTACTCTTCAAGAATCTCCGCCAAGGATTCCGGCAGATCCGAGATTCTTTCGCGCTTATGCACTAGCAAGGCGTAATCATAGAGACGGTACTCAGTCTCGTCGAGGCTAGCCAGGTCAATCTTGTTCGCGGCCGTGTGTAAGGCCGCCGCGTCGGCAATTGAAAATTCTGCACCGATCCGCGAAACCCGAACTACTCTTTCTAGCAGCGAGCGACGAGTCGAACCCACCTGAGCACCTTTGAGAGCTTCCACCTGAACATGATCGTCTTTTCGACCTTCGCTAAACAGGTTGAAGACCTCTTGTTCTTGCTCGATTGCAGTCATCCACTTGGCTTTGCGTGGTATCACCCAAAGACCGAAATTCCTCTTCTGTGCCGCCACACCGAACCAAACATCTGCCATACCTGGAGTACCAAGCTCTGAATACTTGAGATTCCAGTAGGCGCGTTCGAAAAGTAGAGTTCCTGTCCCGAGCAAGTCCACAGGCACGAATGCGTTATAAGGGTCCATAAAGTGAACCAAACTTCGATAACGAAGCAACTTGACGACGGGGTTCGGATAGGTTGTGCCGTGCACGCCGACGGCATAGGTGCCACCGAGCTTGTTTTGATAGCGGATTAGCTGGGCGATGTAATCCTTTGGGTAGTTGATGTCGTCATCGACTGTGGCGTAATAGCGAGCATTAGTCTTTTCGACCCAGAAGAATTTTCCATTGTCTCTGACATCGCCGTGGTCCTGTGAGCGTGCCACGCGAATCTTAGGGTTTTTGAGAAACTCGGGAACGGCATCCCAGTTATTCAAATAGACCCCTAGCTCGGTAACCTGAGGCAGAAGCGCCTCAACAACTTGACGTAGCGAATCGACTCGAGAAGGAATGCTGGCCATTCCGACGAAAACTGTGGAAACTTCACCTTGGGCCGGCTTGGTTAGAAGAGCGGCGACCGGTGTTGCCTTAGCGATTTGCTTGAGCTTTGAAACAAGCTTTGACACGGTTTCCTTCCTCGGGGTAACGTCGCAATTCTATTGCGGAGCCCCCTAGTCGAGGGCCTTGCGAACTCTGGGAATTACCTCTGTGGCATAAAGTTCGATTGTCTTTAGATGTCTGGCGTGCGGCTGCGGGCCGTTGTCATATTTCAAGTCGAACCGGGATGCACCGACCGAACTGAGTGCGTGAATGATCTTGCCGGCGACCGTCTCGGGAGACCCAAAATACATCGATCCATAACGAACTTCTTGCACAAAGTGGTCGATGCTGGTTTCACCCCAACCACGCTCTCGACCAATCTTGCCGAATGATTCGCGATAGGCCGGCCAGCCGAGTTCAATTGCCTCTTCGTCGGTGTCGGTGATAAACCCCGGCGAGTGAATCGAAATAGGAAGTTCAGGTTGGCCGAGTTTAGCTAGAGAGTCCCGATAGAGCTTCGAAAAGGCAGCAAATCTGGCCGGGTCGCCTCCGATGATAGCCAACGCGAGTGGGATGTTTAGTCTCG
Organism: Microbacteriaceae bacterium; assembly: GCA_024639845.1. Lineage (GTDB taxonomy): Bacteria > Actinomycetota > Actinomycetes > Actinomycetales > Microbacteriaceae > Rhodoluna. Next base: position 43,764 of record JAHEGG010000001.1, read on the forward strand.
CCGCACGAATCACCGATTCAGGGCTGCCACCCACACCTACGCGAAGACCAATTGGTGTTTCCGTCTTTGGATACACGTGCTGATCGGTCAGTGAACTGCGCATAGAGCCAGACCAAGTCACGGGTTGTTCGCGAAGTAGCTTGACTAGCAGTTCGAGCTTCTCTTCGAAAAGTTGCGCATAGTCGGCCAACTGATATCCGAAAAGCGGGAAGGATTCAATGAACGAACCCCGGCCAGCAGTGATTTCGGCACGTCCATTGCTCAGCGCTTGAATTGTGGCGAAACGTTGATAAACCCGCACCGGATCGTCACTCGATAGCACAGTCACGCCGGACCCGAGTCGAATTCGCTCGGTTACCGTAGCTATTCCGGCGAGGATGCTGTCTGGTGCCGATACCGCAAAATCTTCACGATGGTGCTCTCCGATGTTGAATGCATCGATGCCGAGTTCGTCAGCAAGAACGGCTTCTGCGACCACATCCCTGATCACTTGCGCAGCTGTGGATAGGTTGCCGTCTTTTGATTGTGTTATTCCACCGAACGTGTCGAGGCCAAAAAGTAGTTGAGTCATCTCTTCTAGGTTAACCGCTCTAACGGCTCTAACGGCATTGCGGGTTCGTCGACAATCGTTCGATTCGGCCGAACCGCCCTCAAGCCCGAGCGCTAGTTCTGAGGAATATCGGTTGGGTCCGGAATCGGCAGGCCGACCGAAACGAAAGCCAAGGCCTCCGCGCGCACCGAGACCGGAAGTCCCGCTACTGCGGTGAATGAGCCCTGAGAGTCCTGACGAAGTAGGTAGCGAGCCACGGCGCGTGACCCCAGGGTGTCGTCACCGTAGAGTCGCAGATCCAGCGGAAAAACTACCTGGTAAGGGGTAGGTGCCTCATCGAAGCCGAGCGGAGGAACTGGCTTCTTGGCAAAGTCGAACTCGACCTTCACCGCAGTTTCAGTCTTGCTCACCTCCCACTGTGAAGCACCGGCCTGAATCGAGTTGAAGTCTGGCATCGCACCCTCTGGCGCGGCGTTAAGGTCGGTTGCCAAATTTGCCGGCATGGGTGGCATAACGGCCATGAGCGAGAGCTGGCTGAGCACTGAGTTCGGCATAAAGGCTATCGAGCCTTCAGGCAAGTCTTGGTAGTTGTCCACGGATACTGAAGGCGAGGCCTGCAGCGCATCGGGAAGTTCGCGCGACGTGTAGTGCTTGAACCAGGTCTTGAGCGCGTCCAACGCGGCAGAGCTAGTTTGGGGAACCAGGGTAATAGCGCCCTCCAACGGGGCAGCGCCGAAGTTATCTGAAACAATCTTTGGATCATCCCAGCTGGTAATCGAGCCGTTTAGGATTCCCTCGATTGATTCCGGGGTCAAGATCGCGCTGGCGCCGAACGACGAGGTGATAGCAAACACACCCGCGTCAACAGCATATGGCACATCTACGAATGGCATGCCGGAGGATGCGCCAGAGGTGGCGCCGATCTGGATTGGTGCCGATTCGACACTGGTCGTCACCACCATCTCGGGGCAGTTCATCGCGAGCGATGACACGAGCTCTTCGGCAACATCGGTGAATTCTGAAGAAAAGTTTGCGCTGGTTTCAGTCGCCACACAGGTGTAGCTGGCTTCGGCAATCGCCGCCTGAACCTCCGGAGGCATCGGCGGGTTGCAACCTGTTAAGGACAGCGCCAGGATGAGTCCGGCTGCCGCCGATGCTATTGAGCGAAACTTCTTCAATTCTTCTCCTTAACGGGTTGTGTTCTGGAGGTGACGATTACTCGCCACCCCCAGAACCCAAGGTTGTTACTGCTACTACTTGATCAGCTTGGTGATCGAGAGTGCCTTCTCGCGGATGAATCCGGTGAGGGCGGTGTAGCCAAGACCCTTAGCCTTTGCAGGTGCGCAGGTGTTCAGGGTGTAGTTCAGGAAGTCCTTCACAGCGGCTCCCTTGGCAGTTGCAGTACCTGCGGTGTTGACAACGGCGTAGGTCACCAAGGTTGCGTTGTAAGCACCGGAGACCGACTTGGCCCACTGGAGGGTGATGCTTCCGTTGGAGTTGGTCGAGTGCACGTTCATGAACACCTTCGAACCAGTAGCCGATGGCTGGTAGTACTGTCCAGCTGCGTTCTTTAGGAATGCAGTCTGAAGACCAGCAGCATCCTTTAGGTCAAGGTAACCAATCGAACCGTAGGTGCTGGTGAGGGTGGCCTTCAGCACCGAGCTGCTGGCGTTCGAAATTCCGCGAGGAGTCGATTTGCCAGTCGCGATCGACCAGTCGGAGTTCTGGGTAAAGTTGCCAGTCGTCGCAGCCAAGTAGCCCGAGAAGTTGTAGCTGGTTCCCGAACCTGCGGTGCGGTAGGCAGGGGTGATGCGCTTCTTTAGCGATGCCTTGTTCAGAACGTTCTTGGTGGCTGGGGTCTGAATCGCGAGAATCGCTGGGTCATTCCAGTTGTAGATTTCGCCCTTGAAGATTTTTGCAACCAACTCCGGGGTCAAACGCAGAGCGGTGACTCCAGGAATGTTGTAGGCGATTGCGATCGGGCCAGCAACAACTGGAACATACTTCGCTCCTGTTGGCAGGACATCGCCGGCTGAGCCGGTGTAGAGGAAGTCAGTTCCACCGAAGTCGAAAGCTCCAGAAGCAAACGAGCTCTTTCCAGTGCCCGAGCTCGAAGCGGTGTAGGTGACAGATGCGCCAGTGAAGTCTGCGGCACATGCCTTGAGAATTCCACCGGCGAACGATGATCCACCAGCGGTCACGGTTTCGGCTGCATAGGCAGCTGGGCCACCGATGAGGGCCGAAGCAAGAATTGCGACTGAAGCCAAGAGGCCTGCGGTCTTACGCATTGATTTCTCCTTATAGAAATGAATGTTCCTGATGGAACACCTTTAGAAAATCGCTTCATGGTTAACAGAAGATGACTCGTTAGTTGTATTTCAGGTGAACTGGTTATGAACTTTTTTTCAAGGATGCCCGGGGCTTAGGTTTAGCCGAAATGCCCGTTAACGTAGTCGTTTGTGCGCAGGTCAATCGGGTTGTTGAAAACATCCTCGGTTTTGCCAAACTCGACTACTCCGCCAGGGTTTCCGTCCTCGGCCAAGAAGAACGCGGTTTGATGCGAGACACGCTGTGCCTGCTGCATGTTATGCGTCACGATCACGATCGTCATCGTTTCGGAAAGTTCCTCGATGGTCTCTTCGATGCGGCGGGTTGAGCCTGGGTCGAGCGCTGAGCAAGGCTCATCCATCAAAATGACTTCAGGATTCATGGCCAACGACCGCGCGATGCAAAGTCGCTGCTGCTGGCCACCGGAAAGCGAGGTCGCAGGGTCTCCGAGGCGATCTTTTACTTCGTTCCAGATTGATGCTCGACGCAGCGAAGTTTCAACAATTTCGGTCGCGTCATAGCCTCGTCGGCCCGAGAGCTTTAGGCCAGAGAGAACGTTTTCTTTAATCGACATGGTCGGAAACGGGTTTGGCTTTTGAAAGACCATTCCGATTTTGAGGCGAACGTTGGTTGGGTCCACTCCTGGTTCATAGATGTCTTCGCCATCTAGCAAAATGCGCCCAGCAAAACCAGCGCTCGGGATGAGCTCGTGCATCCGGTTGAGTGTGCGCAAGAAGGTTGACTTGCCACAGCCGGATGGACCGATCAGAGCGGTGACCTGGTTGACCGGAAAGGTCAGTGATACGTCACGAAGCACGTGACGCTCTCCGAACCAAACGTTCACATCTTCAGAGCGCAGGTGCGCCTCGATGGTCGACAGGTTTGCTGCGTTAGAGAGATCAGACATTTTTGTCTACTTTCTGCTTAGCGGTCTTTGGCCTGGTTGCCAGACGAGCGGCGGTAAAGATTATGCCCACGAAAATCAGCACAACCAGCGCTGCACCCCAGGCGCGCTGGAGGCTGGTGTCGTTCGCAGAGTCGAGGTTTTGATAGATGTAGGTAGGAAGCGCCGCCATCGATTCGAGCGGGTTGAGCACGGTGTTGTTCGCATAATTCACTGTCAGTAGCAGTGGTGCAGTCTCACCGATGATTCGGGCAATACCGAGCAATACGGCGGTGATGATTCCAGACTTTGCAGCTGGCAGGGTCACCTGGAAGAAGGCCCGATATGAAGGTGCTCCCAAAGCCAAAGCTCCATTTCGAAGCTCAACCGGAACGAGTCGAAGGGCTTCTTCGGCCACTCGGGTGATTGTCGGCAACATTAGTGGTATCAATGCGAGCGACCCTAGCCAACCGGCATACTTGGTGAACCCGGTAGAAATAAGTGCTGCGTAGACGAAGAGACCAGCAACCACCGACGGCAAGCCCGACATGGCCTGAACCAGGGTGCGAACTGCTCCGCGAGCCTTGCTTGGAGTCTCGGTGAGATAAACCGCGAGGGCGATTCCCAGCGGCACGGTGACTAGGGTGGTCAGACCCACGATGATGAAGGTTCCGAGAACGGCGTGACCGACACCACCGTATTCAAGTGAAGTTGTCGAAGTGATGTAGACATTGTTTTGCAAGAAAAACTGGGGGCTGATTGCCTTCGCGCCCTCGGTGATCACCGAAAACAACACCGAGAACAGCAGAACTCCGACTAATGCGCTGAAGAAAATCGTAAAGATAACCAGGGATGCATCGGCAATGCCCTTGCGACCGAAGATTCGGTAGCCTACGAATCCGGCCGACACAAGTTGAAGCGGCACAAAAATCAAAAGCATTGCGATGGTGGCATCGATGTTCATCCCTAGTGCAATTGCAGCCGAGACGATTGCGGGCAAAACTGAGGCCAGCACGAGGTTGCGAGTTTTGCGAGAGTCGCGCACCTGCCATGGGCTCTGGTCTGGTCGCGGCAGCGAGGTTGTTGCGGTTTGTTGTTCGCTCACGCTACTTCCTCCAAGGTTGGGCCTTGGCCACGATTACCGCGGCAAGCCAGTTGATAAGCAGGGTGATTACAAACAGCACTAGACCGGCTGCGATCAGAGCTTTAACCTCTTCTGGAGTTGCTGCTCCGAAGAACGCAACAATCATCGATGCGATGGATCCACCACGACCTTCGATTACGTCGACCCAGTTGATTTCGAAAGACAGGTTCAGCACGAAGAAGATCGCAACGGTTTCACCGAGAGCACGACCGAGACCAAGCAGAACGCCACCGACTATACCGCCCGAAGAGGTTGGCAAAATCACCTTCATAAAGGTGGATGAGCGGCTAGCGCCGAGTGCGGTGGCGGCGTTGATTACGTCACGGTCGAGTTGACTGAAAATCTCGCGGGTTACCGATGTAATGATCGGCACGATCATCACTGCAACGATCCATCCGGCAATGAATGGGCTTCCTACGAAGCTTCCTGCTTCGTTCTTGAACAATGGTAGGAATCCAAGGTTCTGATTGAGAAGCTCTGCCCAGTGCGCCGCAACAGGGGTGAACACACCAACGCCCCAAAGACCGATGACGATTGAGGGGATTGCAGCCAGCAGGTCGACAACGGTGGTGGCGATTTTTGCAATTCGGCTGGTGGCAAGGAATTCGATGAAATAGGCGGCCGCGATTGCCATAGGAACCGCAAGAATTACTCCGTTAAAGGCGATTAGCAGAGAGCCCCAGAGCATCGGACCGATCTGAAAAATCATGTTTTCGGGGTCGGCCGCGGTCCATTGGCTACCAAAGATGAAGTTGAACCCTTGTTTGGCAAGAGTCTCCCAAGACATGAACAGGAGGTAGGCGAGAATCAGACCGACGATGCCAACCGCCCCGACGGCGGCGGCACGTGCAACACCGAAAAACACCTTGTCTTGAACCAGGTGCGGTTTGGCGGCAAGCTTGCGCTTGGCGGGCACGGGTTTGGATGATTCTGAGACGGAACTCATGCCCCAAGTCTTGCCAGACGTGGTTAATGTGGGCTATTGCAAAAGTTAACGCAAGGTGAATTACGCCCTGATAGTTTGGAGTCGTGATCGACTTCAAAGAGGCAGCTTTTCTCGAAAACCCCTATCCAGCGCTTGCCGAACTCAGAGTGCCGAATCGCCCGGTTTGGAACGAGGAACTTGGCATGTTCCTAGCCGCTACCCACGCCGACGCGAACGCCGTGCTTCGGGCCAAAACTTTGGGACGCATTTTCCAACCGAAGCACCCCGAGAACGAGTGGCAGGAGTTTAACTGGCTGCATGCCGACAGCATCCTAGATTCTGAACCTCCGAAACACACTCGACTGCGCTCGCTGGTTTCAAAGGCGTTCAACCGCGGCAAAATCGAGAGTTTGCGCCCGCTGGTCGAGAGGCTGGCGAATGAACTCGCTGACGGTTGCGCCGAAAAGCTTAATAATGACGGCCGTTTCGACATCATCGCTGACTTTGCCGAGCCTCTGCCAGTCAAGGTGATTGCAGCGATGCTCGGGTTTCCCACCGAAGACGAGCACCTGCTTCGCCCTTGGTCGCAGTCAATCGTCAAAATGTATGAAGTTTCGCCGAGCGAACAAGACCGTAATGCCGCAAAACTAGCAGCCCACGAATTCGCCGAGTATGTGCACGCGCTAATGCAGCAACGCAAGACGAATCCGACCGACGACCTAATCACCGACCTGGTTCAAGTTGAAGAAGCCGGCGAGCGCTTGAACGCCCAAGAGTTGATTGCAACCTGCGTCTTGTTGCTTAATGCTGGGCATGAGGCCAGCGTCAACGGTTTTGGAAATGGCGTTGTGGCGGCACTCGAGCGAGATGATCAGGCGAGGCTGTTGCGCGAGCATCCGCGTGGGGTGGCTGAGACCGCGGTAGATGAGTTCTTGCGGTTCGATGCCCCCTTGCACCTTTTCGAACGCACGGCCACAGCCGAAACAGAAATCGGCGGGGTTGTCATCGCCGCTGGTCAGAAGATTGCTGCACTGCTCGGGTCGGCTAACCGGGATGCTGCGGTTTTCGATCGCGCCGACGAGATGGATCTGACCCGAGACCCGAACCCACACGTCGGTTTTGGTGCAGGAATCCACTTTTGTATCGGTGCGCCACTGGCTCGCATGGAAATGTCGGTTTCGCTTCCAGTTCTGTTCGAACGTGTTCCAAAATTGATACTAGAAAGTGACCCGATTCGCCGCCCAACCTTCGTGCTTCGCGGGTATGAGCGGGTCTATGCTTGCGAATAACCGACAAACCTCTTGGGGGATAAAGTGAAACGCACTCTGAACCGCAATCTTTCAATCGTGCTTCGACTGGGCACGGCCGCAGCTATTTTCTACAGCATCTACTACCAGGTCAGCGACCGAATCGCACACAACCTGTTTCGCCCATTCGAATACTTCACCTACTTCACGATTCAAACCGGTCTGATTTCTGCCACAGTACTGACCATCGCCGGTATCTCCGCGATTCGCAACGCAGAGGACTCACACCGTGTCACCCTGTTGAGACTTTGGGTGATCAGCTACGAGGTTGTCGTCGGTATTTTCTACAACGTTTTGCTTCGTGGCACCCCCGGGGATGTTCGGGACGCTGGCTATGACTGGCCGGTTCTGCCAAACGAGATTCTGCACACGTGGGCACCAATCATCCTCGTGCTCGAGTGGGTCATCGCCGGTGGTAAGCCCGCTTATGCCTGGAAGAAGGTCTGGTGGGTAATCGTTTATCCGCTTTGCTGGCTGGCATTCTCGATTCTTCGCGGGCTCTATGCTCCAGACCACTGGTGGGCCTACTGGTTCTTGAACCCGGGCGCAAACGGCGAGGGAATCCCCGCGATGCTTCAGTACATTCTGATGATCGCCGGCACCATGGTCGCCTTCGGATTCGGGTTCACGGCCTTGCGCAACTGGATTGGCTCTCGGGCTCGCTAGACGAGCCGACACGATTTTTGCGGCTTCAAGGCCGGTCATGTTGCGCTAGTCGGCTGCAGCCAACTGACCGCAGGCTCCATCGATCTCCTTGCCTCGAGTGTCGCGAAGAGTCGTGGGGATGCCCGCAGCCTCTAGCCTGGCCACAAACTCGCGGGTGACCTCGGAAGTCGATGCCGTCCAGATCGAACCGGGAGTTGGGTTGAGTGGGATCGGGTTGACGTGCACCCAACCACGGCCGCGGTCGTTGAGCTTTTGCGCCAACAGGTCGGCTCGCCATCCGTGGTCGTTCATGTCTTTAATAAGCGCGTACTCGATTGAAACCCGTCGCCCCGTGGCATCGAAGTAGGCGCGCGCAGCGTCGAGCGCTTCGTCTACTTTCCAACGCGAATTTACCGGGATGAGTTCGTCGCGCAGCTTGTCGTCTGGTGCGTGTAACGACAGCGCAAAGGTCACCGGAAGGTCTTCTGCGGCAAGCTTGTGGATGGCGGGCACGAGGCCGACAGTCGACACAGTGATGTTGCGCGCGCTCATCCCAAGCCCGTTCGGTTGTGGTTCGACCATTGTCCGAAGTGCAGACATAAGGCGGTTGTAGTTGGCAAGCGGTTCACCCATGCCCATGAAAACGATGTTGCTTACGCGCTCGGGCCCTTCGCCGGGTTTTCCTTTGTAACCGCCCAGTTCCCCCGCCGCGATCACCTCGTTGGCGCGAACAACCTGTTCGACTATCTCGGCGGCCGACATGTTGCGGGTCAAGCCCGCTTGGCCGGTCGCGCAGAACGGGCAGTTCATGCCGCAGCCAGCCTGCGACGACACGCAAAGAGTAATCCGACCGGTGTAGCGCATTAAAACCGACTCGACCAAAGCGCCATCAAATAAACGCCAAAGGAACTTGATGGTGTCGCCTTTGTCAGTTTGCAGACGTCGAACTTCGGTGAGCATCGGTGGTAGCAATGCCGTGACAAGTTCTTGGCGGCCAGCGGCAGGCAGGTCGGTCATCTTGGCAGGGTCGCTTGTGTAATGAGTGAAATAGTGTGTTGAAAGTTGCTTGGCTCTGAACGCTGGTATGCCTAGCTCTTTGACTCGAGCGGCGCGCTCATCAATCGACAAGTCGGCAAGGTGGACCGGAGGTTGCTTGCGCTTGGGTTCGGCAAACTGCAGCAGCGGACGGCCTTGCTCGTCTTTCTGCTGAGTCCAGCCTTCGGTGGCTGGCATGATTTGTTTGCGTTCGGTCATGAGCTCTTTCTTGCACGGCCTAGCCCTTCGGCCGCTACTGCAAGTCTAGGCAAGAAAAATGGGCGGGGTCCGAAGACCCCGCCCACTTCTGTTTGAATCAGGAGTTACTTGACTACCTGAGTCTTGACTACTGTCTTGTGACCAACGGTCACGGTCACCTTGTAGGTGCCCGAAGGAACACTGAAGTTCAGAGTCTTCGAACCAGCACCGAACGTGGTCGACGAGGTCCAGGTGCGAACACCTGCGATCTTGACGGTAACCTGCTTGCCGCCAGCGTTAGCAACCTCAACGCGCACAACCTTCTTTGATGGACCAGTGATCTTGGCGGTAGGTGCCGAAGCAGCTGCCGTATTGAACTGGATGTTGTCGATCAAGTAGATCTGGTTGTTGACAGCTTCAGCAGCTGCACCGGTGTATGTGGTGTCGTCAGCGCCGAAGTTCGGGAAGACCGCAGCAACGATGTAGGAAACACCGGTCTGGTAGTTTTCGCCGGCCCAGCCGTTGTCGGTGTCGATGCACTTAGCGGTCGACATGTCGAACGACAGGAAGTTCCAGCCTGGCTGAACTTCAAGAGCCTTTAGACAGTTGTGGCTACCTGGCCATCCGCCAGCGCTCTGCAACTTGAACATAACTGGGGTTGCAGCGGTAGCGCCAGACCAGACGTCCATGGTAACCACTGGAAGGTCACCGGTTGTGATGCGGAGGTTGCTGTCCGGAAGCACTAGGTTTACACCACTCCATGCCTGACCCGACTTGGTGAACTTGAGTACCTTGCCTGCGTGTCCAGCTGGTGAAGCAGCGATTTCAGCTGCACCACCCTCGAAAGCGCCAGAACCAGCGGCAGTGCCGATGGCGTCGTCTGCCTCGAAGGTAAGGGTGGTGCCAGTTGCATCGACAGCTTGTGCCGATCCGGTGAACGCGAGAGCGCCACCAAGCGCAAGTGCGAGGCTTGCGGAGACCGCGAGGGTCTTCTTAGCCAAAGTTTGTGACAACTTCATTGTGTTCCTTTCAAAATATTTTGTTTGGATGTTTGGATCAGTCTCGGCTTAGCCGACTTAAACCTTTGCATCTGGAATGCGCTGTGACACGTCCCAAGACTGAAGTTACTCTTGAAAGCGGTTTCATTGAAAGCGGTTTCTCGAATATTTATCATTTCGTTACAGCAAAGTGAACATTCACAGAAATCAGAAGTTGGCGGCCTTGCGAGGCTCCCGTTCTTTTTCTTCTGCGCTGACTAATGCTTTACAACAGCCCCTTGGTTATCGAGCTTCCAGGCTCGAACGTAGTCGATGGTCATTTGGCTCTGCGACCATCCGCTCCAGTCACCACCGAATCCACCGGTGGCATTATTGAGAATCAAGAAGAAGTAGTCGTTGAAAGCCCAGTATGAATCGCCGATCCCCTGCTTGGTCAGCGTCCAGAACTTGATTCCATCGACATAAAACTCGAGACGGTCGGGCAACCATGCGAGTCCATAGGTGTGAAAACCGGCCGAATAGTCAACGTTGCTAACGCGATCACCAACCTGATATTGGTGGTTTCCACAACACTCGCCGGGATTGTATGTGTTCGCGTAGTGAACGGCTGCGGAGTTTCGCCAAGGCTGGTGCCCGCCCTGCTCTGCGATGTCTATTTCACCAGCCACAGGCCACTGCTCGTCGGTGATCTTGTCGCCGAGCATCCAGTAGGCAGGCCAGTTCGCTCCTCCCGCCGGCATCTTGATGCGAGTCTCGATGTAGCCATACTTGAACGAAACCTTGCCCTGCGTGTCAAAGCGACCACTCGTGTAATAGCACTGACCAACCATGCAAGTAGCGCCCGCAGGGGCAACCGTTGTGCGCTTCGTCGTGATTACCGCGTTGCCGTCAGCCGTGCCGTCAAGCCGGATCGCGTCAGGCGTGTACCACTGAGGCTCGCCATTGTGGCAAGTTCCACCGCCGTTAGCAGACTCGTGACCACAGAATCGAGCTGTCCACGACTTCGAGTCGATTAGGCCACCTGTCGCGCCTTTAAACTCTTCGGACCAAAGTAAGGTTCCCACCGAGTGCCCTGACACAGCAGGCGCAGCCGGCTTAAAGACTGGGATGATCGCCCACTTGCCATAGAGCTTGATGCTTGCAGTTGGTTTGATGCGCGAGGAGTCTTTATAAGCGACAACGCCCTGAGTGGATTTCGCCCAACCCAAAAACGTATAACCAGTTCGAACAAACGTATTGCGCTTCAAGTTTCCGCCGGAGGACGAAATAAGTTGAGAACTCATCGTTCCAGTGCCACCGTTGGCCATAAATGAAATTCGATAACTTGTTACGGCCTGAGCAGCCCCCGTTGGTTGGATTAGTCCAACTACAAACAGTGCCGTCAAAAACACTGACACGAGTCGTGCCCGAAGTACGACCTTGTGGGAATTGTGCCTACTTTTGTGCGTGTTTTGCATAAAAAACTGCTCTCTATTTCTCAGCGGATAGCAATGTTTCTTCAAGCTGGTTTCGAAGCGCACACTTCGAACTTTGCTCAAGACTAGCCCAGCGCAAGCGCAAAGCCCAGAAATCCGAACCATTTAACAGACTTGTTCATCCGTCAAAAGTGCTAGTTGGGCAAGCTAAAGTTGCGCTAACTCGCCATCGTGCGGAACATGGCTCGGCCATCCCAGTTGGGATTTGATGCGATCGGCAAGCGTCTCGGCAGCGCCTGCCTCACCGTGAACGACAAACACCTTACCTGGGGCAGGATTTGCAGCACCCAGCCACTCGATTAGCTCGTTGGCATCGGCGTGTACCGAGAATGAGCCAATTTGCCCAATCGACGCCTTCACCGGAACCATCTCACCGTGCATGCGAACCTCCTCGGCGCCGTCGACCAGCGCACGGCCGCGCGTGCCAATTGCCTGGTAGCCAACCAACAAAACTGTGTGCTTGGCCTTAGGCAACATTTGACGCAGATGGTGAACTACGCGACCGCCGGTTCCCATGCCGCTTGCCGAGATGATGATGCAAGGCTCGGTTGGGTCATTGATGGTCTTGGATTCTTCTACCGAGACGAGTTCGACCAGCGTTCCAGGGTCGAATGGGTCGCGCCCTCGCCATGCATCACGAACCTCGGCGCGAATTTCGGCAGAACCTTCGTCGATCGCATTGCGATAGAAGGCAAGAGCCTTTAGTGCCATTGGAGAATCGGCATAGATTGGCACCTTCGGAATCAAACCTTGCTCCATGAGCTCACGAAGTTTGACGAGAATCACCTCGGTGCGGTCTACGGCAAATGCCGGAATCAGCACCGAGCCCCCGCGCGCAACGGTGCGCTTGATCGCATCCTCGAAATCGGTAGTTGGCACAACATGCTCCCGATCGCCATAGGTTGACTCGGTCACAACCGCGTCAAAATGACCAGCAGGAATGTGACCCATAGAAACTAGTAGCGGATGCTCGCTTCGCCCTAAGTCTCCTGTGAACATCAACCGTTTGCCGAAAAATTCAACCTCGAGCGTTGCGGCTCCTAGGATGTGCCCCGATGGGCGGAACGTGACGAAGGTTTGTTCTGCGGCCTGGACTCTGACACCGAAATCTTGCTCCCTGAATCGCCTGATGGCGTTAATGGCATCTTCTTCGTTATAGAGAGCTAGCGGAGGATTGTGTTTCGAAAATTTCTTCTTGGCCGCATAAGCGGCGTCTTCAACCTGGATGCGGGCCGAATCACGCAGGATCACCTCGGCTAGTCTGGCAGTGAACTTAGTGCTGAAGATATTGCCTGTGAAGCCGTCTTTGACCAATCGCGGCAGGTAACCACAGTGGTCCAGGTGTGCGTGGCTCAGAATGACTGCATCGATCTCAGCTGGATCCACTGCAAGTGGTTCCCAGTTTTTTAGGCGAAGTTCTTTTAACCCTTGAAACAGGCCGCAGTCGATCATCACTTTGGTGTCGCCGCAACTAAGCAGGAATCGGCTGCCAGTGACAGTTCCGGCCGCCCCCAGAAACTGAATTGTGGGTTTGGAGTTGTTTGCACTCATCGGCAGGCCTCGCTTTGCATCTAGTTGCAGTCTAGAACCCCCGGCGCTCAGGTCTCGATCTCCATCTAATTAACTTTTTCTAGCGAAGAGTTGGCCTTACTATTCGCGACAATTCACCCGCCGACGCTTAGATTGTTCAGGTGCAAAAGATTTTTATCTATGGCAGCTGCGTAACGCGAGATGGCGTTGAATGGTGGCCTGAATACGGCTTTGAGCTCGATGGCTATGTTGCCAGGCAATCTCTGATCAGCAGCCAGAGCGAGGCCAGCTTCAAAGATTTTGATTTTGATTTTGCCGGTATCGGCTCGGATTTTCAAAGGCGAATGGCAAAAGGTGACCTGGGCGGAAACCTTGTGGATCAAATTAGGGCACACTCGGCATCGGTGATTATCTGGGACCTGTGCGATGAACGCAACGGAGTGCACCGCTTTGCCTCGGGTAGGTTCAAGACCAGAAACGTTCTTTATAAAAACGCAAAGGCCCAGGGGGCAATAATCGGCTTCGGCCGCGACGAACACTTTGCCTTGTGGCGTGATGCACTGGATGCCTTTTTGCCACAGTTAGAACACGTTCGGATCATCGTGAACGCAACCCCTTGGGCCATCCAAAACGACCGAGGTAGGCCTGTCAACAGTGACGACGCCAAGGCTGTGGCATTCAACAAAAGCGCGGAGCGATACCTCGACGAGCTCGAATCGAGAGGACTCGAAATCATCCGCGTCCCGCAAGAAGAAGCGATCGCTTTGAGCTCACACAAGTGGGGCGAAGCGCCGTTCCACTATGTCGATGAGACCTACCACGTGTTCTTGAGGCAGTTAAAACAGTTGCTCGGCTAAGACAGCGACCTCGGCTAGCAGTTAATAGCGACGCAGTACAGCAACAAACCTACGCGTTTCTTAGCGATGAACGACGTTGACTAAAAAGTGCCAACCAACCCACCACCAAGCAAGCATGATGGCTACCCTAGTCGTGCGGTGGTGCATGATGCGGTCGATCATCGCAGCCACATTAGCCACAGGCGAGCTGTCGCGGCGTGAGTAGAGCCAGAGTGCGATACCCGCCAAAACGAAGAAAATGTAGCCGCCAACAATCAATTGGGTATTCATCGGCGCTCCCAAAGGCGAAGGAGTCCTATGCCGATTAGCAGCCAGAGCACCACGAACGCAGCTTGACCATAGATGGTGTCGAGAATTGGGTCGATTAACACCGAAATAGTCGGATAAACGTGAAGATTATTGACCAACTGACCAAGGATGTTCGCCATGAACTCCCATGCCGTAATCAGCATCGCGAGAATGGCCCAAATCAGTCGAGCTCTGGCCATGCGAACATCTGGCTTTTCTTTGGGGCCTCGATCGGTGTACCAAACGAGACGTAGAACGAACGGCAAGATTGCCAGAACCAAGATGCCGTGCACGTAGGAATGCCTAGGAAAGACACTGAGAATCACGGTAAAAACCACGACACCCCACAAGAGCCAAGGTCGGTCAATTTTGAGGCGTTTTCCGAATCGTGATCCGAGAACCCCGGATGCGCTAATCCAAATCGCAATGGTGCAAAGAGTGAACACAGTAGTGTCGAAAAGACTGCCCCGAAATACTTGCAGAGCAGCCGTCATGGCGAATACCCAAAACCAAGGGTTTCTAAACCCTGCTTTGACCATCGATTTGCGCACCATACAAGGCTAACGACGTCTTGCTAAGAGCGCTGACAAAGTTCGCAAGCGGTTGCAAAAATAACAACTCGGTTACTCCGTTGCTTTTGCAAGAACCACACAAGTAGAGTGATAGACAGAATGTAAGCGTTTGCAGTTTTTCTGGAGGAAACGATGACTGGAGCCAGCATCCTTGTTTATGCTGAGCGCGTTGGTGGCAACCTAGGCGAAATCGAAAAGCTGCTTGCCGGCCCACTTTCAGCCTTTTCCGGCGTGCACGTGCTGCCGTTCTTTCACCCGTATGACGGCCACGACGCGGGCTTTGACCCGATCGACCACACAATCGTTGACCCACGACTCGGCGATTGGTCCGATTTCAAGCGCATTTCGCAGACCCACGAACTGACCGCCGACTTGATTGTCAACCACGCCTCATACCTTTCGCCAGAGTTTCTCGACTGGCAAGAGAAGGGCGACGAATCCGAATTCGCCGGCATGTTCCTAACCTTCGATGTTGTGTTTCCAAATGGTGGAAACGAAGACGGAATCACATCGTTCTATCGCCCACGACCAGGTTTGCCATTCACAGCATATGAAGTGAAAGGCCGCCGCCGCCTAGTCTGGACAACCTTCATGCCGAGTCAAGTCGACATCGACATTAAGCACCCTGCCGGCCAGGCATACCTGGTTCGAATTCTCGAAGCGCTCAAGAGCGGTGGCGTTAAGGTGGTTCGCCTCGACGCGGTTGGCTACGCGGTAAAGACGCCCGGCACCGACTCGTTTATGACTCCCGAGACTCTTGAGTTTGTCAGCGAGATCACCGAACTCATTCACAGTTATGACATGCGAGTTTTGGTTGAGGTGCACGCGCACTACACCCAGCAACTCGATATTGCCCCACTGGTCGATCTAATCTACGACTTCCAAACTGCACCGCTTCTGCTGCACTCGTTCTTCACAGGAACCGTCGATCGCCTAGCCGACTGGTTCAAGATTCGCCCGAACAACTGCCTCAATGTTCTAGACACCCACGACGGCTACGGCGTTATTGACGGCGGTCCAATAAACGGCCGCCCAGGGCTAATCACCCAAGACGAAATGGCCTACATCTTCAAGCGTGCATCCGAGAACACCGGCGGGCACTCCGGCATCGCAAGTGTTGTGCCCCAGTGGTTTACGCTGCCACACCAGATCAACGCAACACTGCCAAATATCTTGGCCGACGACGTTGCCTATGTTGCAAGCCGTGCGGTTCAGTTCTTCTTGCCTGGTGAGCCGCAGGTTTATTACGTTGGGCTTTTTAACGGCATGGATGATCAGCACTTGTTCGAGCGCACGGGTCAGGGTCGCGACGTGAACCGCCACAACTACACCACCGAAGAAATTGCGAGTGCGCTCGAGCAATCGGTAACTCAGGCAATAATCGCCTTGGCTGGCATTCGCAGATCATCTGTATTTGAAGGTGAGTTCAGTTGGGCGGTCACCTCGCCGACCACTATTCGCCTCGTCTGGCAGCGGGGAAGCGACTCGGCAAGCCTTGAAATCGACACCACGGCTGGTGCGGCAGGGTTCGTAATTGAAATCACCGAGAACGGTGAAACTTACCGAGCTGACACGATTGCAGAACTGGCCCAGCTGCATCGGGCAAAAGTAACCGCCTGAACCCCAAACAGTTCTAAGACTTTTCTAATTTCTGGCACCGCTCTAAACGCTATGCTGAACTAACGTTTTGTGCGAAACGAATTTAATCGAGTTGAGGTTCGTTTGCGCAATTTTCTCAAGTTTTTGGCCACGTTGGTTCTAGCCTTCGGGCTACTTTCCATCGGTTCGCCGAGTAGCGCTCTTACCTACAGCAAAACAGTTTCGGCTCCAAAATACCTTTCGACAACTGCCTCGAGTCAAAGCGTGCTGCTCAAATGGACTAAAGCGACCAGCACATCAAAAGCACGCATCACGGGCTACCAAATAACTATTACCAGTGGAAGCTGGAAGAGCATCAAGAGAGCGTCGGCAACAGCTAGTTCTTATCGGGTGCTGGGTTTGACCAACTCCAAAACATATCGCTTTATCGTTCAAGCGCTGAGTGGAAACTACATTTCACCCTCGGTCTGGAAACTCGCGACTCCTCGCCGGGTGCTCCTATCAAATGCGATCGAATTCGTGCAACCAAGCGACATGTTTCTAGGTGCTGACGATCAACAGTTGGCAGCGCTGACTAACGGTGCAGACGCCACCTTCACATCTCTCACCCCAACATTGTGTTCGGTGATTGGCGACAAAGTTCATGCCATTGCTGTAGGAGATTGCCTCATCAGAGCCGAATCACCGGCTACGGCTTATTACGCAGCGGCTACTCCCGTCGAACGGCTACTCACTATCGCCCCGCCACCGACGCCATTGAACAAGGTTTTGCTGTGGTCGGACGAGTTCGATTCAGCCGCTGGTTCAGCTCCGGCGAGCGCAAACTGGACCGCCGATACCACCGATGGGTGCGGTCCGCCATATAACAACTGCGGATGGGGTAACGCCGAAAAAGAGTATTACGTTACGAACGCAAATGTGATCGATGGTTCCGCCGATGGCATCTTGAACATCTTCGCAAAGCGCCAGACAAACGCCACCAACTACAACTGCTATTACGGACGATGCGAATGGACAAGCGGAAAGATTACGAGTTACGGCAAGCTCGGTTTCACTTATGGCTACATGGAGGCAAGGATGAAACTGCCGGCCGGTGATGGAAGTTGGCCGGCTTTCTGGATGCTCGGCAGCGACATTGCCTCGAACCCTTGGCCTGACTGTGGCGAAATCGACATCATGGAATACAAGGGCAATGCCCCAACGGTAACCTTTGGAACTCTTCATTTCGCTGGCACCTCGGGAGGCCACCAAATGCTTGGAGCAACCAAAGATACTCTGGTGAACCTCAGTGCTGACTACCACCGCTATGGAATGCTTTGGAAACCAGACGAAGTGACTTTCTTTATCGATGACAACGTCGTCTACAAGGCTCGAAAATCTGACAGCGGCTTGACCAACTGGCCTTTCGGGCCAAACGCTCAGGGCAAAGACCCTGATTTCTATCTAATTTTCAACCTGGCGATGGGTGGAAATTTCGGCGGTGCCGTGGATAACTCACTCAACTCGGCAACCCTGAGTGTCGACTGGGTCCGTTATTACTCGGTTGATGGTCAAGGCAAGCTCACTCGCAAATAGAACAAAGAACGGGGTATAAAAAATGAACAAGAGTCTAAGAAGGTTGCTGCTGGCAACGGGTGCCAGCATGGGCCTGGTAGCGGCATCCGCCATTTCGCCGGCATTGGCTGCTACTTACAATCCACCGGTTGACGGTGGTTATGTGATGCGGTTGGTTTCACCCCTGCCATCGGCTGCGAACAGTATCAATCTGACTGCCGATGCAAGGGGCTCTTGGGACCAGTTCTATGGAAAAGGCCTCAAGGCCTATTCGATGTATGCCGACGTCGGGGGCGACGTCACCATTACTTATAAATACACAACTGCCTACGGAAACCCTGTCACTAATGCCACGGTTTATCTGATCGTGAACAAACGATCCTCGTGCAGCAAGACCACTTTCTATACGCCGCAAACTACTGACTACCCAGGTGGAAACCGAAACGGCGACACACATTCGATTGTTCGCGACTGGTGTGGTGACCAACCACAAATGGGAGCCGGCGAGACGGCCATTATCGGCACCACCGATGCATTTGGAAAAGCCACCTACACGCTAAAGAACTACAACCTCACTGGTGAACATTTTCCGAAGGCCTTGAATAAAGAAAACTACTACTCAATAGGCGTTCCTTGCGGTGACGACAACATGTGCCTGCAAACCACCATCGCCCCGAGCATGACCGCGCATCCGAGTGCAGATTACGAGCGTGGCGAAGACAAGGACCTCCTGTTCTTGCACTTTGTAAACCCAAAGGTAACGGCTGTGGTTGCCAGCCAGTATGCCAAATCGGGCACAGCTAAAAAACTTACCTACAAGCTCACCAGCCTGAAAAACAAACCCGTCAAAGGAAAGAGCGTCACTTTCGAATCCTGGGGTGAGGGTGACGAACTAAAGACCTGGTCGGTTGTTTCAGATGCCAAAGGCTACGTGTCGATAACTGTGACCGCAAAGAAGGGCACGAGCGGCTTGCAAGTAGTGCGCGCTCACATTTATGGCGCACCTAAGGGAACGGACTCCAAGATTTATTGGGTCAAGTAGGGTTGAACACGAAGAAACTGCTACCCGATTGAGGTTTTCGTGCGCAATTTTCTAAATCGAGCCATTCGCTACGTTCTAAAACGAGGCAAGGTTCGTCGTTACACCCTGAAGTTCAACGCATTCAGCGAAAAGTTGCTGCTTCAAACCGAGGATGAGCTCAGCGCGCAACTCGTAAAGCGACTCGAGCATGGCAAGGCCCTCGACGAGATTCTCGTAGCGCACGTTCGCACCAGCTACCCAAAGGGCAACCGAGTCGCCGCGCGCGCGGCACTTCAGCGAATCTATGACGCGCCGTCAACACGGACGCTCGGTGCAATCGGCTTCGGCACGTTCTTGGCCACCGATGGCCTGCACGAGTCGGCACTGGGCTTCTTTCGCGAGGCCGGTGTCGACCGGGTTAAAGAAGTAGCGGCCTTCGAATACTTCGACTCGCTCGTGCAGGTTGAGGGTGCCTCTGCCAAGAACGAAATCAGTGAACTACTGGCGAGTGACGCGCTTAGTGCCTCGACGAGAGCGACGCTCATCCGCGTTGCCATCAAGCACCAGCACATCGCGGATGTTCGCAAGTGGGTAGGTGGCCTCGATACGCAGGCTAACCGCAAAGCTCTTAGCGACGCCGAACGCACCGAGCTTGACTGGTGGGTTCGAATGCTTGCCGATGACGGCACTCAGGCGAAAGATCTGCCCAAGACCGTCAACTTTGCCGTGATGGATTACAAGATGCTCGACTACGAGCGCTCATCTTCGAACCGTGGCGACTATGTGCAAACCCTCGCCGCGATCTCACACCTGTTGCGTTTTCAGAACGTCGAGTTTGTCGGCGGCAGCAAGATTGCCGGCTATCTCACCGGGCTCCAGAAGAAGGTTCACAAGAATCGCCGCATCCAAGGCGAGTCGGTCAAGGTGCAGCCGATCGAACTGCAGCGTGACTTCGCCTCTGGCAAGAGCTACCCAAAGAACACCTGGCTGATCAGCAATGGCTGGTTCATGCATCGTCCATACCTTGGGCAGGTTGACTTTCCATATCCACAAAACATCAACCCGATCATGATTTCATTCCACATTCAGGATGCAGGTGTGCTCAACGAGGAGGTTGCCGCCGAGCTTAAAAAGTTTGGCCCGATCGGTTGCCGCGACTGGACCACCGTCTATCGCCTGCGGGACTATGGCGTGCCAGCGTTCTTCTCCGGCTGCGTCACCACCACGGTTGGTCAGGTGTTGCCGAAGGCACGTCTCGCCGGCAAGATTCCAAAGCTCGCCGTGGTCGAAGCCGGTCTCAATTGGTCCAAGTTCCGCTACCTCTTCATGTGGAAGTGGTTCTACATTCAGATCGGCGATTATGTTCGCAAGTTCACTCTCGTCGAAGGCATCGAGGATGCTCGCAAGATGCTCGCGAAGTATGCCTCCTATGGCAAAGTCATCACCAAGCGTCTGCACTGCTACCTACCGGCGCGCTCAATGGGTCTTCCTGTCGAGTTTGTGCCAGGGAAGCGCTCGGATGTTCGATTCGAAGGTCTGCTAGATCTCAACGCCGAAGACTTCAACAAGATTCGCACGGGAATCGAGCACAAGCTCGAGGTGGTCATCACCAACATCCTGGCCGGAAAATCGCACGAAGAAGTCATGGCCATTTGGCGTGAACTCGTTGCCCCAGACGTCGCTTTCGCAGAAGAGTATTGCACCAACCTCGAGCCACTCGGCGAATCGGCGATTGACCTTCAAGACGTATATAAGAAGTTCGATTCGCACGTGGTTAGCTTGGGCAAAAACAAGCGAGGCAGCAAGGCTGTTGAAATTGCGTTTGCTTGCGACCAGAACCTGCAGAACGAGCTCATCGTGGTTCTCGCTTCACTGGTCAAAAACACCAAACGAGAAATCAACGCGCACATTCTCACTCGCGGGCTCGGCAAGGATTACTTCAAAAAGGTTGCCGGGCTGTTCCCTCAGGTGAACTTCTATTTTCATGACTTCAGCAACATTCAATACGGCAGCAAGGTGAACCTGATGCAACACATCACGGTTTCGACCTTCGACCGCTTGTTCTTGCCGGCCGTGCTTAAAAACCTCGATAAGGTTCTTTACTTGGATGTCGACATTTTGGTGCGTGGCGATGTTGGCAAGTTGTTCGATCTTAAGATTGGCAACAAAGTCTTCGGTGGCAAGAAGAGCCGCCTAGACGGTTGGTCGAGTCTGATCGATGTGATCACTCGAGTAAGCCTTTCATTGCCGGCAAAGCAGGCATGGGCGTTGCGTCGTCGCGCACACGAGACCGGTGACCTAACCGCCGATACCTACAACGCAGGCATCCTATTGATGAACCTGGCCAAGATGCGCGACGAAGATTTCATCGAAACGAACCTTTATCTGGTCGAAGAACTTCGTTTGAATGATCAGGATGTGATGAACTTCTGGTCGCGCGGACGAGCTCTGGCGATTGACGATGACTGGAACTTCGTGCCAACCCAGGACTATTCGACCGACCCGAAGATTGTTCACTGGGCCGGACCGGGCAAGCCTTGGAAAGCCGGTTACGCGCTCTACAAGGATGAGTTCCTAGGCTATGCCAAAGAACTCGGCATCAAGGTTGGCAAGTAGACGCAGCCCGCGCGCAGGAGCTCAGGCGTCGATCTTGGCCAGTTCGGCTAGCTCGCTTGCCTTGTCTGGGTGAAGTCGCAGGTCATGTGAAAGCACTCGGTCGGCGAACGCTTCAAGGTTTTTGTGATTCGCTCGTTTTACCGCCACAGCAGCCACGATGCTCGACTTTACCTGCTTCAGCTGTTCGAGCCGGTGCTGAAACTTGACTTCGTCTGCCGACTGCTGGGTTATCGACCGGTCACCTTCGGTTCGGATTCGCCAGTGCACGATTGGTTTGGCCAGTATGTCGAATTTCTCGGCCGCAATCAGGGCCTTGGTCATCGGGGCGAAGTCTTCGAAAAACCGACCTACCGGAAATTCGATGCCAGCATCGTGATAGAAGCTCCAGCGGAACAGTCGATTCCACGCGGTCAAATCACGGATGACCTCCGGATGTTCGGCGAACGTGACTCCGGGTCGCGTTCCCTGCTTAAATACCTGACGCGTATCGATGCGTTTGACCCAGACGACTCCCTTGGTGCGAACCGTGTCTCCAATCACAAAATCCGAACCGGATTTTTCGACCTGTGTCACGAGGCGGCGGATCGCGCCAGGAAAAAGGGTGTCGTCGCTATCAAGGAACATCAAGTAATCGGTTTGCCTGATTGCTCGAACTCCGGCGTTTCGTGCCGCCGAAATGCCCGCGTTTTCTTGCCTGAAGATCTCGAGGTTGAGCTGGTTTTCAAACTTGCGCGCAATCTTGATCGAATGATCGGTCGAACCATCATCAACCAAAACCACCTGGATGTTTGAATAGCTTTGCGCTTGGATACTCTTCAAGCACAGGTTGATATAACGCTCAACGTTATAAACCGGGATGACGATGGTGACAAGAGGTTGGTTGGCAGCGGGCACGCGCACGGCGTTCCAAAAGATTTTCCAGTCGAACTCCAGATTGAGCCAGAAATCCGAAACTCGGGCAAAAAAAGGCAGCGACAAAAAGTCATAGCCGGCTCGCAACACTCGGCCTACCACGCTCATGGTTCAAGCATAACCATGGGGTTCGCGAGACCTCGCGGGAGAAAATGCGGCGGCGAGTTCGAAAAATTGGGGAAATTGCGTTACTAAACCGTTATTCGAATCGGGATGCTCTCAGCGTTTTCACAGATTGACTGAACTTGTAAGCCCGATTTACTGGCCCGAAGCAGTGCCAATTTGATTTATCGTGCACCGCTGCAGACCTTCATGACTTACATCGAAGTAATTGATCAATGAAAGGTTATTCAAATGAATCTCGTACAACACGGTGCGGTTTACAACATGCTTTCCCTTGGTATTGCGAGCATGACGTTCACCTCACTTTTCCTCTGGTACGGGCGCGAGCGCGTTCTGCCTAAGTTCCGCATGGCTGTCATGGTTTCAGCAACCGTTACCTCGATTGCCGCCTACCACTATTTCAGAATGTTCGACTCGTTCAACGAGGCTTATCCAGTCGGTGGAACCGTTGATGGCGGCTTCGCCGGCTACAACGTCGGCTACCGATACGTGGACTGGTTCCTCACGGTTCCTCTGCTACTCGTTGAGCTCGTTGCAGTCATGGGCTTGGCGCGTGCCGTGCAGTCATCGTTGCTTAAGCGTCTTGTACCAGCCGCCGCAGCCATGATCGTGCTTGGTTACCCTGGCGACATGCACACCCAGCTATTCGGTCTATCGAACAGCATGTGGGGACTGCTCTCAACCATCCCGTTCCTGTACATCATGTACGTACTCTTTATCGAAATTGGTAAGAGCCTGGCATCGCAGTCGCCAAAGGTTCAGGGCCTCCTGAAGGGTGCACGTCTCCTACTCATTGCCACATGGGGTGTTTATCCAATCACCTTCATCTTGGCTATGAACGACGTTGGCGCTCCATCGTTTGAGGCGGTGGTCAACCGTGAAATCGGATACAGCATCGCAGACATCCTTGCAAAGTGTGTCTTCGGTCTGATCATCTTCACCATTGCCCGCATCAAGTCGGCAGAAGAGAACAAGGAATTCGCTGCAAACGAGTTCCGCGACTAACCGAAACGACTAGTCAGAAAGTGGGAGAGACGAAAGTTTCTCCCACTTTTGTCGTTTCGGCATACTTGCTATTGAAAAGGAGGTCGACATGACTGAACTCAAATCAATTTCACGAGTCAGGCTCGTGCTTCGCACCGGGTCTGCCGTTTTCGGCCTGAGCGCACTGGCCCTAACAATCACCCCAGCCATCTTCAACGAGCTACTCGGTCTAATTAACACGCCCGAGCTCGAATGGTCGATGCGAATGATCGGCATCGCACTGGTTGCGCTGGCGGGCAACATGTTCTCGGTTGCGAGCCGTGGCAGCGAAGCATCCGTGCGATTTTCTGGGCGAGTGATGCAGGTTAGCGCTTTCGCGCTCGGGGTTCTCACGCTGATCATTCCGGCATCGCTCAACTGGTTCACGATCGCTTATGCCTGTGTGGGCTTCGGCTTCTCGGCCGCCTACACCTGGGCGATGTTGGGCAAGAACTAGCCGCCTAGATTTGCCCGAGCTCGAGGCCTTCGAGGACCTCGACAGCACGCTCGCGCAATTCGGGCAAATCCGAGAGCCGATTCAGACCCATAATTTGCTGGCCCATGCGATGGTTTTTCGCGAAAGCATCACGATGACGATCAAGAAAGTCCCAATAGAGGGTGGTGAATGGGCACGCGTTTTCGCCAACGCGGAGCTTGGGGTCATAGCCGCAGCCTTTGCAGAAGTTAGTCATTCGGTTCACATAAGCACCGCCCGCGGCATAGGGCTTGGTCATGAGTTGCCCGCCGTCGGCGTGAACACCCATACCGATGACGTTTGGCACCATGACCCATTGGCTCGCGTCGACGAAATTTTCGCGCATCCAGTCAAGAAATTCGCGCGGATTAGTGCCGGTGACCAGTGCCAGGTTGCTCAAAATCATTAGGCGCGGGATGTGGTGAACCCATGCCCGCTTTTCGACATCGGCCACGACGCCACCCACGCAGGCCATCTTGGTTTTGTTGGAGTCGCTAAAAACCGGCAGGAGTTTGCGGTTTGCCGCCAAGCCGTTGCGGTTAGCGTAGTCCTCGCCCAAAAACCAATACATTCCGTTGATGTATTCGCGCCAGCCGATCACCTGGCGCACGAACGCTTCGACCGACTCGATTGGCGCAGCGCCCCTATTGAAGGCGGCAACGGCAGCGTCAACCAACTCACGCGGATGCAGCAAACCGACGTTTAGATATGGGCTCAGCAGCGAGTGGTGCAACGACCAGTCTTCGTCGGTGACGGCGTCTTCATAGGGGCCAAACTGCACCAAGTTGTGCTGCACGAAATGATCGAGCACCTTAAGCGCGCCAGCTCTGGTTGTGGCCCAAAGCGCGTTCGGTGCGTGGTTGAGTTGCCGCGCTACCTCGAGGTCAAGATCATCGCGTTCGTGTTCGAGTCTCGGCGGCCAGACGTGATTCTTCGGCGGTGGCAGACGATTCTCGGCGTCAAAATTCCAGCGTCCGGTCACGGGTTTGCCGTTTTCCACCAGGATGCCCAAACGCAACCGCTGACCCCGATAAAAGTTCTCCATCACGAAGGCCTTTTGGCCACCTGCCCAATGAGCAAAGAACGCTCGGCTGGTTAGGAATAGGTCGTTCTCCACAAGCTCGATGCCGAGTTGGCGGAACTGCCGATGCTGCTCGAACGACGACGGCTCGGCACTCAGGGTGGGCAAACGCCCGTGTTCTTGCCAAATCGCGGCTAGCCCATCCGGGGTGTTTGCTGCTTGGCGATAATCGACGGTGAATCCTTCGGCGCGAAGCGACTCGGCAAAATGGCGCGCACTCGACACCATGAAGAACAACCGCTCGGTGTGCCAGGGGCGGCCGGCGAGCATCCGCTGGCTTTCGACCATCACGATCAGGTCGATTTCGGGGTCGGCATCGCGCAGCACACCTGCGTCGCGATTCAGATGATCGAACGGCACCACGAGGATGCGGCGAAATCGAGCACTGGGCGCGGAGGGCTCATGAGCTGTCGAAAGCTCAGCCCCTGACTCCTCAGCCACGGCACTTTTTCGAGCAGTATTTGACGTTGGCCCAGTCTTTTGCCCACTTTTTGCGCCACTCGAACGGCAACCCACAGCGTTCACAAACCTTTGGCTCGAAGCCGTTCTTAGTCTTTGGTGTCGGGGTCACGCTCAGTGAAACCGAACGGTTCGGCTAATTGTTTCCAAGCAGCGACTCGATGTAGGCAACCTGGTCGGTCTGGGTCGACACAATCGACTCGGCGAGTGCTTTTACGTTGATGTTTTTCGAGGTCAGCACGGCCTGAGCCATCTCGATTGCACCCTTGTGATGTTCGATCATCGACAGCAAATAGAGTTTGTCGAACTGATCACCACTCGCGGCTGCAAGGTTGTCCATCTGGGATGCACTGAGCAAGCCCGGCATGTCCATCGAGTGCCCCATCTCAAGAGGTGCACCGGCCGATTCGAGCCAAGACTTCATGAGTTCGATTTCGGGGGCTTGCTCATCCTTGATTTCGGCAGCCAGTTTGCGTACAACCTCTTTGCCCGCTCGAGTCTCGGCCAAAACGCCCATATCAACTGCTTGCTGATGATGCGGAATCATCATCTGGGCGAACATGATGTCGTCGGCGCTTAGCTCTTGTGCGGTGATTTTTTCACCAGGCTGATGCATCGAGTGGTCGCTGCTACTTGCCCCGGATGCGCTGCAGCCGGTCACACCTAAAACCACACAGGCGGCTAAAGAGATTAAGAACGCTCTGGTTTTTCGGCTCGACATGGGTCAAGAATAAGTCGGTTTTTGCTAGCCGCCGAACTTGTTGTGCTGACGGCGAAACACTAGGCTTTCACTCGAACCCGCCCTCCGCAAGAGAGACAATTCATGCGTTTTATCATCGCCGTTATTGACCACCAGAGCCGCTCGGCCAGCACCGACGAAATCGCCGCAATCGACGCATTCAACGACGGCCTTCAGGCCAACGGTCACTGGATCATCGCCTGCGGAATCGATTCGCCCAAAGTAGCGACCGTGATCGACAACCGCGACGACCTCGGCCTGGTTACTCCCGGTCCGCTTTTTGACCACGACGAATACATGAGCGGATTCTGGTTGATTCACGCCGCAGACATGGAAGAAGCGCTCAAGCTCGCCGCCGCCGGCTCAAAGGCCTGCAACCGCAAAGTTGAAGTTCGCCCGCTGCTCGGCTAACTTGCGCGCCTAGACTGGTCGAATGGTCGAACCCAACTACGACGTTGCCATCATCGGCGGAGGCCACAACGGCCTAGTTGCCGCCGCCTACCTGGCCAAGGCCGGCAAGTCAGTCGTGGTGCTCGAACAGCACGATGTTCTCGGTGGTGCCGCCGTCTCGGCCCAAGCTTTCGCGGGAATCGACGCTCGCCTCTCCCGTTATTCATACCTGGTCAGTCTTTTGCCGGCCCGCATCATTGAAGACCTAGGTCTAGAAGTCGAACTTGCCCCACGCCGCTTCGGCTCGTTCACCCCTGATCCTGCTGGAGACTCTGGGTTGCTGATTGATAAAACGGATACTGACGCCACCGCCCGTTCGTTTGAATCGGTTTCGGCCGCCGACGACTTCGATCGGTGGAACGAGTTTTATGCCAAGACCGAAGTTATTGCCCGCAAACTTTTCGGCACTGTGCTCGAGCCCCTTCGCCGCGAGAACGATGTCGCGGCGATGCTGGGGCCCGAACTTTGGCACGAGTTCTTCGAACAGCCGATTGGCGAGACCATCGAGGCGAGTTTTTCGAGCGACCTAGTGCGCGGGGTAGTCATGACCGATGCGCTGATTGGCACCTTTGCGTCTAATCGCAACGAGTCGCTTGAGGCCAACAAGTGCTTTCTCTATCACGTGATCGGAAACGAGACCGGCGAGTGGAGCATCCCAGTTGGTGGCATGGGCGCGGTGACTGGTTCGATGGCGCGTCGGGCAGGCGATCTGGGTGCAGAGCTTAAAACCGGATGTGCCGTTATTGCGGTTGTGCCAGCTAGCAAGTCAGGTGATTCGGCCGGACACACGGTGACCTATCGCGAGGGCACAGCCAGCAAATCGCTAACCTCGCGCTACCTGCTGGCGAACGTTTCAAAACCGGTCATGGATGCCCTACTCGGGCAGCCCAGCGAGCACGAGATTCAAGGCGCTCAGGTTAAGGTGAACATGCTCTTGCGGCGGTTGCCGCGCCTCAAGGCCGGCACCGACCCGGTCGCAGCCTTCGGCGGAACCCTGCACATCAACGAAGGGTTTGCCCAGCTGCAAACGGCGTTCGAGCAGTCCTCGAGCGGTCGGATACCAGATCCGTTGCCTTGCGAGATTTATTGTCATTCGCTCACCGACCCGAGCATCCTCGGGCCAGAGCTGCAGGCATCCGGGGCTCAAACTCTTACGGTGTTTGCCCTGCACACACCGCACTCTTTGCTAGTCGGGCGTGACGGGGATGCGATGCGCGACGCCCTCGAACGTGCGGTGATCGACTCGCTCAACTCGGTGCTCGCCGAGGACATCCGTGATCTGCTGATGATCGACGGCGACGGCAATCCGTGCATCGAAACCAAAACCACTCAAGACCTCGAAGATGCGCTCGGGCTACCTGGCGGAAACATCTTTCACGCTCCGCTGAGCTGGCCTTTCGTGCCAGACGACTCACCGCTAGAGACGCCGGCCGAACGGTGGGGTGTCGACACTGGGATGCTGGGCATCCTCTTTTGCGGATCAACCGCCCGTCGCGGTGGTGCGGTCAGCGGAATCGGTGGCCACAACGCGGCGATGGCGGTGCTCGAACTCGAAGCTAGGGTTTGACCACTCGCGGCCTAGCTGGTTGAAGTTTCTGCCCGCCTAGCGAGCAATCGCTATCCCCTTGCCGGTCAACCAATACCTCGAGCCGTCGGCAATTCGGTCGAGAAAGCCCCACTCGATCAGAAGGCGCCTAGCGAAGACGTGATCTTCGAAAAGTTGCATCAGGATGATGTTGACCTCCGTCTCGGAATACTCGCGTTCGGATTCGAAATGTCGCACCGCCCTCTCGAGTTGGGCCATGCGCTTGGGAAGCCGCCTTGCTATTTTTGCCGGAGACGCATCCAAAATTTCTGGTTGTTTGGTCACGTTAGCAGGTTAGCTGACTACAACAGGGGTTTGATCAATCATTCCATTTAGATTTCACCTGGGTAGAGAAAAAGTGGATTCGGATTGCCGCATCAGTGCCTAAGCGCTAATGTCAACTTCGAACCGCCTTGTGATAGTGCCTTCAGCGACCAATTTTGACCACTGACCGTCGAAAAATACTTGCTCCCCAGCCCAACTGCCCCGGCGCGCGGCCCGATGCCGTCATCGGTGACCTGAATCACGACGTCATCGGAGAGGCACACCACACTGACAAGAATTGTGTGAGCCAAGCCGTGCCGAATTGAGTTATTGGCCGCTTCTTCGACGATCCGAACAATGTCACTTCGAGATTCGCAGAGTTGACACATTTGTGAGACTTCAATTTCGAGATTCGCAAATCCCTGCCATCGTTGCGCGAGGTCGGTCAGGCTCGCCGAAGTTGTAATGGCGGTTAAGGGCTTTTGAAGTAAAGCGAGCATCGAATCAATTTGTTCAAGTTCTGCCTGGAGGTTTTCTCCCTCACCACGATCCAATTTGAAAGCCAGCAGCAAAAGTTTGTTTTGAACATTGCCATGAATGTGATTTGCGAGTTCACGGCTGACGAGTTGATTTTTCGTATGAATGACCTCAGCATCTACTCCGAGCTGCACCGCTAACTGCTCTAGCTGCCTTCGAATTTCAGCCCTGGTCTCCAAAGTGCTCTTGACGAACCCCGTCATAAAACCAGTTTGAGTTATCCAGACAAACATGACGGCAACCGCTACGGCTGTTGGATAGTTCGCCAGTGTGCCGAACAGCAAATCCGAAACTACGACGACCGCTGTCGCTGTAGCAAAGTTGAACAAGACAAAGTAAGCAGCGGATCCAGCTATCGAAGCCGGCCTGACTTTACTAGCTGCCCAGTAGGCCAGCCAAATCACTGTTCCGGTGGCCAAAGATCTTAATATTCCCTCGCCCACTCCCGTCTCTTGCAGATACGGGATAAGTATCCCGGTCGAGACTATCCCCGCAACCGCGGTGCCCGCGAAAGGTCGGTTGAGAACCGCCAACCGTGACAAATTTTTGAACGAGAAGTCTGACGCGTTAGATTTTTGTTCCTCCCAAAGCCTCTGAGCTAAGGGGCGAAGTTGCTCGTGAACCACATCTTTCAAAAGAGCTGGGACTCTTGATTCGGAGTTGCCGCTGAGTTGGTGCTTAACATCTGAAATCGACGATCGGAGTCTGTCGATTTCTAGACGGATTTTTCCTGACTCAAACGTTGCGGAATTGGAAGCTTGACTTACTCTCTCTGCAACGAGCGCATCGCGTTCGTTTTGAAATCTCTTAAAACTTGCCGCCAGGATGGCTAGTGCTGGAAGAGTCACCAATCCCAAGATGGCAGCTTGAACAGTTCTCGGCCAGAGCGTGTCAAGATGCGCCTCGGCACCTAGTAACCATGCGAGATAGATGGTGGCCGAACCTTTAGTGGCTCCAATAAACAAAGCAAATGTCAGAACGGCAAGGATGTTTGCCGGCTTCAGCTTGCGGTTGGTAAATATTCGCCGATCGGCAAAGAGCAAAAGGACCCAGCAGATTGCCATGGCAAGAATATTGGCCACAGTCCAAACACCAAGATTAAAAAAACTGAAGTTGTGCAGGTTGGAGAGCAGAGATGTTATCCAGAACGCAGGCAGAAAAAATAGATAAACGCGAAAGTTAAATAGTGAAGGACCGGTGACAGCGGAAATCAATTTTCGGATTCTTAACGCGGGCTTCTCGACAACTCCATATGTCATTTAAGCGGTTTACCGATCGACCGAAAGACCACGTTGGCAATGTGGACTCGCTGGTTCACCGACGAATCAAACTTGATGTCTAACGCTTTAGCGATTCGCGAGATAGAAACTTCCACAGACTTTTCCGTGACGAAACGGGTCTTGGCAATCTCTGCGTTAGACATTCCGCTGGCGACCAACCGGAGTATCTCAATCTGCGAGTCAGTGAGTTTAGCGAGCGGACTTTGGCGGCCCAATGTGGAATCCTTGCTGCGATTTTCTGAGGCTCTGGTGAGTGCGGCGATCAGAATCTCAACCGAAGTGACCGAACCCTTGGTCAGATATTCAACGTTGGGAGGTAGCTCCGAGAATGTGCTGTTGAGCAGCCTTGGGTCATCGAAACTTGTCAAAAATACGATTCCCAGATTGGGCAGCAACCGTCTCAAACCGTGAGCTAGGTCGAGACCAGTCGGGCCAAGACCTAGGTGCAAATCAAGAACAACGACATCTAAATGCGGAATGTTCTTCTTCGCTTCGATAAGTGCGTCGCTTGCCGAACTCGTTTCAAAAGCCACTTCAAAACCGGCAAGCCGAATTGCCGAGACAATGGCCAGGCGCATCAATGAATCATCTTCGACCACAGCGATTTGCAGAACCATACCTGACATTGTTTCATTGCCCGCGGTTATGCACAGCAAAACCCTGCGACCCTGATGGGTTACCCCGTCAATATGTAACTCGATAGTGGCAAAGCCTGTTCGGTGGCGAGGTTAATACGTAGCCTGTTGCTAGATCACACCTTCGGAGGCATTCATGCGAAACAAACTGGCGGCCGTACTTGCAACACTCACTCTGGCGATGGCTTCACTTATCCTTCCCGCTCAGGCGGCTTTTGCCGATGAGCCCGCAGCAGCCGACATCAGCGTGATTGAACTCAAGGATGCGCTGTGCCAGTTCACAGTGCAAGTTACCTACCCCTTGGATTCGCTCCCCGATGAAGGAAGTCAGGTGCTGAGGATAACTAGCCCCTCAGGAAACCTCGAAGGAGGAGTCGCTTGGACGACCTTGCAGGGCAAGGGTTCTAGCTACTTCACCCGAACTACATTCAATGGAATTAACCTCTTGAATAACCTAAAAGAGAGCGATGCTTGGTTTAACGGGCAAGCGAATTTCAATTCACAATGGTGCGGCATAGACTTCACTCTTGAAGTGACCTATACGCACAACGGCATTCCATCTGCAGTTGCCAGCAAAACAATCGTCAGCGAGTCCTACCTGACCAGTGACTACATTTATGCCTGGAAAGAGATCAGCCCCGAGGGCTATTGCGAGCTCTACATTGACTTTCATCCTGGGCACCTACCCGATGACGACGGTGTATCCGGAAGAGTCGGCTGGGTCACTTACTCGGAACAGGGGCTAGACCTTGCGTTCACAGTTCTTAACCCGACTGCCGATGACATAACCTACCGCTTTGCGACCGAAACCGTGGTGGATGCCGAAAGCACAATCATCTCAATGCAGTCGAGCGGAGCAGTCGACGGCTGCGGTGAAGAAGGCCGAGCGGAGTTTGGTTATGTTTCTTTGGGACAGTCGAACTGGGAGATTGCTGATGTTGCGCCTCTCCCAATCTGCGGCAAAGGAACCTTCAGTTCCACTGGGCACTATTGGGGTTGGGGTTGCGTGGAAGCCCCGGTTGGATACTACGTCGATGATTACGGCGCTAAAGCACCGACAATCTGCCCCAACGGTCAGACCACCGAACAGCCAGGTGCCGCTTCCGAGAGGGAGTGTTTTAGCACCGCAGTTCCCACCTTTGACATTCGATACTTGTCTGGAACTGGTTTAGCCCCATCCTCGCCGCTGAGTGTCGATCTGGGAGCTTCGTTCACTCTTCCAGCCAATACTTTCAAGCGAACCGGATACACATTCGCCGGATGGTCTGACGGTGCGGTCGTATACGCGCCCGGTTCTACCTATGCGAATGCTGCCGGAGACCTCACTCTATCTGCCACGTGGAAAGTTACTCACACAGCCAAACGGCTTAGCGCTCTCAAGGTTCTCAAAGTTGGCGTCACAAAATCGCTCCTGGCGACCTCCGACCAAGGCAAGGCTACTGTTATCAAAGCTTCTGGCGCGTGCAAGTCGAAGCAGTACACGTTAAAAGGCAAACGGATGCTCAAGATCACGGCTAGCAAGAACTCCGGAGTTTGCACCCTGTCCGTATCCTCGCCTGAGACTTCGAAAATTACGGCCCTCAAGACCACGCTAAAGATTCGGGTATCCAAGACAGGCCGATAACTCTTGCCGATGTGGATTCGGGGAAAAGGCGTTTAGCCGCTCGATGTTCCCGAGCAAATCCAGGGTAAAAGCTCGGCTCTCGAGAGATTTGTTCCCGTTGACTCGGCGTGGAATCGTTGACTGAATCGCTGACCGACATTGCTACTCCTCATATTTGGAGTGCTGGTTACGGGGGCTAGAAATGCGAAAAGCCCCGCAGGGCGGGGCTTCTGGCTATGAATCTGTTCGTGCGCTTGGAGGGACTCGAACCCCCAACCTTCTGATCCGTAGTCAGATGCTCTATCCGTTGAGCTACAAGCGCCGGGATTGCCTGAAGAAATCTAGGCAACCTGAACATTCTATCCAACGAAAGGTGCTCTTGCCAAGTGGCACCCCATGCGCGCATGCTTGCTAAGGTTCTAGTTATCACAGGCGATAACTTCTGCCGGGGGACCATGAAAAATAGACTGCAAGCAATCGCCTTCGCGCTTGTACTTGGCGCAACCGTTTCGGGATGCGCGCCAATCCACGAACCGGAACTTTCCGGTGTTATCGATCGCGGCACCGATCTGGCGGTGGCCAGACAGATTGCCTACGCACATGAGCACTATAAAGAACCCAACACTTTAAAGTTCGGCAATCTGGGTGCTACCGACTGCGTGAATTTCACGAGCCAAACCTTGTTAGCCCGAGGCTGGTCAATGACCCAAGGATGGGGTGTTGAGAAGCTTAATGGAACGTTTGCTTATACCCGCGCTTGGATTTCATCCACTGGTTTTCGCGACTATCTCGCAGGGCACCCAGAACTGGCTACGGCCGTGAGCTGGGATAACAGAAACTCTGTTCAGAGTGGTGATGTCGTTCAGTTCGACTGGGATGCCTCCGGCGACCGCGACCACACAGCGATTGTTAGCGGTTTCGAAGAAGATGCCGCCACTGGGCGACGCACAGTTCTTGTGAGTTCTCATAGTCCTGGGGCTTTTGATTGGCCCATCACTGATGTGCTTGCGGAGAACGACAGCCGCGCCAAAGTTTATTTTTGGCACATCAAGTCGCCGAACGACTGAATCGTATCCTCAGCGTTCAGACTACTCTCCGCAGGTGCAGAGTTGCTCTTCTGGCACTCCAGCCAAAGCCTCTTCAACGTGCTGACCGCAACCGGCCCAGGTTACTTTGCCGCAAGCATCACACAGGGTTTGTGCACACATTTGATCTCCTTATTTCTTTCCGAAGAGGCGAGCGAAAAATCCTGGTTCTTTCGGATCATTCGCATGGCCTTGGCATTGCTGGCTCTTTGGCACTCCACGCATCACATCATTGACATGCTGACCGCAGCCCGTCCAAGTTGCCTTGCCACATTTGCGGCAATTGATTTTCTGACACATTTACTGCACCACTTTCATTCCGGTCATGCTTGAGGCATCTGCGACGCTTCCTGCATTTATTAGTTCGCCGGTGAATCCGGCATTTTTCATGTAGTCGATTGCTTGGCCAGCCCGATTACCCGAGCGACAGTAGACGATGTAGTTGGCGGCATGATCGAGCTGGTCAATCTCTGCCGCAAAGCTAGCGCTCTTAATGTCTATGTTCACCGCGCCGTCTAGGTGACCCGAGGCCCACTCTTCTGCTGTGCGAACATCGATAACGGCTGCGTAGGCGCTCATGTCCTTCGCTGCTGGTGCACAGGCGGTCAAAGCACTGACTGCGAAAACGGCAATAAACACGGATGCTATAAACCTGATTAGTTTCGTCAAGACGAGCTTCCTTTCGTATACCCCCTAGGGTATACTAAATATTATGAAGATTCAACCAGAAGAGTTAAAAGCCGCGAGAAATCGGTTGGTAAGAGTGCAGGGTCAAATCGCTGGAATCGTGAAGATGCTTGACGAGGGTAGGGATTGCACCGATCTACTAACTCAGCTCGCGGCGGCAAGCACTGCACTTAATCGGGCAGGCTTCGCGATTATCGCGACCGGGATGCAACACTGCGGCGCAGACGCCAATGGTGAAAAAAACCGAGAGGCTCTCGAAAAGGCCTTCATGTCGTTGGCCTAATCATGAAGGTGATCATCATCGGTGGCGTGGCTGCCGGAATGTCTGCTGCCGCTCGCCTACGTCGGCTTGACGAAAGCGCTCAAATCACGGTTTACGAAATGAGCGACCACGTTAGTTATGCAAACTGCGGGCTGCCTTATTTTGTGAGCGACGTTATCTCGAATCGCGAAGCCCTACTGCTTCAAAACCCAACCTCACTCTGGAATCGATTTCGCATTCGAGTCAAGGTCAAACACATGGTTACGGCCATCCACCGCGACTCAAAAACCGTGACGGTGACAAACCTCTCGACCGGCGCTACCGAAACCGACGAATACGACAAGCTAGTGATTGCAACCGGCGCAAAGCCACGCGTGCTCGATGTTCCTGGAATTGAACGAGCGCTCTGGCTCAGAAATGTGTCTGATGCAGACAGAGTCAAGGCCGCGGTCAAAGCCGCGACAGACAAGTCGGTGGCGATACTCGGTGCTGGATTTGTAGGCATCGAGTTGGCCGAAAATCTGCGGCATCTAGGTTTGCCGGTAACCACGATTCAACGTGGGCCAAGCATCCTGAGTCAGTTCGATCGCGAAATGATCGCCCCTCTACAGTCCACCCTCGAAAAACACGGCGTGCAAATCCTGTTGAATGCCGAAGTCGATCACATCACCGAGCAACATGTGGTTCTGAAAGACGGCCGAAGAATAGATGCCGGTTTGGTTTTCACGGCGGTCGGGGTCGAACCAGACAATTCGCTAGCCAAGGATGCCGGACTCAAGATCGGCAGCACAGGAGGCTTGTGGGTTGATGATCAGCAGCGCACGAGTGATCCAGACATTTTCGCCGCCGGAGATGCTGTTGAAAAGCACGGCGAACTCACAGGCAATCAGACGCTGGTGCCGTTGGCAAACCTTGCCAACCGCCACGGTCGACTAATCGCAGACGTGATTGTCGGCATTGATACCAAAGCGCACCCGGTGACCGGCACCGTAATACTCGGTGCATTCGGTCACGCAGTGGCCATCACAGGTTTGAACGAAAAAACAGCGACGGCTGCGCAAATCGCGCACCAGATCATCCACGTGCATCCGAACAATCACGCTGGCTATTACCCAGGTGCTACGCGGCTGTCGCTAAAGGTTTTGTTCGAGCCTGGTTCGGGAAAGATTCTCGGCGCGCAGGCCTACGGCGAAGACGGTGTTGATAAACGCATCGATGTAATCGCCACAGCGATTCGCGCAAACCTAACCATCGAAGACTTGATGGACTTAGAGCTCGCCTATGCCCCCCAGTTTGGATCGGCCAAGGATGCCGTAAACATCGCTGGTTATGTTGGCAACAACGTGTTGACCGGCATGACGCCGACGCTTCAATGGCACGAACTGGAAACCGCCCGAGCCAAC
Organism: Microbacteriaceae bacterium; assembly: GCA_024639845.1. Taxonomy (GTDB): domain Bacteria; phylum Actinomycetota; class Actinomycetes; order Actinomycetales; family Microbacteriaceae; genus Rhodoluna. Next base: position 79,892 of record JAHEGG010000001.1, read on the forward strand.
GGAGCTCAGATTGTCGATGTGCGTTCTGCGTCAGAACACGGAAACGGGCACATCCCCGGCACCCTGAATGTGCCTGTTGAAGAACTTCGCGACCGGCTCGAAGAAATTCAAACCTCGGATGTTGTGGTGTACTGCCAGGTTGGGCAACGCGGGCACATCGCGACACAAATTCTGAAGGCGAATGGCGCAAAGGTGCGCAATCTCGACGGAGGTTATTTGACGTGGGGCACGGGAGTGGCGTCACGGCCCGAAGTTGGCGCAAAACCGCAGCTAACCAAGACTTCCTAACTGTTTTGGACAGCGATAATCTGGATGCAACTGAGGAGACGGCCATGCATCCGCGCAAGTTTGCAGCTCTGGTGGTGACCACCGTCGCGATCATTTCATCGCTTGGCCAGTTGCCTTCAGTTGCGCTTGGCGCCGAAATAAACCCCACAACCAGCACATCAGTCTCCGCGCCTCCCAGGGCCAAAAACGGTTGGGCATATGACATGGTGCGCGTTGACGAAGCTCACGCGCTCGGATACACGGGAGCTGGCATCCGTGTGGCCATTCTCGACAACGGCATCGACCCTAGAGCAACAGGTATCACCGGAAAGGTGGTAGCGAGTTTTGACGCGGTGCACGCCGTGAACGGGCAGCAAGAACACGGAACCGCGACGGCTGGAATCGTGGCCGCCGAAACTAACTCGGAGGCCGGTATTGGCGGGGTAGCGCCTGACGTTGAAATTTTGAACGTCAAGGTTTGCACGCTCAGCAACTGTCGCACCGAAGCGATGATTGCTGGCCTGAGGTGGGCGATTGATAACGGTGCCGACATCATCAGCATGAGCATTGGTGGGCCAGGCACAGACGGTGCGGTTGCCGCTTTGATTCGAGATGCCGTCGACGCTGGCATCGTTGTAGTGGCAGCGGCCGGAAACAGCGCGTGCTTTGCTACTTGGGAATCACAAGAAGGCAAGAAGAGCCGCAACTGCACGCAAACATCGCTGTCGCGCAATTTTCCAGGCTCATACCCCACCGACGGAGTTATCACCGTTGGCGCCGTCGACCGCGAGCGCAAGCGCGCAAGTTATTCGAGTTACAACGCGCAAGTGGATGTCTCGGCTCCAGGCACCGGTGTGTCAACCACTTTTCCTTGGGGGCCTAACGCCGATTTTGGTGGCACATCGGCGGCCACCCCGGTGGTTGCGGGCGTGGCGGCATTAGTTATGGAAGCAGCGCCAAGTCTGACCCCCGCTCAAGTTCAATCGGTGATTCAACTGAGCGCAGCTGAGGCCGAGAATTCGCCACCAGAGGTTTGGGACTCCTGTGTGTGGAATGCCGAGGCGGTGAAGTGGGAATGCGTCAATCTGAGCCCGGCAAAGTGGCCGGCGCGCTTCTACACAGGCGCGGGTGTAGTCGATGCGGTTGCAGCGGTAACTCTCGCCCGCGAGATCGAGGCGCAGATTCAAGGTGCAGCGGTTGGATCGCCCGCAGTGACCGAGACTGACGCGACTCTAGCTCTCGACTGGTCTGCGTCAGGGCTAGGGGCAGGCCCCTACAAAGTAAGCCTCGATGGCGAAGAGGTTGCACAAGCCAACGGCACATCGATTGTGCTCAACGACCTGATCAACGAGGCCACCTACTCGGTGCGTGTGAGTGACGCATCCGGCAAACTCACCCTGCCGGTTCTGGCTAGGCCAAGTGACGCGGTTGCGGTGCCGGCTTTTCACATGACCAACCTGCGTGCCGAACGAGACGGTATGTATCCGACCTTCGCCGAAGCGCTGCCGGGCAACGGCTACGGCGCTTTGCTGCTTTCAGACGGCATCCGTGTTTCTTGCAGCGAAACCCAGTGTGACTACAGCATGCCCGCGGGAACAGTGACGGCACGCTACGTTTCAATCGACAGTCTCGGGCGCCTAAGTGAACCATCGCAAGAGATAAGTGTCACATCCACCGCCCAATTTGGTGCCCCGCAAAACATCGTGATCAGCGACATCACTGCGACAAGCGCAAAAGCCAGCTGGGATGCGGTTGCGGGGGCTGAGCATTACTACTACTACGACGCTGGCGCTGGTGAGTGGAAGGTCACAACCGAGACAACAGTGGTCATGGAGGGTATGAAAACCGCTTTGCCCAGCACTTTCAGAGTGGCGGTTAGTGCTCCACACGGTTCGCCAATTGGCGTTTGGAGCCCTACGCACTGGTATTACGCCTTGCCTCCAGAGCTGCCAGCCCTCACCGGTCTCTCGGTCAAGAACATCTCTGCAAAAGAAGTCGCCATCAGCTTCACAAAAAATGAAGATGCCGAGCGAATCGCCTATTTCAGGTCAGACGGCAAGGTTAACTACCTGCCCGCATCGTCACCCGAGATTGTCGACCGATTCGACGAATACGACGCCGGAAAAACCTACAGCTACTTTTTCGTTCAGCTTGATGACATGCAATACGGCACTCAATACGGCGTTGTTTCGCCGGCATTCACCATAACTGTGCCATTGCCGAAAAAAGTGGATACTCTAGCCTCCGACCTCACCAACGAACCCTTGCAATACGAAACCGAGCGTGAGTTCACCGGCACCAGCACATCTGGCAAAAAGGTCTGGTGGTGGGTTGAAGGCCCCTGTCAGCTGGTCAATCAGGATGGGCCAAAGGTGAAGGTTCGAGCAAACGGCATTGGGGCTGATTGCCTTGTAAAAGGCAACACGCAAGAAGACGAAATTTGGGACAGAGGCTACATAGAGATTCGGATTCCGTTGATCAAAAAGACTGAAACGCTCTCTCTAACGACCGGCGCATCAAATGGTCTTGCCTACGCATCCGAAACTCAGATAACTGCCACGGGCAACTCGAATCGGCCGATTAGTTGGTTTATTGACGGCAACTGCAGGCTTATTGAGACACAAGACCGTTGGGCGCGAGTGAGATCAAATGACGGCCAGGGTGTCTGCAAAGTTGAAGCCAGGCTCTATGAAGACCCCTGGTTTAGCGGTGCCAGAGCGACTCTAGATCAGGGCATGGTTGTTCGCACAGACAAGTTGACCATGTCGGCAAGCAAGCAAATTTATAACCGTCGAACGATCGCCTTGCGTTATGACACCGCTAGCGGTCGCTGGCCAGAATTCAAAACCACCGGAATGTGTCGAATAGTGAAGGTAACCCAGACTCACGTGCTGATTGCCTCGCGATTCACGTTCGGCTCGTGCCTGATTACGGCGACTCTGAAGGCAACCCGCGCCGAAACCGGCTCAGAAACCACAACTCGCGTTGCTCTTTTGAAGCACAAGCAAAGAGCTGAAGTCGACTCCCTGAACGACTAAAGGTCAAAGTTCGCTTGCTCGCCAAGAACGAAAAAACCCCGCCAACGTATTGCTACGCCTGACGGGGCTTCAACCACCTTTTCAGCTTTAGCTGTAACTGGCGGATCTTGCGGAGACGAGAGGATTTGAACCTCCGAGGGACTTTAAGATCCCTACCTCATTAGCAGTGAGGCGCACTCGACCGGGCTATGCGACGTCTCCAATAACTCGATTAGTTTAGCCGATGCCAACGGGCGAGTGAAACTTGCATTTTGGGGCGCTTGAGGCGGGCATCCCGATGCTTAGCATTCGACCACGTTTACCGCGAGACCACCCATCGAGGTCTCTTTGTATTTGCTTGACATGTCGAGTCCGGTCTGCCGCATGGTTTCGATCACAGTGTCGAGCGAAATCTTGTGGCGACCGTCGCCGATTAAAGCCAACCGGGATGCTGCTACCGCTGTGCCTGCGGCTATCGCGTTGCGCTCAATGCACGGCATCTGCACAAACCCACCAACCGGGTCGCAGGTTAGGCCGAGGTTGTGCTCCATGGCTATTTCGGCAGCATTTTCGACCTGCGCTGGACTCCCGCCGAGCACTGCAGTCAGAGCGCCGGCTGCCATCGAACAGGCCGAACCAACCTCGCCCTGGCAGCCAGCTTCAGCTCCCGAAATGCTGGCATTTCGTTTATAAAGCGATCCGATTGCAGCAGCCGTGAGTAGGTAGTCTCGGGCAAGAGTTTCGTCGCTAACCCCGCGGAATTCGCGCGCGTAATAACCCACAGCCGGGATGATGCCGGCTGCGCCATTCGTCGGCGCAGTAACCACGCGGTTTCCGGCAGCATTCTCTTCATTGACCGCGATGGCATAAGCCTGAAGCCATTCCATTGACTGGTCTCCGGCGGCAGACTCGGATGCTGCGGCTCTGTCCCACAAGCCTCTTGTCATCTTGGATGCTCGCCGCTCGACCTTGAGATAGCCGGGCAATGTGCCTTCGGTTGCTAGCCCCGATTCGACGCATGCGACCATAGCGCTCCATATTTTTTCGAGCCTCGCTTGCACCTCTTCGCTGGGCCGCAGCGCCAACTCGTTTCGCCACACCAACTCAGCGATGGTTATCCCCAGATTCTCGGAAGAGGCGATTAGCTCGGATGCCGTTTGGTAGTTATGAGGCATGTCAACTTGCTCACGCTCACCTCCGAGAGGGCCCTGCTCGTCTTCGATGAATCCGCCGCCCACCGAATAGTAGACGCTTTCTAGCAGCAGGCCGTCGCTCGCATCCGTTGCAACGAACCGCATGCCGTTTGAGTGTCTCTCAAGACGAGTTCGGGATTGCAAATCGAATTCGCCTAGTTCAAATTCGAGCATTTCTGGGTTAGCCGCCCTAACCTCTTCGGGCTGGCATGTTTCGGGGGTCGACCCCGCCAAACCGGCAATAATCGCGTTTGTTGTGCCATGCCCTGGCCCGGTTGCACCGAGTGAGCCATATAAAGTCACGGCGACCCGCGCCACGCGGGCGCGTTTGCCAGAGCTCTGGAGTTCATCTTTGAACGCCTTGGCCGCCCGCATCGGGCCAACCGTGTGAGAACTCGACGGGCCGATGCCGATGGTGAAAAGATCCAGAGCCGAAACGAATTCGGTCATGGCTTCAGACTAACTCTGGTTCGGTGTTATCCCGAACAGGTCGTTGTTGCCGCGTTGGTTCCGCGCCATTCGGGGTCGGTGCTGCTCGGGCTCGGTGCGGGTGTTGCCGTTGACGACTCGGATGGTGTTGCCGAGGGTGTTGGCGACGCACTCGGGTCTACGACCGCTCCAGAACCGGTGTTTGCCTTCTCAATGACGATCGGTTCGTCGTTTTGAAGTTTGCTAAACAGAATGTTTGCCTGCTCATAAACAGGTGCAACTCGACCCGAGTATGGCGCGGGAAGACCACCGCGCGAAGGCACCTGCAGAAAGGTCATCTTCTCGAGCTCAACGTCTTTGAGTGCAGACGCGATTGCCACCATTGTGTTGAGGTCAGTCAGGCTGCTTGAGAGCTTCATGTTGCGTGCTGCAGCGTTGGCCAACGAGTAGAGATAGACAGGGTTTGTGAGCACGCCAGCGCTCCGCACCTTGCGAACCAGCGAAGTCAAAAACACCTGCTGGTTGCTGATGCGGCTTAGGTCAGAGCCATCGCCGACACCGTGACGGGTTCTCAAGAACTGCAGTGCGGCACGACCCTGGAGCACGTGCTTGCCAGGCTTGAGATAAGTGAAGGTGTAGTCGTCTTTGATCTCCTTGGCGACACAAACCTCGACACCCCCGATTGCGTTAGACATTTCGATGACGCCCTTAAAGTCGATCATCGCTAGGTAAGGAATGGTCAGACCGGTGAGCTTCTGCACGGTCAGGAGCGTGCATCCTGGGCCGCCGTTAGCGATTGTGGCGTTGATTTGGCCGAGTGCTTGAGGCAGATAGCCTGGGCCGCCGCTTGTGCTCGGGCAAGCCGGCCAGGGCACGAGCAAGTCTCGTGGAAAAGACACCGCCACCGCGTTTTTGCGATCGGCCGAGATATGCAAAAGCATGATTACATCGGCGAGCACCGAGGTGTCGTTTCCGAAACCGCTGCCTTGGCCCGCACGCGTGTCGGAGCCAATCAAGAGGATGTTGATTGGACCCTTGAGGTCGTCGCCGGTTGGTGCTTGAAACTTGTTTCCATCAGCATCGGTCAGGGTGATTCCGTTGGCAGCGATCTGGTTTGAAACATCCCAAGCTACCAAGCCGACCAACGCTATTGTGGCGCCTAGAACGGCGGCGACACCCTTAAAAAACAACCCCCACAGCGCCGAACCCTTGGTTTGAACAGGAACTTTTCCATGGCGCGCATAGGCGCGACGACGGTCAACCTTGGTTGCTCGTCGCCAAAAGCGCCTTGGCTGCTGCTCTGACATGGAATTCCTCTGATGGGATTTGAGCGGAGGGCGTGGGATTCGAACCCACGGAACCTTTCAGTTCACTGGTTTTCAAGACCAGCTCCATCGGCCGCTCGGACAGCCCTCCTGGCTTCGGCAGCGAAGCAAGAACAAGTTTAGCCGAGTGACCTGCTGAAAAGAATGCCCTCAAACCCTGAGAGAACTCTGGCAACTCCATCTTCGGTGACAGGTGCGGTTACGGCAGCCGCAGCCGCCTTGACTTCATCCGGGCCTTGACCCATGGCAAAACCGATTCCCCCACCAGCCTGAGCCCACTCGAACATGTTGATGTCGTTGCGGCCATCACCAACGGCAAGCACTTGATCGGCGCGAATTCCGTGCACAAGTCGCAATTTTTCAAGCGCACTCGACTTGGTGACGCCCAAAGGAGAAATGTCGAGCCACGCGGTGTAACCGATCGCATAAGAAACCGAATGCAAACCAACCCGCGAAACGGCATCTAAGAATTCTTCAACCTCTTGATTCGGGCTGAGCACGACAACGCGACTTACCGGATGCTTGACCAACTCTTCGAGCGGTGTCTCAACATTGTTGTCGCCGAGAGCGTAGGCGGGAAAGTGCCTGTGGAACAGATATGAACCGTCAGCCTTCTCAACCGCAAAGTGGGCGTCTGGCAGGGAGTCAATCAACTGCCCTAAAACCTGCGAAGGGTCGAATGTGATCACTTCGACGGGGTCAAAACCGCGCGGATGCTGCTCATCCAGCCGAATCGTAACCGCACCGTTTGACGCCACCGCAAAACCGTCGAGGATTCCGACATCCTTGATAACTGGATAAGCGTTAGCCGCCGAACGACCGGTGGCAACCACCACGATGTGGCCAAGGTCTCGCACACGTTGAACTTCGCGCACAACCGCAGGCGACAGGTCGCCGTCATCGGTTACGAGAGTGCCGTCGATGTCTAGCGCGATTAGCCAGCGTTCATCGCCTGTTGCTTTGGTCGCTGCTGTTGAGCCCGAGGCGTCGGTCATGGGTTTTAGGCTCGAGCCTTCGGTTCGATAATCTCAGCGCCACCCAAATAAGGTCGCAATGCAACGGGGATGCGCACCGAACCGTCGGCCTGCTGGTGGTTTTCGAGAATCGCAACGAGCCAGCGAGTTGTGGCTAGGGTTCCGTTCAGGGTTGCGACCGTGGCGGTCTTGCCGTCTTCGCCGCGGTAACGAACGTTTAGGCGTCTCGCCTGGAAGGTCGTGCAGTTCGAGGTCGAAGTGAGCTCGCGGTAGTTGCCCTGAGTCGGCACCCAGGCCTCGGCGTCAAACTTGCGAGCTGCGCTCGAACCAAGGTCACCTGCTGCGGTGTCGATCACGCGATAAGGCAGTTCGCACTTTTGCAGCATCTGCTCTTGCCAGGCCAAAAGCTTCGCGTGCTCGGCTTCGGCTTCGGCAGGGTCGCAATAAGAGAACATCTCGAGCTTGTTGAACTGGTGAACCCTAAGGATGCCGCGAGTGTCCTTGCCGTGGCTTCCGGCTTCGCGCCGATAACAGGTGCTCCAGCCCGCATAGCGAACCGGACCTTCGCTAATGTCGATGATTTCATCTCGGTGATAACCCGCCAGCGCAACCTCGCTTGTGCCGGTCAAATAAAGATCATCGGCGGGCAGGTAGTAGATCTCGTCGGCGTGCGCTCCCAAGAAACCGGTGCCTGCCATGACCTCAGGTCGCACCAAGGTTGGGGTGATTAAAGCGGTGAATCCCGCGGCCACCGCTTGGTCGAGCGCTAGGTTCATGAGGGCCAGTTCGAGGCGAGCGCCCCATCCCTTCAAGAAATAGAAACGACTGCCAGAAATCTTTGCACCACGCTCGATGTCAATCACGTCGAGCAATTCGCCGAGGGCCACGTGGTCGCGAGCCTCGAAATCAAACGCAGGCTTTGTGCCGACTTCACGAACGACGACGTAGTCGTCTTCACCGCCTACCGGAACGCCATCGATAACGACGTTTTCGATCTGCCAAAGCACCGAGTCGATGGCCGTTTGGGCCTCGGATGCTGCCGCGTCGGCCGCCTTAACGCGGGCCGACAGTTCTTGCGCGGCGGCGACAAGTGCAGCCTTTTCTTCTTTGGGGGCACTCGCGACTAACTTGCCGTGCGCGTTCTGCTCGGCGCGAAGATTCTCGAACTCAAGAAGGGCTTTTCGCCAGGCGAGATCCGCGGCAATCGCCTGATCGACCAACGACTCATCGGCCAAACGAGCGCGCTGAGATGCCTTGATGGCTTCTGGGTTTTCTCTAAGAAGAACTAGGTCAATCACGTTTCAAGGTTAGCCGATAGACCCGCGCATTCAGGTAGGGCTAGAGTTTGTTGAGGTCTTCAACCGAGTAGTTATAGACGAACATCATTGCCGCGAGAGCTTGACGAACATCCGCGTCTAACAGCGCCGGTTCGTACTGATTTCGAATGAGTTCGTAATCTCCAAAAAGCCGTTTGATCGCCGCTTTCGCCTGTGCGTTTCTTGCATCCAAAGATGGAGCGCTCAGCAGAGTGGGTTTCACAACGATGTCTACCTCGGCTAGCACTTCGGGCAAATCCACTGCAAGCCCCTGATGAGCACTACTCATCAGCCAATCGTGCGCCATTGCCTGTGGTGCCATGGCACGACCAGACAGGTTATTTAAGAGTGCACCCAGTTCGGGATCAATACCCACCCGCTGAGCCTCGGCTTTTAGTTGGGTGAGCTCGTCAAGATTGGTAGCAATCAGGGTAGCCGCCGTAAAACTGGTGACCAGGTTGAACTCAGCTTGCGGGTCTCCCGACGTATCTTGCGACTGGGTTGGCGCGGGGTTCATTGGAATGCCAAGTCGTTTTGAGCGTGCATCCATGAAAAATTGAGCCTGCAAAACAAACAGTGTGACGAGCAGGCCGCTGGCGATTAAGCCAACGACCCACCCGACAGCACGTCTCTGAATTGCCAAACCCATTCCTACCCATTGCTTGAACTAGAAGCGGATGTTCAACTCAACTCGACGGTTCTTGGACTGAACCTTGCTGACCGGCTGCTTTGCACCGACCGGGTTCACCCAGAACTTCGCCTTAAGCCCTTGCGCCTTGAGCTGGTTAACCGTCACTTGAGCGCGCTTCTTGGCTAGCAATTTGTTGATCGCCATCAAAGTGCGACCCTTGCCATCGGTTTCGGTAAAGCCCGATACTTTGACTCGAGTTGCGGTCTTCATCCAGTACTTGACGGCCTTCAACGTCGCCTTAGAATCCGCTGTCAGCGCCCACTTCTGGTAATCAAACAGCAGACCCTTCATGGTCCAACTCAAGTCCTCATTCTGTTCGATGACCGCCTTGAGGGCACACTTGGCTCCGAGCACGACGTATACAGTCGAGCGGTATTTCTTGCCCGCTTCGTCGACCGATTCCAGAATGAGTCGGTGCAACCCTGGTGGCACACAAGCTTTCGCGGGTATGACCATGGAGCCGTTGATTGAGCCATCTGGTGAAACAGTGCCCGTCACCATTGGCACTTTCTTCGAATACATGTTCAAGGTGTAGTCGGCACCGGGTTTCAGATCTTTAGCGCTCATGCCCACGGTTTGACCAGACAGCTTCTGCCCAAAATTAGGGTTCAGTAGTTTCAGGGCCAAGTCAGGCGTAGGAACAACCGTTGGGGCCTGGCTGTAGGTGTAGACAAACGATGTACTGCCACTTGTGGCCGTGATAAGAAGCGTAGCCTTGCCAGTTCCAGCAGGGGCGTTGAAACTAATGGTCGTTCCATCCTGGCTTCGAACCAAAGCCGAGTTCGGAATCACCGATGTGCCCAACTTGATTTCGCTGACCAGCTCTAGGTGCGAACCGGTCATAACGATTAGGTTGCCTCCAGCTTCAAACCCGCTAAGCGGAGCGACATCATTCACGGCTGCGACAGGCGGGTCATACGAGTAATCGAGTGACAACTCGGACTCACCAGCGATCAGAATCACCGAGACGTTGCCGGTTCCGGCTGGCGCTGAGAAAGTGATTTCAGTGCCGTCGCCGTTTACCGTGAAGCCGGTGTTTGGAATAACTACGTCGCCGAACTTGATCGAACTCACGTCGCTCAGGTTGGTTCCCGAAATCACGATGGTTTCGCCACCGGCTTCGGAACCGGAGGTTGGTGCCATGCCGCTGATAGTCGGTGGTGGCGTCGTGATGATCAAGATTCCAGGCACGAACTCAATCGCGGCATCATAGGCTGCCAAGTTTGTGGTCACGATGTTAGCGCTCGAAGGAACCACCGTGTATCGTCCTGGAGCGGTTGGTGCCGCGTCAAGTTTGGTCACGCCGTCGTAGTAATCGAAAACAACCGTATCCACACCATCCCCGTCAGCCAAACCGATAACTTCATAGGTTGGCGAAGGTGTTTCACCCTCACCGATCGTGATGTCCTGAGTGATCAGCGAGACCTTCTTGGGTTGGGCGTAGACCGTGATGGTCAATGATTCAACCGTCGACTCTGGGTCACTGGTTGCCACGGCCGCGTTGTAGTTGGTAGAACCGGCTTGAGATGCTTGCACGATGCAGTCGCCTGGCGCAAGCGCGGTCACGACAAGTTCTGCCGAAATGCTACAGATTGCCGGAGTCGCAACCGTCACGACGACATCCGAAGCTCCAGATTCTGCAATCGGCGCATTACCCGTAGCAGTATCGATCGAGTAGGCAGTAATCGTTGATTGCTCAACCACCGACATAACCAGCGACTGCGTTGTAGCGCTCAAGCTCAATCTGGCATTCGCCTTGGTTATCGAGCCAAGAACAAGCAACTCTGAATTTGTCAGGAAGTAGTTCCAGTCGAAAACTCCGTCGAGTTTGATGCGTTGGATGAAGTCTGTCTGACCGTCTGAGCCAGCGACATAGACTGGCTTGTTCTCACCTACCGATGCGTCAGCGAAGTAGCCGTTGCGGCCATCATTGCCTTGCAGCGTTGGCGTCTCACCATCGAGAGCACCAGTGACAGTTAGTGCTCCTAGATAAATCGCGACACTGCCGTCATAGGGCTTGCTTGCCGTAACTTTATCGATGGTCAGCGCTCGCTTGGCAATCGTCAAGTTGAAGACATTAAAGGTAGGCAAATAGAACATCGCCTGGTCTTTTCCGTCTTTGAGCATTTCGAACGATTTAACTCGGATGTCCCAGCTGCTGGTCGTGGTTCCGTCACCGCCGCACTCATTGAAGACGACTGCGACGTTTCCTGGCAAGCCCTCGGACCAACCATATTCAGGGTTATTCTGACCACAGGCCCGGTTTCGATATTCCCAAACCACCTTTGTGATTTCTGGTGCACCCGCCGGGACATCTAGCGTGTATTCGATGTCCTCATTGCTGTCATTCGTTCCGTCACCGAGTTGACCGCGGTAAAGAATCGATGTTTCGGTGCTTCCCTTGAGCTTAGGTGTGAAGCCAATCGGAGTTCCATTTATCTGAACGTGCACTTCTGATGAAGACACACCAACATAGAGGCCGCGATCAATCAGCACAGTTGCGGTGTTGGGGTTTGCTCGCACATACCAGTCGCCAGCGTAGGTTGGAAGACCATCGTGAACGCCATACGTCCAGGTGTAGGTGCGCGCATGATCGGCAGCCGACTGATATTGGTAGCCAGCGGTTGGCCAGGCTACATCGGGCACGACTTCGTTGAGGCGTTTTGCCGCCGGGATGTTGGCCGATACAGTGAAGTCGGAACCGGCCTGCACGGTGAGATCTGCGGTCGAACCGTTAATCTTGGTTTCAACCTCGGCCCAGACGCCACAGAACCAGCTGAAGGATCGCGAAATCAATCCGGTATCGGCCGGAGTGAACTCGAGGGTTTTCTGACCCCAATGTTCAGTCAAGTCGGTTTGCAGCTTGGAGAAATCAATGACTACCGAGTCGGCAGTCCAAGTGAGTGCTGCAGTGTTTATGGGCTGGCCAGACAGCGTCACAGAACCCGTTGATCCAAACATCCCCGTGCCAGTTACCTGAACTGTTGCGGGATTAAAAGCGCCGATTGCATCTTTGGTGCACAGACCATATGAACCCGAGATGTTTGCCGATGGGGGAAGTGCACCAACATAATGAATCGCATGGCGCACGTAGGTGAGGTTGTCGTTAGTCTGAACGGCTACGCCGGTCCATCGAACCGGGTTATAGCTTCGCACCGCGGAGAAAGTGATGGATGTATCCGTGATCGACAGAACCGTGACTTTGACTCTCTCTGTGCTTTCATAGCGCGGATCCCCCCAAGTGTCTAGTTGATATACCTTGGTGCTCGCTCCACTGTCAGAGCCTAAGAATCCCCGGCCGACAATTTCGAATATCGAACTCGCGTCTTGGGAAGGATCAAAGTTATAGCTTGCGTCGCCGCGACTGTTGGCAACAGTAGGAGCCACCCCGTCGATAGCCAACGGTGCAACAGAAAGGTCTTCGACCGAAGTGAAGGCGCCACTCCAGGTTTCGCTGGCAAGCCCAGACCCAGGAACCACCGTGACGTCGTAACTTCCAACAGGGAGAGCGGGGAGAACCAAAAGGATGACTGTGTCGGTGTATGAATCAGGGACCACCGATTGACCTCCGATCTGCACTGTTCCCGAAGATCCGAATCCGGTTCCCTTCAATTTGAGAACTTCTCCGCCGTTCTTATTGAAAGATGGGCGGGAACGGCCGTAACCGTAGATGCACTCCCAGTTGTCGGTGGCACAAGTTGCGTTATAGATGCCTAGATCTTGATCAGTGCCCAAGTATGTGACATTTGGCTTGGTTACGCGAACAGAGGCAGCCAATGGCGTGCTTGCGCCATTGGGGGTGACCAGAATCGAGAGAGAGCCAGCAACATCGTTTGGAATAACTATTCCTGAAATTTTCGTTCCAGAGTCAGTCGATGTGTATGCCTGCTCCGCGAGCTGGCCGATCTTGAGTGTTCCCGAACTGCCAAACCCAACACCGGTAATGGTGACGGTTCGGTCGGCTGACGATGCCGATGCGGCAACACTAGACGGGGTGACTGCCTTCACAGCAGGAATGGCCGTGTAGGTGTATGCGTCTGAAACCACCTTTTGGCCAAGGTTCGTCGAAACCGTTACCGATACCTTGCCGGCGCTTCCAGCAGGAACCTTAACGTCGACTTCTGATGCTGTTGCTCGAGTGACCTCGGCAGGGTTCAACCCGAACATCACACCAATCGTGGATGGCGTTCCGGCGTTGGCAACAGAAATGGTTACCGTCTCGCCTCCGGACGTGACTCCTGCGCTGGCCGAAAGGTTCGATACCGTAGGTGCTTGGGATGCAGCGACAACGTTGATTGAAGCGGGAACTGCGTTTGCTCCGCCACCGCTTGAAGAAAGAATGGTTACAGGTTGAGCGCCAAGTGGCAGGTCGAAAGGAACAATTACATCCACCATCGAGTCTGAGACCAAGATGACCTTAGGGGACTTCTTTCCTCCGATGGTGACTGTCGGTGAACCACTAAAGCCGAAGTTGGTGCCTTCAAGGCGAATCTTGGAACCCCCGGTTGCTGCCAAGGAGGTTTCGCTTATCGAAGAAATGACTGGGGTCGCCCCATAGGTGAACGTGGCTGCCACCTTGATCGGGCCGTTTCCATTGTCAACCGTCACGGTCTTGATTCCGGTGGAGGTTCCCTCTGGAACAATTCCCGTGATCCACTGCTGAACTGGCTTGCCAAACTGATCCCAGGCAGAACCGCAGTAGTCGCCGTACTGGAGATTGACAGATGTCAGTGCCTTACCGTCAATTTTCACCTCGACGAAGTTTGGCTCGGTGTAGAGATTGCAGAGGTTATAACCCGTGACCTTCACACGTTTGCCGCCGCTGATGTCGGACTTGGCCGGCGAGAAAGCAACGGAGGAGGGTAGCGTGGGCTTCCAATTCACAACCTTGCTAGACAAAACCACAAAATTCCACTTGTCAGTAGTTGGGTCGTAGTTGTTGTAACCAACCTCGAGAGTTTTCTTGCCCGCGGAACGAAATTCAGGCTGTCGAGAATATCCGTTGGCAAGGCCAGTCCATGAATGTAGCTTTGGTTTCACGGTCGGATCAGGCATGACACCCCAAAAATCAAGCGAAACATCGGTGGCAGTGTCTCGTAAGCGCAACTGAATGTTGCTCTGTGGATAAAGGTTTGGGCCCTTAACCTCGATTTGAGACAAACCCGTGATCGTGCCGGCACTTACGATTTCAGTCACGGAGTAGGGTTCGGAAAAAGTCATTGTTGAAACCGAGGAGGATTCAGCCGACATATACGCACCCCACTCGTTTGACGCTCGCATCAAGCCGTCGCAATTATTTTGCAAGCTAACTTTGGCGGACCCAGAGAAACCCGTGGGCATGTTTGGCGTGTAACCACTGAGTGTGGTTATGCCTTCAGCGTCTGTCGTTGGCGGATTAGCTTGTTGCCAGCCGAACCAAGTGCTGTTCGCCTGCGTGTTTCCACTGGCAGGATCGACATATGTGTAGAGCAAGTAGACATAACAGTTTGCCGCGGTGTGCCCTGGGATGCTGCCAGAAGAAAGGTTCACGTTTTTCATGCGAACCGTAATGGGCTTGCCACCAATCCAGGAAGCAGTGTCGGTTGAAACCGATACCAGTTCTGGGGCAGCCATAACCTGATTGCTGATGTTCACTGTGTAGTGCTTTTTTGTGGTCCCATCCTGGGCGGTCACTTCAATGTCGAGCAGACTGGATTCGGGCTCGAGGAAGATCTGATATGGGGTAGCACTAAGCGCCGTGCCCGTGACTCCCTTAAAAGTAACCTTCATGGTTGCCAGCGGGTCAGATAGAACCGCATTCACGTCAACGGTGTCGGCCACGGTTGCCAACTGGTAGCTATAAAGATTCGAATCGAATGCCGGGTATATCCCCGTGGAATCACGGCGACCCCACCAGTCGAAGTAGTTTTGACTTCCGAAGCTCAGCCCTGTGAGGCTTGCGTCGCTGGAGAGCGGTCCTGCGTTCGCTGGGCTAATCGGCCCTGAGAAAAACGCAGCTAGAAGTGCGAAAAAAGCTAGAACCGCGACATAAGACTTTTTCAATTCAAAACCCCTTTAATGTTGCAGGCACTTCGGCCTACACCAAACTCTACGCCTGTCTGCGCTGTCTGGCTAACAATCGAATGCTGATGGCAAAACTGTCACGCAAAGTTAATGCGCCACCAACTCAAAACGTGATCAAAGGTGACTATTTTGAGTTGCGGATGGACTTGAGCCAAGCTTCCGCCGAATCAAACTCAGGGTTCGAGTTGTTGCCCTCGTGTTGCGATTTTTGCTTGTCGGCGCGCGCGTATGAGCCGAGATAGATAACCTTTGGGCTAAACCGATGAAGACCCATGAGTGCTTCTGCAACTGCGGAGTCATCAATGTGACCCTGAACGTCGATGTTGAAGCGGTAACGACCAAGACGGTCACCAATCGGGCGAGACTCGATTCGGCTCAGATTCACCCCACGAGCGGCAAACTGTTCAAGCATTTCAAGAAGCGCACCCGGACGATCGCTCGGAAGCTCGACGATGACCGATGTCTTGTCGCGCCCAGTGCGAGCAGGAGCCTTTGCCGCGAGACCGATCTCAATGAAACGGGTTTGCGCGTTGCGGTTGTCGCCGATGTTGCGGGCGAGCACGACCAACTTGTAGTGGCTGGTGATGCTCGGTGCAGCGATGGCAGCTTGCGCGAACTCGTTCTCGAGCAACCCCGCCGCAGCCGCAGCCGTCGAGGTGGCTGGTAGGTGAGAGTGGTTCGGAAGATTCTCGGCCAGCCATCCGCGACACTGCGCGTAGGCGACCGGGTGGGTTGCGACGGTTTGAACATCCGCCAATTTAACGCCTGGACGGGCAACGAGATTAAAAGTGACCGGCACGAGGTATTCGCCAAAAATGCGAATGTCGGTGCTGTTAGCGAGGGCATCTAAAGTGGCCGAGACTCCACCCTCGATCGAGTTTTCGACGGGCACGATGGCTCGAGTCGCGGCACCGCTGAGCACGTCATCGATTGCCTCGGTGACCGAGGATACTGGCTTGTGAACGGCACCCTTGGCAGCCTTCACCTGGGCGAGCGCGAGCTCGGTAAACGTGCCGACAGGGCCAAGGAACGAGTAGACCTTTTTTGACGAGTTTCGCGCTGAAGATGGCATAGATAAAGGGTAGCGACCAAAATGGTTCTATGAGTGAACGAGCAGGGCAATTGGCCCAATCCCAAGACCTGGTCGACATCGATAAATTGCTGGCTGCCTATGCCGACATTCATCCTGATGTGACCAACCCGGAACAAAAGGTCGTCTTCGGCACCAGTGGACATCGCGGCGCTGCATTCGCCGGCTCGTTCAATGAAGATCACATCGCCGCTATCACTCAGGCGATAGTCGAGTACCGTGCCTCGCAGAACATTCGGGGCCCGATTTATGTGGGCAAAGACACTCACGCACTAAGCACCCCAGCCGAGCAGACCTGCCTCGAAGTACTGGCTGGCAACGGCATCCCCGTTTTGATTGATTCTGACGATCGCTACACGCCAACACCAGCGGTCTCGGTGGCCATCATCAACCACAATCTCGGCAAGCCGGCCACGGATGCTTCGCGTGCAGACGGAATCGTGATCACACCGAGCCACAACCCGCCAGCCGAAGGTGGCATTAAATACAATCCGCCGCACGGTGGGCCGGCCGACTCGGACGCGACAAACGTTATTGCCGCCCGCGCTAACGAACTGATTGCCGGCGGCCTTCGCGAAGTTCGTCGGGCTAAGCCGCGCGCTGGCAAGTTCGACTTTAAAAACAACTACATTTCGCAACTTGGCGACGTGCTCAACCTTGATGCCATCGCCGGATCGAACGTCAGCATCGGAGCCGACCCGATGGGTGGCGCTTCGGTCGACTACTGGGGCGAAATCGGCGAACGTTATGGCCTGAACCTGACCGTGATCAACCCAAACGTGGACTTTCAGTTTGGGTTCATGACCCTCGACTGGGACGGCAAGATTCGAATGGACTGCTCCAGTGCGCACGCGATGGCTTCGCTGATTGCTGACCGCGACCGGTTTGACATTTCGACCGGCAACGACGCCGACGCCGACCGACACGGCATCGTCACGCGCGATCACGGCTTGATGAATCCGAACCACTTTTTGGCGGCATCCATCGACTATCTCTATCGCAACCGTTCAAGCTGGAGAGCCGACGCGGCCGTTGGCAAGACCATGGTTTCTTCGTCAATCATCAACCGCGTGGTTGCCGATCTAGGCAGAAAACTCATCGAGGTGCCTGTCGGCTTCAAGTGGTTCGTTCCAGGATTGATTGATGGTTCGGTCGGGTTCGGTGGCGAAGAGTCGGCCGGTGCGTCGTTCTTGCGAAAAGACGGCACCGCCTGGTCGACCGACAAGGATGGCCTGATCCTTGCGCTGCTAGCCGCCGAGATCACCGCTGTCACCGGGCTGACCCCGAGCCAGCAGTATGTGAAAATTACCGACCGTTTTGGGTCATCGTTATATGAGCGAATCGATGCGCCAGCCACTGTCGAGCAAAAGTCACGCCTCGGCAAACTAAGCGCGGATGCGGTGACCGCAAGTTCCCTCGCTGGTGAACCGATCACGGCGATTTTGACTCACGCTCCTGGCAATGGAGCTGCGCTTGGCGGCCTCAAGGTTGAAACCGAAAATGCCTGGTTCGCCGCGCGACCTTCGGGCACCGAAAACGTCTACAAAATTTATGGCGAATCGTTCAAGGGTGAAGCTCACCTAAAGCAAGTTCAGCAAGAGGCCAAGGCCCTCGTCGACTCCGTGCTCGGCTAGCGCAAATAGCTAGGCGCTGGCTCGAGAGCCCAGAAATTTTCGAGCACTGTCGCGCCGGCATTTCGCATCTCCGCGGCTAGTCCAACACCGACATACCTCAGGTGCCAGGGCTCGTACTGATAGCCGGTGATTGTCGTTTGCCCGTTCGGATAGCGAATGATGAAACCGTATTTATACGCATACTTGGCCAAATATCTACCAGCCCGCGTGGTTGAAAAACAGACTTGGATAACGCAGCCCTGACCGACCGCGGCAACATCGACCGCAAGCCCCGTCTGGTGCTCGCTGTGACCGGGGCGAGCCGCGAGCGCTTCACCCGCCTTTAGCCCGAGTCGCGCCACGGCACTACGATGTACCGAAACCTGGTAGTTGTAGCTTCGATAGGCGCTCTGCATGAAGATATCGCCCGCACCGGCTTTTTTTGCCGCAGCCGCGAGAGTCACAAAGGCATCTGCCGCAGGCTTAGCCAACACGAGACCATAGGGGTTATTTGTGCGCGGTGCGGCAAGGGAGGGTTTCACCAGATTCGAGGGCACATAGTTGAGTTTGGACAATGGTCGCTGTTTGTTCACAACGACCCACAAGGAGTCTGCCTCGTCGATCGAATAGTCATCGGGTTCAAAGCAAGGTTCGGCAATACACAAAGCGGGTTCAGCGTTTGCCGATTGTGCACCGATGCCAATCGCCGAGACCAACGGGGTTAGAATCACTAATAGAGAAAAGACCACGCCGTAGCGGCGTTTGGTGATCGAGCGACCTAGATCGCGACTAAATAGAGGCATCTACTCAAGCCTAACTTTGAGAGAGAAAGAGTTCTCGTGTCTAAAGAACGAAAAGCTGCAGCGGAACGCGTAAACCAAGGCGGCGGCCCGCTGACTCATAAAGAAATTGTTTTGATTCTGATCGGCCTTATGGCGGGCATGTTCCTGTCGGCTCTCGACCAGAGCGTGGTGGGTTCGGCCATGCGAACCATCGCCGATGACCTGAAAGGGCTCGAACTTCAGGCCTGGACGACCACCGCCTATTTGATTACTTCGACGATTGCCACCCCGATCTATGGAAAACTCGGAGACATTTTTGGTCGCCGCCGCATGTTCCTGATTGCGATATCCATTTTCATCGCCGGTTCGGTTGCCTGTGGTTTCGCGGTGGACATGTATCAGCTCGCCGGATTCCGAGCCTTCCAAGGGCTTGGTGCCGGTGGTCTATTCGCGCTTGCGATTACCGTGCTCAGCGACATCGTTTCGCCTCGCGAGCGCGCTCGCTATCAGGGCTACATCCTGGCAGTCTTCGCTTCGTCTTCGGTTCTCGGCCCGGTCGTCGGTGGTCTGTTTGCGGGCGCCGACCAAATTCTGTGGATCAATGGCTGGCGCTGGGTGTTCTTGATCAACATCCCAGTTGGAGCAATCGCTCTCTACCTTGTTTGGCGATTCCTGCACGTGCCACACACCCCGATCAATCACCGTATCGACTGGTGGGGTGCGACAACCGTGATTCTCGCGGTCGTGCCGATTCTTCTGGTTGCCGAAAACGGCCGTGAATGGGGCTGGGACAGCGCCATCTCGATTGGCATGTATGTGACCGGCGTGGTCGGAATCATTAGCTTTATCATCGCCGAGCGCGCCGCTGGCGACGAGGCAATCTTGCCGCTAAAACTATTCAAGTCAAACGCGTTCACAATGTCGACCATCGTCGGCGTAATCGTTGGTGTTGGCATGTTCGGTGGAATGATGACCCTTCCGCTGCTGCTTCAAATCGTCAACGGTGCTACGCCAACCGAGGCGGGTCTCTTGATGCTGCCGATGGTGGCAGGAATGATGACCGCGTCTATCGTGAGCGGGCAGGTTACTTCGCGAACCGGAAAATACAAGCTGTTCTTGGTGTCAGGAACCGCATTCTTGACCGCCGGGTATGCCTACATGTTCAGCTACACCTACGACCAGCCAATGTGGCAGGTTTCGATCGGCATGATCATCATCGGAATGGGTCTCGGTCAGCTGATGCAGACCCTCACCTTGGTGGCGCAAAACGCAGTTCCTGCGAGCGACATCGGTGTGGCAACATCCTCGGCGACCTTCTTCAGACAGATGGGTGGAACGCTCGGCGTTGCAATCTTCATCTCGATTCTGTTCAACAGCCTGCCCGACAAAATCGCCAAGGCCTTCGAAGACAACAAGTCAGAATTCACCGACGCAGTTAGGCGGATTACCGCAGATGCGATGTCTGGCAAAATCGGTGCGGATGACCCGAACGTCAAGTTCCTCCAGACAATGGGTGACCCAAACGCGACCGCCGAACTGGGCGACAAGTTGAACACCGACTCTTCATTCCTGACCGGACTAGACCCAGCTCTCTCGAAGCCGTTCTTGGTCGGTTTCTCGAACGCCGCACTCGATGTTTTCTACGCCGCATCCGGTGTGGTCGCGGTGGCGTTCATCTTGTCGTTCTTCGTCAAAGCGATTCCGCTGCGAACAAAGTCGGCAGCCGAAGAGAAGGCCGACGAGCAAGCGGCGTTGGCTTCGGTCGGTCACTAGTTTCAGCGCTGGGGGTTTCGATCCCCGCGTTGAGCTCGGTCGCTCATTCGAGTCGAGCTCGCTCACTCATCCGAGCGATTTAGAGTTAACCTAGAAATACACGGGAGTTCGGTTTCACCGGACTGAGAGGAAGACTTCGTAGTCTTCGACCGTCAAACCTGATCTGGGTAATGCCAGCGCAGGGAGGACCTCAACCCGTGCCCGTTTTTCGCTAGAGAAAGGGCACGCAAGTGCAGATTAAAAACACTCGGATGCGCCGCACCCTCGCCGCGCTAACCACCATAACCATCGCAACCGCCGCACTGGTGGGCTGTTCCACGAACGCATCGAAAGCGGTCGCTATCGCGAGCCACGATTCGTTCATTTTTCCTGATGCGCTAATCAACCAGTTCAAGTCTGAAACTGGTTTCTATCTCGAGGGCGGTGCCAAACTCGGCGACGCCGGCGAGCTGACCAACAAGTTGGTGCTCACCAAGGATTCGCCGGTGGCCGACCTCGTCTTCGGCATCGACAACACTTTTGCCGGGGTGGCCCAGTCCAACGGAATCATCGACGGCGAGCTCGTGCCGATTGATTACGCCGATGTTTGCTTCAACTATGACAAGAACTGGTTTGCCAAGGCTGGCATCCCCGCTCCAACCTCTTGGCGCGAACTCACCGACAAGAAATATGCGGGCCTTACGGTTGTCGAAAACCCAACCACCTCATCCACGGGTCTTTCGTTTTTGTTCGCATCGATCGGTGCGCTTGGCGAATCGGGCTGGCAATCGTGGTGGAGCAAGATGCGCGATAACGGACTCAAGGTGACCGCCGGTTGGGAAGACGCCTATTACATCGAGTTCACTGCCGGTGGTGGCTCGGGCACATACCCAATCGTGCTGTCTTATTCTTCGAGCCCGGCATTCACGGTCGATGCCGCAGATGGAGAAAGCACCACCGCGTCGATCAACAACGAGTGCTTCCGACAGATCGAATACGCGGGCGTGCTTAAAAACGCCAAAAACCCGGCCGGCGCGCGAGCCGTGATCGACTTCATGCTCAAGAAGGACTTCCAGTCCGCGCTGCCCGACTCGAACTACGTCTATCCCGTTGACGAATCGGTGCAGCTGCCTGAGAGTTGGGCAAAGTTTGCGCCAGCATCCCAGTCGTTTGTCGACGTATCTGGTCTCGACTTCGAAGCCAACCGCAAAAAGTGGCAGCAGCAGTGGCGAGACATCCTCGAGAGCAAATAGCCGATGATGATTAAAAACCGAGGATGACGCGAACCCGATGACGCTCAAGCGAGCAACCCTGTGGATGGTGCCGATCATCGTGATTGGCGTTCTGTTCTACTGGCCGATGACGCGGGTGCTGAGTGAGGGTCTCACCGGTGATTGGCTGGCGACGCTTGCCGAGCCCAGAGTGGTCGGCGCCATTTGGTTCACCATCTGGCAGGCAATCGTTTCGACTATCATCTGCCTGGTGATGGGCCTGCCCGCCGCCTATGTTCTTTATCGCAGACGCAGCCCTGCCGCCCGATTGCTACGAGCCTTATTGACCGTTCCGTTCGCGCTACCAACCATCGTGACGGCGATCGGTTTCACGGCCTTTAGAACCCAGGATGTCTGGCACACCGGCACCGCCGCCGAAGGGTTTTTCGACAGCCCAACCACCTGGATAATCGCCGCCCACGTGTTCGTGAACTTTGCCGTAATCACCCGTGTGGTCGGCTCGACCTGGGTTTCGCAATCGCACGACACCGAAGAAGCGGCAGCCCTGGCCGGTGCCGGGCGGCTAAGAATCTTCTGGTCGATCAGCCTACCCCAGCTTCGACCGGCGATCGTCTCGGCAACCTTCACGGTCTTTCTCTATTGCACCGCGAGCTACGGTCTTGTTCTCGTGCTCGGCGGAGGGCTGGTCAACTCAATCGAAACCGAAATCGCTATCGCGGCAAACCAGTTTCTTGATCTGCAGGAGGCGGGAACTCTCGCCCTCCTACAAACCCTTTTGAGCATCCTCGCTTTTGCAATCAGCACCACCGGCACCCGCTCAAAAATCGGTTTTGACGTTCAAGACGCGGATGATGGCAAACGCCCGATCGATCGCCGCGACCTTGCAGCCGTTGCGCTCACCTGGGTTTCGATCGCGCTCACTGTTGTGCCATTAGCTCTGATCGTGCTGCGAGCGTTCACGACCGATTCGGGCACACCTACGCTGGAAAACTTTTTCAACCTCGGCACGAACGGCGCTAGAAACCTGCTCGACATAACCCTCGGACAGGCGGCTCTCAATTCGTTGCGAAACGTCGTTGTCGCAACCTTGCTGGCCGGCACACTCGGAACTTTGGTTGCCTACCTGCTAACCAGGCCGACGCGAAGCCGAGTCGCACACCGATTCAATCGGGTCTTGGATGTGGTTTTCTTGATGCCACTCGGCGTCTCGACCATAGTCCTCGGGTTCGGCTACCTGCTGACCTTCGGGGGCGGTTGGCTGCCGCTTCGTTCATCCTGGCTGATCGTGCCGCTCGTGCAAGGCTTGATGGCTCTGCCTCTAGTGGTTCGCATCGTGCAACCTGCGCTCAACGCGGCCAGCGAAGAACTCGCCGAGCAAGCGGCCACCGATGGCGCGAGCGCCGCTTCAACCTTCTTCCGGGTTGAACTGCCGATGGCCCGCGAGGCGATCACAGCTGCGTTTGGTTATGCCGCCATCGTGTCAATCGGCGAATTCGGTGCCGCAAGTTTGTTGGCATATGGCGACCAGGCAACCCTTCCGACCGTGCTCTATCAACTGGTCAGTCGGCCGGGCGGTGACAACTACGGAATGGCCATGGCTATGAGCGCAATTGTGATTGCCCTGACTTTTGCGGTGGTATTTGCCGCTAGCCTTCCTGCGAAACATCGAACTCGACCCCAGCGTTTTTGAGGCGCGCAGTAATCACCGCTATCGACTGAGGGTTTTGATCGACCAGCACGAAGCTCCGGTCGAGCGAGGCGGCGACCGCACCCGTGGTGCCAGACCCGGCAAAGAAGTCGAGCACCAAATCGCCCGGTTGGCTCGAAGCCTGAATTACGCGTCGCAGAATTCCTTCGGGCTTTTGCGTTGGATAGCCAGTCTTTTCTTTTCCGGTCGGCGAAACGATGGTGTGCCACCAAACGTCGGTCGGAAGTTTGCCTCGCTCGACCTTCTCAGGAGTGACCAAACCGGGTGCCATGTATGGCTCGCGGTCGACGGCATCCGAGTTAAAAAAGTAGTTCTGCGGGTCTTTGACATAAACCAGGATGGTGTCGTGCTTGGCCGGCCACCGACTCTTGGACTTGCCGCCGTAGTCATAGGCCCAGATGATCTCGTTTAAGAAGCAGTCGCGGCCGAAAAGTGCGTCGAGCAGCACCTTGGCATAGTGCGCCTCGCGATAGTCGAGGTGAACATAAAGAGTTCCGGTTTTTTTTAGCACTCGCCAGGCTTGCTCGAGTCGGGGTTCTAGAAAACTCCAGTAGTCCGCAAACTCGTCGTCATAGCTAAGCACCGTTTGGCGAATGGTTTCGTAGCGTTGACCCTTAAAACCAACTCGGTTTCCTGTTTCGCTTCGCTTGGTGGTTGTCTGACCACGCTGTTGAGTGCGACCCGTGTTGAACGGCGGATCAACATAAATAAGCTGCACCGATTCGTCGGGCATAGACTTCAAAACAGAGAGGTTATCTGCCTCGATAAGTTTGTTGGTCGGCACAGAAAGAGATTAACAGCATGACTACCGAAGTAATTCACAACACCGAGCAAAACCGCTATGAGATTTGGCTAGACGGTGAAAAAGTCGGTCACGCAGATTATTCAAGGATGCCCGGACAACTGCAACTCGTTCACACCGAAGTCGATCCGGCTCACCAGGGCAAGCAACTCGCTGGCATTCTCATGCAGGGCTTAGTCGATGACGTGCGCGCCACCGGTGGACTTAAGTTGGTGCCCGTTTGCAGCTACACCGTGATGTGGCTAAAGCGCCACCCGGAGCAGCACGACCTTCTCGGCGTCGACATCGACGAGGCGGTTGCCGCCTGCCGCCTGCCAAAGCGCGACTAGTCCTTTATCTCAAGTTCGTTGGTCATCGGGTCGACGTTTAGTTTTTGACGGGGTTTCTTTGGCGGAGTGGTTGGCGGAACCCACGCTGGACCGACGGGACGCTCTGTCCGACCGGCTGCGATTTCATCGGCACGTCGAAGTTGTTGCTCCCACGCCTGATCACGTCGAGCCTCGGCCTGTTGCCGCGCTTGCTCTTTAATCTGTTGCTTTCGTTTGCTGCTGAAGAAAATCCAGAAAATCAGTGCAAAGCAACCAATGTCGCCCCAGTCCACTAGTTCATCCCCTCTTTAAGTCCACTATCTCTGGTCGAGTCGATGACGCCTAAACGCCAAGCGAGTCGAGCCAACCGAACAGGTCGCTGAAGACTTCATCCTGGTTAGTTTCGTTATAGAGCTCGTGTCGGGCATCGTCATAGACAATAAGTGTCACGTCAGACAGACCGACCTTCAAATAGGCATCGGCGAGCGCTTTGTTCGACTTTCCGCCACCGATCGGGTCGTCTGAACCAACCAGGATGAGCAGCGGCAGGTCTTTTCTAATCGTCGGCTTTGGCGTGTGATAGAGCTTCAAGGCGTTGCCGAGCCCGAACAGCTTAATCGGATCTGCATAGAAGCATTTCGCGTCAGCCGCAAACTTCGCGCCAACCTCCGGGTCACGGCTGAGCCACTCATAACCGGTGGCACCTGGCAGTTTCGCCCACTTGGCATTCAGCGGCATCGGGTTTAGTCCGGTCGGTGTCAGAAGCGCGGAGCCCGAAAGCACGACGGCCGCATACTCGCCTGAATATGCCTTGATCAGTTTTTGCGAGATGAATGAACCATAAGAGTGCCCAACGAGGATGATCGGAACTCCGGCGTGCTCGGCCGCGATCAGCTTGGTGAACTCATGCACCTGTTCATAGGCAGCTGGTAGACCGCCTGGACCGAGGTTTCCGAGAACTTTGGTCTGGCCGATAGCAACTTGTCGAAGACCGGTTTCGCCATGACCACGGTGATCGTCTGCATAAACGTGATAGCCAGCGCGGTTTAGGCGGGCAGCCATGTCGTCATAGCGACGTGCATGTTCTCCCAAACCGTGCGCCAACTGCACGATGGCTCGGGGCTGGGCCACCGGCCATTCATAAAAGGTGATATCGACTCCGTGGGAGTCTTTAAAAATGCGCACAATTGGTAGGTCGGTCATGCGCTCAGATTACTCCTGTTTGCTTCACGACGATTCCAACCACACATCCAGCCCGCTCTCAGCAAACTCTCAAGTTGCGCCGACAGGGTAGAAGACATGACAGCAGAACTCAGACTCATCCAGGGCGAAGCCGGCGCACCCGCCGCAGCTCGCCCCGCTCTAGTTCTGGTTCCGCCAACCACCCGAGTTCGTCTCGGTGAGCGCAAGATGCTGCGCATCAAGCGCAGCAAGGACTTCGTCGAGATACTCGCTTGGTCGACCGTGGTCGCTGTCGTAGCGATGTTTCTCATCGATGGCGCAGTCGCTCAGATCACGGATGTCGCATCCGGGCTCGGCGCATTCTCAAGACTCACGGCTCTGGTCGCCACCGACCTGCTGCTGATCCACATGTTGCTTGTGGCTCGAGTGCCCTGGATCGATCGCCTTTATGGCCACGACCGCGCAACCGAGGCTCACAAAAAACTCGGCAAGCCCATCCTCTATTTAGTTATCGCTCACTTCTTGGCCTCCACCATTGGCTATGCAATCACCGATGGCAAGAACGTGATCGACGAGTTCATGTTCCTGCTGACCAGCGTTCAAGACATGCTCACCGCCATCGTCTCGCTTGTGCTGATGGTCGTGGTCGTTGTCTCGAGCATCAAGATTGCTCGCAAAAAGCTTTCCTATGAAGCCTGGTATGTGATTCACCTGATCTCGTACGCGGCCGTTCTGCTGGCTATCCCCCACCAGTTCAGCACTGGCAGCGACATCGCCGGCAAGCCCGTGCAATCTGCCTTCTGGATCGTGCTGTACATCTTTGTCGCGGGCAACATCGTTTGGTACCGCATCCTCGCACCGATCGCCAAGTCGTTCAGTCACGACCTCCGGGTTGACGCCGTCGTTCGTGAATCAAGCGACACAGTATCGGTCTATATCAAGGGCAAACGCCTAGAGAAACTTCACGGCAAGGCCGGTCAGTTCTACATGCTGCGCGTGCTTACCAAGAGCCAGTGGTGGAGACCTCACCCTTTCTCGATCTCGGCCGCGCCAAACTCCCGCTACGTGCGCTTCAGCATCGGAAACCGTGGCGATGACACAGCGAAGATCCAGCACCTTCAGCCAGGCACCCGCGTCATTCTGGAAGGCCCATACGGAGTATTCACCGAGGATCGCCGCAGCCGCGAAAAGGTTGTTCTGATCGCCGCCGGTATCGGCGTTCCACCGATTCGCGCGCTGGCCGAGTCGATGGCTGCTCGCCCAGGCGACATCACAGTGATTTACCGAACCAGAAACGAAGAAGATGCCGCGCTGCTCGACGAGCTTAAAGTCATCGCTCGCCAGCGAGGTTTCGCACTTCATGTTCTAGCCGGAAACCGTGCGCACCCGCAATCGTGGATGCCAGCATCCTTGGCTGACATTCCCGACCACGCTCGCATCACCCAAATGATGCCTTGGGTGTCGGAATCTGACGTCTACATCTGTGGACCTGCCGCTTGGACCCGAGTGGTCAAGAAGAGCCTTCAGCGCGCCGGCACCCCCGACGAGCAGATTCACGCAGAGGAGTTCGCCTGGTGAGGAGCACAACTAAAACAATCGTCGGTCTAGCCTCGCTCGGTGTTCTGGCGGCCTCCTACAAGTTCGGTATCGAAGCCCCGGCGGCGTTTGCCAATCAAGACGCTCTGACTAGCCTCGGCAGCAACACCAGCCAGACCACCGACACCAACAACACGGATGCCGGCAGCGGCACCTCGGCAAATGGTTCAAGTTCGAACGACTCTGGTTCGAGCTCGAGCAACTCGTCGGGTGGTTCTGGCAGCTCAAGTGGTTCGTCGGGCTCGAGCACGTCTGGCTCATCCTCAGGCTCATCTAACTCAGGTTCAACTTCGGGCGGCTCCAACTCTTCGAGCGGTTCAAGCTCAGGTTCCGGCTCGACCTCAGGCAATTCGGGTGGCTCTTCAGACTCAGGTTCTTCAGGTGGTTCGGGCGCTGGAGGTTCTTCAGGTGGTTCGAGTGGCTCGGGCTCAAACTCCGGAGGCTCGACCAGCGGCACCACTTCCTCGTCAACCACAGTGACCAAGTCAGGCGATTCCGTTCGATACCGTTATGGAACAGTGCAGGTTCAGGTCACCAAGACCGACGGAAAAATCACCGACATTACACTTCTCCAGGCCGGCGCAACCGGCGGACGCTCTGCGGCATTCTCCTATCTGGTCGATTATGCGATCCAGGCCCAGAGCTCAAACTTCGGCAACATCAGCGGTGCAACATACACAACGGCCGCGTTCACACAGTCATTGGATTCCGCGCTTGCACAGTTCTAATCAGCACAGGGCGGGTTCGCCCTACACAACGCAGCGCATCCCTGGCCCAAAAAAGACTTGGATCGCTTCGACCATTGCGATCGCCGCAGTCGCTTTCGGTGGCGGTGTCGTGGTGGACATGTGGCTAAACCCAAGCGCCACTTCGGGACAAGGCGCAACCGCGAGCGGCAACTCTGACATGACCGTCACAGGAGATGCGATTCAATACCGATACGGAGTAATTCAAGTTGAGGTTGTGCGCGCTGGCGGAAAAATCACCGCGGTAAACATGATTCAGTCGGACGCCACCGCTGGGCGTGAGCAGGCGTTTCCTTACCTGACCGACTATGCGATTCAGGCTCAGGGTTCCAACTTCGGCAACCTGAGTGGTGCCACGTTCACAACCGAAGCCTTCAAGCAGGCACTCGACTCAGCTATCTCTAAACTCTCTTAGAGGAGAGGCCGATAGTGCGAGAGTTTGACCACCTAGAACAGTGCATGGGCACTGTTTTTCGTTTTGCCGGTCGAACCGACCTAGACCAACCAGCCTTTGACGAGGCAATCTTTCGCGCATGCTCCAAGCTTCATGCTGCCGACGAAATCTTTAGCCTCTATAAACCCGAGTCGCCACTCAGTCGGCTCGCCCGCGGTGAAACCTCGGTGGCCGAGTGCGCGCCGATAGTCGACGAAATCTGGGATGCCTGCGAGGGTTGGGAAAAGATCACCGACGGCTGGTTCAAATCATTCACCCCCCAGCACACGTTTGACCCGAGTGGCCTAGTCAAAACTTGGGCCGCCCGCGAGGCGGTACAGGTGCTTGAGCAAGCCGGTGTCAAAGACTTTGCTCTCAATGCCGGTGGTGATGTGTGGTTGGCCGACGCGCTCATCCCAGGCATCAACTGGTGCATCGCCATTTCGAAACCGATTACCATCGCGAGCCCAGACTCCGGGGTGCTGACGGTTTTCGACCTGAATAACACTCGGATGCGCGCGGTGGCCACTTCTGGCTCGGCTGAACGCGGCAACCACATTTGGAACCCGAAGAACCCGGATGCTGTGCAAAGCGAACTCGTTCAGGTGACCGTGATTGCAGACGACTTGGTTCGCGCCGATGTCTGGGCGACTGCAGCCTTTGCTGAGGGGCCTCGGGCCATCGAGAGATTAAATCGCGAAGCCGATCTCGAAGCATTGTTTGTTTTTGCCGATGGTCAGCTCGCTGGCACCGACGGTTTGGTGCCGCTATTCGCTAAGTCCTAAGCGCCGCTATGCGACGGTGCGACCGGGCCACAGGCTCGGGGTGTCTTCGCGACCCTTCGGCAACGCGACACTCTTCTCCCACTCGTGAACCCACTCGGGCAGTTCGGGGCGAGGGGCATCCCAGCCGCCCATGACCTCGAGCACTTCATCCGGGGTCGGAATGCCTTTCGGGCTCTTCAAAAAGCGTAGGCGCACCACGGCTTCGGCATGAATCTGACCGTCGACCACGAATCGCTGGCGAATAAAGAACGCGATGTCGTTCCAACCGAGCACCCCAGTCTCGATCTCGAAAGTTTTCCAAGGCTTCAGTTCTTTGCGAAAGGTGACCGTTTCACCAACCACCACGGGATGCACCTTCGCCTTCACACATCTGCCCCACGCTCCGGTGCGCTTGAGCAGATCGAATCGGGCGACGTCCATCAGAGTGAGATAGACGCCATTGTTCATGTGCCCAAAGATGTCGATGTCGGTAGGCCAAACCCGAAACTTGCGGCGACCGACATCCGTGATTTTCAGGGATGCGCGAAACCGATAACTGAGCAAAACCCAGACCAGGCGAAACCAGAGCTTCATTTACCAGATGCTGACGCGCTCGGCAGGTTCGAGCCACATGCCATCGCCCGGTTGGGTCTGGTAGGTGTCGTGGAACACGTCGAAGTTCTTGGCGATCTGGTTGCATCTAAACTCGCTCGGTGAGTGCGGATCGGTGGCTAGGCGCTGAATCGCGATTGCCTCGCGGCTCTTTCCACGCCAGATCTGGCCCCATGAGAGCAAGAAGCGCTCGGCTGCGGTACGACCGTCGATTACCGGTGCCTCTACACCTTCGAGGCTGAGCAAGTATGCCTTCCAGGCGATCATGATGCCACCCAGGTCACCGATGTTCTCACCAATGGTGAGTTCACCGTTGACTTTGTACTCGTCGCCCAAACCGGCTGGCGTCAGAGCGTTGTACTGATCGATCAGCGCTTTGGTGCGCTCTTCGAATGCAGCGCGGTCGGCGTCGGTCCACCAAGAAATCAGTGCGCCGTCACCGTCATATTTCGAACCCTGGTCGTCGAAACCGTGACCGATTTCGTGACCGATAACGCCACCGATGGCACCAAAGTTTACGGCGTCGTCAGCTTCGAGACTGAAGAACGGAGGCTGCAAGATGGCTGCCGGGAACACGATTTCGTTGAAGCCCGGGTTGTAGTAGGCGTTCACGGTCTGTGGAGTCATGAACCATTCGTCGCGGTCGAGCGGTGCACCGATCTTGGCGGCCTCTTTATCGGTTTGCCAAGCGTTCGAGCGGCGAACATTTCCGACCAGATCGTCTCGCTTGATGACGAGGCTCGAGTAGTCCTTCCACTTGTTTGGGTAACCAATCTTTGGGTTGAACTTCGACAATTTCACCAATGCCTTGGCCTTGGTTTCGGCGGTCATCCACTCTAGGTTTTCGATGCTGACTCGATATGCCTCGATGAGCCACTTGACCAGTTCATCCATGCGCGCCTTAGCGGCAGGAGGGAAGTGCTTCTCAACGTAGATTTCTCCGACGGCCTCGCCAAGCGAACCCTCGACGAGCTGAACGCCGCGCTTCCATCGGGCACGCATCTCTGGCTGGCCGGTGAGCTTGGTGCCATAGAAGTCGAATCGGGTTTGCACGAATTCGTTACTTAGATATGGAGCCACCGAGTTGATGACCTGCCAGGCAGTCCAGAGTTTTAGGTTCGCGAGATTGGCTTCGTTGAACACCGAGGCGATTCCCTCGAAGAATGACGGGGTCATTACAACCGACTCAAACAGGGTCTCGGCCGAAATCTGCGAGCCCTTCTGCCAGAGATCCCAGTTGAAGGTCGGGGTCAGAGCCTTCAGCGCCTCGTAGTTATAGAGGTTGTAGGTTTTCTCTGCGTCGCGGGTCTGCACAACATCCCAGTGGTGTTTTGCAAGCTCGGTTTCGAAGGCCATGATCGCACGTGCATCGGTGTCTGCCTTCTCGGCCGACCAGCCAGCGTGCTGCAGCATGTTAGCGATGTACGGAACATAGGCGTCGCGGAAGTCTGCGTATTTTTCTTCGCGGTAGTAAGACTCGTCAGGCAAACCGAGGCCACCCTGGAACATGTTGACCAGGTAACGCTCTGGGTTGCCTGGGTCGTTGTTGACATACATCCCGAAGATGCCGCTGATGCCGTCGCGTGAGAACTCACCTAGCAGGTGGCAAAGTTCGTTTAGGTCGGCGTCGCTGATGCGCTTGAGGTCGGCCTCGATCGGTGCCGAACCAAGTTCGTTCACGCGCTTCTCGTCGAGGAACGAGCCGTACATGTCGCCGATTTGCTGGCTGACGCCCGCCTTTGGGTTTGCCTGCGCATCCTCAAGAATTTGCTTCACGGCTTCTTCAGAGGCATCGCGCAGCATGTAAAACGAGCCGTGCACGGCCTGGTCTGCGGGAATCTCGTAGGTGTCGAGCCAGTGCCCGTTGGTGTGGCGGAAAAGGTCGTCTTGTGGGCGGGTTTTTAGGTCGAAGTTATCGACGTCTAGGCCTGGCTTCATTGTCATGCGTTTATCCTATTCACTTATTCGTTGGGCTCGTTTTTCGAGCGCCAAGGTTCGCCCTTGAAGCCCCAGGCCCAATAAGGCTGAAGCGCGAAGAACCCGGTCAGAAATACGAGGATCACGAGCGTTCGATAAGAGTCGATGTTGATATCGATCGCGACTGACGGCCAAAAACTAACAAAACCGTCTTCGCGTTCGATCAAATAAATTCGCACGTATTGCCAGGAAAGAACCATCGTTGCCAAACCCATGGCCCAGTTTTTCACATTTCGATAGGCGCGCTTGTATGCCCTGTCTCGGCGTGCGCTCTGGTATTCGTCAACCAACTCTTCTTTGTCATCGAAAACAAAGCGCACAGAAAGCTTTTGGGCGAACACGGTTAGAACCACGAATGTGGCATACCAAACGATGCCGCTTTCGTTCTGATAACAGATCGCTAAACCGCCGAACAGCGTCAGGTAACCCAAGACCCAGAGCAAGACTCGTGCGTAGGTGTTCCTGAATCCATCAAAGAAGCGGTCGTTCTTGACCCAGTTCTTGACTCCTTGTTCGACGCGCTTGGCTGCAGCCTCGATTAACGTCTCGATTTCGTTCTTGCTCATTAGTTCTCCTCTTCGAGTTTGAAGATTGTCTCTACCGGCTGGGCGAGCACCTTTGCTATTTGCAGCGCAAGCACCAAACTCGGTGAATACTCACCACGTTCGATGTAGCCGACCGTCTGATAGTGAACTCCGACGGCATCGGCGAGCTCTTGCCTTGTGATGCCAGCCGCCAGTCGCAATTCTTCGATGCGGTTGATTACCCGCTCTTCTTGATCCTTAGGTTTACGTCCCATAGTTCATAGCATAAATGCTATGTAGTAATAATGCAACTATTCATGCACCATTTTTGTGTCGCGAGCGCGGGGCTAGAATTGCGAACGTGGAACTTCAGAAGATCATCCTTTATTACGGCTTTGCGCCTGTGGCCGACCCTGAAGCGGTCAAGCTGTGGCAAAAGACGCTTTGCGAGTCGCTCGGACTCAAGGGTCGAATTCTGATCTCGAAACACGGCATCAACGGCACCCTCGGCGGCGACATGAGCGCACTTAAAAAGTACGTGCGTCTAACCAAGGAGTACCCCGGTTTCAAAAAGATTGACTTCAAGTGGTCAGACGGAACCGGCAACGATTTTCCACGTCTGCGCGTACGCGTGAGACCAGAACTTGTGGCATTCAACGCCCCCGATGAAATCGAAGTGGGTGCCGAAGGCGTTATCGGCGGAGGTAAGCATCTGAAGCCGGCCCAGGTTGATGCGCTGGTGGCAGAACGCGGCGGCGACGTTGTCTTTTTTGACGGCCGGAACGCATTCGAAGCGAAGATTGGCAAGTTTAAAAACGCGATCATCCCGGATGTGCAAACCTCTCATGACTTCATCCGCGATATCGAAAGCGGCAAATACGACGACATTAAAGACAAGCCGATTGTCACCTATTGCACCGGCGGCATTCGATGCGAGATCTTGAGCTCGATAATGATCAAGCGTGGATTCAAAGAGGTTTATCAAATCGAAGGCGGGATCGTTCGCTACGGCGAATCGCAAGGAGATGAAAGCCTGTGGGAGGGCTCACTCTATGTTTTCGACGACCGCCTGAACGTTGACTTCACCGACAAAGCCAAGATAATCGGTGAGTGTGAAGCCTGCGGAGGCCCAACGAGCAAATTTAGAAACTGCGCGAACCTCGGGTGTCGCGACCTCGTGCTGCTCTGCGACTCATGCGCAGCCCAGCCTGAAAACCTCGAGTGCAAACCGACCCACACTCGCGGCCGCAAACGTGAGGCTGTGGGCTAGTCCTGCTTTGAAGTTTGGGGTTTTGCCCCACGCTTTGCACGAAGCGCTACTGTTAGAGCACGGGTGTGTGCGCGCTCCATTTATCAATGAAGCAGAAAGCCGCCCTCCTTGTTCAAAAACCTCGCAATCACGCGCGCATTACGCGCCGCCTTAGCGCTCCTTCTATCAGCAACCGCAATCACTGGAGTTTTGCAAACATCCCCAGCGGATGCCGCGGCTACGGCCCTCATTTGTGGCGGTGACAACACCCGAATCTGCGCCCCGGTAACAACATTGAAGCTGACCGACCGCGGCACCGAAGTTGCCTTGGTGACCGGCACCGATGGGGTCGCTGCGGCCACTTTGAGCAGTGACGCCAAAGACCTTGGCGGAATCTTCAAAACTTCGGCAGACTACGCGGGCAAGTTTGTGCACATCCAGTTCTTTGACATCACCAAGGGCATGGGGTTCACGGTGCAGGCAGGTGCGGCAGCATCTTCGACAGCCTGCGACCCCGGGCCAGCGAGCGGAAACGGTTGTTATCTCAAACTTGACAGCTCGGGTTCGGCGACTTTCAATTTCAGCATCTCCAATGTCACAACGGCTAGTAAGTTCTCCATTCAAATCAGCGGCAGCGCCGGCTGGGTCTCAAAAGCCGCGATTGTCTCATTTGACACCCCCACCAAGATTGCTCCAAGTGCGCAACGGGTAGCCACCGGAATTTCGGGCAAACCGGTAACTCTCGGTTATCTTTTGACCGACAAGGCTGGGGCCGTTTTAGCCAACGCTTCGGTCACGCTCGCGACATCTGGGGCCGGAAAACTCTCTTCGACGACAGCCACCTCAGATACAAAGGGAACATTTGACGTGCTGCTCACTAGTGGTGCAGCAGAAGTTGGCGTTCAAACTCTAACCATCACGGTCAAGAGCGCTAAAGGCCTCATCTCACAAATTTCCGAAACGATTACCTGGAAACCAGCGCCTACCTACTCGGTGATTTTGAGCTCTGGTCAGTTCAAAGTGCGAATCTTGAATGCATCAGGGATGCCTGTGCTGGTCAAGTACGGCGCTGAAAAGTGGGTGCTTCTCGTTGCCAAAACCGACAGCGAGAACGTCATCGTCAGGACTGCAAAGGGTAGCTACTCGGTCACTGTGCAGATCGACCAAACCAAGAGCACAAAGACGGTTGTAGTTCCATAGCCGCGACATCGACCGCTTAAACAGAAAACCCCCGAGTAATCGGGGGTTTTCTGCTCTAGGAAGGAGATAGATGAGAGGTATTACGGAGTTACGGTTGGTGCCGGGGTTGCCGAGGTGGCAGGTGCTTCAACGGTCAACGACTGGCTCAACGAAACTGCTACGAGTTCAACCGAGTAGGTTCCGGGGCGCAAGTCGTTGATGGTGATTGTCTGCGAACCGGTGCCGGTGACATCGATCACTCGAGTGTGCTTCGGCGGGGTTGGCAGAGTCGTGGTGGTCGAACCGCTAGGAGCAACCGGTGCCGGACGAACGGTGGTGTCGGTGACAACCAACTTGTAAGTCTTGCCGTCGGCAGGAACATCCACGGTAACGGTCTTCGTGATGCCAGCTGGGCGGTTGGCATCGAAGCCCTTGCCCTTTCCGTGACCCTTGCCACCCTTGTGGTCTCCGCCACCAAAGGATGGGGCAGCTGGGGTGGTTGTGCTTGAACTAGAGCTGCTCGAGGCGGCCTTCACGCTCTTGCTGGTGGCTGCGAACGATGGAGTCGCAAAAACCAATCCGAGGATAGTGGCTGCCGAAGCGGCAACTACTGCACCGCGCTTGATCTTGTTCTTGTCCATTTGTGAATCCTTTCGTAGGGGGACTCTTCGAACCTATTTCGAGCGGGGGCGGCACATCCGTGATATTCAGGTTGCTGTGCTGAACCTCACAGGGCAGGCTCAGATAAGGGTCGATTTATGTGAAAGGCCTAAGAAGCCGATGTGACAAACAAACTGGGATGCGGTGCAAAGCCCCTGTGCGCGAGGCGGGACTTGAACCCGCACGCCCGTGAAGGCACTGGCACCTGAAGCCAGCGCGTCTGCCATTTCGCCACTCGCGCGCAGCCTACAACGTAGGCAACTAGTCGAGATTAGCAGAGGTTTAGTGCCCCCGCCATCCCGCATGAAACAAGGGGCAAAGGTTAAACTGAAGTCTCACAAAGTAAAGGAACTCGTGGGCATTCTCGACGGTTTTGAAAAGGGTCTTGAGCGCATCGTGACCGGTGCCTTCACCAAGACTTTCAAGAGCGAACTCCAGCCAATCGAGATCAGCGCCGCAATCAAAGGCGAAATGGATTCGAAGGCCTCGATTGTCGCTCGCGACCGAATTCTCGCGCCGAACCAATACACCGTCTATCTTTCGTCTGCCGATTTCAAGCGGATGCAGGCCTTGGGCGAGAACCTTCTGCTCGAACTAAACGACCAGGCCACACGTCACGCGCAGCGTCAGAAATACCAGTTCGGAGCGGCCCTGCTCATCAACGTCGGTGAAGACGGTTCGCTCAATCTCGGGCAGATTCGAGTCACCTCGAACACCGCATCCGTGCAGGTGGAATGGACACCGGCGCTAGATGTGGCCGGCCAGCGCTATGTGCTAAACAAGGCCCGAACTGTGGTCGGGCGTGACACCAGCGCCGATATACAGGTGAACGACAACGGCCTGAGTCGACAGCACTTCGAAATTCTTTGGGATGGCGCTAAGGCTGGCGTTCGCGACCTAGGCTCAACCAACGGCACCAAGGTCGACGGCAGACCGATCACCGAAATCGGCATTGGCGCAGACACCCAGATTCAGGCGGGTCACAGCGACTTCGTTTTCAAACTGATCGCAAAGACGACACCCAATGAGTGAACTAGCGCTGTTTTTAGTTCGCATGGGCTTCGTAGTCGTGCTTTGGATTTTCGTGTTCAGCATCATCTCGGTGATTCGAGCCGATATTTTCGGCCAAAAGGTTGTTTCGAAGGCAAGCGTTCGCAACGCGCCTCAGGTGCTCTCGTCGCCGATCATCCCGGCTGCGCCCACCGCGGCCGTGAGCGTCACGTCGGGTGCGATTGGCGTGGCAAGCGGAGCCGCATCCCGGTTGGTAATCATCGAAGGTGAAAACACCGGCAAAGAGATAGCTCTTGAAGGTCGCGAGATTCACATCGGGCGCGCGCCGAACAGCGACCTCGTGGTGAACGACGAATACGCCTCGACACAACACGCCAAGCTCGTTTTGATGAACGAGGATTGGCTGATTCAAGACTTGAACTCCACAAACGGCACCTTTCTTGCCGGCGCGAGAGTTGGCACTCCTGCCGTTGTCAAACTGAACACTCCGGTCAAGATCGGCAAGACCGTTTTCGAGCTGCGAGCTTAAAAACATGTCAGTCAAGCTGGTCACCTACGCGGTATCCGACATCGGTCGCGTGCGCTCGAGCAACCAGGATGGCGGCTACACGGGCTACCAGTTGCACTTTGTGGCCGACGGCATGGGCGGTCACGCAGGTGGTGATATCGCTTCGGCGATGGCTGCTCAGCAAATCGCCCAAACCGACAACCTATATGCAACACCCGAAGACGCTGGCGCGGTGCTGCTAGCCGCGATTCTCGAGGCAAATGAAAAACTTGCCGCAACCGTTCGCGAGCATCCAACTTTTGCCGGCATGGGGACCACTTTTTCTGGGCTCATGTTTACTGGCGACAAGGCCGTGGTTGCGCACATCGGCGACTCACGCATTTATCGACTTCGCGACGATGAGGTCCAGCAAGTCACCAAAGATCACACCTTCGTTCAGAAGCTGGTTGACACCGGCCGCATCACTCCCGCCGAGGCTCTGATTCACCCGCGCCGAAATGTACTGATGCGAGTGCTCGGTGACACTCCCGAACGCCCACAGGTTGACAGTTGGGTCGAAGATGCTTTGCCAGGTGATCGCTGGATGCTCTGTTCCGACGGGCTCTGCGGCTATGTCGATGACACCGTGATTGCTCGCAACCTGCGCACTAAGGCACCAGCCGAGGATGTCGCACAAGACCTTCTAGGCGAAGCGCTCGAGGCTGGCGCGCCAGACAACGTGACCATCGTTATGGTCGACGTCTTAAACGCCGGAGCGCGACCAGACTTCGAGCCGACCCCGATCTATGTTGGTTCGGCAGCCAAGGATGTAGTGATCGCCGAGCGCAAGGGCAAGAGCGTTCTGCAACTGTTCGACCCTCGCGCCCTCTCCAGCTTCTTCCGCGGCTCAGAAGAGACCACCGACTTCGTGCCCGAGTCTGCCGAATACCTCGAGAAGGTCATGGCCGACACCTATCGTCGCATACGGTTCAGAAAACTTCGCCAGGTGCTCACAATTTTGGCGATTTCGGCAGTTGCAATGGCCGGCCTTTGGTTTGGCTATAACTACACCCAAACCAAGTTCTATGTTGGCGAGTCAAACGGACACGTGACTATCTATAAGGGCATCCGCGAGCGCCTAGGCCCAATCGGTTTTTCGAGTGTTTATTCAGAAACGGATGTTCTGGTTGCCGATCTGAGCGAATATCACCGAGGTTTGCTCGAGCGCACGATCTATGCAACCGACCTCGCAGATGCCTATCGAATCATCGAGACACTGACCACGGGTGACGGAAATGGTTAGTCCGATTCTCACCGGCACCATGCCGAAGGTGATGCGCGTTGTGCCGCGCAATCGCAACATCGAAGGCTTGCTTCTGTTTTTCGTCTTCGGTATCAACGCATTTGAGTTGGCACAGATTCAGCTCAGCACATTGCAGGTACTACGTTCAGACTTCTGGCTCTATTGGGCGCCACTGACCCTGATTGCACTCGTGGTTCACGGAATTCTTCGTCGCCGTGCATCCGAGGCCGACTCACTGATATTGCCAATCGCCGTCTTCTTGAACGGGCTCGGAATCGCCGAAATCTATCGACTCGATATCGCCAAGGCTGCCGCCGGCGCAACCGACCTGTTTGCAGTAAAACAGGTGATCTGGACCCTGGTCGCCATGGCTGCCTGCGCCGCTGTGATTTGGTTCGTGCCAAACCAACTCTTTCTCAGGCGCTACGTCTTTGTCGCGATGGCGACCGGTATCGCGCTTCTGCTCTTGCCCATGCTTCCATTCATCGGCCTCACCATCAACGGCGCTCGGCTCTGGATCGGCATTGGACCGTTCACTTTTCAACCTGGTGAGCTCGCAAAAATCGCCCTGATCGTGTTCTTCGCAGGTTATCTCGTGTCGCGCAAAGACTCGCTCGCGGTGGTCGGTCGAACCATCTTCGGCATCCACATTCCGCGAGCGCGCGAACTCGGCCCAATTCTTGTGATTTGGGTGGCGAGCCTGGCGGTTTTGGTGCTGCAACGTGACCTCGGAACATCCTTGCTTTATTTCGGACTCTTTTTGGTCATGATCTATGTGGCCACCGGCCGCGCCATCTATGTGGTTGTCGGGCTAGGTATGTTCATTACCGGAGCCTTGGTTGCCGCGCAGGTGATGGATTATGTTGCCGGGCGCTTTGGTGCGTGGCTCGACGCGTTCAACCCCGAGCGTTACGACGCGGTCGGCGGAAGCTACCAGTTGGTTCAAGGTATTTTCGGTCTGGCACACGGAGGCCTTTTCGGCACCGGTCTTGGCGGTGGAGTGCCTCAGCTTGTTCCGCTGGCCGAGAGCGACTTCATCATCACCTCGCTTGGCGAGGAACTCGGCTTGGTCGGATTTTTTGTGATTCTGCTTTGCTACCTGCTGTTGATTCAGCGCGGTCTCCGCATTGCATTTAAACACCAGGATGACTTCTCACGATTGCTCGCGGTCGGTTTCTCGTTCGTCATCGCCCTGCAGTGCTTCATCGTCATTGGCGGAGTGACCCGCGTTGTTCCGCTCACCGGACTCACCACTCCACTTTTGGCTGCCGGTGGTTCATCGCTACTCGCCAACTGGATGATCATCGGTCTCCTACTTCGCCTCAGCGACTCGGTTGCCATCAAGCGAGGGGCAGCCGATGAATAAGCAGTTGCGTCGGGTGTCGCTTGTGATCGCGGCAATGTTTTTGAGTCTCTTTGTGTCGAGCACGACCATCCAAGTGCTAAACGCGGATGCACTCACCGCTGACCAGCGCAATGTGCGAAGTGTCTACGATTCCTACGAAACCCAGCGTGGCGCGATTCTCGTTGACGGGCAGCCGATCGCCTCGAGCACGAAGACCGATGACGAGTTTCACTACCTGCGCGAGTATTCGAACATCCGCTATTCGTCGGTGACTGGCTTCTTCTCGTTCTTCAACGGCGCGACAGGCCTCGAAGCATCGGCTAACGACTATCTAACCGGCAAGAACTCTTCACAATTCTTCGAGCAGATCAATGCGCTGTTCTCCGGAAACCCGGTCATCGGCGGTTCGATCGAGCTGACCATCGACCCGAAGGTGCAAAAGGTCGCCTGGGATGCGCTCGGCAACATGAAAGGCGCAGTGGTTGCAATCGACCCGAGCACCGGAAACATCCTCGCGATGGTTTCGAAACCCGGATTCGACGCCAACCGACTAGCCAGCCACGATTCGACCGATGCCACCAAGAATTACCAGAGTCTGCTGAGCAACAAAGGCGACCCACTGATCAACCGAGCCATTTCGGGCGACCTTTATGCGCCAGGTTCGGTGTTCAAGCTGATTGTTTCGGCGGCTGCCATCGAAAGCGGCAATTTCACCCCCGAAAGCAAAATCAACAACCCTTATAAATTCAAGTTGCCCGGCACCGACACCTATGTCTACAACTCGGGCGAGGGTCGTTGCGGTGGTCAAACCACGGTTTCTCTTGCCGACGCCCTGCGCTACTCATGCAACGTGCCTTTCGCGCAAGTCGGAATCCAGCTCGGTCAAGACAAGATCCGCCGCCAGGCCGAACTCTTTGGTTTTGGCAAGAGCATCCGTGTGCCGTTGTTGGTCACGCCCAGCGTCTATCCCGATTCAATGGATGATGCACAAACCGGTCTTTCATCGTTCGGGCAATTCGATGTGCGAGTCACACCGATGCAAATGGCCATGGTGGCGAGCGCGATTGCCAACGGCGGAACACTGATGAAGCCAAACCTGATTGAAAATGTTCTCTCTTCGAACCTCGCCTCGCTCTATCAACCGAAACCTGTGGAGTATTCGAAACCGGTTTCGCCGAACACCGCAAAACTGCTCACCGAAATGATGGTCAAGGCGGTTTCTAGCGGCGTTAGCGGCAACGGGCAGGTGCCTGGGGTTCGCACCGCGGGCAAGACCGGAACCGCGCAAAATGGTGAGAACGACCCATACACTCTCTGGTTCACCGGCTTCGCACCAGCCGAAAACGCGAAGGTTGCGGTCGCGGTTGTCATCGAGGATGGCGGCGGCATGGGGCAGAACGGAAGAGGCAACTCGCTCGCTGCTCCGGTGGCACGCAAGGTCATGATGGCGGTGCTCGGAAAATGAAACCCGAAGTAGACATGCTGTATGGCGGCCGATACCGGCTTAAATCGCGCATCGCGATTGGAGGCATGGGTGAGGTTTGGCAAGCGCACGACGAGATCATCCTGCGCGACGTCGCGATAAAGATTTTGAAACCCGAATACATGGGTGAGCCAGGATTCCTAGAGCGCTTTCGCACCGAGGCTCGTCACGCCGCGATGGTCGATCACGAGGGAATCGCGAACGTCTATGACTATGGTGAAGACGGCGGCTCGGCCTATTTGGTAATGGAACTCGTTCCGGGCGACTCACTGGCCAAGATTCTCGAACGCGACAAGACCATGCCGGTCGAGAATGTGCTCGACATGGTTTCACAAACCGCCCGCGCTCTCCACGAGGCACACCTAGCGGGCTTGGTTCACCGCGACGTCAAGCCGGGCAACCTTTTGATCACCCCGGATGGCCGAGTCAAGATCACCGACTTCGGCATCGCTCGCGTGGCCGACCAGGTTTCGCTAACCGCAACCGGTCAGGTCATGGGCACGGTTCAATATCTGTCGCCCGAGCAAGCCACCGGCAAACCGGCTACCCCGGCGACCGACATCTATTCGCTGGGCATCGTTGCCTACGAGTCACTCAAAGGATCGCGTCCGTTCACGGGCGAAACCCAGATGGCAATTGCGATGGCTCAAATCAATGATGCTCCGCCACCGTTGCCAGAAGACATCCCCGAATCGGTCGCCCTGCTGGTCATGATGTGTTTGGCCAAGAAGCCGGCCGCGCGACCAGAAAACGCTCTTGCACTGGCCGAGCAGGCAGAAGCGCTGATGGCGAACCGTCCAAAGCGCGCCACTCGCACCCGACTCATCACAACGCACAACCCGGTCGTCGACACCAAGACCACTGTGCTCGAAACGGCGAGAAACGAGGATGCTGCCGAGGCCAAGCCGGCCGCCATCTGGCCGTGGATTGCCGTGATCGGCGCACTGGTGCTTACTTCGTTGGTCGTGCTCGGGGCAATGTTCTTCGGTGGGCAAACTAAACCA
Source organism: Microbacteriaceae bacterium (assembly GCA_024639845.1). GTDB lineage: Bacteria > Actinomycetota > Actinomycetes > Actinomycetales > Microbacteriaceae > Rhodoluna. The sequence goes on from JAHEGG010000001.1 coordinate 122,009, forward strand.
ACACCGAGCCCAACACCGAGCCAGTCGCAGACTAACTCGCCGAGCCCGACGCCGACCGAATCGGCAACTCCTAGCCCGACGCCGACTGATCCGAACACCGTGGTCGTGCTCTCGAGCGACATCTTCGGATTAAACATCGACGATGCCACCAGCTACCTCGAGTCGCTCGGCTTGGTGGTGCAAAAGTTTGAGGGCCTCGAGGTTGCCAACGACGACTCCCGCCTGCTCACGGTTTATGACGCCAGCCCTCTCGGCCAGCTGACCAAGGGCTCGACCATTTCGCTGGTTTACTACATTCCTTTTGCCAACCCAGACCCGAATCCAAATGGATGATTTTTAGCACCGAGCCTCGACAGACCCCAACGGCTCAAAGGCTTAAAGACCCCCGAGACTAAACTGAAACGAACAACACCGGAGCAAAACTTGACCGAAAACCAACGAATTCTCGCCGAACGCTACGTCGTCGGTAGCCTCATCGGCCGCGGGGGCATGGCCGACGTTTATGAAGGCATCGACAACCGCCTCGGTCGCAAAGTCGCAATCAAGTTGCTCAAATCTGACCTTGCCAACGACCCAAGCTTTGAGGCTCGTTTCAAGCAAGAGGCCCAAGCCTCGGCACGCATGGCTCACCCCACGATTGTTCGCGTCTATGACGCCGGTGAAGAAATCTCAATCGACTCCAACGGCAACGAGCGGCGCACCCCATACATCGTCATGGAATATGTGCGCGGCACTCTACTTCGCGACCTGATTCACCAGGGCAACATCACGATTCCCGAGGCACTGGGATACGCCGAAGGCGTTTTGACCGCGCTCGAGTTTTCGCACCGCGCCGGAGTCGTGCATCGTGACATCAAGTCGGCCAACATCATGATTACCGACACCGACCAAGTTAAGGTGATGGATTTTGGCATTGCCCGAGCTATCAGCGATTCCTCGGTAACCCAAGCACACACCGTTGGCATTGTCGGCACCGCGCAATATTTCAGCCCTGAGCAAGCTCGCGGTGAAACCGTGGACGCTCGCACCGACCTTTATTCGACCGGCGTCCTGCTTTATGAAATGCTGGCCGGACGCCCTCCGTTCAAGGGTGACACCGCCGTATCGGTGGCATACCAGCACGTCAGCGAAGCGGTTATTCCGCCCTCCACTTTCAACCCGCTAATCAGCGCCGAGCTCGACCAGGTTGTGCTGCACGCGCTGGCGAAAGACCGCAACGATCGTTACCAGAGCGCCGAGGAGTTCCGCGAACACCTTCTGGCTGCCGACATCACCCCACCGATGGCTGGCCAAAATGTTACTTCCGCAGAGGCTGCCGTCGAAGAAGTTGCTGCCGAAGGCGACGGTGTCTGGGCTTCGGAGCCGACGACAACCGGTGAGTTGCCGGAGGCCGCCGCGACTGAAGAGCTGGCAGCCCAAGACAGCCTGGACGAGTTCGAGGCACTGCTAGCTGCCGGCGGACTCGAGGCAACCGCAACCGTAACGACCGTCGCAGAACCTACGGCGGCTGAACCGACCGACCAAGTTGAGTCGCCCGAATCCCGCTCGGAAGTTGCACCGGTCACCCCGGTAGCCCCGATCGAAGCGGTGTCCGAGGCGGCTACGCCAGCATCCCAGTCGGTTTTCAACCAGCCGATCGCCAAGACCGAGGCGATCACCACCGACACCGATCCGTTCGGCGCACTCGGCCTTAAATTCGACAAGGATGCTGGCGCAACGATCGAAACCGATACGACTTCGACCGGCTCAACCAAAACCAAGGTCAAGACACCGGCGCTGCAGAACCCTGGCGTGCTTTGGGGCGTTGGTTCGGCGGCCGTCGTGTTCATGGTTGGCGTGGTAATTTGGCTGCTCACGGTTTCGCTGCCGAACCTGAACCCGAACCCAGGCGGTATCCCGGTTGCTGACGTAACGGGAAAGGTTTATCAAGAGGCCTACGACACTTTGACTGCTCAGAAACTGCTAGTCGATCGCCAGTATGCGGCGAGCGAGACAGTGGCGGCAGACACGGTCATTCGCACCGATCCGGTTGCTGGAACCGCTGTTCCAGAAAACACCACGATCACCGTCTGGGTCTCTCTTGGCAAAACACAAATCGACATGCCCGACCTTCGAGGTATGAACGAGAAGATGGCCACCGACCTGTTGGCACAAACCAAACTAACTCTCGGCGAAATCGTTCAAGGTCATTCGGCTACCGTTGCGGCGGGTCAGATTATTGAAACCGATCCACCGGCCGGCACCAAGGTTGCCGAGGGAGCGGTGGTAAACATCACGATTTCTGACGGTATGGTTGTTGTTCCAGACGTCACCAACTACTCGATCAGCGAGGCGAAGGGTTATCTAACGGCCCCGGATGTTGCACTGTCGGTCGAGATTGGAACACTTGAGGCCTGCGACTCCGCACCTGCCGGAACCATCGTGGTTGGACAGTCAATCGGGGCAGGCACCGCACCGGCCGGTTCGACAATCGTGCTTTATGTAACCTGCAAGCCCTAAATCTGGATCTTCGTAATCATTGGGCGAGCGGCGAGCGAAACCTCACGGAGCACATCCGGGGTGAAGTGTCTCGGGTCGTGAGTCTTTTCGGTTAAGAAAGGGTCGACCTCGACAACCTTCACCACCTCTGGGGTTTGGGTAGCCCTCAAACGCCAGGCATCGTTGAAAGCCACAAATCTTTCTGGGGTGACGCCATATGGAAGTTCGGCATCGAAATTTTGAGATGGAAGAACGGCGATGATCTCGGCGTCGTACTCGACAACTTTATTAATCAGTGCGTCGATGGCCTTTTCGTAGGTCGCGGTGGTTGGCGGCTCAGACCAGAAGCGGTCATCGTAGTCATTGAAAACGCCATAAACGTATGTGCTCATCCTGGCCAGCTCATCTGGCTTCGACAGCATTTCATCAAGCTTAAAAATCCTCGGCCAGTTGTCCCATGAGATTCCCTGAACTCCGAGGTAGTGAGCCAACGCTCCACTTTGACAGTTGGCCATGATGCGCAGAGGAACCGGCTCGACTGGAGTGCTCTCTTGGGCGAGTTTCTCTTTGAATGAGATATCACTCGGGTCTACGAATCTAACCCAACTTGCATCAAACATCTCGTGTGGAAGTTCGAGTTCCGGAAATGCCTCCTGCAGAATGCGTCCAACCGCTTGCTCCACACCCATGTTCATGATCCGGCAGGAATAGGTGAGATGAACTAACTTCTTCCATGAAACACATGCGAATCCGACCAGCCCGTAGAACCCAAAGTCATCCCAAACAAATACGGCAAAGGAGTCGTTTCTCGGGTTGATCAAGAATTCCGGCATCGAACCTTCCGGCACTCTTGATTTCGTGAAGTTCATCTGGTTGGTGCGGTTAATCAACTCCTCAATGCGCCCTGCAAAAGGCAAATTATCTGAGCGTCGCACTAAGACGACCCTGATGTTGCATGTTTCGAGAAAAGCTCGATTGTCTAGCCCAGATGCCGTTTTGGCTGCCCGCTTGGCCTCGAGCTGTCGATACTCTCCAACTCTTGATTTGCCAGGTTTGAGAGAGTCGATCCATTCCTCGAGTTGGCTATCCAAGTCTGGGTCATTGGCATCTATCGCTTGAATTCCTTCGTTGAAAAACTTGACTTCGTTAAGGTTCGATGTGTTGTCGTCGATAAAAATGACGTCCGGGGCACGCAGTTGCATGTCCTCGATGATTTGCTTGACGATTTGACCTTTAGCTTCCATCTGAATTTCAGCGAACACGAACTCATCCCAAAGCCCAAAACCTTCTAGAGTGCTTCTGGCTAGCTCAAAATTATTTTTGGAGCAAATGGAATTGACCACGCCGCGCTCGTTCAAATCCTTGATAAATCGGACGCGGTTCTCAAAAGGCTCAAGTTGGTCACCCTCGGCTAAAGTGCCAGACCACAAAGTATCATCTAGGTCCCAAATAACGAGTTTTGCCTTTAGCACTTCGAACTCCTGCGTTGAGGGTAGTCACTGACGATCTATGCAATTGTATTCGGGGGCTTCAGCAACCAGAGACTGAGCGTGCAGACAAAGGCTAATTTTGCTTAGACACTTTAGCCGACAGGAACAGTTAGAGGTTCACCATTGGGCTAAGCGACTTGGCTCGCTCGGCTGCTCCAACAAGCCCGATCGACTCAAGCCAGTTGCCGAGCATCTGATAGCCGCCCTCGGTGAGCACGCTCTCCGGGTGAAATTGCACACCATAGATAGGCCGGGTCGCGTGGCGAATCCCCATGATCACGCCGCCGGCACTGTTGCGTCCTGGAATCGTGCGTGCGGTGACAACGAGATCAGCGGGCACTGTGGAATCGACCACGGCTAGCGAGTGATAGCGGGTGGCCGTGAAAGGCAGCTTTACGGTGTTAAAAACCAACGACCCGTCGTGCTCCACCTCTGAGGTCTTGCCGTGCATTAACTCTTCTGCCTGTCGCACGGTGGCACCCATAGCCTCGGCGATTGCCTGATGTCCGAGGCAAACTCCGAAAACCGGCAAGTCGTGGGTAAGTGCAAACTTAACCACTGGGATGCTCAAACCGGCGTCCGCTGGAGTCCCTGGCCCTGGCGAAATCAAGACGGCATCATAGTTTGCGAGCAACTCTGGCAGAGCATCCTCGGCAACGACATCGTTGCGCAACACTTCGGTTTCTGCGCCGAGCTGTTGCAGATAGCCGTTGAGCGTATAGACGAACGAGTCGTAGTTATCGAGCACAAGGATTTTTGTCATGACGCTTTAAGCCTAACCTGCCCGTAGAATTGCAACATGTCTGAAGAGAAGAACAACAAGCCAGCCAAGGCATCGAAGCCAGCTCGCCCAGCCAAGGCCCCAAAGCTAAACGCCGATAGCCTACCTAACCCGGTTTGGTTCAAGCCGGTGATGTTCGGATTCATGCTTCTAGGTTTGGCCTGGATCGTGGTCTTCTATATCTCTGGTGCACAGTTACCGCTCGGCAGTGCTTTTCCTGAAGCAAACATCGGCAGCTGGAACATCGCCATCGGATTCGGCCTGCTCATGGTCGGCTTTGGCATGGCCACTCGCTGGAAGTAACTAGCGCTGGTAGCGTCTAGAGAACGCCCAAACTAACCAACACGTCGTAGCCTTTGTAGGCGCTCAGCACGACTAGCGCTGCGGTAATGCCGACTAGGCCTAAAATCTGCACCCTTTGCTGTTGCGCGGCACGGGTTCTCGAATAAACGAATGTCACCAAACCACCCAGAATCAGGCCGCCGATGTGTGCCTGCCACGAAACTCCAGGGTTCAAGAACGTGAAGATCAGGTTGAAGGCAATCACGCCCATGATGGTGCTGGAGTTGCCGCCGAGGGTTCGCATCACCACGAAATAAGCGCCCATCAAACCAAAAACGCCACCCGAAGCACCGAGAACACTCGAGGTTGGTTCAGCAAACCACAGCACCGCGACCGATCCTCCCAAAATCGAAAGCAGATAGAGCGCAAAGAACCTGAGCCGGCCCAACATCGGCTCGAGCACCTGCCCAAACAGATACAACGTATACATGTTCAGCGCGATGTGCAGAATCGATGACGGGTCGGTGAAAAGGTGGTCGGAGTGCACAAAGCCAGAGGTGAGCATGCGCCACGGTTCGACCAGCGTGATATAGGGCGTGTAATACAGATAGACGGTTAGTGCGCCACCCGACAAAACCTGCAACGCATAAATGACAACATTTATAGCCACCAACGCCTGGGTCAAAACAGGTCGGCCATTAAAAACCGAGCGACGGATGCGCGTTGGACGTGCCTGAGCACCGGCATCCTCGACGCACAAAAAGCCAACCGCGGCTTCGACCTGGCACTCCGGGCATATCAAACGTTCACATCGTTGGCATCGAACGTATGCCTCGCGGTCGGGATGCCGGTAGCAGACCATTGTTTAGCTAGACGCGCTCGATGGTGATGCGTTCGATGATCACTTCGGCCAGTGGACGGTCCTGTGCTCCCGTTGGCACGCTAGCGATCTTGTCGACAACATCCTTGCTGGCTTCGTCGGCAACCTCACCGAAAACGGTGTGCTTGCCCCAGAGCCAAGAAGTGTCGGCAACGGTGATGAAGAACTGCGAACCATTGGTGCCGGGGCCGGCGTTGGCCATCGCGAGCTTGTATGGGTCATTGAAGGTCAGCTCGGCGTGTGGTTCGTCTTTGAAGGTGTAGCCCGGGCCGCCGTAGCCCATGCCGAGCGGGTCGCCGCCCTGAATCATGAAGCCTGGGATGATGCGGTGAAAAATGACACCGTCATAAAGCGGGGTGTTCTTTTTGGCACCGGTCTTCGAGTCGGTCCACTCCTTGGTGCCTTCGGCTAGGCCTTCGAAGTTGGCAACAGTGATAGGTGCGTGGTTGCCAAAAAGGTTGATCTTGATGGCGCCGTGGTTGGTGTGCAAAGTGGCTACAGAGGTGTGGATTGACATGACTCTATTCTCGCACTTTGTGGCTCGGTAGACTTAACCCCCGATAGACAGTGGGATTCATTCGTGCACATCGCAATCTTTCTTGATCAGCATCCGCGGTCGCTGGGTGGTATCCAGACTTCCGTCATGCTGCAAAAGAAATACCTCGAGCGTGCGGGACACCGCGTCACGATCATCTGCCCAAACTCAACCAAAGCTCGCGCCACCGACGGTTTCTGGCTTTTGCCCTCTTGGCCGATCGCATTAAACGGCGAGTATGCCTTTGTCGCGAACGTTCGTCGCTCGCGCAAGCGCCTCGACCGCGGTTTCAACGAGCTTCACAACAAGTTCGACCTCGTGCACATTCAGGGCGACATGTGGAGCGGCATCATTGGGCTCGGGTTCGCCCAGCGTCAGCGCTTGCCGATTGTGCACACCATGCACTTCAACATGAGCACCTCGATCGCAGCGCTTCTTGGCAAACGCCTGACTCGCTACATGTTCTGGTTGCTATCGCGCGAACTCTTAAAACACGTCAACCGTCCGCGCAGCGGAACCACCGGTGACCCCTGGCACTACTTAAAAATGTTGGCCGATGAAGCTTCGATCGTTTTTGCACCATCGCATCACTTTGCCCACGATCTCGAGGCCAACGGCGTGGCCGAAAAGGTTCAGGTCATGCACAACGGCATCGACGACGACACCATCGCGTCGATTCTTGCAGCAGCCGCCGAGCACCCGACTCAGCGCGATGCCAAGGCTCCCGTCCATCTGGTTTGGTCGGGCAGACTTCAGCTTGAGAAAAGACCTTTGGAGTTCATCCGCGCGTTTGCCAAGGCCGACCCCGACGCCGTAGTTGACATTTATGGCAAGGGCTACCTGTTTAAAAAAGCCGAGCGCCTGATCAAAGAACTCGGTGTCGAACACAAGGTGCGGTTGCGCGGCACGGTGCCCTACACGAAGATGCTTCGAATTTTTGCCGACTCGGATGCACTGGTGCAAACCTCGGTGGGCTTTGAGACCCAGGGAATGACGGTCTATGAGGCGGCCGCGACCGGAACCCCGAGCATCCTGTGTGATCACAACATCGCCGGCGAGTTTGCGCCAGGCAGCCACTGGCTGGTCAAGGATGAGTCTGAAGAGGCCCTTGCCGAAGCCATTGCTCAGGCGATTAGCGACATTAAAAAAGGCGACAAGCGAGCCGAGCGCTTGGTCGACGAAGATCACTTGCTGCAAAGCGGTGCGACCGCAAAGATGCTTCGCTATTACCAGTCGGTCATCGACCACCACAACGCACCCAAGTATTAGAACGGCGCTTAGTTCTGGTCCGGTGGCCTCGAATTACTAGCGCGCGAGCAACCCGGCAGCCGCTTCTAAAACAAGCAGTGCACCCAAGCGCACCGTTCGACCATCTGCGGAATCTGCGGTGGCATCTATCTCGGTGATATCCATCGAAACAACATGATGGTTTGCGGCGGCAAGCCTGGTCAATTTGCGCAACTGATGAGGCGTGATTCCGCCGGGGGCCGCGGCCGGGCAAGCAGGCACAAAGGCTCGGTCGCAGACATCCACGTCGATATCAACGTGAATCGGTCCGCCGGCAGCGCCTGCAATCTCGAAAGCCTCTGCCATCACCTCGGCGAGCGCACGAGTTTCGAGCTCGTCTCGGTGAATCACATGGATGCCGAACTCGGCGGCATCGCCCGAATAGGCAGGCGAGTTCGAAAAGTCATTTATGCCGATTTGCACTATGCGGCGCGGGTTGAGACCCGCGTCGATGAGCCGGCGAACGGGTGAACCGTTGCTTACCCCGTGGCGGATATCGTGATGTGCGTCGAAGGTGATTAGGCCCGCGGTGGCAAGTCTTGTGCCGCAGCTGCCCAAGCCGGTCGCATAGGTAACCGAGTTATCGCCACCGAGCGCCATCACCAAACGGCTGCGGGACGCAAGTTCTGAAACTTTATCGATTGTCTTCGACTCGTTTTTGTCGGGATCTATGACATCACCGGCATCGACTGCCGAGAGAGCTGACAGCGAACCATTCGATGACGCAAGGCTGTAGCGAAGCAGCGCTTCACGAATGGCATCGGGGGTGGCGTTAGCGCCGGTGGTTGAGATGCTGGTTCGGTTCGCTGGAACTCCGATTAGCGCAAAGTCTGCTTTTGTTCCGATATCCGGAACAAACCAGTTGGCGGCTCGAGGCCACTTCGCATCATCTTTGAGCATAAGCCAAGTCTGCCAGAAGCCTAGGATGAAGTCATGAGCAATGACGCCCACTTTCCGCTGCACGCGGCCACCGGTTCGACCATCACCGCGCAAGGCTGGCAGCAAGAAGCAGCCATTCGAATGCTGCACAACAACCTCGACCCTGCGGTCGCTGAGTATCCGGAAAATCTTGTAGTTTATGGCGGCACCGGCAAGGCGGCTCGAAACTGGCCGTCGTTCGATGCCATCGTAAAAACCCTGACCGGGCTTAAAAACGACGAGACTTTGCTTGTTCAATCGGGCAAACCGGTTGGTGTCTTTCAAACTCACGAGTGGGCGCCGCGGGTGTTGCTTGCCAACTCGAATCTCGTCGGTGACTGGGCCAACTGGCCAGAGTTTCGTCGACTCGAGCAGCTGGGGCTCACCATGTATGGGCAGATGACCGCCGGCTCGTGGATCTACATCGGCACACAGGGCATCTTGCAAGGCACCTACGAAACCTTCGCGGCCGTCGCTGCCAAGCGCTTCGGCGGCACACTCGCTGGCACACTCACAGTGACGGGCGGATGCGGTGGCATGGGTGGCGCTCAACCGCTGGCCGTCACCATGAACGAGGGCACCTGCCTGATTATCGACGTCGACGAAACTCGCCTGCGCCGTCGACTGGCTGACCGATACCTCGACGAAATCGCTGACAATTTGGATGCCGCAATCGAACGTGTGGTCTCGGCCAAAAATGCGCGCGAAGCGGTTTCGGTTGGTTTGGTAGGGAACTCGGCGACCATCATGGCTGAGCTGCTGCGCCGAGATGTTCCGATTGACATTGTGACCGACCAGACCTCAGCCCACGACCCGCTGGCCTATTTGCCCGAAGGTGTCGAGTTGGCCGATTCGGCCGAGTATGCCCGCCGAAACCCAGAGGAATACACCCGTCGCGCCGAAGAGTCGATGGCCAAGCACGTTGAGGCGATGGTGGGGTTCATGGCAAAGGGTGCCGAGGTGTTCGACTACGGCAACTCGATTCGCGATGAAGCCCGCAAGGGCGGCTTCAGTGACGCCTTCAAGTTTCCGGGGTTCATCCCTGCATATATTCGCCCGCTGTTTTGCGAGGGCAAGGGGCCGTTTAGGTGGGTCGCGCTTTCGGGCGACAAGAAAGACATTTATCGCACCGACCAGGCGATTCTCGACCTGTTCCCCGAGAACGACCACCTGCGTCGCTGGATCAACATGGCTCAAGAGCGCGTGCAGTTTCAGGGTCTGCCAGCCCGCATCTGCTGGCTCGGCTACGGCGAGCGCGACAAGGCCGGCGCGGTGTTCAACGACCTCGTCGCCCGCGGCGAAGTTAGCGCACCAATCGTCATTGGTCGCGACCACCTCGACTGCGGTTCGGTGGCCTCGCCATACCGCGAGAGCGAGGCCATGCTCGACGGGTCAGACGCGATAGCCGACTGGCCGCTGCTCAACGCAATGATCAACATTGCCTCGGGCGCAAGTTGGGTTTCGATTCACCACGGCGGTGGCGTGGGCATCGGGCGCAGCATCCACGCGGGTCAAGTGAGCGTTGCGGACGGCACCGAGCTGGCCGCCCAAAAGTTGCAGCGCGTGCTAACCAACGACCCCGGCATGGGTGTGATTCGTCACGTTGATGCCGGCTACCCGGAAGCCGTCGAGGTGGCTCGTCACAAGCACGTTCACGTGCCGATGCTCGACACCGAATAGGCACACCTTGGCAAAACTCTTCTCAAACATCGGGCAGTTGGTGGTCGGCACCTCGCCTGACACTGGTGAACTAGAGCTGATCGAAAACGCAGCCCTAGTAGTCGACGCTGGTGTGGTGGCTTGGGTTGGTTCGAGCGCGAACGCACCGGCTGCCGACGAGTTTGTCGACGTGGCTGGGCGCACGGTCATTCCAGGTTTCGTGGACTCTCACGCCCACCTCGTTTTTGCAGGCGACCGCGCCGCTGAGTTCGAGGCCCGGATGAGCGGGGTCAGCTATTCAGCTGGAGGCATCAAGACCACGGTGGCCGCGACTCGGGCGGCGAGCGATCACGAGCTGCGCACTGGCCTGCGGGCGAGGGTGCAGGAAATGCACCGCAGTGGAATCACAACTTTTGAGACGAAAAGCGGATACGGCCTGAACGTCGCCGATGAGGCAAGGTCGGTGGCTCTTGCCGCCGAGGTAACCGAAGAGGTGACCTTCTTGGGCGCGCACGTCGTGCCGGCTGAGTTTGCCGACCGACGCGAAGACTACGTGTCCTTGATTGCGGGCGAAATGCTCGCCGCTGCCGCGCCGCATTCCAAGTGGATTGACGTGTTCTGCGACCGAGGTGCCTTCGATGCTGATGAGGCCGACGAGATTCTGCGAGCGGGAGTGCGTGCCGGGCTGCGGCCGCGCATCCATGCAAATCAACTCGAAGCCGGTGCTGGCATCGAGCTCGCGGTGAAACACGACTGCGCCAGCGCTGACCACTGCACCCACCTGACCGATCGCGATATTGAGCTGCTGGCCGGGTCGAACACGGTTGCCACGCTGCTGCCAGGTGCCGAGTTTTCGACTCGAGCCGAATACCCGGATGCTCGACGCCTGTTTGCCGCCGGAGCAAAAGTCGCTCTGGCCACCGACTGCAACCCTGGTTCGAGTTTCACCACCTCGATGGCATTTTGTCTCGCGGTTGCCGTGCGCGACATGCACTTCACCCCTAGCCAAGCTTTGGCCGCGGCGACGGCTGGAGGGGCGGCGGCCTTGAGGCGCATCGATGTTGGCGGCCTTCGAGTTGGGCAGCGCGCAAATCTTGTAGTTCTCAACTCGCCTAGCTTTGTGCACCTGATGTATCGCCCGGGAGTCGATCTGGTTGACGCTACATACATCGACGGCAATCCGGTTTATGAAAGAGAAAAATGACCAAGACCATCATTATTAGTTCGCGCGGCATGACCATCGCCGATGTTGTTGCAGTGGCTCGCGATAACGCACGAGTTGAAATAGCGGATGCTGCGCTCAACGGCATGCGTGCGACTCGTCGTCACATAGAAGCTCTGGCCGGTGGCGAGACTCCGGTTTATGGCATCAGCACGGGATTCGGTGCGCTTGCTAATCGCCACATCGCACCCGAAGACCGAGTGCAGCTGCAAAAATCGCTCGTGCGGTCACACGCGGCAGGCATTGGCGCTGCCGTTGAACGTGAAGTGGTGCGCGCGCTTATGCTGCTGCGCCTCAAGACTCTTTGTTCCGGGCGGACCGGCGCTCGTGCCGAGCTGGCTGAAACCATGGCCGCCGTTTTGAATGCGGGCATCACGCCAGTTGTTCACGAGTTTGGTTCACTGGGATGCTCGGGCGACCTTGCGCCGCTCGCCCACTGCGCCATGGTGCTGATGGGTGAGGGGCGAGCCTTAGGGCCTGACGGTGTCGAGCACCCGGTAACAGAGTTGTTGGCCTCGGCTGGAATCAGTCCGATCGAGTTACGTGAGAAAGAGGGTCTCGCCCTAATCAACGGCACCGACGGAATGCTCGGCATGCTCTGCCTGGCAATCTTTGACCTCGAACATCTGCTTAATGAGGCCGATGTAATCGCGGCCATGTCGGTTGAGGGATTGATGGGTACCGACCAAGTGTTCCGTGAGAAGTTGCACGAGCCGCTGCGCCCACATCCTGGTCAGGCCAAAAGTGCTCGAAACATGTTTGCTGCGTTGCAGGGAAGTGAAATTGTTGCGAGCCATCGCCACGGTGACGACAAAGTTCAGGATGCCTACTCGCTACGCTGCGCACCTCAGGTTGCGGGAGCCGTTCGCGACACAATCGCCTATGCCCGCTCTGTGGCCGAGCGCGAACTCGCTGCTACCATCGACAACCCGGTAGTGCTCGAAGACGGCGAAGTTACCTCCAACGGCAACTTTCATGGCGCGCCGGTGGGCTATGTGCTCGACTTTTTGGCGATTGCTGCCGCCGACCTAGCCTCGATCTCTGAGCGCAGAGTTGACCGCATGCTCGACCGTCACCGCAACTCCGGCCTCACGCCTTTCTTGGCGGCCGACGCCGGTGTCGACTCGGGGCTGATGATTGCCCAATACACAGCGGCCGGCTTGGTTTCTGACTGCAAGCGGCTCGCGGTTCCGGCCTCGGTCGACTCGATTCCATCTTCGGCGATGCAAGAAGACCACGTTTCGATGGGTTGGCACGCCGGACGCAAGCTGCGTCGGGTGGTAGACAACCTGCGCAATGTATTGGCTATCGAATACATCGGTGCGGCCAGATGCGTAGAACTTCGAGCCCCTCATCAACCAGCACCAATAACTGGCGCTGCTATCGCACGTCTTCGCACCAAGGTTGCCGGGCACGGACCAGACCGCTTTCTCGCCCCAGAGCTCGAGGCTGCTGCCGAACTACTTCGCGCACCCTCGGCTTAGGTAACCTAGAACCATGCACATTGTGTTCTTTTCGGACCACCATCCCGATTCGCTCGGTGGTGTGCAGACTAGCCTTTTGCTCCAGAAAAAATATTTAGAGAAACTCGGACACAAGGTAACGGTGGTTTCGTCACGTCGTTATCGCCGCAAGCGCAATCCAGAGTTCATCGAGGTTCCTGCCCTGCCTCTTCCACCGACCGGGGCATACTCGATTCAACCCTCGCTGCACCTTGCTTTTCGCAAGGCAGAGCGTGCGCTGGCTGAGCTCGGTGAGCCGGTCGATTTGGTGCACATCCAAGCCGATATGTGGCAGGCGATTCTGGGTGCGAAATGGGCCATCGATCACGACATTCCGCTGGTCTGGACAGTGCACACCAACCTTCAGGTTGGTTTTCAGCACAACGTCGGCAAGCTCGGTCGTCGAACGGTCGCGCAGGTGATGAACCTTTGGGCGTCGACGTTCTTGAACCAGCCGATGCCAGCCAAAACCAACTCGCTTTGGGCATTTCAAGAACAGATTGCACGCCACGCAAACTTCGTCGCTTCGCCTTCGGGGCACTTCAACCGGGAACTGATTAAACACGCGGTCACCGCTAGCCCCCTGATGTTCCCCAACGGTGTCGACGACGAAGTTGCAGCGGGAGTGTCTCACCAGTGGAACGAAGCCTCGAGCCGCAAGATTAAGCTCATTTGGGCCGGTCGTTTCAGTTCTGAAAAGCGCATCAGCGAATTCTTAGGTGCATTCGCACTGGCCGATCTTGAGAACGTCGAACTCGACATCTATGGCTCCGGTCAACTCGAGGCAAAAATCAGGTTGCTGATTCGGCAGCTCGGCATTCACAAAACCGCCCACCTTCGCGGTCGCCTGCCCCACAAACAACTCGTGGCAACCTTTGCAACTGCAGACGCCGTGTGCCAAACCTCGATCGGGTTCGAAACCCAGGGGATGACCGTCTATGAAGCCATCTCGGTGGGCACACCGGTTTTCGTGGTCGACCCCATGATCGCCGGTGAACTACCCGCGGCCAACGTTTGGCTATCGAAGAAACCCGAGGTCGACTCGATGGCCAAGGGACTTCGCGCCATGGTCGCAGACATCCGTGCCGGAAATGCGAAACGAGCGGATGAAACGGGCGATTGGACCGTGTTGCAAAGCAAGCTCACCGATCGCTGGCTAAAGGTCTATGCCGAAGCAATCAAGCAGGGGCCCAAGCGCCTGAACAAGTAGGTTTCAGGCAAGTCAATGCCTTCATATCACTAGACTTTCTCAGGTGAGCAACGACGCAAAACTGATTAAAAACCGAAACTTCGTTTGGCTTTGGTCTGGTCAAAGCATCTCGGTTATCGGCTCACAACTCTCGGGGCTCGCACTGCCGGTTTTCGCAGTCACTATGCTTGGCGTCACCGAAGCCGAACTAGGTCTTCTTGGCGCATTCGACAACGCGGCATTCTTGGTATTCGCCCTGCTCGCCGGAGCCTGGGTCGACCGCTGGGTAAAACGCCGCGTAATGATCGTTGCCGACCTGATCCGCATGATCGCCGTGGCGGCGATTCCGATTCTGTATTTCGCTGGACACTTTCAGTTTTGGCACCTTCTGGTGCTCGGGGCCATCATCGGCACCGCAACCGTGTTTTTCGACGTGGCCTCGCAGTCGTTCATTCCAGTTCTTTTCAAAGACGATGAGATTGGCCGCGCCAACTCGGCACTCGAAACTTCAAGTCAAATCGCGGGCATCGGTGGGCCATCCCTGGTCGGTTGGTTGCTCGTCTTTCTTAAAGCGCCGTTCCTTTTGTTGGCGGATGCGGTGACCTTCTTGGTTTCTGCCTTCACCCTCGGTTTTATTCGAGATAAAGAGGTGCCCAAGCCGGCTGAAGATCGACGCCCGCTTCGAGAAGAAATTTCCGAAGGTTTAAAGTTTGTTTGGAACCAGCCGTTGATTCGCCGAATCTCATTCACAACGGCAACCTCGAACCTCTTCAATTCGCTGGCGATGGTGCTCTTTCCGATTTTCATTTTGCGCAACCTCGAAATCTCAACCGGGGTTTGGGGTGTGATGATCGCGATATCCTCGGTGGGCGGCCTGCTCGGGGCGATGTCCGCCAGCAAGCTCATGAAACTCATCGGCGAGGGCCAGCTGATCGTCTATTCGGCGGTCGCCAGCGGAATCATCTTTTGCTTCGTGCCTGCCACCTCTCTGCTACCTCGAGCCGCAGCGCCTTGGGCACTCACAGCAATCGAATTCGGTATTTCATTTTTAGTTCTCACCTACAACATCACTCAGGTTTCGGCTCGCCAGCGCCTCTGCCCTAAGCCGTTGCTTGGGCGCATGAACGCATCCATTCGGTTCATGGTCTGGGGCGTGATGCCGATCGGTTCACTAATCGGTGGAATCATCGGTCAGGTCTACGACGTTGTGACAGCGATGGTGGTCGGAGCGATCGGAAACCTGTTCTCGGCGCTTTGGATTTATTTCAGTCCGCTTCGCACACTTCGCGAGATGCCGAGCTTGCCAGAGAACGTTGAAACAGAAGAAGCCGAAACCTCAGGTTCGCAAGAGTCAGACAAGTAGCGGCTAGATGAGCCCGAGGTCGGTGGCGGCCTCACGAAGCTCATTGCGAGCATCCGGGTGGGCTGCCTGCTCGATCAGATTGACCGCCTGTTCTCGCTCGGTGTGACCAAAGCAATCGGCAACGCCCTGCTCGGTAATCACGTGCGAGTGCTGAAAACTCGTCACATATTCGGTTAGTCGAGGCACAATCGTCGAGGTCTTGGCCTTGGGATGCCAAGAATGAAGAGCCATGATGGATTTGCCGCCGGGCGAGTGCAGCGCCCCAACGATAAAGTCGGTCGATCCGCCGAATCCTGAATAGATTCGGCCGTTCACGTGACTAGCATTGGCTTGGTCATAGAGATCCACTTGCAAAGCCGTGTTAACGCTGGTCATAAATCGCTGGCTAGAAATGTTGGCCGGGTCATTAGTGGTTTCGGTTCGACGCATCACGATCGAGTCGTTCAAATCAACCCAGTTGTAAAGCTCTCGGCTGCCAAAGATGAACGACGCGGTGATTTGGCGAGTCGAATCGAGCGCGCCGGCACGGCTTAACCCGAGAACCCCGTCACTGAACATTTCGGTCCATACACGCAAATTTCTCTTGTGCGCGAGCCTCGCGACCACGGCGTCAGGAATCGCTCCAATGCCAAGTTGCAGCGTTGACTCGTCAGCGAGCAGGCTCGCCACCCGCACTCCAATTTCCTCGGCTGTTTCGCTCGGCGCTGCGATCGGTTTCTCGGCGAGGGGTTCGTCAACTTCGAGTACATAATCGATAAGGCTCTCGTCGAGTTCACTGTCGCCAAAGGTATAGGGCATTTGAGCGTTAGCTTGCACAATTACCAGTCCACCGGTTGCCCGAGCGGCTTCAATGGCAGCCGGCAGGATGTTGACCTCGGTGCCGAGGCTGAACTTGCCGTTGCGCATCCGAGAAGTATTCAACATCACCACGTCGGGCACGAAGTGATCGCGAAACAGAACCGGCACAAGGCTCAGCCGTGACGGAATGTAGTTCAGGCGCGCATGCCGACGCATTCCAGCTCCGACAAAGGCCGACTCATAGGTGATGCCTTCTCTATCTGGGATGCCCGGCTGGGCGTTGAGCATATGCAAGCGAAAGGCAGGGATGCTGGCGTCGGCTATGGCTAACAGCGCGTGGGGAGTCGCGAAATTGCCCGACGCAACGATTCTGGGGTTGGGTGCCAAACGCTCGAGAATCTCGCTCAACTCTGAAGCGGTAACTTTTCGCACAGTTACAAACTACCCTTAATCCATGAGCGTGACTTGGGGCTTTATCGATGACCTCGCCAGCCAATTCACTTCTTGCAAGGTCGTGCCGGGTGAACGGCGCGAGTGGTGTGTTAAAGGCAAGGCGGTCGCCTGGGAGCGGCCCCTCAGCAAGAAGGACATGGCCGCTCTTGGCGAATCAGCACCTGCCGGTCGCGTTCTTGCCGTTCATGTCGAAGACCTCGGAGTTAAGACGGCTTGGATCGAATCCGCTCCAGAGGTGTTTTTCTCGAGCAACCACTTCGCGACTTATCCGGCCGTGCTGGTCGATCTAGAGCGCGCTTCCGAGGCTCAGGTGCGCGAACTTTTTTGTGATTCGGCTGACTGGCTCGACGAGACTCGAGCTTAAAAACCAAATACTCGCGGTCGCCATCGAGAGCAGCCTAGGTCACGCCGTCGCTTAGTCTAGACAAATGAGCAGAGGCGATTCTTGGCGTGCATTGAAGCACTACAACTATCGAATTCTTTATCCGGCAAGCCTGCTTTCAAACATCGGAACCTGGGCACAGCGCATCGCCCAAGACTGGCTCGTCATGGAGCTCACCGACAATGATCCAGTGGTTCTTGGTCTAGTCACCGCCCTGCAATTCTTGCCATCGCTGTTGCTTTCGCTCTGGGGTGGGCTGCTGGCCGATCGGTTCGACAAGCGAAAGTTGCTATTTCTCACCAACCTCGGCGGCGGTCTCGGTTCGGCGCTGCTCGGAATTCTTGTAATTACAAATGTTGTGCAAATCTGGCACGTGTTCGTGCTGGCGTTCGTTGTCGGCGTCTTCAGTGCCGTGGATGCGCCCATCCGTATCTCTTTCAACAGCGAACTTGTCGGCAAGGCCGATCTGCCAAACGCGGTTTCGCTAAACTCGGCAAACTTCAACCTTGGCCGCCTGGTCGGGCCTGCGGCATCCGGGTTTATGATTGCGGCTTTCGGCACCGGTCCATCGTTTTTGCTGAATTCGCTCACCTATGTGGCCATCATGATCAGCCTTTCAAGGATGCGCCTTAGCGAACTCATTCAGAGCCACAAGCCGAACCGTGCCGCGAGCCTTGGTGAAGCGTTTCGCTATGTGCTGCGCAAGCGCAACATCGCCATCGTGATGTTGACTGTGTTTTTCGCAACGACGTTTGGGCTCAACTACCAAATATTTATGGCAGTCATGGCGACCACCGAGTTTCACAAGGGCCCAAGTGAGTTCGGCACGCTCGGCAGCGTGCTCGCCATCGGTTCGTTCACGGGCGCGGTGCTGGCGGCTCGTCTGGAGCACCTGCGTCGCCCATCCGTGATTGCGCTCGGGGCGGTTGGGTTCGGACTTTCGCTCACCGGCATCGCCTTCGCGCCAACTTACGAAATGTTCGCACTCGGTCTGCCGCTGGGTGGCTGCATCGCCCTGCTCGCGCTGGTGTCGGCAAACTCCTATGTGCAAACCTCGACAAGCTCAGAGATGCGCGGTCGCGTGATGGGCATCTATCTCTTGATTTTCATGGGTGGCACCCCAATCGGTTCACCGCTAATCGGGTGGGTCGCCGACCACATCGGCATTCGCTACACGATTTTCGGGTGTGGGCTAATCGTGGCTGTCGGTGCGCTGGTCTGCATCTGGTTGCTTCGGGGTGGCAACGGGGATGCTGGCGCAAAGTCCGAGCCAGAAACCGACACGAGTTCGATCAACGTTGTGGGTCGCTAAACCCCCGCCCCGGCTCTCAGTTCAGCTCAGCTTTACCGACTATTTTTTGGCGCGCTTTTTCTTCGCCTTGATGTTCACAACCATCAGACTGCTGCCCTCAGCGTGCTCGGTGCCAAAAATGCTAAAGCCCTCGCCGCTGTCTTGCACGGTCACCTGGATGGTGCCTCGAGAGGTGTGCCAGAAGACTTCGAATGCCTCGCGAGCAAAGCCTTCAAAACCATCACCAAACACCCTCGCCTCGAGCAAGGTTCGATCGCCATTACGACTAAGCCTCAGCATGGTGCGCACAAGCTTGTTGCGTTCCGCATCGAGCGTGACTCCATCATCCTCTTGAAGCATCGACAGCAACTCGCACTCACCATCTGGAACATAGACGTGCAGTTCCAGCTTTTTAGGGGCGAGGTTGTGAGTGTTTTGCGGCGCTTCTTCGAGCATCGGAATCACCGAGCCTCCGGGCACGAAGACCGGGATGCGGTCGAGCGGAGCATCAGTTTTAATCCATTCACCGGACGAGTTGTGGTGCTCGCCGGTGTGAAAGTCAAACCATTCACCTTCGGTCAGATAAACCATTCGCGAAGTTTCGCCGGGTCCATAGATTGGTGCGACCAGCATGTTCGGACCAAACATGTATTGATCGTCGATGTTGCGCACGTTTCTATCGTGTTGATCAAGCATTTGCATCGGGCCCTGGATTGGCGCACCCGACCAAGAGGAGTGAGCAAAGCTCGAATAGATGTATGGCAGAAGGCGGTAGCGCAGTTTGATCGCCTCGCGCACTCGATCGAGCACTTCTTCGCCGAACGACCATGCGTATTGGTCAATCGTGTTGATGACCGAGTGCACACGAGCAAACGGGGTCAGGGTGCCGTATTGCATCCAGCGCGTGTATAGCTCTGCGTTGGTGTCTTCGGCAAATCCGCCGATGTCGGCACCAACGAAACTCTGACCCGAAACCGAGAGACCGTTGCCCATCGGGATGCTCAACCAGAGGTGATCCCAGCGCGACATGTTGTCGCCCATCCAGTTGGCAGCGTAACGCTGGATGCCCGCGCTACCCGCGCGGCTCAGCACAAACGTTCGTAGGTTTGGCATAGCTTTGCGCAGCCCTTCGACCGTGCCCATCGCCATTAAAAGCGCGTATTGGTTATGAAAGCGTTCATGCTCAAAGCGGCCGCGATCGAATCGCATCGGCATCGGGTCCTTGTCACCGGTTGCCGGTTCATTCATGTCATTCCAAATGCCGGCGAGACCGCTCTTGACGTGCTCTGCGTTTAGTTCGCCCCACCAGGCGCGGGCCTCATCGTTGGCGAAGTCAGGAAACGCGGTGTCGCCGGGCCAAACTTGGCCGATGTAAACTTCGCCGTTTTCCTTCAGGGCGAAAACCCCCTTCTCGAGCCCGTCGTCATAGATTTCATAGCCTGGGTCTTGCTTGACACCTGGGTCGATGATGGTGATGACCTTGACGCCGAGTTCGCGCAGGCGCGCGAGCATTTCTGGCGCATCAGGGTGAAGGTCCTTGTTCCAGGTGAAAACTCGATAGCCGTCCATATAGTCGATGTCGAGCCACAGGCTGTCGAGTGGAATGTCGAGTTCGGCGTGCTTTGCCGCGAGCGCTTCGACGTCGGCCTGCTTGTAGGCATACCAGCGGCACTGGTGAAAACCGAGCGCCCAAAGCGGTGGCAGCGGGGTGTGGCCGGTGAGCTCGGTGTAGTGATTCAAGATCAGAATCATGGCCGGGCAAGCGAAAACGTATTCGGTGTATTGCCCGCCGTTGAAGTGGATCTTGATTTCATCGGCCGCGGTGAAGTCGTATGCCGCTCGGTAGCCGTTATCGATGAACGAGCCACTGGCCGCCGAAGATTTGGCGTTGAGGTGATAGTAGAACGGGATGCTCACGTAATAAGGGTCGAACTCAGTCGAGGTGTTGTCGGCTCGAGGGTCGGTTTTTTCGTATTGCCCAGTGAACTCACCAGAAGCGGTCGGATTGAGCACGTCGGTGTTCCAAAGCGTGAAGTCGCGACCGCGGCGGTTGAACGAACCGGTCTTTTCGCCGAGACCATAAATCGGATCAAGTTCGCCAATCTGCCGACGAATCATGAACTCTTTGCCTTTTCGGGCATACGACCAGACGCCAGCCTCGTCAGAAACCGGCGAGAAAACCTCGTCGTTAGGGCGTACCACGTCGAAACCGAATGGTTCGTGGGAGATGCGTACCATCATTCCGCCGGTATTCAGCATCGTGATGCCGTTCTTGGTTTTCACTTTGAATTTCTTGCTTAGCGTAGGTTCGGTCGCCACGGCATAGGTGGGGTGCTCGTCAAACTCACCGCCCACCGAAATTTTGATTCGAACTACTTCTGGTGAAATCACGTCGATGCGCAGAAATTCATCGTCGACACTGGCCAACAAACCGTGCTTGGTCTTGGTGATCGATTTGACTCGCTTTAGCGGTTCGAAACCCTCAGTTTTCATTCTTCGACCCTATCGTTTCGCCACCTTCACCGCGGTTACCCTTGAACAATGGATCGGCCATTCGGAGTGCAAGGCTCGCAATTCAATAACGACTACTCGAAAGAGCAAAACGACCAGTTCACCGCCGAATTCGGGGCCATCATGCTTGAGCTCCGAGACGAATTCTTGGCTGGTGCTCCAATCGACTCGGATGCCGTGCAGGCGACAATCGCGAAACACTACGCTTTCTGCCTCAAGTTCTGGACTCCGTCTCGAGAGGCATACAAGTCGCTCGCTCTGAGCTATATGCTTCCGACTCCCTACCGCGACAGCATCGAAGCGGTCTCGCCGGGTTTAGCCAAGTTCAACCACGATGCAATCGTGATTTGGGCAGATGCGAACCTAAACTGACTTGGTGACCCAACTTTCAACCCAGCAGGTGCGTGCCTGGCACCGAAGCATTGTGGTGCTGTTTCTCTTCATGGGTGCGGCTTGGGCGGCCCTGTTGACCCGCATGCCACTGGTCAAATCCAGCCTGGCCGTCACTTCGACTCAACTCGGTCTTATCTTGATTGCCGGTGGTGTCGGGTCACTGATCGGGCTCAATCTCATCGGGCGAATGGTTGCCAGACGAGGAACCAAGTTCTGGATCATGCTCTTTTACCCAACCGCGGCGGCTCTGTTGATTCTTGGTGGTTTAGCAATTGAAGCCGGGATGCCGGTTGCATACGCCATTCTCGGGTTCTTGATGGGTTTCACCTTCGGAATGGTCGACGTGCCAGTGAACATCGACGGCACCGAACTCGAGAAAATCACCGGACGAAACTTAATGCCCAGGATGCACGCGGGCTACTCGGCCGGAACTTTGCTTGGTTCGGGCTGGGGTGCGTTAGCCGCACTGCAAGGTTGGGGCATCATGGCCACCATCCTGCCTCTAGCCATCGCTCAGGCCATTGTTCCATTCGTTTTAAAAAACCATCTACCAGCAGGTGTCGGCATCGAGCAGGTTCACGAAGAAGCCAACAAGCCCGACCACTGGTTCAGTTTCGTGTTGGTGTTCCTGGGTCTGGGCATTCTGGGAATCACCCTCGCCGAGGGTGGCGCTGGCGACTGGATGACTCTCGGCTACAAAGAGGGCTACGGCGCCACCGAAGCAGAATCCGGCATCGGGTTCGCGTTGTTCTTCGTCGGTATGGTTCTGGTTCGTTACTTCGGTGGCAACATCGCAGACAAAATCGGCAAGGGTCGCGCTCTGCAGCTCTTGGCCGCAATCGGTGTGCTCGGCATCCTGCTGGTAATTCTTTCGACACCAAACCTGATTCTCGGCTGGATCGGTTCGGTGCTCTGGGGAGCAGGTGTTGCACTCGGATTTCCGCTTTTCATCTCGGCCGCCGGTGAAGGGGCGAATTCTGCTAGACGGGTTTCTTTCGTGGCGAGTTGGGGTTATGCCGCGTTCTTGGCTGGGCCTCCGCTACTCGGTTTGCTTGCCGACACGATTGGCATGCTGAACATGTATTACGTGATGGCCGCACTTATGGTGATGGCTCTGTTTGCCGCGAGCGCAGTTCGCAACAAGTAGCAACAACCAACGGCGTATGCTGAACCCAACTGCAAAGTTAGGTTCAAATGAACGAGCACAGCGAAGTGACTTTCGCCCTCACCCACGATGCACTCGAACCCGTGGTCGCCAGATTACTGGGCCATCCAAACGTCACCATCGAAAATTTCTCGATCAGAGCCTTAAAACCCGGTGTCGGAAATCCGACGTCGCTTGGTGTTTATCGCGTCAACGGGGATGCCCGACACGGCGATTCTGGGGTCGAACCGTTCAGCCTCGTGGTTAAACATCTCGGCTCAGGCGCTCCTTTTATGGACACCTCGCAACTCACGCACTGGAACCACTGGCGCCGAGAGATCGAGTTTTTCGAGTCACCGCTGGCGCAGCGCATCCCAGAATCAATCGGTTTTCCCAAATATCTTGGCCAGACCTGGCTAGAAGACGGCACCTGCTTATTTTGGAACGGCGATCTTGGCGATTTGACCAAGTCTCAGTGGTCGTGGGAGCAGTGCCTGCATGCCGCCGAGCTGGTCGCCGAACTGAACTCAATCGAGTTTGACGACGCCGACGACTACCAGTGGTTGAACCGCACGCAGCTAGACGGATGGCTCGAGTTTCGCGAAGAGTATTTTGTGCCAATGGAAAGCAAGGTCATCGAATTGGCCATGCAAAGGCCCGACAGCGCGGCCGCTCTCGAGCTTTATCGCGAGTTTTTGCCTCAGCAGGTGCGAATCAACGAAATCATTCGGGGCCGACGCCAGTGTTTTGTGCATGGCGACTTCAACCTGAACAATCTCGTACCTGTGGTCAACGGGGATGTGTCGATAATTGCACTGGACTGGCAGCTTTGTGGAGTGAACTCGGTTGGAGGCGAGGTCGCTGCGATTTTTAACACCGCACGCGAGCTCGGCGTGATCACTGGCACGCGTGAAGAGTTTGAGCAAATCTGCGCAACCTACACGAATCGATTCAATGAGCTAAATCCGAATGACCCGGTCGAGATCGATGAGGTTCGACTTGCCGTTGCGGCCACCGGCTACTTCATTTTGTGCGGCGTCGCTTTCTTTCTGATGCACCCAGACCCAAATGTGACTGACGAAGAAAACTTGAACAAAGTGCAGTATTTCGTCGACGACTTCACCAAGGGCCAGTTGCCGATCTATGCGAGCGTGATGCACGAGCTGCTCTAGGAAAGCCGCCTAAAGTTCCTGACACCATTCGACCCGGTGCGATTATCGCGGATGAAGTGGGGGCTTAATACCCTGCGTCGATTAGTTGTTGAGTGGTCATCGTTACCTTAGTTCCGTAAGTGTTCCAGGTTCCATTGACTGGACAACCCCACTTTTTGGTCCACCAAAGTTTTGATTCTCCGCCTGGCCGAAGCTCAAACGTACCCTTAGATGATGTAGCCTTCCGATACTCAATGGTCGGGAACATTGAAACCCCATTTTGAGAATATTTTTTTGTTTGAGAAACCCAAATTGCCGCACCATCTCGCCAGTTGAAGCTATAACCGGTTGGTTGACATCTGGTAAGCAAGATTGCTTTGATCACGAGTGTGTTGTTCTTCATAAAGTATGAATACTTTGAGCTCAGGCTGCTTTGAATGGATTGCTCAGAAATTGAAATTTCACGCTCGGCACCCGCGGCTGAATATCCCGTAGGCGCGATAAGAGCAATAACAATAATCGAGGCTCCGACCAGCAAACCTTTCGCGCTTCTTAGTTGCTTTCTCATCTTGGAAATCGATCTTTTGTTCTCGTGCATGTTTCCCCTTGGTTGGTCATACCAATCTATACAGTTCGGCTTAAAAAGAAAAGACCGGCCATTTCTGACCGGTCTTTTTCCACCTGTGGTGGAGACTAGGGGAATCGAACCCCTAACCCCCTGCTTGCAAAGCAGGTGCTCTGCCAATTGAGCTAAGTCCCCGTAGATTCTTGCCGAAGCAATCATCCGTGGGCCTAGGAGGACTTGAACCTCCGACCTCTTCATTATCAGTGAAGCGCTCTAACCACCTGAGCTATAGGCCCGTTAGAGCCTTTTCGAGTTTAGACGATTAAGAGCGTTTGCTCAAACCGAGTTTAAAATCCACTCGGATGCGCATACACCGAAGCCTTTACTCTATCGGTTAGTTGTTGGTGAAACCAACCGAAAGTCCGCCGCTGAACTTTGCAACGAGGTTGTAGATCAGCGCCCAGATGCCAGCGAGCAAAGTTCCGACGATCATGTTGAAGACCGCCAGGATGAGCCCAGCACTGAACACTCGAGCGAACGTAAGAGTGTCTTGCACGCCGCCATCGCCGTTGGTCAGACCCACGGTTGCCAACAGGCTGTTGAGGCTTGCACCTAACCCGGTGAACGAAACGATTACCCACAGGAAGATGAAGCCGATGATGGTCGCTACACCAAGCGCGAGAGTGAGCATGAATCCCATGCGCACAGCCGACCAGAAGTCGATCTGCACCAGCTTGAGTTTTACCTGCTTAACGGCAGGCGCACCCTCACCTTTGGCTTTGTTGGTTCGCGTGAAGAATTTCTTGGCCATCACTCTTCTCCTTCTGCAGCATCCTCGGATTCTGCAACAACTGCGGTTGCTCCGGTGTCTGTCGACGCCTCGAGCAGTTCGTCGTTGGTTTCAAGATCTCTCTCGGAGTTCTTGGCCAGACCGATGACCGAGTCGCTCTCTTCGAATCGAGCAAAAACCACGCCCATCGTGTCGCGACCCTTGGCCGGAACCTCGGATACCGCCGACCTGACCACTTTACCGCTCTCGAGAACCACGAGCACCTCGTCGTCTTCGCTCACGATCTGAGCACCAACGAGGTCGCCGCGCTTTTCTTCGAGCTTCGCTACCTTGATGCCGATGCCGCCGCGGTTCTGTGGGCGGTATTGGTCTACCGACGTGCGCTTGGCATAACCGCCCTCGGTGACCACGAACACGTAGGATCCTTCGACATCGTTGATGACGGTTGCCGATAGCAGGCTGTCACCCGCGCGGAAGTGCATGCCGATGTTTCCGCTGGTGTCGCGGCCCATCGGGCGCAGGCTCTCGTCGCTGGCCGAGAAACGAATCGACATTCCCTTGCGTGAAACGAGAAGCAGATCATCCTCTTCGGATGCCAACATGGCCGAAACCAACTCGTCGCCTTCGCGCAGTTTGATGGCGATGATTCCGCCGGTGCGAGGGGTGTCGTAGGCCTCGAGTGCCGTCTTCTTGACCAAGCCCTCGCGAGTTGCGAGCACCAGGTATGGAGCAACCTGGTAGTCGCGCATGTCGAGAACCTGAGCGATTTGTTCATCTGGCTGCAGTGCGAGCAGGTTAGCCACGTGCTGACCCTTGGTGTCGCGACCAGCCTCTAGAACTTCGTAGGCCTTGGCGCGATAGACGCGACCCTTGTTGCTGAAGAACAACAGCCAGTGGTGCGTCGTGGTCACGAAGAAGTGCTCGACCACGTCGTCGGCGCGAAGGTTCGCACCCTTGACGCCCTTACCGCCACGGTGTTGCTGGCGGTAGTTGTCGCTCTTGGTGCGCTTGATGTAGCCACCGCGAGTGAGCGAGATCACCATTTCTTCTTCAGGGATGAGGTCCTCAGCGTTCACGTCGCCGTCGAAGCCTGCCACAATCTGGGTGCGGCGGTCGTCTCCGTGACGCTTGACGATGTCATCGAGTTCTTCGCTGATGATCGACTTCTGGCGCACTGGGTCGGCAATGATCGCCTTGAACTCGATGATTTGCGCTTCGAGCTCGGCAGCCTCGTCGATGATCTTCTGACGCTCGAGAGCAGCCAGCTGACGCAGCTGCATGTTGAGAATCGCGCGGGCCTGAAGCTCGTCGATTTTGAGCAGGTCGATCAGGCCATCGCGTGCCTCGTCGACCGTGGCGCTCTTGCGAATCAGCGCGATCACGGCGTCTAGCGCGTCGAGAGCCTTGAGGTAGCCGCGCAAAATGTGTGCGCGTTCCTCGGCCTTGCGCAACCTAAACTGCGTGCGACGCACGATCACTTCAATCTGGTGGTTAATCCAGTGGGTGATGAAACCGTCGAGGCTGAGCGTGCGTGGCACGCCGTCGACCAGGGCCAACATATTGGCACTGAAATTCTCTTGAAGCGGAGTGAGTTTATAGAGGTTGTTTAGAACAACGCGGGCAACCGCATCCTTCTTTAGAACAATCACCAAACGCTGACCGGTGCGACCCGAAGTTTCGTCACGGATGTCGGCGATGCCCTGCAGGCGTCCCTCTTTGACTAGTTCCGCAATCTTGATTGCGAGGTTGTCTGGGTTGACCTGATAAGGCAACTCGGTGACCACGAGACAGGTGCGGTTGTGAATTTCTTCGACGTTGACGATCGCGCGCATCGTGATTGAACCGCGACCGGTGCGATAGGCGTCTTCGATTCCGCGGCGACCAAGGATGGTTGCTCCGGTCGGAAAGTCTGGACCCTTAATGCGTGCGATGAGTGCTTCGAGCAATTCTTCGCGGGTGGCCTCTGGGTTTGCCAGCGCCCACTGCGCGCCTTCGGCGACTTCGCGTAGATTCTGCGGCGGAATGTTGGTGGCCATACCAACGGCGATACCAATCGAACCGTTGACTAGCAGGTTAGGAAAGCGGCTTGGAAGAACGGTTGGTTCCTGGGTGCGGCCGTCGTAGTTGTCTTGAAAATCTACGGTCTCTTCGTCGATATCGCGAACCATTTCCATGGCGAGCTGAGCCATGCGACACTCGGTGTATCGAGGGGCAGCGGCAGGGTCGTTGCCCGGTGAACCGAAGTTTCCTTGTCCCGACACCAGCGGGTAGCGCAGGTTCCAATCTTGAACCAAACGCACCAGAGTGTCATAGATCGCGCCGTCACCGTGCGGGTGATATTGACCCATCACGTCACCGACCACGCGAGAGCACTTGCTGAACTGCTTGTCTGGGCGGTAACCACCGTCGAACATCGCATAGACCACGCGGCGGTGAACCGGCTTCATGCCGTCGCGCACATCGGGAAGCGCACGACCGACGATGACGCTCATCGCATAGTCGAGGTATGACCGCTGCATCTCGGTCTGAAGGTCGATCTGTTCGACCTTGTCGATTAGTGCTGGGGTTTCGGGAGTCTTGTCGTCTGCCATTTTGTTCTCGTTTCTTCGCGGCCTAGATGTCTAGGAAGCGAACATCCTTGGCGTTGCGTTGAATAAAGGTTCGTCGGCCTTCGACATCGTCACCCATCAGGGTGCTGAATACTTCGTCGGCGAGGGCGGCATCGTCGAGGGTCACCTGTAGCAGGGTGCGTCGATCCGGATCCATCGTGGTGGCCCAGAGCTCGTCGTAGTCCATCTCACCGAGACCCTTGTAACGCTGAATCGAGTTCTCTTTGGGGATTCGCTTTCCGGCTGCGTGCCCCGCGGCGAGTTTTTCGTCACGCTCGGTGTCTGAGTAGACATATTCGTGCTCGGCGTTCGACCACTTGATGCGATACAGGGGTGGCTGCGCGAGATAGACATAGCCGTGCTCGATCAGCGGACGCATGTAGCGGAACAACAGGGTCAGAATCAGGGTACGGATGTGCTGACCGTCAACATCGGCGTCGGCCATCAAAACGCACTTGTGATAGCGAATCTTTTCGATGTCGAATTCGTCGCCGATTCCCGTTCCGAATGCGGTGATCAGGGCCTGAACTTCGCTGTTGCCGAGGGCACGGTCAAGACGCGCGCGTTCGACGTTTAGGGGCTTTCCGCGCAGAGGCAAAATGGCCTGGGTCTCAGGGTTGCGGCCTCGAACCGCTGAACCACCTGCCGAGTCACCCTCAACGATGTAGATTTCGCTGAGCTTTGGGTCACGGCTCGAGCAGTCGCGCAACTTGCCAGGCATGCCACCAGACTCGAGCAGCCCTTTGCGGCGTGTTGCCTCACGAGCCTTGCGAGCGGCCTGTCGTGCGGTCGCAGCTTGAATCGCCTTGCGAATGATATCTTTGGCCAGGTTGGGGTTGCGCTCAAGCCAGTCACCGAGCTGCTCGTTCACAATCTTCTGCACAAAGGCCTTGGCCTCGGTGTTGCCGAGCTTGGTCTTGGTCTGACCCTCGAACTGAGGCTCGCTCAACTTGACCGAGATGACCGCGGTCAAACCCTCTCGGCAGTCATCACCGGTGAGATTCTCGTCTTTTTCTTTGAGCAGGTTGGTGTTGCGAGCGTATTTATTCAGCAAGCTGGTTAGTGCCGCTCTAAAGCCCTCTTCGTGGGTTCCACCCTCGTGGGTGTTGATCGTGTTCGCGTAGGTGTGAACGCTCTCGTTGTATGCATTCGTCCACTGCATGGCGATCTCGACCGACATGTTCTTTTCTTTGGTCTCCGATTCGAACGAGATGATCTCGTTGTGCACGAGTTCGGTCTTCTTCGACGAGTTCAAGAACTCGACGTAGTCCATGAGACCGCGTTCGTAGAGATAGGTGTCTGAGCGACCGCTGCGTTCATCCTGAAGACTGATTTGCAAACCCTTGTTCAGGAAGCACATCTGCTGAAAGCGCGCACGCAGAGTTTCGTAGTCGAATTCGATGGTCTCGAAAATCTCGGCGTTTGGCTCGAACTCGATCATGGTTCCGGTGGTGTCGGTTGCAGGGCCTTGGGTCAGCGGTGCATCTGGCACACCGTTTTGATAGCTTTGGGTCCAGAAGTGACCCTCGCGCGCGACCGCGACGCGCAGTTTGGTCGATAGTGCGTTCACCACGGATGCGCCCACGCCGTGCAGACCACCCGAAACCGCGTAGCCACCGCCGCCGAACTTTCCGCCGGCGTGCAAAATCGTCAAAACGACCTGAACGCTCGAGATCTTTTCGGTTGGGTGTTCAGAAACTGGGATGCCGCGGCCGTTGTCTTGAACCCGGATCCAGCCGCCCTTTGTGATGGTGACATTGATGAGGTCACAGTGTCCGGCTAGAGCCTCATCGACGGAGTTGTCGACGATCTCATAAACGAGGTGGTGAAGGCCCCTTGGACCCGTCGAACCGATGTACATTCCAGGGCGCTTGCGAACCGCTTCGAGCCCTTCGAGCACCTGGATATTTCCGGCGTCGTAGTTATTTTCGGGTGCTGACATATTCAGTTAGTACTCCTCGTTTTAGCTGGGTTAGGCCCACACAACCGCGACCACGAGAGCCGACTTAAATCGGGGGTTACTAACCCTCTAATTCTACCTTTGAGGGCGACATTTAACGGGGATATCCACAACGAGTCGATGGGCCGTTTTCCCGCGTATTTACGCGGAAGTTGCCAAATTTTCAGGTCTCATTTTGGACACGTTTACGGGTTTATCCGTAAGTGTCTCGCGGGCCTCTTCCCGGCACCGATCGCGGACCCTTTTTCCACGATGGAGCCTCTGGCGCCAGCGTCTTAACCGCGGTAATTTTTAGGTCGGCAAAGTCGGCATTCAACCGCTCGATAATCGTCTCCGACATCAACCGAAGCTGGGTCGCCCAGGCCGTCGAACGGCATCGAATCGTGAGGGTACCGTCGAGCAAATCCTCCGGTATCGAGTTGGCCGCCGTATCCGCTCCGACAACTTCGGCCCAGCGCACGTGAAGCTCGGCCTCTGCCATTTCGGTGCTCCAGCGAAAGTCGCTAACCAGCGCATCCACGGATGAAATTGCCGACACCGGATCGCGCCCCGGTTCGAATGGTTTCGACTTCGCCTTTGCAGCTTTTTCTTCGATTCGTCGCTGGTCGCGGTGAACGCGCTTGCCGGCCGAAACCTCGCGCATGCGCCAATAGAACTCTTGGGCGAAATCCAGTAGCCCAGACTTCTGTTCGTTCTCCCTGGGGTCAGACACGTTCGACCACCGCCTGTTTCACGCTGAATCGAGTGGCGTTCAAAATCTCCGGAACATCCTCGGCAACGGCGGCGGTAATCAACACCTGTTCATTGTCGGCAACAAGTTCGGCCAAACGCAAGCGCCTACCTGAATCGAGCTCCGCGAAAACGTCATCGAGAATCAGCACGGGGTCACCGGTCTTGGTTTCGGTGCGCAGCAAATCCACGGATGCAAGACGCAAAGCCAACGCATACGACCACGTTTCACCGTGGCTCGCGTAGCCCTTGGCAGGCAAGTCTCCGAGCATTAAAACCAAATCATCGCGCTGCGGACCCACCAGAGTTAGACCGCGCTCGAGTTCCTTAGGCCGCACGGCGGCAAGCCTCTGAGTGAACAGCGCCGCGATCGACTCGCGGTCGGAGTCGGTCAAAAACTCGAGCGACTCATCCTCGTTGTCATCATCGAACCCGGTCAAAACCTTCTCGCCGACCAGGGACGAGCGGTAGAGCATCCCTGGTTCGTTGTTCGACGTCGCAATCTTTTGATAGGCGGCGAACAGGTGCGGCTGCAGCATGTTGATCAGGCCGATGCGCGCCGAAATGATCTCGGTGCCGTATTGCACGAGAGAAGCATCCCAGGCATCAAGCGTGCTCAACGCTGAACCGGTGGTTTTGGTGGCGCGAGCCGACTTCAACAGGGCGTTGCGCTGCTTTAAAACTCGCTCGTAGTCGCCATAAACCCCCGCCATCCTCGGGCGATATTGCACGACGAGCTCATCGATGAAGGCTCTGCGATTAGTGGGGTCTTTGCGAACGATGTCGATATCCTCAGGCGCGAAGGTGACCGACTGAATAATGCCGACAATGTCGCGCACACGCGGAAGGTCGGCCTTGTTGACCCTGGCCTTATTCTTGCCCTCGCGGTTTAGCTCGAGCTCGAGATAGACGTCGCGTGCCTCGCTCGAAACCATCGCACGGATGATCGCCGAAGGCTCTCGGTTCTTGATCAACGGCAAATAGCCCGAAACCCGGTGCGAGTTCAGCGAACTCAGGTAACGAACCGCCTCGACGAGATTGGTTTTGCCCTGACCGTTCACACCGACAAGCAGGTTGATGCCCGGTTCGAAAGCGACCTCGGCGGTCTCGTAATTGCGAAAAGAGGCGAGGGTTAGATGCTTAACAAACATCGTCCTCGCCCCTTCGCTAGATTAAATCGGTTTGCTCCTCAACCAAATCGGTTGGTGGCTATTTTTCCGACTTGACCACCGCGTGGCCACCGAACTGGTTGCGCAGAGCGGCAACGGCCTTCATGGCTGGCGAGTCGTCTTGACGGCTGGCGAAACGCGCAAACAGCGATGCGGTGATTGCAGGCATTGGAACGGCCTCGGCGATTGCCTCTTCGATGGTCCAGCGACCCTCACCAGAGTCGTTCACATAGCCCTTGATGTTGTCTAGGTTTGGGTCTTCTTCAAGAGCTCGAACCAACAGGTCGAGCAACCAGGAACGAACCACTGTTCCGCGCTGCCAGGCGGCAAAGGTTCCGTGAACGTCCTTGATGATGCTCTTCTTCTCGAGAAGCTCGTAGCCTTCGGCGAATGACTGCATCATTCCGTATTCGATGCCGTTGTGCACCATCTTTGCGTAGTGCCCGGCACCGGTGTCACCCACGTGAACAAAGCCCTCTTCGCGCTTGCCTTCAGGGCGAAGTGCGTCGAAGATCGGCATCGCGCGCGCGACTAGTTCTGCTGGTCCACCAACCATCAGTCCGTAGCCGTTTTCGAGACCCCAGACGCCACCGGAAACACCGCAGTCGAGGTATCCGATGCCGTGCGGGGCTAGTTCTTCGGCGTGACGAATGTCGTCGCTGAAGCGCGAGTTTCCGCCCTCGATAATCAAGTCACCTGGCTCGAGGTGCTTTACGAGTTCGTTGATTACGTCGTCGGTTGGCTGACCGTGTGGAACCATCACCCATACCGTGCGAGGTGCTGGTAGGACCTTTACGAGCTCTTCGATCGAGTCGACGTCTGAAACATCGCGGCTGCGCGCGTATCCGGTTACGTCTACGCCGTTTTTGCGAAGACGGGAACGCATGTTGCCGCCCATCTTTCCTAGACCAATGAGACCAATGTGCATTTGTTTGCCTTTCAAAAAGGGTTAGCGGTTAAGCAGGTTGGGTTGAAGCAGGTAGCGATAGCTGTCGCTGTCGGTCTTTTCTTTAGAGCCGTGACTCGTGATCAAAACCGGTCCTGGCTTGTTGGGATCGTTGTTTGAGGTGAAGCCAACCTTCACAAACTCACTGTGCACACCAGACAGCCCTTCGAGAAGGAACTGTGGCTTCAGCGATACAACGATTTCTTTACCTGTGAGCTCTGCGCTGATGCTCTCGGATGCCTGTGCCGTCTCGTTTCCACTTGCGTCAAGTGATACGGTGCCGTCGACAAATTCAAACTTGATTGGGGCTTCGCGCTCCAGCACCAGACCGACGCGCTTGGTTGAGTCGACTAGGTCTGACGTTGTGAGAATTGCGAAGTTTTCGATCTCGGCAGGAAACAGTGACTTAACCGGAGGGAAGGTGCCCTTCATGAGAATTGTGGTCACTGAACGGTTGTTGGCCGAAAATCCGATGATCTCTTTTTCACCCTCGGCGGCAAGGCCGATGGAAATGTCGCCCTGGTGGCTGAAGTTTTTAGCAACTTCACCAAGGATGCGCGATGGAACTAGTGAGGTGTTACCAACGGCCTCTGGCTTTGGCTTCCAAGACACCTCGCGCATGGCGACGCGGTATCGGTCTGTCGCGAGGAGTGTTAGAGACTTTTCACCGGCCTCTACCAAAACACCGTTCAACTGCGGTGTGACGTCTTCTTTCGAAACCGCTGGCAGTACCTGCGCCACAGCTTGCTGGAAATCTTCGCCTGCGACCGTGCCTGCGACCGCCGGCATTTCTGGCAGTGGTGGATAGGTTTCGATCGGCATTGTGGCCAGGTTGAACTTTGCAGCCCCACACTTGACGCTAACTTTTCCATTTTCAAAAACGAACTCAACCGGTGCGTTTGGAAGCTTGTTAGCGATTTCGTTCAAGAGACGACCAGAAACCAGAACGCGACCAGAGGTTTCTACCTGAGCGACGATCTCGACCTGGGCAGATACCTCGTAGTCAAAAACGGAGAGTCGCAGTGCGTTGGCATCTGCCTCGATCAGGATCCCGGTAAGAATCAGCATTGGCGCGCGCTGGGGAAGCAAACGGCTAACGAAAGATACTGCTTCGCTCAGGGCGTCGCGGTTCACTTGAAATTTCACTTGTCACCAGTCTTTGGTTGGGAGTCGAAAGAAATCGTCTAGGTCAAGTCTGCCACAAAATGGCTATTCGCCTCTCGCCTAGCGGTAATCGTTATGGGTTGATCTAAATTCTTTATTTAAATAATTTTCTTATTAACGCCTGTGGAAAATGTGGATAAGTCTGTGGATGCTAGGTATTCACTGAAAACTACAACGGTGAAAGATGTATACACAGTTGTGAAGAAATCTGTGTATAACTAGTTAGCTTGTGAATTCGATTGAAACTTCTTCTACCTCGACGGCCAATATTTCACTGAATTTGGATGGTTTTGAACAGTTATCCACAGGTTTATCGACAAGCCAATAATGTTGTCTCAGTTAGGCGTTTACCTGGCAAATATAGATTTACCGATAGATGAACGCTGGAGTTCTAGTAGCTGCGGTGTTCGCTACGAATTCGGTTAGTGATTTCCGAAACGTGGTTATAAACGTGGCGGCGTTCCTTCATCCACTCAGCAACCTTGCGGTTGGCATACATAACTGTGGTGTGGTCGCGATTTCCGAAAAGTTGGCCGATCTTTGGCAGCGAGAGATTGGTCATCTCGCGACATAGATACATGGCGATTTGGCGGGCCATAGCAATTGCTGCAGTTCTAGAGTTTCCAACAATCTCATCCATGGTGATTTTGTAGTAGGCAGCGACGGCATTCATTATTTCAACCGGCGCAATCACGGTGTCTTCATTGGCCGGGGCAACATCCTTGAGCACAGTCTGAACCAGGGCCATGTCAACCTGTTTGCGACTCAGGTTGGCATATGCCGTTACTCGCACGAGGGTTCCTTCGAGCTCGCGCACGTTGGCCGTGACTCGTTCGGCGATGTAAGAAAGAATCTCGTCTGGAATGCGGATCTTGTCTAGCTCAGCCTTCTTCTTGAGAATCGCGATGCGGGTCTCAAGTTCAGGAGCCTGGATGTCAACGCGAAGTCCCCACTCGAAGCGTGACAGCATGCGATCTTCGAACCCATTTAGGTCCTTCGGCGGCACATCGCAGGTGATAACAACCTGTTTGTTTGCGTCGTGCAGGGCATTGAAGGTGTGGAAGAAAGCTTCTTGGGTCTGGTCTTTGCCCTGCAAAAACTGGATGTCGTCGATCAGCAACACGTCGATATCCCTGTATTCACTTAGGAATGAGGCCGACCGGTTGTTCTGAATCGCGTTGATGAAGTCGTTGGTGAACTCTTCGCTAGAAACGTAGCGAACCTTGAAGCGTGGATAAAGGCTGAGGGCGTAGTGGCCAATCGCGTGCAGCAGGTGAGTCTTTCCCAGGCCGGAGTTTCCGTAGATGAACAGAGGGTTATATGCCTTGGCGGGGCTTTCGGCCACAGCAAAGGCAGCAGCTCGAGCAAAGATGTTGGTCGAGCCCATCACGAAGTTTTCGAACGTGTACCTGTGGTTCAGTCGCGACTCGAACTGGCTGCCAGATCGTGCCGTTGACTGAGATTCACCAACGCCGTTCAGACCGGGCAGTGAAGAGCCGATTTCCTCATCCTGAATTGTGGATGGAGCGGCAGCGGCAACGGTCGGGGTGTAGTTTTCGGCGATGGTCGTGTTCACTACGACCGCGAATGATCTGACGCCAGAATCTTCTGCCGAGTTGTAGATGGTGTCAGCGATGATGTCGCGCATCCGCTGTTCAAAGACAGATCGGGTCATCTCGTTGGGTACTTCGAGATAGAGGGTGTCGCCGATGATTCCCTTGACGGCGGCGAGGTGCGCGAACCCCATCATGGATGCTGTTACGCGTTCGTCTTTTTCGAGCTGTGACAGGGCGCGAAGCCACAGATTGACTGCGGCGCTCTCTTCTGCCATCTCGGTCCCCTTGCTGGTTTCGCGTCGCAGCGCCTGGGTTTCACGCTGTAACGCAGTTGTTTTGTGCCCCAACGCGGTTGGACCGCCTTTGGCACGGTGAGTTTTCCACAATCATAGGCCGATGTGGAGAGAGTGTGGATAACTTTCTCGGATGCCTGTGCATAAGCACTTTTGACTGTGGAAATTACGTACCGAGTTATTCAAGTGAAATTCACCGGCAAATTGCAAATTGAGTTCGGTGTGTCTGGGGGCATCCGTGGTGAATTGAAATCAAATCGAAATCTTCGGCCAAAACTTTAACCAAAAACTTGACCTAAACCCCCAATTTGGCGTAGTTTTAACAGGTTGCTCGGTGTGAGGCTTGCCGAGCTAGATTTCAAAAGTCGGTCTTCCGACACCATCGAATGCCTCACCAATAAGTTTTTGGAGTGATCACCAATGACCAAGCGTACTTTTCAGCCGAACAACCGTCGTCGTGCAAAGACCCACGGTTTCCGTCTGCGCATGAAGACCCGTGCCGGTCGCGCCATCCTGGCCGCTCGCCGTCGCAAGGGTCGCGTCGAGCTGTCGGCCTAAGCCACCTAGCTTGCTCGCTCGCGCGAACCGACTGACCGATTCAGAAGAGTTCCGCTCAGCAACAAAGAGCGGACGCCGTTTCGGCAGCGAACACCTAGTCATCTACCTAAAGCGGGATGAGACCATGTCTCATGCCCGCTTTGGTTTTATCGTGGGCAAGACGGTTGCGGGAGCGGTAGGCCGCAACCTAGTGAAGCGCCGGTTGCGTGCTTTGGCGCGTGAAGTGCTGGCACAGCATCCAAGTGGATTCGATCTCGTGGTTCGCGCGCAGGCGGGGGCAGCCGAGCTCGATTGGAATAGACTTCGAGAAGAGTTCTTGGCGACGGCCGAGAACGCACTAACTAAGGTTTTCGAGTGATGAAGTTTTTGGAAACGATCTGGCTTTTGCCCAGGAACGCTTTCATCTTGTTCATCCTCGGTTGGCGAAAGGCGATCTCACCGCTATACGGTGACGTCTGTCGTTATTACCCCACCTGTTCTGCCTATGGTCTCGGCCAGGTGCAACAGAGGGGGTTGGTTTTGGGATCGCTTCTCACGGCCTGGCGCATTCTGCGATGCAATCCCTTTTCGCAGGGTGGGGTCGAGCACGTGAAACCCGGTTCGGGTCACTTCGCCGTGGCTCCGAGCGGGCTAGTGGTTTCTCGTGCTGGGTCGAACAGGGATGTTCACCAGCACTAGGGCGTTAATTCAGGCTCTCGGGCTTGTGTTTACTGCTTGACATAACTAAATGCTTCTCCCGCCGCCGGTGGGAACTAAAGAGAGGGTATCTCGTGCCAGATATCTTGTGGCCGATCAAGTGGCTCGTTGAGCTTGTCTTGGTCGCTTTCCATTACCTATTTACCAGCTTCGGTTTGCGAAGCGAGGATGGCCTGACCTGGGTGCTAGCCATCGTTGGCCTCGTGCTGCTTGTGCGTACCGCCCTGATTCCTCTGTTCGTGAGACAGATCAAGAGCCAGCGTGGAATGGTGCTGCTGCAACCTGAACTGCAGAAGCTCCAAAAGAAGTACAAGGGCAAAACCGACCAGGAGTCTCGCAAGGCTTTTGCCGAGGAGCAGATGGCTCTTTATAAGAAGACTGGGTCTAACCCGCTATCTTCGTGTTTGCCACTTCTGGCTCAGATGCCAATCTTCATGGGTCTGTTCTTCGTGCTAAACGAAGCCCAGCACGGAAAGGCCGGTGTCGGACTCCTTACTCTGGGCCTCTCCAAGGAGTTTGCCGGGGCGACCTTCTTCGGAGCTCCCCTAAGCGACACGTTCCTCACCGCCACCAGCATCGAGGTTCAAATCATGGCCGCCACAATGGTGGTGCTGATGACGGCATCCCAGTTCATCACTCAACGTCAGATCATCTCGAAGAACCAAACGCCTGC
Source organism: Microbacteriaceae bacterium (assembly GCA_024639845.1). Lineage (GTDB taxonomy): Bacteria > Actinomycetota > Actinomycetes > Actinomycetales > Microbacteriaceae > Rhodoluna. Next base: position 159,426 of record JAHEGG010000001.1, read on the forward strand.
CAACTTGCAGAACAGCCAATACATGCAGACCCAGAAAATCATGCTGTGGCTGTTCCCAATCATGTTCGCAATCTCGGGTGTCTCTTTCCCCCTCGGTGTCATGTTCTACTGGTTGGTCTCGAACTTCTGGACCATGGGACAGCAGTACGTTGTCATCAAGCGCATGCCAACTCCAGGCTCGATAGCCCACGAACAGCGCCAGGCCAAGCTTGCCGCCAAGGGCAAACTCACCGGTCCTGAAGTGATCGCAGAGGGCGACGCAGTTGCCGAAGTCAAGCCAGAACCAAAGGGACAGCGCGTTCAGCCTTCCCGCAAAAAGCCTAAGAAGAAGTAGGAATCATGACCCAAGATCAAAATGACCAAGAAATTGAAATCGTTGAGGAAATCGCCGCCGAGAACGAGTCGATAGAAGGCGCCGACGATGCGCAGGCATCTGACTCGGATGTTGAAGGCGAGTCGAGCGAAGACTCGCAGTCCGGCGACCGCGAGCCACGCAGCGTAAAGGCACTAGAAGAAGAAGGCGACATCGCTGCCGACTATCTAGAAGAGCTTCTCGACATCTTCGATCTTGACGGTGACATCGATATCGATGTGCGTCAAGGACGCGCCTACCTAGCTATCTCGAGCGAAGACCCGCAGAGCAACCTCTCGTTGATCTCCGAGCCAGAAACCGTTGAGGCGTTGCAAGAGTTGACGCGTCTAGCCGTCCAGGTGAAGACCAACTCCTTCAGCCGTTTGATCCTGGATGTCGGTGGCTCGCGTCAGAAGCGCGCCGACGACTTGGCACGCATCGTCAACCGCATCATTGACAAGGTCAAGGACCAGGGTGAGGCCGTTCACATGAAGCCAATGTCATCCTACGAGCGCAAGATTGTGCACGATCTGGTTTCAGGAGCAGGTCTTGTTTCCGAGTCCGAAGGCGAAGGCAAAGACCGCCACATCGTCATCAAACCCGCCTAATTACTGGCATCTAGCGGCCCTCAAGGCGAAAGTTTCACGTGAAACATGAGTGATTCAACCGGTGAAGCCAATCCACTGACTCCTACTAACCCGGATGTTCCCAAGTTCTACTCGCCCGAAATCGAGCCCCCCGCAGCGGTAGCTATCTTTGGTGACCGCATTTCGCTCGCCCGCCGGTATGCAGAGTTACTTGTCAGAGACAGTGACACTCTGGGGTTGCTCGGCCCTCGCGAAATGCCTAAGCTCTGGACCAGACACATCCTCAACTCGGCCGTGGTGAGCGAGTTGGTTCCAGTTGGCGTCCGGGTAGCCGACGTCGGCTCGGGAGCTGGACTACCGGGAATCCCGATGGCAATAGTGCAGCCCGATTCCCACTTCACCCTGATTGAACCTATGGAAAGACGAAGCGACTGGCTCAATTTGGTTGTGGCAGAGCTAGGGCTGACCAACGTCTCAGTGCTGCGCGCTCGCGCCGAAGATGTTGGCGAGGTATTCGATCTTGTGACCGCTAGAGCGGTTTCTGCTCTTCCGAAACTACTAAGGCTGACGGTTCCGTTGACAAAGCACGGGGGTGCAATCATTGCCCTGAAGGGCGGCAAGGCCGCCGAAGAGATTGAAGAGTCTAAAAAACTGGTCAAAAAACTCAAAATCGCTTCGTTTGAGGTTATCCAAACGGGTTCACAGATTCTCGATGAAGCGACTCTGGTGGTGCGCACTACGCTAATCTGATTCAGAGATGACAAACAGCCCTGAATCTAAAGACCTCAATTCTGAGTCTTTTCCTGCCGAAATTGTTGCCGAACGAGCCGATTTCAGTTGGTCATCCCTCGCTGAACGGTCTGCTTCCACCCCTCCATCGGTCGTTCCGGGCCACGGTTATCCAGCAGATCGCCTAGAAACCAGCCCAGAACCCACGGGCTGGCAGGCTTCTGGCCCAAGCAACCCGGGTGCGGCAGGAAAGTTGACGGAGGTTTCACGTGAAACATTCGGATAACTACATGGGTGATTCACCGCTCGGTCGTGAGATCAGCCAGAACCTCGCTCGACTCAAGAAACTCGACTCTCTCGCCTTCCCAAAGCCTAAAAACACCCGAATCTTCACGATTTCCAACCAAAAGGGTGGGGTTGGCAAAACCACGACGGCCGTAAACATCGCCTCCGCACTTGCATCCAAGGGCCTACGAGTCTTGGTAATCGACCTTGACCCTCAGGGAAACGCCTCTACGGCGCTTGGTATAGATCACCGCGCAAACGTTCAGAGCATTTACGAAGTGCTGATTGACGGAATCGCGCTGGAACACGTCGTCAAAGTCTCGCCAGACGCCCCAGGGCTCACCTGCGTGCCAGCCACGATTCACCTCACAGGTGCCGAGCTGGAGCTCGGCCCGATGGAAAATCGCGAATACCGACTCAAAGAGGCCATTCGAACCTATCTCGAGACCAGTGTCGTCGTTCCGGACTACATCTTCATCGACTGTCCGCCTAGCCTTGGTTTGCTAACCATCAACGCTTGGACCGCTGCTACAGAGGTTCTTGTGCCAATCCAGTGCGAGTTCTATGCCCTAGAGGGTGTCGAACAGCTTCAGACCTACATCAACCGAATTCGCCTCGGCCTGAATCCAAACCTTCAAGTGAGCACCGTGCTTTTGACCATGTATGACAATCGCACCCGCCTTTCTGCCGACGTTGCCGAAGAGGTTCGCTCCTTTTTCCCTCGAGAAACCCTCGCAACTGTCATCCCGCGCTCGGTTCGAGTGTCAGAGGCACCGTCTTATGGCAAAACCGTGGTCACGTATGACCGCAAATCACCTGGCGCAATCTCTTATCTAGAGGCTGCCGCCGAAATCGCGTTCAGAGGAGAACAAAATGGCAGATAGAAAAGGCGGCCTCGGCCGTGGCATCGGAGCACTCATCCCAACGGCCGAAGCGCCGGGACAGCGTCCGATCGACGTCTTCTTTGCCGGTAGTGCCGACCAATACCCACAAGGAGACGACTCGAGCGAACAAAGTGGTCAAAACGGGGATGGACTCCTTGCGGTTCCTGGCGCATCCTTCGCCTATCTCGATCTCGACTCGATCACTCCCAACCCGAAACAGCCCCGTGCGGTCTTCGAACCTGAGGCTTTCGCCGAGCTTGTCCACTCCATCCGCGAGTTGGGTGTGCTGCAACCCATCGTGGTTCGCCCGCTGGGTGAACAGAATGGCCAGCCGCGCTATGAGTTGATCATGGGCGAGCGTCGCCTACGCGCCAGCAAAGAGGTCGGGCTCACCAACATCCCCGCCGTGATTCGCGATACGGCTGACGAGAACATGCTGCGCGACGCGCTCCTCGAGAACTTGCACCGCGCCGACCTGAATCCGCTGGAAGAGGCAAGCGCATACCAGCAGCTTCTCGAAGATTTTGGCATCACCCAGGATGAACTAGCCGAGCGCATCGGACGATCACGTCCTCGCATCACCAACACCATCCGACTGCTTCGCCTGCCGGCCTCGGTGCAGCGTCAGGTGGCTGCAGGCGTGCTGAGCGCGGGACACGCGCGTGCGCTATTGGCTCTTCCGGACGAGGCGACCATGGTTGCCATGGCGTCGAAGGTTATTAGCCAGGGGCTCTCTGTGCGTGGTGTTGAAGAGCTGGTAGCGCTGACTCGACCTTCGGAAAAGCGCGGCAAGATCAAAGTGGGCACGGGACAAGACGCACTCAAGTCGCTTGCCGGACAAGTCGGAGATCAACTCAGCACCAAGGTGAAGATCTCGCTTGGCCGCGGCAAGGGGGTAATGGCGATCGAGTTTGCCAGCATTGCCGATCTTTACCGCATCCTTGATGAAATGGGCATAGACCGAGAGCAGCACTAAGCTCCTCGGCGAGTGAATAATCTTTTTATGTCAAGTGATTCGGGGTTAAGCCCAAGTGTGACGGCACCGGGTCGATCGCCACGCCCCCACAACTTGCAAACTCTTCCTTAGCCCATCAGGCTCGGGCCTACCTCGCCCATCAGGCCGCTAGACTTGACCTCGGAGCGCTGGGAAGTCTGGTCAGCCCGAACATCACGTTTGGTTCAAGCCGAACGCCTCGTTTGGTTCGACTGAAAGGCAACCATGCTTACGTTTTTCAAGGTGGAGCGCAACGCCGCTCTCTTGCTGCTTCTGGCTGCCGTGCTGGGATTGATAACAGCAAATTCGCCACTGGCTCAAGCGTTCACGGTTCTTCGTGAAACCAAGCTCGGCTCCGATGCCATTCACCTCAACCTCAGTGTGGTCAATTGGCTAGGCGAATTCTTTATCGCTGGCTTCTTCCTGTTGATCGGTCTTGAGCTCAAGCGAGAGTTCAAAGTAGGCGCTTTCAAAAACCGCTCAGCCCTCGCAATTCCGGGCCTGGCTGCTCTGTTAGGCGCAGTCGTGCCAGCCCTGATTTTCATCATCTTTGTTTCTGGCTCCGCTGCCGGCGGGTGGCCTATTCCGATGGCAACCGACGTGACCTTTGCACTGGCGGTTTATTCGATCTTTGGATCGGCCTTTCCGAAGTCAGCCCGAGTATTCCTGCTGTCTTTCGCGGTTATCGACGATGTCATCGCCATCGTCGTAATCGCACTATTCCTTGGTTCTGGGCTCGACTTGGTTTGGCTAGTGCCGGCAGCGGTGTCTTTTGCCCTATTCGTCTGGGCGGCCAAGAAAAACGTCTGGATTGCAGTGATTCTGGGCATGTTGGCTTGGTACTTTACCTATCGACTCGGGGTGCAACCCGCGGTAACCGGCGTGATTCTGGGCCTACTAGCGCCCATGAATCGGGTCGAAACCCTTGAGCACCGCATTCACCCCTGGGTAACGGTGCTGGTTCTGCCAGTCTTTGCCTTCTTCGCATCGGGAGTTTCGGTTTCTGGCGGCCTCATGCTGGGTTCGGCCTTGACCATCGCGATTCTGCTTCGACCAGTCGGCAAGGTAATCGGCATAAACCTTGGCGTCGTTCTCGGCAAGATACTGGTTCGCGGCGATGCGTTCACCGACCTCAAGCCCACGGATTACCTAAGAATGTCCATCCTTGGCGGCATCGGCTTCACCGTTGCTCTGCTGATAGGTTCATCGGTTTATGCCGAGGATGCTGCTGCCTTCACCGAATCGACCATTGCAACGCTCGCGGCTCTCGCTATTTCGGCTTTAATTGGCGCGATTGCGCTGGCTACACGAAAAAGAGTCGACTAGTCAAACCCGGCTCGGACTTGGATGTCAGAAGCTGCGAGAAGGGCCTGTGTCTAGCCCCGAGCAGGGCGTCTGATTAGCCCCGAGCAGGGCGTCTGATTAGCCCCGAGCAGGGCGTCTGATTAGCCGCGACCGCGGATAGCGGCTTCGGCAAGGCTCAGATAAACCTGACCCAACGAGTGTCCTGCGGCCGTGACAGCTTGCGGTAGCAACGAAGTTTCGGTTAGCCCAGGCAAAACGTTGGCTTCAAGGAACCAGGCGATGCCCTTTTTGTCGATAATCATGTCGATACGTGAAAGATGGCGCAGTCCGAGCGTCTCGTGAACCAGAATCGCCATCTTGGCAGCTCGTTCGGCAACCGTCTTCTTTAGTCGGGCCGGAACGAAATACTCAGTTTCACCAGCGGTGTAGCGCTCCTGGTAGCCAAAGTGCCCTGTGGTCGGAACAACCTCAACTGCTGGCAAGGCGAGAGGGCCTGCACCCAGATCAATAACGCTAATGGCCAGCTCGGTGCCCTCGACGAACCTCTCGATTATCGCTACATCGCAGTAAACATAAGCGTCGATCATTGCGCGAGATAGCTCTTCGCGTTTGCGCACGATGGTCACGCCTTGAGCCGAACCGCTCTTGGCCGGCTTGACCACGAGTGGGAGGGCGAGAGAGGAAGTCACGGCCTGCAGCACACCATCCGCGTCAAGCTCACGGAAGGTATCTTTCGGAAGGGTGATCGAGGCAGGAGTTTGAACTCCGGCATGGGACACCAGCACCTTGGCGATCGATTTGTCCCACGCCAAGCGGGCGGCAGGAGCGGTAGCGCCAACGAAGGGCACACCGGTTAAGGCCAGGATGTCGCGAAGCGCACCATCCTCGCCCGATGCACCGTGCAGGGTCGGCCAGATTACGTCTGGCTTGTCCTTCTTGATGTTGGTGAGCAGGTTGCTGTCTGGTTCGCGAATGATGACGGTTGCGCCAGCCTCGGTGAGCGCATCCGCCACTCGACGCCCCGATTTGAGCGAGATTTCGCGTTCATGCGAGATGCCGCCGGCCAAAACCTGGATTTTCAAGCCTTTTTGCACGCGGTTCTTCGGAATCACTTCTTGCCTCCCTTGGCGAAAGTGTCGAGCAGCTCGGTTTGCAGGTTAATAACGTTGGCTAGACGTTTTATACCCACCTTGATGTTCTCAGGGGTTGGGAACGAATAGCAAATGCGAAGTTTGTCTTGACCCGTTCCGTCGCCATAGAAGGCGGTTCCAGGGGTGTATGCCACGAGTTCCTTGACCGCGAGCGGCAACATGGCCTTCGAGTCGATGCCCTCGGGCAGAGTTATCCACAGGTAGAAGCCGCCATCTGGGTGGGTTGTGGATAACTTTGGCAGGTATTCGGCCATGGCTTCGAGGGCGGCGTCCTTGCGCTCACGATAGACACCGCGGAAAGTGTCGATCTGCCCTTGCCAGTCGGCGCTGTCGAGGTACTCGCTGATCATCGACTGGCTGAACATGGATGGGCACAAAATAGCCGATTCTTGGGCCAAAACGAGCTTTTCACGAATCGCAGGCGGGGCAAGAACATAACCGACACGGAAACCTGGAGCCAGAATCTTTGAGAACGAGCCGAGGTAGATCACGTTGTCGTCCATCGAACGAAGCGCGTCCGGCACCTTCTTGTCGAAGTAGAGCAAGCCATAAGGGTTGTCTTCGAGAACCAAGATGCCGTTCTTGCGGCACAGGTCGAGAATCTTGGCTCGACGCTTGGCGGCAAGGGTCACACCAGACGGGTTGGCAAAGTTCGGCACCAGATACAAGAACTTGATCTTGCGACCCTGAGCCTTCAGGCGGGTGATTGCTTCTTTGAGCGCTTCAGGCTGTAAACCATCGTGGTCGGTTTCTACGTGCTCAATGTGCGCTTCGTAGTGTCTGAAGATTCCGATTGCGCCGACATAGGAAGGACCCTCGGCGAGCACCACATCATCCTTGTCGAGAAAAAGCCCCGAAATCAGTTCGAGTCCGTGCTGCGAACCCGTGGTCATCACGATGTCTTCGACCGAAGATTTGATTCCCTCGAGGGCCATGAGCTCGCGAACCTGGTCGCGCAGCTTGAGGTCGCCCTGGCCGCCCGAGTATTGAATAGCAAGGTCACCGCGCGTGCTCATCGATTTTTCGAAGGCCTCGGTGATCAACTCTTTGGGAAGCGCGTGAACGTAGGGCATGCCACCGGCAAGCGAAACAACCTCTGGGCGGCTGACCACCGCAAACAACGCTCGCACTTCGCTAACCGATAGCGAGTGAGCGCGAGAAGCGTAGGAATCCAACCAGATATCGAAGTTGGTTCCCTTAGAGGTCGAGTTAGTCATGTTTCTCCGGGGGTGGGGCAGTGCCAGTTAGGCGAAAACCCAGCGCATTTGCTTGACGCAACGCTGGGTTTCGTTAAAGCCTAACCGACAACGTCCTTCGCAAAGAAGCCAAATTTAGTTATTGGCTTCGGTCGTTCGAAGGTTGGCGGCCGGAGGTCGCCGGGCTGGACTACTTGATGAAGTCGGCTAGGTCGGCGAGTAGCGCTGGCTTTGGCTTTGCGCCTACCATCTGCTTGACCAGCTGACCGCCTTGAAAAACCTGAAGGGCAGGGATGCTGATGATTCCGTATTGCTGAGCGAGAGCTGGCTCGTTGTCAACGTTCACCTTGACGATCTCGAGCTTGTCGCCGTATTCGGCCGAAATCTCGTCGAGAATCGGAGCGACCTGGCGGCACGGGCCGCACCATTCCGCCCAGAAATCAACCAGAACAGGCTTGCTGTTCTGAAGCACGTCCGCGGTGAAGGTTGCGGTGGTTACGTTCTTTGCCATGTGTGTCTCTTTTCTTGCTGCTAAATCTGTGAACTCAATTGAGTTTTGACGAACAAGTGTTCCTGCTAAATCGTAAGCCCCGATTCACCTCAGTTATTTCCGCGTGACGGCGTGTTTCTAGACTCCCAAGCAAAGACTTGAGCAGGGGTTGAGTCGAGCGGGCATGTTCCACGTGGAACATGCGCTCGCGCATCCGGTTGCGACTAGTGGTCGTTGAGGTAGTGCTCTGCGTCGAGGGCGGCGACACAACCGGATGCCGCTGCCGTGATGGCCTGGCGGTAGGTCGGGTCGATGACGTCGCCAGCCGCAAACACCCCTGGCAGAGTGGTTTTCGAACTGCGACCTTCGACTTTGATGAACTTTTCGGCGGTGAGCTCGACCTGATCTTCGACGAGCCAGACTCGAGGGTCGTTTCCAACTGCGATAAACAAACCTTCGATCTCGAGTTCGCTGGTCGAACCATCAACGGTGTTGCGCAGTGTGACACCAGACAACTTCATTTCTCCGTGCAGCTCGGCAACCTCGGAGTTCCAAATCACTTCGATCTTCGGGTTGTTCAGTGCGCGGTCGGCCATGATCTTCGAGGCTTTGAACGAGTCGCGACGGTGAATCAGATAAACCTTGTCGGCAAAGCGAGTGAGGAAGTTAGCCTCTTCCATTGCCGAGTCTCCACCACCGACAACCGCGATGGTCTTTTGTCTAAAGAAGAAGCCATCGCAGGTTGCGCACCACGAAACTCCATGACCGCTGAGTTCCTTTTCGCGAGGCAGGCCCAGCTCGCGATAGGCGGCGCCTGTTGCCAGAATGACCGTCTTGGCTTCGAAGGTCTTGCCGCCGCCGGTCTTGACGATCTTCACGTCACCGCGCAGGTCGACCTCGACCACATCGTCGAGCAGGGTCTCGGTGCCAAAACGCTCGGCCTGTGCCTGGAAGTTGGCCATCAGGTCGGGACCCATCAGACCCTCTGGAAATCCAGGGTAGTTTTCGACCTCGGTGGTCTTCATCAGCTCACCACCGGCTTCAACTGAAGAAGCGATGAGCAGTGGGTTGAGCCCAGCGCGTGCCGTGTAGATGGCCGCGGTCCAGCCGGCGGGGCCGGATCCGATGATGATTACGTCGCGCAAAATGCTCTCCTGTTTTCGAAGGGGTCGAGCCAATTTTAGCGGCGTGTTATTCCCTTCAACGCCTTCGCCACCGCACGCCATGCGGTCCAGCTTTCTTCGATACCGAGCAGGGCGATAACGGCGAAGTAGACGAGCAGCATGACCACGCCGATTCCAGCGCTAACGGTGACTGCACCGAGCACCGACGACAGCGCAAACGATCCCGCCACCAGGCTCGAGGTGCCCACCAGGATGCCCGCACCAGCGCCTGCGCTCAGACCGGCAGCCGCGAGCATCCGTGTGGTTGCTTTGGTCAGACCAACGCCTTGGAACGCCCCGATCTTGCGACGGAGGAGGCGGTAGGCGATGATCGCCTGAACCAGGATGCTCAGGCTGCTGGCCAGCGCCAGCGCGGCGACCAACCAGCGAGGTTCGACGGTTTGCGCAATCACCAGAGCGCTTGCGATGAAGACCACGGTTTGAATCGACGTGAAGATGAACGGAGTTCTGGTGTCTTCGAGCGCATAGAACGCGCGCTGAAGCATGAACACAAAACTGAACGGCACGAGACCGACCATGAAGGCGATGAGCACGTTGCCCAATGCGACGGTTGCCGGGTATTCACCAACGAAGACGCGTGAGACCGGGTAGGCCAGAACAATGAGGGCGGCGGTTGCAAAAAAGCTGAAGGCCAGAATCGCCCGCAGGCTGGCTCCGACTTGACGCTTGAACTCTTCGATGTCGCCGTCGGCCGCGTGAGTCGAAATCTTGGTGAAGCTGGCGGTGGCGATCGAAACGGTGGCGATGGAATGCGGAAGCATGAAGATTAGCCAGGCGATCGATGAGGCCGCAATCGACGCAATCGCCAGACCTTGGGTTGCACGCGCCGCAACTGTGCTCGAGGCCACAACGGTTTGCACCAGCCCGCCGAGTTGGGTGACCAAAACCATGCCAAGAGTCCAAGAGGCTGCCTTGGCTGCCGGGCGAAGACCCACGCCGCGCCATTTGAAGTTGAGTCCGAGCTTGAGCCCGACCCGCTTCCAGAAAACCAGCAAGATCAGAGCTTGAGCAGCAACACCTGCGGTCGCGGTGGCTGCGATCAACGAGATCTGATCGGCACCCCATCCGCTGATTGCTCGTGCACCGGTTGGGTCGGCACCAAATAGAACGACATAGGCAACGAGGCCGCCGATCGCGACGATGTTGTTTAGAACTGGTGCCCACATGAAGGGCCCGAAAGCGCTCCTGGCGTTTAGTACTTCACCGAGCAATGAATAGAGGCCATAGAAAAACAGCTGGGGTAGACACCAGTAGGCGAAAGCCGTTGCAAGAGCGAGTTGTTCGGCGCTCCATCCGCTCGTATAGAGCGATACGAGCCAGGGTGCGGCCGCGGTGGTCAACACGGTTGCGCCGGCAAACACCACGAGGATGAGCGTCACAAGCCGATCGATGTAAGTCTGCCCGCCGTCGTGGTGACTGCGAGCCTTCACGATTTGCGGAACGAGCACTGCGTTGAGCACACCACCAGCGATGATCGCATAGACGTTATTCGGAAGCTGGTTAGCTACGCCGAACGCGTCGGCGGCATCCGTGGTTACACCGATGGTGGCGGCAAGCAGCACGGCGCGAGCGAAACCAAGCACTCGCGAGGTGACCGTTCCGGCCGCCATAATCAGCGATGAACGTCCGGTGCTCACGCGTCAGCCTTGCGACGTTTCATCATTCGGCGCGCGCCAATCACGCCAAGACCAACAACGACTGCGGCAAAACCAACCAGAAGCGAACCCTCGACCTCGCGCTGCACGGTCATATTTAGCACCGCGGGGTGACCGAGCGGAACACCGGAGAATGAAGTCAACCAAACGTTCAGCCGCACCTCGCCGTTGGCGATCGCCTCGACCGGAATCATCACGTTGCTCGTGGTGTTCGCGGGTGCGGTGAACGCAACTGTCTTTGGCATGGTCACGCGTAGGTTGCTCGGGCGACTCCAAACCAAAATCCGAATGTCGCTGTCGTAGTCGTTGCGAATTTGCACGGGCACGCGGCTCGCGGTGGCAACCAGATTGATGTTGCTGCCCTTAATAATCCTTATGTCGAAGTCTGTGACTGTGCTTGAAGACCTAGCTGGTTGCTCGGTCAATGAGTTCGCACTAGCGACGGTGATTTCAAGCTGGGATGCGCTCGCCACGGACGGCACGACTAAAAGAATTAGTGCGCTCAAGACCGCCAGGGCTCGGCGGAACGCGGGGCGGAGGCCACCGGAACTCATAGTTTCACGCACAAGCCAAGACTACTTTGCTAGTTGCGCTCGACCCATTCGATGGCGGCGCGAGCCATTCGACGTTCGTTCTCGTGACTGAGAACCTTGTCGAGCCCCTCGAGGTCGAACCAGGCGGCTTCGACCGCTTCGTGATTCGGGTCATTCTCGACCGTGAGGTCACCGCCGATTTGACGCATCAAAAAGTGGTGAACCGTTTTGACGATGATGTTGCGACCCGCGCTGAACTCATAGGTAATGTCACCGAGCGGTGTGATGATCTCGACTACCAGTCCGGTTTCTTCGAAAACCTCGCGAATCGCTGCCTGCTCGAGAGTCTCGTTGCCTTCAGGGTGTCCCTTAGGAACGCACCAGTCGGTTCGGCGACCACGACTTTCGCGCCCGATTAGAGCAACGCGATGCGAGCCATCCTGGTTCAATACGAAGCCACCGGCCGACGTTTCGGTAACCCGAGGTCGTGGATTCTGCTTCGAACGGTCATTCATACTGCCAAGACTACTGTGGCAAACTTGAACCCATGCAGACGGTGGCCGAAGCACTCGCGAACCTCGAGCGGACTACCGACAGTCCGCTGTTTCGCGAACTCGGAAGACTCTTTACCGAGGCGGGTTTCGAGCTGGCTCTGGTCGGCGGCCCGGTGCGTGACGCCTTTCTCGGACGCAAAGCGCCCGACCTCGACTTCACGACTTCGGCCGAACCTGATGACATCATCCGAGTATTGAAGGGTTATGCCGATACACACTGGGATATCGGTCGAGAGTTTGGCACCATTGGTGCGCGCATCGGTGACGACACCGTTGAAATCACCACCTATCGCGCCGACACCTACGACCCCGACAGTCGAAAGCCGGTCGTTGCGTTTGGCAACAACCTGAATGACGACCTGTTTCGCCGTGACTTTACGATCAACTCGATGGCCCTTCGCCTGCCCGACAAAACTTTTGTCGACCCGTTCAACGGACTGAAAGACCTACTCGCCGGAGTCATTCGCACGCCAGGCGCGCCAGAGGTTTCGTTTAGCGATGACCCGCTGCGCATGATGCGAGGTGCCCGTTTCGCGTCGCAACTCGGTTTTGTGATCGAACCTGAAACCTTTGCGGCGATGACGTCCATGGCCGACAGAATCCAGATCATTTCGGCTGAGCGCGTGCACGATGAGTTGGTCAAGTTGCTGCTGGGAAAGCATCCCCGTTTGGGTTTGCAAGCGCTGGTCGATTCTGGACTGGCCGAACTTGTGCTGCCCGAACTGCCGGCGCTGCGGCTCGAGGTTGACGAGCACCACCACCACAAGGATGTCTATGAACACACCCTTCGCGTGGTGGAGCAGGCGATTTCTTATGAGGCCGACTACGGCCTAGAGGCTGACCTCGTTTTGCGCCTTGCGGCACTGTTGCACGACATCGGCAAGCCGGCCACTCGCCGACTCGAAGCGGGTGGCGGAGTTACCTTTCACCAGCACGACCTGGTTGGCGCGCGCCTTGCCAAGAAACGTCTTCAGGCGCTGCGGTTCGACAACGACACCATCCGCGATGTTTCACGTTTGATCGAGCTGCACCTGCGCTTCTTTGGTTATGGCGAGCAGGCCTGGAGTGATTCAGCGGTTCGCCGCTATGTCAGGGATGCTGGCGACCTCTTGCCTAGACTGCACGCCTTGACTCGTTCTGACGTGACCACCCGAAACAAGCGCAAAGCCGATCGACTCGCACATGCCTACGACGACTTGGAGCAGCGAATTGCGGCGTTGCGAGAGCAAGAAGAGATCGATGCGATTAGGCCAGACCTCAGTGGTGAAGACATCATGCGCGTCCTAGATTTGAAACCTGGTCGCGAAGTCGGTGAGGCTCGGGCATTTTTGCTTGAGCTGAGACTCGACGAAGGCGCGATCGGGGCCGCAGAAGCCGAAAAACGTTTGCTTGCATGGTGGTCTAGTCGGTAGACTAGGGAAGTTGCCCAAAGCACCTTTCGGTGTGGTCTGCAACAGATGCCAATACCCTCCTGTTATGGAAGTCCCATAACCGTTTAGTCCGAAGGAGGTGGGTTAGTCATGCATCAATACGAGCTCATGGTGATCCTCGACCCTACAGTCGACGAAAGAACCGTTGCTCCAAGCCTCGACAAGTTCCTCAACGTAATCCGAAACGGTGGAGGCACCGTTGACAACGTTGACATCTGGGGACGTCGTCGTCTGGCTTATGAAATCAACAAGAAGACCGAAGGCATCTATGCCGTCGTCAATCTGAAGGCCAAGCCTGCGGATGTTGTTGAACTCGACCGCCAGCTCCGCATCAGCGAAGCCGTCATGCGCACCAAGGTGCTGCGTGCCGACGAAGCCGTAGTTGCAATCAAGCCGGTTGTCGTTCCAGAGGTTTCTGCCGCTGAAAAAGCTGCCGACGCCGCTGAAGACAAGCCAGCTAAGGCTGCCCCTAAGGCCGCTGCCGCCAAGGCTCCTGCGAAGGCTGCTGAAGAGAAGCCAGCAAAGGCTGCTCCAAAGGTTGCCGCTGAGGCCAAGGCTCCAGCCAAGAAGCCTGCCGCCAAGAAGGCTGAGTAGTCATCATGGCTGGCGAACTAAACGTCACGATCGTTGGCAACCTTGCCGATGATCCTGAGCTCCGTTACACCCAGGGTGGCGTCGCCGTTGTTTCGGTTCGAGTGGGTTCGACCCCTCGCACCTTCAACCGTCAGACCAACACCTGGGATGACGGCGAGACCGTTTGGGTACGTTGCACCGCATGGCGCGAACTGGCCGAGAACGTCTCTCAGTCGCTCACCAAGGGAGCCCGAGTCATCGTGACCGGTCGCCTGAAGGCCCCATCGGCCTATCAGTCGGCAGCCGGTGAGGCTCGTGCATCGCTCGAGCTCGAGATTGACGAGATCGGTGCATCCTTGCGCTACGCAACCGCCGCTATCACCCGCCGCGCTCGCGAAGGTGGTGACCGTGCCGTTTCAGATTCACCTTGGAACGATGCAGCCCCAACCGCGCCAGCAAAGGGCGGCGACGCTTGGGCTAATCCAGGCACCGCTGCTGCAGGCGACGAAACCCCTTTCTAAACAGAAGCTTTTTAGGAGATAAATCATGGCTGGAAAAGTCAACAGCGACCGCGCAGGCAAGAAGCCAATGCGCAAGGGCAAGCTCGACAAGCTTGCTCCGGTCAAGGCAATCAAGGTTGGCGTCATCGACTACAAGGATGTCGCTACCCTCAAGAAGTTCATCTCGGACCGCGGCAAGATCCGCGCCCGTCGCATCACCGGTGTTTCGGTTCAGGAACAGCGTCTCATCGCCCGTGCAGTCAAGAATGCCCGCGAAATGGCCCTGTTGCCATACTCCGGCGCAGGACGAAGCTAAGGAGAGCCAGGAATGTCGAAACTCATTCTGACCAACGAAGTTAGCGGTCTCGGCGCTGCCGGAGATGTTGTTGAAGTCAAAGACGGCTACGCTCGCAACTACCTGATTCCTAACGGTTTTGCAGTTATCTGGAGCCAGGGTGGCGAGAAGCAGATCGAGCAGATCCGCGCTGCTCGTGACGCTCGCGCACTTGCGACCGTCGAAGAGGCCGTAACCCTCAAGGCTCGCCTAGAAGAGAACCCAATCCGCCTCGCCGTCAAGGCTGGCAAGGAGGGTCGCCTTTTCGGTGCCGTCAAGACCGCGGATGTTGTTGCAGCAGTTGTTGCAGCTGGCATCGGCGAACTCGACAAGCGCAAGGTGGAGTTTGTTGCCCCGATTCGCTCGACCGGCAACCACGAGGCCACCGTTCGCCTTCACGGCGACGTGGTCGCAACGATCACCCTCGCGGTAGTCGCCCAGAAGTAAGCGGTTTTCCGCTCAAGGGCGGTGGGTCTTCGGATCCGCCGCCCTTTTCTTTGGCTCTATAAACCTAAAGACCTGTGGATAACTTGTGCAAAACTTGCTGTGGGCGTGTCGTTTGACTCGGTTCTGCACAACCCTAAGGTTCTTGTTTAGGGTTTGTTAAGATTAGTTATACACAGGGTAATTATGAGCAATTTACTGGGATGTAGGGGCATTTTGGATCTCAATCCCACAGGTTTCTCCACAAGTTTCCCACAAGTTGTTCGGCGTGTCTACAGGGTTATCCACATCCCAGTGCACAACCTCGTTTGGTTTAACGTTGTCAGAGGTCGATGCTAGACATCGGTGTGTAGTCAAATTCGGCCGCAAGCCCTTAGTTTTTGGAGTCAACATGTCAATGGCACAGGCGATGAACCTTACCGGAGCGTCATCTGCAGAGCGAGTTCTGCCTAACGACCAACTTGCCGAACAGTCGGTGATCGGTGGCATGCTGCTTTCACAGGAGGCCTGTGCAGAGGTTTTCGAGCTCATCAAGGGTGACGATTTCTATGCGCCAAAGCACGAACTGATTTATGACGCGATCTACAACCTTTATGGTCGCGGTGAACCAACCGACGTCATTACCGTCACCGCTGAACTCACCCGGCTTGGCACCCTTGTTCGCGTGGGCGGTGCCGACTACCTTCACACCCTGACCTCGATTGTGCCCACGGCGGCCAACGCGGGGTTCTACGCAAAGATTGTGCAAGAAAAATCGACCCTGCGCCGATTGATCGAGGCTGGCACTCGCATCGCTAGCGCAGGCTATGCCGCCGAGGGCGACATCGACGATCTGGTCAACGCCGCTCAGGCCGACATTTATTCGGTTGGCAGCACTGCTTTGCGTGATGAATACGCCGCATTGAGCATGTCGCTAGAAGAAGCGGTAGACGAAATGGAGCTCGCCGAGCAAAGTTCCGGTGAAATCACAGGTGTTGCCAGCGGTATCTACGAGTTGGACTCGATGACTCACGGCTTGCACGGTGGTCAGTTGGTTATTTTGGCCGCTCGTCCAGGTGTTGGAAAGTCGACCTTTGCTCTCGACATCGCGCGAAACGCGGCGATCAACCACAAGCAACCCGTGCTGTTCTTCTCACTCGAAATGGGTCGCGCCGAAATCGCCATGCGTTTGCTCTCGGCTGAGAGCGACATCTACCTTCAGTCGATGCGCAAGGGAACCATGTCGCGTGACGACTGGAAGAAGATGGCAAGCGTGCGCGGCAACATTAGCGACGCCCCGCTGTTCATCGACGACAGCCCAAACCTCACGCTGGTTGAGATTCGCGCCAAGGCTCGTCGTTTGGCAAAGCAGTTGGGCCTCAAGCTAATCGTTCTCGACTACCTCCAGCTGCTCTCTTCTGGAAAGAAAGTCGAAAACCGCCAGCAAGAGGTTTCGGAATTCTCGCGCTCGCTCAAGTTGCTAGCCAAGGAGCTCGGCATTCCTGTGATTGCGATCTCTCAGCTGAACCGTGGTGCGGTCGACAAAGCCGACAAGAAACCCGAGCTCTACCACCTGCGTGAATCGGGTTCGCTAGAACAAGACGCCGACGTGGTGTTCCTGTTGCACCGAGAAGACATGGGTCAAAAAGATCACGAACGCGCCGGTGAAGCGGATATCATCGTGGCTAAGCAAAGAAACGGACCCACCGGAACCGTGGTGGTCTTGTTCCAGGGCCAATACTCCAAATTCGTCAACATCCAGAAGAACGTTTGAAAAAAACACTGATCCTCCGAGCCGCCACGGCCGCTGTCGTGGCGATTGCGATCACCTTCATCCAGTCGCACAGCGCGCTGGTCGGACTCGTTGCCGTGCTCAGCTTTGCCACGGGCATCCTGGCAGCCGAAATTTGGCAAGCGCTCACCGATGAAGACCGTCGGGCGAGGGGTTCGATCATTCGAATGGCGGCCGCAAGCATCTTCATAACGGGCATCGTTGGCACTTCCGGGCTCGATCTGCTGACTGTGATGTCTATGAATGTCGTTTTTCTCGGCTACATATTCTGTGCCATCGAAATCGTCAGAGCGCTGAAAGCCGGCTGGCGCGAGCGCGCCGGTCGAGACCACCTGGTTGTATCTGCCGTGCACTTTTTGATGACTGCCCTCTTCGTTTGCAACCTCACCGGACTAATCGTGCTCGGAGAAGTTCCGGCTGTAGGTTTCTTCGGCGGCTATGCAGCCATTCTTGCGGTGCTCTGGGGGCTTCGTGCCTTCGACCCCAAGCAGCCAAGTTAGGCTTAAGGCATGTCTTCCAAAAGCAAACTCGGTGTGCGTGTCTATGTCACTCTTTCGGCCGTTGCAGGCCTGATCGTTGGAGTGATTTGGTGGGGCGGCGTTCGTCGCCTCGAAGATTCGGTGATTGCTGGCGGACTCACATTTATCGTGGTGCTTGTCTTCATTGCAACCATGGCACTCATGGTGAAAGACGACGAAGGTTCACCAGACGAGCCCCGACTCAAGTAGTCGAAAACTTACTAGCCAGTCGCTTCGTGACTGAAGCGAAGATTCTCTGAAACCTACTCGCCGAAGCGCTCGGCAAGGTTCTGGGCTAGCCCAACATACGTGTTTGGCTTGAGCGCGATAAGTCGGTTTTTCGCCTCATCAGAAATGTCCAAACCTTGGATGAACTCGATGAGTTCCTCGTGTCCGATGCGCTTGCCGCGGGTCAGTTCTTTGAGAAGTGCATACGGGTCGCTGATTTCGGAGCGTCCAGCCGCAACCTCTGCGCGAATCACGGTTTGAATCGCCTCTCCGAGAACCTCCCAGTTATCGAGCAGGTCGGTTTCAAGAACGGCGATCGAGAGCTCAACCTCGCCGAGTCCGCGGGTCACATTGTCTAAGGCAAGCATCGAGTGACCGAAACCCAGGCCAATGTTTCGCTGTGACGAAGAGTCGGTCAAGTCGCGCTGCATGCGAGAAGTTACCAGCGTTGCGGCAAGCGAATCGAGGATTGCGCACGACAGCTCTAGGTTTGACTCTGCATTTTCGAATCGAATCGGATTAACCTTGTGCGGCATCGTCGACGAACCAGTAGCTCCGGCCTGAGGAATCTGCTTGAAATAACCGAGCGAAATGTAGGTCCAGAAGTCGGTGCACAGGTTGTGCAGAATTCGGTTGAAGTGCGACACCGCCGCATAAAGCTCGGCCTGCCAGTCGTGCGACTCGATCTGCGTGGTCAACGGGTTCCAGGTCAGCCCCAAGCTGGTCACAAAATCGCGTGACTCTTTGATCCAGTCGACATCCGGTGCGGCCACGACGTGCGCAGAGAAGGTGCCGGTCGCCCCCGAGAACTTTCCAAGGTATTCGGTCTTTTCGATGCGCTCGATTTGACGACGAAGGCGGTGAACGAAAACTTGCAGTTCTTTGCCCATGGTCGTCGGGGTAGCAGGCTGGCCGTGAGTTCTCGAGAGCATCGGCACGGCGACATACTTTCGAGCCAACTCGGTGAGCTTGGTCAGCAAAGCCTCGGCTTTAGGAAGCCAGACCTCGTTGACGGCATCGCGAACGGTTAGCGCATAAGAGAGGTTGTTGATGTCTTCGCTAGTGCAGGCAAAGTGGGTGAGTTCGAGCAAATCATCGCGCTCGGCCTCCGAAAGCTTGGCTCGGATGAAGTACTCAACGGCTTTCACGTCGTGCTTGGTCGTGGCCTCGGTGCGTGCTAGTGCCTCGACGTCCGCATCCGAGAAGTTGGTGACAATCGCGCGAAGTGCTTCTATTTCTGGCTGAAGAATCGGCTTGCCGGTCTGCAGCAGGTCGCGGTTAGCCAAGTGGATTAGCCACTCAATCTCGACCTTGATGCGTGCGCGGTTGAGGCCGGCCTCGCTCAGGTGGTCGCCCAGCTCTGAAACCGCGGCGCGATAGCGACCGTCGAGGGGAGAAAGGGGCTGCACAGAAAGTTTGCTCACAAATCCATATTGCCAGACGTGGGCTTGGTGATTGCCTCGCGGGGAGTTTGCGATTGCCAGACTTCGGGCTGGTCGGGCGGGGTCGGTGACGGGCGGGGCCGGCAGGTGACGGGCAACAGGCGAGTTATCCACCGATTTCAACGCTCGGCGAAAACTGGGATGCTCGCCCCAGCATTCTCTTAGCATGCAAAGTTTGATGTGCTCTCTAGACGAGTTGCGAGCATTGGCCCAGACGGCCACTCCCGAGCCGAGTCTTTGGAGCGGAGACGCAGCCAGGGCTTTTGGGGCTCAGGTCGCAGAGCTGACTACCGAACTTGCTGCGCTCCAGGCCCAGCTTTCTCAACTTCCGTCGTTTCGGCTAGACCTGCTAGGGGTGGTCGCTTGAGTCTGGTTAGTTACGGTGGCGATCCGCGCGTGGTCGCCTCGCGAGCCGAAATCGAGCGCGGTAGAAATGTGTTGCAACTGGTTCAACAGAGATTGGTCGGTGAACTCGAACTACAAGATTTTCTCGTCGACCCGGCGCAACGTGTCTTGCTTGCGTTTCACGCTCCAGGCATTCTCCTCAAGGTTGAGCGCCTGCAATGGGCGTGCGCGGCCGCCGCCGATGCATACCTTTCGACCGAGGCACGAATCACCAACCGAGTGCATTGGGTGACCGAGCAACTTGCGCAACACCCGCTGCTGCTCGGGTTGTTGCCCGCGCAGGTGCGCTCGCGCATCCCCATGGTTTTGATCGCGTCTGTGGTAGCTGGTTCATTTTTCAACGGCAAGGTCGCTCGCGTTCTCGCCCGCGAAACTGTCGACATTTATCCGGCACTGGTGGGCGTTCGCGCGAGCTCGGGTGATAACGGGCGAGCGGGTGCAAACAAGTTGCTGAACCAGCTCGGTCCGTTGGCCGCACTGGGAACGCAAAATGCCACCGTGCAAGAAGTTGGCGCTTGGGGAATGCGTGCCGCGCCGACCGGCATCGGTCAAATCGCGCAACGTGTGGCTCAAACTCATGTCACCGCCGAACCGCAGGTTACCATCGAGCGCTACACCGACGGCAGGCGAACTCTGCTGATGGTTTATGTCCCTGGGATGCGCACCCTCAACCCGCTCGACCAGAGCGACCCATTCGGGGTTGCCGGCAGCCTGCACGAACTTGCCGACGCGAAGCATGCATCATGCCAACTCGCGGTAGAAAATGCGCTTGAGCGTGCGGGTGTTCGGCCAACCGATCAGATCGTCGTTGCCGGTTATTCGCAGGGAGGAATGGTTGCCGCCGAACTTGCTGCCAACCGGCCCGAACAGGTGGTCGGCGTCATCACGCTCGGTTCCCCGATTGCCCAGGTTGACTTGCCAACAGGCATACCCGTTTTGGCCATCGAGCACACCAACGACGTTGTTCCAGCGCTCGCCGGAAAAGTAAACCCGCTAACCGAAAACTTGGTGACGGTCGGTCGAGAGATTCCATCGATACATGGCTCAGATGCACTGGCGGCTCACGACCTAAAAGCATACGAACGCACGGCACAAATGGTCGATGAAGACACTAGCGCGGGGGTCGTCAGAGTTCGCGAACTCGTCATGTCTCAGTTCGATGGCCTACGTCTGGTCGAAACCCAAACGTTCGATTACCAAAAGTGAGCTGAGGCCAACCCGATGAATACCTAGAGCAACCCGATAAATCGAATTTGCTTGCCCAGTGGCTACAGAAGTCGAAGCGCCTTAAAAATGGCTCGAGCGAAGAATGCGGCGATGCTCAGGATTAGCGCGCCGAGAATCGCCCAGCCAAGAGATTCAACGTTCAAGCCTTCGGTGGTGAACCCGTCGATGCTGAACACGTTGCCTCCAATCAGTTGGCTTAGCCACGCAACAAAGAGCAAAAGAGCGCCGTTGATTACCAGCGAGATAAGCCCGAAGGTGAGGATGTAAAGCGGCAAGGCCAAAACTTTCACGACCGGGGCGATGAGCGAGTTCACCAGCCCAAAAATCAAGCCAACCAGCAGGAATGACAAGATTTGGCTCCATAGATCACTGCCGCCATACGGGGTTAGGTGAATCGCTGGAACGAGGAGAGTGACAACCCAGAGGCCGAGTGCATTGATTACAGTGCCGACTAGAAATCGTTTCATGAAACGATTCTCGCACCCAGCGACTAAATTGAATGGGTGACCCCCGAAGAATCTCGCAACGTGCCGATGGTGCAACTCCTGACGCCTGACGGTGAATATGGGGTGGCCAAACAGTGGTCCGAATATGCCCAATACATCGACAAGCTCACTGAGGCCGACTTTCTGAAGTTCTACCGTGACATGGCTCGCATGCGCCGGTTCGACAAAGAAGCCGAAGCGCTTCAACGTCAAGGCCAGTTGGGGCTCTGGATTCCTGCAGTCGGCCAAGAGGCCGCCCAGATCGGCTCTGGCTATGGGGTCGGCCACAATGATCACATCTTTCCGTCTTATCGCGAACACGGTGTAGCAATCACTCACGGAATTGACCTGATGTCGATTCTCAAGATGCTGCGAGGCGTCAACCATGGTGGTTGGAACCCTGAGGAGACACGTTTTCACCTATACGCCATCGTGCTCGGAAGCCAGGTGCTTCACGCAACGGGCTATGCCATGGGTGTGAAGATGGACGGCAAGGTTGGCAACGGCGACATCGAAAACGACCTCGCGGTTATCTCCTACTTCGGCGACGGAGCAACCGCCGAGGGCGACATCAGCGAATCGTTCCTGTTCGCAGCGATCAACCACTCGCCAATCGTCTTCTTCTGCCAAAACAACCAGTGGGCAATCTCGTCGCCCGTGACCAGCCAAACCAAGGTTCCGCTCTACCAGCGCGGTGCGGGTTTCGGTGTGCCAGGCATCCGCATCGACGGCAACGACATCTTGGCCTCTTATGCAGTCACGGCCAAGCACATGGATGAAGCGCGCGAGGGCGCTGGCCCGTTCCTAATCGAAGCACTCACCTACCGCATGGGTGCTCACACCACATCCGATGACCCAACCAAATATCGCGATGCGGCAGAAGTCGAATACTGGAAAGCACGCGACCCATTGCTTCGTTTCGAAACCTTTTTGCGTCGTCAGGGCATTGCCCAAGACTTCTTCGACGAGGTTGCCGAGGCAGGCGAAAAGCTCTCGACCGAGATTCGTGAAGCAACCTTTGCCCTGCCAGCACCTCCGGTTGAGCACATGTTCAAGTACGTCTACAGTGAACCGCATCCGCTCATTGAAGAGCAGCTCGCATGGTTGCACAAATACGAGGCCGGTTTCGGAGAGGCGGCCCACGAATGAGCAACTTTGTAGAGCTTTCGATAGCCAAGGCAATCAACGCCGGCCTGCGCAAGTGCATGCAAGAGAACCCCAAGGTTCTCATGTTCGGTGAAGACGTCGCGCAACTCGGCGGAGTCTTCCGTGTGACCGAAGGCCTCCACGCCGAATTTGGTGACAAGCAAATCTTCAACTCGCCAATCGCCGAATCGGGAATCGTGGGCACCGCGATCGGGCTCGCAATGCGTGGTTATCGACCAGTCGCCGAAATCCAGTTCGACGGGTTCATCTTTCCTGCCTTCGACCAAATCGTCACCCAGCTAGCGAAACTTCAGAACCGCTCTGAGGGTTACACGCCGATGCCGGTCGTTATCCGCGTGCCTTACGGAGGCGGAATCGGCGCGGTAGAGCACCACAGCGAAAGCCCTGAGGCCTACTTCGCGCACACTGCCGGACTTCGCGTGATCAGCCCGAGCAACCCGAACGATGCTTACTGGATGATTCAGCAGGCCATCGCGTCGAACGACCCGGTGATGTTCTTCGAACCTAAGCGTCGCTATTGGCAAAAAGGTCCGGTCAACTTGGATGAGCCGCCGATGGGTCCTTATCAAGCTCGTGTCTTGCGCGACGGAACTCAGGTGACCATCGCAACCTACGGGCCGATGGTCGCGGTCGCGCTGCAAGCAGCCGAGATTGCGGCGGCCGAAGGCATGAGCATCGAAGTGATCGACCTCCGATCAATCTCACCAATCGACTTTGACACCATAGTCAACTCGGTCAAGAAAACAGGTCGACTAATCGTTGCTCACGAAGACAGCACATTTGTTTCGATAAGTAGCGAGGTGGCCGCCCGAATCGCGGAAGAAGCCTTTTATCATCTCGAGGCACCGGTGCTTCGGGTGGGCGGATTTGATGTTCCATACCCCGCGGCCAAACTTGAAGAAGTATTCTTGCCTGACGCAGACCGCATTCTCGAAGCGGTCGACCGATCGCTCGCTTATTAGGAGGTTGACTTGACTACCGTTGCTTATTTCAACCTGCCAGACGTTGGCGAGGGTCTAACCGAAGCCGAGATTGTCTCTTGGAAAGTCAAGGCCGGCGACACCGTCTCGGTGAACCAGGTCATCGTCGAAATCGAGACCGCCAAATCGCTTGTCGAACTTCCATGCCCTTTCGCCGGTATCGTTAGCGAGCTCATGGCCAAAGAGGGCGACACCGTTGAGGTTGGCAACCCGATCATCTCGGTAACCGTTCCAGACGGAGCTACGACGGCCGCCGTGACTACCTCGATTCCGGTGATCGCAGAAAATGCAGCCAGTGCGCATCAGGCAGTCGCGGATGCTGCAGCCTCGGTTTCGACCGAGGAACGCTCCCCGACTCTCGTCGGATACGGTGTCTCTCATTCGTTAGGCGGCACCCGCCGCCGTCGCCCCGGGGCCGTGAACCCGCCGGTCGCACCTGGCGCGAGCATCCCAGTTGCCACTTCGTTAGCGGCACCTGCCGCCACCGCGATTCCGCTCGCTGCCGAGAATCTGGCGACCGGAGCGATTCAACTTCCGAACATCGCCGACGGCGTGCTGGCCAAACCTCCCGTGCGCAAGTTGGCTCGCGACCTAGGCGTCGATCTAGCCGGCGTCGTTGGCAGTGGCCTAAACGGTGAGATCACTCGCGAAGACGTGGTCGGCGGAGCGCAGCAGGCTTCGGTGTTCCGCAACCTGAGCACCCCGGCCCCGAAGTCGGAACGCGAGGAGCGCATCCCGGTTAAAGGTGTGCGCAAGGCGATTGCCAACGCGATGGTTTCGAGCGCGTTCAGCGCACCTCACGTGAGCATTTTCGTGGATGTTGATGCCACCCGCACGATGGAATACGTCAAGCGACTCAAGGCCAGCACCGACTTTGCCGGAGTGAAGGTGACACCACTTTTGATCATGGCAAAGGCGATGATTTGGGCGGTGCGCCGCAACCCGATGGTCAACTCGACGTTCACCGAAGAAGAGATCATCGTGCACAACTTTGTGAACTTCGGCATCGCCGCCGCTACCCCGCGCGGGCTCATCGTGCCGAACATCAAGGATGCCGACCAGATGTCGATGCTTGAACTGGCTAAGGCGATTGAGCAGTTGGCGGCGACCGCGCGCGAAGGCAAGACCACCCCGGCTGACATGAAGGATGGCACCATCACCATCACCAACATCGGTGTTTTCGGTGTCGACACCGGAACCCCGATTTTGAACCCAGGCGAGGTCGCTATTGTGGCTCTCGGTTCGATTCGCCCTAAGCCTTGGGTGGTCAGCAACGAGATTCAGGTTCGCCAGGTGACAACCATCGGAGCCACCTTCGACCACCGCGTTGTCGATGGTGACGTCGCATCGCGATTCGTGCAAGACGTGGCCTCGGTAATCGAAGAACCAGCACTGCTGCTCGACTAAACTAGGGCTCAACCAACCGACAAAAGGGGTAAATAAAGTGTCAAACCAACAACCATCCGGATACGACCCACAGACTGGCGCGCCGATTTATGGTCAGCCAGCTCAACCGCAGGCTTGGCCTAAGCCGGAGAGCCAACTTCCGCTGATTGCCCTCATTGGCGCTTTCTTTGTTCCACTGGTCGGCATCATCGTCGGCCACATTGCCTTAGGGCAAATGCGACGCGGTCAGATTCCATCCAGCAACCAAGGGATGGCCATGGCTGGCATGATCCTCGGCTACGTTTTTTCGGCGCTCACCGTCATATTCATCGTCGCCTACATCGCAATTTTCGCTGAAGCATTCAGCAGCGGTTACGGTTACGACTACTAGTCGACTTCTCGACAGTCTCTCGGGAGCGTTTCCCTCGTTTACGACTTATTGACATTCATTATCAATAAGACTTAGGCTTGCCACATGAGCCAGTCAAAGCGAGTTGCCCCGATGCGGGTCGCACTGCGGGCTGCTGCCAGCATCCTTGTTGCCACCCTCGTTTCACTTTCGCTTGCGGGCTGCGTCGAAAAGCCCCGTTGGAGCGCGGGTGTAGGCCCTATCAAGATCGTTGCAAGCACCAATGTGTGGGGCGATATCGCTCACCAAATTGCCGGCGACCTGGCTACAGTGATAGCGCTGATCGACAATGTGAATCAAGATCCTCATTCTTTTGAGGCCAGCGCCCGCGACCAGCTCGCCGTCGATGAGGCAGACATCGTGATCATGAACGGTGGTGGTTACGACGACTTTGTCGAACAACTGGTTGCTGCCGATTCAACCCCCGCCATTTTGATCAACGCCTACGATGCGTCGGGCACCGACACCACCCGCAACGAACACATTTGGTACAGCGCCAGCCAGGTGAAAGACGTAGGCAACGTGATCTTTTCGGCTCTCGAAACCGTCGACAAAGCCCATGTTTCGACCTATAAAGCAAACCTTGCCGAGTTCGAGGCGCAAATCAAGCTCATCCAGATTCGCACCGCAGAAATCGCCAGTGCCTGGGGCGGTGCCAAGGTGTTCGCCACCGAGCCGCTGATTCACTATCTGCTCGAAGACACTGGGATGATCGACATCACGCCAACCGAGTTCGCCGAGTCGATCGAAGAAGAGCGCGACGCTTCGCCAGCGATCTTGCTCGAGGCCGAGGCTGCCATCAAGCAAGCCAAGTTCGTTGCCGTCAACGCGAGTACTTCCACGGCGCAGATAGACCAACTGCTTAGCGAACACCCTGTGCCAGCGTTCGCATTCGGGGAGTTGCTGCCGCAAGACCCAGACACCGGCGAATACACGGGCGACTACTTTCAGATGATGACTTGGGCACTCGACTCGATAGTTGAGGGGGCGCGCCCGTGAGCGACCTGAGTGCCGGTGGCCGGCTGACTTCGAGCAGCTCGAGCACTGCGCTCGAGACGCCGGTGCTGAGCATCCGTGATGCCACCTTCGGCTATGACGAACGCCCACTCTGGAGCAACCTCAACCTCGACGTGGCCCAGGGCGAGTTCATCGCCATCATCGGTTCGAACGGCTCGGGCAAGACCAGCCTGTTGCGTGCGATTTTGGGCCAGGAGCACCTGACGGCGGGCGAGATCAAACTGAACGGCAAATCCATCTCCACCGGTTCTCGTTCGATCGGATACATTCCCCAATCTCGAAGCGTCGACGCAAACACTCCTCTGCGCGGCAAAGACCTGCTGACCATGGGCTTGAACGGTCACCGGTTCGGCCTGCCGTTCACCAGCCGCAAAGACAAGGCCCGGGTTTCGCACATTCTCGACTGCATCGACGGGCACGAGCTCGCCAAACTCCCGATCGGGCAACTCAGTGGCGGCCAGTTACAGCGGTTCCGGGTGGGTCAGGCCGTAGTCGACGAACCAGATCTGATTCTTGCCGACGAGCCACTAAGCGCCCTCGATTTGGCTCAGCAGAGCATCCTTGCCGAATTGATCGATCGTGAACGAAAAGACCATTCGGCGGCGGTGCTGTTTGTAACTCACGATGTGAACCCTGTGCTCGGCATGGTCGATCGGGTGCTCTATTTGGCAAACGGGCAGTTCAAAATCGGCACCCCGGATGAGGTGCTGCGCAGCGACGTTTTGAGCGAGCTCTATGGGGCTCCAGTCGACGTGGTTCGAAACCAAGGGCGCATCGCCGTGCTTGGTGCGCTCGGAGCCGACCACGAACACCACGCGCACGAGGAGTGGCACTAATGCTGTTCGACTTCTCTGACTACGCGCAACTGCTTCCGCTGGTTGTCAACTCTCTGTTAGCCGCGACCCTCTTGGGTTTGATGGGCGGACTAATCGGCATCTTTGTGATGAATCGCGACTCGTCGTTTGCCGTGCACGGCATTAGCGAGCTTTCGTTTGCCGGTGCGGCCATCGCTTTGCTGGTTGGCGTGGATGTGGTGTTCGGTTCGATTCTCGGATCACTCGCGGCAGCCGTGCTCATTGCGGTTCTTGGAAGTCGAGCCAAGGAGCGCAACTCAATCATCGCGGTGCTAATGCCGTTCGGGCTCGGTGTCGGAATCTTGGCACTCTCGCTCTATCAAGGTCGAGCGTCAAACAAGTTCGGGCTGCTCACCGGCCAGATCATCGCGGTCGATCAGCCTGCACTGGCTTGGCTCGCATCGATTTCAGCGCTTGTCATTGTCGCGCTGCTGCTCATCTGGCGCCCGTTGCAGTTTGCCAGCCTCGACCCGGAGGTAGCCCGCGCTCGCGGTGTGGCCACTTCGAAGCTCGGCTATGTGTTCATGGTGCTTCTCGGTCTGGCCGTGGCCGCCAGCGTGCAGGTGGTCGGTGCTCTGCTCGTACTGAGCTTGCTCGTCACCCCCGCCGCAGCCGCCCTCCGAGTTACTTCGTCACCCAAAGTCGCGCCACTGCTGAGTGTTCTTTTCGCCCTCACCGCATCGGTCGGCGGAATCCTCCTTGCAGTCGGTGGCGGCTTGCCGGTGAGTCCATACATCACGACGATCTCGTTCGCTATTTATCTGGGATGCCGTGCCGTCGCGGCCGCTCGAAAACGCGCTGCTCGCGCATCCGTGGCGAAGGTATCGGCATGACCGTCAAGCGCAACACTTGGCAGAAAGATGCTGTGCGGCACGCCCTATCTGAGTCGGCAGGGTTCGTGAGCGCTCAGCAGTTGCATCAAGTTCTGCACGCTCATGGCTCAACCATCGGGCTGGCAACGGTCTATCGCGCGCTCGCCGACCTGCTACTCGCCGGCGATGCCGACAGCATCACCTCGACCGATGGCCAGTTGCTTTATCGGGCTTGTGGAACTTCGCACCACCATCACCTGGTTTGCCGGGAGTGTGGGCTGACCGTGGAGATCGACGCCGACCAGGTTGAAGCGTGGGCGTCGGGCATCGGCGGCGCTAACGGTTTCACAGACGTTAGTCATACAATCGAGTTGTTCGGGCTCTGCAGGGGATGTAGGGGGCTCTAACTAACTAGGGTTTGGGGGACGCAGGGATGACTGCAGGATACGACCAGCGAGGTCAGAGGGAAATTCAGGTAGCCAGACTGAGTCCCGAGAATTACAAGAAATACCGTCGCGCTCGTGGGGCGGCAATCGCCAGTGGGCTTATCGCGCTCTTCAGTTTCTGGATCATGTTTGGTTTGTTCGCGCTGCTCTCTCAGTTCATGTGGCAGGGATACAGCAAAGGACCTCTGCGGCTGCGCTATGGGGTTTATCTCACTTGCGCCATTGTCTTCGGTCTCGTTTCGTTGCTTAGTTACCCGATTCTTGTGGCGATAGCAAATGGAAGTGAAATGGGTCTCTATCAGTTAGCGCCTGTCGGATTTTTCATGGCAATCGTAAGTTTTATCTTCTCGATGATATTGACGACGAAAGCTAAAGATCTTCGCGAGACGATCTACTGGTCAAGAATTTCTAGTGAAGAGAAATGGGTCTCATGAAACGAAAAGAACAGCTTGCCAGGCTCTCGCCAGAGCAGCTAAGTCACTATAAGAAAAACGTCTGGTTTGCAGTTTTCTGTGGGCTGGGCCAACTCTGGACATTCCCGCTATTCAGCTGGCCAACCATTTATCCGTTTCTCTACGAAGCCAACAGACATGACACAAAGTTGACCATGCTTCAGATAACCTTCGGCAGTTTTATACCGCTGATAATCGTGGCTGCGATTTTTGGATATGCCGCAAGGCACTTCCAGAGAAGGGCTCGAAACATAAGGTGGGCTGTCGTGAACGCTAATCAGCCGGCGATAGTCGAGCCAGATAATCTAAACCCGTGAGCAAGAAACCCATGCAACTGCGCAAAGTGCGCGGTTTCGCGAACAGGCGCGAATGCGTGACGATGCAGTCGATCTGGTCACGCTAGTCGTCATCTGGGGCAACGGTTTCGCCAGCAGAAAATACATTAAGCCGAAAGAAATTCAGGAGCTTGAGCGAGCTGGCGACGAGTTCGAAAACCAGTATGGGCCGAAAGAGGTGCCCGTCGAAGAGTCCGATGCCGTGGCATCCCAGAAAAATTCGGAGCCGGAGAAGAACTAGGACTTGATTAACAGCGACTGACTCGCCTAAACTTGAGCAGTTGCCATGTGCAACCTAGTTTTCGCTCAAGCCAAAACAAACCATCCAAGATTTTCAGGGTTTATTGCTGGCTTGCCTAAAGGAGAAGAAATGGCAGCTTACTGTCAGGTGACACAGACTGGCCCTCAGTTCGGCCACCATGTTTCGCACGCTCAGAACAAGACCAAGCGTCGCTTCAACCCGAACATTCAGAAGAAGACATACTTTGTACCTTCGCTGAAGCGCAACGTAACCCTCACCCTCAGTGCACGCGGCATCAAGGTGATTGACGCTCGTGGCATCGAGTCGGTCATCGCCGAGCTGCTTGCTCGTGGCGAGAAGATTTAAGGAGCCGAAGCTAAATGGCTAAGAAAGACAAGGACATTCGTCCGATCATCAAGCTGAAGTCGACTGCCGGCACCGGTTACACCTACGTGACCAAGAAGAACCGCCGCAACGACCCAGACCGCATCGTTCTAAAGAAGTACGACCCAGTAGTGCGCCAGCACGTTGAATTCCGCGAGGAGCGTTAATCCATGGCTAAGAAGAGCAAGATTGCCCGTAACGAGCAGCGCAAGGTTGTTGTCGAGCGCTACGCCGCAAAGCGTCTAGAGCTGAAGAAGGCCCTCGTCGACCCAAACAGCACCGACGAGCAGCGCGAAGCAGCCCGACTAGGCCTGCAGAAGCTTCCACGCAATGCATCGCCAGTTCGTGTTCGCAGCCGCGACGCGATCGACGGTCGTCCTCGTGGTGTGCTCACCAAGTTCGGTTTGTCGCGTGTGCGTTTCCGTGACATGGCTCACAAGGGTGAGCTGCCAGGCATCACGAAGTCATCCTGGTAAATCACAACTTTTGAAAAGCCCGTCGGTCAACCGGCGGGTTTTTTGCTTAAATCCGCGTGGTTAAGCCAAAGTAACGCCTTCGCAACACGCCGAAACAAATAACAAGGGGATTTGCGCTGGGGGCTAGTGTGAAAGGGACAGTACGTCAAAAAACGTCTAGAGTCCAGGAGGACATTATGGCTAACACCCTAAACAAGGGCGAACTCGTTGCAGCAGTTGCAGCCCACACTGGTGAGTCCCAGGCAGCCGTCAACCGCGTTGTTGACGCTCTGTTCGAGACCATCGCAAAGACCGTTGCCAAGGGCGACAAGGTCACCATCCCAGGCTGGCTTTCGGTTTCGAAGGGACACCGCTCGGCTCGCACCGGACGCAACCCTCAGACCGGCGCAACCATCCAGATTGCAGCTTCGAACACCGTCAAGGTGGCAGCAGGCAGCAAGCTGAAGGCAGCCGTCAAGTAGTCTTCACTACACAAGCTTTAGGCGTCGACTTAGGTCGGCGCCTTTTGCTTTAACCAAGGATGTGCGGGCTTGCGTTGTGGCAGAGTTGACTCATGACCGATGATCTCAAGCCGAAGCCCATGTTCGACCAACTGCTCGTTTATAGCGGCATCGCGATTCTCGCCTGCCTCCTCGCAGCGCCAACCGGACTCTTCGCACTGCCGGTTTCAATCTTCGCCTTAGTGCTGGCCATTTTGCGCCGCAGCTTCAAGCCGATTCCTGGTAAGCGTTTTATCGCACCGGGTCTTTGGTGGGGAGCCCTCTATGCCCTGTTCGGCATCTACAGCGCGGTCTACTTTTGGGTAACACCGCAGAGCGAGGCAGAGGCTGCGATCGGGCAAGTTTTGTCCCTAATTTTTGTGGTGCAGGTAGTTGTGCCTGGTGTGATCGTGTGCATCCTAGGTTTGATTCGTAGCCGTCGCCTGAATGCCGAGCTGGCAGCTGATGCGGCCGCAGATGTGGACAACTCCAACTAAACGGAGATTCAACGTCGGCGTTTGTGCCTAGGCTTAACCCTGTGAATCTCAACCAAAAAACCTCGCGCGCCGGCTTTGGCGCACCCGCGATTTTGGTTGGGGCAACTGTCATTTCGGTTCTAGTCATCGCGAGTTTGGTCGGAATCACCAATCCCTATTTGCTTGGCGATCCTGGCGATCTGGTGCGCTGGGGGCTTCCGGTTGCCAAGGCACTAACCAGCATTTCGATTGCCGTTGCTGTCGGAGGTTCGGTCTTTGCCGCGTTCGCCCTGTCTGAGTCAAGCCAGCAACTTAGGCGAGTGCTTGGGTTGGTAGCATCGGCCGGTGCGGCTTGGGTGTTGTTTGGCTCGGTCAGTTTTCTATTCACCTATCTGTCAATCACCGGCACACCTCTGGCCTTTGACTCGCAGTTTTCTGCCGGCTTAGAGCTGTTTGCCACACAAATAGCACTGGGTCAATCACAATCCCTAAATCTTGCGGCAGGTTTGGTGGTGGCCACCCTCGGTTTTATGGTTCGAACTATCAAAGGCGCGCTCTGGCTTTCTGTGATTGGGCTTGCTTCGCTTGTTCCGCTCGCGGTGTCTGGGCACTCCGCTGGAACATCCGGTCATGCGATGGCCGTCAACTCGATGGGCATGCATCTGGTTGCCGTGGTGATCTGGGTCGGTGGGTTGGTCGCTCTGATGGCTGCCTGGGCGGGCAGCTCTGTCGACGAACGGCATCGGTATCTCAAGCGGTATTCCACCTTGGCGCTCGTGGCGTTTGTGTTGACGGCTGTCTCGGGTGCGGCATCCGCGTTGATTCGCATTTCGGTTGATGAACTGTTTGGCAGCATGTATGGGCAACTTGTCGTGGCTAAGGTCTTGGCGCTGATCGTGCTGGGATGCTTTGGCGCAATCTATCGACTCAAGTTGATCGGCGCGACGGCGGCAGACCTCAAGCAGCGAGTCTTGGTTCCAGTGGCGTTAGTTGAGCTGGCCATCATGGGTGTTGCCGTTGCGCTGGCCACGGCTCTAGCCCGCACAGGTGCTCCGGCTCCCACCGACATCGTCGACGATCCAAGCCCAGCGAGAATCCTCACCGGCAGCGACCTTCCACCGGAGTTGACAGCCGACCGGTGGTTTAGCGAATGGCGCTTCGATCTCGTCTGGACAACCATTTGCGTGGTCGCCGCGGTTGGCTATGTTTGGGGAGTCGTTCGACTTCGACGTCGCGGCGATGTTTGGTCGCTCGCTCGCACGGCATCCTGGCTCACCGGCATCGCTCTGCTGTTTTACATCACCAATGGCGCAATTAACGCCTATCAGGAATACCTGTTCTCGGTGCACATGATCGGACACATGATCTTGAGCATGGGCGTGCCGGTGTTGCTCGTGCCTGGGGCTCCCGTCACCTTGCTTCTGCGCACGGTGGCGAAGCGCACCGACGAATCTTGGGGCGTTCGCGAGTGGGTTCTATGGGCGGTGCACACTCCTTTCGCAAGACTCGTTTCACACCCAATCTTCGCGGCGGTCAACTTCGCCGGTTCGCTTGTGCTCTTCTACTTCACTCCGGCGTTCTCGTGGTCGGTTCACGATCATCTTGGTCACCAGTGGATGACCGTGCACTTCTTGATCACCGGATACCTGTTTGTGCAGGCAATCGTCGGCATCGACCCTGGCCCGCATCGACTGCCATACCCGGTTCGGTTGATGCTTCTGATTGGCACGTTGGCGTTCCACGCCTTCTTCGGGCTGGCCCTCATGGACGGCACCGCCCTGCTTCTGCCTGAGTGGTATGGCGCTATGGGTCGCACTTGGGGTTCCACTCCGCTGGCCGACCAACACGATGGTGGAGCTATCGCGTGGGGTATCGGGGAATTGCCCACCGCAGTGCTTACGATTATCGTCTCGGTGCAATGGGCCCGAGCCGACATCCGTGAATCAAAGCGTCTCGATCGCGCATCCGATCGCTCTGGCAACCAGGATCTCGAAGAGTACAACGCCATGCTTGAGCGGCTAGCCAAGCGCAAGGAGCGGTAGTGGATCAGGTTTCACTGTCAGAAGAGCAACTCGCGCTCTTCAAATACATCGATGGTGAACACACCAACATCTTCGTGACTGGCCGAGCCGGCACTGGCAAGTCCACGCTGCTTAGCTACCTCGTCGAGAACACCAAAAAGAACTTTGCGGTGTGTGCGCCAACGGGTGTGGCTGCGCTAAACGTGAGCGGTCAGACTATCCACTCACTGTTTGGCTTGCCGCCAGGACTCTTGGGCACCGAAGATGTTGCTCGGCATCTAAACAAGCGAACTCGAGAAGTTTTGCGGTCAATCGAGATGCTGGTGATCGACGAGATTTCGATGGTCTCGGCCGACCTACTCGATGCCATGAACCGCATGCTAATCGCTGCTCGAGGCAAAAACCGGGGGCCCTTTGGTGGAGCACAGGTTGTAATGTTTGGCGACCCCTACCAACTAGCGCCAGTGCCGCCGAGCGATCCAGCCGAGCGAGGCTGGTTGGCCGAAAATTATCAGAGCAACTGGTTTTTCGATGCGCATGTCTGGCGCGACGCCGACCTCGAACGCTATGAACTCAACGAGATCTTCAGGCAGCACGACGACGAGTTCAAGAGCATCCTGAATGCCATCCGCGACGGCTCGTGCAGCCAAGAAATGCTCGACCGGCTCAACCAAGCGGGCAACCGTTTCGCCCCACACGACGATGTGATTCGCCTTTGCACGATCAACGCGACGGTTGACCAGATCAACGGCACAAGGCTGTCTCGCCTAGGCACCCCACCTAAGCAGTTTCAAGCAAGGTTTGCTTCTGGCGACGCCCAGTCGTTTGGTCGGGCACTGCCTGTCGAGCTCAGCCTCACCCTAAAAGAAGGCGCTCAGGTGATGTTTGTTAAAAACGACGACCAGAGCAATCGCAAAACCAAAGACGGTCTCACCGTTCGCCGCTGGGTCAATGGCACCATCGGGCACGTGGTTCAGATTCACAACGATAACCATGTGTCAATCGAGGTCGATGGAGAAGTCGTCGATGTGGGTATCTCAACCTGGGAGAAAATCCGGTACGAGATCGAAAACGAATTCGACGAGGCAACCGGAAACTTCAAAGAGGTGCTCGTTCCGATCACTCTCGCCGAATACCAACAGATTCCGCTTCGCCTAGCCTGGGCTGTCACGGTGCACAAGTCGCAGGGTCAGACCTACGAAGAGGTCACGATCGACATGGGGCGTGGTGCGTTCAGCCCCGGTCAAACCTACGTGGCCCTCAGCCGAGTGCGTTCGCTCGAGGGGCTCTATCTGACTCGCCCAATCACGATGCGCGACATTCTCGTTGACGACGATGTTTTGCGATTCATGGGCGCTAAGCCAAACGCTGCACTCGAGCGCCTCATCTAAAACACTGTCGGTGGCTCGCCATATCCTGAAGTCGTAAGAGATGAAAGGAAGCAACGATGACTTTTTATGATGTGACACTTTATGGCAGCAAGGTTGCTGGAAACGCCACCGGTGCTGTGGCCGTATCCAGGGCTTTGGGTGTAGTCGACAAATGGTATGCGGTCGATCCAGAACTGGTGCACAACGAACCGCGCTGCGAGGAGTGTGCCTTTACCGGTGTTTATCAGGGACAAACCGGCACTGCTCTATATCACACCCTGCTCATTCGCGAGCAGATCGCCCGCGACATCGAACTCTGTGGTGATTTCGAATGGCGCAAGAAGAAAGGCATCGGTCGTCGCGCGCCTCGTGAATACTTTGACGAGATAGTCCAAGAGGGTCAAGAAACCTGCTTCACCCTCTACATCACCGAAATCTAGTCTTGAGACTTGCCGACCCACCCGAAAGGCTCGTCGGGAGTTGACTTGGGTTCGTTCGGGTCGAGCCACCAGTTGATCGGGTGCTCGACTCGGCCGGCCCACCAAAGTTCCGAGTGACCCGTGTTCGGGTAGACGGCCTCGATGTAGTCGACGCCTTCGCGGTAACCCTTCTCGCGCATCCGAGCCTTGAAATATTCTTGGAAAGGCGCATAAAGTGCGTCAAGTTCGATGGTTCCACCGTCAGACCAGATGCGGTGAGTGCCAGGTTCGGGCAGCCGAGCGACGTATTCGTCGATTACCTCTTTGCCACCAAGCGGCCAGTGGGTTGAATAGGCGAGTGCCGTGCCATAGACCTCGGGATATTTGATCAAACCATAGAGCGACGTGAGCGCACCCATGCTCGAACCACCCATCGCCGTGCGCTCGCGCGAAAGTTCGACACCGAACTCGGCAGCGATCGTTGGCAGAATCTTCTCGGCAATCAGCTTGTGATAGGAGTTGCCGAGCGGACCCTTGGTGTTCCACTCTGACGGAATCTGCTTGGCCAAGTGCGGGCGGGCTCGCCAAATGTCCTCAGGCCCATACTCGAGACCGCGCTTGCTGCCATCCCCGTCGACATAGGTCACGCCGATGATCAGCGGCTTGCGGTCACCACGGATGCGCGAACCACCCGGCTTGCGGTCACGCAACGCGTCGAGCAGTCCCCAAGTAGCCCCGAAGGTCGAGGTTGCGGGGTCGAACAGGTTGTGGCCGTCGTGCATCACAAGCACAGGGGTGTCGGCACCGACATCCTTGGGAACCCACACAACTACGGGATGGTCGTCAAAGACATAGCGACGAATGCGCCCACCGGCGAATTCGATCTTGTGCAGTCGCAGCGAACGCATCGCCAAGAACAGCGGGAAGACGAACGCGAACGCCGTTACGAAAGCCAGAGCGATGTAGGCCCAAAGAAAGCGCATTTTGAGTCGACGGCCCTCGATCACAATGAAGCTCATTCCTGCGATGCCGCCGATGAGCAGGTCGAGCGAATAAACCCAGTCGACGTTGGTTGTGAAACCATCGGCCAGGTAGTCCTCTTTTCCTAGCACGGCGAGGAAGTTGAAATACCAAGCCGTAGCCAGGCCGATAATAGAGAGAGCGAAGAAATACAACGCATTCGTTCGATGTTGGGTCTTCATAGCTCCATCATTCCACGCCACCTCGCGTAGCCTCCTGCAGAAATGACAACTAACCCACGATGAAACGTCTCGCCAATCTCGTTCTGAATCACAGCAAACTCGTTTTGATCGGTTTTGTCGGCCTGGTTCTGGCCAGCAGCATCCTAGGATTTCAGGCGTTTGGGGCGCTCAAGGGTGGGGGTTATGACAACCCAAACGGCGATTCGACCAAAGTCACCAAAGCGCTCGCCGAAGACTTCGGGGTTGACCAAGCCGAGGTCGTCGCGATTCTCGACTTTCCTCGTTCGGCCGATGACCCGCTCAGTGAAACCATGGGGGCGGCCTTCGCCGATGCACTCAAAAAGAACGAAGCGGTGGATGCCGTCGACTCCTATTACTCGAAGGGCCACGCCGTCTCGCTCAAGAGCACTGACGGCACTGCGGTCTATTTCTTCATAAACCTCCAAGACGACGTGGTTCAGGCCAAGGTCGTTGAGCAAATGCAGGCAGAGTTCGGCTCTGGCTTCAATGATGCATCGGTGTATTTTGCCGGCATGGTGGCCGTAACCAACGAACTCAACTCCATCATCAAAGACGACATAACGCTCGCCGAAATGATCGCCGTTCCCTTGATGATCGTGCTCATGCTTTTCGTGTTCGGTTCACTCGTGGCCGCCGGTCTGCCACTTATGGTCGGCGGTTTGGCGATTGTCGGGTCGTTCTTTTTCATCTGGCTCTCGACCTTATTCACCGACACCTCGGTGTTCGGCATCAACCTGATTACGGGTATGGGGCTCGGGCTCGGCGTCGATTACGCCCTGCTGATGGTCAACCGATTCCGCGAAGAACGGCAAAACGGCTCGGATGTTCGCGCAGCTGTCGAACGCACCATGTTGTCTGCCGGTCGAACCGTGCTTTTCAGCGGAATCACCGTTGCTATCGTTCTCGGCTCGATGTTCATCTTTCCCCAGTACTTCTTGCGTTCGATGGGCTATGCCGGGCTAGTCGTGGTTGTGCTTGCGCTCGGCGCATCCTTGCTTGCCCTACCGGCGGCGCTTCATCTTTTAGGCGATCGCGTCAACAAATTCACCGTTTATAAGGGTGCGGTCAAGCACACCGACGACGGCATCTGGGCCGACATCGCTCGCTCGGTGATGAACAAACCGATCCGTGTGGTTCTGGTCGCGTTGCTCGGGCTTGGCTCGCTCATGGTTTTGGGCAATGGGGTGCAGTTCGGGCAGGTCGACGACCGAGTGCTACCTCGCGACAACCGAGTAGTTCTCGCTTCGAATGTCATTCGCGACCGATTCGAGGGTCGAGAGGCAAGCCCTGTTGAAATTTTGCTGACCGGTGCCACGGATGCCGAGATCGAGGCTTATGCCAAAAAGTTGAGTCTCGACTCCCACGTCGATCAGGTTCGAACTAGCCTCGGATTCTTTGCCGACGGAAAGCTGCTTTATCCATACTCGCCAGCCGATCCAACCGTTTATCAAGCAGGCAACTACGACCGGATCATCGCGATTCACAACGTGGAGTCTCGTGCCACCGAAGGCCTACAACTCACCAACCGCATTCGAGCGCTCGATGCCTCGGCATTCGAAAGTGTTTTGGTTGGAGGAAGTGCCGCGGTCTACACCGACTCAATGCTGGGCATCGAGCAGGGTCTACCCTGGGCTATTACCTGGATCGCCCTTGCGACCTTGATTCTTTTGTTCCTATTCACCGGATCGGTGATTCTTCCGATAAAAGCAATTCTTTTGAACTTCTTGTCGCTAGGGGCAACCATCGGCTTCTTGTCGTGGGTGTTCATCGGCGGACATCTCAAGTTCTTGCTCGGTGACTTTCAAACCACCGGCACCATCGATACTTCGAGCCTCGTGCTCATCGCAGTGCTAACTTTCGGCCTTTCGATGGACTACGAACTGTTCTTGCTCAGCCGCATCAAGGAGCAACACGACGCCGGTCTCGACACCGCCGAGTCGGTCGCGGTTGGGCTCCAAAAATCGGGCCGAATCATCACGGCTGCCGCGCTCGTGCTCGGTGTTTCGTTCATTTCATTCATCATCAGCGGAGTGAGCATCATGAAGATGATGGGTCTTGGCATCGCCTTTGCCGTGTTGCTTGATGCCACGATCATCCGAGCGCTTTTGGTGCCGGCTCTGATGCGCCTGTTCGGCGACGCCAACTGGTGGGCGCCTAAATGGGCCAAGGCAATCTATCGTCGCGCTGGTCTCGAGCACTAGGCTCGAACCTCGAACAACGGAGCGTTCATGAATCGGCAAGAGTGGCGAAAGAGCAAGGCTCGCAAGCGACTTAGCGTCGGCATGACCATTGCTCTACCGCTAATGCTGCTCATTTTTGCTGGTCAGATTGTTGTTGGCAGCTTCAATACTGTGAACACCAAATCCGGAAAACCCGGTGCCGGCACGGGTGGCCAGCAACTCATGAACGACCCGAATCAAGAAGTCACCGGCGGCATTGCCAACGTCGGCGGCGTGAACGGGCTGGGCGGCCCGATGAACGGCAACGGCGGAGTCTCGGGGTCGGTGGTTCGTGGGTCTTCGGTCAACCCCAAGGCCATTACAAAGCTCGGCGTCACGATTGTCGACTTTGATGGCAAGACCCTAGTGTTCGACTACTTCAAAATTCGCATCACCGGTCACCTGAGCACCGAAATGCAGACCAAATGGGCGGGTTCACCAAGACTCGCAACTGGAAAGTTGGCTGTGCTTTATGTTCGCGAAAAGCAACTTTATGACGGCTTGCAAGCCACGGATGGTGTGACCGCCGACATCGGTGAAATCGTGTTCATCGAGGCTCGCGACAACTAGACGTTGCTGGGTGGGCTCCCGAGTCACGCAATCCGGTTTGCGCTAAACCAAAATCCGGTTTGCGCTAAATCCAATCCAAGCGACCTCGCACGGCAGCAACCTGAGCCGCCTCTCGGTCACACAGTGGTCGCAACCCTTCGGCGATTTCGATCAGGTCGCGTGCCGCGGCATCCAACTCTTTTTGCAACGCGTTTTCGATGCGGCGCCCAAGCGAAGGGTATTGAATCTCGAATCGTCGAAAACGGTCGAGGTTGTCTTGCTTGCTTTCGGTGCCAGGCACTGGCGCATGCGCATCGCGAATCAAGCCGAGCAGGTTGCGCAGGGCATATGAACGAATGAACTGCCCGGCAATCAGCGTTTCGCCGCGACGGTGACGCCCCGCGCCAATCAGCACCAGCGCCAGAAACAACTCGAACTCTTTGGCCCGATCAAACGGCTTGGCGGCCGATGCGCGTGATCGGGTTTCGATCGCCTCGAGCCTTGCGGTCAGGTCGGTCTTGTCGACCACGGCTGCCCACGAGTTCACCGAGGCCAGCTCGAGCTCGGCATCTTCGAACACCGCGAACTCAAGCACGCGACCGTCGGCGAAAACCACCTTGAGTCCGTGATCGGTTTCGCGCGGATGCAGCACGGCTTCTTCGATGTCTGGAATCCAGCTCAGGTCGCCTCGATACTTCTCGCCGAACCCAGCTTTGACTATCAAGAAGAAGTCGTGGTCAGACCACTCGTCGACTCGGCTGTGGTCGGCTGCCGATCCTAGAAAAATGAGCCCAATGACGTTCGGGTCTGCATCAGCGCTGGCTGCCAACCGGTCGGAGTATTCGAGAAAGCGGGTGAGCGTGTTATCTGCGGTCATGCTCTAAATCTAAGCGGTAACCTAGACGCATGCTTATGTCAGACCGCGATATCCGCGCACAAATTGAAGCCGGCAACATCGGCCTAGAGCCACTCGACATGGGGCTGCTTCAGCCTTCATCTTTCGACGTTCGCCTCGACCGCTTCTTCAGACTTTTTGACAACCACAAATACGCCTACATCGACCCAGCCGAAGAGATGAGCGAGCTCACTCGTTTTGTCGAGGTGGCCGCCGACGAGGCGTTCATTCTGCACCCGGGCGAGTTCGTTCTCGGCAGCACCTATGAGTTCGTCACTCTGCCAGACAACATCGCCGCCCGACTCGAAGGCAAGTCTTCGCTTGGTCGCCTAGGTTTGCTAACCCACTCAACCGCCGGATTCGTCGACCCAGGCTTCAACGGTCACGTGACTCTCGAGCTAGCCAACGTGAGCAACCTACCTATCAAGTTGTGGCCAGGCATGAAGGTTGGCCAGCTTTGCTTCTTCCAGCTGTCAAGCCCTAGCGAAACCCCTTATGGCAGCGCCAAATACAACTCTCGCTACCAAGGTCAGCGCGGCCCAACCGCCAGCCGTTCGTTCTACAACTTCTATCGCACCGATGTGGGCAACGAGCCACTCGAGCAGCGCGATTAGTTCAGTTCAAAGAAGATCCTCCAGTTACTGGATTGGATTTATCCCCAAACAGAGTCATGCGTCAACGCGATGCCGGGAAATCGGGGCTGTTTGGCTCATCTTCCCACGCGCTTTGGTGACCTGCGTGCTCGTCAACGATCTGTTGCAACCGAGCAACTGATTCGGAGGCACTTCGAATTAATGCAAAGCTCTCCGAATAGCCCTCTAAGGCGGCCCTCAAATCTTTGAAGTTTCTCACAGGGCCGTCCATGCGAAACAGCAGATCCCAGTCCTGCTTCATAGCGAATACAAGACAGTCAAACGGTGTGACCATGAGAGGATTTCGCTAAGGAGTTGATTTTCTAATATGAACAAAACACTTTCCAAAAACGTTCGTAAACGGCTAAACAAAGACGTTCCCGGGCAGGATACGAATGCGATTTTTAATGCAATCGCAGAAAACTATGTGTTTGCACGCAGGGCACGCAAGTTGCTGCTTTCAACTGAGCAGTTAACCGCTGACGACGTGATTGCTTTGGAGCTTTGGTGGGTTTCCAAGTTATCCAAGGCAGTTGCCGGAACGTTTTCTTTCTTCGCAGCCGTAGGATTCATCCTCCTACCTGGGTTTTTCCCAGGAGGTGAACCGACGTACATCGCTATTTTGCGTATAGGCGGTTTGACCTTGGCCGTGGTGTCAACCTACTTTGTTGCGAAAAAACTTTTGAGTGTCTATTTGTACCACCGAAGACTTCCAGCAATGAGAGCAAAATACTCAGGTCTCAGATAGAGCGGTAGTGTGGGCTTCTAGATCCGCCTCAGCGCAGCCGTTTAAACTATCTGAGGCATCACTGTTCAGCCCGTTTCGATCTCGATTCCCCTGTTTTTAGCCCTCGCCTGCACAGATTGCACAAGTTCCTCTGATCAGGTATCTAGTTTTTTACTCGATAACGCTGGGGCGCGGGTGCACCCGAAGCAACAGCGCTAGGCCGACAGCGAGAATCGCTATCAGACCCCAGATGCCGTAGATGGTGGTGTTGCCAGAGACCTTAAGTGCGACGGCTGCGGCGATGCTCACCGACCAGAACGTGCCAGACAAGAACGAAACTGCTCGCCCGGTGAGTTGGTAGAGGCCGAACACCTCGCCTTCACGGCCAGTTGGGGTGAAGCGTGAAACGAATGTTCGGCTCGAGGCCTGGGCTGGGCCAACGAATAGGCAGAGCATGAGGCCGAAGATCCAGTAGGCGGTTGAGCCGATGCCCGCGAAAGCGAAGACGCAAACGCCCGAAACAATCAGGCCGATAAGCGATGCCACGATTACGCTGCGTGAGCCAATTCGATCGTCGAGAATTCCGCCGATTGCGGCGCCTAATCCCGAAACGATGTTGGCTGCAACACCAAAGAAGATGATCGAAGTTTGGTCGAATCCGAAGGCGAGGGTTCCGAGCACGGCACCGAACGTGAAAACGCCGGCCAGGCCATCGCGATAGATGGCGCTTGAGATTAGAAACTTGAAGGTTTCGGGAGCTTGCAGGCGAAGGGTTTTTAGTTGTTGCCAAACCTTCTTATATGACTCGATCACCGATTCATTTGGCCCGGTTGCGCGCTTGGCGATTTCGGGCACGAACAGAATCATCGGAATCGAGAAGACCAGAATCCAGACCGCGCTAAACAGGAAGATCGAGCGAATGTTGAGACCGTCTTGATTTGGAATGCCGAACCAAGGAACATCGGGCAGCACGAAGCCGACCAGCGAAACCATGAGCAGAATGATGCCGCCGACATAGCCCAATCCCCAGGCGAATCCGGAGATTTTGCCAATGTTGGAATCTTTAGTGACCTGCTTCAGCATGGCGTAGTAGTTGATGAACGCCGACTCTTGAATCACCGAGCCCAGGCCATAGAGCACTAGACCGAACAAGAAGAATTCGGGTTTTGGTTCTACAAAGAACGAAGCCGCCGTGATTGCCACCAAGATGTAGGTGTTGATCACGAGCCAGAACTTGCGTTTGCCGTTTTCGTCTGATCGGCGACCGAGCACCGGGGCGATGAGTGCCAGCACAACACCTGCGATGGCGGTGGCCCAACCGATGGCCTGGTCGGCTTTTTGATCGATCGAGGCAACGGCGCCAGCCAGATAGACCGGAAAGATGAAGGTCTGCATGATCGTTGGGTAGGGCTGTTCGGCCCAGTCCCAGAGCATCCAAGCCCAGGTGGCGTTGCGTGATTTCGGCGTAACGGCGCTGTTAGTCATGGCTTCACCCTAGA
Source organism: Microbacteriaceae bacterium (assembly GCA_024639845.1). GTDB lineage: Bacteria > Actinomycetota > Actinomycetes > Actinomycetales > Microbacteriaceae > Rhodoluna. Next base: position 202,150 of record JAHEGG010000001.1, read on the forward strand.
CCCGAGCTGGCTTTTGCCTAAGTGTTTCGGCGGTTGTTTCTCTAATCGTTGCCTTTTTGTCATTTCAAAGGTTTGGGTCAAAGTTGAGTCATTCACACTCAACTTTCAGCAAATTAACTTGACAATCTTGCGCGGTCGTCGCAAACTTGAGTCAATGAGGCTCAACTTTGGGCCGAATTGCAAAAATTAAACAAATGTCGCGGGTCTAGAGGGGCCGGACATATAAAAGGAGAAACAAACATGGCACGTGCAGTAGGTATTGACCTCGGCACCACCAACAGCGCGGTTAGCGTGCTGGAAGGTGGCGAGCCCACCGTTATCGCTAACGCAGAGGGCTTTCGCACCACCCCATCGGTGGTTGCATTCACTAAAGACGGAGAGGTGCTAGTTGGCGAGACCGCTAAGCGCCAGGCCGTCACCAACGTTGACCGCACCATCGCGTCGGTTAAGCGTCACATGGGCACCGACTGGAAGTTCAAGGTTGACGACAAGCAGTACACCCCGCAAGAGATCTCGGCTCGAATCTTGGCCAAGCTAAAGCGCGACGCAGAGACTTACCTCGGTGAGTCAGTCACCGACGCGGTGATCACTGTTCCGGCATACTTCAACGATGCCGAGCGTCAGGCCACTAAAGATGCCGGCGAGATCGCAGGACTCAACGTGCTTCGCATTATCAACGAGCCAACCGCGGCGGCACTGGCATATGGCCTCGACAAGGGCAAAGAAGACGAGCTCATCTTGGTGTTCGACCTCGGCGGCGGAACCTTCGACGTTTCGCTGCTCGAAGTTGGCAAAGACGACGACTTCTCGACCATTCAGGTTCGCGCAACCTCGGGCGACAACCGCCTCGGCGGCGACGACTGGGATCAGCGCATCGTTGACCACCTAGTCAAGAAGTTCAAGGAAACCACCGGCGTTGACGTGTCGAAAGACAAGATCGCGCTCCAGCGCCTGAAAGAAGCAGCAGAGCAGGCCAAGAAGGAACTTTCGCAGTCGATGACCGCGAACATCCAGTTGCCTTATCTCTCGCTCACCGAGAACGGCCCAGCCAACCTCGACGAGACCCTGACTCGCGCTCAGTTCGAGCAGATGACCGAAGACCTTCTGGCCCGCACCAAGAAGCCGTTCAACGACGTCATCAAGGAGGCAGGCGTAAAGGTTGCCGACATTGCACACGTTGTGCTCGTCGGTGGTTCGACTCGTATGCCTGCAGTCACCGAGCTCGTGAAGAGCCTCACCGGTGGCAAGGAACCCAACAAGGGCGTAAACCCAGACGAGGTTGTTGCCGTTGGCGCATCGCTTCAGGCCGGTGTTCTGAAGGGTGAGCGCAAGGATGTTCTGCTGATCGACGTGACCCCACTTAGCCTCGGCATCGAGACCAAGGGCGGCATCATGACCAAGCTGATCGAGCGCAACACCGCGATTCCGACCAAGCGAAGCGAAACATTCACCACCGCTGACGACAACCAGCCGTCGGTAACCATCGCAGTGTTCCAGGGTGAGCGTGAGTTCACCCGCGACAACAAGTCGCTCGGAAACTTCGACCTCGGTGGCATCGCTCCCGCACCGCGTGGCATCCCTCAGATCGAAGTCACCTTCGACATCGACGCCAACGGAATCGTGCATGTGTCTGCCAAAGACAAGGGAACCGGAAAAGAAGCATCGGTGACCATCACTGGTGGCGGTTCGTTGCCTAAGGAAGACATCGAGCGCATGGTTCGTGAGGCAGAAGAGCACGCAGCCGAAGACAAGAAGCGCCGCGAAGAGCAAGAAGATCGCAACACCGGCGAGCAGCTTGTCTATCAGACCGAGAAGCTGATCAAAGACAACGACGAGAAGTTGCCAGAAGACGTCAAGAATGATGTTCAGGCTGACGTCGATGCTCTAAAGGCAGCGCTCGCAGGCGACGACATCGAAGCAGTCAAGTCGGCCATGACCAAGTTGACCGAATCGCAGCAGAAGCTGGGCGAGGCAATCTATGCCAACGCCTCGGCCGAAGGAGCCGGCGAGGCAGCCGGTGAAGAGGCATCCAACGAGGATGTCGTCGACGCCGAAGTTGTCGAAGACGAGGACGACAAGAAGTAATGGCTGACGAGTTCAACCAAGACGAGGCAGCGGCCCAGGGTGAAAACCCTGAGGCTGCGGCTTCGGCTGAATCAAACGCTGATGCATCGACTGAAGCCACGACCAACGACAGCGGCGAAAACGCGCCGGTCGATCCGATCGACGCCGAACTAGCCGACCTCGTCGATGCAACCGGCCCGATCAGCAAAGAAGCCGAGTTGCTCGCAGACTTGCAGCGGCTACAGGCTGAGTTTGTGAACTATCGCGCCCGCGTCGAACGTGACCGCGATGTCTCGCGCAACGCGGCCATCGCCGAGGTTCTTCGCTCGTTGCTCCCGGCACTCGACGACCTGTCGCGCGCCGAAGCACATGGCGATCTCGAAGGTTCGCCGTTCGCGGCCGTGGTTGCCAAACTTCGTGCGGCCGGCGACAAGTTCGGCCTCAAGCCGTTCGGTGCCAAGGGCGACAAGTTCGACCCTGAGATCCACGAGGCTCTCGTGCAGACACCATCCAAGGATGTCACCGAGAACACCATCGCGGATGTTGTGGAATCCGGCTACCTAGTGGGCGAGCGCCTGCTTCGTGCCGCAAAGGTCGCGGTCTTCATCCCAGCGGAGGATTAGCCATGGCAAGTCAGGACTGGTTCGAGAAAGACTTTTACAAGATTCTCGGTGTTGCCAAGGATGTTTCTGACGCCGAGCTAAAGAAGGTTTATCGCAAACTGGCTCGCCAGTATCACCCGGATTCGAACCCTGGCGATGCCAAGGCCGAAGCCAAGTTCAAAGAAATCAGCGAAGCCTTTAGCGTGCTCAGCGACAAAGAACAACGCAAAGAATACGACGCCGTTCGCGCCATGGGCGGTGGCGCTCGTTTCACCGGCGGCCCAGGCGGGTTTGCCGGCGGGTTCCCTGGCGGCGCTGGCGGTGCCGGATTCGAAGACGTTTTCGCAAACCTTTTCGGCGGCGGGGGTCGTGGAGGCTTCGGTGGTTTCGGCCCGCAGCGCGGTGCCGACCTAACCACCGCGGTGACGGTCGACTTCATCGACAGCATCCATGGTTCGACCATAAAGTTGCGTCTAAACAACTCGGGCGAGGCCACCAGCGTCAGGGTGCCGGCCGGCATCCAGGATGGGCAAAAGATCAAGCTTCGCGGCAAGGGCCAGCCCTCGCCAAATGGCGGTGAGCAGGGCGACCTGTTGATCACGGTGACTGTGAAGCCGCATCCCGTGTTCACTCGCGACGGCAACAACCTGCGAGTCAACGTGCCAGTGACATTTGCCGAGGCAGTGCTTGGCGCCACCATCCAGGTGCCGACTCTCGGTGGCGACCCAGTGAAACTCAAGGTTGCTCCTGGAACACCGAACGGCAGGGTTTTGCGGGTCAAGGGCAAGGGTGTTCAGTCGGCCAAAGTGACCGGCGACCTGCTCGCCACTGTTGACATCGCAGTTCCCTCGCACGTCAGCGACAAAGCAGCCAAGCTTCTCGAAGAATTCTCGGCGTTGTTGGGCGACGAAGATCCGCGAGAAGATTTGCTCAACAAGGCAGGGTTGCTCTAGTCGCGCGACCTGCGTGAAGATTGCATCAAATAGGCACACGAGAGGCATAAGGAGGCGGCATGGAACAGTTCGACGAGAACACTCCGATGTTCGTAATTTCGGTTGCCGCCGAGCTCGCCGTGATGCACCCGCAAACTCTTCGCCAGTATGACCGAATGGGGTTGGTCGTACCGACTCGTACCGGTGGCGGCGGACGGCGCTACACGATGCGAAACGTGGCCCAACTTCGTGAGATTGCGAGGCTCTCGACCGAAGGTGTAAGCCTCGAGGGCATCAAGCGAGTGCTCGAACTCGAAAACCAGAACGCCGAGCTCAAGCAACGGGTGCGCGACCTCGAGGCGGCTCTCGCCAACGAGCTCATGCAGCGTCCGGGCAACCGCGTGTTTGCCGCCGGCGACCAAGGAGTTGAGAGTTTGCAGGTGGGGCAGCGCCCATCCAAGCGCACCGGCATCGTGCTCTGGCGTGCGCGCTAGGTTTGGTCGGCGATGACGTTCGACCAACCTGCCCAGCCGCCCCTCACCGCCGTTGCCGTGATCAACGCGCTTCGCGCAGTTTCGCCCGCCCAAGATTCCAAGCGAGTCGCCGACCTAAAACGATTCTTCAAGACAGGCCTTGGCGGTTATGGCGAGGGTGACCAATTTCTGGGATGCACCGTGCCACAGACCCGCGTGGTGGCAAAGCGTTTTCGACACCTTTCGCTCGACCAGGTCGACGAGCTGCTGGATTCGCCGTGGCACGAGGTGCGGCTAACCGGGTTGCACATCCTTGTTGACCAGTTCAAGCGCGCCAAGACCAAGGTGCTTCGAAACGAACTTTTTGACTTCTATTTAGAAGCACTAATGCGTGGTTGCATCAACAACTGGGATTTGGTCGACACTAGTGCGCCAACCTTCGGGCAAGCGCTCGTCGAGCATCCTCGCAAGACACTCATCATCGGGCTATCGAAAAGCCCCGTGTTGTGGGAGCGCCGCGCTGCAATGATTTTCACTTTTGCGCACATTCGAGCCGGCGAGTTCGGCGTGCCACAGCACATCGCCATGAACCTGCTCAACGACCCGCACGATCTAATTCACAAGGCGGTCGGCTGGATGCTTCGCGAAATCGGTAATCGTGACCTCGAGGTTCTTCGTGGCTTTTTGGCAAAATTCCACACAAGGATGCCTCGCACGATGCTTCGCTATGCGATTGAGAAACTCGACCCAGACGAACGCAAGCGCTGGATGGCGCGCTAACTAGAAGTCGAGGTCGGTGCCGTCAGGCGATCGCTACCAGTCGAGGTCGACGACGACCGGAACGTGATCGCTCGGCCCCTCGCCCTTGCGCTCGTCGCGCACAATCTCGGCAGCCTTGACGTTTTCGGAGAAGGCATCCGAGCCCAGAATAAAGTCGATTCGCATGCCCTCGTTTCGCGGAAAACGAAGCTGTTGATAATCCCAGTAGGTATAACCAGTCGGAACCAGAGGGCGAACCACGTCAGTTAGACCGATTTGCTCGAACGCCTGAAAGGCTTGGCGCTCGGCCGGCGATACATGCGTTGCTCCGACGAATTCCGCCATGTCCCAAACGTCTGTGTCGAGCGGGGCGATGTTGAAATCTCCCATCAGAGCCAGCGGAGTCTCGGGTTCGTTGCTCACCCACTCTGCGCTCGCCGCAGCCAACCGGTCGAGCCACTCTAGTTTGTAGGCATAATGGGGGTCCTCTAGTGTGCGGCCATTCGGCACATAGAGGCTCCATAGACGCACGCCGTCAAAAGTTGCACCTAACGCACGCGCTTCGGCAACATCCTTGAATTCGGGCATTTCAGCGAACCCGATTTCGACATCTTCGGCACGGATGCGGCTCGCAAAGGCCACCCCGTTCCACTGGTTCAAGCCGTGAAGCTCGAGTTGGTAGCCCGCGGCCTCAAAGGCCACGCGAGGAAACTGCTCTGGCTTGCACTTGATCTCCTGCATAGCGAGCACGTCGACGTCGGCGCGCACCAGCCAATCGGTTACTCGCCCCACGCGGGTTCGTATCGAGTTGACATTCCAGGTCGCGATTCGCATTGTTCAAGGCTAAACGAAACCGCCATAAATCGGAGTCGCCGTAGAAAATCTTCGGCTGGTTAACCTCATGAAAAAGACTCCAAATAAAAGTTATTTGTATACAAATAGTCGGTAGACTTTTCCAAGTATGTTCGCATTGCCTCGCATGGCATCGCGACTCGTTTTGAAGAACGACCAAAGGGGTTTGTTATGAAAAAGTCCGCCATTTTTAGCAAGGCATTTTATGGCGTTATCGTCGCAGCACTTGCTCTAACCACACTCACGGTCTCGCCAGCATCAGCGGCCGGCGTGACCTACGCAAGCGGCGACTCGCTGGTGGACCGGTCAGTCTCGATCAACCAGGACCTAACTGCTAACGGTGAATTCGAGCTGCCCGCTGGCGTGAACGGTTTCAGCGTGGACTCGAATTTTTGGTTCAGTTCGAATTTCTTTGCGACGAACGCCGGAAAGTCGATTTCCGTTTCGAAAAAGGTCTATGGCCCAGACAATCAACTGTTGGTTTCAAACAACAATTTGGACGTCAATGGAACGCCAAACCTGTACTTCTGCGAGCAGAACAACTCGAACTGCATAAACACAAACACCCAGACTCCTCCGGCGACTTCGCTAGTCGCTAAGGCAGAACATGTGTCTGGAAACGCCAACCTTTATGTGAACGTGTGGACGATGACCAGCTCGCCTTCGCAGACGCCACCCCCATTAACTTCCGGAACCTATCGAATCGAGATTGCTGTCACGGTTGATGGCGTTGCGGTAGCTGTAGATGGCACTGACGTCAATGCCCAATGGCAGAGTGTTCACTACTCGCTTGACGTGCCAAGCTACACCGCTGAAGCTGCGACAGATGGCCTGAACTTGAACATTGGAGCCTGTGTCGATTCTTCGAAGGTTGTTGCCGGGGATGTTGTCACGCCCACCATGTATGTGAACGGCGTTGCTCAAAACTTGCAGGGTTGGAACATCAACGCAAACACCCGTGCCGATGTGTCCACCGGTAACCGAGGAATGGGCGGAAACCAAGCTACATCTTTCACCATCAATGGAACCGTTAACGGCAACACCTTTGATGACATCACTAACGGCCTTGCCCTTCGGATGTATAAGTACCTCAGCCAGAGCGGAGGCGATTACGCCGCTGGTGACGTGCTCGATTGGCAAATAGCAATCGTTGATCAAGACGGTGTCGATGTAACTGGAAGCTGTGTTCCTGGCACCCCAGGAAAGCCAACCCTCGCATACAACTCGATGCAAAACTCGTTGACAGCGACACTTGGTACAGCCGCTACTTTTGCAGATGGTCACGTCTGTAACTTCTTCAAGAGCACCGATCTAAACACCGTTCTAGGCACTGCCTATGCCTGGAGCTCAATGCCAGGACAGCCCACAACCTGTTCGCTTAGCCGCCCCACGGCTGGAGTGAACTATGTCGTGAAGATCCAAGGAATGTGGTACGACTTCGTTGGCCAGTCCTCTCCAGCATCCGATGCTGTGCTAGTACCAGCACCTGGCTATAACATCAGCACCCCTGTTAGTGGTGTCACGGATGTTGCAGGCAAGGTGTCTGTTGTCTCGAGCGATGTGGCGAACATCACCGCTGCCAGCAACGTTAGAGTCGTTGCCGACGGTCTTGGAGGCACCTACAGGCTTTTCCAGCTTTCGGCGGCACAGTCGTGTCCTCCTAACTGTGGACCGCCAAGTTACAACTTCAAGCTTCGTCAAACGAACGCTAGCGGCTTCGTTTCAAGCTTTGCCGGATCCGGAGAAGTTGCTTTTACGCCAACCGGTTCGAGCGCATACAGCACCGCCGTCGGTTTCTACGGAACCGCAAAGGACCAGTGGACAATCCTTGCACCTACAACCGACACAGCTCTTTCAAAGGGCCAGTTGGAGATTGTCCAGGGAACGAACACTTCGGCATCAACGAGTTCGATCAAAGTCAACTTCACCGAACTTGATTCCACATGTGCCGAGCTAGGCGCAGGAATAACCGCCGGAAGCTCAGCCTCTGGAACGAACGTGAGCGCAACCCCTATCTCGGCCTCGACCGCTAAGCAGCTCATCTTGCTGACTTGCTTTAAGCCAGTGACTCTCAGCGACAATCAGACCGTGATTTATGCTCCTACCCCTGCTGTTGTAAGCCTTGATGGTGCGAACGCTCTGACACTAGTCAAGGCTCTCGGTGAGCAGAGCGCGAACGCCAACTCGACGCAGGTCAGTTATTCGGTAAATCCATCGGCTACCTCGGCTGACGCCGCAGTCACATTTTTTGTGACGAAGAGAAATGTCACGGCGAGAACGAATGGAATCGACTCGGGCACAGTTGCCGCTCGCGAAATTGTTCGACTCAAGGGCGACCTCACCTCGACTGTCGTTACTAGCGCGTGGGCTTCGAGCGGCACAACGATCTCGAATGAACCAACTTTGGTTGCCCCATCGGTTAACAACGGTGATTTCTTTGTGATTTTGAGAACTACCGGTATGCCACTGCCGACGTTCAAGTTGGCAAAGGTGAGCGCTTCAGGTACTGCCGGCACACAGGTGGATTTCACAAATGATAAAGCGATCGATCTACCGATTGGCAACTTGATTTGGCCGATCGGTGTGCAGAGTGCATCTGCGAGCGCCCTGCAGGTCGCCGCTATTGCGAACCCGGTGATGCCAAGCGATCCTTATAAGACTGCTGTTGTTTCAATCAAAACCGCCACAGGCGCAGGCACGACCGGTGAAATCGTCAGTTACACCCAGGTTGGACTTGCCGGCTTGAGTTCAATCTTCGTAATCGAGCCTTCGACCAGCGATGTCAACTGGTGGTTCACCGACGCTGCTGCAGGCGCTGACAAGATGTCGATCTACAAGTGGCGCAACCACCTGTATGTGAAGCCATCGGGGCCGGTTCCAGCAGTATCCTCGAAGAACCTCGAGTATGCGACTAACACGCCGGCAGCTGGCACCAAGGTTACTTTCACCGGAACCAACCTGGACCTGGCCACCGCGGTCAAGTTTGGAACCGTTGCTGCCACCATCGGCACCAAGACCGCAACTTCGCTTGAGGTGACTGTTCCTGCCGGAACCGGAACCGTCGCAATCACTATCGAGTCGGCAAACGGAGACGGCTCTGGCGGAAACTTCACCTACGTTGGTGCAAGCAAGGTTGCTCAGGATGTCACTCTCGATGCTGGAGCTTCATCCGCCAAGGTTGGCGATGCAGATCGCACCTTGTCGGCAACGGTCTCGATGACTGGTTACACCGCAGTCGCGAGCCTGACCTACAGCTCGACCACACCATCCGTGTGTTCGGTCACCGGAACCACCTTGAAGTTCTTGACCAAGGGAACCTGTTCGGTCAAAGCAACTCAAGCCGGTTCAACATGGGCTGCCGAAGGTTCTGACACAAAGTCGATCACCGTCACAGGAGCAACTCCGACGGTTTCGGCGCAGGTCTCTGGCAAAGCCAGCAACACTCCGGATGCTGGCACGAAAGTTACCATCACTGGCACAAACCTAGGTGAGGTTGACTCTGTCAAGTTCGGAACTGTTGTGGCCACCATTGGAACCAGAAGCGCAACGTCGCTTGAGGTGAGCGTTCCAGCCGGGTCGAAGGGCATCGTGAACATCACGCTGGCCTACTCGGGCGGAACAGTCACTGCTGGAACCTTCGAGTATGTTGGTGCAAGCAAGGTTGCTCAGACCGTAACTCTGAACTCCGGTGCTGCCACAGCGGCCGTTGGCGATGCAGATCGCACCTTGTCGGCAACGGTCTCGATGACTGGTTACACCGCAGTCGCGAGCCTGACCTACAGCTCGACCACACCATCCGTGTGTTCGGTCACCGGAACCACCTTGAAGTTCTTGACCAAGGGAACCTGTTCGGTCAAAGCAACTCAAGCCGGTTCAACATGGGCTGCCGAAGGCGTCGCTACTGCAAGCATCGCGGTTTCAGGCCCAGCTGACCAAGTAATCACCGTTCGCACCGTTCAGGTTGGTGAGAAGCAGATCAACCCAGACGGTATCTTCATTTCAGCTAATGCGAGTTCTGGGCTGAATGTGACTCTGGTCTTCAGCACTCCTTCGGTGTGCAAGAAGGGCACCTACTCAGCATTCCACGTGATTAACCTGAAGACTGGCGCTTGCAAGATCTCGGTCGTCCAACAGGGAAATGCTGAATGGGCTCCAGTAAGCAAGCTGGTTACCTACACCGTCACTCCTGCTGGAACCAAGAAGTTTGTTGACGCAGGAAACGTCGGCGCACCAGTTGCCCTTGGTATCAGCGGTGCCAAGACCAACGTGCTGAGTGAGGTTGTTTCATTCAAAAAGTCCACCGGTGCCCTAACGATCAACTCGAAGGGTGTTTGGGTCGGTCCAATTGTGGCTACGGCTTCATTCAAGATTGACGGCAAGAGCTACACCTGTACTCTCAAGTACGGCACCTTGAAAGCTGTCTCTGCCAAGTTGGCTAACACTCAGAAGACTTTCGCACCAGCGACTTCTTTCTGCGCCGGCACAAAGACTGCTGACAAGGCCGCTGTAGCTGCACTCAAGAAGCTCAGTGCGCCAGTAACCGTCAAGATTACAGTCTGGCGTGACCTTCACAACCCCGTGAAGTATGCCACCCGTGGAACACAGATCGAACGCGCGATCTATGTAACCATCGGTTAGTTCAACAAGAGATTACGGGGATGTCCGCCAAGGGCATCCCCGTTTTCTTTGCCTCAAACCCAGGATTTAGGATTGAGTTATGAACTTCCACTCTTCTCCCAAACCACGTCTCGTCGAACTCATCAAGCAGCTCGCTGTGGTACACGGGCGAGTGACACTCTCAAGCGGGCTCGAGGCCGACTACTATGTTGACCTTCGTCGCGCAACACTTCACCACGAGGCTGCACCGCTGATTGGCCGAGTCATGCTCGACCTGCTTGACGCAAACGGTGTGACCGATTTCGATGCAATTGGTGGGCTCACCATGGGTGCAGACCCGGTAGCCACTGCCGTGATGCATCAGGCCGCCGCGCTTGGTCGCAACATTGACGCCTTCGTGGTGCGCAAGGCAGCTAAAGCGCACGGAATGGGTCGTCAGGTTGAAGGCCCGGATGTCGCTGGGCGCCGAGTCGTAGTTGTTGAAGACACCTCGACCACTGGCGGTTCGCCGCTAACCGCCGCCGAAGCTCTGAAAACAGCTGGTGCAATTGTGGTGGCCGTGGCCACGGTGGTCGACCGAGACACCGGTGCCCAAAAGGTGATCGAAGACGCGGGATTCCGCTATCTCACGGCAGTCACCTTGGATGACCTTGGCCTTCGCTAAGTGCGCGCCTTCGTTCTAACCGAACTTTCGAACCTGGCCGGAGTGATTTCGGGCAGCATCCTATTTATTGCCATGCCTTGGCTGGTGCTCGATCAGACCGGCTCGTCTGCGCAGTCGGCACTTGTTATCGCATTCAGCAGCATCCCTGGACTATTGCTCTCGCCCGTAATGGGGTCATTCATCGACGCGATCGGACGCAGACGCGTGGCCTGGGCGGCTGAGGCCATCACTGTTATCACCACCATCGCTTTTCCGATTGTTGCGCTGTTCGGTGCAATCAATCTTGGAACCATGATTCTGCTGGCCGTGCTGCGCAACTTGATTGCACCGGGTGGTCAGTCGGCTCGAAAGGCGCTTCTTCCGGATGTGGCGGCAAAGGCCGGCCTGTCACTCGACCGCGCTAACTCGATTCACGAGGCGGTGTTCTCGGCAGGGTTTGCCGTCGGTCCTGCCGTTGGTGCACTCGCAATTGGCGCGACAGGGCCATTTTCGGCCTTTTGGTGGGCGGGCGGTGCAGGGCTTGCAGCGGCTGCTTTTGCGTTTGCCGTGCGAGTTGTCGAGAAGCAAGAGCCAGCATCCGCCGATGACGACAAGAGCAAACCGCTGCGTTATGCCCTCGAAGGCATCAGGGCCCTGGGGCGTTTTCCGGCTGTGGGTATTATCTTTGCGGCGCTGCTCTCGATTAGCCTCATCTACATTCCAACCGAGATGGTCGTATTGCCTCGCTACTACAACTCGATTGACTTGCCAGAAGATCTCGGCACTCTCATATCTTGTATGGCCGGCGCTGGCGTAGTCGGTTCGCTTGCGTTCGAGTGGATTCATCGCAGAATGTCGTATGCAAACATTCTGCGCACAACGATGTTCGGCATCACGCTAGGCATCGTGCCAATGTCATTCCTGCCTCCTCAGCCCTTCATGCTTGCCTTCGGGCTGATTCTCGGATTCACCTGGGGTCCGGTGATTCCACTCCTCAACACTGTGGTGCTGACCATGGTGCCGGCTAACCTGCGCGGTCGAGTGTTCAGCCTCGAAATGGCGATCTGGAACGCTTCTCCGATGATTTCGTTCATCGCGGTCGGTGTTGCCGTGGATGCCCTCGGCGTGCAACCCGTCTACTGGGCTCTCGCGGCGGGGGTACTTGTGGCGAGTATCCTCGTGGCAATCGCACCGCAGATGCGCAACCTCTCTGAAAGTCGCGCCCACTAACTTCATTCCACTTTGGTTTCGGTCACACCGCGCGACGGCGCTATTTACCCAATTTATGGCAACTCAATAACGAAACCATAAACTTTTCGTGAAACCGCTTACTGAAACCGCTTTCACTGGGTTACTTTTAGACCTAAGGACGTGCCATACATCGTCGCACGCCGGAAGGACAAAATGAAACTCTCTTGGAAGAAGCTCACTGCGACACTCGCTGTTGCAGCATTCAGCACCTTGGGCCTCAGCGCAATCTCGCCGGCACAAGCAGCGACCACTCCTTATGTTGGCGCGAAAATCACTCTTGTCACCCCAGTTCTTGACGCCGGCAACACCAGCGAGGCCACCAAGAACCAGGCCATGGCTAACGGATGGGTTGCCAACGGTTGGTTCGGCGAAGGCCTCATCTACCAGCGCTCATGGGCACCGGTAGGCTCGAAGATCTACCTGACCTACCACGTTGCTGACGACAAGGGAGCGCCTCTAGTAGGCCAGACCGTCATCCTTCGCTGCAACAAGCAGTACTCCGACTCGCGTGCACAGATTCTGTGTGATGGTGTGAAGGCCAAGGATGCGACATCCGCTGCCGACGGTGGACGCGTTTCACGCGTGACCGACGCATTCGGTAACGTCACCTTCACCGTGCAAAACCTTGACAGCGAGGGTGAGACCATGCCTGCCAAGTGGACCGACGCCCCGATCATCTCTGAAGATGGTCTTGACGACACCCACGCGCAGTTCTTGCCTCAGATCGCTGGCGAGAAGCCAGACCACTCGGTCATCAGCGAGTTCCACTTCTACACCCCTGGTTCGAGTGCCGCACAGCCGATCACCTCGCCAACCACTCGCCTGGCTGCACCTCAGCTGACCGACACCAACTCGATTCACCGCAGTGACCTCGAGACCCTGTTCAGCGTTACCAACAACTGGTACAAGCCAGGCATCGGTTTCCGTCAGGTTTACGCCGCAGCAGGCAGCTCGACCAACCTGGTCTACAACGTGAAAGACGACAACGGTGCGCCGTTGATCAACGCGCCATTCAAGTTGAAGGTTGGAAAGGCTAATTCGAAGTCGACCGCCAAGGTGACCAACGGCACCACGGCGACCAACACGGCAGCGGCTGAAAACGCCGATCAGGCAGTGTGGGAGACCACGACTGACGCCTTCGGTAACGTCTTCTTCGACTTCAAGAGCACCGACACCGTCGGTGAGCCTGTTCCTGCCAGCGCAATCGCTCCGGTTCCAACGACCGGTGCAAAGTTCACTCAGATGTGGCCTGATGTTGCCGGCGCAAACGACGTTGCTGACATGATCGAGTTCCACTTCTACAGCGCTCAGCCGGTGACGGTTGCACCTGTAATGAAGACTGCGGCCTCGCTATCTGGCACCGCCAAGGTGGGAAGTACCATCACTGTAAACAAGGGAAGCTGGACCGGAACCCCGACTCCGACTTACACCTACAAGTGGTACCGCTGCACAGTTTCGGCAAGCAGTGCTAGCACCGCATCCGCTCCTTCGGCAGCCGCTAAGTGTGCTGTGATCAGCGGAAAGACCACGAGCACCTACAAGCTGACCACCACCGACAAGTCCAAGTACATCCGTGTACTCGTTACGGTCAAGAACAGCAAGGGCACCAAGTACTCGCTGACCAAGACCACCGGTAAGGTCGGCTAGTAACTAGTACCAAAAATCGATGAAGTACTCGAGGGCGGGGTCGTTATGGCCTCGCCCTTGAGTCTTATCTAAGTGAGCATTACCTCCAAACCAGCTCCACCAACCGAACCAAACGTTCAAACCGAAGGCATTCGAAGATGAAGAAGACTCTGTTGGCCATCCTGGCTGCCACACTCCTGCTAAGCGGAATCACCTCAGCACCAGCGAGCGCTGTCACTGTGAAAGTGCTTTCTGCGCCAACCATCACGAGCTATGCCAAGGTGGGGTCGAAAGTGACCGCAGTCGCCGCAAAATTTAGTGTGAAAACTACGAAGGTGACCTGGCAGTGGTACTACGCCGGAAAAGCAATCCCTGGCGCTACCGCAAACACTTATGTCGTAAAGTCCACTCAGAAGACGGGCAGCCTCAAGGCAGTCGAAACGGCATACATAGGCTCCTTGAAAAAGGTTTTGACCTCGAACGTGATCTTTGTCGGAAAACTTTCGGTGTCTGGCAAAGCAGTGCTTGGTTATGCGAACAATGACCAAAACTCTCTTTCGGTCGTGGTGCCCAAAATCCTGCCTGCACCGGCAGGCGTCAGTTATACCTGGATGCGCGATGGCCTGGATCTTTATACCGAGAACCCAGTCGCCTCGAGAGCTTTGAGCCTGACCGACCGTGGGGCAATCATGAGTGCCAAGGTAGTAATCAAAGCGCCGACCGGTTATTCCGATATCACGCTCACCACCAACAACTTTCAACCGGCCGCCGTTGCGCGCACTTATGAGCAGGTTTGGAGTGATGAATTTAATGGTTCCGCTGGTGCCACAGTCAACGAAACGTTCTGGCACGGTGAAAACGGAACCGGCAGCGAGCAGGGACTTCGCGGTTGGGGCAACAACGAGCGACAATACTACAAGTTTGAAAATGCCGTAATGGACGGTCAGGGCTCACTAACCATCACCGCCACAACGGAAGGCGCAAGCCAGACGCAGTGCTATTACGGACCTTGTGAATGGTATTCGTCGAGAATCGCTACCAAGGGTCAAGTCAGCTTCCTGTATGGCCGCCTAGAGGCGCGAATCAAAGGTGCTCCGGGTGTCGGCACCTGGGGAGCGTTCTGGACTCTAGGAACCGACATCGACACCATCCTTTGGCCTTGGTGTGGTGAAATCGACGTTACCGAGTTGGTGGGTAAAGACTCGTCGCTCGTGCTCGGTTACATCCACGGTCCAGGTGGCAACAGCCGAGGAACCAAGTATGACCTGACCCAGAACTGGGCCGACGACTATCACACTTATGCCGTCGACTGGCTTCCAGACCAAGTGGTCTGGTATGTGGACGGGCACAAGTATTCAGTGATTAGCCGCGAGGGCAAGCCGTGGGCCTACAGCAAGCAGAACTACATCTTGTTGAATCTGGCCATGGGAGGAAACCTCGGCGGCGCGATTGACCCCGCACTTCAAAAGACCGAAATGAAGGTTGACTGGGTCAGGTTTAGCAAGATCAATGGCTTAGGCGAAGTGTTCTTCAACGCCCCGCTGCCTTAGGTTGAGGCGTGGCTAAAAAGGCTTGAGAGTTATCGGAACGCTTGGTTCGTTTGGGTTAGGCAGATTCGCGGAGAACGAGCTCGATCGGCATGATTCGAGATTCGACCAGTTCACCGTTTAGCTGAGCAATCATCAGCTGTGCAGCAGCCTCACCGAGAGCATTGATGTCTTGTCGAACGGTTGAGAGCTGTGGGCGAGAAGTGCGGGCTGGAATCGAGTCGTCAAAGCCAATAACCGCTACATCTCCTGGAACACTTTTGCCAGCCTCTTCGATTGCCGCAATCGCTCCAAGTGCCATGAGGTCGTTACAGGCAAACACGCCATCGACGTCTGGATTCTCGGCCAAGAGATGCTGCATCTGTATGTGACCACTCTCATATGAGTAGTCGCCCTGCTTGACTAGCGTCTTGGCCGGCACTCGACCGAGCTCACGATAAACCTGGTTGTAACCGTCAAGACGTTGGTGTCCAGCGGTTGTTTCGATGTCACCGGTGATGATCGCGACCTTTTTGCAGCCGCGGTTCATTAGGTGCTTGGTGGCCGCGTAGCCACCGCCGAAGTTGTCGGTGTCGACAAACGTGAGGTCGGCATCCGTGTGCGGGCTGCCCGTAATTACGATCGGCAGCCCAGCCTTGGCGAGCTTGCGAACCATTGCGTCTTTGTGCAGCTGAAAGAAAATTGCGCCATCCACTTCACGGCTCTCTAGATAGTGTGCAACCGGCCCGTCGACGTTGTTCACCGAGGTCACCATGAGCACGGTTTGCAGGTGATTTTCCATCAGAACTCGGCTGATTCCCGATGTAACGGTTCCCCAGAACGGGTCATCAAAGATCGAGAGGTCGTCGTCGATTACCACGGCAATCAAACCCGTTCTACCTGACGCGAGTGCAGTAGCGGCGCGGTTCTTGCGGTATCCGAGGTCGTCAACCGCTTTCAAAACGGCGGCGGTGCGCTCAGGGTTGACTCGTTCGTCCCCGTTTAGAACGCGCGAAACGGTCGCTTCTGAAACCCCCGCGGCCTTGGCAATGGCAGAGTAGGTTGGGCGTGCTTTTGCGCTCATCAAAACCTCTCCGTGAAATTAAACGGACACTGCTTTCAGGCTTTCACCGTTGGTCTCAATAATCGTAGCGTAGGTCTTTGCTGAGAGTTTCGGCGTGCGGGCCTGGGTGTTGAAATCGACGTGGATCAGTCCGAAACGCTTAGCGTAACCTTCTGCCCACTCGTAGTTGTCAAGCAATGACCATGCGTAATAACGGGTGACCGGAGCACCTTCCTCGATGGCTCGACTCAGTGCTTCGAGGTGCCGGGTCAGGTAGTCGACGCGACGGTAGTCTTCTACTTCGCCATCTTCGTTCGGTTCTTCAGGGTAGGCGGCACCGTTCTCGGTGATCATGATTTCTGGGATGCTCGGCCAGTCTTTCGCAACGCGAAGCACCAAATCGTGGATACCCTCCGGGGTGATTGGCCAACCCATGTCGGTCAGCGGCTGCGGAGGCGTGCCGTTGCTGCGCTGAGGGAATGGGTGAAGCCCACCCTCGCTCATTGGCTTGTCCTCTGGGCGAGGAGTTGCGACGAACGAGTCGGAGTAGTAGTTGATGCCAACGAAGTCGGCGTCGATCTTCAGGAGCTGTTCGTCACCAGGCAGGAGGATGCGGTCGAGGGTCTTACCGTAATAAGGCTGAAGCACTTCGGGGTAGTGGCCGGTGGTCATCGCGTCAGTCCACCAGCGGTTGATGTTCGCGTCGAGCAGATCGGCTAGTTCGACAAGTTCGGAGTTGCTTTCGTCATCAACCCGGTAGTTGCTCATGTTGAGGACAATGCCAACCTTGAGGTCGCTGCGCACCGAGCGCATTGCGCGGGTTGCCTCGGCGTGAGCCAAGGCGGTGTGGTGAGCTGCTGAAATAGCGTGGTCAAGGTCTTTCACGCCTGGTGCATGCACGCCGACGCCGTAGCCCAACCAGGATGTGCACCACGGCTCGTTCAGCGTCGACCACATCTTGACAACGTCGCCGAATTCTTCGGCCATCACGCCTGCATAGTCGGCAAAGGTATTCACGATATCGCGATTAGCCCATCCGCCTTTGTCTTGCAGCGTTTGTGGCAAGTCCCAGTGATAAAGCGTTGCAAAAGGCTCGATACCGTTTTCTAGAAGTTCGTTGATGACTCTCTTATAGAAGTCAAAACCCCGCTGCTCTCGGCGTGAGTCGCCGGTTGGAAACATGCGCGGCCAGGCAAACGAGAAGCGGTAAGTCTGGATGCCCAGATCTTTCATTAGCTTGATGTCTTCTGGATAGCGGTGGTAGTGGTCGCACGCGACGGAGCCGTTTTCCATGTTGACTACTTTGCCTGGCGTTGCGGCAAAGGTGTCCCAAATGCTTGTTCCTCGACCGTCAAGGTCGGTGCCACCTTCGATTTGGTAGCTTGCGGTTGCGGCTCCCCAACGGAAGTCTTCTGGCAACGCGGTCATTTTGACTCTTTCTCTTTAGAAGGCGGATTTGGTGGATTGCACTCGGCCGCTCTTCCCTTTTCTGGCTAAGGGGCCCGAGAGTCGGTGTGCGCCGCTCTCAAGCCCCCTAGACCTCGGAAAGGTTTTTCTTGATTCGCTTCATCTGTCTCGCGCAAGCGTGAAACCGATTTCACAATAATAACAATAGGCACGGTCCCTGAATATCGAAATCGTGAAAGCGGTTTATTTATGAATTCGTTACTTTCATTTCAGGGATGCCTGAGCGCAGGCGCTTGGGTCTGTCGACTGTCGCTTTAGTTACGACAAGAGAAATGGCCGAGACTTGAGTCCCGGCCATCCCTGCAAAAATCACCTAGTGCTTGACAACCTTGCCAACCCCGTTGACCGAGTAGACGCGGATGTAGTCGACATACATCTTGGCCGTCTTTACCGAAGGGTCAACATCGCCCGCAAAAGTACCACCCATCGCCAGGTTCAGAATCAAGAAGAATTCTGCGTTGTATGGCCAGAGGTTTCCCATCACATCGGTAGGAGTCAGGGTGTGGTAGAGCTTTCCGTCAAAGTACCATTCAACCCGGTTCGGCTTCCAGATGATCGAGTAGGTGTGGTAAGCGGCAGACAACGGCTGGTTGTTCACGAACACGTTGCCGATGCCCTGACCGCCCGAGTAGTTCGGGCCGTGTGCGGTTCCGAAAACCAGGTTGCTCTGAGATTCCTTTGCTTCAACAATGTCGAGCTCGCCACAGTCAGGCCAGGTTCCACCTTCGTTGAGGTCTTGGCCCAACATCCAGAAGGCCGGCCAGACGCCTTGCCCTGCAGGCATCTTGATGCGTGCGCTGATTTTGCCGTACTTAAAACCGACCAAGTTCGAGGTCTTTAGGCGCGCGCTCGTATACCAACAGGTATCGGTCAGGTCGGGCAGGCAGAAGTTGTAGTAGGGGCTGGATTCCGTGATCAGACGAGAGGTGATCACCATGTTGCCTTTGCCGTCGTGCTGCGAGTTCAGTCGGCTTGTTGTGTAGTACTGCTTCTCTGAGTTTGGACCAAGCATGGTGTCGTAGGTCCACTTAGTTAGATCCGGACCCCAACCGGCCTTGCGGCTGAATTCGTCTGACCAAATCAACTTGTAAACCGGAGCTTTGGTCACTCCCTGAGCGCTCGATTGAGCTAGCGGGACCACCAAAAGCGAAGAAACCGCCAGGATGCCAACTGCCCTTAATAAACCGCGTAACTTCATGTCTCTCCCTGATGAATCTATAAGAGGTATGGTCTCAGGCAACTTTCTGAAAATCATCACGCTTCGATAACGAATCTCTAGGGATTTCCAAAACTGGTTGATATGAAACCGCTTTCGCAGTTTACTATAAGTCTGTGAAATCGGTTTCACAACGCTTTTTCGGAACCCTGAGGAGACTCTAATGAAAATCAAGAAGTTTGCAGCCGGCCTGGCAATCGCTGGTCTTGCTCTGGGAGTAGGTGTATCGGTTCCAGCTACCGCTACCGCAGCTACCCCGGTGACCATCACCATTTGGACCTTCGGCGATGTTATCGAGCCGAACCTAATCAAGCAGTACAAGCTGATTCACCCAGAGGTAACGCTTTCTATTAAGAAGTCAGATCTCGACCCGCTGAACGGCACCAACATGATCACCGCTTGTACTTCGAAGCAGGGTCCAGACATTGCTGCCGTTGAGGTTAGCTATGCAGGCTACTGGCGTTCATACCCGAAGTGTTTCACCGACCTTCGCACCATGAAGACCTCTGACGCTAACGTTAACGCCGACAAGGGAACCGACAAGAACGGCAACCCAGTGGATGTGACCTACATCGATTCGACCGGAAAGAAGCTCACCGTCGGCACCGTAGCCGCAAACCTTTCGGCTACTTCGATCAAGCCAAACTACCTGCCATGGCGTTGGGAACAAGGCGTCGGCTATGACGACAGCGTCATCGGTATTCCTACCGACGTCGGTGGTCTCGAAGTCGCCTTCCGCACCGACCTCATGGTCAAGGCCGGTCTAGTAACCGCCGCACAGGTCAAAAACGGCACAGCCCGCGATGTTTTGTCAAAGAAGTGGCCAACCTGGAGCAAGTTCATTGAGGTTGGCAAGCAATACATGGCCAAGCTCAGTGCCGCCGACAAGAAGGCCGGCAAGGGCTTCATCGACAACGTCGGAACCATCTATGCAGCCGTGCTCAACCAGGGCACCGAGAAGTACTACCGCAATAACGGAACCGACCAGGGACAGTTGATCTACAAGACCAACAAGAACATCAAGACCGCTTGGGACACCACGCTAAACGCTCACAAGGCAGCAATCGGCACCCGCATCGGTCAGTTCTCGTCAGACTGGAACATCGGTATGAACAAGGGCACCTTCGCTACCATGCTGGCCCCGGCCTGGATGATGGACTACATCAAGCAGCAGGCTCCAGACACCAAGGGCAAGTGGGACATCGCAAGCCTGCCTGGCGGTGGTGGAAACCAGGGTGGAACCCAGTTGACCATCCCGTCGTATGCAAAGAACAAGCAAGCCGCTTGGGACTTCATCGCTTGGTATCTCGCTCCTGAGCAGCAGCTTCAGGTCTTCCGCACCTACGGCCTCTTCCCATCGACCAAGTCGATCTATGGAGACTCTTCGGTTAAGGACTTCAAGGACCCATTCTTCAACAACGCACCAGTCGGAAAGATCTACTCGACGGGCATTACCAAGTTGAAGCCAATCTTCGAGGGCAAGCTGCAGCGCGGTATCGACCAGGCATTCGGTGCAGGTCTTGGTCGCGTAGTTTCGGGCAAGAAGAACGAGAAGACCAAGAAGCCTTGGACTTCGGCCGAATCGTGGGCACAGTCGATTGCTGACATCGACAAGCTAACTCGCTAGTAAACGGAGTAGTTAGTCAATGTCCAGCACCGCGGTGAACGATTCACCATTGATTGACAAGAAGGGGGGACGTCCCAAGACGTCCCCCTCTCCTTGGAAGCCTAAGAAGAACAAGAAGGAGCGCGAAGACTTTCCTGGTCTGCGTTCACTCAACGGAAAATGGGGTTACCTTTTCGTAGCCCCGTTCATCGTGATGTTCATCATCTTCGGCATGTTCCCTGTGCTCTACTCGACGGTTATCGCCTTCTATGAGTTTGACCCGCTGGCCGGCGCCGGTGGTTTGTCACTCGAAGGTCAGACCTTCGTAGGCTTCGAGAACTTCATTTATCTGCTTCAGGATGACCGCCTCTACACCGCCATCGGAAACACTTTCGATATCTGGTTCTGGTCGACCTTTCCTCAGATGGTTATCTCGATCGGTCTTGCCGCCGTTCTGCGCAACCGCTTCTTGAAGGCCAAAACTTTCTGGCGCACCATCCTGTTGGTTCCAAACATCACCTCGGTTCTGGCCGTGGCTATCGTGTTCGGCCAGCTGTTCGGTCGTGAGTTCGGAATCATCAACTGGGTGCTTGGTCTTTTCGGTGTCGACAACATCGACTTCGTCGAAGACCCGCTGGCATCGCACATCGCTATCGCCACGATGATCACTTGGCGTTGGGCTGGCTATAACGCTTTGATCTTCTTGGCATCGATGCTCGCGATTCCCGACGAGCTCTATGAGTCAGCATCCCTCGATGGCGCCTCGGCATGGCAGCAGTTCCGCTATGTCACGCTGCCGGGTCTGCGCAACACCATCACCTTCACCTTGATCGTCGGAACAATCGGTGGTCTGCAGGTGTTCGCTGAACCTCTCACACTCGCCGGAACGACCGACGGCGGAAGCACGCACCAGTTGCTGACGCTGACCATGTTCCTTTATGACAGTGCGTTCGGCGCATCATCCAAGTGGGGTTATGGAGCCGCAGTTGGAATCATCATCACCATCATCGTGCTGATTGTTTCACTCGTGAACTTCCTTGTGACCCGCAAACTAGCGAGCGGAGAAGCCAAATGACAACTCTCGAAGCTAAACCACCGGTAATCAAGTTGCCTCGCCGTCGTCGCCCGAAGTGGCAGAAGGTTGGCCTGGGCGGTTACATTGCATTGACTGTCATGGCGTTGCTCTCGATGTTCCCGTTCTATTGGATGCTCATTGTGGCCTCCAACGGAACCGAGGAAGTTTCGAAGATTCCGCCAACGATGATTCCGGGACCTCGATTCTTTACGGTTATCGAGAACGTTTATAAGGTCGTCGACTTCAATGTGGCACTTATGAACACGGTCATCGTGGGATTCACGGTTGCTGTCGCGCAGGTGCTGTTCTCTGCGCTGTCGGGCTTTGCCTTCGCCAAGCTCAACTTCAAGGCGCGTCGCGGACTCATATTGTTTGTGATCGGAACCATGATGCTCCCGAGCCAGCTGGGAATCATCCCTCTCTATATGCTCGTTTCGGGATTCGGCTGGATAGATACCCTGAACGCACTGATTGTGCCTGCGCTGGTTACCGCGTTTGGTGTGTTCTGGATGCGTCAGGTGATCGATGCGCAGGTTCCAAACGAAATGCTCGAGGCTGCCAGCATCGACGGTGCCGGCGTGCTGCGAATCTATTGGAGCATCGTGCTGCCAATCATCAGCCAGAGCAGCTTCGTTCTTGGCCTGTTCAGCTTCTTGGCAACCTGGAACGACTTCCTTTGGCCAAACTTGGTGCTGCAAAGCCCAGGAAGCTTCACCGTTCAGGTTGCTGTTCAGCAGCTGAAGGCGAGCTACTTCATCGACTACGCACTCAACTTGGGTGGTGCCTTCATGGCAACCGCTCCGTTGCTCCTATTGTTCGTATTCGTCGGTCGTCGACTCGTCAGCGGTGTTATGGATGGTGCCGTAAAGGGCTAGTCCGAAAAGCGAAAACGGCTCAGACTTCGGTCTGGGCCGTTTGCTTTAACTGGGATGCTCGCGCAAACGCACGCGCGGGTGCCGACTTAGGTGTGGTGGCTCACTCGCGCACTTATGCTCGACCCAGCGTGCGCCTGAACTAGTCGAGCAGGTCGGCGATCGAGTTGAGAATCTCGTTCGGACGGAACGGGTACTTCGCGATCTCGGCGTCGTCTGCGATTCCAGTGAGCACGAGAACCGTGTGGAGTCCCGCCTCAATACCAGCCACAACATCAGTGTCCATGCGATCGCCGATCATCCCAGTTGATTCTGAGTGAGCGTTGATCTTGTTCATGGCCGAGCGGAACATCATCGGGTTTGGCTTGCCGACTATATAAGGGTCGCGTCCGGTCGCCTTGGTGATGAGTGCCGCCACAGAGCCAGTCGCCGGAAGAACGCCGTCGGCCGAAGGGCCGGTGGCATCCGGGTTGGTGGCAATGAATCGAGCGCCATTGTTGATCAGGCGAATCGCCTTGGTGAGGGTTTCGAATGAGAAGGTGCGGCTCTCGCCGAGCACCACATAGTCAGGGTCGACGTCGGTCTGAATGTAGCCAACCTCGTGCAGCGCTGTGGTCAAGCCCGCCTCGCCAATCACGAACGCCGAGCCCTTAGGCTTCTGCGACTTCAAGAAATCGGCGGTGGCCAGGGCTGAGGTCCAGATCGATTCTTCAGGGATGTTCAAGCCGGTGGCACGCAGACGAGCGGAAAGGTCACGCGGGGTATAGATCGAGTTGTTGGTTAGCACCAAAAAGCGTTGTCCCGCATCCTGCCACTGTTTGATGACGTCACCTGCGCCTGGCAGCGCGTGTCCTTCGTGCACGAGCACGCCATCCATGTCGGTCAACCAGCATTCGATTTTTCTGCGTTCAGCCATGGGTTAAGGCTACCAGCGGGCTTGGTTAGGCTTGATGCGTGAGCGATGAACAGGCCATGAACGGCCCAACTGATACCCCCGAGCAAACCACGTGGGGTGTTGGCCCGTGGCAGGGGGAGTGGCCGGTCGGAGCGGGCACCGACCCAGACTCGCCGTTCGACCCCGAACTGCTCGAGCACGGTGACACCAGAAACGTTCTCGATCACTACCGCTACTGGCGCATGGATGCGATCGTTGCCGACCTCGACTCGCGCCGTCATAAGTTTCACGTAGCCATCGAGAACTGGCAGCACGACCTCAATATCGGCTCGATCGTGCGAACAGCAAATGCGTTCTTGGCTGCCGAAGTGCACATCATTGGGCATCGCCGTTGGAACCGGCGCGGGGCAATGGTCACAGACCGCTATCAACACGTTCGTCACCACGCCACGGTCGAGGAGTTCGTCGAGTGGACCCGCAACTGCGGTCTAGGAGTCGACGGTGGCGCGCTACCAGTCATCGGCATCGACAACGTGCCAGGTTGTCAAAAGATCGAAGAGTATGTTCTGCCAGAAGTTTGTGTGTTGCTGTTTGGTCAGGAAGGTCCGGGGCTTAGCGAGGCTGCGCTCGGAGCATCCGAGGTGATTTTAGAGATTAGTCAGTTTGGCTCGACGCGTTCGATAAATGCGAGTGCGGCGGCGGCCATCACGATGCACTGCTGGGTTGAGCAGCACGTTTTCGGTCGTCGTTAGCCCGATCCGAAGCAATAGACGGCGTCGACAGCCAGGAACTGTGATTTGTCACTGTGTGCCACGATGCCGATGGTCACGCGCTCGCCGGGTTGAATGAACTCAGCGTTCTGAGGCTTGTGGTGTTCTTCGAAGGTTTCTATGGTCGGCGAGAGAAGGCCATCTTTTTCGGCGGTGTGCGCCTCGACAACTATCTCGGTGCAGTCGGTCTTGACCGGAATCGCATAGAGGCACCAGTTGTCGCTCATCAGACACGAAGCATCGTTTTCGTATTCAGCATCGGTCAAGAAACGATAGGCAACATCATCGATCGTGCAGTGCTTGCCGCCACCCGTGCAGGTGCGGTCATAGCCCTCGTCTTTTTGCTGTTGGGTGAGTTGGTAGGCCGGCGGATCGATTAGGTCTCCGAGCATTGGCACGGCCACCCAGAGCCCTAGCAGAATCACAAGCCCAGTCGCATAGAGGGTCAGCTGCAAGATGGCTAGTTTGCGACTGCCACCCTTGGTGCGCTTTAGTTTGTTTGCAAACCTGCTCCAGCGTTTGCCATACCAACTCTTTTTGAAGCTCTCTTCGGTGCGTTTTTCGGCCTCTTCGGCCATCTCTTCGCCGGCTTCGTCGGTTTCACGCATCATCTTCCAGAACAGCGCCCAAGAAACCTTGGACTCATCTGGTTCGTAGTTGTGATCCCACTTGTCGTCATTCCCCACTCGTTTAGCCTAGCGGTTCGAGACGTTCCTGCGGCCCAGCTTTACTGACAGTTGAAGCCGCCGACCTCGACGTATTCGGCGTCAGAATCGTCGGTGCCGACCTCGATGTTCTTCAAGACTTGGCCAGTTTTGAGCTTGCCCAAGTCGACCGCTTCTTCGTCGTAGTCTTCGTCATCCGCATTGAAAAGTTCGATGAAAACCTGGCCCAGGCTGCACCCGGCCTCGATTTGAACTTTGACGTTCACGAAAGTGCACACTTCATAAATGGTGCAGTTGCCCTCGCCTAGGTCTTCGACAAGCAACGCCTCGTATGCGGGGTCGAGATAGCTCGGGTCGCTGGCACTCTCGGTGGGTGACGGGGATGCATCATCGGGGTTGGGCGAAAGCTTGCCGCTCGGCACCTCAACACTGCTCGAGTTCGACGGGGATGGCGAGCTCGAGTCGCTCGTCGGATTCAGGACGTTGCCCAGCAAGCCGATGGCAATGAACCCGGCGATTGCGTATCCCCAAACTGCACGCTTTTGCATGGGTTCAGTTTATGGGCGGGTGCGGACAGGTGGGGAGTTCGGCTGGCTAGCAAGCAGGCTAGAAGGTGGCACGGCTCGTAGGTGCACAGCCCCAAATCACCTATTGGCTGGGCTCAATACGCCTCGGCGAGCTCCCTCAGCCTGCCACTAGTTCGCGGGGGGGGGGGGGGGGGGGGGGGGTACTTGCACTTAGTAGTTCGCGCCCGGCACGAAGCGCAGCCGATCGGCCCGAGACCCCGAAGAACCTAAATATTCGGGTCACTTCGAGTTTTACGAGAGACTCGCTCACATGAAGGTTTGATGCGATTTGAGCATAGATTAGTCCTTCGTCCATGCCCCTCAGTATTTGTAGTTGTCTGGTGGTGAGTTGATCTGGTTTTGAGTTTGCAAAGTCAGATTTTGACTTGCGTAAAGTTGCCAGGCCCGAAATGAAGCTACCGACGGCAGAGCCTAGTACCAACATCTCTTCTGGATCAACGTTTATAGAACTCACGCTCAGTGGTTCGAGCACAAAAACTCCCTGAAGCCAGCCACCAGTTCGAATCGGCATTGCAACGGACTTGTGTTTTTTCAGGTCGAGGCAAGCCTCCCCGGTTTTGGCCGCGATTGTTGCGGGGTGGTTTGCTGAGAATGGGATTTTTCGATCTTCGTCTTGAGGGCCATCGAGAAAATAGCCGGCCGCTCGGTCTAGGAATCCGTCGGGCGAGAGAGTAAAGAATTGAGCCGAATTAAAAGTGAATGTTGGCCAAAGGTTGTGAATCGCGTTTCGACAGAAACTGTCGAGGTCGTTTGATTGCGCCGTGACTTGGAACAACCGCCCAATAAAATCAACGTTCATTTTGCCCCCTGTTTAGGTGTAATTCTACTTTTCCTATACCCCACTACTAAGACTAGGCACCTCGTCAGACAGCGCAAAAACTAATAAATACAAATAACGCACAATGCCCTTTGTCTGTTCTTTTTCTGCTGGTTTTGATCCGTGTCAGCAACTTCAATAATGGAAAGCAGGCAGTTTTGCTTGCGTTCACTTGATGTGGATAAGGAAAGAATTGATGAACAAGAAACTTGTAAGTGCACTTTTGCTTCCGGGCCTAGCACTTGGTACGAACCTCGTTGCGACAGTATCAGCTCAGGCTGTTACTCAGGCTGAGCTAGATACACTCGGTGAGCGAATTGCAGAGATGCAGATCGGCGCAACTAAGACGGCCCTGACCGCACAACTTGCTGCACTACAAGAGGCACTCGATGTGGTGAACGCCACTTCGGCAGTCGAAGCCATCGAGGCGAGTGCATCAACCGCCGGGATTGCCAATGCCAATCTGAAGTTAACTGCTGTAAATGCGAGCGCGGCAAAAACCGCGTTAGAAGCTCGCGTCGAGATTGTGGCAACCGCATGGGCAACCGCCAAAGTCGTAGTTACCGAAACCTCTCACACAGCAGCGTCAAGAACCGTTGCGCAAGAGGCAGTCAATGTTCTGGCCGCAGGCGCAACCAAAACTGCTCTTCAGGCTCGCATCGATTCCGAACAGGCTGACGCAGTAACTGCTGCGCAAGCGGCAATTCTGTCTGCTCAGAACAGCGACGCACAGGTTGATCTGGACGCAGCTCAGGTTCTAGTAAATGAAGTCTTGTCGCCTGACCAGGCAGCACTGCAGGACGACATCAACGCCCAAGCGCCTGAGACGGCCGTAGCTGAGGCCGAGTCTTCAAGTCTGCAGGCAGACCTAAACGCGGCTCAGATTCTGGTCAACTTGCTTCCATTCGGTGCAGCCCGTGCAATTCTTCAGGCCCGTATCGTGACCGAGCAGGGCGTTATCAACGGTGTAGCAAGCGCTGCTGTAACAAACGCCGAGAATTCCGACACCCAAGGTGACCTTGACGCAGCAAATAGTCTGGTTCAGGCTCTTCCGGCTTCGGCAGTGAAGACATCGCTTGTTACCCGAATCGTTGATCAGCAGGCAGTCGTTGACGCGAATGCCTCTGCAGCAATTGCTGCCGCTACGGCATCGGTAGTCACAGCCGAAGGTGCCAACACTCCTGCAAGCCGCGCCACTGCTCTCGCTCTCGTGAACGCACTTCCTGCCGGCGCGACCAAAACAGGTCTTTCAGGCCGACTCACTTATGTTCTTCAAGTAATCAATGCGATCAATGCCATTGATACCGCAGAGGCCAGTGACGTTCAGGGTGACCTAGACGCCGCTCAGATTCTCGTTTCAGCTCTTACAAACGGCGCCACCAAGACCGCTCAGCAAGCACGTATCACCGCTCAGCAGGCAGTTATCGACCAAAACACAGTCGATGCCGCCACTGCTTTGGTCAACGCCGCAGTGCTCAGTGACCTTCTTGTCGATTGGAATGACGCAAACGTTGCAGTAACAGCTCTACCGGCTGGAGCAGCCAAAACCACTTTGGTCGCAACTCTTGCAGCTCAAGTTCCTTACACTCTCGTTGCACAAGCCGAGCTAAGTGATCTCCAGGCAGACCTTAACACTGCTTCTGCTGCGGTGAACTCTATGTCTACCGGCGTTGCAAAACTGGCTCTGCAAGACCGTGTTGACGCTGAACAGCTTGTCATCAATGGCTTGGCAACCGCCGCCGTCGTTGCAGCCGAAGTCGCAGACACCCAGGGAACTCACGACACCGCATTCGCTCTCGTGAACGCCCTACCTTCGTCGCCGGTGAGAACCTCGTTGCTTGCCCGGTTGGCAGCAGAGCAAATAGTTATAAACGCCGCTGCGTCCGCCGCCGCGGCCGCCGCTATTGCCGCGGCCGAGGCCGCCGCACTTACGGCTGCTACAAACTCAGTCACTGCAGCAGAGGCTTCGGCAGACTACGAAGACTGGGATGACGCGAACGCACTTGTGACCGCTCTACCTACCGGCCTTGCCAAAGCGGTTCTTGTGAGCCGACTGGCAGCTATCGTTGCCGCCGTCGAAGCAAATCGTCCAGCTGATTCTGTCGCACACGCTGTTAGCGAGGGCACTCAGTCTTCTCTCAACTACGCCAGCGCTCTCGTGTCAGCAATGCCCGACGGTGCAGCCAAGAATGTCCTGTTGACCGCGATTATCAATCAACAGTTAGTTCTAAACACCGCAGCAACGGCATCGGTGGCTGTGGCAGAAGCTTCAGAAATTCAGTCTGACTTGGATGCGGCTCTCGATATTGTTGTCACCTTGCCTTCCGGATCGGTTCGAACATCTCTTCTCGCTCGATTGGCAACTTTGCAAGGCGAAGTGAATGACATTGCTACGGCAGCTGTCACAGCGGCAGAACTAGCAGACACACAGGTTTCTTGGAACACCGCCTCCGCTCTTGTTGGTCAATTGGCTACTTCGAGTACCAAGACCGCTTTGCAGGCTAGGTTGGTGGCACAGCAAACTGCCATTGACCTTGCCGCATACACCGCTTCGGTCAACGCAGCCACCGGGCTTGTGGAAGATGCAGAAGACAGTGATGTTCAGGTGGACTTGAACGCGGCTCAGGCAGCGGTCACGGCCCTTATTGCTGGCGCAGACAAGACTGCACTTCAGTCCCGAGTAACTGCACAGCAGATAATCGTCGATGCAACAGAATCGGTTACAACCGCGGCGACGTCACTCGTCCAAGGTGACATCGATGCTGCACTACTCGAGGTTGAAGCTCTAGTTAGCGGCTCTGCCAAGACAGCACTACTCGCAGAGGTTGCAGCTGTCCAGGAGGCGGCCGATTTGAGCGATGCTCCTGCCGGTGCAATCCGTGATGCTGCAAATGCGGCTGTAGTCACAGCAGAAGCTCAACACTCTCAAGTTTCAGTGAATGCTGCAAACTCGGCGATCGCTTTGCTTCCTTCTGGGCTTTTGAAGGTCAGGTTGTCGGATCGCACCGCGGCCGTAGCGGCAACTGTATCTGCAGTTGAAGCCGCTGTTGCCACTGCTGAAGCAGCAGTTACTCAAAGCGCCCTGAACTCTGCAGTCACTCTTATCGATGCCCTACCATCAGGCGCAGGCAAGACAGGTTTCAGCTCAAGAGCTGCGGCTGTGCAGGTGAGCATAAACGGCACCAATGCCGTTGCAGCGCTCGCAGATGCAATTGCTGCCGCGAACCAGGCAGTGGCTTCGGACTCGTCCGACGACCTGGCCTCTGCATCCGTTCTTGTAAACGCGCTTCCAGCAAGCGCGATCAAGAGTGCGCTTATGGACGTCATTTCAGCTCAGACCGATGTCATAGATGCAAATACAACGGCTGCTCTCGCTACCGCCGACAAGATTGCTGCTCTGGCTGCTCAATCGGCAGCTGAGGTGGCGCGTACCGTTGCTCTGACTGCAAAGGCTACTGCGGAGGCTGCTCAGGCTGCTGCTGTGGCGGCTCAGGGATCTGCCGAGTCTGACAAGGCTGCTGCTTTGGCGGCTAAGGCTACTGCGGAGGCTGCTCAGGCTGCTGCTGTGGCGGCTCAGGGATCTGCCGAGTCTGACAAGGCTGCTGCTTTGGCGGCCAAGGCTACTGCCGAGTCTGACAAGGCTGCTGCTTTGGCGGCTAAGGCTACTGCCGAGTCTGACAAGGCTGCTGCTTTGGCGGCTAAGGCTACTGCCGAGTCTGACAAGGCTGCTGCTTTGGCGGCTAAGGCTACTGCGGAGGCTGCTCAGGCTACGGCAGAAGCTGCCAAATCTGCTGCTCTAGAAGGTCAGGCGCTGGCTCAGGCCAACGCTGCCGAACTTGCTGCGACAGCTGCATCTGCAACGGCAGCTAAGGAAGTTGCTCTTGCTGCGAAGGCTGCAGCAGAAGCCGACAGTGCTGTCTCAAAGGCAGAACGCACCAAGAACTCGGCTGACGTTGATGCCGCATCCGCTTTGGTGAGTGCTTTGCCAGCCGGTGCTAACAAGACTGATCTTGAGGTTCGCCTGGGTGCGGTTCAGGCATCTTCTGAAGGCAAGGGAAGACTTTTGTCACTCGTAACCTTCGCTCCTGGTAGCAGCAACTTGTCGTCTTCGGCTCTCAAGAGCCTGACCGCCAAGGCCAAGGCTGCCAAGGGCCACAAGATTGTGTTCGTTCAGGTGACTGGTGTTGGTGCAAACCGAGACCTATCTCTTGCCCGCGCGGTCTCAATCATCTCGGCGCTCAAAAAGCTCGGCGTAACCGCGCGAGTCAGTTTGTCGACCCAGACCAAGGCCTCGAGTGTTGCTCGAGTGGCCTTCAACTGGCAGGACTAGTTTCCGGCTTGTTCCCACACAAGAGAAAGAGCAAGGTTACCCCACCTTGCTCTTTCTCTTTTTAACTGGAAGGTGAGTATGAACTGGGTGATGTTGGCCGTGTTTTTGGCAATTGCCGGCACTGGCGTTGGCCTGATCCACATGAGAAACCAAGCACTGCGCGACGCATCCGTTGAGGATGGCGAGCTTGAGAGCGACTTTGTATCGAGCGACACATCGAGTGTTCGCATAGATGTCTGAAACTTCTCTTTAGGCGCTAGTCGCGAGCGACTAAACTTGGAGTGTGCCCTTTCTGGCACCGCATCCCTTTTGAAGAATAGAGATAGCCATGCCTGCGGTTGTGATTGTGGGAGCCCAGTGGGGCGATGAAGGCAAGGGCAAAGCCACCGACCTGCTCGCCGAGCACATCGACTATGTGGTCAAGTTCAACGGCGGCAACAACGCCGGTCACACCGTGGTTATCGGTGACGAAAAATACGCCCTACACCTGCTTCCGTCGGGCATTCTGACCCCTGGCGTCATCCCAGTGATTTCTAACGGCGTGGTTATTGACCTGGCCGTGCTGTTCCACGAAATCGACGCACTCAACGCTCGCGGCATCGACACTTCGCGCCTGCGCGTTTCGGCCAACGCCCACGTCATCACTCCTTATCACGTCACCGTCGACAAGACCACCGAACGCTTCTTGGGCAAGCGCGCCATCGGCACCACCGGTCGCGGCATCGGCCCGACCTATGCCGACAAGATCAACCGCGTTGGCATCCGCATTCAAGACCTATTCGATGTGTCGATCCTGCGCCAAAAGGTTGAGGGTGCGCTGGTTCAGAAGAACTCGCTATTGACCAAGGTCTATAACCGCGCCGCAATCCGCGTGGATGAAGTGGTCGCCGAACTGCTTAGCTATGCCGAGCGTCTGCGTCCGATGGTCGCTGACACCGCCCTAGAGCTTCACGAAGCCCTGGTGGACGGCAAGACCGTGCTCTTCGAGGGCGGCCAGGCCACGATGCTCGACGTCGACCACGGCACATACCCGTTCGTCACCTCGTCGAGCGCAACCGCCGGCGGTGCCGCGACCGGGTCGGGCATTGGTCCTCGTCAGTTCAAGACCGTCATCGGCATCGTCAAGGCATACGCCACCCGCGTCGGTGCCGGACCATTTCCAACCGAGCTTTTCGACGAGTGGGGCGAGCTGCTTCGTGCCACCGGCCACGAATACGGCACCACGACTGGCCGTCCACGCCGCTGCGGCTGGTATGACGCCCCGGTCGCTCGCTATGCCGCACGCATCAACGGCCTTACCGACTTTGTGCTGACCAAGCTCGATGTGCTGACCGGCATCAAGAGCATCCCGGTTTGTGTCGCCTATGACGTCGATGGTGTGCGCGTCGACGAGGTTCCCGTTTCGCAGAGCGATTTTCATCACGCCAAGCCGATCTATGAAAACTTTCCAGGCTGGGATGAAGACATCTCGGGTTGCCGCACGTTCGAAGAGCTTCCGCAGAACGCAAAGGACTACATCCTTGCTCTTGAAAAGATGAGCGGATGTCGCATCTCGGCGATCGGCATTGGCCCGGCTCGTGACGCCATCATCGTGCGCCACGACATGCTCGCCTCGGCTTAGATCTAGTCTGGACTCGTTGCCCGGCCGACTCCCGATTGAGTGTGCTCTAGTTGGTGTTTGACTCTTCTTTGAGCTTCTTGGCTCGGTCTTCTTGCAGCACCGCATAGCAAATCTCTTCGGTTCGCTGAATCTCTGCGTTGAAGTTTTCGGCCGCTAGCTCTGGAAAACTTAGGCCCGAAATGCCGACATCCGCAATGCGAAGCATCGCCTCATAAACCTTGCCAAAGTGCGGGTCTTGGTCGCTATAGGTAGGGTCATAGAGTTCGATGGCGTCGTCAACCTTGACCAACACCTTTTGCATCGCGTCTTTGAGGTCGGTTTTGTCGGCCTTGAGGCCGTCATAAAAGAGGTTGCAGGCTTTGACGTTCTTTTCGTCTAAGTTCGCGGACTGAATCGACGGAAACACATAGGTGCCATAGATCCACACGCCGCCAACCAGACCAACGGCGATAGCGCCAGTGGTGATGCCGATCCAAAAGCCAACGGACTTCTTCTTATTGGCTGGCTGGGGTTTGGTGCTGGCTTTGGTGCTGGCTTTCGTGCTCGCTTTTGGCGCGGCAGTATCCGCACTCAACTTGGTCGAAGCCTTGCCTTTGGTGCTCTTCTTTTCGGTCACAAGTTCCTCCAAAGACAAGGATAAACGCCAGCGCGAGAGACGGTTTTCACCGCGGATGCTTGCACCGGCGCTTGCGGTCGGCAAGTCAGTTTCACAGGGGTGGGCGCGGTTTGGTCATCCGTGAAAAAGGGCAGACAATTGACCCATGGATTTGCACGACGAACTCGACGCTCCCGATGAGGCGATCGAAACTTGGGGTGAAACCGTCGTCGCGCATGCTCCGTTTTATCGCACGCTTTATTACCCGGATGTGCTCGACCTGCGTCGCTGCGGCTATGAGGTTTCGGCTTTCGCTGAGCTCTTTGACCGGCTCGATGGCGCTTATGTTTCACACGCTCGCATCGTTCATGCGCTCTTGCACCAGCCGGGTGGCAACGCGATTTGGAACCCACACCGCACTCGCCAAATCGAGTTCAGTGTGCGTGCAGCGTTGCACCGTTTTGGCCTGAGTGACGCCCCAACCCTGCTGCGACGGATGCTCGGGCGCGCGTATCCCGGAGACTCGGTCACCCACCTGGCCGTCGACATGCTCAACGTGTTCTTTTGGGCGGCGCTGGCGCAAATCGCGCGTGACTATGCCTGGCGCTCGCCGCAACTGGCCATGTATGCCGACTATCTCGAGTATCCGGTGGTGGCTGCCTTCGGGCCGGCCGCTGCGTCTCAGGCTCGGGCGGCTTAGGGGCGCAGGCGCAGGCGGGCCGTATTCGGTTGCGCACGCCGCGCAGGTTTGGCGATGGACGCGCTCGCGGGCTAGGTTACTGCTCGTGCGCTCCCCGAGTTAGTTCGAACCGTGGCCTGGCTTGATTTTCTCGGCGATAAAGTCCATCGCCGCAAACATCACGCCCGAAACCACAAAGACCAGGTGAATAACGATGCGCCAGATGGTGCCGTCGCCGATTTTGGCCGAGGTGTCTTCGCCGAGGTGGATGAAGTCTTTCAACAGCTCGATAACCGAGATGGCAACCAGTGAGCCGATGAGCTTGAGCTTGAGGCCCGAAAAGTCGATGGTGCCCATCCAGTGCGGACGATCTTCGTCGTCTTTAGCGGCGTCGATCTTCGACACGAAGTTTTCGTAGCCTGCAAAAATCACAATCAAAATCAGGTTGGCGAGAAGAACTAGGTCGAGCAGCGCCAGCAGTTCGAGCACAAAACCGTGGTCGTCGCCCGCAGCCACATTGGTTGCCAGCTTGATGAACGCCTCGCCAAAACGCCACAGCACAAGGATGAGCGCTCCAGCCAAACCTACATATAGAGGTGCTAGCAGCCAACGACTGGCGAAGAGTCCTTTTTCAAGCAGAGTCGAGACGCGGTTGTGGCTCATTTGGCTCCTTGATTCGTTTGAGTAAAGACTACTGAACGAACATGTAGTTCGGCTCGATGAAACCTACTTCTTTGGAGGCTTGCCTGCGCTGCTTGCCGCAGCGGGCCTAACTGATCTTGACTGCAGAGCTAGTTACATGGGCAGTGGTATGTCCGGGAGCGCTTTGTGAAACCCTCACCGAAATCTTCTTTCCCTTTTGGGTGGAGAGTGTCTTGTAGGTAGATTTGGTTGCGCCAGAAATGGACTTTCCGTCGAGTAGCCACTGATAAGTAATTTGTATTCCTCCAACTACCAAGGTGAACCACTCGATGCTCTCCTTTGAAACTGGGAGTCTTTCATGTAAGCCGAGTTCACGTTATGGCGTTGGCAATTTTTGGAAATTATGAGGATGAGGGCCAAGCTTCGACCAGGCAGGATAGCTGACCTCTGACCATCGCCTTTTTATTGCACTTTGCCCAATGGCTAATCCTCAATTTCGAAATTTTCTGTGGAGTGTTCAAGAGTGCCGATTCTCAAACTTGATTGAAGAAAAAAGCAAAGTGAAGAGTTGTCGCAAAGGTTCTGGGCCTTTTATTTAAACTCATCTGGTATCTCAAAGGAGGTCGCTTTACTACGAATTTATTTTTAGCTTTAGATAATTTCTTAGCCTTGCGTCACATACATACAAGTAAGTGCCTCTAATTCCTCGCGTTAGCAAGACTCGGTAAATGCTAAGCACGTATTGAAGCAAGTCGTCGTCGGTGTAATTAATGCCAAGAGTCGGGTTGTTTTCTTTTCCCTTTTTGTCAAAGTAGTTTTCTCTTGAGAAAGCAACAGACTGTGTTTCCTCATTGAAAAACAAGTCAGGGCCTATGATCACACCGGCGTAATTGAGGTCATACCCCTGGATGGTGTGAATTGAGCCGACTTCCTCTGCCGAGGTAGGGGAGTTCACCCAATCGTAGTTGCGACGGTTCCATGGAAGACGTATGCCTTCGATTTCAATATCGAAATCTGCCTTCCCTCCTTTTGACTGCCACGGCCAAGCAAAACCTGCCAGAAGACGAGATAATCCGTGTTCTTGATCTCTCTTTTGAATCGCTTGGTGCATTTCGGCAAAGCTATCGAAAAAGCGGAGGTCGTAGTCGCCGAAAGTTTTTGGTTGCCCCTCATACTCCCCTCGGATGACTGAGCCGATGTATTCGATGTAGTCAGAACCACCTGCCACTCTCAACTGTGAAATCAGCCGGAATAGGGTGCCTTCGTTTCTCGCCTTGGCTACTAGAGGTGTGAGATGTTTTGGTTGAAGGTCTGCAGGCTTCACGCTTTGGGCGGTGTCCAGCAGGAAAATCTGGTGCTTACTGCGCGCTTTAATCCAATCGAGCTGGGTTTTAGTTTTGTCGTCTGAGCCAAACAACTTTACGTTTATCGCAGCGTACTTAAGATTTCGCTCTGCGGCTGGCTGGTTTGCCCTCTGCTGTAGTCGGTGAGTCTCGTCAACTATCAGTAGGTCAAACTGAGTATCGCTGTCGCCCACCTCAAATGGGTCAAGCACCATGTCAGCCGACAGCCCTGGCGTTCTGCCGAAAACTTTCTGAACCGTCTTCCTGAGTGAAATCTGTGGGATCACGAGGCCAATTTTTAGGTTGTGGAGCAATTCGCGGAAACCAACTTGAAAAAAGTCCGAGAACAAACTGTCTGATTCGAGGGGTTCCATTTCATCAAATAGGGAGATGTCCTTCAACAACTTGACCAAGTAAATCGCAACAATGGTCTTTCCTGTTCCCGGGTCTCCCTGAATCACAGTGCTTGAATTGGAGTCTTTCTCAAGCTCGTGGATCAAGCTTTCTAGGAGTCCTTCGATAGCGATGGCTTGGTCTGTTGTGAGTGCCTTAAAGGGCGAATACTTGAACAGGTCACTGTTGACAATGTCTGGAATTGTTCTTGAAAGTACACCGTCATTCACAAGTGAATCGAAAATCTCCTTGAACGACTCTCGATAGTAATCTCGCTGAAAATAGTCTGAGTCGGTGATTCCGGCATTCCCATTCAAAACCCGGTATTTCTCATCAGCTGCGAAATATCGAATCAAGTGTGATTCCAGATCTAGACAGGCGGACTTGTTGAAGTCGTTTCGAAAAATAACTCGCGCTTCACGAAGATGTTGTTTGCTGGGCGTACCTAGGTGACTGCTGAATCTCATGGCGGCGTTTGAAGTTTCACCCACGTAGATATGGTTCGCACCGTTTATCGTATAAACAACCGGCCAGTTCGAGTTTTCAATCCGCTCGGATGCCCATGCCCCGAGCACATCGCGGTCAAAAGGTAGTTTCTCGATTCTAAAGTCGGTCATATTTGTCGCTTTTCCCTCGCGATTTATCGACAGGATACTTAGATTCGTTTTTTGCAATCTTTTCGAGGATGAGTTCGTCAATGTCGACGCCTAAGTCGTCAGCCAAATGTAGACAGTAGGCAAGAACGTCGGCTAGCTCCTCTCGAACTCTTGCTTCGTCAGGGGCCTCGCCCCACTGATAAAGCTCCAAGAGTTCCGCCGCCTCAATGGAAATGCTTTTTGCTAGGTTTTCGCGGGTATGAAATTGCTTCCAGTCGCGGTCCGCCACGAACTGTCTCAATGCATCTAACGCTCGGTTATGCCCCATAACCTAGAGTCTATCTTTGGCTTCTGAAGTTGAAACTAACCAAACAGCTCAGCAAGCGTGCCCCCATGCACACCCGCAAGCTCAGTGAGCGACCAAGATGCCACGCCCTGAATCTCGAGGCGGGCATCCGTGCCGTCACCACTGGCCGTGCCACCCGAAGGCGACCCAGCCGAGCCACCCAGCACCGCGCGACCATCGGTAACGCCGATGCGCAACACCGGAATTCCGCGAGCCTCGCACAGGCCAACAAACTTGACGTCGTCTTCGCGTCCGACCGAAACCAAGACGCGGCCGGTTGACTCACTAAACAGCGCAGCGGTGTCATCGATGCCGCCAACCTGCTTGATCTCATCGAGCCAAACCCTCGCACCAACACCGAAGCGCAGCACCGACTCAACCAAGGCCTGAGCCAAACCGCCCTCGCTCAAATCGTGCGCCGAAGCAATCAAACCCTGCTCTGAAGCCGCATTCAACGCAGAAGCCAGCGACAGCTCGAAAGCCAGGTCGACAACCGGCGGCTTGCCACCGAGGTGGTCGTGAATCACGCCGGCCCACACCGAGCCGTCGAGTTCGTCGCGTGTGGTGCCGAGCAGATAAATGTTGTGGCCCTCATCTTGCCAGCCCGAAGGAATGCGGCGAGCAACGTCGTCGATCACGCCGAGCACACCGACAACCGGGGTTGGGTGAATGGCAACGTCGCCGGTCTGGTTATAAAAACTCACGTTTCCGCCGGTCACCGGAATGCCGAGTGCCAAACATCCGTCGGCCAAACCAGCGGTGGCCTGCTTGAACTGCCACATGACCTCTGGGTTCTCTGGTGAACCAAAGTTGAGACAGTTGGTTACGGCCATAGGGGTGGCACCGGTCACGGCA
Source organism: Microbacteriaceae bacterium (assembly GCA_024639845.1). Classification (GTDB taxonomy): domain Bacteria; phylum Actinomycetota; class Actinomycetes; order Actinomycetales; family Microbacteriaceae; genus Rhodoluna. The sequence goes on from JAHEGG010000001.1 coordinate 239,928, forward strand.
ACGTTGCGATAAGCCTCGGCCAGAGCCAGCTGCGCGCCGGCATAAGGGTCGAGTTGGCCATAGCGACCGTTGGCATCGGTGGCGATTGAAATGCCTAGGCCAGTTTCTTCGCTCACGCGCACCATTCCGCCGTCATCTGGCATGGCCAGCGCGGTGTTGCCGCCAACATAGTGGTCGTATTGGTTGGTGATCCAGTTTTTCGAAGCTTGGTTAGGCGACGAAACAACTTCGACAATCTGCTCGGCCAACGCCGCCGCATCAACAGCGCGTGGCAAACGAGCCGACGAATCGGCGTTCAGTGCGTCGATCCACGCTGGGTAGGCAACGGGGCGCTCATAAACCGGGCCGTCGTGAGCCACGGTGCGCGGGGGAACGTTGACAATCTCTTCGTCACCCCAGTTGATATAAAGCCTCGGTTCGCGAATCACTTCGCCGAGCACCGAATGCTCAACCTCCCACTTGTCGACAATCGCGGTGAAGGCGGCCACATCACGCTTCGGCACGATAGCCATCATGCGCTCCTGCGACTCCGACATCAGAATCTCTTCGGGGGTCAGCGACTCATCGCGCAGCAGCACGTTGCGCAGTTGCACGCGCATACCTGCCTGGCCGTTCGAAGCCAACTCGGATGTGGCACAAGACAAACCGGCACCACCGAGGTCTTGAATACCGGCCACAACACCAGCGGCATAGAGCTCGAGGCAGCACTCAATGAGCACCTTCTCGGCGAACGGGTCGCCAACCTGCACGGCCGGGCGGCGGCTCGGGCCATCGGCGTCGAAGGTCTCTGATGCCAGCACCGAAACGCCACCGATGCCATCGGCACCGGTGCGAGCACCAAACAAAATCACCTGATCGCCAGGGTTCGACGCCTTGGCAAGCTTCAAATCTTCGTGACGCAGCGCGCCAACCGACAGCGCATTCACCAGCGGGTTACCTTGATAAACCTTGTCGAACACGGTCTCGCCGCCGATGTTTGGCAGCCCGAGGCAGTTGCCATAGAACGAAATTCCGCTCACCACGCCGTGCACCACGCGTGCGGTGTCGGGGTGCGATACATCGCCGAATCGAAGCTGATCCATCACGGCTATCGGGCGTGCACCCATCGTCAAAATGTCGCGAACAATGCCACCAACGCCCGTCGCCGCACCCTGAAATGGCTCTATATAAGAGGGATGGTTGTGGCTCTCGACCTTGAATGTGACGGCCCAGCCTTCACCAATGTCGACCACGCCGGCGTTCTCGCCCATGCCAACCATCAGGTGTTCGCGCATCGCGTCGGTGACCTTCTCGCCAAACTGACGCAGATAAATCTTGCTCGACTTATACGAGCAGTGCTCCGACCACATCACCGAATACATCGCGAGCTCGGCGCTGGTTGGGCGGCGTCCCAAAATCTCACGGATGCGCGCATACTCGTCTTCTTTTAGCCCGAGTTCCTTCCACGGTTGGTGCTTCTCAGGTGTCGCGGCGGCGTTGGCCGTGGTGTCGACGTTGCTCGGTGCAGCCGAGCCCTTCTTGAAAAGTGCCATTACGCGTTCACCACCGAGTTTAAAACCGACTTGAAGAACCCGAGGCCGTCAACACCCGAGCGCATCGCGGCGCTGGTGTCTGGGCCGAATCCAGGTTCGACCGCGTGCTCTGGGTGAGGCATCAGACCAACCACGTTGCCGCGTTCGTTGCGAAGGCCGGCGATGTCGTTCATCGAACCGTTCGGGTTGAAGTCCTTATATCTAAAGGCCACCAGACCTTCGCCCTCGAGACGCTTGAGGGTTTCGGCATCCGCGATGTAACCGCCCTCGCCGTTCTTGAGCGGAATCGTGATCTCTTGACCGAGCGTGAACTCGTTGGTCCATGCGGTGTCGACATTTTCGACGATCAGCTTCTGGTCGCGGCACACAAAAGTCTGCACGTCGTTGCGAATCAGGCCGCCAGGCAGCAGGTGGCTCTCGACCAGCACCTGAAATCCGTTGCAAATACCTAGGACGGGCAAGCCACCACCAGCCGCCTTGATGATGCTTTCCATGACGGGTGCCTGTGCGGCAATCGCGCCGCAGCGCAGGTAGTCGCCAAACGAGAATCCACCAGGCAGCACGACCGCGTCAACCTTGTGCAGGTCGGTGTCGGCGTGCCAGAGGGCTACCGGCTCGCCGCCGGCAAGTCGAACCGCACGCTGAGCGTCGCGGTCGTCTAGGGTTCCCGGAAAAGTTACAACACCGATGCGCATGGCCGACCCCGCCTAGTTCTCGACGGTGACCGAGACCACGTCTTCGATCACGGCGTTCGAAAGAAAGTCTTCGCCAATCTTGGTGGCGGCCGCGATATCGTCGTCGGTAACCGCGCGGTCGAAGTGCAGCTCGATGCGCTTGCCGATGCGAACGTTGGTGATTTCGCTGTGGCCGTTGCGGTGCAGCGCGTTGTTCACGGCTTTGCCGGCTGGGTCTAGCAGGTCTGCCTTAGGCATGACTTCGACGATGATTTTTGGCACGGATGTCTCCCAAAAGGTGTGGCTCGTGGCTTGTTTTTGCGCCCGACCGCAGCGGCGAACACCTCTAGTTTAGTCGGGCTGGGAGCCTAGTGAACGGTGACTTGCCCGACCCCATCGAGCGAATAGACGCGCACGTGGTCGATCGCCATTTCGGCATGAGTCAGCGCAGGGTCGATAGCACCCGTGAACCCGCCGCCCATGGCCAGATTCATGATGATGTAGTGCTCGTGGTCGAACACCCATTCGTTCGGTGCGACATCCGCTGGGGTTTTGGTTTGATAGTGACGGTCGTCGATGTACCACGAAATCGAGCCGGGCAACCATTCGACGGCAAAGGTGTGGAAACCCTCGCTCATGTCGGCCTCGACCGCAATCTCGGTGCCAGAGCCGTGCTCGCCAAAATAGCCAGGACCGTGGATGGTGCCAACCAGGGTGTGTGGGTCGCGCCCGCGCACCTCGAGAATGTCGATCTCGCCGCACTGAGGCCAGGTGACTTCGACTAGGTCGGTGCCGAGCATCCAGAATGCCGGCCAGGTGCCGGCGCCTTTAGGAATTCGAACTCGCGCCTCGACTCGACCATAGAGCACCGAGATTTTGCCGGCGGTGTGCAACTTGGCGCTCGCCCACTCGGCGGGCTTGCCGTAGTAGGCGTGGTGGGAGTTGTCGGCCGGCAACTTGGTGGCCGTGATCACCAGTGAACCAGCGCCATCGGTGGCCGCCTGCTCTGGCAAATACCACTCGCGCTCCATATTGCCCCAACCAGGGATGCCCGCACTCGAACCGTCGCCAAGATCGAAGTTCCAGAACCGCGGGTTCGGCCTCGAGCCTTCTGGTTCGGCGAACTCCTGCGACCACAAAAGTTTCAGGGCTGCACCGCTCGGCGATACGGCATCGACCGCAAGTCCAGTGCCGCTGTTTGGAGTGGCGTTGGGTTCTGAGTGGGGAGTCATGGTGATGCCCTTCATAAAAGTCGCTACACCGCGACCGGTTGACAGCGATTGGCTTTCGGGCTCGAACGCACACTCGAGATGCCACAAATTTACCAACAAACTCTCACGCTCACAGTGGATAACTTGGTTTCATTCGTCGGTTGCCGAACATAGGCTTATGGCATGGGCAAAACTTGGTCAAAATCAAAGCGGATGTTGGTCTCGGCGCTGCTCGCGCTCATCCTGTCTTTCAGCTCAACCCTGCTCGGGTCATCCGCGGCTAACGCCGTGGAAGGCGCGTCAGGTGCCTCTTATATAGAGGGAGATGACCCAGCCGCCTCGATCTTTGACCCACTGGTGGTTAACAGGGCCGACATCACGCTGCCGACCGACAGCTTCAACAACCTGCAGGCAAACGGCAAGGGCGATTATCAGCCCGGCAAGTTTGTGTTCACCACAAACGATGGTGCATCCCAGCAGTTCGACGTTGGCGTTCGTCTCAAAGGCGGTTGGGGTTCTTATCGCAACCTCGACGGCAAAGCCGGTTTCAAGGTCAAGATGAACTTCTCGGTCAAGGGACAAAAACTCTTTGGAATAAAAAAATTCACCTTCAACAATATGGTTCAAGACCCATCGATGTCGCATGAGGCAGTCGTCTACCGACTATTCCGAGCGATGGGGGTGCCAGCACCACGCATCGGCTATGTGAGGGTGTTCGTCAACGGCTTCGACTACGGTTTGCACCTAAACGTCGAAACTTATGACGATGTGATGCTTAAGCGCTGGTATGCATCGACCCAACATCTATATGAAGGTGCTTATTGGCAAGACATTGTCGACGGACAATACCAAGCGATGCAAATCGATGAGGGTGATCTAACCCAACGCGATGATTTGGCGGCGCTGGCTCTGGTAAACAACACCAAAACCGGAAAAGAATGGTTCGACGAGGTTCAGAAATATCTCGACCTCAGTGAGTTCGTGAAAGAACTGGCAGTCGAACGCTACATTGGCCACTGGGACGGCTACGGCTGGACCATCAAGAACAACTACTACGCGCACAGCACCGCAGAAGGAATCTTCACGATTCTTCCTTGGGGTACAGACCAAACCTTGAACGGTTGGGTTGACGTATTTGGCACGGGCGACATCGGAATCATGGCAACTCGGTGCATCGAATATTCTCCATGTCAGCAGCTTTATAAAGGGGCAATGCTCAAAGTCAACGACACCGCAAAGTCACTCAAGCTAGACACGATGATCAACGATGTCTGGGCGGTCATTTCGGCTGACGTTCAGTCTGATCCTCGCAAAGAAGCCGGTTATGACTGGGCCATCCAAGTTAAAGATGGGGCAAAGAACCATGTCAACTGGGTCACCGGCTATGCCCCCGACGCCGTCAACTCAAACAATTTGCCGAACACTCCCAGACTCGAGCACTCGTCGAATACCAAAGTTACCTACGCCATCCCAGAGGAGTTAGCCGCCGGCTCGATTCTGTCGCCAAGCGTGACCAAAGATGGCGGTGACGGTGCCGTAACCTATCAAGTCGTGAACGGTCAAGAAAACTGCTCGATCGTTTTTGGCACCGGCGTGCTCACCGTTAAGCAGTTGGGTTATTGCCGCATCTCAGCGAAAACCGCGGCAGCTGGATCTTGGGCTGCCAGCATCGACTATTTCGAGCTTCTGAATGGCGGAGTCAGTGGGCAGGTTTCGATCAAGTCGATCGAAAGTCTCAAGTTTGGCAAAACGGCGACCATCGAATACACCGCGAGATCTAAGGCACCCGCCACGCTCACCGTGATCGGTGACTGCAGCAACCCTTCGGGTTTCGTGGTGACCCCGACCATCGCCAATGGTGAGTGCACTGTGACCGTTGATGTTCCAACTGACGGCACCTGGGACGCCGCTTCCGCCACCATGAGTTTCACCACCGAGCGCGGCGACACAATAAAACCACTGACTCGAGACCTTGACTACACGGGGTCCCTCCCAAACGGTGGCTCGATTGAGATGACGCAGATTCCAAGCAAAATCGTCGGAAACTGCAAAAGAGTTGGCCGGGTCTTATATGCCAAGGCGGCAATCGGCCTTTGCCTCGTCTACTACTCGGCCACGCAAGATTCAACCTGGAACTACACAGCAACCACACACACCGTGAAACTAACCACCGGTGTGAACAAGATCGTCGGCAGCCTAACCCCGCAAGGAACCTACACGGTTGGCTCATCCAAGTGGTTGATAGCTCGGCAGGGCGCGCCAAAGACCAGCCTGGGCATCGGCACAGTTTGGAGCACCGCCGGAAAGTGCTCGGTGAGCATCGTCGGCAGCAACACCTATGTGACTGTTCGCGCCAAACCGAGTTGCACCGTCACACTCAAGAGCAAGCCATACCTGGGTGTGCCCATCATCACCATGACCTGGGTGCTGAAGTATTAGGCGTTCGAGGGTGTCGCAGCCGAGAAACCTGACCAAGCCCAGGTCCAAACCATAGACTGCGAATATGAACCGCCGTCACCTTTATCGCTCTCTGGCCATCACTTCAGTTGCCTTCGTATCGCTCATTATCAGCGGATGCGCACCAACCCCCGAAGCCAAACCGACACCGACCGTGACCCCAAAGGTTTATGTTTATGCGCCACTAACAGGTGCTAAATATGAGGCAGGCACCAACCCCGCACTTGACGGACCATCGGTGGCTTGCAAGATCGACAACCTCGGGGTTGCTAGACCCCAGATAAACCTGAACCAGACCGATATCGTGTTCGACGAGATGGTCGAAGGTGGTCTCACTAGACTCGTTGCCGTCTGGCATTCGCGCCTGCCAGAGCAGGTCGGGCCGGTTCGCTCGATTCGCCCGATGGACCCTGACATCGTCAGCCCATTCGGTGGAATCGTCTGCTACTCGGGTGGCCAGCTCAAGTTCGTGAAGATGATGCAAGCCACCAATGTATTCAATGCGAACGAAACCGAAGAGCAAGGAAAAGGCACATTCACTCGCGCGTCAGATCGTGAGGCGCCGCACAACGTCATCGTCAACGTAAATAAACTCGCTCAAGCCCACCTTGAGCTTGCTCCGCCTCAGCAGATGTTCACGTTTGCGAAAACGGTTGAGCAGACCACCGCAGTGCTCGAGGGCACTCCGGTTGAGCATCTGCGAGTTGACTTTCCAGATGCCAGAGCCGAATGGGAACCAACCGCCGACGGCACCCGCTGGCAGCGCATCCAAGATGGAAAGCCACACACCGACATCGTTGACGGTCAGCAAATCACGGCTAAAAACGTGGTCGTGCTTCAAGTCAAGATCGACCGAAAATACGGCTACGTTCCAAAGACCGTGATGGTCGACTCGGGCAAGGCCTGGGTCTTCACGGGCGGCAACTACGTCGAAGGCATCTGGTCAAAGGCCAGCCAGACCGCGCCGATCGTTCTCAACACCGCAAACGGCGACACCATCGAACTTGCCCGTGGCAACACTTGGGTCGAACTTATGCCTGTAGCACCAGAGGGTGCGATCAAGGTAACCGAAGGCGTCAAGCCATCACCAAAGCCGACCCAAAAGTAGCTTGCTCGTTTGAATACTGACGCAAAACCACCGCACCAACCCGAAAAACAACGATATCAAGCTAGGTAAAAATGAAAACTCCTTGGGCCAAACTTTATGTGCTCTCGTTCGCCGGTGCGATTTCTTGGATGGGCAGCGCGCTAACCACCTTCGCCGTCATCCTCCGCGACAAAGACACGGTTGGCGCTAGTGGAATCTCGGGTTACCTCTTGGTTTTCAGCATCCCGACTATTTTGATGGCTCCGGTTTCTGGAATCATTGCCGACAAGTTTTCATCGAGAGCCGTTGTGGTGCCCGCGCTCACCATCATGGGTCTTAGTTCGCTGAGCCTGTCGTTCGGCTGGCCTCTCTGGTGGACGCCGATAGCGCTGTTTATCACCGCATGCGTTGGCGCACTCGTCGGCCCGGCCTGGCAAGCGGCCGAAGTCTCGGTGACCGCGCCAGAAGATCGAGCACGTGTCTCGGGACTAATGCAGTCAACCGCCGTGGCCGGAACTCTGTTTGCACCTGGCCTCGGCGGCATCCTGGTTTCGACCACCGGCTATTTTTGGCCTTTCATCATCGATGGCATAAGTTTCTGGATTCTCGCGATCACCTGGCTCTTCGTCAACATCAACAGAAAGCCGGTCAAACACGAAACCGGCGAAAAGATGAGTGCAACCGCTGGCCTCAAGTTCGTCTTCGAAGACCAACTAATCCGTTCGATGGTCATCTTGGTTTCGGTGCTCATTATCGCCCTAGCTGGAGTCAACGTCGGTGAAGTCTTCTTGGTCCAAGACGAACTTCACGGGAATGCCTTCATCTATGGCGTCGTCGGAATGATTTTTGCCAGCGGCAGCATCCTGGGTTCCTTGGGAACGGCAACATTGAAACTGCCGTTGAAATATCATGCCCGCGCCGTAATCATTGCAATCGCCGTGTTGGTTTGCGCCGTTGGTTTGATGTCGGTCGCTTGGCACTGGTGGGTGGTGATGGTGCTTTCGTTCGTTGCCGGATTGGGCAACTCAGTGCTCAATGCCTATGCCATCGGAATCATCATGACCAAGTCACCACAAGAAAAACTCGGCCGAATTCAAGCCGCCATCGGTGCAGTGATTCAGACCGGAAGTGTGTCTGGAATCATAATTGCAGGTCAGGCCATCGCCATTTTCTCGGTTAGACCGGTGCTCATGGTTGGCGCGATCGTTTCGGCATTAATTCTTGTAGTTCTAGCGCCTGCAGTGCTCAGAGCAGGTCGCGAGCATCGGATCGAAGAATCGCCAGAATTCGCTCAGCCGACTGTCCAGGATAGGGAACCGCAGCACTAAACAACTGCTCGATTTCGGTTTTTCGGCTCGGCAGCCCCCACTCGATAGCCTGCTGGATCGCCTGCTCGAACTCGTGAAAGTCGTGCACGCGAACCGTGGTTGCCGCGGCCAACTCACCAAGCGGGTTGAACTCCCAGTGGCCCGCTTTCTCCCAATAGATGGCAGGCCGCTTGGTGACCAGAGGGTATTCGGCGATGAACGAGATGCCGTCGGTAAACATGAGGTCGGCAGCCAGCATGAGCGCAGCATACTCGCTGTGTTCATCGGTGGCCGTGTTTGGCAGCGCATCCCAGTTAGCCCGCCACGTTGCCAGTGCTTCAGCCGACATGTAACCCTGCGCGACCAAAGTTCCGAACATATACGGATGCGGGCGCAGCACAAATTCGATGTCGTGGTGCAACCTTGCAAACTCAAGCATCTGCTCATGCATCGAGTCGAAAACTCCGAAGTTCAACCACGCCTCGCCAAAGCTGTGGTGGGGTGCCCACAAAACCTTGAAGCGCTTCGACTCGTTGCCGAGCGGCCAATAGGGATGCGTGTTCGACATCTTCTCAATCAGCGAATCGACCTTCGGAGTGCCAGTAAAGTGCGCGTGATGCGCGCCACGCTCGGTGTGCTCGAATGCGTCGCGAACCGAACGGTCTTGCAAAAACAACAGATGCGCAAGCCGGTGGGTGGTTTGCCGAAATAGGTGCGGGGCCACCCCGCGAATGCCGGGTTCGTTGACCAACGGCAACGAGAAATACGGCACATAACAAACGCGGGTGAACGCGATCAGGCTCTCGATCTTGTAGGCCGGCTGATAGTTCTTCTGCCACGGATAGTTCAAAAACAGATAGTCGGGAGCAAGCCGTTTTAGCTCGGCCAGGCCGCGATAGGAATCTTCGAAGTCGAGTCGCACATGTTCGATCTCGAGGTTCGTGAAAAAGTCGCTAACAGCCTCCTCGTTGCCAAAGTCGGCATCGCCGGTGAGTTTGCGCGGGATCGTTACAACGATCGGCTCGAAGTCTTCAGACTCCAGCATTTGCCGATAGATTTCGGCCAGGGCATCCCAAGCTTCAAAATAGAAAACCAAAAACGCTACACGGATGCGCCCGCGCGCCTTGCTCACTTGATGCCGTACTTCTTCATTAGGTTGGCCACGTTGGTTTGCTGCTTTTTTAGCCAAGCGATTGAGCGAGTCTGTTCAGACTTGGCGGTGTCGTTGCTGAACGCCACTACCAGCTTGGCGGTGTTGGTCATGAATCCGGCCAGGTTAGAACTAGTTGCCTTGGCCGAGACCAGCTTGAGATTGTTCAGGTATTCGGTCTTGCACGGTTTGTAATCGAGGCACCTCTGAAACAGCAGGCCACGAGGAATCGCAGGCTTTTTGTGCGACTGCATTACCCACGGATAACCGACCTCGCGTGCATCCATGGCGAAGAAGTAGTCATCAGCAAGAACTGTGGTTTGACGGTTTTCACCGAAAGTTTGGTCGACACCCCAGGGAATCATGGTGAAAACGCCTTTGTCGTTGCTGCGCCAGAAGTGGTTGTTGATGATTGGGCCGGAATAGGAGTCCCAGTGGCCCAGGAAGTTCTCGACGGCGAACTGTTTGATCAGCAAACTGCGGTTGGTGTATTTATTCATTGCCGTCCACCAGGATGCCGGACTGCTGATATTCGCAACCTCGATGAGTTTCTTCAAGTCGAGCTTGTTAGGGGTGGTTCCCCAGCCCTCATCAACCGTGAACTTTCCGGTGTTCTCTCCGCCGGCATCGTTGCCGATCATCAGATCTTTGAAAGCCTGTGCTTCATAGAGATGCTGGGTCGGGTCGGCGAAACGCTTGCTCAAAAAGATGTCGTCAGGGGTTTCAATGTTGAGATAAAGACCCTTGAGCGTGCCGTTTATGAAAACTTTGGCATAGCCGGTCTTGCTGGCGGGAATGCCCATCGCGTTGAACAACCGATAGGCGGCAGTCTCGTGAATCATCGAAGTGTCTTGGGTCATCGCGTTCAAGGTCATTCCCTTGAGACCTAAAAAGCGGTTGCCTTTCAGGTCTTTCCAGTTGAACTTGAGTTTGAACGAAGGTCGACCGGAGAGCTTTTCGAGTGAAGTGGAGCCTTTCAGACGAAGACCGATACTGATTTGACCACTCGATGATCCGTTTGCTGTCTTGAACTGAACCGTTGCGGCTGTGTAGTCCTTGGGGGCTTTATCAAGGTTGGTAGACGAAGCAGAGTCGATCGTCAGATATACCTCGTGAATGTTTGTCGAGTTATAGAAGTCACCTAGTGACTGGGCTGCGCTGGCCGGCGACGCACCTAAGGTGCTCGCCACCATTCCGAGTGCGAGCAAGATCGACCACAGGGTTCGCATGCTTCGTTGCTTCATTGCTATTAGTCTAACTTTGTGACCTCTATTGATTACGTGCAGTTCTTCTTGAGCTTGGCTCTCGACCTATTGTCTGTCGCCCTGCTCTCTTATGTTTTCTATTACCGCAGACATCAGAACCGTGAAATGTTCGTGGCCATTTCGATCATCAACGTGACCCTCTTTGCGCTCGCGGGTGCTCTTGCTTCGTTCACCCTGTCACTCGGTGTCGGTTTCGCCCTCTTCGCAGTCATCTCCATTATTCGCCTTCGCTCGGATGAAGCGGGCTGGGTCGAAATGGCCTACCTGTTGGTTGGGCTGTCTGTCGGTCTGATTCTCGGTCTCCCCGGCTATTCGCTCAACGAAAAAGCAATCTATGCCAGCATGCTGGTGCTGGCGATGTTCATCATCGACCACCCGAGCCTGCTTATCCGCAAACGTTCGCGAAAACTTTCCCTCACTCTTGAAGGAACCAACATCGGTGACGGCACGCTGCACAAACGCGTCGAAGATTTGCTCGGTCGATCCGTCGACGAGGTAACCATAAAGTCGGTAACCGTCGTGCCTCCTGCGATTAAGGTCGAAGTGCGTTTCACCGAGAACACGAAATAGAGTTCGTCATGGCAAAGCCAAGTTACCGATACGAGCAGCATCCTCGTGTCGAACAACGCAAGGATGAGCATCCATCGTCTAAGCCAACTGCAGACCGCATCGGACTCAATGAACGCGTCGGACTGGTAATCACCAAAGGCGTCGGCACAATGTGGGCCGCTTATGTATTTTTTGCGCTGACCTTGGTTAGCCTGCCCGCAGCGCTCGCCAGTGGCAATACTTTGATCATCGTTAGTTGGCTTGCCCAAACCTTCTTGCAGCTGGTGTTGCTGCCGATCATCATCGTTGGCCAAAACCTGCAAGCCAAGGATGCCGAACGACGCGCCATCGCCACCTATGAAGACGCCGGAGCGATTCTCGAAGAAACCAAAGAGATTCAGTCGCACCTTCTCGACCAAGACAAGGCGCTAACTCACCTGATCGACCGTATGGAGACCCTCGAAAAGATTGTCGCCAAGCAGGTCGGCAAGAACTAGCCAGTCGAGCTCGAATGCGTCTCGTTATCGCCAAATGCACAGTCGACTATGCCGGTCGGCTAACCGCCCACCTTCCGCTCGCGAATCGTCTTTTGATGCTCAAAGGCGACGGCTCGGTGCTGGTGCACAGCGACTCGGGTTCGTATAAACCGCTCAACTGGATGAACCCGCCCTGCACGGTTTCTGTGCACGAGCCAGACGAAGACCAATCGGCCGCGGGTGTGATCGAGGTTTGGCGAGTGTCGCAGGCGAAAACAGCAGACATCCTGTTCATTTCGATTCACGAGGTTGTCAGCGAGATTGAACATCACCTTGGCGAAGAACCGGGGCTTCAAAAAGACGGCGTCGAGGCGCATCTGCAAGAACTTCTAGCGGAGCAGCTGCAAGTTTTCGAAGAGGGTGCGACGCTCATCCGTCGTGAATACATGACCGCAATCGGCCCGGTTGACATTCTTTGCAAGGATGCCGCCGGCCAAACCGTCGCGATCGAAATCAAGCGGCGCGGTGAAATCGACGGGGTCGAGCAGTTGACCCGTTATCTCGAGTTACTCAACCGCGATCCGCATCTGGCACCGGTGCGCGGGGTTTTCGCTGCCCAGGAGATCAAGCCGCAAGCCCGCACCCTTGCCGAAGATCGAGGCATCGAGTGCCTGGTGCTCGATTACGACCACCTTCGCGGCCTCGAAACTAAGCACTCCAGACTGTTTTAGTGCGTTTCGGCCGCGGGAGACTTAGGCTGAACGCATGACCCGTGCTTCTCGCATCCTCGTGATTCAACACAACCTCGACGACCACCTAAACGAGCTCGCCCTGCCGCTGATGCAAGCCGGAATCGATGTGGTTCCCTGGGATGTCGAGAACGCTCCAGCCCCGACCGACCCAATCGACTCTTTCGACGGCATCATTTCGCTCGGCGCGATTGCTGGAGTCCTGGAGGAGTCGCAACATTCGTGGATGCCGATCGAACGCCGAATGTTCGAGCGCGCTCTCGAGCTGCAGGTGCCACTGCTCGGAATCTGTTTTGGCTCTCAGATGCTCGCATCGGCCGCCGGTGCAGAGGTTTATAAGTCGGCCACCCCAGAGGTTGGTTGGACCGAAGTCGTGATGGGCGACGCTGCTGCCAGCGAACCGGTGATGGCCGCCCTCGGTTCGAACCCTAAGGTTTTTCACTTTCACTACGACACTTTCGACCTGCCAGCCGGAGCTGAGCTCTATGGCGTGACCGGTGACATCAAGCAGGCTTTCAAGGTCGGGCCCAAGGCCTGGGGAATGCAGTTTCACATCGAGGTTGGTGCCGCGGCGATGTTCTCGTGGTTTGCCACCTATGCCCGCGAGTTCGAAAAACTCGCCGGTGGGGTCGAGCATCAGAAGGCGCTCACCGTGGCCAACTGGGATACCTACCGCCAGCGGTCGCTCGCGGTCGGCGAGGCATTCGCGGCCGAGGTGCTGGGATACGCTTCTGCGCGCTAGGCGCCTGCGGCCGCGAAATTCTGTTTACCTTTTGAAATGTTCGTGAACTCTAGTTGTCTTGCAAGAAAACTTTGCGAAACTTGACACATGAGCACACCACGCAAAGCACCGGCACGCGCTGCCGCAAAACCAGCAGCCAAGGCTGCACCTAAGACCACTGTCGCTGCTAGGCCAGCTGCACCAAAGGCGACCGCCAAGGCACCTGCAAAGCCGGCGGCTCCAAAGGCGCCGGCTAAGCCAGTCGCTAAGCCAGCCTCCGCAAGACCAGCGGCGAAGGCTACCCCAAAGGCTGCGGCGAAGGCTGCCCCAAAGGCTGCGGCGAAGGCTGCCCCAAAGGCTGCGGCGAAGGCTGCCCCAAAGGCTGCGGCGAAGGCTGCCCCAGCCAAGGCCGTCATCAGCACCGAGAAGCGTTACAAGTTCCTCTCGGGTATCGACGACGGCAACTTCTGCCAGAAGGTCAGCGATCACCTCGACGCAGGTTACGAGCTCTATGGCTCGCCGACCATGGTGGTCAAGGGTAGCCAGGTCTTCGTCGGCCAGGCCGTAACCCTCAAGAAGCCTGTCAAGGGCAAGAAGAAGGGCAAGAAGTAACTCGCTTCTAACCACGCGGATGCATCGCTGATCCGCCTCAATCAAACAGATCAACCCGCTCAACTTGAGCGGGTTTTTCTTTTGTAAAAAAGTTATCCACAGGCCTTAAACGGGATTTTGCAAAAAGGCATAGGTTAACCACGACCCGCCAAGGTGGTGGGGGCAAGGTGGACAAAATGTTCAACAATGAAATAGTTATCGCAGCGATTCGCATCGAAGGCGCAAGCGCAGCAGAGGCAGCCACGCAGACAGATCTCTTGGCAGGCGCGATTGAGTCGGTCAGAAGCACCGGCCTGGTCGACGTCGTGGTCGTGCTCACCGACTCCGAGTCGGCGTTGAGTGTAGCCAGAGCTAACAACGCCGTAGATCGGTTTGTCGGTGCATCCGTGTCTCTAGACGAAGCGCTCGACGAGTTGCTCGACTCAGAAGACGGGTTCATCGACGAAGACGAACAACCCTGGGTGCTGGTGTTTGACCTTAGCTTTGACGACAACCGGGCGCAGGCCGTGGTTGCCGCCTCGCAAGCCGGTCAGCAGAGCGGCCTGCGTCGACTTCGTCGCAGCTAGTTGTGTCGGCGGCTGGCAAAATACGAGCCAGCTGCCACCAACGGCAACCCGACTGCCATGCCGATGGTGAAAGGCTCGTTGCCGAAGGCCACTCCGAGCAAAATCGCAACCGCGGTGTTTGCATAGGTGATCAGTGTGCTGCGGCTGTAGCTCACCTCGCGAATCAGTGCAAAGAACAGCACAAATGCGAGGGCCGAGCAAACCGCGCCTAGCACGGCGAGCGAAAGCCAGGAGTCTAGACCTGGCTTGGTCACGCCTGGCGCAAGAGGATTGAGCAATGCAGGCACCAGATAGATCAGCGCTGTCACGGCCATCGATAGAGACAGAATGCCGACCATCTCGACATCTGGAGCGTTTTTGGCGGTTACCGCCGGGGCAATGGCATAGCCGATTGCCGCCAGAATCATTGCGCCTACCCAAAGCACCTCGAGGTTTTCGGTGAAGGCATCGATGCCGACCAGCAGAATGATTCCCGCAAAGCCGAGAACCAATCCGAGCACGTTCTTGGGGTGCGCCGCCGTCTTGTCACCCAGATAGAAATAGCCGATGGCCATGGCAAAAAACGGCACGGTAGCGATCAACAACCCGGCAAGCCCGGAGTTGATGTGACCATCCTCGGCGTTGTTGATGAGCCACCACGGCACCGCCATTTCGAGCACCGCAAAAGCCAACACGGCCTTCCACTTTTTTAGCGCCGGGATGAATGCCTTGCGTTTGATTGCGAGCGGTACCAGAACGAGCGCGCCGATCAAGGTGCGAGCCAGGATTATGGTCGGTGCGCTGAAATCTTCGACTGCAATTTTGATGAAGAAATAGGGGATGCCCCAGACGATTCCGCAGGCTAGAAAGAGAAGCAGTCCTTTTCGTGACATAAGAGCCAGCCTAACCGAGCACTCGCAGCCCGCTTCGCACGCGACTACGCGAGAGGTTTAGACGGCGAGCATTGCCGCTTGTTAGGCTGAAAGGGTACGAGGAGGTACGCATGCTCGCCCGAGTAACATTCGATGAGTCGCACCGCCCAGCGTGGTCCACAAGACCTGAAGTTGCGGAGCAAATCAACCCGGCAAATCCTGCAGACGCCGGTTACACCAAGGCCGCTCAGGCCCTGAACGCAGACGGTTTCGAAGTCGCAGTGCACGAAACCGGATCCATCGCCAACGCGCTGGCAACATCCAAGGTGTTCGTCAGCTTGCACGCGTCGAAAGACGAATTCGAAGCCACCACCGGAGTCGGTGACCCAACCTATCAACCCGAAGAAATCGACGCGCTAGTCGACTGGGTAGCCGCCGGCGGCGGGCTCGTGCTCTTCGCCGAAACCGAGCAGCTCAAATATGGCAACTCGGCAGCCCAAATTGCAGAACGCTTCGGCATCAAGGTGCTCAACGTGACCGCCCAAGACTCTCAATCAAACTACAAGGATGTCGCCACCTGGGTGCTCGGAGATCTGATGCCGTCGACCCGCCACAACCTTGTTGCCGGGGTCGGGCAGGCCTGCTTCTATCGATCTGGTGCGCTCGAAATCTCGGCGGGGGTTGCCGAAAACACGTTCGTCGTCGCGGCCACCTCTGGCAGCGCATCGCCGGCGAATGCCCCGTTGCTCGTGGTGCAAACCCACGGCCTCGGCCGCGTGGTGATCTGCGCCGACTCCGACATTTTTGGCGATGATTCGATCGACGACCTAGACCACCTGACACTCTGGCGCAACCTGGTCACCTGGGTAGCAGCGACCACCGACGGATCGAGTGCGGGTCACGCAGCCGCCTGGACCGCGACCGACTCGAACTGGCAGGCGCTGGTCGCAGCCGTCGAAGGCATTCGCGAACTTCAAATCAAGGATGGCTCGCTCAACCCCGAGCTCGGCGATCAAGCCAAAGGCACGGCACTAGACCTCAGCAACCGCATGATCGCGGCCATTGGGGCACTCGCGCCGCGTTTCGCGCACCAGGCCGAGCAGCTCGAGGCGACCATCCGCGACATCGAAAAGTGGCAGACCGGCGGATTCGGCGAGCCGGACTTTCTCGACTCGCTGCTGCTGTTTCGGCCGGATCAACACCGCGTCGATGGGCTCGAAAACCTCGTGGTGTTTCCGATGTATACGCAAAACGGAAACCCAAATCGCAACTTCGAAGCCGTGGTCACCCGCACGGTTTGGCCGAACTGGATTGCCGAGCTCGAAGCCAAGCAATACAACAACCCAGCGTTCGTGCCGATCGAGTTCGTCGCGTTCACCAAAGGTTATGACACCAACTCGGCGGTGCTTTTTCCTGAGACGGTCGCCACGCGTGAACTCGCTAAGTTCTATTGGGGCGGAATCTTCTGCGACCGCGAGGCAGCCCGCTTCAGGCGCATCACGGCAGCGGCATCCGAGCTTTTGAAACTTGCGCTGCCGGCCGACGCCGAATATCTGCTGGCCGACCAGCACGTGACCCAAGAAACCTACATGCTCTGGGATCTGGTGCACGACCGCGCTCACAGCCACGGTGACCTGCCGTTCGACCCATTCATGATCAAGCAGCGGATGCCGTTCTGGATGTATGCGCTCGAAGAACTGCGTTGCGACCTCACCACCTTCAGAGAGACACAGAAGCTCGAAGAGCAGGGCGTTTATCTGGCTCGCTTCGTGCGTCTAGCGATTCTGTTCGACCGTCTGTTCCGTTTTCCGATCACGGGCGATCGTGTTCGCAACTACGACGGGCTCGGTGGTCAGATCATCTTTGCTTGGTTGCACAAGAACGGCGTGCTGCACTGGACCGACAACCAGCTCTCGCTGGACTGGGACCGTCTGAATGACTCGATGGTCGAGTTGTGCGAGCAGGTTGAAGACCTCTATCGCACGGGCATCGACCGCAGTCGCCTGGCGCACTGGTTATCGTCATACGAGTTTGTTGCCGGGCTGGTCGAACCGCATCCTGGCTCGGCTTGGGCCAAGGGCACCGACCACTTGCCGGTGACCGGCGAACTGCGCGAAATGGTCGATCTGGTGATGCCAGACGAGTTTCCGCTGAACGTGTTTTATGAAGCGCTTCGAAAGAAGCTAACCCCCGAAATCGCAGCTACGGCAGGAATCACAGCATGACCGAACGAAAAATCTGGCGGGGTTTTGCCAGCGATAACTATGCCGGAGTGCACCCTGAGATTCTGGCTGCCATCGCCGCAGTGAATGATGGGCACGAGATCGCCTATGGCGAAGATTCGGTCACAGCTCGTCTCGACGCAATGATGCAGGCCGAGTTCGGTCCTCAAGCCCTGGCGTTTCCGGTGTTCAACGGAACCGGCGCTAACGTGGTCTCGCTTCAGGCATGTCTCGAACGTTGGGAGGCGGTTATCGCGGCCGAATCCGCGCACATCAACGCCGACGAGGGTGGAGCGCCCGAGAAGATGGCGGGCCTCAAGATCTGGACCGTGCCAACCCCAGACGGCAAGCTCACCCCAGAACTAGTCGATTCGGTTATGTTCGACATTGGCTCGGTTCACCGCGCTCAACCCGGCGCGATTTCGATCACCAACACCACCGAGATGGGCACCCTGTATACGGCCGACGAGATTCGTGCGCTCGCCGATTACGCTCACTCACACGACCTGCTGTTGCACCTCGACGGCGCTCGCCTTTCGAACGCTGCGGCTGCGCTAGGAATGCGGTTCCGTGAGTTCACCACCGATGCTGGTGTCGACATCGTTTCGTTCGGCGGCACCAAGATTGGAGCGCTCGCTGCCGAGGCGGTTGTGGTGCTGAACCCAGACCTAACGCACAAGATCCCGTTCTTGCGCAAGACTTCGATGCAGCTGGCATCCAAGATGCGCTTCGTTAGCGCTCAACTGATCGCGGTTCTCTCGAACGACCTTTGGAAGCGAAACGGTGAGCACGCGAACTCGATGGCGGCGCGCTTGGATGCTGGGCTGCGAGCTCTTGGCGTCGAGATTCCTAACCCCACTCAGGCCAACGCGGTGTTCCCGATCTTCACAGCAGCCCAAACGGCTGCCCTGCAGCAGGAGTATCGCTTCTATGTCTGGAACTATGCAACCGGGCAGGTGCGACTGATGTGTTCTTGGGACACCAGTGTCGAAGATGTTGATGGCTTGTTAGCAGCCGCTGAACGGGTTCTCAGCTAGCTGGTTCACCGAAAGAGTCAGCCGTTGGCGGGTTTGCCAAGCCGGTGCTCACTTGCGCAATTGAAAATTATCTGGAATAAAGTAAAGCCCCACTTGTTAAGATGGAAGAGTTGACTTGAAGTTGACGCGACCGATTCGAAGGAAATCATGAAAAAGACAGCAATCACCAGTGCCGAAATCGCCCCAGTTCTAGCCGAACGTTGGAGCCCGCGAGCCTTCGATGAAACCCACACTTTGAGCCAGCATGAAGCGCTTTCGCTTCTCGAGGCCGCTCGCTGGGCGGCATCCGCTAACAATGCGCAGCCTTGGCGCTTCTCGCTGCTCTACCGCGGCGACGCACTGTGGCAGAAGGTTGTGGCAGAGGGACTCACCGGATTCAATCAGTCTTGGGCTCCGCGTGCATCCGCGCTTCTGGTTGTCTCGATTAAGAACCAAACCCCAGATGGTCGCCCTTATGAGATTGCCCGCTATGACGCCGGGCTGGCGGTGGCGACACTGAGCATTCAGGCTGAGGAGCTTGGCCTTCGCACCCACCAGATGGCAGGGCTCGTGCACGCGTCGATTCACAGCACCCTAGAACTTGCCGATGACCTCGACGTTTTGGTGGCCGTGGCAATCGGCAAGCAGGCAGCGGCCGAAACTTTGCAGGGTCCGGCTTTCGAGCGCGAAGTTGCCCCGCGCACCCGCCTCGAACTAGACGAAATCGTGCTGCACGGCAAGCCTTAGGCTTGAAGGTATGCCCCTAATCATTCACGCTGCCAGCATCTCTGACCAGATTGCGGGTTGGTACACCGACCTTGGTCCTTGGCTGTTTTATGGCGTGGTCTGGTTGCTGGTTTTCGCTGGCACCGGACTGTTTATCGGGGCTTTTGTGCCTTTCGTCACCGGCGACTCGCTCGTTTTTGCCGCCGGCCTCGTGGCTGCCACCAACCCTGGCGGCGACAACATTTGGATCATGGCAACAGGTGTCGGCATCGCTGCCTGGCTCGGTGATCAGGTTGGTTACACGCTCGGTCGCCACTACGGCCGCCCCTATCTAGAGCGTCGCAAGGGTCAATGGCTTCGCACGGCGATCGCGAAGTCTGAAAAGTTTTATGAAGCGTGGGGATGGTGGGCCGTGGTCATCGCCCGCTTCATGCCCTGGGCTCGCGTGTTCGTGCCGGCCATCGCTGGCATCGCACGGATGAACTACTACAAGTTTTTCTCAGCGAACCTGGTTGGCGCGGTCGCTTGGGGTGTGGGTTTGACGGTGGCAGGCTACTTCGCCGCATCGATTCCCGCGGTCAAAAACGCCTCGTATGCGATAGCAGGGTTCTTCATTCTTGCCTCGCTTGTGGCAGGGGTGCGGGTCTGGCTCAAGAACCGCAAGAGCGCTTAGCTCAAACGAATTGCGGCCAGCGCCGCCGAGCGCTCACGCGCATAAAAGTCGAGCTCCTGAGCGGCCCAAGCGGCCCAGTGCTCGTCGGAACCTTCGCGCGCTAACCAGCGCTTGAGGCGAACATCCTCGTCGACTTCGAGCCAAACCGAGAACTGCGCTAGGTCGATGCTGTTGGTGTTGATCGCGCCGCAACCTTCGATGATCAGGGGGGTTCCACCTGAAAATTCGCGCCACTCACGGCGTTCGCCGAGAGCCCAGTCGAACAGCTGCCAGTGCGCGGTCTTGCGGGCGGCAATCGGCCCGAGCACGAACCGCTGCAGGTATTCGGCTCCGGCGGCTAGCCCATCCCAGCCTGGATATAGGTCGTCCATGTGCACGATTCGGGGCAGGGTTTCACCCTCTTTGAACAGGCGACGTTGCAAAGCATCGGCCAGGGTTGACTTGCCCGAAGCGGCCCGCCCATCAATCAACACAATAGGAGTCGCAACGCCTTCGTCGATTGCATCGAGCACGGCCGAAGTCAGGTCGGCGACAAGCGTCTCGGCATCTTGGTATTCGGGCTGAAGGCTCACCAGAACAGGCTAACCCGTTAGATCTGGTAGTTGTCGACCAGCACGTCAGGGTGGCGGTCGAAACGATAGCCGCCGCCACGGATGGTGCGAATGATGTCTTCGTAACCACCGATCTTTGCGCGCAGTCGGCGCACGTGCACGTCGATGGTGCGATCGTTCGGGGCCGAGTCGGGGTCATCGGCCCAAACGGCTTCGATCAACTCGCGTCGGCTGATCGTTTCGCCCTGGTTGTTGATCAGATAGTTGATGAGCTCGAACTCCCGATAGGTGAGTCCGGCGTTCTCTCCGTCGGCAATCAGGCGGCGGCGTGGCAGGTCGATCACGATGCCAGGTTGCCTTTCTGCCTCGATCTGGGGCACCTTCGCGCTCAACTCGGGGTCTCGCAGAGCGGCACGAACCACGTCGATGTTGCGGCCACCCACATCCTTGGGAGCTAGGGCCACGGCTGCGTGAGTTTCGGCGCCAGAACCGGGCACGAGTTCATCCAAGGTTTTTCGCAGGGCGGCAGCGATCTGACTGAGGCTGGTTCCGTTTTCGAGTGCTTGGTTGGCGTCGATTCCGATGTAGAGAGCGAAGCCGCGGGCGATCGGTTGAGTTGCCGCTTGGTTGGCTGGCTGGCTTTGAGGTGTTGCATTTGCCGGAACTGGCTTTGGGTTGGTTGCGTTCATTTTTGAATCCTTTGACTTTTGTCTATGCGTCATTGCGTTGCTGTTGAGAGGTTCGGTGAGTTCACCGGTGTTCAGCGGGTGCGCGTCGTCGCGCGTTTAGTGCGGCTTAGCGGCACATTCGCATGCACATGTCAGCACACATCATCTGGGTGCCTGCGAACGCAGAAGCCACCGAGATCTGTCTTGAAGTGCTGTTAGTCATAGAAAGAACTTTAACATGAAAGAAGTCAGATTCAGAAAGACGACCTTTTGAACATTCTCATGGTTTGCCTTGGCAACATTTGTCGCTCACCTATGGCCGAGTTGATGCTGCGTTCGGCCGTGGATGCTGCCAACTTGTCGGCCGTTCGCATCGAGTCTGCTGGGGTGGCTGCCGAGGTTGGTGAATCGGCAACCCCGAACACCGTGACAGTTTTGGCCGAGCAGGGAATTGATGGTTCGAACCACGTTGCTCGCCAATTAACCGAGCAAATGCTCGCCGACGCCGATCTCGTTTTGGTGGCGACCGAGGCCGTGCGACGCAGGGTGTTGAACTATCGAAACTCAGATGCAAGCAAGGTTCGACTGATGCTCGGTGAAGGCGACCTCGCCGACCCGTGGGGGTTCAGTCTCGAAACCTATCGCTCGACCGCCCGAGAGTTGCAGCCCGCCGTCGAGGGTTGGCTCGAAGAAATAATCGCAGGGATGCGCGCCTAGTCGGCGGTGCCAAACAGACGGTCACCGGCATCGCCGAGTCCGGGAACGATGTAGCCCTTTTCGTTGAGGTGCGAGTCAAGGGCACCCAACACGATCTTCACGTCTCGGTCACCGAAACGCTTTTCCACCGCGGCAACACCCTCGGGAGCGCCAATGAGACAAATGCAGGTCACGTCTTTGGCTCCGCGTTCGAACACATAGTTGATCGAGTCGATCAGGGTTCCACCGGTGGCAAGCATCGGGTCGATGATGTAAACCTGCCGACCGGAGAGGTCTTCGGGCAGGCGGTTTGCATAAGTGAATGGTTCGAGGGTTTCCTCGTTGCGCTTGATTCCCAAGAAACCGACCTCCGCGGTTGGCAAAAGCTTGACGATTCCTTCGAGCATTCCGAGCCCCGCGCGCAGAATCGGAACGATGATTGGCCGTGGGCGGCTCAACTTGACGCCGACGGTGGCGGTCACGGGGGTTTCGATGCCGAACTTTTCGACCGAGACATCCCTGGTGGCTTCATAGGCGAGCAGCGTGACAAGCTCTTCGACGAGCAGTCGGAACACTGGCGACGGGGTGTTCTTGTCGCGAAGCACGGTCAGCTTGTGGGTGATCAGGGGATGGTCGGCAACAAAGACTCGCATAGGCTAAATCTATATGAGGAGGATGCCGTGAACGACAGGTTTTTTGCGCCAATGCGTGAAGCGCTCGCCGAAGCCGCGCTCGCCGCATCCGAGTCTGACGATGTGCCGGTCGGTGCAGTGCTAATCGACGCCGAAGGCAACGTGGTTGCCCGCGGTCACAATCTGCGCGAAGCCACCGGCGATCCAACCGCTCACGCCGAAGTCGTTGCCGTTCGCGCTGCTGCGGCGTCATTGGCCGAGGTTTCTGGCGCGAACACATGGCGGCTAGAAGATCTCACCCTGGTGGTGTCGCTCGAACCTTGCGTTATGTGTGCCGGCGCGATTGTTGCGGCGCGAATCCCGCGGGTGGTTTTTGGCGCTTGGGACGAACGAGTTGGCGCGGCCGGCTCTCGCTATGATCTGCTTCGTGACTCTCGGCTCGGCCCAGCGGTCGAGGTCATCGGGGGAGTGCTTGAGGACGAATGTTCGGCGGTGCTAACTCAGTTCTTCGAGTCCAAGCGGATGTCTGGCTCAAGATAAATCACTCGTGCCGCTGGCACTGCGGCGCGCACCGAGGCTTCGGCATCGTTGATGATCTTGGCGATCTGTTCACCCGAAGCGGTCGGGGCTACAGCAATCTTCGCCGCCAGCATCAACTCTTCTGGCCCTAGATAAAGGGTCTTGTAATGAATGATCGATTCGACGCCGCTACTTGCACCAAGCGCTTCGGCGATTTTTGCGTCATCGGCCGGGCTAGCGCCCTCACCCACCAGAAGGCTCGAAGTTTCAATACCGAGGATGATCGCCACAAGCACCAGCAATCCACCGATGGCGAGCGTTCCGTAGGCATCCCAAATCGGGTCGCCCGTTAGAACAGTGAGCCCTACGCCGGCGAAGGCCAGCACCAAACCGACCAGCGCGGCCAAGTCTTCGAGCAGCACGACCGGAAGTTCTGGCGACTTCGCGTGCCGAATGTAAGCAACCAAGCCGGTGTTGCCTCGGTCATCCTTGGCGGCTTTTAAAGCGGTCGCGAGGCTAAAGCTTTCGAGGGCGATCGAAACGCCAAGCACGGTCAGCGGCAACCAGGCCTCGTGGAGTTCGTGAGGTTCGGCGAGTTTGTTCACGCCCTCGATGATCGAGAACATGCCACCGACGCTGAAAAGCACAATCGAAACCATGAAGGCATAGATGTAACGTGAGCGGCCATAGCCGAATGGGTGAGTCTTGGATGCTTCGCGCTTGGCGCGCTTGCCTCCGATGATGAGCAGAACCTGGTTGCCCGAGTCGGCAACCGAGTGAATGCCTTCGGCAAACATAGATGCCGAACCAGACACCGCGGCCGCGATGAACTTGGTGATGGCGATACCAATGTTCGCCCCCAAAGCCGCGGCTATCGCCTTGGCAGAACCTTCACTACTCACAAGTGCCTCCGATGTAGTAGCCTATTCCACGGTGACGTGTCCGAGCGGCCGAAGGTGCAACTCTCGAAAAGTTGTGTGGGTGAAAGCCCACCGTGGGTTCAAATCCCACCGTCACCGCCACTAAAAAACCTCGAGTTCGCTCGGGGCTTTTTATTTTCCGGCGGAAGACTTGGTCTGTTTGGCTGTAGCCGCAGGTTTCTTGCGAGCAACGACTTTTGGCACCTCGATAACTGGCCAAGTCACCTGAGCCGGGCCAAAGACTTTCTTTGCCGACTTGATGATTCCCGTTGCAAAAAGTGCGTTTCCAGCACCACCGATGGCGGCCCCGATCATCAAAGGAATCTGTTTTCCTGCTACCAGAACTCCAGTTTTGGTTCCGTATATCGTGATAAAGCGAGGGCCCATGACCCTGTTTATGTTCTTGATCACTTCTCTCGATAAGACCTTTGGGCCAACCAATTGTCTACCCCAATGAGGCACTACTTTGCCTATGATTTTCTCAAGAACACCTGTGGCAGATTGCCCGAGTAAAACAGCTGACACAAGCAGCCTCTTACTCTCAAGGTCTTCAGGATGCACTCCGGATAGTTCGGCGGCAGTGTAGACGTACAAGACCGAAGCTTCTAGGAAGCCGGCAAAATCGAGTGCCGCCGCGACACCCTGACCAACCAGATTCGGCACCGCCGCCGCAGCACCCGCACCTGCACCCGAGGCCGCTACAGCGCCCACGTACCATTTGTTTACGAAGTCGAGCATCTCTTGAGGAGTTTTGTCGGGGTGAACTCGGCGCAAGCGCTCGAGATTACTCAGAGCTACCGTCTGTTGGCTTAGCAGCGCTCTGTGAAAAGTGCGCTGAACGATGTTCGTGGTTGATTTTTCTGAAGTGTTCCCCATACGCCAAACAATAATGCATTTGACCTAAATAAACTTGTGCCATGCCAACTATTCACATCGACGGTCGCGCGCTGCGAGTTGAACTCACCGCCGCCGAGAAAATCTGGGCGATGCATGGCAGCATCTCGCTGCCGGCCGACAAGGTCATCGGCGCCGAGCCGCTTCAACCGCGCTGGTGGAAAACACTCGGCTTGCGCATCCCAGGCACAGCCCTGCCAGGTGTGATTGTTGCCGGCACCTATCGCGCCTACGGCGACCGCGTTTTCGTCTATTGGACCCGCAAAAAGCAACCTTTGCAGATCAACCTTTTCGACCATCACTTCAATCGCATCATTATTGGTGTGGATGATGCAGAGGCCTACGCCGACCAAATCAACGCCGCTCTGACC
Organism: Microbacteriaceae bacterium; assembly: GCA_024639845.1. Lineage (GTDB taxonomy): Bacteria > Actinomycetota > Actinomycetes > Actinomycetales > Microbacteriaceae > Rhodoluna. The sequence goes on from JAHEGG010000001.1 coordinate 265,023, forward strand.
AGCTGCTAAAAATTTCTTGAAAATTTTGGTTTACAAGCGCTAAAAAGCAGTTGTAAGATAGTGGTTTGCTCCCAAACCTTCTGCGCGCATATGTTGGCGTGCTCAAGTGACTGCATATTTAGGCGTCACAAAAGTTTAGGGTCGCGATCTCACATCCGCTCACACTACGAGTAATGCCCTTGGAGGGATCTTCTTGGCTGCGAAAAACGCAAAATCCATTAAGAATGACCGATCGGCCCAGCGCCCATCATTCGCCAAAGTAACCGAACCTATCTCAGTTCCTGACCTGCTGAGCCTACAAACCGAGAGCTTTGACTGGCTCGTAGGCAACCCAGCATGGCGCGAACTGGTTGGTCCAGATGCAAAGACCGGCCTCGAGGAGATCTTCGAAGAGATCTCGCCAATCGAGGACTCGGCTAACAGCACGCAAGACGCCAAGATGGGCCTCTCGTTCGCTGCTCCTGAGCTCTACGACCCGACCTACACTCCTGACCAGTGCAAGGAGAAGGGCAAGAGCTACACCAAGCCTCTATACATCAAGGCGGAGTTCACCAACTACCTGACCGGTGAAATCAAGAGCCAGACCGTGTTCATGGGTGACTTCCCAGTCATGACCGAAAAGGGCACCTTCGTGATCAACGGCACCGAGCGTGTTGTTGTTTCGCAGCTGGTTCGTTCGCCAGGTGTCTACTTCTCGGTAACCACCAACACCACCGGTAACCTCGATGTTCGCAACAACAAGGCTCAGATCATCCCGAGCCGTGGTTCATACCTCGAGTTCTTGACCGAATGGGTTCGCGAAGATCGCAAGCCAATCGCACGTTTCGGCAAGCCAATCGTTCAGGTTCAGGTCGACCGCAAGACCAAGATCTCAGCAACCATCTTCTTGAAGGCTCTCGGCCTCACCGAAGAGCAGATTCGTGACGAGTTCGCCGACATCGCAACCGCAGTCGGCAAGGATGCTCCGAACTGGGTCTATGACGCAGACCTGGTCGAGAACACTCTCGCCTACGACCGCTCAAAGGTTTTCGCAACCCCGATCGTCACCAAGGAAGACGCTCTACGTGAGCTCTACCGCAAGGTGCGCGGCGAGGCTGCTGGCCCAGACACCGCCGAAGCTTGGTTGCGTTCAACCTACTTCGAAACCAAGCGTTACAACTTGGCCAAGGTTGGTCGTCACAAGCTCAACCGCAAGCTCGGTCTGAACGAAGCCGGCGACATCACCACGCTGACCGTCAACGACATTGTGGCAACCCTCAAATACCTTCTCCTGTTCGACCAGAGCATTTCGAACGCCGCATCCGTGGCTGTCGGCTCGTTGCTCGAGTTCAACATCAAGATGGGCGGCAAGAACGCCAAGATCACCGTCTCGTCTGACGACATCGACGACTTCTCGAACCGCCGCATCCGCTCGGTCGGTGAGTTGATTCAGAACCAGGTTCGTATCGGTCTAAGCCGTATGGAGCGCGTTGTTCGTGAGCGTATGTCGACCCAAGACATCGAAGCGATCACCCCGCAGACTCTGATCAACCTGCGCCCAGTCGTGTCGGCAATCAAGGAGTTCTTCGGAGCATCCCAGTTGTCGCAGTTCATGGACCAGAACAACCCGCTTGCTGGCCTTGCCCACAAGCGTCGCCTTTCGGCCCTCGGCCCTGGCGGTATCGCTCGTGAGCGTGCCCAGATGGAGGTTCGTGACGTTCACCCATCGCACTACGGCCGCATGTGTCCGGTTGAAACCCCTGAAGGTCCGAACATCGGTCTGATCGGTTCGCTAACCGCATACGCCCGCATCAACACCTTCGGCTTCATCGAGACCCCTTATAACAAGGTTGTCAATGGCAAGGTTTCGGGCAAGATCGAATACCTCGATGCCGCAGCCGAATCCGGCAAGGTCATCGGTGGTGCAGACGTTCCACTGAATGCCGACAAGACCTTCGCAAACAAGAAGGTTTTCGCGCGCTTCCGCGGCGACGTCGTTGAGGTTGACAACACTCTTGTCGACTACATCGACATCTCGCCTCGCCAGCTCGCATCGGTCAGCACCTCGCTGATTCCATTCCTCGAGCACGACGACTCGTCGCGTGCACTGATGGGTGCAAACATGCAGCGTCAGGCAGTTCCACTGCTTCGCTCGGATGCTCCACTCGTCGGAACCGGTATGGAGCGCGTTGCCGCAATCGACTCCGGCGCGGTAGTGGTCAACGAGACCGCTGGTGTTGTCGAAGAAGTTTCGGCAGACCAAATCGTGATCGCCCAGGATGCCGGTGGCACCCGCACCTACAACCTGCGCAAGTTCGAGCGCAGCAACCAGGGAACCGCAATCAACCAGCGCGTAATCGTTGAAGCCGGAAGCCGTGTCGAGGCTGGCGAAGTTCTCGCCGACGGCCCTTCGACCGACAACGGTGAACTCGCCCTCGGAAAGAACCTACTCGTGGCGTTCATGCCATGGGAAGGCCACAACTTCGAAGACGCGATCATCATCAGCCAGAACCTGGTCAAAGACGACACTCTTTCTTCAATTCACATCGAAGAATATGAGGTTGACGCTCGAGACACCAAGCTCGGAAAAGAAGAGATCACCGCAGACCTGCCTAACGTTTCGGGCGAAGCCTTGGCTCAGCTCGACGAGCACGGCATCATCCGCATCGGTGCAGAGGTTCGCCCAGGCGACATCCTCGTCGGTAAGGTCACTCCAAAGGGTGAGACCGAACTGACCGCCGAGGAGCGCTTGCTTCGGGCAATCTTCAACGAGAAGAGCCGCGAAGTTCGCGACACCTCGCTCAAGGTTCCACACGGCGAGCAGGGCACCGTCATCGGTGTCAAGGTCTTCGACGTCGACAACGACGACGAGCTCGGTGCCGGAGTCAACCAGCGCGTTGTGGTTCACATCGCTCAGAAGCGCAAGATCACCGAAGGTGACAAGCTTGCTGGTCGTCACGGAAACAAGGGTGTTATCTCGAAGATTCTGCCTGTCGAAGACATGCCGTTCCTCGAAGATGGAACCCCTGTCGACGTTGTTCTGAACCCACTCGGTATTCCTGGTCGTATGAACTTCGGTCAGATTCTCGAAACCCACCTCGGATGGATCGCATCGCAGGGTTGGAAGGTTCCAGACGCCGCCAAGTGGGCTGCCGACCTAGCTGCTTCGATGCGCGAAGGCGCCGCGGGCACCAAGGTTGCAACGCCGATCTTCGATGGCGCATCCAAGGATGAAATCGTGCACCTGCTCGAATCGACCGTTCCAAACGAATGGGAGAAGGAGAACAAGCGCAAGCGCATCGACGGAACCGGAAAGGCACGTCTGTTCGATGGCCGTTCGGGCGAACCGTTCCCAGCCCCAATCTCGGTTGGTTACATGTATGTTCTCAAGCTGCACCACTTGGTTGACGACAAGATCCACGCGCGTTCGACCGGTCCTTACAGCATGATCACCCAGCAGCCGCTCGGTGGTAAGGCTCAGTTCGGTGGTCAGCGCTTCGGTGAAATGGAAGTTTGGGCACTGCAGGCTTATGGTGCAGCGCACACTCTCCAAGAGTTGCTCACCATCAAGTCTGACGACATCCAGGGTCGTATTCGCACCTACGAGGCAATCGTCAAGGGCGAAAACATCCAGGCTCCTGGTATTCCAGAGTCGTTCCGCGTTTTGGCTAAAGAAATGCAGTCGCTCGCACTCAACGTTGAGGTTCTCAACGGCAAGGGTGACGTTGTGACGCTCAAGGAAGAGGAGTGGACCGATGCGGACCGCGCTTCTGAAGAGCTCGGCATCAACCTGTCTAAGAACGAATCCCTGTCGGCCGACACCGAGTACACCGGTTTCTAAGAGTTAGTTAAGAGGAAAGCAAAAAATGGAAGTTGAATCCTTCGAAGGCCTGAGAATCGGCCTAGCCACCTCGGATGACATCCGCTCATGGTCAAACGGTGAAGTAAAGAAGCCAGAGACCATCAACTACCGCACGCTCAAGCCAGAAAAAGATGGCCTGTTCTGCGAGAAGATCTTCGGTCCTACCAAGGACTGGGAGTGTGCCTGTGGCAAGTACAAGCGTGTTCGATACAAGGGCATCGTTTGTGAGCGCTGTGGTGTTGAAGTTACCAAGTCGTCGGTTCGTCGTGAGCGCATGGGCCACATCGAACTTGCCGCGCCAGTAACCCACATCTGGTACTTCAAGGGTGTTCCGAGCCGTCTGGGCTACCTGCTCAACATGGCTCCGAAAGACCTTGAGAAGATCATCTACTTCGCCGCTTACCGCGTGATGAAGATCAACGAAGAAGACCGCACTCTCGACGCCGGCCTGATCAAGGAAGACTACATCTCGCGTGTTCGCACGATCCTGAACCAGCGTCAGGCCGAGATGCTCGAACTCGCCGAAGAAGAGTTCGACGCTCTGGTCGAGCACGGTCTTGCACTCGAGCCAGCTGCCAACATCTGGGAAGCTCCGGTTTGGGTAGACGCTCAGTTCGCCAAGTCGATCGAGCAGCTCGTTGCCGCCGAAATCAAGAACCCTTCGCGTGCAGAGGCAAAGGCAGCCAAGGCTGCTGCAGCCGAAGCAGAAGAGAACGACGAAACCGCCGTAACGGTTCAGCGCGATGCTGCCACCATGAAGGCGATCGAAAAGCTCAAGAACGAGTTCAAGAAGAAGACCGAGAAGGTCGTTCGCGAATACGGAAAGTTTGAGCGCACCTCGTCCCTGCAAAAGGAACAGCAGGCTTGGCGCATCTACCTGACCGCAAAGCAGGGCGACCTGCTTCAGAACGACGCGATTTTCGACACCTTCGACTACTACTTCGGTGACTACTTCGAGACCTCGATCGGTGCCGAAGCAGTTCAGCAGGTTCTAGCCGCATTCGACTTGGATGCCTGTGCCGCCGAGCTGCGCGAGCAGATCGCAACCAGCAAGGGTTCGAAGCAGACCCAGGCCATCAAGCGCCTCAAGGTCGTCAACTCGTTCATCCAGTCGAGCACCCCGCCAACCAGCATGGTTCTGGATGTTCTGCCGGTTCTTCCGCCAGAAATCCGCCCAATGGTTCAGCTCGACGGTGGCCGTTTCGCTACCTCCGACCTCAACGACCTCTACCGTCGTGTGATCAACCGCAACAACCGTCTAAAGCGATTCGTTGAACTGGGACAGGTTCCAAAGACCATTCTCAACAACGAAAAGCGCATGCTCCAAGAAGCAGTTGACGCTCTGTTCGACAATGGTCGTCGTGGCCGTGCCGTAACCGGCACCGGTAACCGCGCCCTCAAGTCGCTTAGCGATCTGCTCAAGGGCAAGCAGGGACGTTTCCGTCAGAACCTGCTCGGAAAGCGCGTTGACTACTCTGGCCGTTCGGTCATCGTTGTCGGTCCTCAGCTCAAGCTGCACCAGTGTGGTCTGCCGAAGCTTATGGCTCTCGAGCTCTTCAAGCCATTCGTGATGAAGCGCCTCGTTGACCTGGGCCTCGCTCAGAACATCAAGAGCGCGAAGCGTATGGTCGAGCGCAGCCGTCCGCAGGTTTGGGGTGTCCTCGAAGAGGTCATCCGCGAGCGTCCGGTGCTGCTAAACCGTGCACCAACCCTGCACCGTCTCGGCATCCAGGCCTTCGAACCACAGCTTGTTGAAGGCAAGGCAATCCAGCTTCACCCGCTCGTATGTACCGCGTTCAACGCTGACTTCGACGGTGACCAGATGGCCGTTCACCTTCCGCTTTCGGTCGAGGCTCAGGCCGAGGCCCGCGTGCTGATGCTCGCATCGAACAACATCCTCAAGCCATCCGATGGTCGTCCGGTTGCTACCCCAACCCAAGACATGATCATCGGTCTGTACTTCATGACCACGGTCAAAGAAGGCGCAGTCGGCGAAGGCAAGGCGTTCGGTTCGATCGCTGAAGCTCAGATGGCGTTCGACGTGCACGCACTCGACATCCAAGCCAAGGCCCGCATCCGCGTCAACGGTGAACTACGCGAGACCACTCTCGGTCGAGCACTTTTCAACGAGGCGCTGCCTGCCGAGTACCGCTACATCGAAGATCAGATTGGCAAGAAGCAGATCGGGCGCATCGTGACCGAACTCGTCGACACCTTCTCGCGCACCGAAGTGGCTCAATCTCTTGACCGCATCAAGGATGCTGGTTTCTACTGGGCAACTCGTTCGGGTGTATCGATGTCGATCGCTGACGCTAACTTCGATGTTTCGGGCAAGTTCGACAAAGAGCGCTCGAAGATGATCATCGAGGCCGAAAAAGAGCACA
>JAHEGG010000001.1:271347-283349 GCA_024639845.1 Microbacteriaceae bacterium
GGTTTCTACTGGGCAACTCGTTCGGGTGTATCGATGTCGATCGCTGACGCTAACTTCGATGTTTCGGGCAAGTTCGACAAAGAGCGCTCGAAGATGATCATCGAGGCCGAAAAAGAGCACACCAAGATTCAGGAAGCCTTCGACAACGGTCTCAAGAGCGACCTCGAACGTCGTGACGAGCTCGGTGCTCTCTGGTTCAAGAGAACCAGCGAAATCGAGAAGCTGCTCAAAGAGAGCATCCCTGCCGACAACGCAATCAACACCATGGTCACCTCGGGTGCCCGCGGTAACTGGCTGCAGATTCGTTCGATCATCGGTATGCGTGGTCCGGTGACCACCTCGTCTGGTGACTTCGCTCCGATGCCGGTCAAGGGTAACTACCTAATTGGTCTAACCGCTAACGAATACTTCATCAACGCGACGGGTGCCCGAAAGGGTAACGCCGACACCGCGATGAAGACCGCTGCCGCTGGTTACCTCACCCGCCGTCTCGTCGACGTCGCACAGGATGTCATCATCCGCGCTGCCGACTGTGGCACCACCAAGGGTCTTGACAAGGATCTGCTAGACGACGACCAGGTCGAACTTTCGATCATCGCTCGTACTCTTGCCGAAGATGTCAAGGTTGCTGGTGAAACCATCAAGGCTGGTTCTCAGGTAAACAACGCACTGGTCGACCGGATGCGCGCAGCAGGTCTTGAGACCGTCACCATCCGCTCTGTTCTCACCTGTGAGGCCGAGACCGGTGTCTGTGCACTCTGCTACGGAACCTCGCTCGCAACCAACGAGCCTGTTGAACTCGGTGAGGCAATTGGTATCATCGCGGCGCAGTCGATTGGTGAGCCGGGAACCCAGCTGACAATGCGTACCTTCCACACCGGTGGTGCTGCATCGAGCGCTAAGAAGCAGACGATTCTGAAGTCGATCGGTGGTCAGAAGGTTCGTGTTGAGCGTCTGATCTCGTATGACATCACTCAGGGCCTGAACGGTGTTACCGACTTGCTCGAAGCTCGTGTCGGTTGGCGTCAGCAGGGCAAGGTCGCCGTTATGGCGTTCTGGCCAGGCACCGTCGACATCGTCGAGGTTGCTACCGCAACCGGAGCCAAGAAGTACGACGTCTACGTTCGTCCGAACGGTGAGAAGGCCGAGAAGGAAGCAGAAGAGCTGGCTATCCAGTACTCGTTCTCGCGAACCACTTCGAAGACCTTCAAGAAGCTGTCGCCTTACACCCCAATCACCTCGGTCACCAACAAGGATGACCTTCTGGTTGAAAAGGGCGAAGAGGTCAAGGCTGGCGACTACCTGGTCGACGGAACCCCAATTCCTCACGAGGTGCTGATGGTCAAGGGTGCGCGCGAAGCTGCGGCCGAAATCATCCGCGGTGTTCAGGCGATCTACGGTTCTCAGGGTGTGCCTCTGCACGAGAAGCACCTCGAGGTTATCGTTCGCCAGATGCTCGGAAAGGTCACTGTTATCGACAGTGGCGACACCGAGATGCTGCCTGGTGAAATCATCGACCGCAACCGATTCACGAAGATCAACCGCGACGCGGTCAAGATTGGCAAGAAGCCTGCCTCGGCTCGTCAAGAAGTCATGGGTATGACCCGTGCTTCGCTGGCTGCTCAGTCATGGCTGTCGGCTGCATCGTTCCAGGAAACCACTCGCGTTCTCACTCAGGCGGCCCTGGACCGTCGCATTGACCCACTGGTTGGACTCAAGGAGAACGTGATCATCGGTAAGCTCATCCCAGCCGGAACCGGCTTGCCTCAGTATCGCAACATCTCGGTGGACGCCACCGAAGAAGCGAAGGCTGAGCGCTATCCAAACCGCATCTGGGATGCTCCTGCCGCTAGCGAATCGTTCACTGGTGACTTTGACGCCACCAGCCTGACCTTCGCTGGACTCGACGATTACTCCGATCTCGCCACCGGCGAAGAGAAGTAGTCCGAAAAAGCATTTGACCCACCGGCAAGTCTTCGGGTAACCTTGGGAGAGCGCGTGCTGAGCATGCGCTCCGCCCAAAAAACCGCGAAGACTCCGGTTGGGCCAAGCAAACTTTTTGAAGCGCCAACCGTTTAGGCGTGTCTTCGAAAAAACTGAAAGCAACATCCGAGCAAAGCGCTCGGAACCTAACAAGGAGAAGTAGTGCCAACAATCTCGCAGTTGGTCCGAAAGGGACGCACGGCCAAGGTCTCGAAGACCAAGACCCCTGCGCTTAAGGCCAGCCCTCAGCGCCGCGGTGTCTGTACCCGTGTGTACACCACCACCCCTAAGAAGCCGAACTCGGCTCTTCGCAAGGTGGCCCGTGTCAAGCTCAGCAACGGAATCGAAGTAACCGCCTACATCCCGGGCGAAGGCCACAACCTTCAGGAGCACTCGATGGTGCTCGTTCGTGGTGGTCGTGTTAAAGACCTTCCAGGTGTTCGCTACAAGATCGTCCGCGGTGCTCTAGACACCCAGGCAGTAAAGAACCGCAAGCAGGCCCGCAGCCGCTACGGTGCAAAGAAGGGTAAGTAATGCCTCGTAAAGGCCCAGTAACCAAGAAGCCAGTAGTTGCCGATCCGGTCTACGGTTCGCCAGTAGTTTCGCAGCTGGTCAACAAGATCCTGCTCGATGGCAAGAAGTCCATCGCTGAGTCGATCGTCTATGGCGCCCTCGAGGGTGCCAAGACCAAGACCGGCGGAGACCCAGTCGCGCTGCTCAAGAAGGCTCTCGACAACGTCCGTCCAACCGTTGAGGTGCGTTCGCGCCGCGTCGGTGGTTCGACCTACCAGGTTCCAGTCGAGGTCAAGGCACACCGTGCCAACACCCTGGCCATGCGCTGGTTGGTCTCCTACTCGAAGGCTCGCCGCGAGAAGACCATGACCGAGCGTCTGATGAACGAGATCCTCGACGCATCTAACGGTCTTGGCGCTGCTGTGAAGCGTCGCGAAGACACCCACAAGATGGCCGAGTCGAACAAGGCTTTCGCACACTACCGCTGGTAAGACCAAACATCCGTCTATCGCTCGGGTCAAAAGACTCGGATGGTGGGCGGATGTCTTATTTAGAACTGATCAACCCAAACAACTTCGGAGGCAACCGTGGCACAAGACGTGCTCACCGACCTGAATAAGGTTCGCAACATTGGAATCATGGCGCACATTGACGCCGGAAAGACCACAACTACCGAGCGAATCCTGTTCTACACCGGTATCACCCACAAGATCGGTGAGGTGCACGATGGTGCAGCCACCATGGACTGGATGGAGCAGGAGCAGGAGCGCGGTATCACCATTACCTCGGCTGCGACCACCTGTTTCTGGAACAAGAACCAGATCAACATCATCGACACCCCGGGTCACGTGGACTTCACCGTTGAGGTTGAGCGTTCACTGCGTGTTCTCGACGGTGCAGTTGCTGTCTTCGACGGCAAAGAAGGTGTTGAGCCACAGTCCGAGACGGTTTGGCGTCAGGCCGACAAGTATGACGTGCCTCGCATCTGTTTCGTCAACAAGATGGACAAGCTGGGCGCTGACTTCTACTTCACCGTAGACACCATCATTAGCCGCCTCGGCGCAAAGCCTCTCGTAATCCAGATTCCAATCGGCGCTGAAAGCACCTTCGAAGGCGTTGTCGACATCGTTGAAATGCACGCCAAGACCTGGCGCGGTGACGTTGAGATGGGCTCGAAGTACGAAATCGAACCAATCCCAGCCGACCTTCAAGAGAAGGCCGACCACTACCGCACCATCCTTCTCGAGACCGTTGCTGAAACCGACGAAGTTCTCATGGAGAAGTACTTCGGTGGCGAAGAGCTGACCGTTGCCGAAATCAAGGGCGCGATCCGCAAGCTAACCGTGAACAGCGAGATCTACCCAATTCTTTGTGGCTCTGCCTTCAAGAACAAGGGTGTTCAGCCGATGCTCGACGCAGTTATCGACTACCTCCCATCGCCACTCGACGTTCCAGCCATCATTGGCTCGAACCCAGACAACGAAGAAGAGAAAATCACTCGCGAACCAAAAGCTGACGGACCATTTGCCGCGCTTGCGTTCAAGGTTATGACCCACCCGTTCTTCGGGCGTTTGACCTACATCCGCGTTTACTCCGGAAAGGCAGATTCGGGTGCTCAACTCGTAAACTCCACCAAGGGCAAGAAAGAGCGCATCGGAAAGATGTTCCAGATGCACGCCAACAAGGAAAACCCTGTTGAGTTTGCAACCGCTGGTCACATCTACGCAGTTATCGGCCTCAAAGACACCACCACCGGTGACACACTCTGTGATGGCGACAAGGCCGTAGTGCTCGAGTCGATGACCTTCCCGAAGCCTGTTATCTCGGTTGCTATCGAGCCGAAGACCAAGGGCGACCAGGAGAAGCTCGGTCTCGCCATTCAGAAGCTTGCCGAAGAAGACCCAACCTTCCGCGTTGAGCACGACCACGAGACCGGCCAGACTGTTATCTCGGGCATGGGCGAGCTCCACCTCGACATCCTTGTTGACCGTATGCGTCGAGAGTTCAAGGTTGAGGCAAACGTCGGTAAGCCACAGGTTGCCTACCGCGAGACTCTCAAGCGTCCAGTCGACAAGTACGACTACACCCACAAGAAGCAGACCGGTGGTTCTGGTCAGTTCGCCAAGATTCAGATCAAGCTCGAACCAATGGAAGTCACTGAAGAGAAGTCCTACGAGTTCGTCAACGCCGTCACCGGTGGTCGCGTTCCTCGCGAGTACATCCCATCGGTTGACGCTGGTATCCAAGACGCCATGCTGGTCGGAACCCTCGCCGGTTATCCAGTGGTCGGTGTTAAGGCCACGCTGCTTGATGGCGCCTACCACGACGTTGACTCGTCTGAAATGGCATTCAAGATTGCCGGATCGATCGCCTACAAAGAGGCATCGCGTTTGGCTCAACCAACTCTGCTCGAGCCGTTGATGGCTGTCGAGGTGCGCACCCCTGAGGAATACATGGGTGATGTCATCGGTGACCTCAACTCTCGACGCGGTCAGATTCAGGCAATGGATGACGCTTCCGGCGTCAAGGTCGTTCGCGCCCTTGTTCCACTGTCGGAAATGTTCGGTTACGTCGGTGACCTGCGCTCGAAGACTTCGGGTCGTGCGGTCTACTCGATGACCTTCGAGACCTACGCTGAGGTTCCTAAGGCTGTCGCTGACGAAATCGTTCAAAAGAACAAGGGAGAGTAAGTAGTTTCGGCTACCTGCTTTTTCTGACTAAAATAGAAAGTCTGTAAACCCCCAAATCAAAAGGGCGTAACAACGCCCGGAGATTTACTACGGATCCTGAGGAGGACCCACAAATGGCTAAGGCGAAATTCGAGCGCACCAAGCCGCACGTCAACATCGGAACCATCGGTCACGTTGACCACGGTAAGACGACTCTGACTGCGGCCATCACCAAGGTACTTCACGACAAGTACCCAACCCTGAACGCAAGCTACGCGTTCGACCAGATTGACAACTCCCCTGAGGAGAAGCAGCGTGGTATTACCATCAACATCTCGCACGTTGAGTACCAGACCGAGAAGCGCCACTACGCACACGTAGACGCTCCAGGCCACGCTGACTACATCAAGAACATGATCACCGGTGCTGCACAGATGGATGGTGCCATCCTCGTTGTAGCTGCAACCGACGGTCCTATGCCACAGACCAAGGAGCACGTGCTTCTTGCTCGCCAGGTTGGTGTTCCTTACATCGTTGTTGCTCTGAACAAGAGCGACATGGTTGACGACGCCGAGATCCTCGAGCTTGTTGAGGTTGAGGTCCGCGACCTTCTCAACCAGTACGAGTTCCCAGGCGACGACGCTCCAGTCATCCAGGTTTCGGCTCTCAAGGCTCTTGAAGGCGACGCCAAGTGGGGCCAGAGCGTTCTAGACCTCATGGATGCCGTTGACACCAACGTTCCAGAGCCTGTTCGTGACCTCGACAAGCCATTCCTTATGCCTGTTGAAGACGTTTTCACCATCACTGGTCGTGGAACCGTTATCACCGGCAAGATCGAGCGTGGCCAGATCAAGGTGAACGACGAAGTTGAAATCGTCGGAATCCGCGACAAGCAGAAGACCACCGTTACCGGTATCGAAATGTTCCGCAAGCTCCTCGACTACGCAGAAGCTGGCGAGAACGTCGGTCTGCTTCTTCGTGGAACCAAGCGTGAAGACGTTGAGCGTGGCCAGGTTGTTGTTAAGCCAGGCTCGATCACCCCTCACACCGGCTTTGACGCCAACGTCTACATCCTTTCGAAGGATGAGGGTGGCCGTCACAACCCGTTCTACGCAAACTACCGTCCACAGTTCTACTTCCGTACCACTGACGTGACCGGTGTTATCACCCTTCCAGCAGGAACCGAAATGGTTATGCCAGGTGACACCACCGAGATGTCGGTCGATCTGATCCAGCCGATCGCTATGGAAGAAGGTCTGCGCTTCGCGATCCGTGAAGGTGGCCGCACCGTTGGTGCCGGTACCGTTACCAAGATCACCAAGTAGTAGTTTCTAAAAACGAAAAAACCCTCGGGCCGAAAGGCTCGGGGGTTTTTCGCTTAACTTTTTGTCCGCCTGCGCGCCAGGTGGCTGGAAACGTTGAATAGGCACCAGGCCAGTGAGGTATGGGGAAGAGGTTTCTTATCCTTCGATCGGCTGACCGAATCGGTAGGAGTTTCCATCGGCATCGCGCAACCAGAACTCGCGCATGTGCCAGCTCTGATCTTCGGCTGTTGTGCCGGCTTGAGCTGCAAGCTCATCCACGTTAGAAACCCTGAAATAGACCACGACCGGGCCGATGCCATCACCACGTGATTCGCTCGCGTGAACCGCGATGCCGTCGGGGTGTTGAAACTCGGCATACATCAGGTCTTGGCCGGGATTGTGCTGCCAAGCCAGCGCGAAACCGACGCGGCCCAGGGTTTCGGCGGCTACGGAAATCTTTGAAACGGGAACGACTGGGACGACTTCTTGAATCATGCCACCAGCCTAAACCCCGTGCTTAGCCGAGCAGTCGAAACGCGGATGCTGCCGACGCGAGTGCGATCGCAACCGTGAGCAGTGGCACGCCACAACCGGATTTATCGGCAGGGACGATGTTGAAGGGGTTTTTGAAGAACGAGAACGGGTCTTTTTGATCTGACATGATTGACCACCTTTCGGTTCGACTTTAGTCAGACGGTGTCAATGCACGCGAGCCGCCGAGCGTCACCAGTTCGGGGGACAAGTCGCTTTCGGAGCATCCGAGGTTTCGGGTTCAAAAACAATTTGCATTCGCACCGCTAACCCCCGTAGACTAGACAAGTTCTTGAGACGTCGCGCTATCTGGCACGAACCACTCTTGGCGCAGTGAACAGCACAGCTGGTCCGGCCGGAGCGCGAACAGAAATTTATTCGACCAGGTTTTTGGCGTTTAGCGTGTTTTTCATGCGACACGCCCGACAGCGTGGGTCGGAGAGGCAGTACCCCCAGCAATGGGTTTTGACAGATAAACAGTGGTGCAACAGAAGTAGTGCTACTAAACGTGCCCGAGGCGAATGCCAGAGGCGTGAACGAGAGTGAGTCAGCATGGCGGCACAGAAGATCCGCATTCGACTTAAGTCGTACGACCACGAGGTCATCGACTCGTCCGCACGCAAGATCGTTGACACGGTCACCCGCGCCGGCGCAACCGTAGTAGGCCCAGTGCCTCTGCCAACCGAGAAGAACGTGATCGCCGTGATCCGCTCTCCTCACAAGTACAAGGACAGCCGCGAGCACTTCGAGATGCGCACCCACAAGCGTGTAATCGACATCATCGACCCGACCCCAAAGGCCGTGGATTCGTTGATGCGTCTCGATCTGCCTGCTGACGTCAACATCGAGATCAAGCTCTAAGGAACCTCATGGCTACCGAAAACAAGACAGTCAAGGGACTGCTGGGCAAGAAGCTCGGCATGACCCAGGTCTGGGATGAGAACAACCGTCTCATTCCGGTGACCGTGGTCGAGGCCGGCTCAAACGTCGTGACCCAGATCAAGAACGCAGAAACCGATGGCTACGCAGCCATCCAGGTTGCATACGGTGCAATCGACCCACGCAAGGTGAATAAGCCAGAAGGCGGTCACTTCGCAAAGGCTGGAGTTAACCCACGCCGTTTCCTCGCCGAAATCCGCACCGCCGACGCCGCTTCTTATGAAGTTGGTCAGGAGCTCGGTGTTGAGGTTCTCGAGGTCGGTTCGAAGGTCGACGTAGTCGGCACCTCGAAGGGTAAGGGCTTCGCCGGTCACATGAAGCGCCACGGCTTTGCCGGTGTATCCGCTTCGCACGGTGCTCACCGCAACCACCGCAAGCCAGGTTCGATCGGTATGTCCTCGACCCCGGGCCGCGTGTTCAAGGGCAAGCGCATGGCAGGTCGTATGGGTGGAGACCGCGTCACCACTCTGAACCTCGTTCTGCACGCTGTAGACGCCGAAAAGGGTCTGCTAATCATCAAGGGTGCAATCCCTGGTCCTAAGGGCCAGTTGGTATTCGTCCGTAACGCAGTGAAGGGAGCGTAACCCAAATGGCAGAAACCACCAAGGTTGACGTTCTAGACGTTCAGGGCAAGAAGGCCGGCTCGGTCGACCTTCCAGCAGACCTGTTCGATGTTCAGGCAAACGTTCCACTGATGCACCAGGTTGTTGTGGCCCAGCAGGCCGCAGCTCGCCAGGGCACCCAGTCTGCAAAGACTCGCGGTGAGGTCAGCGGTGCCGGTCGCAAGCCTTTCAAGCAGAAGGGAACCGGTCGTGCTCGTCAGGGTTCGATCCGTGCTCCACAGATGCGCGGCGGTGGCATGGTTCACGCCGTCAAGCCACGCGACTACTCACAGCGCACCCCTAAGAAGATGATCGCTGCCGCAATCAAGGGAGCTCTATCCGACCGCGCTCGCAACGGACGTCTACACGTCATCAACGAGTTCGCAATCGGTTCGGTTCCTTCGACGAAGGCTGCCGCGAGCATCCTTGCTCAGCTAACCCAGCAGCGCAACGTCCTCGTTGTTCTAGACCGCTCGGATGACACCAGCTACAAGAGCCTTCGCAACCTGCAGAGCGTTCACGTTCTTCCGGTTGACCAGCTCAACGCCTACGACATCCTGTTGAGCGACGACCTGGTTTTCACCAAGTCGGCTCTTGACGCATACATCGCTGGTCCAGCCAGGGGAGCATCGGCTAAGGCCGTCGCCACCTCGGGTGAAGCCGCAGAGGAGGCATAAAGATGAGCGCCATCAACAAGAACCCACACGACGTAATCATCAAACCAATCGTCTCTGAGAAGAGCTACAGCTTGATCGACGAAGGCAAGTACACCTTCGAGGTCGACCCACGCTCGAACAAGACCGAGATCAAGCAGGCCATCGAGGCAATCTTCAAGGTGAAGGTTGCATCGGTCAACACCCTAAACCGTGTTGGCAAGGTCAAGCGCACTCGCATCGGCTTTGGAAAGCGCAAGGACACCAAGCGCGCCATCGTCACCCTTAAGTCCGGTTCAATCGACATCTTCACCAACGTCGGCTAAGCGGAAGTAGAGAAAGCAAGAAAATGGCTATTCGCAAGTACAAGCCCACGACCCCAGGTCGTCGTGGCGCGTCGGTCTCGGACTTTGCCGAGATCACTCGCTCGACCCCGGAGAAGTCGCTGCTCCGTCCACTGCCAAAGACCGGTGGCCGTAACTCGGCTGGCCGCGTGACCACCCGCCACATCGGTGGAGGACACAAGCGCCAGTACCGTGTTATCGACTTCCGTCGTCACGACAAGGATGGCGTTCCAGCCACCGTGGCACACATCGAGTACGACCCGAACCGTACCGCTCGTATCGCTCTGCTGCACTACATTGACGGCACCAAGCGTTACATCATCGCCCCGAACAAGCTAAAGCAGGGCGACCGCATCGAGCAAGGTCCTTCGGCTGACATCAAGCCAGGCAACAACCTGCCGCTCAAGAACATCCCAGTGGGTACCGTGATTCACGCGATCGAACTCAAGCCAGGCGGCGGCGCAAAGCTCGGCCGTTCAGCAGGTGCTTCGATCCGTTTGGTAGCCAAGGATGGCGACTACGCCCAGCTGCGTTTGCCATCGGGCGAAATCCGCAATGTGGATGCCCGCTGCCGCGCAACCATCGGCGAAGTCGGCAATGCCGAACAGTCGAACATCAATTGGGGTAAGGCCGGACGCCTGCGTTGGAAGGGCGTTCGCCCAACCGTTCGTGGTGTCGCCATGAACCCAGTCGACCACCCACACGGTGGTGGTGAGGGTAAGACCTCGGGTGGACGTCACCCTGTAACCCCTTGGGGTCAGGCTGAAGGTCGCACTCGTAAGCCAAACCTGCCAAGCGACAAGATGATCGTTCGTCGTCGTCCATCCGGCAAGCAGCGTTAGTAGGAGCCTGAAAATATGCCACGCAGTCTAAAAAAGGGTCCATTCGTTGACGACCACCTGTTCCAGAAGGTTGTCAAGCAGAACGAGGCCAACACCAAGAACGTGATCAAGACCTGGTCGCGCCGTTCGATGATCGTTCCAGCCATGCTGGGCCACACCATCGCGGTTCACGACGGTCGCAAGCACGTGCCAGTATTCGTCACCGAGACCATGGTTGGTCACAAGCTTGGCGAGTTCGCACCCACCCGCACCTTCCGTGGACACGTGAAGGACGACAAGAAGGGACGTCGCAAGTAATGGAAGCTGTAGCGAAAGTTAAGCACATCCGCGTCACCCCAATGAAGGCCCGTCGCGTGGTCAACCTGATCCGCGGCAAGCAGGCCACCGAGGCGCTAGCCATCCTGAAGTTTGCACCGCAGGCTGCCAGCGAGCCAATCTACAAGTTGGTTCACGCTGCAATCGCGAACGCAAAGGTCAAGGCCGACGCCGCCAACGTGCTGTTCGACGAAGACGACCTGATCGTCTCTTCGGCATTCGTTGACGAGGGCACCACGCTCAAGCGCTTCATGCCACGCGCCCAGGGACGTGCATTCCGCATCCTGAAGCGCACCAGCCACATCACCATTGTGGTTTCCACCCCAGATGAACTTGCCGCCAAGGCAGGCGCCCAGAAGGCGAGGACCAAGTAATGGGTCAAAAAGTCAACCCTTACGGTTTCCGACTCGGAATCACCACCGACCACCGTTCGCGCTGGTTCACTGACTCCACTAAGAAGGGTCAGCGTTACAGCGACTACGTAGCCGAAGACATCCGCGTTCGCGAGCTGCTCACCAAGCGCCTCGACCGTGCCGGTGTTTCGCGCGTTGAGATCGAGCGCACTCGTGACCGCGTTCGCGTCGACATCCACGCCGCCCGTCCGGGTCTGGTTATTGGTCGTCGTGGCGAGCAGGCCGAAGTTATTCGTGCCGACCTCGAGAAGCTCACTGGCAAGCAGATTCAGTTGAACATCCTTGAAGTTAAGAACCCAGACATGGATGCACAGCTGGTCGCTCAGGGTATCGCCGAGCAGCTCAACGCACGTGTGGCTTTCCGCCGCGCAATGCGTAAGGGCATGCAGGGCGCACTGCGCAACGGTGCCAAGGGCATCCGTGTTCAGACCTCCGGTCGTCTAGGCGGTGCAGAAATGAGCCGCACCGAGTTCTACCGCGAAGGCCGTGTTCCACTGCACACCCTCCGTGCCAACATCGACTACGGCTTCTACGAGGCCAAGACCGTCTTTGGTCGCATCGGTGTCAAGGTTTGGATCTACAAGGGTGACGTAACCAACCGCGAGCTTGCTACCCAGCAGGCTGCTGCCAAGGGTGGTCCTCGTGGCCCACGTCGTCCGGCTGGCGCTCCTGCTCCTGCAGCAGTTGCCGCCGCTCAAGCCGCTGCCGAGGCTCCTGCCGCTGCAGCCGAGACCGCAGGATCGGAGAACTAACCCATGCTGATTCCACGTCGAGTAAAGCACCGCAAGCAGCACCACCCGAAGCGTTCGGGCGCAGCCACCGGTGGCACCAAGGTCAGCTTTGGTGAATACGGCATCCAGGCACTTACCCCTGCTTATGTGACCAACCGTCAGA
>JAHEGG010000011.1 GCA_024639845.1 Microbacteriaceae bacterium
GATCTTCGAGGTTCAAAAGTTGACCTAAGAGTCGCTCAGCGCGGTGACAAGGCAGCCCTGGCGGCCACAGCGCTAACCAACGCCAAGCACGCACTGATGCTTTACAAGACTCGTCGAAGTGCCGACTTCACCGCCCGTGCTGATGCCCTTGCCGGCATCCAACGAGCACTCGGTTTGAAAGAGGCACCGCTTCGCATCGAATGTTTCGACGTCTCACACCTGGGTGGCACCGGCGTGGTTGCTTCGATGGTCGTGTTCGAAGACGGTCTGCCGAAGAAAGACCACTACCGCCGCTTCAGCATCGAAGAGACCACCGATGACACCGATTCGATCTATCAGGTGCTCAGTCGCCGATTAAAATATCTCAAAGAACCAACCACGGATGAGGTGGAGTCGAGCTCAAAATTCGCCTATCGACCATCTCTGCTAATTGTCGACGGTGGTTTACCACAGGTAAATGCAGCTGCCAGAGCAATCAAAGATTCTGGAGTCGAAGGGCTGCACGTAGTCGGACTCGCAAAGCGCCTCGAGGAGGTTTGGGTGCCAGGGGATGAGTTCCCAATCATCCTGCCGCGAGCCACCGACGAACTCTTTCTTCTGCAGAGAATTCGCGATGAAGCGCACCGCTTTGCCATTACCTATCAGCGCCAAAAACGTTCATCCAGCATTGCCAGCACTCTGAGCGAGATTCAAGGGCTCGGTGAAAAGCGAGTCAACGCACTTTTGAAACATTTCGGCTCGGCCAAGCGCCTCAAAATCGCCACCGCTGATGAGATTTCCTCGGTCGCCGGGATCGGACCGATCCTGGCTCAACAGATTGTTCACGCTCTAGAAACTTAAACCGTTTCATCGGCGTGTCGCAAGGCACTAGACTCTTGGTTACTCCCGAGAAACAGGGGGACACGCCGAGATGAACATGTCGAAAGGGGACGGCGCTTGAGCACTGAAAAAAAGCACGAACTCCTGATTGTCACCGGCATGTCTGGCGCTGGCAGATCCACCGTGGGCAATGCCCTCGAAGACCTCGGCTGGTATGTGGTGGATAACCTGCCGCCACAGATGCTTGGCCCGGTTGCCGACCTTTTCACCCAAGCGAAAACTCCGTTGCCACGATTGGCCGTTGTCATCGATGTTCGCGGTGGTGAATTCTTTGCCGAACTTTCTCAGAGCCTCACAGCAATTCGCGATCGTGACCTGAACCTTCGCGTCCTATTCCTAGAAGCCACGGATCCAGCGCTCGTGAAGCGCTTCGAATCGGTGCGCCGACCACACCCACTTCAGGGCAATGGCACAATTCTTGATGGCATTGGCGCCGAGCGCAATCAGCTGCTTAGCCTGCGAGAATCGGCCGATGTCATCATCGACACCAGCGACCTAAACATCCACCAACTTTCAAATAAGATTTCGGATGGCTTCTCGATTGCGACCGCTCAACGCCTGCAGGTAACCGTTATGAGCTTCGGCTTCAAATACGGACTCCCTTCCGATGCCGACCAGGTTGCCGATGCCCGTTTCTTGCCAAACCCGTTTTGGCAGGAGGACCTTCGCCCGTTCACTGGCGAAGACGCAGCCGTTAGCGGCTATGTGCTCGAACAAGAGGGTGCCGAGGAATTCATCACCAACTATGTAGCAGCGCTGAAGCCGGTGTTAGCCGGCTACCTGCGCGAAAACAAGCGTTATGCAACCATCGCAGTGGGTTGCACCGGAGGAAAGCACCGCTCGGTGGCAGTGAGCCGTCGAATCGCAGCTGAGCTGGAAAAACTGCCTGACGTAGCCGTCAGTATCAAGCACCGTGATTTAGGCAAGGAGTAAGGCGATGGCGCTTACTGCAGATGTAAAAGATGAATTGGCCCGAATCGAGGTCACTAAGAGCTCGGTTCGCGTTGCCGAACTGTCGACGATCCTTCGCTTCACCGGGGGACTGCATCTAATCTCGGGTCGCATCGCGATCGAGGTCGAACTCGACACCGCTCAGCTCGCCCGTCGAGTTCGCAAAGATCTCGCCGAACTTTTCGGCATCGAAAGCGACCTCGCAATCATTTCACCGAGTGGAATTCGTCGCACCAGCCGCTATCAAGTTCGCGTCGTGAAGCAGGGCGATGTTCTGGCTCGCCAGACCGGCCTTCTAGACAGCCGCGGTCGCCCAGTTCGTGGTCTGCCGGCAACCTTGGTTTCTGGCTCTATTGAAGAGGCTCAAGCGGTTTGGCGCGGAGCATTCTTGGCCCACGGTTCGCTGACCGACCCAGGCCGATCGGCTGCTCTCGAAATCACTGCACCGGGCAACGAAGCGGCAATGGCTCTCGTCGGTGTGGCACGTCGTCTCGGTGTCATTGCCAAGGCTCGTGAGGTTCGCGGCGTTTACCGAGTGGTCATCCGTGAAGGCGAAGCAATTGCGACCATGCTGACTCAGATTGGTGCTCACACTCAGGTTTTGCGTTGGGAGGAAATGCGACTGCGCCGCGAGGTTCGCGCAACCGCAAACCGCCTTGCCAACTTCGATGACGCCAACCTTCGCCGCTCTGCGCAGGCAGCAGTGGCCGCTGGTGCTCGTGTCGAACGCGCTTTAGAGCTGCTGGGCCCTGGCATTCCTGAGCACCTGCGTTATGCCGGCGAACTTAGACTGAAGCACAAGCAGGCTAGCCTCGACGAACTTGGTCACCTTTCTGACCCACCGATGACCAAGGATGCGATTGCCGGACGAATTCGCCGCCTGCTGGCGATGGCCGATAAGCACGCAGCCGACAACGGCCTGCCGCCAACCGACGCTTTCATCCCAGACGACCTTGAGGAATAACGGAATAATCCGTCCTCAAATCCGACTAAAACTGTTACAGCAAACAAGGAGCTAATAATGAGCAAGTACGTACTTCCAGAACTCACCTACGACTACGCGGCACTAGAGCCAAGCATCTCCGCTCGCATCATGGAGCTGCACCACTCGAAGCACCACGCAGCGTACGTAGCCGGCGCTAACGCGACCATTGACCTACTCGAAGAGGCTCGCGCTAAGAACGACTTCACCTGGGTGAACAAGCTCCAGAAGGACCTTGCGTTCCACCTTGGCGGCCACGTCAACCACTCAATCTTCTGGAACAACTTGGCTCCTGCCAACAGCGACCGCCCATCAGGCGAACTTGCCGCTGCAATTAACGAGTTCTTCGGTTCATTCGAGGCTTTCCAGGCTCACTTCAACGCCAGCGCCATGGGCATCCAGGGCTCAGGTTGGAGCTTCTTGGCTTGGGATTCTTTGGGCAAGCGCTTGATCATCGAGCAGCTTTATGACCAGCAGGGCAACGTAGTGGCCGGCAGCGTTCCGCTTCTGATGCTTGACATGTGGGAGCACGCTTTCTACCTTGACTATGTCAACGTAAAGGGCGACTACGTGAAGGCATTCTGGAACATCATCAACTGGGCAGATGTTG
>JAHEGG010000013.1 GCA_024639845.1 Microbacteriaceae bacterium
CAACCTTAGACGAGTGCGGCAGGGCGTGCCAGAATGGATTGGTGAACACTAACCAAAAACAACCGCGCCGAATCCCGTCAACTTTGCCAAAGGGGCAGGTGGTCGGAAAATTCACCGAGTATACCGAAGCTGTTGCGTTTGTAGAGACGCTGATAAACCACGGTTTTCCGGCTGGTGCGGTTGCTATCGTCGGCAAGGACTTGCTCAGTGTTGAGCGCGTGCGCGGCAAGATGACCTACGGCCGAATCGCTCTAAGTGGCGCGGTTACCGGTTCGTGGCTCGGATTGCTTTTTGGTCTGCTCGCCGGGTCGGCGGCCACCGCAGATGCGACCACGGCCACCGGGTCAACATTCTCTTCGGTTCTGATTGGTGCTGGCCTAGGAATGCTGTTCAACCTGTTGCGCTTTGCCATCACGCGTAACAAGCGCGGTTTCATTAGTCAATCGGCTGTTATTGCCAGCAAGTATGAAGTGCAGGTGCCGGCAAACCTAGCCGACCAGGCCGAAAAAGCGATCGAAGAGCACGCAAACCACGCTCACTAGCCATCGAGTCGACTACTGGTTTGGCGCTCGTAACCTAGCGAGCGTGCTCGGCGAGCCAAGCTTCTAGTTCGTCAACCTTGCGCGGCAATGCTGCGGTTAGGTTTTCGACACCGTTTTCGGTCACCAAGACGTCATCTTCGATGCGCACTCCGATTCCTCGGAACTCTTGAGGCACGAGCAGGTCATCCTTGTGGAAATAGAGACCTGGTTCGATCGTGAAAATCATCCCGGGTTTCAATTCGGCGTCCATCGACATTTCTCGACGAGCTTGCGCGCAGTCGTGAACATCAAGACCGAGGTGGTGGCCGGTGCCGTGAACCATCCAGCGTCGGTGGTGCTGGTTTTCTGGGTTGAGCGAATCTTCAACCGAACCCGGTAGGAATCCCCAACCGTGGGTCTTTTTGGCAATCACGCGCATCGCGGTGGCGTGCATGTCTTTGAATAGCACCCCGGGCTTAGCCATGGCGAAAACCGCATCGGCGGCCTCGAGCACCGCTTCATAGATCTCGCGTTGCAGGGGAGTGAACTTGCCGTTAATCGGAATGGTTCTGGTGACGTCGGCTGTGTATAGGCTCTCCATCTCAACGCCAGCGTCAAGCAATAGGAGGTCGCCGTCGCGAACCGGCCCATCATTGGTTATCCAGTGCAGAGTGCAGGCGTGGTGCCCGGCTGCGGCAATAGTTTCGTAACCGAGGTCGTGACCTTCGGCTCGAGCCTGAGCGAAGAATGCTGTTTCGACGATTCGTTCACCACGCGGGTGCTTCTTCGCATTGCCGAGGTTGGCAGCCACCTCTTCGAATCCCTTGATCGACGCCGCGACAGCTTCGCGCATCTCGCCGATCTCGAACGCATCCTTGACTAGGCGAAGTTCGCTGACGAATTCGGCGAGCGCAGGGTGTTCGAGGGTTATGACATTTGCCCCTGCTTCTTCGATAAAAGTTGAGTATTCGCTCACCGAACGCGTTTGAATTCCCAGTAGGTGGCTCACCTCAATCAGGGATGGTCGCTGCCCGACCCAAAACTCGCCGATCGCTGAGTTTGCAAAGAACTCGGATGACCCCTTGCCGGCGGTCTCGCGGAAGAACAGGATGCTCTTGGTTTCGCTGTCGCGCGCGTCGATGACCAAGATCGAGTCTGGAACTGTGTGTGCACCCCAGCCGGTGAGGTGAGCGAATGCAGAGTGGGGGCGATAACGGTATTCGGTATCGTTCGAGCGGGTTTTGGCCGCACCGGCTTCAATCACAATGACTTCGCCAGCAAAGGCTGCAGCCACCTTGGCACGACGATCTGACGCGTGTCGGGCTACCGGTGCGGTGCCCGTCGACCCAGAGGAGTTATCCGCCCAACCGGAGCCCATGTAGTCAAGGAACGCTTGGCTAGTCGGGGTTCTTGAACGGGTGGCGCCAGGGTCGGTTTGTGGCTCTGGCTTTGATTCTGGGTTGAGGGCGTCATTGCTCATGCTTTCATTCTGCCATTTAGTTAGCCGCCAGGTTGCAGAGGTAATCTGGGATTAATGATTATCGATCTGCACTCTCATTCGACTCGCTCCGACGGTAAGGAATCACCGACCGAGGTGTTCGAGCGGGCTGCGCTCGCCGGTGTAAACATCCTTGCTCTAACCGATCACGACACCACATCCGGTTGGGCTGAGGCTGCGGCTGCGGCAAATCGACTTGGTCTTGGTTTTGTGCCTGGAATCGAAGTAACCACACGCGCAAGAGTTGGCCGAGAGGGCCGTGAGCACTTCATCAGCGTTCACATGCTCGCCTACCTTCCTGACCCGGATCACGTGGCGCTCGCCGGAGTTCTCGGTGACTCGGTGGCAACCCGTCAGGTCAGGGCCAAGGCGATGGTCGATTTGATGGCTGTCGACTATGACATCACCTGGGATTTGGTTCTCGAGCAGCTCGAGCCAGGTGCCACAATTGGCCGCCCAGCGCTCGCCGATGCACTCGTTAAGCTCGGCGTGGTTTCACATCGCAGTGAGGCCTTCGAATCGATTCTTTCGAAGCACGGCGGTTATTACATTCCAACCGAAACCACGGATGTCTTCGACGCCATAACCCTGATTCGCGAGGCCGGAGGAGTTCCGGTAATCGCGCACCCGCTCGGCGGTGCCCCGGACAATCTCGACCGTGGCGACTTGCCTCAGGAGCACTTTGAAAAACTGATTGCCGGCGGACTAGCCGGGTTCGAGGTTTATCACCGTGAGGTGCCTCAGGTAGCTCGGGAGTGGTTGCTGGGCTTGGCTGCGAAGCACGACCTAATCGTCACCGGTTCGAGTGACTACCACGGCGAACATGGCAAGCCGAATCGCTTGGGCGAGAACTCGACCTCGCGTGAGATGCTCAATAGAATTATCGAAATCGCATCTGGGGTGGAGGCGCAACTTTGATCAGACTAAAGAAAATAGCGATCATCATGACTTTGATCGCGGCTGTTTTGTGGTGCTATGGATTAGGCTCAGTGTCTTTCTTTGGCGGGCAGGGTCCATATGTTGGCGAAGCAATCCTGTTTGGTTTCATCATTATTCAGCTGGCAGTCCTGGTCTGGTTGGCAGTATTTATCAACTGGCTCTCCAGCCGCAAATCTCGCGGATAAGCGAAAACCCCGACCAATTGAACTGAACCCCGAAAGTTGGACTCATAAATAAGAGTCCTAACGGGAAGGGTTCAGTTCGATGGTCGGACGTACAAGCTACAAAACTGAAACCCGCATCGAGGCCGCAAGGCTTTT
>JAHEGG010000016.1 GCA_024639845.1 Microbacteriaceae bacterium
AGACTCGCGTCTCGACCGCATACGAGATCGCTGAACAGCTCAAGGATGCCGACCTCGTCATCGGTTCGGTGCTCATCCCAGGTGAAAAAGCTCCAAAACTCGTTACCGACGCGATGGTCGCCAAGATGAAGCCGGGTTCGGTGTTGGTTGACATTGCCATTGATCAGGGCGGCTGCTTCGAGAACTCGAAGCCGACCACCCACGACAACCCGACCTTCAAGGTGCACAACAGCACGTACTACTGTGTCGCTAACATGCCGGGAGCCGTGCCAGCAACCTCGACCCGTGCGCTGACCAACGCAACCTTGCCATACGTGATCGCATTGGCCGAGAAGGGGTGGAAGGGTGCGCTGCAAGCAGACGCTTCGCTAGCCCTCGGTCTAAACACCCACGAGGGTTACGTAACCTATGCCGGTGTTCAGCACGCTTTCGCTGACGTTCCGTTCAAGCCTCTTGCCGAGGTTCTTGCCTAGGTTTCGACAAGGTCGCTGGCCAAGTTTCTGACTTAGGCGGGTTGCTGCTGAGTAATGCAGTGGATGCCGCCGCCACGAGCAAACAGTGGCCGTGCGTCAACTAAGACGATTTCCCGATCAGGGTAGACCTGTTGAAGTGTCGCCACCGCGCGACCGTCGTTGGCATCTCCAAAGCCGCACAGAATGACCCCACCATTGACCACATAGTGATTGATGTAGCTGTAGTCAACGAATCCTTCTTCGTCGCGAAGCGTGGTCGGGGCAGCAACCGGCACCAACGTGAAATCGCCAGCATCTTCGAGTGTGCGCCGCACCTCTTGACTGATCGCGAAATCAGGGTGTTCAGGATTCTCCTGATTGTGAAACAGAATCGTTTTCGCATCTGCGAAGCAGGCGACAATGTCGACATGGCCACGGGTGCCAAACTCGTCATAGTCACGAGTTAGCCCGCGTCGCAGCCAGATTGCGTTCGTGGTGCCAAGTTTCGAATGAATCTCGGCTTCGACATCTTCGCGCGACCAGGATGAGTTTCGCCCTTCACCGAGCTGAACCGTTTCGGTTAGCAGAACCGACCCGGAACCATTTACGTGAATGCCACCGCCTTCGTTGATCAAAGGGGAGTGCACTGTCGCCACTTGAAGTTGGTCGTCGATAAACTCGGCTACTCGAGCGTCCTTATCCCAGGTGGCCCAATCTTGGGCGCCCCAGCCGTTGAAAACCCAGTTGACTCCGGCAAGTTTGCCTGCTGAGTCTTTGACGAAGGTAGGGCCGATGTCGCGCATCCAAGCGTCGTTTAGTTCGGCTGGAATTAGTTCGACTCTCGGGTCGACAAACGCGCGCGCTAGTTCGAGGTCATCAGCCTCGCAGAGCATCGAAACTGGTTCAAAACTCACCACCGCGTTGGCAACGGCTGCCCAGGTTTCCCTGGCCTCCATTGCCTCTGCCTCGGTTTCACCGAGCGTGTATCCACTCGAGGGCCAAGCCATCCAAGTGCGAGCGTGTGGCTCCCACTCTGCTGGCATGAACCAATTGCTCATTAGTAGCTAACTCCAGCGATTTCGCCATCTTCGCCGTCACCAGAAGCGGTTCGCGGATTCACCACGGCTTCGGTCAGCATGTCATAGGTGTCAGGTCGGCGGGTTGCCAAGAATGGAAAGAGGTCAAGCCAGTCACGTCGCTGGTCGAGGTCAATGTCGGCGACCAAAACCTCGTCACCAGAGCGCTCTGCGCGGGCCAGGATGCGGCCGTAAGGGTCGCTAATGAAGCTGCTGCCGTAGAACTCGATTGAACCCTCGTTGCCGTAGCGGTTTGGGACGACCATGAAAGTTCCGTTCGCGATTCCGTTGCCCACGATTACCTGACGCCATAGCGGTTCGGTGTCGAAGTCTGGGTGATCCGGCTCAGAGCCGATTGCCGTCGGGTAGCACAGAATTTCTGCGCCGCGCAAACTGTAGTTTCGTGTGACTTCAGGGAACCATTCATCCCAGCAGGTCGGTAAACCAATCTGGGCGGTCGTTTCTTCAAATTCGACTTCATACACCGGGTATGGCTCGCCGTCTGCGGGGCCAGGCGCAAAGTATTCATCTTCGTAGTACCCGGCGGTAACCGGGATGTGAAGCTTTGGGGTTCGAGCAACGATTTCGCCGGTCGGTGCCACAATAATCGCAACGTTTAGGCCGCGACCATCGGCGCGATTCTCGTGTTCATAAAGCGAGATGTGCACGTATACGTTGTTCTCAGCTGCAGCCTTAGCAGCCAGACGATGTGTTGCTCCGCCATCGAGTTGCTCGGCAAGTGCGTTAGGAGTGCCGGTTGGCCGGGTGTCGGCCATGTAGCGGCTCAGAGTGAGTTCCGGCAAAAACACTATTTCGGCACCCTGTTCGGCCGCCAAGTTGATGCCGTCTAGCAATACCGCCTCGTGCTCGGCAGGGTCGGCGTGCCACTTCGTTTGAACCAGGCCGACTCGCAGCGGCTTTCGTTCACTTTGCTTCACTCGAGACAGCGGCTTGGCTGCCTCGGCAACGGTTACTTTGAAGGTCATTTGTTCTCCATTGAATCTAGAATCTGGCAAAGCAATTCAAAAGTGGTCTCGGGGTTCACGATGGCAAAACGCGTGTTTGGTTGGCCCTTATGTGAGCTTGGCACCACGAATGCGACTCCCTCTTGGAGCAGGCGATTTGACCAACGGTTGTAGTCATCGATGCCCCAGCCATCTCGAGTGAACACCACAACCGAGAGTTCTGGTTCGCGCACAAGTTCGAAACCCGGTCGGCGTTTGATTTCATCGGCAATCTCACGAGCCAGCTCGACGTTGTGTGCGACGGCTTCGCGATAGGCCTTGATGCCATGCGTGGCTAGTGAGAACCAGAGCGGCAGACCGCGAGGCCGCCTGGTCAGGTTGTAGGCGTAATCACTTGGGTTCCAATCGCCCGACTCGGTCAAGGTGTCGAGATACTCGCCGTGTTGGGTATGGGCCTGGCGCCCATCCTCGGGGTTTCGATAAATCAATGCGCAGGCATCAAACGGGGCGAAAAGCCACT
>JAHEGG010000018.1 GCA_024639845.1 Microbacteriaceae bacterium
GTGACGGTCGCGAACTCATCTACTTCGACGACTCTGGTTCTAGCCTTGCCGCCGAGCGCAAAGCCGACCTACGCGAGCCAGCGCCACGGCCTGCGGTAGCCGAAATGCGCCTCGACTCGCTCACCGGTGAGTGGATCTCGGTCGCAGCTGCCCGCCACAATCGCGCATTCTTGCCACCGGCTCACATGTGCCCACTTTGCCCAACCACGGATGAATACCAGTCGGAAATTCCAGACACCTTTGACGTGGCAGTTTTTGAGAACAAGAGCCCATCGTTCGGCCCGGACCTCGCGGACATCGACGACGAAAACTATGCCGTAGTTCCTGATTTGAAACTCGGCTCAACTCGCGCTTCTATCGGCCGATGCGAGGTTGTCGTGTTCAGCCCAGCGCACCTGGGTTCACTCGCCGACCAGACGGTCGAACGTGTGCGAACAATTGTTGACGCCTGGGCAGATCGAACAGACGAGTTGTCAGCGCTGCCTGGCATTCGTCAGGTCTTCGCCTTCGAAAACCGTGGCCAAGAAATTGGCGTCACCCTGCACCACCCGCACGGGCAGATCTATTCATACCCGTATGTGACCCCGCGCACCCAGAAACTTCTAGCCTCGATTGAGGCATACGGGCCGAACTTATTTGCCGACACCTTGGCTTTCGAGCAGGCTGGCGAACGCGTTCTGATCAAGGGTGAGCACTTCACCGCGTATGTGCCTTTCGCTGGCCGCTGGCCGATCGAGATTCACCTATTGCCGCACCGCCACGTTCAGAATCTCGCTCAGTTGGATGACGCCGAACGCGACGAGCTTGCGTCAATTTATTCGCGTTTGTTGAAGGCGCTTGACACGGTTTACGACACCCCGACTCCTTACATTTCGGCTTGGCACCAGGCTCCGCTGGTTGCCGGTGGAGAGAACGTGCGTCTGCAACTGCAGATCACCTCGCCTCGACGCGCTGCCGACAAACTGAAATACCTCGCCGGAAGCGAGTCGGCAATGGGCGCATTCATCGCGGACTTCCCACCCGAGACCACTGCAGAAATGCTTCGAAAGGCAATCAAATGACCGACACCCTGATCGCATCGGTTCAGGCCGGTTTTGAAGCCAAGTATGGCTACGCCTCGACAGGCGTTTGGTCGGCACCGGGTCGCGTAAACCTAATCGGTGAGCACACCGACTACAACGAGGGGTTTGTTTTCCCCTTCGCGATCAACCGCCACACCTACGCGGCAATCTCGCTTCGCTCGGACTCAGTGGCCAGAGTTTCCTCGAGCTTCTCCCCTCTAGTTCATGAAGCAGAGGTGACGTCAATCGCCCGAAATGATTCTCATGACTGGGCCGCCTACCCATTGGGCGCAGCATGGGCCATCCAAGCAATGGCTAACTCACTGGCGATAAAGTTTGAGGCCACCGGTTTTGACTGCTACATCGAATCGGATGTTCCGGTTGGTGCTGGCCTGTCATCCTCGGCCGCAATCGAGTGTTCGGTTGCCCTCGCACTCAATGAACTCTGGACCGTTGGGCTGGACCGTCGCCAGTTGGCGCGAGTCGGTCAGATGGGCGAGAACGTCATCGTCGGCGCACCGACCGGAATCATGGATCAATCGGCTTCGCTGTTGGGTGAGACCGACCACGCAGTTTTCCTAGACTGCCGATCGCTCGAGGCGCAGGCCATCGAACTCGGCTTTGCAGCCGAGGGTCTTGAACTCTTGATCATCGACACCAAGGTTGCTCACCGGCTAGTCGATGGCGGCTACGCGACTCGTCGCGCGGCATGTGAGGCTGGGGCTACGGCACTTGGCGCAAGCTCGCTTCGAGACGTCACTGTTGCCGACTTGGCCCGAGCCAAGGAACTGCTCGACGACGTCACTTTCAGACGCGTCCGTCACGTGGTGACCGAGAATCAGCGCGTGCTTGACACCGTGAAGAACCTCAAGGAATCTGGACCGCGTTCGATAGGCAAACTCCTCTATGCCTCGCACGAATCGATGCGCGACGACTTCGAGATTTCGGTCGACGAGCTAGACACCGCTGTCGAAACTGCACTTCGTCACGGTGCTATCGGGGCACGTATGACCGGCGGCGGTTTCGGCGGCGCAGCGATCGCACTGACTCCGATCGAGAAAATCGGCGAGGTCAGCCTGTCTGTTTTGGCCGAATTCGATGCTCTTGGTTACGCCAAGCCAGACATTTTTGCAGTCTCAGCGGCACAGGGTGCTAAACGCGAGCTTTAGTCTCTGCGTCACGCTCAATCAGCCAACAAGTCCAGACAGTGAAGCTGAGCCAAAGCACCTGAGCCGTGACGATTACGCGTTCTGACAAGCCCACAACAGCAGTGCTTGGGTCCAACCAAGTCATCAAGAACCAGATCGAAATCAGGGTCAGACCTAGGGTTGCACCAATCGCGGCGGCAGGACGAACCACCCACGGATAACGACGATCAAACCGCATCGAAAGCAGCGGCCAGGCCGACATCAAGACGAACGAAATCGAGGCGGCTATTCTGTGGGCATCCGAGTGCCCAGTCTGGCTCGGTGTCGTGAAAATCGCCAGAGCGTAGGTGGCGAGACCGGCTAGCAGCAACGTGATTCGGCCAGGTAGCGAAAGGGTTCTGGCCGAAATGGCACCAATCACGGTGAGAGTGGCACCAAGAAAGAAGAAGCTGGTTTGAATCGCTTGAACCGGCGAATCATCGGCAGCGAGGTCGCTGATGGTCTTGCGAATCGGGTCATAACCGGGCCAAAGTGATCCGGAAATTACCCATCCAAGGATGGATTGGACCGGGCCGATGGTTGAGGCTATCAGTGCCGCTTTGCCGATTCTCTTCATGAGTCAAAGGCTATGGCATAACGAAAGGGTTGACATGGAAAACTTGCGCGGAAAAAACATCCTGGTCCTTGGAGGTTCGGGCGCCCTTGGCAGCC
>JAHEGG010000020.1 GCA_024639845.1 Microbacteriaceae bacterium
CCGGTGAATGGTCGAAGTGATTCTTGCCAGAAAGGATTCGGCAGGAAGCGAGCATCCGCGACCAAATCTGCGTCCGAAGGCAAACCGTACTTGAAGCCGAAACTCATCACCGTCACCTGAAGGCGCTGTGAATTTTCGATCGAGAAACCATCTGAAATCTTGTTGGCAAGTTGATGAATGTTCAGATCGCTGGTGTCGATGATCACGTCTGCAGACTCACGAAGGCTCAGCAGCTGGTTTCGCTCGGCCCCAATTCCGTCAAGCAGGGTTCCATTGCCTTGAAGTGGATGTGGTCGGCGAACCGATTCGAAGCGCTTCACCAACGTTGCATCGGTGGCTTCGAGAAAAAGCAGTCGAAGGTTTAGGTCGCGATCGCGAATTTGACCAAGGTTTTGTTCCAGCTCGGCGAAAAACTCTCCACCGCGCACATCGATTACCACGGCTAGTCGTGGAAGCGGCGTCTTTGCCTCAGTGAAAAGGTCGGCAATTGGTCCGAGCATTTGTGGGGGCAGGTTATCTACCACATACCAACCGAGGTCTTCAAGGGCGTTGCCAACGGTTGATCGGCCGGCGCCAGACATGCCGGTAACTATCAAAAGTTCGTGCTTTTTGTCAGTGCTCAAGCGCCGTCCCCTTTCGATAGATTCATCTCGGCGTGTCCCCCTGTTTCTCGGGAGTAACCAAGAGTCTAGTGCCTCACGACACGCCGAGGAAACCCTTTAACTTGAGAGCGCTTCAACTACCTGTTGAGCCAGGATTGGGCCGATGCCGGCGACCGAAGAAACTTCATCGGCGGTGGCCATTTTGAGGCGTTTTGCAGAGCCAAAATGCTTTAGCAACGCGTTCACTCGTTTCTCGCCGAGGCCTTGAATTTCACCGAGCGCGCTGGCAATGCTCGAAGAGCGCTTTTGGCGCTGATACGTGATTGCAAAGCGGTGCGCTTCATCACGGATGCGCTGCAATAAGAACAGCTCATCGGTTGCTCGCGGAAGGATTATTGGGAACTCATCGCCGGGCACCCAAACTTCCTCGAGTCGTTTGGCGAGACCGACAACATGGAGACCCTGAACTCCAGAATCTTTGATGGCTCGAGCGGCCGCATTCACCTGGGGTAAACCACCGTCGACGATTAGTAGCGACGGGCGGTAGGCGAATTTCGACTGGCCTTCGGCGCCAATCTCGACCGGCTCCCTCAAATATTTCAATCGGCGAGACAGCACCTGATAGATCGAGTCGGTGTCATCGGTGGTTTCTTCGATGCTGAAACGTCGGTAGTGGTCTTTCTTCGGCAGCCCATCTTCGAAGACCACCATCGATGCCACCACTCCGGTTCCACCGAGGTGAGACACATCGAAACATTCGATGCGTAGCGGAGCATCCTTGAGGTTTAGTGCTCGCTGAATGCCAGCTAACGCGTCAGCTCTTGCGGTGAAATCGGCGCTTCGGCGAGTCTTGTAGAGCATCAGGGCATGCTTCGCGTTGGTCAGGGCGGTTGCGGCCAGGGCGGCCTTGTCGCCGCGTTGCGCCACTCGCAGGTCAACCTTGGAGCCGCGCAGTTCACTTAGCCAAAGACCAAGCTCCTTGGAGTCGTTTGGAATAACCGGCACCAGCACCTCGCGAGGTACCTCTTGCGGTTCGGCACCATCGATTGGCGCATAGACATTTTGAAGGACGTATTCGACGAGCTCGGGCAGACCACGTTCGAGTTCTTTATCGACCACCCAGCCACGAACACCACGGATGCGGCCACCGCGCACGATGAACTGCGAAACCGCGGCGGCAAGCTCGTCGTCGGCGATGCCAAATAGGTCGGCATCGGTTTGGTCGCTGAACACCACGGTGCTCTTCTCGAGAACGGTTTCGAGGGCTTCGACATCGTCTCTAAGTGACCCGGCAAGTTCATACTGCTGAGATTCGCTGGCCTCATACATCCGTTGGCGTAACACCTCGACGTATTTGGTGTCTGCGCCACCCATGAAGTCAACGAAGTCGGCGGCAATCTTCTTGTGCTGGGTGCTGTCTACTCGACCCACGCAAGGTGCCGCACACTTGCCGATGTCGCCAAGTAGGCAGGCTCGCCCACTTGATTGGGCTCGGTTGAAAACTCCCTTGCTGCAGCTGCGCACCGGAAAGACTTTGAGCAGGGTGTCTAGGGTTTCTCGAACGGCCCAAGACTGCGTGTATGGGCCGAAGTACTTGACCCCCTTCATTTCACGGTTGCGGGTGATGAAGGCTCGCGGAAAGGCCTCGCCGGTCGAGACAGCCAAGTATGGGTAAGACTTGTCATCCTTGAATCGCACGTTGAACGGAGGATCAAATTCCTTGATCCAGGTGAATTCGAGCTGGAGCGCTTCGTACTCTGTCTTTACGATCGTCCATTGCACATCGGCTGCCGAGGTGACCATGCGCCGGGTTCGCTCGTGCAGGCTCTCTAGCGGGCCAAAATAATTGCTTAGTCGGGCTCGAAGATTCTTGGCCTTGCCAACGTAAAGCACGCGACCGGCAGCATCGAGCCACCGGTAGACTCCCGGATCAGTTGGGATCTCCCCCGTTTTCGGCCTGAACGAGAGTTCGTTGGCCATCGACTAGAGCATTTCCTTGAGGAAACCGCCGGTGAAGCTCTTGGCGTTCTTGGCGACCTGCTCCGGGGTTCCGATTGCGACAACCTCGCCGCCTCGAGAACCACCCTCGGGTCCCATGTCGATGATCCAGTCGGCACACTTGATCACGTCAAGGTTGTGCTCGATGACCAACACGGTGTTGCCCTTTTCGACCAAGCCATTTAGCACCAACAAAAGCTTGCGAACGTCTTCGAAGTGCAAACCGGTGGTCGGTTCATCCAAGACATAAATGCTTCGGCCATTTGAGCGACGCTGAAGCTCGGTGGCAAGTTTGACACGCTG
>JAHEGG010000012.1 GCA_024639845.1 Microbacteriaceae bacterium
TTTGACTCATGAAGAGAATCGGTTTAGCGGCACTCATTGCTTCAACCATAGGGCCGGTGCAATCCATCCTTGGTTGGGTAATTTCCGGTGCGCTTTGGCCAGGTTACGACCCGATTCGCAAGACCATCAGCGACCTCGCTGCCGATGATTCGCCGGTTCAAGCGATTCAAACCAGCTTCTTCTTTCTCGGTGCCACTCTCACCGTGATTGGTGCAATTTCTGCCAGAACCCTCGCGCTACCTGGCCGAATCACGTTGCTGCTAGCCGGTCTCGCCACCTACGCTCTGGCGATTTTCACGACACCGAGCCAGACTGGGCACTCGGATGCCCACAGAATAGCTGCCTCGATTTCGTTCGTCTTGATGTCGGCCTGGCCGCTGCTTTCGATGCGGTTTGATCGCCGTTATCCGTGGGTGGTTCGCCCTGCCGCCGCTATCGGGGCAACCTTAGGCCTGACCGTGATTTCGATCTGGTTCTTGATGACTTGGTTGGACCCAAACACCGCTGTCGTGGGCTTGTCAGAACGCGTAATCGTCACGGCTCAGGTGCTTTGGCTCAGCTTCACTGTCTGGACGTGTTGGCTGATTGAGCGTGACGCAGAGACTAACGCTCGCGCTTAGCGCCCTGTGCAGCTGAGACTGCAAAAATGTCTGGTTTGGCGTAACCAAGGGCTTCGAATTCGGCAAAAACCGACAAGCTGACCTCGCCGATCTTCTCCACCGGAGTCAATGCAATCGCAGCGCCGCCGAAACCGCCGCCGGTCATACGTGCACCGAGAGCACCGTGACGCAGCGCAGTCTCGACCGCGGTGTCTAGTTCGTCGACCGAAATCTCGAAGTCATCGCGCATCGATTCGTGCGAGGCATACAACAGTTTGCCAATCGAACGCGGCCCGGTCGCCTTGAGAGCCTCGACGGTGTCAAGCACGCGCTGATTCTCGGTGACTACGTGACGGACACGTCTGAAGGTGACGTCGTCGAGCAGCTCCTTGGCGCGGTCCAAGTCGCCAACTGCAACATCGCGAAGCGAGCTTGCCCCAAGAGCAGCAGCCCCAGCCTCACAAGCGGCGCGACGAGTGGCGTAGCCGCCATCGACTAGCCGGTGAGCAACCTTGGTGTCAATGATGAGAAGTTCTAGCCCCTCGGCCGCAAAGCCGAGTTCGATGGCCTGCGCCTCGAGCGATCGGCAGTCTAGGAAAACTGCGTGGTCGGTCTCACCCAACAGCGAAGCCGATTGGTCCATGATTCCTGTCGGTGCGCCGACGATGACGTTCTCACCCATCTGACCGACTCTCGCCAACTGGCGACGGTCCAACCCAACGCTCCAGAGTTCATTGAGCGCGAGGGCAACCGAACACTCGATTGCGGCCGAGGATGACAGGCCAGCACCAACCGGAACATCCGATTCGACGTAGCAGTCGAAACCGGTGACAGCAAACTTCTTCTCAAGAGAGTTAGCCATTTCTTGGATCGCCCAAGCCGCGCCAAATGGGTAAGCCGCCCAGTCATGAGCTTCGTCGCGGGCAATTGCGCTTACGTCAGCCTCGTGAACCAAAGGCGAGAAGCTCGAGGAAACTCTGGCCACAGAGTCTGAGCGAAGTGAAATTGCCGCATAGGTGTGGCGGTTGATTGCGAAGGGAAACACAAAACCCTCGTTGTAGTCGGTGTGCTCACCGATTAGGTTTACTCGACCAGGCGCAGACCAAACACCTGTCGGGGCATAGCCATACTTGGCTTCAAAACCGGCCTGAACCGACGCAATCAGGGTGTCCGTCATTTGATTGCCTTTCGAAGCATTTCTGCCGTGGTCTCGGGTGGGAAGTCCGCGATGAAAGCGCCCATTGCAGACTCGCTACCAGCTAGATACTTCAATTTGTCAGCCGCTCGTCGAGGCGAGGTGATCTGCAGTTGCAAGCGCACGTTTTCTCCACCGGCAACCAGAGGTGCCTGGTGCCATGCCGAAATGTATGGGGTCGGTGTGTCGTAAACCGTGTCAAGCGCCTTCAACAAACGCGAATAAATCGAAGCAAGTTCGTCGCGTTCGGCGTCATCCAACTGAGCGAGATTCTGAACGTGGCGGTGCGGCAATAGGTGAATTTCGATAGGCCAGCGGCCAGCGAAAGGCACGTATGCGGTGAAGTGCTCTCCCTTGATGAGAACGCGCTCTCCGGCCTGTTCGAATGCCAAGGTTTCGGCAAACAAATTTGGACCGTATGCCTCAATCGAAGCCATTAGCTTCTGAGTACGCGGGGTTACATACGGGTATGAATAGATCTGGCCGTGTGGGTGGTGCAGGGTGACGCCAATTTCTTGGCCACGGTTTTCGAAGGGGAAGACCTGACGAATGCCAGGCAGCGCTGACAACTCTTCAGTGCGATCGGCCCAAGCGTCAATGATTGTTCGCACACGTTCGACCGTCTGGTCTGCGAGTGAACCCAGGTGCGCTGGGCTGAACACGACAACCTCGCAGCGGCCGATAGAAGCGCGAGTTGAACCGAGTTTCAAATCAGGAACAACCGCGTAGTTTTCGTCGTCGATGTCCGCGAGGTCCGGCCCGAACGATGGGCTCTTGTTCTCAAAAACTGCCACGTCAAAGGTGTCTGGAATTTCCGACTGGTATTCATCCGTGGTTGGGCAAAGCGGGCACATGTGAGCCGGTGGCAAGAATGCGCGATTGTGGCGGGCAGCTGCAACCGAGATCCACTCCCCGGTCAGCGAGTCGAGGCGCATTTCGGCTACCGCAGGCCGTGGCGCTGGCTCGCGTAGGTCGGCTTTGCGCTCGGCGGCAAGGCTAGAACCAGAGTCGTCGAAGTAGATGAGTTCGCGACCGTCAC
>JAHEGG010000015.1 GCA_024639845.1 Microbacteriaceae bacterium
GACTCATCGTGGTTCCATCCACAGCCGCTGTGCACGACCACTTGGCCGCGCTGAAGTCGAGCGGAAAACCATTCGTTCTGATTGACCGCAGACTCGAGGGCATCCTCGCTACTTCAATCACCACGGATGACTTCAGCGGCGCCGAAGCAGCCGTTCGCCACGCCTATGCGCTCGGCCACCGACGTTTTGGTTTTCTCGTCGCGACGGCCGGCGTGGATGGGCAGAGGGAAGATCGCCCAACACTACTTATCTCGTCGATTGAAGATCGCGTGAATGGCTTGCTCAAAGGATGCGGTGACGTCGGAATCAAGAAGGCTCAGCAATCTTGGATCTTCTGTGAAGACAACGCCCGCGACCCAGAGCTGGCAGTGGCTCGCCTGCTTGATCGACCAAAGCCGCCGACCGTAATCATTACGTCGAACAACGACATGGCCTTGGCGCTTTTGAAAGTTGCCGGCAACCGCAAGCTCGCAATTGGCAGAGACATTTCACTGATCACCTTCGATGATTCGCAGTGGGCCGCAGCGATGGCACCGGGCCTAACCGTGGTTGCCAGACCAGTTGAGGAACTCGGTTCGCTGGCCATTGAAAAGCTCGTTGCTGAAATTAAGCAGCCCGGCCAAGCCGCCGAGAAAATAGTTTTGCCAACCGAACTTATTGCCCGCGGCTCAGTCGCTAACCTTGTCATGTACCCAGAAAACGATCCGGAGAACTACTAATGATTCTTGTAATTGGCGAAGCGCTAATCGACCTAATCGAAAACCGATACCAGGCCGGCGCCTTTAACGCTGTTGTCGGTGGCGCCAACGCAAACGTAGCTCTCGCACTTGCTCGTCGCGGCACCAAGCACCAGTTTCTTGGCCGCATAAGCAACGATCGCTTCGGCAAAATCATCCGTGACCGCCTTGAATCAAACGGCGTAAACCTCGAGCACAGCATCGATGCAACCGAGCTCACCACTCTTGCCGTGGTCAGTATCGACTCTCACGGTGTGCCGAACTACAGCTTCTATGTCAACGGAACCGCCGACTGGGGTTGGACCCCGGCCGAGCTGCCAACCGATGTTGAACTCGAGAACATGCACGCAACCGCGATTCAGTTCGGCTGCCTGACCATGGCGATGGCTCCGGGCAACGCGGTCATCGAAGAGTGGGCTAAGGCTCACTACGAACAGAAGTCGGTCACAATCAGCCACGACATAAACATGCGCCCTGCCCTCGGTTTCGAGCGCGAGTTTGAGCGCGAGCGCGTTGAACAAGTCAACTCGTTCTCACACGTGATCAAGGCGTCTGACGAAGACATCCAGTGGCTTTATGGCCTGGATGAAGGTTCCGACGTTGACGACATCGTCAAGTCTTGGATCGGCGAAACCGGCCGCCACGTATTCGTCACCCGCGGTGGCGATGGCACCTCCATCTATCGACCGGGCGGCGTTCGCATCGACGTGCCGTCACGCAAGATCAACGTGGTCGACACCGTTGGAGCCGGGGACACCTTCTGCGCGAACATGCTCGGTCAGCTTTCAGACTTGGATGCGCTGGGCACGGATGCTTTCGACCGCCTAACCAACTTGAGCGACGACGCCTGGCGTGAGCTTGTGCATACTTCGGGCATCGCAGCCTCGATCACTTGTGAGCGTGCAGGTTGCGAGCCTCCGACCAAGCCTGAGCTAGAGGCTGTTCTCGCTTCACTTTAATGTCTGAGGTGCGTGCGAAACTTCTCTAGATGAGAAAAGTTAGCGACGACCTTTGGGTCTACAACACCCGTGACCTTATGCGCGCCTCGAGCTGCGACCACTGCACTCGCTTGGCGATTGCTCGCGAATTGCGCATCCCCGGGGTTGCCGAACTAGTCGAGAAATTTGAGGTTCCGGTTGCCGGCTTGCCGATTGATTACGGCATGAAGTTTGAAGCCGACCTCGAGGCCGAACTTCTCGAGTCACTTGGCGCCGAGGCGTTCCGCAAGCCCGAAGGGTCTGGCTACCTAGCCGAGACTATTGCGTTAATGAACGCTGGCGTGCCGGTTATCTACCAAGGTTCGCTGGAACACCAGATCGGCCGGGTCAAGTTTTCTGGACGCCCTGACTTCTTGGTTCGAGCCGATTACGACCTCGTCTTCGTTGACGGAAAACTGACTGCGATTCAAGACACTGAGCGCAGCTCGGTTGGATACATTGCCTGGGATGCAAAACTCGCGGGCTCACCTAAACCTCACTACCTGCTTCAGGTGGCCCTCTATGTTGATGCTTTGGCCGTGCTCGGGCTCAAGGCCGAGGGTGCTCGTCACGGGCTCATCCTTGGCAGTCGCACTCTTGCCACCTTCGAAGAGGGCGAGATCGTTCCGGCGATGCGTCAGGCTCGGTCATACATCCTTGACGCGATTGAGAATCTAGATGTCGAGCGGTTCGCTTTCGATTCGCTGAGCCTGCACTGTGACTCGGCCGACTCCTGCAAGGTCTGCGAATACCCAGGGCTATGTGCTCATAATCGTTTGGAAATAGATCACCTCGTGCAGGTTGCCGGCATCAACAAGAGCCAAATCGAAAAGCTCCGCAAAACTGGCATCGCAACCATGGCCGCTCTTGCCGGCGCTTCGG
>JAHEGG010000007.1 GCA_024639845.1 Microbacteriaceae bacterium
AAGGCTAGTTACCCAAGCGGCCAAAGGGATCTGACTGTAAATCAGCCGGCTCAGCCTTCGGGGGTTCGAATCCCTCACTAGCCACGAAAACCCAGCCCTCCACGGCTGGGTTTTCTTTTATTTACCTGGAGTGTCTTACTTCCCAAAGATTTTATCGCATCTGCAAAATTGGATTGTTCTCACTAGGTCTTAGCGAATTTTAGTGATTGAAACCTTGCCCTTGGAATAGACCAGTTCTCCGTTGGAACCGCTCTTGCTTCCCGAGGTTGGCATCAAGTCTTTTTCAAAGTCAACTTTGCCGTGCTCGCCATAAATGTAACCGTTTACCGGAGCGTCGGTGGTTAGGAGGAATACAGAATCATATGAACTTAGATCCTCGATCAAGACGGTCTCTTCTTGAACCACATGAGTCTTCATCGTCCAGGCGACTAAGTACTCTAGACCGTGCCGGGCAATGACAATCGAGTTTTTGGGAAAAACGAATTGCGATGATGCCTGCTGCAGGTCTCGGTACTCCGCCTCGCTAACAGCGGAAGCCTTGGCGCCCATGGGTGCAAGGAATATTGTGCTCGCCAAAACCAGCGCTCCCAAAATAACCCCGGATTTCATTACGCTTCTCACCTCCAAAGTCGCGACCATGACGATTGAGGCCAGAAGGAGCGGTGCAAACGAGAGGGCGATAAATCGGCTCGCCCACTCAATCCCCACTAGGGGCGACGAGAGAATAAAGGCAGTCGTTAAGCTCGAAGCAACTAACGAAAGCTTGCTATTTTCAATTTTTGATCGGTTTCTGAAAAGAATATAGCCAAGGGTCACCGAAGCGGCTTGACCTATGAACATCGTAAAAATGATTGACGTATCATTTCCGAGAAAAAACATTAGTTGCCAGTATGGGCCCTCGAAAACTCTTGATGGGTGAGTTACAAACTCAAATAGC
The DNA here is from genome assembly GCA_024639845.1 of Microbacteriaceae bacterium. Taxonomy (GTDB): domain Bacteria; phylum Actinomycetota; class Actinomycetes; order Actinomycetales; family Microbacteriaceae; genus Rhodoluna. The sequence continues at coordinate 938 of JAHEGG010000007.1, forward strand.
CTTTCTAGTCGCGCAGGAATTAGAAAGGTGAGAACTAGCAGTGTGAGACTGGCGAAGACCGCTCCACCTGCCGAAGCGATTATCCAAAACCGAAGCGGCTTGGTACGCAGGTAAAAAATCGCCCAAAAACTAACCATCAAAAGACACGTGATGAAAGTTCCGTAATGACTGAAGCCCACCACAATCATCATCAGCAATACAACCCAGGCCCTCCTAGGCTTTTGATCCCATTTGAAAAGCAACAAACCGATGAAAAACAAAACGGGTATTGCCGCAGCATTTTTTATGAAATCGCCCGTAAAGAAAAAAAGTTGCACAGGATGCAGCAAAACAACCAGTATTGCGAAAGCTGGGATCCACTGTTGTCTTGTAGTTTTCAGCAATGCATAAATAGGGAGCGCTGAGAGCGCAGGCAAGACAGCATCTGAAATTCTGACACCAAGCTCGATATTTCCTACTAAGTAAGAGATAAGGGCCTGCATCCAAAAAACTAAGGGTAAATCATCGAACGCTAACCCATTGCCGCTAAGCAGGGAACGCACCTGGACCCAGTAATAAGGACCATCTACGCCCGGGAGTAGCTGTCCTGAATTCAGCAAAAACTTTATTGCTACCGCCGCAATACCTGCAAGAACCGCAAGCAACAAGCGCCTATTGGGGATAAACGAGTGAAGAAGCACTTAATTTACCTTTCTCTAGACCTTGGCAACAGATTACCATTTCGATTAGGCCGGAGATTCGGCGGGAAAAGTAGGTTTGGTTACAACTTTTGAGGAGGGGGTTTCACTTTGGCAAGTGGGCGTCCATTCGTCCCTATCGTTGCTCAAACGCTGAACAAATTTGCACGGCCTCGGCCCCGCAATGAGCTGACGATCATCGCAAGATTGGCCTCCGGTTCGAATCCCTCACTAGCCACTAAAACCCCAGTCCTCCACGACTGGGTTTTTCACTATCTCTGCTGCATTCGCGCATCTTGGCTCAGCAATAGAATCTCGTCATGGCTTGGAAACGCGTGGATGGGCTCAGGACAATCGAGTTCGGTTCGGTCGGTGAGTCTCGTAACACCCTCATCGATCTCATCTTCAACGGAAACAAACGCGCCACTGCTGGCTTGTTGGAACATGACTACGAGGCTGAAGACGAAGAAGTCGAGCATCTGGGTGAGGTATTAGTAGTTCTCGACAATGAGTCCAAAGAGGTCGGTCGAATTCGCGCCACTCGCGTCGAGCGCACAACTTTTGCCGAGGTGCCCGACGAGTTTGCGCTCGCAGAAGCTGAGGGCGATCTCAACGCGGCCGACTTTAGAGCGAGCCACCTGGCCTATTGGAATCGCGTCGGTTTCGAAATTCACGACAACACCCCGCTCGTCTTGCTTTATTTCGAAGTCGTCTAGCGAAAACATCCCGCCTAAAAAGTTTGCCAAGCCTGGGCGGGAATACCGCCATAACCCTTCTTCTTAGAACCTTTGCTGCGTCAACTGGTTGCAGCCAGCACATGCGAGAGGTTCAAAGATGAAACAAGCACTAGCCAAGCTCGTGGCCGGCAAATGGTCGGGCGCAGCGATCTTCTTGGTCGCCTTTACTTTTGTGGGCCTTGTGTTCGGGCCACTTGCCAGTGAAAAAGCCGAGACCGCACCATCCGTGGGTCTGCCTTCAGACAACGAGACCGTTCTGGTCGACGAGGCGCTCAAAGACCTGCCGAGTCAAGACGGCACCGCAGTTGTTGTGGTCTATCGCACCATCGATGGCAGCGCGATGACCGACGCTCAAAAGACCTGGATCATCGGCGAAAAGAAAGTTTTCACCCCTCCATTCCCGCCCGGTGCCGACCCAATCGTCACCTATGAAAACGGCGCAAACCAAAAATTCGTTGATTACAGCAGCATCGAAATCACGGTAGGAGGCGAAACCCAAAAGGTAGTTCCGGCCGCGACCTTGAGCGACGACGAATCGACCGCGGTAATCACCGTGCCGATGACCAAGATCACCGATGAGTCTTTCTGCGACACAGTGCCTGCAGAAGCAGGCAAAGAGCGTGCGAAGTGTTCGACCGTTCAGCTTGCGGACGAGCGAATCAGCAATCTGCGAGCAGAGGCCAAAGTCGACCTTCCAGATGGGCTCGAAACCGCAACAACTGGGCCAGAGGCATTTCTAGTCGATGTGTCTGGTGTGTTCAAGGGCGCTAACTTCACACTGCTCGGAACCACGGCTCTCGTGGTCATGCTCCTACTGCTGATCACCTACCGTTCGCCAGTGCTTTGGGCGATCCCGCTGCTCACCGTCGGTATTGCCGACGCAATCTCTGGCGATCTAGCCACCAAGGTTGCTTCGTGGTTCGGCATCACCAACCTCGATGGTTCGGTCACCGGTATCCTCTCGGTTTTGGTCTTCGGTGCTGGAACCGACTACGCACTTCTTCTCATCAGCCGCTACCGCGAAGAACTATTTGTCTATGGCGACAAGCGCGAAGCAATGCGCAAGGCGTGGAGTGGCGCCGCACCGGCTATCTTCGCTTCGGGTGCCACGGTCATCCTGGCCCTGTCCACCCTGGCGATCGCCGATCTCGAAGGCACCAGAGCACTCGGTATCGCCTGTGCGACCGGTGTTCTCGTTGCCATGGTTGGTGCACTCTTCGTGTTGCCTGTGTTGCTGGTTAACTTCGGCACTTGGATCTTCTGGCCGGTGCGCCCGAAGGTTGGCAAGATTTCAAAGACCGACACCGGTCTGTGGGCCAAGCTCGGTCGCGGAGTCAGCAAGCGCCCAATCGCGGTGACTCTGATCGGTGTGATTATCCTCGGTGGTCTTGCAGCCGGCGCTGGTGGCATCAAGATCGGCCTGTCGTCGACCGAACAATTCTTGAAAAAGCCTGAAGCCGTGGTCGGCCAAGAGTATCTAGCCAAGGCTTTCCCCGCCGGAACTACTACTCCGAGCACTGTTATCGCCAACAACGACAAGGTCGAGGATGTTCTAGTCGCCGCCCGCGCGGTTGACGGAGTTTCTTCTGCCGAGGTCGCAAAGAACAACGACGGCGAGGCAATCGCCAACGACGAAATCACGAAGATCGATGTTGTGCTCGATGCCGAAAGCCGCTCTGATGCAGCATATGCAACCATCACCGCGCTTCGCGAGGCCGTTCACAACGTGGATGGTGCAGAGGCCAAGGTTGGCGGACTCGATGCTCAGTCACTCGACGTCAAGAACGCATACGCCTCCGATCAGCAGACCATCATTCCGATCATCCTTGGTCTGGTGTTCCTGGTGCTCGTGCTTCTGCTTCGCTCGCTGGTCGCACCAGTGCTGCTTTTGCTCACGGTGGTTGGATCGTTCTTCGCGAGCATGGGAGCCGGTTGGCTCTTGTTCGTGAGCGTGTTCAACTTTCCGGCGCTCGACCTGAGCGTGTTCCTGTTCTCGTTCCTGTTCTTGGTTGCCCTGGGTGTTGACTACAACATCTTCTTGGTCACCAGAGCAAAGGAAGAAAGCGAAAAGCTCGGCCTCAAGGAAGGCATGATCAAGGCCCTAGCATCCACTGGCGGAGTGATTACCTCTGCTGGTATTCTGCTAGCAGCTGTGTTCGCAGTACTTGGGGTTCTTCCACTTGTCGCCTTGGCGCAAATTGGTGTGATTGTTTGCATCGGTGTGCTGCTCGACACTCTTTTGGTTCGCACGGTCATCGTTCCCGCTCTGGCGTTTATCGCCGGCGAGAAGTTCTGGTGGCCCTCGAAATCAAACAAGGTTGGTTAACCGAACTGCAATTCGGTTTCTCAACGCCCGCCTAAACAGCGAGCCAAACGGTCTGATCTGCGCTTAGCGTTGCTCCTAGGGTCAGACCGTTTTGGCTGCTGGCGACGATTTTCAGTGCCGGCAACTGCAAAGGTTCAGAACCAAAGTTGTGAATTACAAGAATTTCACCGTTTCTGAAACCGAGAGTTTTTTCATTTGTAAATTCGGGCACCCACTCAAAAGAGCCGTCACCGAGTTTCAGTTCTTTACGCAGTCGAATCGCAAGTTTGTAAAGTTCGAGGGTCGACCCTTGAACCCCATCTTGACGGTCACGCGAATACTCGGCGTAAATTTCCGGCTGAGGCAACCACGCCTTTCCTGTTGAGTTGAATCCGTTTGCAGGACCTGCTCCGGCCTCCCAAGGCAACGGAACTCGGCAGCCGTCACGACCGACGCGAACTCCGCCCGTGCGATAGAAGGTTGGGTCTTGGCGAAACTCGTCGGCCAAAGTCGTGTGCTCGGGCAAGCCGAGCTCCTCACCCTGATACAAATACATGGAGCCCGGTAGCGCAAGCGTGAACAGCGTGGCCGCTCGTGCGCGCTTTAGTCCAAGTTCACGGTCGGGTTGAGCAGACTTCGGACCGATGCCGTCTGAGGCGGTCGGACGACCTTTGACCCCGCCCATCCGTGATGCGTGTCGAATGACGTCGTGATTCGAAAGCACCCAGGTCGAAGGTGCGCCAACGGCATCGAACGCGGCGAACGACTCATTGATGGTCTCGAAGATTATTTGAGAATTCCACTCGCTGTCGAGAAAGCGAAAGTTGAAGGTCTGGTGGAATTCGTCGGGGCGAACCCAGAGCGCCATGAACGAAAGCGGCAGCACATACGCTTCGCCACACATCGCGCGCTCGCCCTCATAGGAGTCGAGAACCGCTCTCCAACGTCGAAAAATCGGGTGAACCGATTCCTGAAACCACATCGGTGGTGAGGGCTCACCCTCGATAAATCCAGCTCCAGCCCGTTCGATGTCTGGATGGTCGGGCAGTCCTGGCGCCTTGCCCATGGCATGCGGTTGGTCGACCCTGAAACCGTCGACTCCTCGATCTAGCCAAAAACGCAGGATGTCTTCGAACGCTTCCTGAACCAGAGGGTTCTCCCAGTTCAAATCTGGCTGAGACGAGTCGAACAAGTGGCAATACCACTGACCAAGAGACCCATCCGCGTTTGTCGTGCGAGTCCAAGCCGGCCCGCCAAACAGCGAGAGCCAGTTGTTCGGGGGCAGTTCGCCAGACTCGCCGCGACCATCCTTGAAATGATAAAACTCGCGCTCTGGCGAACCCTCGACGGCAGCGAGAGCAGCCTGAAACCAACGGTGCTGGCTCGAAGTGTGGTTCGGAACGAGGTCAATCAAAACTCGGATGCCGGCGGCGTGCGCTGCGCTGACCATTGCGTCAAAGTCCTGGAGGGTTCCGAACAGCGGGTCGACGTCGGTGTAATCGCTGACGTCGTAGCCCGCGTCTTTTTGCGGTGAGCGCATAAACGGTGAAAGCCAAATCGCATCGATTCCGAGCGAGGCGAGTGAGCCCATCCTCGATGTGATGCCCGGCAGATCGCCCATGCCATCGCCGTTTGAGTCGGCGAACGAACGCGGATAGACCTGATAAATGATTGCCGAACGCCACCACTCGGATGTACTGCGAGCCGCGTGCTTAGGTGCAGTATCGACGCGCAAGACTAGCTCAACTTGATCCAGGCAACCTGGTCTTGTTGGAGTTCGCCCTCGACCCGCAAATCATGCTGAGTGGTGACCAACAACTCGCCGGCCGGCAGGATGACGGCGTCCGGGCCAAAGTTTGCGACCACGGCAACACCGTTGTTTACAAATGCAAGCGACTGCTCATCACTGAGTTCCGGTGCCCAACGGAAGTCTCCGCCACCGAGGCCCTGCTCTTTGCGAACCTTGAGCAACTGCTTGTAAAGCTCGAGAGTCGAACCCGCCACTCCGCGTTGGGCATCGCGCGAATAAGATTTGTAGCTCTCGGGCTGCGGCAACCACGACGCTCCGTTGCTGGAGAAGCCATTCGACTGGTTTGCGCCAGCCTCCCAAGGCAGTGGTACTCGGCAACCGTCGCGTCCAACGCGCTTGCCTTTGGTGCGGAAGTAGGTGGGGTCTTGGCGATATTTACCCTCGAGCGTGGTGTGCTCCGGAAGTCCAAGTTCCTCACCCTGATAGATGTAAGCGCCGCCTGGCAGTCCGAGCATGAACGCCGTGTTTGCTCGCCCTTTGCGCAACCCGAGTGCCTCATCCGGCTGCTCGTAGTCTGGTCCGATTCCGTCGCCTTGAGGCAGTTCGCCGACCATGCCATAGCGGGTCACGTGTCGAATGGTGTCGTGATTCGAAAGAACCCAAGTCGAAGGCGCCCCGACTGCGCCGAACGCGGTGAACGAGTCCTCGATGCTCTTGATCTGGGCTGCTTTGGTCCAGCCGGCAAACATATAGCCAAAGTTGAAAGTTTGGTTGTATTCATCCGGGCGCACCCAGCGAGCCATACGCTCCAGAGGGCCAGAAATCCAGGCTTCGGCTGCCATCGCACGATCGTTATAAGAGTCGATAATTTTGCGCCAGCGACGGTTGATGTCGTGAACCTCTGGCTGACCCCAATAAGGGTTTGCAACTTCGAGTTCTTCGATGGTCATGTCGCCTTCGGACTTCACGCCGCCCATCTCGGTCGAGAATTGTTTGGTGTTTGGCAAGCCCTCTCGCTTGATCATCCCGTGCGCAACGTCGATGCGAAAGCCGTCAACTCCACGGTCTAGCCAGAAACGAAGGATGTTGTCGAACTCGTCGCGAACGGGCGGGTTCTTCCAGTTGAGGTCGGGCTGGGATGAATCAAAGATGTGCAGGTACCACTGACCTTTTTTGCCATTCGGCTCTATGACGCGTGTCCACTGACTTCCGCCGAACACGGATGGCCAGTTATTCGGTGCCTTGTTCTTGAATAGTCCACGACCCTCTCTAAAGATGTACATGTCGCGCTCGGGGGACCCCTTGCCAGCTTTCAGAGCAGCCTGGAACCATTCGTGCTGATCGGAGGTGTGGTTTGGAACTAGGTCGACGATGATTCGGAGTCCCAACGAGTGGGCCCGAGTGAGCAGCGCGTCAAAGTCGGCCAGGTTCCCGAATAGCGGGTCGATGTCTTTGTAGTCGCTGACGTCATAGCCCGCGTCTTTTTGCGGTGATTTGAAAAACGGTGAGAACCAGATGGCGTCGATGCCGAGTTCTTGAAGAGATTCGAGTCTTGCGGTGACTCCCTGAAGGTCACCCATTCCGTCACCGTTGCCGTCGGCAAACGAGCGAGGATAAATCTGGTAGATGACTGCGGTGCGCCACCACTCGGCATTCGGCTTAGATACATACAGAACGTCTGGTTTGGTCATGCCTTTTAGCGTAATCGGCGAAACCCTGTAACGATCCAGCAGACGATGAAATCTTTCGCGATTTTGGCGCTCGTTTCACCAAGGTTGCTCAACGACTACCTTGGTGGGCCGATGTTTGGCCACACCCGCTTGTTGACTAGGTGTGCGGCGGCCTGAAAGGCCCGCTAAAAACCGTGAAAGAAAGCCACGTTATTCATTCGTGACCAGAATGTTATCCAAAATGGGCTTTCTAAGTTGCTTTCACACATTTAGCGGGTGTTTGATTATTGAGACTTGATTGCAAGTCCTTCATCGACTAGTCAACTGAAAGGTTACAAATGAAGATTCGCAAAGCTGGTGCTGTTGCACTTGCTGGTCTAACCGCCGCCACCCTCCTGGGTGTAAGCGTTCCAGCAACCGCAGCCGTACCTACCATCACCATCTGGCTGGACCAGGGCACCAAGGACGCCATCGGTGGCGCACTTCTTGCCTACGACGGTGCCGACAAAACCCTAGCTATCAACGTTGTAGTTAAGGAATTCGGAACCCTTCGCAAGGCCGCTATCCAGGCTATCCCTCGCGGTACCGGACCTGACATCCTTGCTGGTGCTCACGACTGGACCGGTGCTCTGCTCTCCGCAGGTGTCATCGCTCCTGTTTCGCTGGGTGCTCTAAACGGCAAGTTCTCGGCAGCTGCCAAGTCGGGCTTCTCGGTCTACGGCAAGCTTTACGGCGTGCCAGGTTGGACTGAGAACACCGCCTTGATCTGGAACAAGAACAAGATCTCGAAGGCTCCTGCAACCACTGCAGAGTTCAAGGCCGCAATCGCAGCTGGCAAGGTCGGTATGCACATCGACATCGCCGGTGGCGGTAACGACCCTTACCACATGTCGGCATTTGCTACCTCGTTCGGTCTTGACCAGTACGAGCGCAGCAACGGCGGCTGGACCTCGACACTTGGTTACACCAACGACTACTCGAATGGTGGCCTCACCAAGTACGTGAACTGGCTAAACGGCGACGGCAAGAAGATCGTCTACAAGGACTGGAACACCAACGCTTACAACTTCCAGAGCCCAAACAGCCCAGTTGCCATCATGGTTTCTGGTCCATGGGGTGCTGGCACCGTTGTGAACGACACCCACAAGGTTGGTGACGACACTCCTGCCAAGCTGACTGCAGCCAAGGTTGGCGTTGCAGCCATCCCATCGATCGGTGGCAAGACCGTTCACCAGTTCTCTGGTGTTCGCGGTTACTGGCTATCGTCGAAGGTTCCAGCAGCCAAGAAGGTTGCAGCCGGAAAGGTTCTTGCAGCTCTTGCAGGCAAGGACATCCAGCTCGCATCGTTCACCAACGAGGCAAAGGCGCCTGCTAACAGCGACGCACTTGCGAAGGTCTCTGACGCTTGGATCAAGGGCTTTGGTGTTGCCGGTAAGAACGCTTACCCAATGCCATCGTTCTCCTTCCAGGACGGCACTTGGACCGCTATCGGTAAGGCTGAAGGCGCAATCCTTAAGGGCGGCGACGCTCTGACCGGAAAGACTCCACTGGAGTTCTTCGAGGCATCGATTGCTGCTCAGCAAGCTGTTATCGACGGCTAATAGCTGATACCAAGCAAAAGGTTCGCGGCTCCCGTTATCGGGGGCCGCGAGTCTTTTTAACCGATTGGCAGATTCCTAACGGCGTGAAAGAACCCCAGAATCGTGAAACGCGCTTAAACGCTAACGATTATGTTTCGAAGCGTGAAAAGTGTGGTTTACTGCCTAGGAAAGCCAAATAGACTACACAAGATAGTTTGCTGAAAAGAGAGTTTCATTTCATGGCAAGAAAGACTGACGACCAAGAAGTCGCCAAAGAAAACCCCATCAAAACTGCAGCGATTCTTCGTGCTCGCCGCAAGATGGTAGACGACGGTGGAACCCCGAGCCTTCGAGGAACGATTGTCAAGATCATCCTGTTGGGACTTGCCGACGCAGTCGCACTCTTCGTGTCTCTGCTGCTTATTGCTCAGCACCAGTGGGTTTATTTGACTGGTGTAGTCGTAGTCACCCTCATCCTCAACTGGATCTACTTGCGTCGCGGCGGACTTCCTGCAAAGTACCTGGCACCTGGTGTGCTGTTTCTGCTTTGCTTTTCGTTCTCCGTGGTTGTCTATTCGGGCTTTATCGCATTCACAAACTATGGTGGCCAGCACAATGGCTCAAAGCAGGACGCGATTGATTCGGTTCAGCTGGGCGCAATGGTCACCGACACAAATGCTCCATGGATGGAAGTGAGCATCCTTGAAGACAACAACAAGAAGTTCTACGTTCTAGCCAGCGACTTCATGTCGGAATTCGAAGCAGACGGTGCAACTGCGGTGCCTCACTACTATCTCGGTGGCGAAGACTTCAAGGCTGCCACAGGCTGGCATGAAATCACTGGTGATGAGCTGAGCAAAGTAACCTTCAGCGATAGCCAAATCACCTTTAAACCAGACGGCACTTCGTATCAAGCTGCCACCGGCTATGAGGGTTTCAAGACTCTAACCATTGATCAGGTGACTGAGCTGAGCGCCAAGTTTGCCACTCTTCAGGTGCCGGTCAGCGACAATATCGATGCTGATGGCTGGATGGCCTTAGACGCCCAGGCACAGGGTGTGCAGCGCACTTTCTATGACTCAAAATATGATGCCGCCACTGATACCTTCACCCGACTTAGCGACGGCAAGTTGTTCCCTGCAGATAACTCGATTGGATTCTTCATCGCCGAAGATGGCGAGCGATTGAACGACACCGGTTGGCAGGCGTTCGTCGGAATGAAGAACTTCAATACGATTTTCGGCAACGAGAATCTCCGAGCCCCGCTGCTCAAGATCTTCTCCTGGACCGTTATCTTCGCCGTGGCATCTGTGCTGTCAACCTTTGTTCTAGGTCTCGCACTGGCGCTGTTGTTCAACGACGAGCGCATCCGCGGCAAGAAGATTTATCGCGCGATCATGATTTTGCCGTATGCGTTCCCTGGCTTCCTTTCGGCGTATGTCTGGAAGGGTATGTTCAGCTTTGAATACGGCTTCATCAACTACAACATTCTGGGATTTGAACCGGGCAAGGGTATTCCTTGGCTGGCTGAAGAGGGCGCGGCCAAGTGGGCGGTTCTGCTCTGTAACCTCTGGTTGGGCTTCCCATACATGTTCTTGATCACCACTGGTGCGCTTCAGGCAATCCCAGCTGAACTTACCGAGTCCGCCGTGATCGACGGTGCGACACCTTGGCAGCAGTTGCGCTTGATCAAGCTTCCACTTCTGCTTGTATCACTCACCCCGCTGTTGATTTCATCGTTCGCGTTCAACTTCAACAACTTCACGATTATCTATCTGATAACAGGAGGTGGGCCGAGCGGCGACCCGTCCCTGGGGGTTGACGTCGGTGGAACCGACATCCTGATCTCGTTCGTCTACAAGATCGCGTTCTCGAGTTCGCAGGGTGCCGACTACGGTCTGGCCAGTGCATTCTCGATTCTGATCTTCTTTATCGTCGGTGGCCTTTCGATGATCGGCTTCCGTCGCACCCGATTCCTAGAGGAAGTGGCTGAGTAATGAGCACCGCAACTACCGAAGAGTACACTCGCAAAATCGGCAAGCGACGCATGTCGCCGGGCCGCTGGTTCCTGTCGTTGGGCTGGAAGCACATCGTTGGACTCGCAGTGTCTGTTTATGCAATCTTCCCGATCCTCTACATCTTGTCGGTTGCCTTCTCAGACAACGCCGACATCAACTCTGGCCTGTTCTCGTCGTTCACGTTTGCAAACTTCGAAAAGCTGTTTGCTGGTGACGACCCAGACCGTCCATTTGTTCAGTGGATCATCAACACCGTTTGGATCGCATCGGTTTCGTCGATCGGTTCGGTGTTCCTGTCGGCCCTCGCCGCCTACTCGTTCTCGCGCCAGCGGTTCCGTGGTCGCCGCAGCGGTCTACTCACCTTGATTCTGCTTCAGATGTTCCCATCGGTTCTGGGTCTGGTGGCTATCTACGCGATCCTCTCCGAGCTCTACAAACTGTTCGGTGACAACAGCATCGGTCTGAACAGCCCTTGGGGTCTGATCTTGGTTTATCTCGGTGGCTCGCTCGGTGGTGGAACCTACCTTATGTATGGATTCTTTAACACCGTTCCGAAAGAAATCGATGAGGCTGCCAAGATCGACGGTGCAACGCACACGCAGATCTACTTCCAAATCATTCTTCGTTTGGTGTCACCGATTCTTGCCGTGCAGATGCTGCTTTCGTTCATCGGTATCTCGAGCGACTTCATCCTCGCCTCGATCGTTATGAACAAGCCAGATCAGTTCACGCTTGCGGTTGGCCTCGGTCTCTTCATCGACCAGCCGTATTCGAAGAACTGGGCGATGTTCTGTGCCGGCGCCGTGATCGCTGCAACTCCGATTGTGGCCTTGTTCCTAGGTCTCCAGCGTTATATCGTGTCTGGTTTGACCGGTGGCGCCGTCAAGGGCTAGCGAAATGGCTAATTTGGCAAAGTTGCCTTTGGCGCTGCAGCCTCATCACGACGGATCTGCGCTCTATGTGCCGAACCAGCAACCCAAGCTGCTTGAAAAAGTTAAGGTGCGCATTCGTGTGCATGAGGCAATTGGCAAGCTGAAAGAGGTTCGTGTTCGCTTTAGCGAAAGCGGCGAAGCGTTTCCCACGCCTCCGGCCAAGGTGATTCGACGCGACGGTGGCTGGACCTGGTACGAGTCCACGATCGTGATGCACAATCCCAAGATGAACTACCGATTCTTGATCGTGCTGGCCTCAGGTGAGGTGCTTTGGTACAACACTCAAGGATTGTCGACTCTCATCCCGGCCGACGTGCTCGACTTCAGAATCAACACGTTTTCGAGTGCCCCTGCCTGGGGCAAGAACGCTGTGATGTACCAGATTTTTCCTGATCGGTTCGCGCGGTCGGCTCAAGCCGACAAGCACAAAACTCCGGACTGGGGCGTAGCGCAGCAGTGGGCCGACCCGGTTTTGGTCGATGGCCGGGATCGCTCGCAGCAGTTCTATGGCGGCGACCTTTGGGGCGTCATCGAGCGCCTCGATCATCTGAAAAAGCTCGGTGTCAACCTGGTCTATCTCACCCCGATGTTTCCTGGCCAGTCGAACCATCGCTACGATGCTTCGTCGTTCGACCAAATCGACCCACTGCTCGGTGGCAATAAGGCCTTCGCTGCACTGGTGGAGGCCGCGCACAAACTTGGTATGCGGGTCATCGGTGACCTCACCACCAACCACTCGGGAATCGGCCACGAATGGTTCAAAGCAGCTTTCAAGAACCCTTCGGCACCCGAGAGCGAGTTCTATTACTTCAGCGAAAAGAACACCAAATACGACTCCTGGTTTGGCGTTGCGAGCCTGCCGAAGTTCAACTGGAAGTCGAGCGAACTGCGCAAGCGTTTCATCTCTGGAAAATCATCGGTCGTTGCAAAGTGGTTGAAAGCCCCTTACAAGATGGACGGCTGGCGCATCGACGTTGCAAATATGACCGGCCGCATCCGTGATGAAGACATGTATCTCGACGTAGCTCAGACGGTTCGCAAAACGATGGTTGAGGTCAACCCCGACACCATCATGCTCGGTGAATACACCGGGGATGCCGCCTACGAAGTGCAGGGCGACGGCTGGCAAGGCGCGATGACTTACAGCAACTTCACCAAGCCAGTTTGGCGTTGGTTCTACAACACCAAGGCTCAGGCAAAGCGCGCCAAGGTCTATCCGACCGGCGAATATGCCGGTTTCATGATGTGGGACGGCAACCAGTCTGGCTCTGGACGCGATTTGGTGGCCTCATATAACCAGTTCATCGCAGCATTTCCGTGGCATGTGCGCCTGTGCAACATGAACCCGCTCGATACCCACGACATCCCTCGTTTTAAGACTTACGCGATCGACGGAGCACAAAAAGTGGCTGCGGCGATGCAGTTCACCTTTCCTGGAATCCCGGTCATCTGGGCGGGTGACGAGTTCGGTCTCGATGGTTACAGTGGCGAGCACTCGCGCACCCCGCTGCCTTGGAATGGCGAGCTGCCGACCGACCCGAGCCTGATCGGCACATACGCAGCGCTTGCCAAGTTGCGCCGTGAAAACTCAGCGCTCACTGACGGTTCAATGCGTTTCGTTTATGCCTCGGATGAAGCGGTGGCCTACGTTCGCGAGAACGGCAAGCAGAGCATCATTGTTCTTGTAACGCGCGGCGTCGAAAAGAAGATCGTTCTTGCAAAAGATGCAGTACCCGGACTGAAAAAAGCTGAAAACATTTATGGTGGTGCAAAAATCAAGGCGGATGGCAAGACCTTTGTATTGCCTGGTGCCGCGCTGTCCGTAAACGTATGGCGCGTTGCAAAATAGCGTTGACGTAGGCTGCAAAAGCATTTTGTAGGCTAAGCGCTTAGGTGCTAATCTTTTCTGGTGCCTGCGCCAAGTGCGGTTTAGGTTACGCCCCGATAGCTCAGTGGTAGAGCACTTCCATGGTAAGGAAGGGGTCGACAGTTCAATCCTGTCTCGGGGCTCTGCGGCTGGGTAGCTCAGGTGGTTAGAGCACACGACTCATAATCGTGGGGTCGCGGGTTCGAGTCCCGCCCTAGCTACCAACTCAACTATGGCCGACCTTCGGGTCGGTTTATTACTTTCAAGTCCCAACTTCGCAATCACACCAATTCGGTTTTTTGCTTTTCGTCTACGCTTGTTCTGTGGTCAATCCAAACGTTGAGGGCAAGAAATACCCCGCCACCGATCCATACTTGGTCGGTCGCGAGAAAGTCCGCGAGTTCGCCCGCGCGGTAATGTCAACCAACCCGGTCAACACCGATGTGTTCGCCGCCCAAGCGGCCGGCTACTCCGACGTCGTTGCCCCACCCACCTTTGCCGTGGTGATTCAAGAGCGCAGCCTCGCAACAGTGCTCGCCGATCCAGAGGCCGACATCGACTTCAGCCGAGTGGTTCACGGTGATCAGAGGTTCGTGCACACTCGCCCAATCGTTGCCGGCGATGAACTCACCAGCGAACTTCAGGTCGCCTCGGTGAAGAGTCTCGGTGCCCACTCGATGATCACCTTTGAGACCCAGATCTTTGATGCGACCAAGCAACTCGTTTGCACCGCTATCTCAACCCTCGTGGTTAGGGGAGACGAATGACCCACATCAATCTCGCATCGCTCGAGGTCGGCCAAGAGGTCGGCTCGCGCGAGTTTCACTTGACCCGCGATTCGCTCGTGAAGTATGCGGGAGCATCCGGTGATTTCAACCCAATTCACTACCGTGACGATTTTGCGGCAGCCGTTGGTCTTCCAGGAGTGCTCGCCCACGGCATGCTCACGATGGGCGTCGCCGTGCAGGTGGCGGCCGATTGGGTAGGCGACGCGGGCAAGGTAGTCGACTACGGCGTGCGTTTCACCAAACCGGTAGTGGTCGACCCGAGCGAAGGCGCAGTGGTGACGGTCACTGGCAAGATTGGCGAAATCAACGCGGATGCTGGCGAAGTGCGCGTCGATTTGACCGTGATCTTCAACGAAACCGCAGTCTTAGGCAAGGCTCAGGCGCGCGTTCGTCTGTAGGCGAGCGAGGCGAAAGCGACACCATGACACAGCGGCTGAGCGAACTCACCACGATGCAGGTTGGCGGCAGCCCCGCCGAACTGCTCGAGGCGCACAGCCGTGACCAACTAATCGATTATGTGACCGGAGTTTGGGCGACCGGTGACGACTGGCTCGTGCTCGGCGGTGGCAGCAACATCGTGGCCGCCGATGACCTCGGCCACCTCACCGTGATTCGCACGCTCAACCGCGGCATCGAGCGCAACGGCAATCTGCTTCGCGTGCAAGCCGGTGAAAACTGGGACGAGTTCGTGGCGTTCACCGTCGAAGCTGGCCTCACCGGTGTCGAAGCACTCAGCGGCATTCCCGGATGTGTCGGGGCAGCGCCCGTTCAGAACATCGGAGCCTATGGGCAAGAGGTCGCCGACACGATCGTGCGACTCGAGTTTGTGGAATACCCGAGCGGTGACATCCGTGTGCTCGAAGCCAAAGAGCTCGGTTTTGGTTATCGTGATTCGATTTTTAAGCACGGACGAGCGGGCGTAATCACCTGGGTCGAGTTCGAGCTAAGCGACCAACCGCCGGCCAGTCTTGACCGTTTGAATCAAGCAATCGGCCGCGAGGTGGCGACTTCGGCCGAGATTCGCCGCGAAGTGCTCGCCACTCGCGCGTCTAAGGGAATGGTGCTCGACCCGGCCGACCGAGACACGGCTTCGTGCGGCTCGTTCTTCACGAACCCGATCGTTAGCGACGGGTTTTCGCGCAGTATCCCAGGTGACGCACCGCGCTGGTTGCAGCCCGACGGCACCGTGAAGCTCAGTGCCGCCTGGCTGATCGAGAATTCGGGACTGGGCAAGGGGTTCAAACTGGGTGATTCGCGCGCCGCGCTTTCGACCAAGCACGCGCTTGCCATTACAAACCGCGGGGATGCCACTGCCGAACAGGTTCGCGAACTGGCGAGTTTCATCCAGCTCCAGGTGGCTAATCGCTGGGGTGTAAACCTGGTTCCGGAGCCAAACTTCGTAGGTTTTTAAGCCGGGTTCGTTCGAAGAACTGGTCGGCCAGTCACGCGAAATCTAACGCTTAGGCGAAAAGCTTCTGCAGGCGCTGAATGCCTTCGAGCAGCGGTCCATCGCCCAATGCGTACGACATGCGCACATAACCCGATGGGCCAAAGGCTTCACCCGGCACCAAGGCGACCTCGGCGGCATCCAAGATGTAATCGCAAAGTTCGAGCGACGTGTTGATCTGCTTGCCGCCCCACTCACGACCGAGCAGGCCAGAGACGTCTGAATAGACATAGAACGCGCCTTCAGGCATCGGAGCGATCCAGCCCGGAATCTTGTTCAGCTCAGCAACGGCCAACTTGCGACGACGGTCGAACGACTCGCGCATGGCCTCGACCTCTTCTTGAGGTCCGGTCAGCGCTGCAATTGCCGCACGCTGCGAAACGTTCGAGACGTTCGATGACAGGTGCGACTGCAGGTTTCCGGCGGCCTTCATGGCATCGAGTGGGCCAACCATCCAGCCCAAACGCCATCCGGTCATGGCATAAGACTTGGCCACGCCGTTCACGAGGATGGTGCGGTCGATCATCTCGGGAACAGCCTCGGTCACCGAAACGGCCTTTATGCCGTCGTAGGTCAGGTTCTGATAAATCTCGTCAGAGATGATCCAGAGGCCGTGCTCGTGAGCCCAGCGACCGATGGCCTCGACCTCATCGCGCGAATAGACCGAACCAGTCGGGTTCGAAGGCGAACAAAACAGCAAAACCTTCGAGCGGTCGGTGCGGGCTGCCTCGAGTTGAGCAACGGTCACCTTGTAGTTCTGGTCTGAACCGGCGAAAACCTCAACGGTCTTGCCGCCGGCCAGCGCGATTGCCTCGGGATAGGTGGTCCAGTATGGCGATGGCAGCAAAACCTCGTCACCCGGATCGAGCAAGGTTGCGAAAGCTTGATAAACGGCCTGTTTTCCGCCGTTGGTCACTACAACCTGAGCCGCGGAGTATTCGGTGCCTGAGTCTTGTTTGGTCTTTGCCACGATGGCCTCGCGCAACTCGGGAAGACCTATCGCCGGCGTATAGCGGTGATTTTTCGGGTCGCGAGCGGCCGCCACGGCAGCCTCGACAATGTGGTTCGGGGTGGCAAAGTCTGGTTCGCCGGCTGCATAAGAAATCACCGGGCGACCGGCGGCCTGAAGCGCTTTGGCCTTTGCGTCTACTTTTAAGGTTGCCGATTCGGCGATCGCACCGATACGGCGCGAAATTCTGCGAGAAGTTGAGTCAGTCACCAGTCAAGCCTAACGCCTGAATAACTTGTTCTCCCTTTGCTTTTTGGCGGTTCGGTGGGCTAAACTCCTAGGAGGTAGTTGACAACTTCCGGAGCCTAATCTGGCAAATTAATCACTTTAGATTTCAATCTAGAAGTCTGCCCTTTTCGGGGTGATTACAAGGATGCTTCGGCAGTCACCAATCGCGATCGTGCAAACGTTCACGGCGGCTACTCACCGTTTAGGGCGGTGGCTCAATTGGTAGAGCAGCGGTCTCCAAAACCGCAGGTTGCAGGTTCGAGTCCTGTCCGCCCTGCAAGTTGCAACGTTGTTGCGAACTGAAACAGAAGGAAGAACGATGGCAGAAGAGTACGAGGCTTCAGAGAATCTCGTCGACAAGGCCAAGGCCGATCGCGCCAGCGCGCGCGGACCTATCGGTCGCCTCATCCTTTTCATCAAGCAGGTCATTGGTGAACTGGGCAAGGTAACCCGTCCGACCTGGGCAGAGCTTCGCAACTACACCTTCGTGGTGCTTGGCTTCGTGACCGTCGTGATGATCATCATCGCGGTGCTCGACTGGGCGTTCTTCTACGTTGTTCAGTTCCTTTTCACCCCGACTGCAACTAACTAAAACTTTTACTGCAAAACCAAACAGACTTTTTCAAACGATAGGAAGCAACCGTGAGTGAAATCGAGCGCGACGAGCTAGAAACCGCTCTTGACGCTGCTGAGGCAGTGCACGAGGCGCAAGACGCAATCGCCGAAGACCTTGAGGTCGCCGAGGATGCTGCCGACGAGGCTGTCGCCGACAGCGAGGACGATGTCGTTGTTGACGTCGAAGAAGTTGCTGTCGAGGACGTAGTCGCCGAAGAGGCAGTAGCCGAGGCGGCCGCAGAAACCGCGGTTGCAGCATCCGAGGAAGACGAAGACCCATACGCCCAGTTCAAGGCCGAGTTCCGTGCCCTGCCTGGCAAGTGGTATGTCGTTCACTCCTACGCCGGCTATGAGAAGCGCGTAAAGCAGAACGTTGAGAACCGTCGCCTGAGCCAGGCCGGTGGAGACGATGTTTTCCAGATCGAGGTCATTCTCGAAGACACCGTCGAAATCAAGAACGGCCAGCGCAAGCTGGTTACCAAGGTCAAGGTTCCTGGCTACGTGCTGATTCGCATGGACCTTAACGAGGACTCATGGGCGCTGATTCGTCACACGCCTGCGGTTACCGGTTTCGTCGGCAACGCGCAGAACCCAACGCCACTTCGTCCGAGCGAAGCTTTCGAGATGCTCAAGAAGTGGCTCTAC
Organism: Microbacteriaceae bacterium; assembly: GCA_024639845.1. GTDB lineage: Bacteria > Actinomycetota > Actinomycetes > Actinomycetales > Microbacteriaceae > Rhodoluna. Next base: position 19,206 of record JAHEGG010000007.1, read on the forward strand.
GAACTTCCTGAGGAGGCTGCTGCAAAGGCCGCTGCCAAGGGTTCGGTTGCTGTTCGCGGCAAGTCGAAGGCGATTCCAATCTCAGTCGACTACAAGGTTGGCGAGAGCATCATGATTCGCGACGGTTCGTTCGCCGGTCTTCCTGGAACGATCTCCGAGATCAAGCCAGAAAGCGGCAAGCTCACCGTTCTTGTTTCGCTGTTCGAGCGTGAGACCCCGGTCGAGCTCGGCTTCGAGCAGGTCGGCCCACTCAACTAGTTTTTACAAAGAGTTCCACAAACAAACCAAAGGAATAACAAATGGCACCGAAGAAAAAGATCACTGGAATGATCAAGCTTCAGATCCAAGCGGGCGCTGCTAACCCAGCTCCACCGATTGGTCCTGCACTTGGTCAGCACGGTGTAAACATCATGGAGTTCTGCACCGCGTACAACAACGCAACCGCAGACCAGCGCGGAAACGTCATCCCGGTTGAAATCACCGTGTATGAAGACCGCTCGTTCACCTTCGTTCTGAAGACCCCACCAGCAGCTGAGCTCATCAAGAAGGCTGCCGGCGTCGCAAAGGGTTCGGCTACCCCTCACACCGTGAAGGTCGCCAAGCTGTCGCGCGAGCAGGTTCTGAAGATCGCTGAGCAGAAGATGGCCGACCTCAACGCCAACGACGTCGAGGCCGCTGCAAAGATCATCGCCGGAACCGCCCGCAGCATGGGAATCACCGTCGAGGCCTAAGCCAAAGCAACACCGCAGGCTCTGCCTGCAACCGCAACACCCGCAGGCGCAGCCTGCAACCGCAACACCGCGGGCCCAGCCCGCACCAGAAACACCAAAACCAAATAGTCGTGGGAGTGCCGAGCGCGGCACGCAGACCACAACTGTGACCAATAGAAAAGGAACAACAGCATGGCAAAGCGCAGCAAGGCTTATGAAGCCGCAGCAGCAAAGATTCAGCCTGGAAAGTTTTACACTCCAGCTGAAGCAGTAACCCTGGTCAAAGAGACCGTCACCAGCAAGTTTGACTCGACCGTCGAGGTCGCTTTCAAGCTCGGTGTTGACCCTCGCAAGGCCGACCAGATGATCCGTGGAACCGTTTCGCTTCCAAACGGAACCGGTAAGACCGCCCGCGTAATCGTGTTTGCTACAGGTGCCGCAGCAGACGCAGCCCGCGCGGCTGGTGCCGACGAGGTCGGCGGCGACGAGCTCATCGAGAAGGTTGCCGGCGGATGGGTCGACTTCGACTCTGCCGTTTCGACCCCAGAACTCATGGGTAAGGTCGGTCGTCTCGGTAAGGTTCTTGGTCCTCGCAACCTGATGCCAAACCCTAAGACCGGAACAGTCACCCCAGACGTGGCCAAGGCCGTCACCGACATCAAGGGTGGAAAGATCGAGTTCCGCGTTGACAAGCAGGCTAACCTGCACTTCATCATCGGAAAGTCGTCGTTCTCGGCGAAGCAGCTAGGCGAGAACCTAGATGCCGCTCTCGAAGAGATCTTGCGTCTGAAGCCTTCGTCGTCGAAGGGCAAGTACCTGATCAAGGGTGCTGTCGCAACCACTTTCGGCCCTGGTATCCCACTAGACACCAGCGTCACCAAGGTCGAGTTCTAAAACTCAACCAACCAAACTCAACGTTGAGGGGATCGGGGCCATGCGCCCCGGTCCTTTCTTCATCCTTCGGCTAACTATCGTTCAGCCGTGGGTGTTATAAAAGGATGCGGCCATCGGGCTGCACCACAAAGCAGTAAACGAGGCGAAAGCCATAAAAGTTAGGCGGGATATTGTCACAGCACGCATTTGGCGCAGCTACTCTGCTTGATCCGAAGGACCCAATGGGATTGCGTTCCGACGCACCCCTGCTAGACGCGTGGATTCGTGACATGGAGACCGACCGGTCGCCATTCCAGATTCCCGGACACAAGGGCCGCACCGACCTGACGGGTGCAATCGTTGATGGGGACATCCCAGTTTTGCCTGGCAATCACCCGCATCGAATCTCTCCAAGCCTGATTCTCGAAGCCGAAGCGCTCGCCGCCGATCTTTGGGGTGCCGACCTCTGCCGATTTGGTGTGAATGGTTCGAGTGGCTCCAATCATGCGGCAGTGATGGCGGTTGCCGGACCCGGCGACAAGGTGATCGTTAGCCGCACGCTTCACAAATCAGTGCTGGTCGGGCTGGTTTATGCCGGCGTTGTGCCGATTTGGGTTCGTCCTGAGATCAATCCCGAAACCGGCTTGCCCGAATACCTGCCTTCGACTCGTTTGGCTGAGACCCTCGCCGAACATCCGGATGCTAAAGCCGTCTTCATCGGTGAGCCTTCGTATGTCGGCACGATGTCGAACATTCCACGCCTGGCCGCGGTGGCTCACTCGCATGGAATCCCGTTGGTTGTCGATGCCGCCTGGGCCGCGCACTTCGGTTTTCATCCGGCGCTGCCAAATCACCCGCTGGCTGAGGGTGCCGATATTGTTGTGACTTCGGCTCACAAGACTTTGCCTAGCTATTCGCAGGCTTCGTTCGTGCTGGTCCGCGGCGAGTATGTTGACTTGGCTCGGTTCAACAAGGTTTTCGATTCGACCCAGACCACTTCGATGTCAGGCCGAATTTTGGCTTCGATTGATGCGGCGCGTGCGCTGCTTGCTCGCCACGGTGAAGAACTCATTGACCCGATTATCGAGGCAACCGGTCGCGGGCGGGCTCGTTTGCGCGAGGCTGGCATTGGCGTGATTGATGGCCAATACATCGACCCGCTCAAGATGGTGATTCTGCTTTCCACCGTTGGTGCCGACGGAAACCTGGTTGAGGCCGAGTTGTTGGCCGCGAACATCGACCTTGAGATGGCGAATCGCGATGTGATCATTCCGATGATTACTTTTGCCGACACCCCCGACCGCATCGATGATTTGATCGATCGAATCATTCGAATCGTGGATGCTCATCGCGGTGAATTGCGTCCCATCAAGACTGCCGCGGCCTTCTCGATTGCGCCCGAGGTTGTCGTTACTCCGCGTGAGGCGTTTTTCAGCGATTACGAGGTGGTTCCGTCTGACGAGGCCGTTGGGCGAGTCTCGGTTGAGATGATTTGCCCTTACCCTCCGGGGGTTCCGGTGCTTTCACCGGGGGAGCGCATTACTGAGGAGGCTCTGAACGCACTGTTCGAAGCGCGTGATGCTGGCACCCGCATCGCGTATGTTGCCGATCCGACGCTGGCGACGCTGAAGGTCATGCCTCTTTAGATGTAGGCGTTGCCTCGATAGTCGATTCGCAGGGTTAACTTGGCCATAATCTTCTCCTGTATTACATGTAATACACACAGGGTATGTCGAGTCTGTGCATAAGGCAAGAGTGCACACGATTAAACGGGTGTGCGTGATGGCAGGGCGAGCACGATTTAACTTGCGTGTGCTGGTTCGCGCGACTCACGAGACTCACGCTAGGTCAGCCTTCGCCGCCCGCGAATACGCCGGCTAAGCGGTTAGCCGAGTTCGCGCAACGTTTGGGCCAGGCGCGTTGCGTCATCGGTGCGACCGTCGAGCAAGTAGTTGAGCATCGCCTTGTTGGCCATGTTCTTTGCCTTGATCTTTTGGGCCTGCCCGAGCAGCAGCCAGTATTGCGCCTCTTCGGACTGCGCAAGGATTGCCGCGGTCACGAGGTTGGCGGGAGCATCCGAGATTGCCTTGATGTAGCCGTTGGCGATTTCGCTATTGCCTGCCTTGGCATAGTGCATGGCGATTTCACCGGCGGCCATCCAAAACTCAACGCGACCCATGTTTAGTGGGTTGGATGCGATGAGTTCGTATTGGTGGATTTTGTCGGCGTGACGCTCCATGATCTCGAAGCAGATTGCCAGGAAAGTGGTCGCTTCGAAGTAGTAGTCGTCAAAGTCGTGCTCTTCGGCCAGGGCGATTGCCTCGACTAGCAGTTGCTCGGCTTCGAGTAGTTCGCCGATCACGAGCAGGTTGTGGCCTTGCATGCGAATGGCGTCACAGGCTTCGAAGTGCAACTTGTGCGACTTGAGAACGGGAATCAGCACGTTCAGCAGGTTGGCGGCATCGCGACGACGCTCGAGCCCGACGAGTGCGCGAGCAAACTCGAGGTCGGTGCGAGCGCGGTGCTTTTGACGCTTGCGGTTGGTGCTTCGCGCCTTCATTTCTTCGAGAATCTTGAGCGCTTCGGCGAAACGACCGAGCTTGTTGAGGCAGCGGGCCATCAAGAACTGGGCGCGATCAACCTCGCGAGTGTTTTCGTCATATTTGGCCAGGTTGTATGCCTCGGTGGCCTTCGCCAGTGATAGTTCGATGTTCGATTCGTCGAACAGAGTCGACGCGAGCTCGTTTTCAGCGCGTGGCACGTTGTTGTCGAATCCGTTTTGAATGAATGATTCCTGAGCCTCGGTCAGCAGCTTTTCGGCGTCGTCGAGGCGGCCGATCTTGCGGAGCATACGGGCATAATCGGCTTTGAGGTGCGGCAGAAAACGGTAGTCGGATTCTTTGGCAACCTCGACCGCCTGGCGCAGATAGTCGGCGGCCTCTTCATAGCGCTTCATGCGACGGCACATCGAGCCGCAGGCGTTCAATCCGTCGATTTCACCCTTTGAGTTCATCGCCTTGCGAGCGTGCTCGGTCATCTGCTTGTAGTAGTCGAGGGCCTCGTTGAAGTGCGAACGTTCAGACTCGACATAGCCCATCTGGTTGTATGTCCACATCAGGCCGGAGTGGTCTTCTAGCTCGGTGCGCAGGTCGGCGACAGTCGCCAAATAGACCAGTGATTTCTCGGGGTTGCCCTCGAAAAAGGTTTTTTGGGCTAGGCGTTCGATCGCGTCGGCACGCACTTTTTTGTCGGGAGACGCGATGTCTTCGTTGATTTTTTCTTCATCAAAGGCATCGTTTTCTTCGTCGTAATCGCTCATATTTATCGTCTCCTTTGATGATTAAAAGTTGGGGGAAGTCAATGATGAACCCGACCTCTGACATTTTTATTTCGACACGCCAGAACTTTTTTCAGAGATCGGGTTTGTTGCTATTTGGAGCCAGCCTCGGGGCTGGTTAGAACCCGGATATCCAGGTGAATTCGGGCTTGATGTTGTCGATCAGTGCCCGATAAAAGTGGCTGCCACTCTTAGTTTTGATCACTCGCTTCACACTTTCGATGAAGTCGAGATCTCGCTTGAACCCGAAAACCTTGTTCAACAGCTCAACTTCGACTGGCGTGATTCGGTAGTAGGCGTCTCGGTATCCATCGGTTACTTCGATCGTGTATCCGTCGGGATGTTCCCAGATTCCGATTGAGTCCAGACGAGTGCTGAACTCGAGCAGCTTTGGATATTCATCGAACCGTTTTGGAATGTCTGTCATGTATCAGCTTCTTTCTTTGGTTGAGGCCGGCGATAGCGACCAGATCATCACCGCTATCAAAACGACCAGTGAAACGCCAGAGATCCAGAGAAACACTTTGCCGATCTTCTTAAGCACGCGAGCGTTCGGCCCCTCAAATGAGATCGCACGACTAAGCGCCGCCTCATCTGCTATCGGGGCAACCGCTGACGGCCCAAGCAATCCGGTCATCCATGCCTCTCTGTCTCTGACAGTTACAAACTATGAGTGCCCTCAGACATTTATTCGGGGATGCGCAGGAACCGACTCGGGGATGCGCAGGGCACGCAGCCCAGAACGCGAGCTAGGCGAGAAAGGTGTGGCGAAGCATCCTTGGAATAAATGTCGGCACAAAGTTGTATAGTCATCTCAGCATCAAGAGCGGTCGCAAGACCCGGCAACCTACCCACTGGAAAGGTGCCCAAACGATGTGGTCAGACGGCATCCGTCGATCTGGCAACCAGTGGGAGGCAGCTCCCGCGCAAATCTAGCAAGGGAGCATTTTCATGCCTGACAACCGCAAACACCACACCATCAGCATCGCGTTCACGCACGATCTGGCCGCCAATGCCGACCGAAAGCCTCCTCAAGAGAGCGTCTTCGACTCTTATGCCAACCAGCACTACCGACTAAAGCTCGACGGTCGCCTCTTTCAAATCGCGCCGATCGACCAACCAACGCAGTTGCCCGAAACCGACGAGCGACCCGTTGCCCCAGGCTACATCATCAGCGCTTGGAACCCCAACGGCGACCCGGCCTTGGAGAACGACAACGATGAAGCCAACGACCGACTCGAGCAAGACCTCGCCGGCTTCAGTTACACGCCGCTGGTCACGCTGGCCCGCAACTCCCGCTGGATCGAGCGCTCGTTTTTGGTGCACGGCATCAACCGCAAGAAGGCCGTCTCGCTGGCCCGCAAATATGGGCAGAAGGGGTTGGTGGCACTCACCGACCGCACGCTCGAGGTGATTTTGGTCGATGAACCGACACCAGAGAACTCGAAGACGCTCAAAGTCATCGAACTACCGGCCGCACCTTGCCCGCTAATGCTCGAGTTTGACGCCGAGAATGAGTGCCGACCATACGGCGGCCCGTGGACCAGTTCGTCGATTCACGCCGCGGCGATCTGGGGTTTTCAGAGCAAGCTGTTAGTAAACGCACTCGGATGCTCGGCCTGTCAGAAACCCGAACAGCCCTACCGTCAGCGAACCGGCGCTACCGCAATCAACCGTGCGGCTGTGCCAAGTCGCTTCGGTGGCTGGCAGTGGATGTAGAGAAGGGAGGAGTATTGTTTGACACTGTGTCTGAGCTCTATTGAAACCTCGTAGGCAGCACAAATGTTGTGGGTTGGCCCGTGCGCTTTATTCAAATCGCTCTGGGCTCGGCTACCTCTAGCTGGCATCATTTAATTAAGAGTGCGATAACGTCTTACTGAGTCCACTGAAGGGGAAAAATGGAAATTAAAGTTCACTCGCATCGTCACGCACTTGAGCTCTTAGAGACTGTTCCCGAATACAAAGTCTTGTGGCGTGAAGTGCTACAGGCAATCGAGAGCGTTGACGATGAATCAGTCATTGCACATTTCAGGGCGAATTTCGAGGGTAAGGCTGTCAAAAGCATTTCCAGGTCGATAAACACTTTGCTTGACACCGCACTCTCTGAGCTCGATTGGAAAAGTCAGAGCCAAATTTTTGCCGAATCTGAGTACGGGGACCACGCCTGGCGATTAGATTTTGCCAAATCCTTTGACGTTTCTGGTGTTCAAGGAGTTGGCACAGCAGATAGCAAATCTGGAATATCAATCGAAGTTGCGTTTAACCACCAAGGGAACATCTCTTGGAACCTCATTAAACCGGTAATCGCTTCTGAGATAAATCATGTGCCAAAAGCTATTCAAACTAGCTTGGGTATCGTAATTGCCGCAACGAGCGAACTCAAGGCTATGGGTGGGTTTGACTCTGCTGTCGGCACTTTCGAGAACTATGTCAGTAACCTGCTCCCTCTGAGAAATCTACTTACCGTTCCGATTGCCGTAGTCGGGTTGAAAGCGTTTGAGTCATTTAAGGTCGTGCATGAAAAAGCCGGGAGCCAAAATTTCGGGCGAATTGAACTAATTTAACTTCTAGAAAGCTCATGTGCCAGAATTTTACCTACCCGTTCTATAAGACCCACAACGAGGGCATTTCCCATAAAGAAAGCCCGTTTTATGTCCGATATTTGCTCGGCGTTTGCATCTAACTTCGTCCAGTTGTCGGGGAAACCATTGAGTCGCTCAAGCTCCAGCGGTGTCAGCCGGCGGTACCCTTTTTCGGTCCTGATGACGTGTTTAAAGCGAGAAGGTGCTGCACCTCCTTCTCCGGTGATGATAGTCCTGGCAGGGTTTGTCAGAAGATCAGGGAATGCCATTTTCCCCTCTGAGTAGTTGAAACTGGCACCTGATTCCTTGTGAACGCGTTGAATAGTTTTTGCACCTTTCAAATATTCCCAATCAGAAATTCGACTCTCTGGAATCCAATAGCTCTCAGGGACCTCGGAATCAGGAATAACTATGTCGCCTAGCGTCATTTTTTTTGCAGCTTCAACCGTCTCTACACGTGCGGTGTAGGCCTTTCCGTTGAAATAAGTCCCTGCGTTCAGAAATGGCGAAATCTTAAGGCCCTTTCCGAAGTTGAGAGATAGGTCTTCAGGAGGAGAAGAGAGATCGATTTCGGTCACGCGAGCTCCAGGAAGCACAGGAAACGCTCTGGCTAGGACCCCGGATTTACAAATCACTGAACCTGGGGAAAAGTTAGTATCTCTGTCCAGCGTGTCAACTCTTCGTCCGATAATGAACACTCGAATTCGTCTTTGAGGGAAACCAATTTCAGCCGCGTTAATCACTCGCCATTCGACGAGATAGCCAAGATCACCTAATGTCTTCAACATAATTGCGAAATCTCTACCTCGCTGGCTGGACGGCGACTTGAGAAGACGGTCGACATTTTCAAGAAAAACAAATTTAGGTTTTTTTATCTCAACGATTGATCGGATTTCCCACCAAAGTACCCCCTTTTTACCTTCTAAACCCTTCGAAGAATTCAGGCTTTTGGCAACCGAGTAGTCCTGACAGGGAAATCCCCCCACAAGCAGGTCAGCTTCTGGTAACGCGTTTTCGTCAACCTTAAGTCTGCTAACGATTTCTGCGATGTCCTCGTTGGAATGCCCCTTCGGCCCGAACCTCGCAACATAACAGGATGACGCAGGTTGAGCCTTAGTTGATGGTTCCCATTGGTTGGAAAACACGGTTGCAAAATTGGCTCGCGCAAGCCCGACCCTGAAACCACCGACACCTGCGAAGAGTTCGGCGACGGTTCCAACAGGGTTGCTTGGTTCTTCGAAATTTGCCAAAGCAATTAGTCCTCGATAGATGGCATCTGGATGCCGAAGGTGTCACAAAGGTCCAAGGCAAGCAGAGTCCAATACAAATTTGCACGGCGTTTCACAGCTTCTGGTGACCAAGCGGCCACGGTCGCCGGGGACAGCTCCTTGATGAGATCTGCTTGGGCAATCCTTTCTGCATCTCCTGCAAATTCGCCGATTTCTAAACCATTTAGCCATTTGGTTAGCAAAAGCCCAGATGCGGCAAAGTAGACCTGTTTGTTTTCAGGGTCGTAAGCTCCTGCTAAACGGTTTAGTCGAGGGTTCAGTAAAGTGAGATTACCCAACCCGTGTACTACTTCGCTGGTCCAAGTAGGATCTTCGGTATCAGTGCCTTCAATTAGTGCCTGAGGGTGAATGTGCTCTAAATGGTATCCCTCATCGCTCTCGTCCTCAGGGTTTTTGCAAGCTCTCAGGTACTCACTTACAGCCAATGCTTCGGCGGCAGCCTTTTTCTGGACACGTCGGTTGATTCTGGCAAGCACGTACCGAATGCGGTTTTTTTCTGTTTCATTGTCGTACGACCAACCAAGCATTTGAAATCGAATTGCACGGATTAGTGTTTCCATGCCTGAAATAGCTTCTGTAGAAGCGTCTCTCACGTCGGCGCGTGAGGCGTCGTGGGGTAAATCGCGGACTTTGTTTGCCCATGGCGCAATAATGCGCTCAAAAACTTGTGGCAACTCTTTGGATAGCAGTGAAACAACAGCTCTATCTTCAACGATTCGCGCTAATTCTTGTTGCGCTTGCGCGTTTGTTAAGTGCGCTCCGGCTAGCAGAACTGGTAGGTGTTGTATCTGCCCAAAATACTTTGTCCCAACGAAATGTTCAGTTGCCTGACCAGACGCAGTGAGGCCTAAACCGAGGTTGGCAAGTTCTTTCGCACGTAGTGGAAGGCTTGTCCCGAAAGACTGAGCGTCTACCGTACCTTCATGAATCAGCTTTTCCCATCCTTTGAAGACTTTTTTATTCGAGAAAGACTCACCAACGCGAGCGGAAAGCATGGATTTCATTAAGAAGTCCATCGATCCGACGCGGCCCTTGCATCGGAATAGCTCCTTGAGGGCTTCTTCCCAGGCGTTCGAGATGGATACGTATTCAGCCTCAGATACTCTTTGGAAAAGCAAGTTTTTTAGCAAATCAGCGGAGTTGAGCCTCAGTCCTCGGTTGTTCAGTTTTGCAAAAACATCGAGTGCCTGCGCTTGGTCCGGCACACTCAGTCTGACTAAATAAACATCGTTTGAAATGCGGGTGAATAAGTGCAAAAGTTTTTCGTAGTTTCCATCATCAGTGACGAAACCATCGACAAAGTCCTCAAGTTGCTCAAAGGCTGACTTTATGTTTTTCTGAGTGTTGTTTATCGTACGGGCCGGGAGTTTCTTCCCAGTAACAAGTAAGTTGATTAGTTCGTCCCCGCCTGGGGCAACGGACAAACGGGGTCGAATGACACCTTGATTGCTGAACCAAGTCATGCTGTTGACCTGATGGATGTTTTGTTCGAGCACTCCAGGCATCGCTGGCGAAACGTATGAATTAAGAGTTTTGCGAATCGCCAACAAGAGCAAAAACAGCGTCGTGGTTCTTTGCTGACCATCAACGAGGGACCATTGCTCAGCACCTTCATGGGGCGCGGCGATGACTTGCCCTAGCAGGTAATACGGGTCTTCATCATTCAGAAACTCCGTCAGGTCGGTTATAAGATCCTGAATTTGGTCACGTCCCCAAGCATATTCTCTTTGGTACACCGGAACGGCGTATGACTCTGCGAAGCCAAAGAACGCGCCGACTGACAATAGGTTTTCCTGTGGTGCTGTTGGCATGTCGTCTCCATTAGAAAATCGCAAGTGTTGAAATCTTGTATTCCTTGATCTTACGGGATCCAACGGACATTTTTCTGGATCCACACCGGCACAGATTCCTAAATTGGGTTTCTCAACGCCAAATCCTCCGACGTCAGCACTCCCGATGCACGTTCCCACGTTCTTTGAGCGGAGGTGCCAGGAACGTGGAAAGAGTTTTGAAGTGAATTTTAGGATGTTTCCTTTAGCTCTTTGCCTTGGCGGCGCTACTCATGAAGTCTTTCGAGGAAGTTACCGCAGAAAGGGACACAAACTCCAATGGTGGTAGGCATCAGCCCGATTGTCTCCGATAGTTGCATCTCAGCTAAGCTCCCAATATGAGTGCACAGTTTCAGACATTCCCCAAGTCGATGGCAACACCGAGCAAAGTTTTGGATGCGATTTCTGTCTTCAACAACAATTTCACAAGAATCGATTCGCATGCGCAGACTGACCTACAGAGTAATGATGTACTAGCGATTTTGCGTGAGGAACTGATTGATGTTGGATTTGAAATCGAAAAGGGGAAAGCTGCTGACCAAAAAATCAAGGTCGCAGTTTTGTACGGTCTAAACGGTCTTACTACTAAGACTTTTGACGCCGACGGTTTCCACCGGAAGCTGGGAATTGTTTTAGAAGTAGAGGCTGGAAGGGCAGTGTCGAACTACCAGTTCCTCAAGGACCTGTTTCAAGCGTGCGCCATGCAAGAAGCAAAACATCTCATGATTGCGGTTAGAAATGACTACCGCGGAGGCAAAGATTTCGAGAAGGTGTTGAGCTTCATGGAGACGCTCTATGCCTCAGCCCGACTTACGTTGCCGCTAGAGTCGGTTACCATAATTGGTTACTAGAGGGCCTCTAGCACCTCTGCGAGTTCACGCTTCGTAGGCGGCTCACACCCCGCACGTTCGCAGGTGATTGAGGCGGCGATGCCTGCCACGTGCACGAAGTGCTGCAGAGCATCCGCTGGTATTTGGTTTAGGTCTTTGCCTAGGTAACCCTCGTCTTGAAGTTGGCCGAGAAGGTTGGCGCAGAACGTATCGCCGGCTCCGACGGTGTCGACCACGTTGATCTTGCGGCTAGGCACGTCGTAGCGCTCGCTGCCCCTGAAAATGCTGGTGCCGTCGGCTCCGCGGGTGATTAGAACAAGTGCGGTTTGGGCCCATTCGGTGGCTACATCGTCGACGTTGCGGGCGCCTTGGTAGAGCCATTCGATGTCTTCGTCGCTGGCTTTGATGATGTGGCTGAAGGCGTTGACGCGCTCTACACGGATGCGCTCGTGATCGGGGTCGAAGCCCAGGGCGGCGCGAATGTTGATGTCGTGCGAAATGGTGATGCCGGTGGTGTTTTTGGCCGCCCATGCCTCGATCACCAGGTTGCCAGGCTCCATGGCCATGGTGAGGCAGCCGAATTGAATGCAGTTGACGCCCATGTCGGTGAGCTGGTAGTTGGTGGGTAGTTCAGCCGGGGTCCAGCCCCAGTCGGCGGTGCCGTTGACATAGAACGAGTAGGTTGGCGAGCCGGCCTCGTTGAGTGAAACGATGGCGAGGGTTGAGTTGTCTTTGGTGACGATCGAATTGCCGTAGTTCACGCCGTTGTCGTCTAGGCGCTTGCGAATGATGTCGCCGAAGCGGTCTGTGCTCATGCGGGCATAGAAGGTGTGGGCGGCGCCGCGGCGGGCGAGGGCGAGGGCGACGTTGGCGTTGGCTCCACCGACGATGGCGTTGAAAGCCCCTGGCTGGTAGCGGTTTTCGATCAGGTCGATCAGGGCTTCGCCAATAACAAGAATCATGACTCAAGACTAGCGATTGCGCGGGCGCTCGCCGATTGGGTTTGCGAGGTTAGCCTTCGAGCTCGGCCATGCGCGCCTTAACCAGCTTGGTCAGCAGCGACTTGGGCAGCGGCGCATCTGAGGCAACCTGAAAAGACGCCTTCGACACCACGAACTCGGCGAGGTCGTCGGCCAGCGCGGTCATCACGTCGGCGCTTTGTGGCGAATAAGAGATGTGGGACTTGTGGGCACACAGACCAGCCACGAACTTGCCGTTGAACTTGAACATCGCAGACTTCCAGGCGAACGACTGCTCGAGGCGGGGTTCGATTTCTAGGATGCTCGCCCGCATCGCCAGCAGAGTGCTGCGTTTTGGCTCATCCTGCGATTCGATGTATTCGGTAACTTCTTGTTCAGACATGTTTTGAGTCTAGAGATGCCTTGAGCGGTAGCCTGAGACCATGAACAAGAAAATGCGCGGGGCGGTTCTGCTACCACTCATTGGTTTAAATGTCACCTGGGTCATCTTTTGGTTCGGCAACTGGGCAAGTCACCTCGAGAGCCGCGCACAGACTGATGCATCGGGAAACTGGGTAGGAGCGCAAGAAGTTAGCGCTTCGACTTTTCTCTATCTCGCTGGCATCGCAGCGTTCGCAGTGATCTCGAGTATTGCCCAACGCATGGCCGATGCCGAGCACTTCGCCTCGCCAGACTCGAAGGTGGCACACGCCGCATTCCGGTTCGCGTCGCTCGCTGTGATTCTGAGCCTGGTCGCCGGAGCAATTTTCGCGATCACCACTTTCTTGGCCTCGTTCGACAACTATCGGGTAGCCGACCCGACTCCCGGCGGTCGCTTTTTCGGCACATATTTGCCGATCATCCTTGCCACTGCGCTCGAAATTTGGGTGCTGCTGCGTGCCACCGTTTATCGCAAATCAAACCGCATCGACGTTGCAGAGGGGTCGAAGGCCAGCGCGCAACAGCGCGCCATGATCCTTGGATATTCGTTGCCCGTGCTTGCCACTGCGCTCGGCATCATTATTGGGCTAGTTTTCTGGGACATCCAAGGCCGGTCACTCGACACTTGGGTTTGGGTGCTGATTCAAGCCCTGATCGCCGTCGGAATCGTGTTGGGCACTCGTTTCGCCATGGCATCTAAGTCAGCCCAGGCCGAACCCAAACCTCGGATGCGCAACGCAGCAGCACTCGGGGCGGTAAACCTCAACTATGTGCTTTCGATCGTTTTCGCGGCCGTCGTAACCCTGATGAGCTTTGCAATGTCGGCCGACTCGTTTGGGGTGCTCGGAAGCGAAATGTATAAGGGTGTCGAGCTGGGCTGGTTCCTGGCAAAGGTGCTCCCCGCCTACCTGCTTCTGGTTTTGGTCACGTATGGCCTTTGGGCAACCTTTTCGCTTCGTCACAAGGATGAACAAGTCAAGGTTGCTGACCAGTCAGCCTAGGCTAGAGGCGTGAAGTTTTATGCCTCTGCCTTGCTGTTTGACAATGATGGCGTTCTAGTCGATTCGCACGAGGCCGCCTCTGCCGCATGGAAACAGTGGTGCAGCGAATTCGCCCCTCACATCGACTGGGATAAGCCCGAAAACGCCGGTCAGCGGGCCGAAGACAAGGTTCGCGAATGGATCGCGTCACCCGATTTATTCGAAGTTGCCAACAATCGCATTAACGAGCTTGAGCAGGAGTCTGCCGGGCAGACGGTAGCACTGGGTGGTGCGGTCGAACTTTTGCACTCGTTGCCTGACGGTGTTTGGACGGTCTGCACCTCGGCCAACCCGAACCTCGGGCGAGCGCGGTTGTTGGCGGCCGGGCTGCCGGTTCCGCCGCAGTTGGTCACGGCCGCCGATGTGAAACGCGGCAAACCGCATCCCGACCCTTATTTATTAGGTGCCGAGCGTCTCGGTTTCGCTCCAGAAGACTGTGTTGTGTTCGAAGACGCGTCGGCCGGAGTCGCGGCTGCGCTCGACGCAGGTGTTGGATTGATTGTGGGTGTTTCTGAGCGAGCGCTGGACACTGCCGCCGACATCGTGGTGCGCGATTTGGCCGGCATTACGTTCGACGGCGACCTGCTCGTGATTCCCGACAGGCTCAGACTGCGCTGATGCAGATGGCGCTCACTCGGGTGCGCTCAAGTCGCTGTTTGTGGGCGTGAAGTTAATGGCAAATCCATAGTCGTTGGACTCTTGGCTCGATTCCCCTCACCCCGCTACTCTGGTGTTAGGCGTAGCAGTAGTTGCAAATCGGTGTTGAACCTAAGCGGCTCTGATCGAGCGCCTGGTGAGGGCACGACCGAAGCGGCGTGTGCAAGCAACGATTGGAGTGAAAAATCATGAGTGAAGTCAAGTTTTATGGAGCCGACTGGTGCAGCGACTGCCGCCGCTCGAAGGCACTGTTGAATGCTGAGGGTGTCGAGTTCGAGCTCAAGGATGTTGAACAGGATGCCGCATTAGCCGACGAAGCCGAGGCTATCGCCGGACGCAAGAACATTCCGGTCATTCAGTTTGCCGATGGTGCAGTTTTGGTCGAGCCGAGCGATGACGAACTGCGCGCCGCACTGGGCGAACGCGGCCTGATTTAGTTGCCAAACAAACCGCTTCGCGCCGGAATCATCGGTGCCGGAGCAATGGCCCACGCTCACACAACCGCGGTTCGGGCGGCAGGTCACGAGGTAGTCGCGATCTCGAGTTCGAGTGCGAGCTCGGCGTCTCGAGCCGCCCAAAACCTAGGCATTGCGCTGGTGTTTGCGAGTGCGTCTGAGCTGATCGCAGCCGACATTGTTGATGTGGTGCACGTTTGCACTCCAAACCGTTTTCACCTTGAGCAGTCTGAAGCGGCGATATTGGCCGGCAAGCCGGTGGTGTGCGAAAAGCCACTTTCGATGACGCTCGCAGAAGCCGCTCGAATGCTTTCGCTGGCAAAATCCCACGAAATCGCCACGTCTGTGCCCTTTATCTATCGCTATTTCGAAGCTGCAACGAGGATGCACGCGCAACTTCGCGCGCTCGCCCACGACTCGAGTGCCGCAGGTCGGCTCACGCGGCTCGATGGTGCCTATCTTCAAGACTGGTTGCTCGCACCAGGCTCAACCAACTGGCGAGTCGACCCCGCGCTCGGGGGCGAATCGCGAGTTTTCGCCGATATCGGCATTCACTGGTGCGACCTAATGGAGTTCGTTACCGGCCACCGCATTACTCGCCTGCACGCGCGTTTCAGTAATCTTTATGCCGACCGACCCACCGAAGACACTGCCGAGGTCGATTTCGAAACCGATCTTGGTGCGACCGGACGGGTCGTTGTGAGTCAAGTGGCGGCCGGCCATCAAAACTCGCTCGAGTTCAGTTTTCAAGCGGGGGAGACCGGGTTCGCAGCGGCTCCTGGTGGCAACCCCGGTGAGGCAACCGCACCGACTAACCCACCAATCGCCTGGAAACAGGCCGACTCCAACGACTACCAGCCCGCTTTCAATCGCTTCATGGCCGACGCCTACGCCTCGTTCGGGGGCGAGGTGAAACCGAACCTCCCAACCTTCGAGGATGGTCGGCGCGCAGCATCCTTGATTGACGCAGTTGTGCGTTCTGCAAGAACGGGCGAGTGGGTCACACCGAACTAACGCGCCACCAACCACATGGCAATCGAGCCATTGTTCGTGGAGACCACCTTTTGCAGAAAGTTCTAGGTTTTTGCAGCCTTTGCATTTAGGCTTGGAGAGTTACAAAAACGTAACAGTAGTCGTTTGCAGTGCATTACTAAAAATCGCCCAGCTACCTAGATGCTGGCCGGAATGCACCAGTCTTCCTTCGTTTGAGAGTTCGCCGTTTTGCGAACACATTCTCGTGTGTGGGTTAGCGCAGTTCGACTAATGAACGCGGCTCGGAGCTACTCCCTTCGACCCACACAACTCAAAAGGAACAAAAACCATGCCTAATTTTGGCAACTCTTCTGCGCGCACGCCGCGTGGAGCTCAGCCTGGCGAACGCCGTGGCGCTAAGAAAAACTCGGATGCTCGCGGCGCCAAAGGCGCTAAGTCGGGCAACTTCAAACCACGCGAAGACGGACGCGGCGGACGCGCTCCGCACCGTGCCGACGACCGTGCACCTCGTGCCGACCGTCGTGACGATGTTCGTTCGCCTCGCGTAGATCGCGGTGCAGCCGACGCAGGTCGCAAGCCTCGTTATAGCGCCGAAGATCGCGCACGTCGCGCCGAGCCACGCGAAACCCGCGATGGCCGCGCAGACAACGGTCGCGACTGGACTCCTCGTGAAAACAAGCCAGAAGGCCGTGGCGGCGAGCGCCGTGGCGGATTCGCTGGCCGTGACCGCGATGACCGTGCTCCTCGTCGTGAATATGGTTCACGCGATGACCGCCCGGCACGTGACGACCGCGCTCCACGCCGTGACTTCGGCGACCGCGACCGTTCACGCGATGACCGCCCGGCAGCGCGCCGCCCATTCGGCGACGCAGACCGTCGTGACGCTCGTTCGTCGTTCGATCGTGACCGCGACCGCGACAACCGTGGCCCTCGCCGCGATGACCGTTTTGGTTCACGCGACGACCGTGCTCCGCGTCGAGACTTCGGTTCACGCGATGACCGTGGCCCTCGCCGTGATGACCGCTTTAGCCCTGAGCGCGACGGACGTCGCAGCGACAGAGTGGAGCGCGACCGCATCCGTGACGGAGAATTCGCAGACGCTCGCAAAAACAACGCCAACAAGAAGACTTTCGTCGAAGACGTGGTTCTTGAGCGTTTGAGCGGACTCGCCGATGAAGACGCCATGATCGAAGAAACCTTCGAAGCCATGAACCTTCACCCGAAGCTCATCACTGCGCTTCAGGGAATGGGCGCTGAGACTCCGTTCCCGATCCAGGCTGCGACCATCCCGGCTGCAATCACAGGTCGTGACGTTCTCGGACGCGGCAAGACCGGCTCTGGAAAAACCGTGGCCTTCTCGGTTCCAATCGTCACCAAGCTGCTGGCAGGTGGTTCGGTTCAGCGCAAGCCAGGACAGGCACGTGCCCTGATTCTCGCGCCAACTCGCGAGCTTGCTGACCAGATCGACCGCACCATCAAGGGTCTTGCTCGTCCGGTCGGATTCTTCACCGTTTGTATTTACGGTGGAGTACCTCAGCGTCGTCAAGAAACTGCGATGAGCCGCGGAACCGACATCATCGTTGCGACTCCTGGCCGCCTCGAAGACCTCATGGCTCAGGGAATCGTTGACCTCAGTGCAATCGAAACCATCGTTGTTGACGAAGCAGACCACATGTGCGACCTCGGCTTTATCGAGCCGGTTCGTCGCATCATGCGAGCCTGTGGTGACTCGCAGAAGCTGCTGTTCTCGGCCACCCTCGACCGTGAGGTTGACTCGCTAGTTCGTGAATTCTTGCCAGACCCATACATCTATGAAGTGGCCGACGAAGACGAAGATCACACCAACATCACCCACCGCGTTCTCGTGGTTGACCCAGAAGACCGCAGCCAGGTGCTGCTTCGCCTGGTTCAGGGTGAAGGCAAGACCCTGATCTTCACCCGCACCAAGATGACCGCTGAACGCTTGAGTGAATCGCTGACCACCGCGGGAGTTCCTGCGGCTCGTCTGCACGGTGACCTCAACCAGAACCAGCGCAACCGCAACCTCGAGCGTTTCACCAACGGTTATGTGCGTGTGCTTGTCGCCACGGATGTCGCTGCTCGAGGCATCCACGTTGATGACATCTCGCTCGTTATTCAGGTTGATCCACCTGAGGAATACAAGACCTACCTGCACCGCTCTGGTCGCACCGGTCGTGCCGGCAAGGACGGTGTTGTGGTCACTTTGATTCCACGCAGTCGTCGTCGCCGTCTCGAAGACCTGCTGCGTCGCGCTGACCGTGACGGCATCTTCTCGGATGTTCGCCCCGCGTCACCGTTGCTAGAAGAGCTTGCTGGCCCTATCGCCCCACCACCCGCCCCCGAGGTTCTTGACTTCGGTGACTCACGTGGCGGTTCGCGTGAGGGTGGTCGTGGCGGTTCACGCGACGGCGGCCGAGGTGGCGATCGTGGCGGATACCGCGGTGACCGTGATGGTCGCGGCGGAGGTTCGCGAGGCCGAGGCAACTTTGGCGGAAACGGCAAGGGTCGTTGGGCCGATCGCCCAAGCGACGTCAAGCGTCCTCGTGCTCGCAAGAGTGAGAACGCCGAAGGCTAAAACGATGTAAGTCGGTCCACCGCACTGGTGTGACCTGCAAGAGTGCACGTGCCCGTGGGGTGCGTGCACTTTTTGCTTGTAGGTTTTAGATATGAAGCAAAAATTCATCGCCGCCTTTGCTGCAGTAGCCCTCGGTTTCGGTCTGTTCAGCGCCGGTTCGACCGCTCTGTCTAACTCTTCAGCTAACGCAGCAGAAGCGACAGCTGCGAGCACCGCCCCAACCTGGCTCAAGAACGCTGTCATCTATCAGGTGAACACTCGGCAGTTTTCGGCTAAAGGTGATTTCGATTCCGTGACTGCGGCGATTCCACGTTTCAAGTCGCTGGGCGTTGACGTGCTTTGGCTCATGCCGATTCATCCGATTGGTGAGTTGAACCGCAAAGGCGCTCTTGGTTCGCCCTATTCGGTCAAGGATTACAAGGGCATCAACCCCGACCTCGGCACCGCGACCGATTTTCGTGAGCTAGTGACCGCCGCCCACAAGGCCGGCATGAAGGTGATTCTCGACTGGGTGGCCAACCACACTGCTTGGGACAACCCTTGGATCAGCCAGCACAAAGACTGGTATACCCAGGATGGTCAGGGCAACGTCGTGCCACCCAACCCCGACTGGAGTGATGTCGCAGACCTCAACTACTCGAACTCTTCGATGCGCCTGGCAATGATCGATGCTTTGAAATATTGGGTTACCGCTTTCGACATCGATGGCTACCGCTGCGACGTTGCCGGTGGTGTTCCAACCGATTTCTGGGATGCCGCTACCGCTCAGCTTCGAACCATCAAACCAGTGTTCATGCTGGCCGAGGCTCAAGGCGATGCCGGATTGAGGTCTAAGTCATTCGTGGCAGACTACGGCTGGCAGTTTAAGGATCTGCTGGTTGGTTTCGGCAACGGAACCGCGGGCAAGGGTGACTTCATCGGCTATGTGATGCAGCAGCAATTGAGCTATCAAGCCGGCACCTACCCGATGCTCTTTGTCACCAACCACGACGAAAACTCCTGGACAGGTTCGTTGAAAGAAATGTATGGCAGCGGGGCCAAGACTCTTGCAGTTCTTACATTCACGGTTCCTGGAATCCCTTTGATTTACAACGGTCAAGAGGTCGATTCCAACAAGCGACTGAAATTTTTTGAAAAGGACCTGATTGATTGGAACTTCACCTCAACCAGATCGAAAACCGCACAGGCTTTTTACACGAAACTGATCGCTCTGAAAACCAAGAACTCTTCGCTTTGGAACGGGACAGCGGGCGGAGCCTATGAACGCATCAAAAACGACAGCAGCGTGATGATCACTTTCAGCCGCACTGCAAAAAGCGGCAACAAGGTCATCGTGGTGCTCAACCCGAGCGCGATGGCGGTGACCAGCAAGGTTGAGTTCGTTAAAGATGGCAAGACTTATTTCAGGTTCTCGAACGGCACGACCACCAAGTTCACCGGTTCACAGGTCGTCACGCTCAAGCCTTGGGCCTATGAGGTTTATTCGACTGTCAAACCCTAGTTGAGTAGCAAACGGCTGGTAAGAGCGCGAAAGTCGAGTTAGAGAGCAAACCTTGGGTTGCGCATCCCAGTGGCAAGCGTCTAGACTAGGGGTTAGCCAAAGACCGCTGGTTTCGGTCACGGGCAAATCCCAAGAATCCTCTTGAGTTTCGCTCGTGCCGACGAAGGTTCACGAAAGTGAAAACCCGCGCAGGTGTATGCAGAAACTTCGCTCGAATGAGCGTTTTAACTCCGTGCGCTTGCGCCGGAGTTTTTTTATTTCACGAACCCGGGGCTACCAGCACTAAGTAATCAAGGAGTGCCATGGCGAACAAGGAAGCTAACGTCGCCGAGCTTACGGAGAAATTCCAGAGCTCGAACGCCGTATTGCTAACCGAGTACCGCGGACTCACTGTGGGCCAGCTTAAAGAGCTGCGCCGCAATATCAGTGCAGACGCAACCTACGCCGTAGCAAAGAACACGCTCATCAAGATCGCTGCAGCCAACGCTGGCGTGACCGCATTTGACGGTCAGCTGGTTGGTCCAAGCGCTCTTGCCTTCATCCATGGAGACTCTGTCTCGGTGGCAAAGGCGATGCGTGACTTCGCTAAGGCAAACCCTCTGCTCGTCGTAAAGAGCGGACTCCTCGACGGAGTCGCCCTTTCGGCAGACGAGGTTAAGAAGCTTGCTGATCTCGAATCCCGCGAAGTTCTGTTGGCCAAGGCCGCTGGAATCTTCAAGGCATCGCTGTTCAAGGCTGCTTACATGTTCAACGCCCCTCTTGCTCAGGCTGCACGCGCAGTCGACGCCCTGCGTCAGAAGCAAGAGTCCGCGAACTAATCGATTTATCCGTTTTACAAAACCCTGAAACAAACAAGGAGAAAACCAAATGGCAAAGCTGACTACTGACCAGCTAATCGAGGCCTTCAAGGAGCTTTCGCTCATCGAACTCAGCGAGTTCGTGAAGAAGTTCGAAGAGGTCTTCGAAGTTACCGCCGCTGCACCTGTTGCAGTTGCTGCTGCAGCTCCTGCTGCCGCTGCTGAAGCCGCAGAAGAGAAGGACTCGTTTGACGTAGTTCTCGAAGCTGCTGGCGACCAGAAGATCCAGGTCATCAAGGAGGTTCGTGCACTCACCAACCTCGGCCTCGGCGAGGCTAAGGCTGTCGTTGACGGTGCCCCAGGCAACGTTCTCGAGGGCGTAAACAAGGAGACCGCAGAAAAGGCAAAGGCCGCTCTAGAAGCAGCCGGTGCAAAGGTCACCCTGAAGTAATTTCATACTTCGAAACAAAGCCCGCTCGAGCCTCAGGTTCGGGCGGGCTTCGTTTATGCTCAGACTTGCACCGACAAATCGGTCGCAAAACACGGATGCGCGCATCCTCGTTCACAGGCTAGAGAGATTCGATGGCAAGAGTTCTTATCATCCACGGCTGGACCAACAAGCGTCCGGTCGGTCACTGGCAACGGCGTTTGGCGGCGACTTTGCGAGCTCAGGGGCACGTGGTTTCTTATCCGCAACTTCCGAACTCAGATGACCCGCAGCTCGACGATTGGCTCGAAGTTGTCGATGCCGAGCTCGCGCAACTGGCCGAGGTGCCAGGTCGAGAAGGCGAAGAGTTGATCGTGATTGCGCATTCGCTTGGCTGCGTGACCTGGATGCACGTCGCCTTGCGCGAGAACCAGCCCGAACTCGCCTCGCGTGTGCTTTTGGTTGCGCCACCAGAGCGCGCGCCGATTAGCCCCGTTCCAAGTTTCTTGGTCAACCAGGATGATGCCACTCTCGCCTCGGCCCTGCTCAAGTCAACTCGCTCGGTGGTTTTGGTCGGGTCAGATTCAGACCCATGGCAACCGAGTGGAATTCAGGCTGGCGTTGGTGACAAGCTCGGACTCGAGGCGGTCATCGTTCATGGGGCCAAGCACTTTTCGACTCTTGACGGATTCAGTCAGTGGCAGGGCGTCATCGACTGGGTCAACGACCCGACCGCCGACATCACCAAGATTTAGGTAACCTCGCTCGCTTAGGGTGAAAGCGCAGCGTCTCCGGGTGTCGATGCCCGAGCCAATCGCACTCTATTAGCCACGCTTGGTAGGCTGAGCACATAAGCTCCCGATTCTCCCCACGGAGCAAGCTCAACGATTTGGGATATCAATGAGGATTCTTCTAGTCGGCGCCGGTGGCGTCGGTGACGCAATTGCAAAAATCGCCGCAGAGCGCGATTTCTTCGAGGTCATGGTTGTCGCAGACTATGACATTACAAAAGCCGAGCGAACCGTCGAGTGGATTCGCCGCAAACACGGCGATGCCGTTGCAGCAAAATTTGTAACAGGCCGAATCGATGCAAGCACAGCGGATGGTGTTGCAGAGGTTTGCCGTGAATTTGCAATCACGCACGTGTTGAATGCCGTCGAGCCAAAGTTTGTTCCAACGGTGTTTTCAGGTGCTTTCACGGCCGGCTGCCACTATCTCGATATGGCGATGAGCCTGAGCGAGCCTCACGAGACTGACCCATATCACCAAGCCGGGCTAAAACTTGGCGACCAGCAGTATGCGCTCAATGACCAGTGGGAGCGCGCTGGGCTTTTGGCTCTTGTCGGCATTGGTGTCGAACCAGGGCTTTCGAACATTTTCGCCAGGTATGCGGTCGACTACCTGTTCAGCGAAGTCGACGAGATCAGCGTCAAAGACGGCGGCAACCTAGTCGTTCGCGACGCCGACGGCAACGAAATCTTTGCACCTTCCTTCTCGATTTGGACCACCATCGAAGAATGCTTAAACCCGCCGCTCATGTGGGAAGAGGGCAAGGGTTGGTACACCACTCGCGCCTTCAGCGAGCCTGAGGTATTTGAATTTCCCGAAGGCATCGGCGCTGTTGAGTGCGTAAATGTCGAGCACGAAGAGGTGGCCATGCTGCCTCGCACCATGAATGCCAAAAAGTATTCGTTCAAGTATGGGCTCGGAAGCGAGTTCATCGGAGTTCTCAAGACCCTGAACCTTCTCGGGCTCGACCGCACCAAGCCGGTTCGCGTTCGCTCGGCACAGGGTCCGGTCGATGTTGCGCCTCGAGACGTGGTTGTTGCCGTGCTGCCGGAACCGGCATCCTTGGGTTCACAGATGGAAGGCAAGACTTGTGCCGGAACGCTGGTAACCGGCAAGGACAAAGAGGGAAACCCTCGCGCAACGTATTTGTATCACGTTGCTGACAATGCCTGGGCTTATGAAAACTATGAAAGTCAGGCTGTCGTTTGGCAAACCGCTTTCAATCCGTTGATCGCGCTCGAACTTCTTGCAAATGGAACGTGGCAAGGAAAGGGTGTTGTTGCACCGGAGGAGTTTGACCCCCGTCCATTCCTCGACCTTATGTCGGCCTCGACCGGTTATCAGCAGAAGTGGGTGGCCCAGGAGCGCTTGGCATCTAACCCGTTGAGCAACCCGAGCTAACGCTGAACTAAGAGACAAACATGACCGAGCCCGAGCCCAAGCCCAAGCCCAAGGTCAAGGTCAAGCCCAGGCCCACGGCTGAGCTCAAGCCCACTGCCACCAATGGACCGAATGTTCGTGCCGGGCTTTGGGCCGATGACGGCAGCGGCTACTCGTTCGACGTGGCCATCATCGGATCTGGTTTCGGTGGCTCGGTTGCTGCTCTTCGTTTGGTCGAAAAGGGTTATCGGGTTTTGGTTATCGAAGCCGGCTCGCGCTATTCAGACACGGATTTTGCAAAAAACTCATTTCAACTGAAAAAGTTCCTCTTCTTTCCAAAGTTCGGACTGAAAGGCATTCAACGGATCGACTTTTTGAAAAACGTCATGGTCATGTCTGGTGCAGGTGTTGGCGGAGGGTCGCTGGTTTATGCAAACACTCTTTATCGCCCGCCAGCGCAATTTTTCAGCACAGGAAGTTGGGCAGGAATTGCAGACTGGCAGAAGGTGCTCGATCCCTATTTTGACCAGGCTGAACGTATGCTCGGCGTTGAGACGAACCCATTCTTTAGCCCCTCGGATGCGGCGCTCAAGCAGGTCGCCGAACGCATGGGCAAAGGTGACAGCTTCAGAATGACTCCACTCGGAGTGTTCTTTGGCGAACCGGGTCAAACAGTTGCAGACCCATACTTTGGTGGCGCTGGACCGGCTCGAACCGGTTGTATCAACTGTGGCGAGTGCATGACTGGATGTCGTCACGGTGCAAAAAACACTTTGGTGAAGAACTATCTCTATCTGGCCGAGTCGGCTGGCGCTCACGTTTGGTCAGATTGCACGGTCACCGACATCAAACAGCTGGATGACGGAAGTTTTGTGCTGGCTACGAAAAACTCTGGCACCTGGACAAGTTCAGTGAGCGAGTGGCCAAGCAAGATTCTTGCAAGGCAAGTTATCGTTGCAGCCGGTGCCCTCGGCACGGCAAAACTTTTGCAAAAAGTCAGGGCCAAAGGCAACCTGGCTGGGCTGAGCGATCGACTCGGATACCTCAGCCGAACAAACAGCGAAAGCCTGCTCGGCGTCGTGGCTAGGGGAAAAGACGTTGACTACTCGAGTGGGTCGGCGATTACATCCTCGATTTTTCCAAGTGCCGACACCCATATTGAGCCGGTTCGCTATGGCAAGGGTTCGAATTTCATGGCCTTGTTGCAAAGTGTGATGGCAAGTGGCAAAAATGGTGCAAATCCGAATCCCTTGCGGTTGCTCTGGGCCACTCTCAAGAACTTGCATCGACTTCCAAGTTTTTACAATCTGCGCGACTGGTCAGAGCGCACACTGATCTTGCTGGTAATGCAAGCGCGCGACAACTCACTGAACACCAAACTGAAACGCGGACTCTTTGGCCGCCGACTAACATCCGAGCAGGGACACGGTGAGAAGAATCCCGCATGGGTTCCTGCCGGGCATGAGGTGGCACGCGAACTTGCCAAGGATATGAACGGCACCGCTGGCGCCGTGGTGACCGAACCCTTTGGCATTCCGATGACGGCTCACTTCCTTGGCGGATGTGTGATCGCAGACGACCCGACCAAAGGCGTGGTTGACCCATACTTGCGTGCGTTCGGGGTGCCTGGTTTGCACATCCTTGATGGTTCGACGCTCTCGGCGAACCCTGGTGTGAACCCGTCGCTGTCGATCACCGCTCAGGCCGAGTGGGCACTGGCGCACTGGCCGAACAAGGATGAGGCAGACCCGCGGCCTGCGCTCGGCGAAAAGTTTGTCATGGTCAACCCCGTGGCACCTAAAGCTCCAGTTGTTCCACGTACCGCGAGCGGTGCGCTGAAGCTCCCGGTCAGCGTCAAGCGCAAGAACTGATCAACGCGCTCGCGGGCTACGCCGTTGTGGTGGCCTTACCTTCGCGATGGCGTCGCTCGATGCCCTGACCAAGATAGCTCGCAACGATGATTACGGCCGCGCCGAAATAACCGATCCATCCGAGCAACTCGCCACCCAGAGCCGACCCAACCGCGACCGCCCAAATTGGCTCCGTGCTAAGAAGAAGACTGGATCGGCTGGCCGAAGTCTTTTTGATTGCCCAAAGTTGAGCCGCGAAGGCAAATACGCTGCAAAAAAGAACTAGAAACGCCATCAGCATCCACGATCTTGCGTCGAACGAGGATGCTGCAGCCCAGCTTCCACTCGGGTCTGCGATCAGATAACACATGCCGCAAACCAAGCACTGCATCATGATTGCGTTGAGCGAGCTCACTTTGCGACCTTCGGTCAGGCGACCCTGAGCGGTCACGTGAAAGGTGCGCACGAGCGCGGCGAGAAGCATTAGCGCGTCACCGTAGTTTGGCGCGGTGATGCCGTTACCGCCGACTAGCATGACCAGCCCGAAAAACGAAACAATCGTTGCTATGAAAAACCCGCGGGGTAGCCAGCTGCGTTTCCAAGCGCTTTCAAGGATGGGCGTGAAAAGGATTGTAAGGCTGATGATGAGTCCGGCATTTGTTGCAGTCGTGACCGAAAGTCCCCAGGTTTCGACCCACATGATTGATGCTTGGGTGAGCCCAAAGACCGTTCCCAGCAGCACATCGGTTTTGCTGAACCGCTCGCGTTTGAAAAACCAAAGCAACCCCAAAATCAGACCCGCTAGCAAAAAGCGCACCGCGAGCAGGCCGCCGATCGATGCGACCTTGGTCAGTTCGCGTGCCGCGAGATAGCTTCCGCCCCAGACGGCTGCCACCGCCAAAATCGTGATGTCGACGGCATAGCGAGAAACGAATTTTGGGGCGGCGGTCACTGTTCGTTCTCGTTTTTAAGTCCTAGCAGGCGGTTCAGTCGCCCCTGTGAAATAAGCGCCCCGAGCACCACAACAACCGCGCCGACCGGTTCATACCAGTGCAGTTGCTCACCAAGCAGAACCATTCCGAGAACGGTTGCCACAAGTGGCGTGAGATAGGTTACGGAGTTCGCAATCGCTGAACCAACTTGCTTGATGATTCGGTAATAGAGAATGTAGGCGAGCCCCGAACCCACAGCGCCCAGAGTGATGAGGCAGAACAAAACGGGGATGCTCAGCTCCCCAATTGGGGCTGGTGACATCAAGTAGAACGGCAGAACGATGAGGCTTGCCGACCCGACCTGGCCGAGTGACATCACCTCGTTGGGGATTTTGAGGGGAGTCAGGAACCGCACTATGAACGGCCCGCCGATGCCGTAGCAAGTTATCGCTGCGATCAAGGCAAGCACTGCGAGAGGGTCGTTTTCGCCGAAGCCTTGCCAAACGGCAAGCACCACCATCACGCCGACCATGCCGATCAAAAGCCCGATGATCACATGCGGTTTAAGTTTTTCACTTCGAAAAACCGTGAGCAGCGCAAGCAGTGTCATCACCGGGGTCGCACCGTTGATGATGCTAGCCAGGATGCTCGTGACATGCTGCTGGGCAAAGGCAAACAAGGTGAAGGGAAGAGCGTTCATGAATGCGCCGCCACCCGCCATAAGGAGCCAGACGCGTGGATTCCTCGGCAACTCGATTTTTCGCACTGCAATAACAATCGCGAGGGTTATGCCGCCTAGAAACAAACGCCAAAAAACTACCGAAACTGGTTGAAAGGCTTGCAGAGCCTCGTGCGTAAACAGAAAACTTGAGCCCCAAATCAAGCCGAGAATCAGATAACTGACTAGCCATCCAGTCGAACGTTCTTGCCGCGGCATTGCAGACCTATCCGTTTTGTTTTCAACCCTTAGCCTAACCCCGTCGACGCTTGCAAGAATCTTGCGGTTAGGCTGAAAACAATGAAAATCATCTCCCCGCGGTCAGTAAAACTTTCAACGCGTACTGAAATCGAAGTTCGCAGAAATCTGCCGCACGGTGAACTAAAGCGAATCAGCGCATGGGTGTTCATGGACCATTTTGGGCCGACCCAGATGGTTGACGGAATGCAAGTGGCCTCTCATCCGCACACCGGATTGCAAACCGTGACCTGGCCGTTCTCGGGAGCAATCGAACACAACGATTCGATCGGAAGCCGTCACGTTTTGCACCCCGGCGAACTGAACCTCATGACCGCGGGCCACGGAATTGCGCATTCCGAACGGTCGATCTCGGGTCAAAAGTTCCTCCACGCCGTCCAACTGTGGCTAGCCCTGCCAGAGTCGGTGCGCAACCTGCCGCCAAACTTCGAACATCACGCCGACCTACCGGTTTTTAACTTGGATGCGCTCGACATCAAGTTGTTCATCGGCAGCTTTGCTGGCAGAGTTTCTCCGGCGACCACATACTGGCCGCTGGTTGGCGCGCAACTTGGGCTAGCTGCGGGAAGAATGGCGGTGCTTCCACTCGATCGAACCTGGGAACACGGCATTTTGCTCGTGGCAGGTGAGCTAACGGTTGATGGTCAGGATGTTCCCCTCAACTCTCTGGTGCATTTGCCAGCAGGCACAGAAGTAACGTCAATTTCCGCAAGTGAAAATTGCGTGATGATTTTGGCTGGCGGGGCACCGTTCGAAGAAAAGCTCGTGCTTTGGTGGAACTTTATCGCGAGGTCGCACGACGAGATAGTTAGCATGCGCAGCCAGTGGAATGGTCGCGAAGACAGATTCGGTGATGTGGAGGATGCGCTCGGTGGTTGGATTCCTGCTCCGGAAATGCCTAACCTGGTGCTCAAACCGCGCTAACGAAATCGTGCTGAGTAGCTCAAACCGCGCTAACGAAATCGTGATGAAAAACGTGCCTCGGCCTACCAGAATTGGTGATTTGCCAGCGAGAAAATAACCCTATGAGTGCTCTCGAAATCAATTACTGGGTGCTTGGGGTTACCTGTTTCTTAACTTGGTTCCTCAGCATCCCCACCAAAGACACCTCATGGGTTGACCGCATCTGGTCAATCGTGCCGATCGTCTATGCCTGGGTGTTCGCATCCGGTGCCGGTTTCAACGACATGCGTCTGAACGTGATGGCCGGGGTCATCACTCTTTGGGGTGCACGCCTAACCTTCAACTTCGCTCGCAAGGGCGGCTATGCGCCTGGCGGAGAGGATTATCGTTGGGAGATTCTGCGTCAGAGAATGAAGCCTTGGCAATATCAACTTTTCAACATTGTGTTCATCGTGATCATTCAGAACGTCATTCTGCTGCTAATCACCATGCCGATGAACGACCTTTTGCAAAACCCGAGCCCGTTTACAACCGCGGATGCCTTGCTTGCAGGTCTTTTCATCGCACTCTTGCTTTTCGAAACAATTGCAGACCAACAGCAGTGGAATTTTCATCAATTTAAGAAAGCCGAAAAGGAAGCCGGCCGTTCGGTCAACCCAGGGTTTGTGACATCCGGGCTTTTCGCAATTAGCCGACACCCTAACTTCTTTGCCGAGCAGTCTCAGTGGTGGGTAATCTACCTGTTTTCGTTCGTGAATCTCGGATTCGGCAACTGGAGCTGGGTCGGCGCACTCGTGCTAACCGGTCTCTTCATCGGCTCGACGCGTTTCACTGAGGAGATTTCAATCTCGAAATATCCGGAATACAAGCAGTATCAAAAGCGGGTCAGCATGCTGATTCCGTTTCCGCCGCGTAGCGAAGACGTGGATGATCGACAGGCCGCACACTAACTAATTAGTTGTGGCGCTCATCCTCGTCGGCGTCATCTTCGAACTGCATGCTGCTGGCTCGCTGGTAGGCCTCGCGGTCTTTGACCGTGCCCATATGTGAAGACGACCCATGGTTTCGATAGTCGGTCTTGACAAAAAGTGGCGCGATCACCGAATAGATCAGCACCAAAACGGCTGCAAGAATCGATCCGCCAAGGATCAGCAGTGCAACCCATGCGAAGAATTCGGTCATCGCAAGCCTGGAATGAACTGCAACAGGCACATGTAGACACCCCAGGGTGCCGCAGCGATCGCCACGACCCGCCAAGCCCACATTTTTGCTGGCGATTTTGCCTTTGGCGAGTAGTCGAACCAGGCAAACCCTGCCAACGCCAGAGCTGCGACTCCGAACGTCAGGTAGCCAGCCAAAAAGATGCCGAGCAAGGCCAGTGGGCTAAGCACCGGAAGAATTACGTTCAGCCATCGATAGTTTTTAAAGTTTTTCGCCCAGCCCACATTCGGGTCATAGGGTTCGCTCTTGTCGGTCTCGGCCATTTCGGATTCCTACTTCAACCAGGCGGTCGTGTTTGCGCCGAGTTTGCCGTCAACCAAAGGTTTGCTGCTGACCAATAGGCGACCCTTAGGTAACTTGACCGGCTTCGAACCGAAGTTCGTGATCGACTGCCATCCGTTTGGGCGTTTGAAGTGCAAAACGTTTTTGTTGAACCAATGGCGCACCCAGGCCATTTCTTCTGCGCAAACTAGTTCGCTTCGCATCCTCAGCAGTTCGCGATACAGCTCGAGAGTGCTGCCTTTTTGCCCAGACTGGGCTTCGACCGAGTAATCGACATACCAAGCCGGCTGCGGAAGGTGGGCTCCGCCAGGGCCGAAACCCAAGGATGAACCCGAGCGAGCCCAAGGCAACGGAACACGACAACCGTCGCGGCTGAAACCTACGTCTGGGTTTCTGAAGAATTGTGGGTCTTGCATCTGTTCGGCTGGAATCGTGAGGTGCTCTTGCAAGCCGAGTTCCTCGCCCTGATAGAGATAGGTCGAACCAGGTAGAGCCAGCAAAAGTTGAGTCATGGCTTTGGCGCGAGCCAGACCGGTTGCCTCATCAACGCCTGGGTTGAAGCGGTTTGGGGAGTACCACCTGAAGAAGTCGGTGTCATCTGGCAGTCCTAAACGTGTGGCGTGGCGAATCACGTCGTGGTTCGAGAGCACCCAGGTGGTGCTGGTGCCCTGCTTTTTTGCCTCGCCGAGGTTGTAGTCGGCGATTGATTTGATTCGCGCAGGATTCCAGCCCGCACCCAACATGTCGAAGTTGAATGACTGACCAAGCTCTTCGGTGCTGGCATAAGGCGGGCGACGCTCGGGGTGAACCCAGGCTTCGGCCACTGCCATGCGCGGCGGGTTGTATTCGTTGAAAACCTTGCGCCAGGACTTGTAGATTTCGTGCACTTCGTCGCGGTCGAACAGGTCGTCGCTTCCGTCGTGCTTGACCAGTGATAGGTCATAACCGGTGCGCTCTGGCAGGTGACCGTTGGCTAGGTTCTTGGTCAGTGCGTGTGCGACATCGATGCGATAGCCGTCGACACCACGATCGCTCCAAAAGCGGATGGTCTCCAAGAAGTCTTCGCGAACCTCGGGGTTATCCCAGTTGAAGTCGGGCTGTTCCGGCGCGAACAAGTGCATGTACCACTGGCCGGGAGTTCCGTCAGGCTCGGTGATGCGAGTCCATGCGGTTGGGCCGAAGTGGCTCACGAGTTCACTCGGGCGAATCTCGCCGTTCTCTCCTTTGCCGTCTCTAAAAATGTAGCGGTCGCGAGCTGGCGAACCTTTTGGCGACCGCAGAGCCTCTTGGAACCATACGTGGTTCGAACCAGAGTGGTTAGGCACGATGTCGACAATCACTCGGATGCCGTTGCGATGAAGCTGCTCGATCATTTCATCGAAGTCTTCGAGGGTGCCGAGGCGTGGATCGACGTTGCGGTAGTCATCGACGTCGTAACCACCGTCGGCAAGTGCCGAAGGGTAATGCGGGCTGAGCCAAACGGCGTCGATGCCAAGGGTTTTCAGGTAGTCGACGCGGCTGATAATTCCTCGGATGTCGCCAATGCCGTCACCGTTTGAGTCGGCGAAAGAACGTGGATAGATTTGGTAGACGACGGCTTGACGCCACCAATCTTCGGAACCGGTCAGGAATTTAAAGTCAGACATGAGTCCAATCTTAAAGGCTCACCTCCGACATTGAAGTGCTTAGCTCTCGACGTCTGGCAAGGCAAACTCGACCTGCCGTTAGACTCTCTTGGTGAGTCAAATAACTAAGCAGCAGCGCCTAATTTTTATCCTGCTCCTTGGGCTCTCAATGTGCCTTCAACCATTCACGATTGACCCTTACTTAGCGTCTTATCCGGCCATCGAAAAAGACTTTGATGTCACGAGCGCTCTGATTCAGTTCAGCATGACCGGTGTGACCCTCGGTTTTGCTTTCGGTCAAATTTTCGCTGGTACCTTGAGCGACGCAATCGGCCGCCGCCGCCCCATGCTCTTTGCTATAGCTCTTTATGCGCTTGCGGCCCTCGGGATGCTGTGGGCAACCAACATCGAAACCTTCATCACACTTCGCACCCTGATGGCGATTGGTGCATCGGCGGCAGGCGTGCTTGCCAACGCCGTGGTGCGCGACCTTTATTCGGGCCTACCGATGATGAAAATGCTCTCGCGAGTGTTCTTAGTTCAGGGACTTTCGCCCATCCTTGGACCAATCGTTGGAGCTTGGCTTAGCCAGATGGTCTTATGGCGAGAAGTCTTCGGTATTTTTGCCGGTTTCGGTTCCGGTGTCGCTCTGCTTGCAGTGTTTTTTCTCAAAGAAACACTGCACGAGGATGACCGAAAAGCGTCGGCTTTTGCTGGCATGGGTAAACGATTCGCGGCAGTATTGCGTGACCGGATCTATATCGGCTTGCTTATAGTTTCTGTTGCTCAAACCGTGTCACTCTTTGCCTACCTAAACATCGTCCCATTCCTGTTTCGCGACTCCGGCTATGGTCTGAGTGTTGACGATTTCGGCTTCTGGTTTTCGTTCAATTCGCTCATGTCTGTGATCGGTGTGCAGATTGGCGCACGGCTAGGGGCTCGATTTAAGACGCAGTGGGTGCTCGTTGTGGTGGTTGCCACTGCGGCGGTAGCAGGACTCACGCTGGCAGGGTTAGGTTCGGTGGCTGCACCCTTTGCGATGGCCGAAGTCGCGTTCGCGCTCTTGATCCTTTGCTTTGGTGCAACGATTCCCATGATTCAAACGCTCGCGCTCACTCCACACGGGCACGAAGCTGGAACCGCAGCATCCCTGCTCGGAGTTTCTAACTTCTTGATCACTTCCCTTGTTTCGCCGCTCTACACGGTGGTGCCTTTGGATAGTCCTGTCGGACTAGGTTTGGTGATGGGCGGTGCCTATCTGGTTGGGCTGTTTAGCCTGTTGTTTGTGGTTCGGCCGAAATCTGTGCCAGATCTTGCTGGCTAGAGTTGGCCTAAAACGAAAGAGATGACGCAATGAGTGACCTCGACCAAGTGGGCGAAGCAGACGGCTGGCGTTGCTGGCTTTGTGATTCGCCCGTTGACCCGGATGCTTCGGTTAACTCCGATCTAGGCCCAAGTGTCGACAGCTATGCGGCGACCAAGGGCAAGAAGGGTTCGACCGGTGGTGAGCGATTGGCTCACCGTGCCTGCAACACCATGAAGGGCAAGATTGCTCCGGTCGTGCCTTGGGCCGATCATCTGCTCGTGGCCGAACCCGCTCCGATTCTTGAAACCGTCGAGCGATTGACGCGCAAGGGTGGGCGTGAGCTTGTGGCACGTTGCATGAGCGAGGATGATGCGCTCGCCGCATCCGCGTGGTTGCTGGAGCGTTTGACGCGATTCGCTCCGGGGGTGCGTTTTGACACGCAAATCAACGCAGGCGGAGGTCAGTATCTGTTGATGCTGAGAGCCGGCTAGCGTCAGTAGCAGGGCTAAGGCGCAAGTTAGGCGCTAGCGCGGACTAGCAACTCGATGATTTGTCGCTCGGTGACAGCGTCGAGATCGAGTAGGGCATAAGAAGTCGGCCACATTAAGCCGTCGTCGAGCGCAGCCGCTTCTTGAAAGCCAAGTGTGCAGTAGCGAGTCCTAAATTTGCCACCGTCTTGAAAGAAGCAGACAACCTTGCCGTCTTTGAAGTATGCCTGCATGCCATACCAGGTCTTGGCGTCTAGTTGGGGTGCGTGAATCTTGACCAAGTCATGGATTCGCTGAGCGAGGGCTCGATCTTCGGGTGCCATAGCGGCAATCTTCTCGATAACCAGTGCTTCGTCGGCTGCTTTGTTTGCAGCACCTTTTGCTGCCTTCAACTCACGAGCCCGCTCGCGCATCAGCTCGCGTTCCTCGGCGCTGAATTTCTCTGCCATTATCCGAGTCTCTCCTATCTCTTTGTCGCGGGCAGATATTCGCCCTTGATTACGAAGAATGTTCCGCAAATTTCTCCTGCAAGCTTCGACTTTTGGCGGGCGAACTTGAACTTGTCGGCTAACTCGGCCGGAACATCCATGCCCATTGAAAGTTTGAAGCCGACCGCTCGTTTCTTGGGATTATCGAGGGTATAGAGCACGTTGACTGCGAGTCCGCTCTCATAAAAGACGTGAGTCCAGCGAATTCCATCGACTAGGAGCTCGGTTGCCTCGAGTGGTTTGGCTGCGATCTGAATGTCTCGCTCGAGCAGCACATGTTCAACATATTCGATGAGGTGCGGCACCTCACTTGCGGGCTCCGTGGCAAAAGTCGCGTCGTATTTGTTTTTGAAATAGCGGGCTTCATTTGCGCGAAGACCAGCCAGAGTTTCGGCTACCGGAGAACTTTCGAGGCCGACTGTTGAAACATTAACAAAGTCCACAACATAGGTCATGGGGCAAGCCTACCTAAGTCGAAATAGCCCGATCGAATAGAGAAGTGGTGCAACGCTCGCTACCAGACCCAGATCACTCATCTTTTCGAGCATCGGATACACGGCTGCGGCCTTTGGCTTGAGCACGCTACGGCCGTCGCCTTCGATAGCCTGAATGATTTCGTGGCCGGTGAGCGCGCCAGGCTTGAGGGCAAGCAAAATGGCGGTTTGCAGGGCATCCTCGCCCAAGGATGAAGCCACCCGAACCTGCTCCGGACTAAAACCGCCGAGCGCGCTGATGCTCTCTCTCAAGGTTTCGACCAATGCACGAAGGTCGATGTTTGCCCAGGAATTGTTCAAGATTTTGCCTCACTAAGGGGATTTAGGCTCACGCTGCCTGCCCTTATCTCAAGGCACTAGTGAGTTCGGTTATTCCACCTCAGCCCGGACTCTCGCCCGCTGATGACGCTTCGATGCCGCTCGACGCCCTGTTAAATAGTTGAAGGATCTCGAAGGTTGGCTTAATCAACTCAGTTTTGCTGTGAGAATCTTGACTAGAGGCATATCGAATCGGAAAGGCGGCGCTCAATGGAGTGGCTAAAGCGAGTTCTTTCAAAGTTGCCCCACCCTGTGCGCTGGGTTTTGACAGTGGTGATCGGATCACTGATGCTCATTGGTGGCCTGCTCGGATTGGTTTTGCCGGTCATCCCAGGTTGGGTTTTGATTTTTCTGGGCATAGCGATTCTTGCCCTCGAGCTCGAATGGGCTCGAGAGTTGAACAAGCAGGGCCAGCAAGGGCTCGAGCGCATCGTCGCGAAGTTCAAGGCTTTTTTCAAGCGCAAGAAATAGTTAGCGTTACTCCACGTGGTCTGGGTTCATCCAGAACAGGTCCCAGAGGTGACCGTCGAGGTCTTCAAATCCCCAGCTGAACATGAACCCCAAGTCTTCAGGTTCGTTTAGTTTTCTCGCCCCGAGTTCGAGAGCTTTTGCAGTCATTGCTCTAACCTCGTCGGGCGACCCCAAGCTGAAGGCCAGAATCGCTTCATTGCTGCTGGCAGGCGCGATCGGTTTATCGATGAAACTTTGGAACTTTGAATGCTCCAGTAACATCACAAAAATGTTGTCGCCAACCACCATGCAGGTCGACGTTTCGTCAGTGAACTGAGGGTTGAACTTGAAGCCGAGTTCGGTGAAGAAGTTCACACTTCGCTTGAGACTGGAGACTGGAAGGTTCACAAAAATCGAGTTGATCACGTGATTAGCCGTTGTTAGGGGTCACGACATAACGCACTTCAAGTTCGCCAGTGTCTTCTTCGAAATAGATTTTCAGTCGAACGAGAAAGTCTTCTCGGGTCAAAGTTGCCTGGTAGTTCGAAGTGCCAATACCGGTTTCTTCTTGAAGAGTGAATCCTGCAGCGGTTAGGTCGGCGAGGGTCTCCGAGCGAGCAACATCGAGGTCGTCGACAATCACTTCGATGGCCCAAGTCAGGTTCGGTTCGTCTCCAGCAACGCTGGCCAAAACTACTTCTCCAGACCTGATTGGAATGTCGTTTGGAAAATTATCCGGAATCGTAAAGTCACCGGTGTGCTGCTCTGTTGAAGTGGGCGAAGGAGATGCTTGCAGCTTTGAGCTCGATGGCGGGTTCGAGTCAGTCGCACAACCTGCCAAAGAGAGCGCTAGCCCGATCGAACCGATTGTGGCCAGCAAGCGAATCTTCTTAATCCTCATTTTCCAAGCCTAAGCCATGCCTTGAAATCTGCCTAGGCGTTCAACTTTGCAATCGCCGAGGCAAGAATTTCATCCGCGTGTTCGACCATGATGCTCAAATGAGTTTGACCATCGAGAAGGTGGCCTGCCAATAGTCGTATTTCACGACGGGGTTTCCGCGCCGGTCGAGAAGGGTCTTGCCGTTCTCGTCCTTTTCATACACTGCGCGCTTGTAAAGCCCGCCCTTGCCGTATGCCGCCCGCTTTTC
>JAHEGG010000008.1 GCA_024639845.1 Microbacteriaceae bacterium
GCTGCTGGCTTTGACCCGAGCGAACGGATAACACTTACCATCGAAGTTAGATCAGAGGTTTCAGGGTCGACGTTGGAAGAGATTGTTAGAGAGACAGGTGCCACAGAGGCCGAAGCGGTCCAGGAATTTGAAGCGGTGGAGCTAAAGTCCATCGAAATAGTGATGCCCTCTTCAGGTTACTTTTCCACCTCCGCTCAAGCATCGACCCAACCTTCCGCAACGAGTTTTCGCTACACAACTTTCATACCTGAAGAAAAAGTCTTCGACTTCATGGTTAATCTCTGTCCAGAATCGCCTGGGAGTTACTTTGTGGGTGACGGTCGAACATTTGATTCGAGCAGTTCCTCTTTCAGGACGCGAGTAAACGTCAGAGTTGACTGGATTGCAGGCGGAGTGGTTAGTTTCACCAAGAGTGCAGGACTTAGCACCGCTTATATCTACGTACGCGTTAGCGATTACTTCGGATACTACGTAAAGGCATCGGATTACGCAGACTTAGGTGAGGTTACAGTCAAAACCAGGTACTCATCTCCGACCCACGTGGTTTTCACAATGGACCACAATGCTGTGGATCCACTCTGTCAAGCAGCCGTCGTGACAAATGCCGGGATAAAGTACCACTACGATGTCACAGTGCAACGATCTGGAAACTACGGGTTAATTGGTTGGGCACTGCGTGCCCCGGCTCATGAAGCGTACATTAGGGACTCCGAGTCTACGTCCTGGAAACCGGTATTCCAGCGAGAGAACACGGGGTTCTATTGCTTGCTATGGAATGACTTTCCGGGTTGTAAGGCTGAATCTAACTATTCCGGTTCGGTTCTATGACATTTTTCAGATTCAGTCAAACCTCTTCGTTTCGGATAATACTGGCGAGTGTATTAGCTTGGCCGATAACAGGGATTCTGACGAGTTTAGTTTTCTCTCAAACTCCCAAGCTTGATTCGGAGAAAGACCTCCCAGCCTGGACTGCTGTATTTCGATGGGTCTGGCTAAATTTGTTTGTGATTCCCCTCTACGGAGGTGCATTTCTTGGCCATTTCGTATTTCTGGCGGGCCTATTTTTGCTTGCCAAACTTATGAATCGCCAGAAGCAAGAACGAAAAGCGGTCCTAGTGGCTACAGCAACTTTGCTCGCGGGGGTTATTCTCAAAGCAGCCTCATACACATTCTTAATGGGCTGGCACTGGGAAACACTATTGCTGGTATTGGATAGCCTGGCGGCTATTTTGGTTGTCTATCTAACCCAGCCCCGGGCAAGTGAGTCTTCATTAGTCTTGTAGGAATGAAACTCGCTCACAGCGCCGCAGAACTAGGCCAGCTCGTCAGAACCGCAATCGCGGAAGGCAAGCGTGTTGCGTTCGTGCCGACCATGGGTGCCTTGCACGAAGGGCACCTGCGACTGGTTGATATTGCTCGCGAGCATGCCGAGTTCGTGGTCGTCAGCATCTTCGTAAACCCGCTTCAGTTCGGCGCTGGTGAAGACTTCGATCGCTATCCGCGCACCCTCGAAGCCGACTGCGACCTCCTTCGAGCTCGCGACTGTGACGCAGTGTTCGCTCCTTCGGCATCCGAGGTCTACCCGCCAGACGGCCGCCCAGGCAAGCCGACCGAACGCGCTGGCATCATCGGCTCCACCTTCGAGGGCGCTGCACGTCCCGGGCACTTCGACGGAGTGCTCACGGTGGTCGGGCGACTGCTGCAGTTGGTCGAACCCGACGTGGTGATTTTTGGACAAAAGGATGCCCAGCAGGTGTTCATGGTTCGCAAGCTAATCGGTGCGAAATACCGGGATGTCGAACTCGTCGTCGCTCCGATCGTGCGCGAGCCTTCCGGGCTCGCGATGTCCAGCAGAAACAGGTATTTGACGCCGTCTCAGCGCGAAACCGCAGTGGTCGTGTCTAAGGCTCTGCGCGCAGTAGATTTTGCTGCGAAGCACGGATTGCCAGCATCCTTTTGTATCGAGGCGGGGCTCACGCTGTTTGCCGGCGAGCCCAAGGCTAAACTTGAGTATCTAGCGGTAGTCGATCCGCAACTGTTCAAACCGGTCACCGACAAGTTCAAGGGCGAGGCTCTTGTGATTGTTGCGGCTGAGGTTGGCGGGGTGCGCCTCATCGACAACCAATTCATCGAAATTCGGGAGCAAGACGCATGAGCGAATCGCCAATCGAGCACGAAGACGAACAGGATCTGCCCGAGCAGATAGCCATTCGCCTCGAAAAGCGCGAGCGACTTAACGCCCTCGGCGACGCATACCCGGTTTCGCTGCCAATCACTCACACCATCGACCAGGTTCGGGCCGCCTATCCAGATTTAGAAGTGGATGTTGCTACCGGCGACCAGGTCGCGGTTGTTGGACGCGTCATGTTCCAGCGCAACACCGGTAAGCTCTGCTTCGGCACTTTGCAGGCTGGCTCTGGCGCGCGCATCCAGGCGATGCTTTCGCTCGACAAGGTTGGCGAAGAGCAGCTCGAGCTTTACAAGGAACTCGTCGACCTGGGTGACCACCTCTTCGTGGCCGGCGAGGTAATCACGTCGAAACGTGGCGAGCTGAGCATTTTGGTGAGCGAGTGGAAGATGGCCGCCAAGACCATCCGACCGCTGCCAAACCTGCACAACGAACTTGGCGAAGAGTTTCGCGTTCGTCACCGCTATCTCGACCTGATCGTGCGCGACCGCGCTCGCGAAGTGGTCAAGATTCGCTCGCAGGTCATGGCCTCGATGCGCAAAACCTTTGCCGATGCGGCCTACCTCGAGGTCGAAACCCCGATGTTGCAGACCATTCACGGTGGAGCATCCGCCCGCCCGTTCAAGACTCACTCGAACGCGTTCGACACCGAACTGTTCTTGCGAATCGCACCAGAGCTGTTCTTGAAGCGCGCCGTGGTTGGCGGCATCGACCGAGTCTTTGAGATCAACCGCAACTTCAGAAACGAAGGCGCCGACCGCACCCACAGCCCAGAGTTCGCGATGCTCGAGGCCTACGAGGCGTTCGGTGACTACAACGTCATGGCCGAGCTCACTCAGCGCCTAATCCAAAACGCGGCGATGGATGTTTTTGGCACTCATCAGGTGACCTTGGATGACGGCACCGTCAACGACCTCGGCGGCGAATGGGCTCGCATCTCGATGTTTGAGTCGCTCTCGGCCGCGTCCGGCGTCGAAATCACCCCGGAAACCCCGATCGCTGAGCTCAAGAAGCTCGCCGATAAAGAGGGGCTCGAGATTGATCATCCGCAGCACGGCAAGTATGTCGAAGAGCTGTGGGAGCACTTCGTCAAGGGTGACCTTGTGGCACCAACTTTTGTCATGGACTTTCCGGTAGACACCTCGCCTCTCGTTCGCAACCACCGCAGCAAGCCTGGCGTGGTCGAAAAGTGGGACCTCTACATTCGCGGTTACGAGCAGGCTACCGGCTACTCCGAGCTCGTCGACCCGGTGATCCAGCGCGAGCGCTTCGTTGAGCAGATGAAGTTGGCCGCGGCAGGCGACCCAGAAGCAATGAAACTCGACGAAGACTTTTTGAAAGCCCTCGAGTTCGGTATGCCGCCAACGGGTGGAATGGGAATGGGAATCGACCGCTTGTTAATGTCACTGACCGGCCTCGGAATTCGCGAGACCATCATGTTCCCTCTAGTGAAGTAGGCCGAATGACCCCCTGGGACATTTTCGTTGACGTTTCGCTGTCGCTGATTCCGCCGATCCTGGTCGGCGGCATCTTTTATGTGATCATGCGCTCGATTCTGCGAGCCGATTCGAAAGAGCGCGAGGTCTATTCGCAGATCGAGGCCGAAGAGCGTGCCAAGCAAGAAGAAAAGTAATTCAAGTGCTTTCATTTTGAATTGGTTAACTCTGTGTGTCGTGTAGTGTGGCGGTAGGGGAATAGAAATATTGGGGGTATTTGTGAAATTGATAAACGTTTTTGTCATTCTGGGCATAGCGTTGGCATCGGTCGTCGTGCCGCCTCAGAACTTAATGACTGCCCGAGCAGATGTTTTCGGGCCTTACACGGCAGATTCGGGGCCGTTTGCAGATAACTACATACACACCTGGTGTGAAGGTCGTGCGAACTACATTCCCATCTGGCGTGATTCTATGCAGGATGCAATGGACTATCTCGATGCGCAGACAGACATGACAACCGGGACCCCTCATCAATGCAACGACAGCATCGACATCTGGTACGACGTATTTGACTCTTCGGTGCTCGGTTTAGATGTTCGCGGGTCTACAACTTGTCGAGTAGCTATGACGCCCGATGGAGTTTGCGGTTCGACTCAAATCAAAATGAATAGCACTCTATTGACGACATACATGGCAAGAAGAAAAACAGCCTGTCACGAGATAGGTCACACCGTTGGACTAACACATTCTTTTGGTTACTCAACTTCGAGTGACTGCATGATTTCGGGCGATTACACACTCACCTTTTTAAACACTCATCATGTTGAACACATCAATTCAAGGTATTAGAAAGCGGAATCCATGAAGACCCTCGTAAAAGCAATCGCCGTAACATTGTCACTTTCTGCCATCTTTGGAGTGACAGGTTGCACCACCCAAACTGGCACTGCAGATGCGCTACACAGCGAAGAGACACGGATGACCTTATCCGCTAGTTCGTTAGACATCCTAGGAATGTACAAAGGCACATCGGTCGATGTGAATCTGGTATCGGATCCTGATCTCCTCACTGGGCTGGCCAAGACGGTAATAGAGGGTGAAATATTGAATTTTTCAAGAGGTCGCGAGTGGCAATTCGGAGGTCCAGATAATGCCTCATCCTATTCGACCATCATGGAAGTTCGAGTCACTAAGGTTTACAAGGGAACGGGGCTAATGCCCGGCTCAAAGGTATATGTAGAGCACTTTCTTTCCCCTGATGTCACTTTTGAATCACTCAACACCACCATGGTCGGTTTCAAGTGCGGCTTGTTCCTCATTCCTGCTGCCGGGGATGGATATGCGGGCTTAGTGGATGCACAAGCAGGTCGCCCGCTGGGTGAGCCACTATGGGTTAGCGGTGCTCAAACCTTTGTCGTTCAAGACAAATCCAACCAACAGGTAGTTTGGCCTCAGCTTGACGAAGTTCGTCAGGGATCCTTAGCCGACGCTATGCCGGGTGGTTCCCTTGCGCCTTTGACTCGCTAGAAGTTCTTTATTCCCCTAGCGAACAGCCCCGAAATACGTCGGTGGTGGCGGTTAACATCCTTGTATGAAGGCTACGCACTAGCCTTCGCTAGGAGTTAGACATGTTCGAGAAATTCACCGACAAGGCCCGTCGTGTAGTGGTGCTCGCCCAAGAAGAGGCGAAGATGCTCAACCACAACTACATCGGCACCGAGCACCTGCTGCTCGGGCTGATTCACGAGGGTGAAGGCGTTGCCGCCAAGTCGCTAGAAGCACTCGGCATCAGCCTCGACGCGGTGCGCGAGCAAGTTCAAGAGATCATCGGCCAGGGTCAGCAAGCACCGACCGGCCACATTCCGTTTACTCCACGTGCCAAAAAGGTTCTCGAGCTTTCACTGCGCGAGGCGCTGCAGCTCGGTCACTCATACATTGGCACCGAGCACCTGCTGCTCGGGCTCATCCGCGAGGGTGAAGGTGTAGCCGCTCAGGTGCTAACCAAGCTGGGCGCCGACACCAACCGCGTTCGCCAGCAGGTCATCCAGCTGCTTTCTGGTTTTCAAGGCAAAGAGGCCGTTCAGGTGGGTGGCGAGACCAACGCACCACAAAAAGGCTCACAGATACTCGACCAGTTCGGTCGCAACCTGACCCAGGCAGCATCCGAGGGCAAACTCGACCCAGTTATCGGTCGCGAGCGTGAGATCGAGCGCGTGATGCAGATTCTGTCGCGTCGATCCAAGAACAACCCAGTGCTCATCGGTGAACCCGGCGTCGGAAAGACCGCGGTGGTCGAAGGACTGGCGCAAGCCATCGTCAATGGAAACGTGCCAGAGACTCTCAAGGGCAAGCAGCTCTACACCCTAGACATGGGTTCGCTAATCGCCGGCTCGCGTTACCGCGGTGACTTCGAAGAGCGCCTCAAGAAGGTAACCAAAGAGATTCGCACCCGAGGCGACATCATCACCTTCATTGACGAAATCCACACCCTGGTTGGTGCCGGAGCGGCCGAAGGTGCCATCGATGCGGCCTCCATCCTGAAGCCGCTGCTAGCTCGCGGTGAACTGCAGACCATCGGTGCGACCACACTCGACGAATACCGCAAACACTTCGAAAAGGATGCTGCACTGGCACGTCGCTTTCAGTCGGTCAACGTCAACGAGCCGACCCTGCCAATGGCGATCAACATTCTCAAGGGACTTCGCGACCGCTACGAAGCACACCACAAGGTGACCATCACCGACCAAGCTGTGGTTTCGGCCGTCACCCTCTCCGACCGCTATGTCACCGACCGATTCTTGCCAGACAAGGCCATCGACCTGATCGATGAGGCCGGTGCTCGTCTGCGCTTGTCGATTCTTTCTTCGCCACCCGAGTTGCGCGCCCTCGAAGAGCGCATCGTCGCGGTTCGCGTCGACAAAGAGAAAGCCATCGAAAACCAGGACTTCGAGTTGGCTGCCTCCAAGCGTGACGAAGAGAAAAAGCTCAACATCGAGCGCGTCAAGCTCGAAAAGTCTTTCCGCAACGGAAACGTTGCCGCTCAAGGAGTCGTCGACGAGGGCTTGATCGCAGAGGTTTTGTCGCAGGCAACCGGCATCCCGGTGTTCAAGATCAGCGAAGAAGAGAGCGCCAAGCTCATCTACATGGAAGACGAGCTTCACCAGCGCGTCATCGGACAAGATGAGGCAATCCGTGCGATTTCCAAGTCGATTCGCCGCCAGCGTGCTGGGCTCAAAGACCCGAACCGTCCATCCGGCTCGTTTATTTTCGCTGGACCAACCGGTGTCGGAAAGACCGAGCTCGCCAAGGCGCTTGCCGAGTTCTTGTTCGATGACGAGAGCGCACTCATTTCGCTCGACATGAGCGAATACGGCGAAAAGCACACCGTCAGCCGACTGTTCGGTGCCCCTCCGGGCTTCGTCGGCTTCGAAGAGGGCGGTCAGCTCACCGAAAAGGTGCGCCGCAAGCCGTTCTCTGTAGTGCTGTTCGACGAGATCGAAAAGGCTCACCCAGACATCTTCAACTCGCTGTTGCAGATTCTCGAAGAGGGTCGTCTCACCGATGGCCAGGGCCGCGTTGTTGACTTCAAGAACACCGTGATCATCATGACCACCAACCTCGGAACTCGCGACATCGCCCGCGGAACCATGGGCTTTGCGCTAGAGGGTGACGACGGCAACGACTACGACCGCATGAAGGGCAAGGTCAACGAGGAGCTGAAGAAGCAGTTCAAGCCAGAGTTCTTGAACCGCGTCGACGACACCATCGTGTTCCCGCAACTCAAGCAGTCCGAGCTGTTGCAGATCGTCGACCTGTTCATCAAGAAGCTGTCTCGCCGCCTCGAAGACCGCGATATGACCATCGAGGTTCGTCAAGATGCCAAGTTGCGTTTGATCGAACTCGGTTATGACCCGGCCCTCGGCGCTCGTCCGCTGCGTCGCGCAGTTCAGCGCGAAGTCGAAGACCAGTTGAGCGAGCTGATGATTGCTGGCAAGCTGCCAACATCTAGCCACGTTGTGGTCGACTACGTCGGCGGCAAGTTCACCTTCGACTCCAAGGTGCGCGAACCCGCTACCATTTAGGGATGACCACCGCATCGCCTCAGATCAGCATTCGTCGCGCAACAACTGCCGACGTTCGCCGCATCCATGCAATGCGTGAAGAGCTCAGCGACACAAACGTCTTGCTCACGCTCGAGATGGTCGACCTTTTCGAGCGCGTTCCAGAATTCATGGTCGCAGTCGACGCAAACGATCGTGTTGTTGGCGCTGGCGCACTTCACGTGATGTGGCAAGACCTGGCCGAAATCCGCTCGATGATTGTCGATCCAGCCGAACGCGGCAGGGGCATCGGGCACGATCTGGTCGATGCGCTACTCGCCGAGGCAAAAGCTTTGGGGGTCGAGCGCGTGTTTTGCCTCACGTTCGAGACCGACTTCTTTAGCAGGCACGGATTCGAGGCAATCTCGGATGTACCCGTTGACGAAGCCACATTCGAAGCGATGGCACGCTCACACGACGACGGTGTGGCAGAGTTTCTCGACCTGGCCAGAGTCAAAGCAAACACTCTCGGCAACACCCGAATGCTTAAGCGGCTCTAACGCTCGCTCTCGGTAGCCTTTACACATGGCTGCACCACGAAACACGCGCAATCGCGTATCCCCAGAGGTTTATCGTCGTCGACGCATTATCGTTTTGGCTATTGTCGCCCTGCTACTTTGGGGTGTCATCGCGGGCGTGAGTGCGGTTGTCGGTTGGGTCGGGTCGATTTTTAATCCGACACCATCCTCCAGCCCATCCCAGACCGTGGCCGAAGGGCAGCCCTGTGCCACGGGCGACGTTCAAATCGTGGCCAATGTTGGCAACGCGGATGGTGGCGACATCGAGTCTTTCGCTACCGGTCAAAACCCTTATCTGTGGTTCAAGATCACCAACATCGGCACCGTTTCGTGCACTTTTGATGCCGGGCCGGCCGTTCAGTTCTTTGAAATCAAGAGCGGAA
Source organism: Microbacteriaceae bacterium (assembly GCA_024639845.1). Lineage (GTDB taxonomy): Bacteria > Actinomycetota > Actinomycetes > Actinomycetales > Microbacteriaceae > Rhodoluna. The sequence goes on from JAHEGG010000008.1 coordinate 8,626, forward strand.
GTGACCTGATTTGGGATTCACACAACTGTGACCGAACCGGTTTGCAGTCGCAGGTACTCACCTTGAAGCCGGGTGAACCGCAGGCCAGCCCGCCGGTCGCTTGGCTGCGAGTGCGTTCTTCGAGCAGCGGATGTGGCGAGGGGCAGACTCCGGTCGATCCGGGTGCTTACACGCTCGTTGCCGAAGTCAACGGCGTGCTTTCAGACAAAAACCAGTTCCTGCTGAATTAGCCTCTGGCCGCATGCCGCTCGAAAGAGGCGGCCGAGCGTTGGACCGTTGAGCTACCAGTTGAGCGCGAGCGCTAGGGCCTGCTTTAGCCCACCAACCTCTGAGTCAACCTGCCTGGTGAACCCGAGCCTGGCGGCCTCGTTGGCTCGCTGCTTGGAGTTGGAAACCTTGCGAATCTCACCGGCCAGACTTATTTCGCCGTAGGCCACCAGATCGTGAGCGATTGGCTTGTCGTGCACGGCCGATGCGATAGCCACCGCGATGGCCAGGTCGGCTGCTGGTTCGGTGATGCGCACGCCACCAACTGTTGACACGTAGACATCCATTTCGCCGACCCTAAGACCGGCTCGACGTTCGAGAACCGCGAGCAACATGGCAACGCGAGAAGAGTCGACCCCGTTGACGACGCGACGAGGTTGAGGCGAGGATGACTTGACTACCAAAGCTTGAACTTCGGCGATGAGCGCTCGGCGACCTTCGACTGTGACAGTTACGCAGGTGCCGCTGACCGGAACCTCTGGGCGAGAGAGAAATAGCCCGCTCGGGTCTGAAACCTCTCGGATGCCTTCGCCAGTCATTTCGAAGCAGCCGACCTCGTCGGTTGGGCCGAAACGGTTTTTTAGTGAGCGCACGAAGCGAAGCGAGGTTTGACGATCACCCTCGAAGTGGCAAACAACGTCGACCAGATGCTCGAGAACTCTTGGGCCGGCGATGGTGCCATCTTTGGTGACGTGGCCAACCAAGACAATCGGTAGGTCGCGCTCTTTAGCAACGCGAATCAGGTTGGCGGCAACCTCTCGAATCTGAGCCGGCATGCCCGCAGCACCGTCGAGTTCTGCCGCCGAAATGGTTTGCACCGAGTCGACCACGACCAGGTCTGGAGTTATTGCGTCGATCTGACCGAGCACAGACGAAAGGTCAGTCTCGGAAGCTAGAAAAAGGTTTTCGCTGAGCGCTGAGGTGCGCTCGGCACGCAGTCGAATCTGCCCGACCGACTCTTCGCCAGAGACATAGAGCACCCTAAGGCCAGACTGAGCGGTTTTGGCAGCAACCTCGAGCAAAAGGGTGGACTTGCCGACACCCGGCTCGCCAGAGAGCAACACCACCGCGCCGGGCACGAGGCCGCCACCCAGAACTCGGTCGAACTCTGCAACGCGCGTTGAACGTGAGGCGACGTTTTGGCTCGAAACCTCGGTGATTGGACGAGCCGCGGCCGACCCGACAATGTTGGTGGGTTTGATCGACTTGACCACGCCCAGCCCGCGGGCGCCACCTGCAGACCCCTCGACCAGGGTGTTCCACTGCTGACACTCGCCACATTGGCCAACCCATTTGGCGCTCGCCCAGCCGCATTCGCTGCAGGTGAATTCGCTTTTTGCGCGGGTTGCCATCGTGCTCCTAAGTGTTTAGAACAAAACTACCAAGCCCGCCAGACATCAACTGCCACGCATAAACTTGACCTGTGAACAATCAGCGAATTGCGATTCTCGGCGCCGGGTCGATGGGCACCGCCATCCTTGCCGGTTTATTGCGCTCGGGCGTAGATTCGGCGCAGGTTGCCATCTCAACCAAGACCGTCGCGAGTGCCGAGCGTTTGACCGACGAGTTCGGTGTCACCGCCTTTGCGCTCGAAGCCAGCACCGACGCCAACGTGCAGGCGGTCGCATCCGCTGATTTGATTTTGGTCGCCGTAAAGCCGGGCTATGTGCTCGAGGTTCTCGGCGAAGTCGCAAGCAGCCTCAAACCATCAGCTCTGATAATCAGTGTTGCCGCCGGCATAACCACGGATGCGATGCAAAACG
>JAHEGG010000017.1 GCA_024639845.1 Microbacteriaceae bacterium
CCTGACCATCTTTATCCGTGTCTAGTGGCTTTTCTGGGTTAGCTCCCGCCTCGATGGCATCTGGGATGCCGTCGCCGTCTGAGTCCGTATCGACGTAGTCTAGCTTACCGTCTTTGTCCGTGTCTACTTCCGTCTCGATCGCATCTGGAATCCCATCGCCATCCGAGTCCGTATCTTGGAAGTTCAGCTTGCCATCACCATCCGTGTCAATGGCCTTCTCGTTCTTATCTAGGATCTTGTCATTGTCGGAGTCTTCGTCTCTAAAGTCTCTTACGCCGTCTTTGTCCGTGTCTACATCCGTTTCAATCGAATCAGAGATTGTGTCGTTATCGGAGTCTAGGTCTTGGTAGTCGGCCATGCCGTCTTTGTCCGTATCTACCGCCGTTTCGATGATGTCTAGGATCTTGTCTCCATCCGAGTCATCGTCTCTGAAGTTGGCAATCTCATCTGCGTCCATGTCACCACCTAGCTCGATGCGATCTTCGATCGTGTCGTTGTCTGAGTCCGCATCTAGGAAGTCCGGCGTGCCGTCTTTGTCGGTGTCGATGGCTGTGTTGTCTTTGGCGTATTGCTTGCGATCATCCCAGCCGTCGTTATCTGCGTCTTGGAGCGTCGTGCAAGTAGCGCATTTATTAGCTCCCTCCCATGAATCAGGAATGGTATCGCCATCTGAGTCTGCATCCAGGTAATTCGGGATGCCGTCTTTGTCAGCGTCATTGATGCCTTCGATGCCATCGGCAAGCCAGTCGTTATCCGAATCCATATCTCTGAAGTTCGGAATCTTATCTGCATCCGAATCCCCACCACCTTCGGTGCGGTCAGCAATTCCGTCTGCATCGGAATCTAGATCTAGGTAATCGGCTTTGCCGTCTTTGTCCGTGTCAGGAATGCCGAGTGGTTTCTTTTCTAAATAATCCGCAAGGCCATTGCCATTTAGATCCGTGATGTCATCCAAGCGGCCGTCCGTGTTCGTATCTACGCCACCGCGGAAGTTCTCTGTTGCCTCGTTCGTATCTGGAATGCCATCGCCGTCCGAGTCTAAATCACGTAGGTTTGGTATGCCGTCGTTATCTGTGTCATACAGCAATTCGGTTCTGTCTAGAATACCGTCATTATCTGTATCCAAATCCAGGTAGTTCGCATCGCCATCTCCATCCGTATCCACATTGCGCTCGGTAGCATCTAGCAGTCCATCGCCGTCTGAATCGGTATCTAGGTAGTTCGGGATTCCGTCCCCATCGAAATCCGCACAGGTAGCTGAGCTGCCGTAGCATTCCATCGAGTTCGGGATGCCATCGCTGTCGTTATCGGCTAATGCAAAGTAGTTCGTATAGGCTCTCGTGCCAATCGTAGGAATCACGCCTGGATACCCGCCCACGGCGTAATTCAGTGGGTTGGTATCTACGCTGTTGGGTGCCCCGTCGCCATCGCAGTCGGCAGCAAGCCAGGCAGCGCTCGCGTTTGCACGTACCTGAGAAGCTGGTTTATAGTCACAAGGTTCGTAAGGGTTTGTGTTGTCGATTAACTCCTGGGTGTCGGTGACTCCGTCGCCGTCGGTGTCAATCAAGTTGATCGTGTTTGATGCCGTGCTTGCAGCTCCTGTGCCTTGGGCATTTTGAGCTGTTACCGTAAACGTGTAATTCGTGTTAAAGCTTAATCCCGAAACCGTGATGGGGCTTGAAGTGCCACTAGCCGTCAGGCCTCCAGGGGAAGACGTGACCGTGTAGCCTGTAATTGCCGAGCCGCCATTGTTGGCAGGGGCTGTGAACGCTACCGAGGCAGTTGTTTGACTCGTGGCTGTTGCTGTGATGCCGGTAGGGGCAGAGGGGGTAACAGTCCCAATGGTGATATTCAAAGCTGCATTAGAAGCTAAAGTTGCTCCGATGGCTGATGGCGTTAAGATTACCGTTTCATCGCCCTCAGTAACATTATCTACTAGAGCGGAAAGGGTAACTGTACCCGTTAGCTGGCCGGCAGGGATGATGATTTGAGGGCCGGCAATGACTTTTTGAACACGAAAATTTTCAGTGTCACTTGTGTATAAATTCCCATACGAGTCTAATGCAGGTGAACGAGGAAAATTTAATTGTT
>JAHEGG010000019.1 GCA_024639845.1 Microbacteriaceae bacterium
GGTTCATGGATCTACATCGGCACCCAGGGAATCCTCCAGGGCACCTACGAAACCTTCGCGGCCGTCGCCGAAAAGGACTTCGGCGGCACCTTGGCCGGAACCCTGACCGTGACCGGTGGTTGCGGTGGCATGGGTGGCGCACAGCCGCTTGCCGTCACCATGAACGAGGGCACCTGCTTGATCATCGATGTCGATGAGTCACGCCTTCGCCGTCGCGTAGCCGACCGCTACCTCGATGAGGTCTATGACAACCTGGATGTCGCAATCGACCGCGCAGTTCAGGCCAAGAACCAGAAGCTCGCGATCTCAATCGGCCTAGTCGGCAACGCCGCCGAGGTTCTACCTGAGCTACTTCGCCGCGAGGTTCCTGTCGACATTGTGACCGACCAGACCTCGGCTCACGACCCACTGTTCTACATCCCAGCCGGAATGGACTTCGACTCGGCCGCGCAGGCACGCATCGATGACCCGGCCGATTTCACCAAGCGCTCACAGGAGTCAATGGCTCGCCACGTTGAGGCAATGGTTGGCTTCATGGATAAGGGTGCGGTCGTCTTCGACTACGGAAACTCGATTCGCGATGAGGCTCGCCAGGGTGGCTACGAGCGTCCGTTCGCTTTCCCCGGCTTCGTGCCTGCTTATATTCGCCCGCTGTTCTGCGAGGGCAAGGGTCCATTCCGTTGGGTTGCGCTTTCTGGCGACCCGAAGGACATCTACCGCACCGACCAGGCCATCCTTGAGCTGTTCCCTGAGAACAAGCACCTGCACCGCTGGATCAAGATGGCTCAGGAGCGCGTTCAGTTCCAGGGTCTGCCGGCCCGCATTTGCTGGCTTGGATACGGCGAGCGCGAAAAGGCCGGTGCCGCATTCAACGACCTAGTCGCCCGCGGCGAGGTTTCTGCCCCGATTGTTATCGGTCGCGACCACCTCGACTGTGGTTCGGTTGCCTCGCCTTACCGCGAGACCGAAGCGATGCTCGATGGCTCGGATGCGATTGCCGACTGGCCGATCTTGAACGCGATGCTCAACGTTGCCTCTGGCGCGGCTTGGGTTTCGCTGCACCACGGTGGTGGCGTTGGTATGGGTCGTTCGATTCACGCCGGCCAGGTAACCGTTGCCGATGGAACCGCTCTTGCCGGTGAAAAGCTCAACCGTGTGCTGACCAATGACCCTGGTATGGGTGTCATCCGTCACGTTGACGCCGGCTATGACATCGCTAAGGAAGTCGCTCGTCACAAGCACGTGCACGTGCCGATGCTCGATATCGAATAGGTTCGATTTGTGAGCAGCGTCGCTTTTGGCAACATCGGGTCACTCGTCACCAATGACGAGTCGCTCGGCACGGTTGTAGGCGGCGCATTTGGCGGCGCTGCCAAGCTCGGCGAACTCACCAATGCCGGGCTGATCATCGAGCACGGCCGGGTTGCCTGGGTAGGCAACAGTGCCGACCTGCCAGACGCCGATTCGCGCGTGGATGCTGGGGGCCGGGCGGTCATCCCAGGGTTCGTCGACTCACACGCACACCTGATGTTTGCCGGCGATCGAGCCGCCGAATTTTCGGCACGGATGGAAGGCAAGCCATACTCGGCCGGCGGCATCAAGACCACGGTTGCGGCAACGCGAGCCGCCAGCGATGACGAGCTTGCCGCGAACCTGAACCGTCTGGTCGCCGAAATGCACGCCAGCGGAATCACAACCTTTGAGACCAAGAGCGGTTATGGCCTTTCGGTCGAAGATGAGGTGCGTTCACTTCGCATCGCCTCGGCTCACACCAATGAGACAACCTTCCTGGGAGCGCACGTTGTGCCAGCCGAGTATGCCGAGCGTGGCCAGGCTGGCGCGGATGATTACGTGGCCCTGGTCGTCGGTGACATGTTGTCGGGGGCTGCCGCCCACGCAAAGTGGATCGACGTGTTCTGCGACCGCGGTGCTTTCGATGTCGATCAGGCCCGCGAGATTCTCACCGCTGGAGTTGCGGCCGGACTTGCCCCGAGAATTCACGCCAACCAGCTGAGCAACATCGGCGCGATCGAGCTGGCTGTCGGGCTCGACTGCGCTTCGGCCGACCACTGCACCCACCT
>JAHEGG010000002.1:0-58406 GCA_024639845.1 Microbacteriaceae bacterium
CTGCGGAGAATGGGGGATTCGAACCCCCGAGAGCTTTCACTCAACGCGCTTTCCAAGCGCGCGCCATAGGCCACTAGGCGAATTCTCCTGGAGTCGACGATCGAAACCGCCGGCAACCTGTAAAAGTTTAGTCGCTCAATCCCTGTATAAAAGTGGACTAAGTGGACTAAGCAGTTTAGGCTTTCGCTATGACTAGGCAAGTAAACATGCATGAAGCAAAAACTCACTTTTCAAAACTGGCCGAGGCAGTTGAAGCCGGCGAAGAGATCGTCATTGCCCGGGCAGGCAAACCTGTGATGCGCCTCGTAAAAGTGGAAGAGGTTCAAAAGGAGATTGTGCCGGGATTCGCAGAGGACATTTTTGCAGACTGGGATGACTCAACCTGGCTCGCGCTTGACCGCGAGTTCAACGACCTGTTTAAGAGCTAGCCATGTCTCGTCGCGCGTTCATAGACACTCAAGTTGCCTTCTGGCTTGCTAGAGGAGATTCACGGCTAAGCGCCTTGGCGCTGAAGCGCATCAACTCAAGCGGTGAGACCGCGATGTCTGCTTTGAGCATCGCCGAACTTGAAATCAAAGCTGGAATCGGAAAACTCGCGTTGCCTAGAGACCTTGCCACTCTTTTCAAAGAACAGGGAATCGAACTAGAGGCTTTCGACGAGCTGGCAGCGTCCTCGCTGGCGAGATTTCCATCCCTCGTTCGTCACGATCCTTTTGATCGGATGATTTTGGCTCAAGCCTCGTCAAGGCCTGACACGACGTTTTTTACTGCGGACCGAGTTTTGGCGGAACTGGGCCTCGACTGGGTTGTTGACTGCAGTTGAGTAGTAGCCGATCTCGGCTTGCGCATCCATGCGTAGCCGGCTTCTCTAGGGCGTAGAATTACACAGGACTCCCCGTGCGGCGTCACCTCGGCTAACTCCCCCAGGATCGAAAGATAGCAAGGGTAACTGGGCTCTGGCGGGTGTGCGGGGAGTCTTTTCACAACCGTCCGTTTTCGGGCGAATCGATGTCGCTAGAGGAGGTTAGGCTTTCACCGTGGTCACCGCTCTCTATCGTCGTTATCGTCCCGAGAACTTCGCCGAACTCATCGGTCAAGCTCAGGTCACCGCGCCTTTGATGACCGCTCTGCGCGCAGACCGAGTCAACCACGCTTACCTGTTTTCTGGCCCACGCGGATGCGGCAAGACAACCTCCGCGCGCATCCTCGCCCGCTGCCTCAACTGCGCAGAAGGTCCAACCGATACTCCTTGCGGAAAGTGCCCGAGCTGTGTCGAACTTTCGCGTGACGGGGGCGGTTCGCTTGACGTGGTCGAAATTGACGCAGCCAGCCACAACGGTGTCGACGATGCCCGCGATCTTCGTGAACGCGCCGCCTTTGCTCCGGCTCGCGATCGCTACAAAATCTTTATTCTCGACGAGGCTCACATGGTCACGGCGGCTGGGTTCAACGCTCTGCTGAAAATCGTCGAAGAGCCACCAGCTCACGTAAAGTTCATCTTTGCCACAACCGAACCAGACAAAGTCATCGCGACTATTCGGTCACGAACACACCACTATCCTTTCCGACTGGTTCCGCCGGCCCAGATGCTCGACTACCTCGAGCAACTTTGCAAGCAAGAGGGCGTCGATGTTGCACCAGGAGTTTTGCCGCTGGTCGTCCGTTCTGGCGGCGGCTCGGTTCGTGACTCGCTCAGCCTTCTCGACCAACTAATTGCCGGCTCCGAGGGCGGCAAGGTCGAATATGAGCGAGCCGTTGCCCTTCTCGGATACACCCCCGACTACCTGCTCGATGAAGCAGTCGATGCACTCTCGATCAAAGACTCCGCCGCAGCCTTCGCCGCTGTCGATCGGGTAATCCAGAGCGGTCAAGATCCGCGTCAATTCGTCGAGGATGTTCTCGAAAGGTTGCGCGACCTCATCCTGGTTAATGCGGTCACTCATGACGCAAAGTCGGTTTTGCGCGGAGTCAGCGAGGAACAACTCGAGAAGATGCGCGTTCAAGGGTCTCGCTTCGGTGCGGCCGAGCTCACACACGCAGCCGATGTGGTCAACTCCGCGCTCAACCAGATGTCAGGCGCTACCAGCCCCAAGTTGCACCTCGAGTTGATGATTGGTCGAGTCTTAGTGCCCGCGGCGGATCAGAGCGAAGTCGGATCGTTGGCGCGAATCGAACGTCTCGAGCGACGAATCGGAATCGCGACCCCAGATTCGGTTGCGCCGAGTGCCGCGCCGAGTGCCGCGGAGGTCAAACCTACGGCTGCCGCGCCGGCTGTCGCAACCAAGCCTGCATCAGCGTCGACCGCTAGTGCGCCTACCGATCCTGCCTCTGTGTCAGTCACGGAAACTCCTGCGCCTGCCACACCGCAGGTTGCACCGGCCTTCGGCGCTGTCACAACCGCACAGTTCCGCGACTCTTGGAACGCAATTCTCAGTCGCGTAGAAAAGGCATCAAAGTCGGCATGGGTGATCGCGTTCACGCTGCAAGTGGTCGATTTTGCCGACGAGGTTCTTACGCTTCGGTTTGCCAGCCAAACCGACCTAGAGTCCTTCAAGAACGCGGGCCAAGCGCCAGAGTTGTTGCGCACCGCCATCCGTGAAGAACTCGGCATCACCGTGAAGTTCAAGCCATATGTGGTTCCTGGCGTCGAAGCCGTAGCAGCTCCTGAAGAGGTTCCAGCGGCAGCGCCGGTTGCTGTAGCAGCCGCACCCAAACCTGCGCCGAAATCACGCAAGGCTGCTGTAGACGACAAGGATCGCTACGGAGAATCGGTGCTTCGCGAGTTCGGTGCGAAACCACTCGATGAGCCTTCAGGTGGTCGCTGATGTATGAAGGTGTTGTTCAAGAGCTGATCGACGAACTCAGTCGCCTACCCGGCGTCGGCCCCAAGTCGGCCCAGCGCATTGCCTTTCACCTTTTGCAAACCGAAGATGACCAAGCCAAGCGGCTCGCCCAGGTGCTGCTCGAGGTCAAAGAGCGCGTTCGATTCTGCGACACCTGCGGAAACGTAGCCGAAGACGTACTCTGCAACATTTGCCGCGACCCTAGACGTCAACAAACCGCGATCTGCGTGGTCGAAGAAAGCAAAGACGTTCAGGCGATCGAACGAACCCGCGAATTCCGAGGTCTCTATCACGTGCTCGGCGGAGCAATCAGCCCAATCGAAGGCATCGGACCAGACAACTTGCGCATCAAAGAGTTGATGTCGCGCCTGAGCAACCCCGAAATCCAAGAAGTGATCATCGCCACCGATCCGAATCTCGAAGGTGAAGCGACAGCGACCTACCTCACCAGAATGCTCAGCCCGCTCGGCATAAGAATTAGCCGACTTGCATCTGGCCTACCAGTTGGCGGAGACCTCGAATATGCCGACGAAGTGACCTTGGGTCGCGCCTTTGAAGGACGCCGAACAGTCAACTAGACTTGAAGCAATCTTCGAATCCCGAAAATCCTCAGATTCACAGTCGAATCGCATCCCCGAAATCCAAATTCGACACTTTTCAGGAGCATCCCTTGGCCCTTATCGTGCAAAAATACGGCGGCTCGTCGGTCGGCGACGCCGAAAAGATCAAGCACGTAGCCAAGCGCGTAATCGCAACCCAAAAAGCGGGAAACAAAGTCGTAGTCGTGGTCTCTGCGATGGGCGACACCACCGACGAACTGCTCGACCTGGCCAACCAAGTAACCGACAACCCGAGCCCACGCGAGCTCGACATGTTGCTGACCTCTGGCGAGCGCATTTCGATGGCTCTGCTCTCGCTGGCAATCAACTCGCTAGGCGCAAAATCGCGCTCGTTCACTGGATCCCAAGCCGGAATCATCACCGATGAGGTACACGGAAACGCCCGAATCGCCGAAGTTACCCCCGGCCGTATCCAAGAAGCACTCGACGAAGGCGACATCGCCATCGTGGCGGGCTTTCAAGGCTTCAACCGTGAATCAAAAGACATCACCACACTCGGACGAGGCGGCTCAGACACCACCGCAGTCGCACTAGCCGCGGCACTCAACGCCGACCTGTGCGAAATCTACTCGGATGTTGACGGCGTCTACACTGCCGACCCGCGCCAGATCCCGTCGGCTCGCAAGCTCGACTCGATCGATGTCGAATCGATGCTCGAACTTGCCGCAGCGGGAGCCAAGATTTTGCACATCCGCGCCGTTGAATTCGCTCGACGTCACGGAGTCGACCTTCGAGTTCGCTCCACCTTCAGCGAAGATCCAGGCACCATCGTTTTTGCAACCAACAACGGAGAACACATGGAAGAGTCAGTAGTTTCGGGCGTAGCCACCGACAAGGGCCAGTCAAAGATCCTCATCGAAGGTATTCCAGACCAGCCGGGCAAGGCAGCCGAGGTCTTCACCCTCGTGGCCGAAGCCGGAGCCAACATCGACATGATCGTTCAGAACACCGCAACCGGTGTCGACGTCGAGGCAAAAATCAGCGACATCTCGTTCACTCTTCCAAAGGGCGACCGCGCCAAGGTTATGGCCGCACTCGAAGCCGCGCAGGGTTCGATCGGTTTTAAGAACGTGGAATTCGACGATGAGATCGGCAAACTTTCGGTTGTCGGTGCCGGAATGCGCACCCACTCTGGTGTTTCAGCAACTCTGTTCGGAGCACTGGCCAAGGCAGGCATCAATATTGAGATGATTTCGACCTCCGAGATTCGCATTTCGGTCGTCACCGACATCAACCAGGTCGACGATGCCGCTCGAGCCGTGCACAGCGCATTCGAGCTCGACAGCGACATCGAAGCAACCGTCTACGCCGGCACCGGCCGCTAAAGGAGACACCAATGAGCCGCAAACCAAATCTTGCTCTCGTAGGCGCTACCGGCGCTGTCGGAACCGTGATGATCGACATCATTAACAACCGCGAAAACATCTGGGGAGAGATTCGTTTGATCGCCTCGCCTCGATCCGCAGGCAAGAAGATCACCGTCCACGGCCAAGAGCTCACCGTCGTTGCGCTGTCTGCTGAGGCATTCGACGGCATCGACATTGCCATGTTTGACGTTCCAGACGAGGTCAGCGAAGTTTGGGCTCCGATTGCGGCCGAGCGGGGTGCCGTGGCCGTCGACAACTCCGGCGCATTCCGTATGAACCCGGATGTTCCGCTCGTGGTCCCTGAGGTGAACCCTGAGCAAGCGAAAGTTCGCCCGCTCGGCATCATTTCGAACCCGAACTGCACGACCCTCACGATGATGGCTGCGATGGGTGCCTTGCACCGCAAGTGGACCTTGAAAGAACTTGTCGTTTCTTCTTATCAGGCAGTTTCTGGTGCTGGTGCCGCCGGAATTGATCGCTTGGCCGCCGAACTTGCGGTTGTTGGCGGGCAGACACAACTAGGGCTTTCTTCAGACGATGTTTCATCGGCGCTTGCAGCTGGTGACGTGCCACTTTCTGACTCAGCGTGGCCAGTTCCGATTGCCCTGAATGTGATTCCTTTCGCTGGTTCGCTTAAGGCCGGTGGGCACACCAGCGAAGAGATGAAGGTTCGCGACGAATCGCGCAAGATTCTAGGAATTCCGGGCCTCAAGGTAGCCGCATCGTGTGTTCGCGTGCCAGTTCAGGTGAGCCACTCGCTAACCGTTCACGCAACTTTCGAAAACAACCTGACCCCGGATGAAGTTCGCGAAGTGCTCGCACAGCAGCCGACCATCCGAGTCATGGATGACCCAGCGAACGGCGTTTATCCGACCCCGAACCACGTGGCCGGACAAGATCCGACGTTTGTTGGTCGTATTCGTCAGGCGCTTGACTTTGACAACACGATTGACCTGTTCGTGGTCGGTGACAACCTGCGCAAGGGTGCGGCGTTGAACACCTATGAGATTGCCGAACTGGTTGCCGCCGAGTTCGCAACACGCGACTAATTTGTTATCTGCCGTTCACGCCGCTGACAGACCGCGCGGGTATCGTGAGATTATGCGCGCACTTCGAGTTGCCTTCGTTGCCATGAGCCTGGCTGTCGCACTCAGCGGATGCACGGGGGAGTCAACCGGCGATCCGACTCAAAGTGGTGCGCCGATGCCGACCATCGATCCGGCTCTCATTCCAGACGCGGCACCTGCCGATTTGTTGTCGGTAGACCCAGTGAGCTTCGACACCGGTTTCGGTGAATACACCTTTAGAGTTGGCGACGGTCCGGCGTGGTGCACCATCAACCACGAAAGCAATTTCGTGGTTTGCGAACAAAGCGAAGCAAGTGCGCAATACGAGCCAATTCCGATTCCGGCAACCTGTGATTTTTCATACGGCTACCAGGTGAGACTCTGGGCGCAAGCACCGTCTGGATCTGCAGTGGTTGACATGCCATGTTCGGGTGGATCGTATGCCGACCCAACAGACAGCAAAACTTTGGCTGACCGTGAAAAGTTATCGGTCAACGGAATCACCTGCTGGGTCGACCAGCTAAATGTGCGCTGTGACAACGAGGTTGGCAACTACATCGCACTCGGTCCAGAAATTTGGGCGCTGCACTAAACTCAGGCGAGTTTGAAACCCTAGGATGCTCAAAAAGGCTGAAAATTTAGGCAGCCTTAGGCAGTAGCGTGACTAATCGAACCTCTGGGCGACAGAAGAAGCGCACCGGAGCAAAAATAGATGTGCCGAGCCCAGCGCAAACATTCAAGATCGAGCGTTTTTCGCCGAACGACCAGCCACTCAAACCCTTCGCATAACGAGTAGGCAGGTCGCAGTTCGTGACCAGCGCACCTTTGCCCGGTAAACAAACCTGGCCGCCGTGCGTGTGACCGGCAAAAATCACCGAAGCATCGTGCAGCGTTAGTGCCTCGATGATTCGCAGGTATGGCGCGTGAACCACGCCCACTGTCAGGTCGCAGGCGGCGGCATCCTTGGCTTGTTGACTTAGCGACTCGACATCGTCGAGACGATCGTGCGGGTCGTCGAGTCCCAAAAATCCAACCCTCAAACCGCGGATGGTCAGCTCGCCGCCACGATTGTTCAAGTTCAACCAGCCGCGGTCAGCAAGAGTTCCGACGAAACGCTCGGTGTCGAGAAGCTCCCCATTCTCCACTCGGCTCGGTGCAAACAGATAGGTGAACGGATTTCGAAAAGTGGGGGCGTGGTAGTCGTTCGAGCCGTTCACGAATACGCCTGGCACGTTTTGTAACGGTTCGAGCATCTCGAGCGCAGCATCCACGGCGTTTCGATGGCTCATGTTGTCGCCGGTGTTGACGATCAAATCGGGGTTCAATCGCCCCAACTGAGAAACCCAGCGACTCTTTCGGTGCTGCCAAGGGGCTAGGTGCATATCGCTGAGGTGCAAAACTCGTATGCTCTCGGAGCCCGCCGGCAGAGCATCCTTGATTTGAGTCTCACGAACGCGAAAAAGGTGTCGCTCGATGCCGATGCCCCAGATTGCGCAGGCCAGGCCGAGCCCAACTAGCCCTAGGAGCCACTCCATGATTATGGGCCAGTCGAGATAATCAGCAGAATCGCGCTGTCTTTAGAAGCTGAACTGCCAACCGCTGGAATCGTTCCCATCACGCGCCCCGCAGGAACGGTCGGGCTGCTTTGGAACAGTTGAGTTTGCGAAGGCTGCGGTGCCGTGGCGGTCGAGAAACCAGCTGCAATCAGTGCCGCGATCGCATTGTCTGGGGTTTCGCCGACCACACCAGCAGATGGAATCTTGATCTTTCCACCGGCGCTCACGAAAATCTTGACCTGGCTGCCCCGCGGAATCACCTGACCAGCGGATGGACGTGTGTAGGCAACCGTGCCCGGCGGTTGTGACGACGCAACTTTCTTAACCACTACGGCCGCGTTCAAGTCGTTGATGAGAATGTTTTGTTCGGCATCGGTTGGAGCCTGACCGCCAACGGCAGGAACGGTGATCATGGTTGCATCAATCATGGCTTGCGGCGGGTTAGGGAATACACCTGTTGCGTATTGCTTATTCGCGACCTGCATGATGCTTCGCCAAATGTCGTGACGAACAGTGTTTCCAGCCTTGCCGTTTAGCGTGATACGCGAGAGCGAGGTCGTTCCCGAAACATTGCCAACCCAGGTTGCGGTGGCGACTGCGGTGCTTGCGCCGGTCATCCAAGTGTGAACACCGGAGTCGGTGGTTCCGGTCTTTCCGGCCAGCATTACTCCGTCTCCGGTCGACGAAGCGCCACCGGTTCCGCCAGCGACCACGCGCTTCATCGCATAAAGCATGCCCGCCGAAACCTCAGGGGTCACCGCCTGGCTGCACTTGCTGGTGGGAATAGTCATTTCTGTTTTGGTGGCACGCTTGACGACCTTGTCGATAGCAATCGGCGTACAGAAAATCCCGTTGTTGGCGATTCCGCCGATTGCAGCCGCCATGGTGATCGGTGCGATTTCGTTAATTCCGAGAATCGACGAAGGCACGTAGGAGAGTTCGTTGCCATCGGCTCGATGAACGCCGAAGGCCATTGCCACGTCGCGGATGTCACACAGGTCGAGCTGGTGAGCCATGTCGGCAAACGCGGTATTCACCGATAGTGCCGTGGCCTGAACAACCGTCAGGTCTTCTGGCTCTTTCGAGATATTATTTGGAGCCCAAGGGGTTGCTACGTTACCGCATCGGGCGTTGAAGTCGCCGGCATCCCACTGACGAACGCGACCGTCAACGTGATCGAGCAGTTTCTTGCCCGCATTAAGCCAAGCGCCGAGTGTGAAGAGTTTGTAAGTCGAACCAGTTTGGAATCCTGATGAGCCACCGTAGTCACGGTCGGTGGCGTAGTTCACCGAGGTGTGCCCTGGTTCATCGCTGCCGGTCTGGTCAAAAATTCTGTTCTCGGCCATAGCCAAGACTCGCCCGGTGCCAACCTGAACCGACACGGATGCGGAACCAATCTTGCTCTTATCGGCGGGTGGCACCCACTGCTTGGTGGCAGCATCGGCGGCTTTTTGAATGTTGATGTTCATCGTGGTGTAGATGTCTAGGCCACCGCGTCGAAGCAAGGTTTCACGGTCTTCAGCGGTGGGACCAAACTCAACGTTGTTTCGTATCGTCCAAACAACGAAGTCGCAGAAGAAAGCATATTCTTGGTTCGCCTCGCAACCACTCGGGGTGTGAGTGATGTTGGTCTTTATCGGGCTGTTCTTGGCGGTATCGCCCTCGGTGCCTGTGATGTAGCCGGCATCAACCATGTTGTTGATGACGTAATCGCGACGGTTCTTGGCTCGATCTAGGTTTTCTGGCAGGTCAGGTCGGTAGTCGTTAGGTGATTTCAACATGGCAGCTAGAAGCGCTGCTTCAGGAATGCTGAGTTCGGAGGCGGAAACACCGAAGTAGTAATTCGAAGCCGCCTCAATACCGTTAATCTGACCGCCGAAAAACGACAGGTTTGCGTATCCGGCGAAAATTTCTTTCTTGGAGTAGCGCTGTTCGAGAGCGATTGCTAGTCGGATTTCTTTCAGCTTGCGTTCAATTCCCGGCGCGCGGGCGGCATCGATTGCTTCTTGGTCACCAGCGATTGTGGCGGCCTCGATCAAGTTGTTTTTCACAAACTGCATCGAAATGGTCGATCCACCGGGACCGTTTCCGAGGGTAGCCGCGTTGGTGAGGCTCGCACGAATCAGCGAGATGATGTCGACACCGGCATGCTGCCAAAAGCGAGGGTCTTCGGTTGAAACGACTGCATTCACGAAGTTCGGGGAAATGTCAGCGTAATCGACCGAGATTCGGTTCTCGTGGTAGAAAGTCGCGACCTTGACCGGCTTGCCGGCGTCATCCGTGGCATAAAGGGTCGAAGACTGAGAAGCGTTCACCGGTTTGATCCAGTCGGGAAGGTTTTCGAACACCGAAATACCTGTTGAAACGGCAAAACCACCAACAATCAGGGCTGGTGCAAGAAGAGCTACGCTGAGAATGCCGGCAATGGCCGAGAGACCGAAAAATTTCAGGAATCCCGCGAAGCCAGCCGAGCGCGCTTCTTGTCTAGACATAGACTCTAGGTTACCCGACTAGTCCGAGAGGAACCCAAAATGACCAAGTGGGAATACGCCACCGTTCCGCTGCTTTTGCATAAAGAGGCACAAATACTCAACGCCTGGGGCGTCGATGGCTGGGAACTTGTTTCGGTCGAAGCCGGTCCGGCAGGTGGCTTGATCGCTTTTATGAAGCGGATGGTCGCCTAATGTCTCGCATCGAAGCACGCCTTGCGGAGTTGGGTTCGCCACTTCCCGAGTTAGCGAAGCCGGTTGCCTCCTATGTGCCAGCTGTTGTTTCGGGAAACCTGGTATTCACTTCCGGCCAGCTGCCTTTCGTTTCGGGTGCGCTGCCAGAAACCGGCAAGCTCGGCGCAGGTGTTTCACCGGAGGCAGCAAAGACTTATGCGCGCCAGTGCGCGCTCAACGCGCTCGCCGCGGTCAAGTCGGTGATTGGTGACCTAGATCGAATCACGCGAATCGTCAAGGTAGTCGGTTTTGTCGCCTCGACCCCTGATTTCAGCGGGCAACCTGGCGTTGTCAACGGAGCATCCGAGTTCTTGGGTGAGGTGTTCGGTGAAGCCGGTCAGCATGCTCGTTCTGCGGTTGGAGTGCCAGTATTGCCACTTGATTCACCCGTCGAACTAGAGCTAATCGTCGAATTTAAGTAGTTCTCTGGCGAATTTTTAGCGTCGCTCAGTCGGTTGCGCCGACCGTCACTAGTCGGTTGCGCCGACCGTCACTAGTCGGTTGCGCCGCCAGCCAACTTGGCACCAATCGCACCCATTACGCTGCTGTCGGCAAGTGTGGTTGCATCGCCAATAGGACGGTCTTCGGCTACGTCGCGCAACAGACGCCGCATGATCTTGCCCGAGCGCGTTTTCGGCAGATCCGAAACCACAAGAATCTGTTGCGGTTTCGCGATTGGACCAATTTCTTTCGCGACGTGTGCTCGAAGAGCTTGTGAAATCTCAGCGTCTTCGGGCGCATCTCCAAGTTCGTCTTGGCGCAAAATTACGAACGCGACCACAGCTTGGCCCGTGATCTCGTCTTTAGCTCCGACGACTGCAGCCTCGGCAACCCAATGATGTGAAACCAGAGCCGACTCGATCTCAGTAGTCGAGAGGCGGTGTCCTGACACGTTCATGACGTCGTCAACGCGCCCGAGCAACCAGATGTCACCATCCGCGTCTTTTTTAGCCCCGTCACCCGCGAAGTACTGACCCTCGAATCGAGACCAGTATGTGTCGACGAATCGTTCCGGGTCGCCCCAAATACCTCGCAACATCGACGGCCAAGGTGTTGTGATTGTCAGGTAACCACCGTGATTGTTCGGCACGGGCTGACCGTTATCATCGACAACCTCTGCGGAGACGCCTGGCATTGGAACTTGTGCCGAACCTGGCTTGGTGTGGGTGACACCCGGAAGTGGGCTGATCATAATCGCACCTGTTTCGGTTTGCCACCAGGTGTCGACGATGGGGCATCGGTTTCCTCCGATGACCTCGCGGTACCACATCCACGCTTCTGGGTTGATTGGTTCGCCCACAGAGCCGAGTAGTCGAAGCGACGAGAGGTCGAACTGATCGGGAATCGCGCGGCCGAGCTTCATGAACGAACGGATGGCGGTCGGGGCGGTGTAAAGCTGGGTGACTCCGTATTTTTGAATGATTTCCCACCATCTACCTGGATGCGGCGCATCGGGCGTGCCTTCATAGATGACCTGTGTTGCGCCGTTTGCGAGGGGTCCGTAGGCAACGTAGGAGTGTCCTGTGATCCAGCCGACATCCGCGGTGCACCAATAAACGTCCGACTCTGGTTTGAGGTCGAAAACATTTCGATGAGTGTATGCTGCCTGGGTGAGGTAGCCGCCCGATGTGTGCAGAATGCCCTTTGGTTTGCCTGTTGTTCCAGACGTGTAAAGAATGAACAGTGGGTTTTCGGCATCGAAACCCCTGGCTTCGTGCTCATCGCTAGCGGCCGACATGGCATCGTGCCACCAAAGGTCTCGATTCTCAGTCCAATCAATATCGCCGCCCGTGCGCTGCACCACCAAGACTTTTTCAACCGAAGGGCAGTTGTCGCCTTTGAGGGCCTCGTCGACAGCGGGCTTGAGCGGTGTAGCTTTGCCCTTTCGGTAGCCGCCATCCGCTGTAATCACCAGCTTCGCATGTGCGTCTTGGATGCGCGATGCGAGGGCATCGGCACTGAACCCGCCAAACACAACCGAGTGAATCGCACCGATTCGCGCAACGGCCAGCATCGAGATGATCGCCTCAGGAATCTGGGGCATGTAAAGAGCCACGCGGTCACCCTGCCCCACGCCGAGGGCTAAGAGCGCGTTGGTGGTCTTCTTGACCGCGACGGTCAGAGCTTCGTAGGTGTAAACCTGCTCATCGCCCGGTTCACCCTCGAAATACAGGGCCACTCTCGAGCCATTTCCCGCCTGCACATGCCGGTCAAGGCAGTTGTAGGCCACGTTGAGCTTGCCGTCTGCGAACCATCGGGCAAAAGGCGCGTTTGACCAGTCAAGCGTGGTGGTAAACGGTTCAAACCAGTGAAGTTGTTTAGCCTGGTCAGCCCAGAATGCGAGCGGGTCGGCTTTTGCTCGGCCATAGAGCTCGGGCTGAGCATTCGCATCAAGGCTAAAAGACTGGGATGGCGCGAACGAACGAGTCTCCTGCGACAGATTTTCGATTGCGTCGGACTCAAACATTTGCGTCACTTTCGATTGTCGCCGAGGCATCGGCGACCGTGCCTGCTCGGATTTTTCTAGCATCGCATTAATTTTCCTGCGAGTTTGGTGAAAAAATTTCTGAAAAGTGGAATCTTTCGCAAGCAAATGGATTAGTGTTTATCTGTCGCGTTTATCGCGACCCGCGGTGCCGATTCCCCCAATAGGCACCGCCTGGCGGCAGGCTTTCCCCCAAGGCCTGCCGCCCCTTTTTAACCTGGTTTTGGGTTATCAACAGATTTATCGATTCGTGTCCTCTTTTTCACAAGCGATGGCACCGTTGCAGCATGAATCACTCTCCCGCATCGGCGCTGTCTGACTTTTCTGCTTCTGCGGAATCGGATGCTTCAAATGGGTTGCCGATGGGATTGTCTTGTCTGGCTGATTTTCTTCACAAACCTGGCGTGACCGATGTCGTGATCACCGGCGACGGCAAGGTTTTAAGCAAGCGATTTGGCCGTTGGCATTCTGACCCGTCGCCCTTTAACGCGAAAAACCTCTTTCTTGATTGGATGATTGAGCTTTTTGAGCAATCTGGCATCGAACTCAATTTTCTGCGACCTATGGCATCGACGGTAGTTGGTCGATTTCGACTCCACGGAGTTTTGGAACATGGAGTTGTCAATCAACCGCAGGTAGTCATTCGAAGGCTTACTCCATCGTTCGAGGTCGCACCATATTCTGCTGATTCTCTCTCGTCATTACGAGCCACAAAACTTGCCGATTCAATGCAGCGCGGTCAATCAGTACTTATTGCTGGTGGGCCGGGAGCTGGCAAAACGACGCTTTTGAGGTTTTTGCTCCAGCAACTTCGCGGGCTGCGGATTGTCACGATTGAAGATGTTCCCGAGCTCCAATTAGATGCACCAAATGTTGTTTCGCTGATTACACGTGCTCCGAATCAAGATGGTTTTGGTGAAGTGGGCCTTTCGGCCTTGCTCGTCGAAGCATTGCGCATGAGTCCCGATCGAATCGCCGTCGGCGAAGTGCGTGGCATCGAACTCGGTGTGATGCTTGAAGCGTTAAATACTGGGCAAGCTGGCGGTGGTGCGACAATCCATTCGAATTCCTTGCGCTCGGTTCCGGCTCGGCTCGAAGCCATCGGTCTTCGCGCTGGCATACAGCCGGAGCTGCTGGCCCGTCAGGTGGTGTCCGCCTTCGCGCTCGTGGCATTTGTGCGCCAATCCGAAGGAATGTTTCAAATCGCTGAGCTCGGTCGACCTGTGCTAACGGAGCGAGGTTTCGAGGTCATCCGTGTCGATTAGTGATGAGCAGGCTCTGGGTGGGCTAATTTCGAGACTCGAATCGGGAGAGTTGTTGAGTCACGCTCGTCAAAGTGTCTTCTTCAAGAGTGTTCAAGCTGCACGAGAGTTGCAAGATGTCGTCGAGCACTCAAGAAAGTTTGGTGGGGGCGTGGTGCCTGCGCTCAGAATGATGCTGGCTCAGTGGATCTCGACACGCGAAATGCAAGAACGATTGGGAGCGGAGATGGCTGCCCCGATGCTCACCAAGCGAATCATCGCTTGGCTTCCGCTGCTCGCTCTCGCTGCTGCCCAACTCATCGGATTCGATGTGCTGGGTTCAGTACAGTCAGGTTTGGTGCTGGTGTCGCTAACGGCTGGTGCGGGAATGTTGTGGTTGTCGCACCGCTGGTGCACCTCCATACTCGCAAAGGCGTTGCCTCCTGTCGATTCGTCTATTGCCGAGTTAGGTCGCGCATTGGTCGCACTGAGTGCGGGAGCCACCTGGGTGCAGGTGCGGTCGGCTAACATGCTGAGCGAAGGGACCTTGACGAGCGTTCAGCCCGCGATTTTGGCCTCTCGAGCGCGAGGTGCACCCCTTAGATCTCTTGTCGAAAGCGAAATCCGTGTTCGGCAAACAACTTGGATAGTATCAGCGCAAGCCAGCATTCGCGAGGCAAGTGTGAGGTTGAGTTTGCCGATGGGTTTGGCAATGCTGCCCGCGCTGGTCTTTCTCGTAGTGATCCCAGTCTTTGCATCCATCACCAACAGTTCACAAGGAGTGACATGAATATTCGAAACGATTCAGGCTCGGCCACCGCTGAGTATGCGATCGCCACCATGGCCGCCGTTGCATTCGCGGGTCTCTTGGTGGTCATTATGCGAAGCGAAGAGGTGAAACAGATTCTTCTGGGATTGATTCGCGATGCGCTCACACCAGACGCCTAGCGAATCCGGAACCGTGACTGCAGAGTTTGCGGTAGCGATGCCCGTGATTATTGCAGTTTTGCTGTTTGGGCTCGGTCAGGTGCGCGAGCTGAGCGCCACAACTGAACTTAGAGAAGACTTAGCCTCTGTGGCGCGTGCACTGGCTCGTCAGGAGTCAGAACCAGAGGTCATTCGATGGTTCACGACGCTGCATCCAGGAGTGCATATAAAGAAGTCACTCGAATCTGGCGTTCTCTGCGTTGAAGCCACAAGCACCAAATCGGCTAAACATTGCGTGTGGGTAGGAGAGCATTGAAACGGCGGCACGATGGTGCTCCACAAATCAAAAACGAGCACGGATCGGGAACAATCATGTCGGTGGGTCTGATTACAGTTCTCGTTCTCAGCGTCGCAGCGTTGTTTCGAGTGATCGAAACCCGCACCGCAGAGCTCAGTGCAACGTCGGTGGCCGAGTCGGCAGCCATCGGGGCGGCGGATGCTCTGCGCGGGTTTCGCACCGGGCATCCTTGTGAAGTTGCAGCGCAAATAGCAACACAAAATATGGCGAATGTGGTTGAGTGTCGTATTGTCGGTTTCGATACGTTCGTTAGAGTTCGAACCAAATCACTTGGTATGGTTCATTTCGCAAGTGCAAGAGCGGGACTACCGTGAGCGCACTTTAGGTCAGGAGCACAATTGGCGCAAAGCCAAAAACTTGTCATCGTCGAGTCGCCAGCCAAGGCGAAGACCATCTCAAAATATTTAGGTGGAGAGTTCACCGTTCTGGCGTCGGTCGGACACATTCGTGAACTCGTAGAACCGCGCGACCTGCCGAAAGAACTCAAGAAGGGCCCGTTTGGCAAGTTCGCCATCAACATCGAAAACGATTTCGAGCCCTACTACGCAATCACTCCAGGCAAATCGAAGACAGTCTCAGAACTCAAGTCAGCCCTAAAAGACGCCAGCGAGGTCTATCTCGCAACCGATGAAGACCGCGAAGGAGAGGCCATCGCCTGGCATTTGCTTCAGGTTTTGAAGCCAAAGGTTCCGGTCAAGCGCATGGTGTTTCACGAAATCACCAAAGAAGCCATTCAGGCTGCCCTCGGTCACACTCGTGAACTAGACAACGATCTCGTGCAGGCTCAAGAGACTCGAAGAATCGTTGACCGCCTGTTTGGTTACGAAATCTCGCCGGTGCTTTGGCGCAAGGTGAACCGCGGCCTGAGTGCCGGCCGGGTGCAGTCTCCTGCTGTCCGCCTCGTGGTCGAGCGTGAGCGTGAGCGCATGGCCTTTGTCTCGGCATCCTATTTCGATGTGAAGGCGATTTTTAACACCGCAGATTCGGCATCGCCGTTCGAAGCCAAGCTTTCAACGATCGATTCGAAAAAGATCGCCACCGGTGACTCATTTGACGACAAGGGAAACCTGGTTTCAGATGTCATCCTGCTCGATGGCGAAACTGCCAATGCGTTAGCTGCAGCGGCAAAGAATCCAGGAGTCGCGATTGAAGTGACCTCGGTTGAGGCCAAACCAAGTACTCGACGCCCGGCAGCACCGTTCACGACATCCACGCTTCAGCAGGAGGCGTCGCGCAAGCTTCGCATGTCTGCCAAGCAAACCATGGACACTGCGCAGTCGCTTTATCAGGATGGATACATCACATATATGCGAACCGACTCGCCAACGTTGTCTCAGCAGGCGATTCAGGCGGCACGAACTCAGGCCGCAGCCATGTTTGGTAGCGAAATGGTTGCCGCAGCGCCACGCGTCTACACCGGCAAGTCGAAAAATGCACAGGAAGCACACGAAGCGATTCGCCCGGCTGGTGAGGTTTTCCGCACCCCTGCAGAAGTTTCATCGCAGTTGTCTGGGCGAGCTTATGACCTGTATGAACTGATCTGGCGCCGAACCGTAGCATCGCAGATGCAAGACGCCAAGGTGTCGACGACTACCGCCAAGATTCAGGTTGCTCCCGTTATCGGCAAGTCGCTCGAATTCTCGGCATCCGGCACCGTGGTCACCTTCCGCGGCTTCTTGGCGGCCTATGAAGAAGGCCACGACGAGTCGAGAAACGAAGACGAATCCGAAGAGCGCGAGTCAAAGTTGCCAAACCTGTCGGTAGGGCAGACCCTTACGATCGACGAAATCTTTGCCAAAGACCACGCCACGAGCCCGCCGCCACGTTACACCGAGGCTAGCCTGGTGAAGGCGCTCGAAGAAGACGGCATTGGCCGCCCATCCACCTATGCCAACATCATGTCGACGATTCAGAACAAGGGATATGTCACCAAGCGCGGTCAAGCGCTTGTGCCGGAATGGATCGCATTCACGGTCACCCGCTTTCTCGAAGAAAATTTCGGCAAGCTGATCGATTACGAGTTCACGGCCTCCATGGAAGAAGACCTCGACCGCATTGCCGACGGTGAGTTGAACTACCTCGACTGGCTCAAGCATTTCTACTTCGGTGGCGACGACATCGACGGTTTGCTTTACACAGCGACGCACATCCTTGACCAGGACCCTCGGGCCATCAACTCGATGTCGATTACCGAAGCAATCACGTTGCGAACCGGCCAGTATGGTCCGTATCTCGAGATCTTCGGCGAACCGAATGCCGAGGGTGCTGACGAAAACGGGCGACGCATCGTGAACATCCCAGAAGGTCTAGCGCCAGACGAATTGACGCCTCAAAAGGCTCAGGAGCTCGTGGATGCGCCGGTTGTCACCGATAAAGTTCTTGGCGTCGACCCTGAAACGGGCTTCGAGGTATTGTTCAAGGATGGTCGCTACGGTCCATACGTGGTGCTAGACGATCCGGGCGCAGCCAAGCCAAAGACTGGTTCGCTATTTAAGACCATGGATCCGCACCACGTCGATCTCGAGACTGCACTGAAACTTCTTGCCTTGCCTCGCAAGGTTGGCGTCGATCCGGATTCCGGGCTCGACATTATGGTTCAAAACGGAAAGTTCGGGCCATACCTAACCAAGGGCAAGGAATCTCGCTCTATCGGCAGCGAAGATCAGATTTTCACGATCACGCTAGAGGAAGCGCTCGAACTTTATGCTCAACCGAAATACGGTGGTCGCCGCACTGCAGCGACTCCGCTGCGCGAGTTTGGTGAAGACCCGGCCAGCAAGGGTGCGGTAACCATCAAGACAGGGCAGTTCGGCGCTTATGTCAGCGACACCTTTGTGAATGGCACTATTCCTAAGGAAGACAACATCGATGACATGACTGCCGATCGGGCGTTTGAGTTGCTCGCGATTCGTCGCGAAAAGCTCGGGCTTGAGCCAGGCGAAGCACCTGCAAAGGCCGGCAAAGGTCGCCGAACCGCCACGACCGCGCGAGTGGTAAAGCGCGGAGCCACGAGAAAGAAGTAGCGTGGCCGGACTTTTCATTTCATTCGAGGGCATCGACGGCGTCGGCAAGTCCACTCAGGCTGACTTGCTTGAAGAGTTTCTTGCCGAACGAGGCAAAACTGTGGTTCGCACACTTGAACCGGGCGGCACCGAACTAGGTCACGAGATTCGTCAGCTGCTTTTGCACAGCGGTCATGTCGCACCGCGAGCCGAAGCGCTGCTCTATGCCGCCGATCGGGGTCACCACGTTGCCACCAAGATCCGGCCCGCGCTCGCCGAGGGCAAGGTCGTAATCACCGACCGTTATCTCGACTCCTCCGTTGCCTACCAAGGCGCCGGGCGAGTGCTCGGTGCGGATGACGTGCGAAACCTGTCGCTCTGGGCCACTGAAGGACTTCTTCCTGCGCTCACGGTGCTTCTCGACTTGGATGCCGAAACCGCAGTTGCTCGCCGAGCCAAGACCGGATCTGCACCAGATCGGCTAGAGCGCGAAAAAGTCGAGTTTTTCGAAAAGGTTCGCGCTTGCTATCTCGAGATGGCGTCGGCCGAACGCGAGAGATTCTTAGTAATCGACGCCACCGAATCCATCGAAAACATCCAGGCACATATTCGCACCCGTGTTTCTACCTTGTTGGCCGAGGTTTGACGCGAGTGCAGAGCCACCAACCAGTTTTTAATGATCTTCTCGGGCAGCCAGAAGCGCTCGACCTGATCGAAACTGCGGTGCGGCATCGCGAAGAAGGTGTCTTTCACTCCTGGCTCATCACGGGTCCTCCCGGCTCCGGCCGTTCGAACCTTGCGATTGCGTTTGCTGCCGCTCTCCAATGCAAGGCGGGCGGATGCGGCACCTGTCAGTCTTGCGTTCTCGCTCAAGCCGGCACCCACCCAGACATCACGGTTCTCTCCACCGAAAAGGTTCAGATCACCATCGCCGAGATCCGCGATCTTGTGGCCAGTTCGGTTATGGGAGCATCCATGGGCGGCTATCGAGTGATGATCATCGAGGACGCCGACCGCATGACTCAGACAGCATCAAACGTGCTTCTGAAGGCCTTGGAAGAGCCTCCTGCAGGAACCATCTGGATCTTGTGTGCGCCATCCGAGGTCGACATGCTGCCAACTATTCGTTCGCGAGTGCGTCGGGTTGGGCTGAAGGTTCCAGCGGTCGAAGACGTTGCAAACCTCCTGGTTCAAAGAAACGGCATTGAGCCCAAGCTTGCGATGCAGGTAGCCGCCGAGTCGCAGAGCCACGTTGGAATGGCGTTGAGGTTGGCCACTAGCGCCGAAGCTCGCACCAGACGCAAAGAAACACTCAAAGCTGCAACCCAAATCAAAACGGTCACCGACGCAGTTCGCGCTTGCGACAGGTGGATGGAACTGGCCCAAAAAGACGCGGATGCCTTAACCAAGGAACGCGACGGCGAAGAGAAAGCCGCGCTCATGGCGGCCCTCGGCCTGGGCGAGAACGATCCGGTGCCTCCTTCGCTGCGCACCGAACTGAAGCGCCTCGACGAGGCTCAGAAGAGCCGTGCAAAGCGCAGCCTGCGCGACGGGCTCGATCGCATCTTGGTAGACCTACTCGCGCTCTATCGAGACGTTTTGACAGTGCAGCTAGCGGCAGGATCCGCGCTGGTGAACCAAGATCTCGAGCTCGACATCCTTGCCGTTGCCAGCGAAACCAAGCCCGAGCAAACCATCGCCAAACTCGAGGCGATTGAACTCGCGCGCGTTCGCATCGAACGGAATGTTCGTGATGTCATGGCACTTGATTGCCTTGCGGTATCGCTCCAGGTGAGAAAGGACTAGTCGTGCTCAAGCTGACTCGCAGATTGATGGCAGCCCTAGCGGTTTTCAGCCTGATGCTGGTTGCCGGTTGCTCGTCTATGGCCGGCGCGAGGCAGCTCGAATCAGGCGTCGATGCCGCCTATTCGGCGTTCTACACCCAGTTGATCAACTGGACAACCTGCGGAGACTTCGACTGCGCAAAGGTCACAGTTCCGCTGGACTACTCCAAGCCAGACGGCAAGACCATCTCTATTGCGGTCATTCGGCACATGGCAACCGACCCAATCGGAAACCTGGTTGTGAACCCCGGCGGTCCTGGGGCATCGGGTGTGTCATTTGTTCGCGACAATCTCGAAGGCATCGGCACCGCAGACTTGCGAGCAAAATACAACATCATCGGCTTCGACCCGCGCGGCACCGGCGACAGTTCGCCCGTGAAGTGCCTCGAACCCAAGGGGTTAGACGCTTTTCTCTACGGTGTGAGCCCTTATGAAACCGGCACCGCCGAAGACCTGGCTTGGTCGCGCGCCTCGATCAAGAAGTTTGTCGATGGATGCGCCAAGAACACCGGTGAGGTGCTCGGTCACCTAGACACCCAGTCGGCTGCCAAAGACATGGATGTTCTGCGCTCCTACCTGCTGGATGACAAGCTCGACTACCTCGGGTTCTCCTACGGCACCATGCTCGGTGCCACCTATGCCACCCTTTTTCCCGAGCGCGTCGGCCGCTTCGTTCTAGACGGGGCTGAAAACCCGACGGTTTCTGACGCCGACAAGTCGTACAACCAGCTCATGGGCTTCGAGCTTGCGCTGCACAACTACGCAGCCGACTGCGTGACCAAGAGCGACTGCCCACTGGATGGCACTACCGATAATGCACTCAAACAGATCAAGGCCTGGCTGCTCAACGTCGAGAAAAACCCGGTGGCGACTTCGAGTGGTCGTGAGCTAAACATCGCAGCCGCCATTACAGCGCTGATTCTCGCGATGTATTCCGAGGACTACTGGCAATACCTGACCCAAGGGTTGAATGAAGTCAAGAGCGGCTCGGGCGACACCTTGCTGAGAATGGCTGACTTTTACAACGATCGCCAGGATGACGGCAGCTACGGTACCAACATTCTCGAAGCGAACATTGCGATCTCGTGCCTCGACAGTCGCCAACCGGCTGACATGGCTTCGATGAAGGTTCAAAACACAAGGCTCGAGAAAGCCGGAAAAGTGTTTGGTCGCTACTGGCAATACGGTGCGCTGACCTGCGAAAACTGGCCTTACCCCGTAGTCGCTCCACCAGCAAGCTATGCGGCTACCGGTGCCCCCACAATCGTCGTAATCGGAACTACCGGCGACCCGGCAACCCCCTTTGAACAGGCAGTATCACTCGCGCACGACGTTTTGGCCGAAGGATTCCTGATCACCTACGAGGGCGAAGGCCACACCGCCTACGGGCGTTCGAACTCTTGCGTCGACAACACCGTCGACGGATTTTTGCTGGATGGCACCCTGCCGTCGAAAGAGCCGGTCTGCTAGTTGGCTAAAGAATCTGGCCGTGACTGGTCGAAAAACAATCGCGTACAAGAGTATTTTTCGGTCAAGTTCCGCAAACTCCTCTCGGGCGCTCCAGATGGTGTTCCACCCTGGCTTCAGGTCATTGCCGACGGTGATACCGGTGGGCTGTTTATCCCGACCGACGCTCCTTGGATCGTGCACCGGGACTTCGGCACGCTGGTCGGCGGCA
The DNA here is from genome assembly GCA_024639845.1 of Microbacteriaceae bacterium. Taxonomy (GTDB): domain Bacteria; phylum Actinomycetota; class Actinomycetes; order Actinomycetales; family Microbacteriaceae; genus Rhodoluna. The sequence continues at coordinate 21,712 of JAHEGG010000002.1, forward strand.
TCCGCGCGTTGCTCATGCAGGCACTGCATCCCGGTTCGCTCGCCGGAGTCGCCCAACACTCGCGTTATGAAACCGACGCCCTAGGGCGTTTGAGCGGCACGATTCGCTGGCTGACTGTCACGACCTTTGGTTCGCACGCTGCGGTGGCCGCTGAGGCCTCCCGAGTCAACCGCCTGCACGAGCGGGTTTCGGGCAATTACGAAACCGGTGGCAGGTCGGTGGCCTATCGAGCGGCCGACAAAGACCTGATGCTTTGGGTGCATCTCGCTTTCACCGATTCGTTCCTGGCGGCGCACAACCGATACACGATGAACCCAGTGGATGCCGATGCCTACGTCGAACAGTGGGGCAGGTCGGTGGCACCCCTCGGCTTGAGCAAAGTTCCTCACACCTATGCCCAACTGCAAGACCAACTGGCTGGGTTTGACGCTGTAATTCGCTGCGATGAAACCACAAAGAGCGTGGTCGGTTTCATTAAGAATGTGAAACTGCCTTGGTATGCGCGGCCGATTTATCGCGTTCTTTGGCTAGCCGCGGTCGCCAGTCTGCAACCCAAATATCGCGAATTACTTGCTCTTGCAGAGGCTCCCAACTGGATCACGCCATTCACCAAGTGGATGCTTCGAGCGATCCGAACCACCATCGGCCCTGAGAGCCCGATCGAAGACGGGGCACTTCGTCGTTTGGAGCGTCTGGGCTAAACTTGTGAGGTCGCTTCTGCGATTCGCCACCCTAGCTCAGTTGGTAGAGCAGCTCCCTCGTAAAGAGCAGGTCAGGAGTTCGATTCTCCTGGGTGGCTCGTGTTCGGTGAATTGTCGCGAAGAAGCCAGGTCCGAGTCTTGAGACCGTTGGCCGCCGACGCTCTCGAGCAGTTCGGGGTTTCGCCCGAATCTTTTCGGCTAGTCAACTTCGGCTACAACTGCACCTATCGAATCGTGACCAAGGATGGCCAACTCCTCGGCCTTCGAATCAATCTGAGTTCCAAACGCACTCCCGCCAACTTGCGTGCCGAAGTGCAGTGGCTTCGAGCGCTGAATGAACAGACCGACCTCAGGGTGCCGCAGCCATTTTTGACCGCGGCTGGCAATGAATTCGCCGAGGTTTATCTGCCCGACTCAGACCAGCCCGTTTCTGCTGTTCTCTATCGTTGGTTGCCCGGCAACACGCTTCCCGACGAGCCGACCAAAACTCAACTGCGGGCCATGGGTGAAGCAATCGCAAAAATGCACGATTTTGCCGAGCACTGGCAGCCCACGGGTGAGGCAGAACTTCAAAACATAGCTGACCCGATGCAGGGCACCCCGAACTACATTTTGAACGGGGATGCTCGAATCTCGAGCGAATTGCGCGACTTAGTCAGTGCATCCTTGCAAAAAATCGAAGCCGTTTTCGCTTCGCTCCGCGAAAGGGCCCAACTCAAACCGATCCACGCTGATTTGCATGCGGGCAACGGACTTTGGCTCGATGGCCTACTCTCGGTGATTGATTTTGATGACTCAGGTTTGGGCTTTGAACTGCAAGACCTGGCCATCAGTATTTTCTACATGCGTGAAAACACCAAGCGTGAAAAGTATTTTCTGGAAGGCTATGCGGCGATCCGTCCGCTTCCTGTTTTCGAACAACACGAGCTCGAAGCCTTGCTCGCCTCGAGAAACATTCTGCTCTTGAGCGACCTGATGATCACAACTAACGCTGAAATGATCGAGTTTTTGCCCACCTATCTAGAGCGCACGAAACTTCGTTTGGGCAACTACTTGTCGACCGGTCAGTATCTGTTGATCAAATAACCTATACCGCACATTTTCATTTGCCTTGGAATAGTGTTACTTTCAAATGTTGCCACGCATTAACTTCAGCTAGCAGGCGAAGAAACCGAGACAGTCTTGACCAAGAAGCAGTCCAAGCGCATTCATCCGGCGCGGGCAGTCGTTCGGGTGTTTGCGCTCGCGATTTTGGCGGGGACATTAATTTTGAGTCTGCCAATATCACGCACTGCCAATAATTTCGGTGGCTATCTCGAGGCAGCTTTCACCTCGGTTTCGGCCGTATGTGTCACAGGCCTTTCGACTGTTGACGTTTCGACATATTTCACACCGTTTGGGCATCTGGTGATTTTGTTGATGATCAAACTCGGCGGTTTTGGAATTGTGACCTTTGCGGTGTTGCTTGGAATCTTGTTGGCTCGTCGCGTCGGGCTCAACTCGAGAATGGTCGGCTCGGCTGAGACTCCTGGCCTAGATCAAGGAAATCCTAAGCGCCTAATCTTGAAAATCTTGATTGCGAGCTCGAGCTTTGAGTTCATCATCGCAAGCGTGCTGACGCTGAGGCTTTGGCTTGGCCACGGCTATGCGCTGCCAGATGCCATTTGGTATGGCACTTTTCATTCGATTTCGGCGTTCAACAATGCTGGCTTTTCGCTATACCGAGACAGCCTCATGGGTTTTGCTGCAGACCCTTGGATGCTTATGCCACTGAACTTTGCAGTCATTCTCGGCGGGCTTGGGTTTCCGGTGCTGTTCGAACTTGGGCGGCGCATCATTGGTCGAGTTAGAGCATCCCAGGTTGGTGGCGTAATCGAGTCGGCACTGCATTGGACGCTCTCGACTCGGTTGGTGTTATGGAGCACGCTCACATTATTAGCCTTCGGAACGCTCTATGTTGGCGTTATCGAGTGGACCAACCCGGCAACCATCGGTGGTCTCGATTTCGGCTCGAAAATCATGAACGCATTCACGGCATCTGTTCAGCCTCGCACTGCTGGGTTTAATTCATTCGATCTCGGTCGAGCGTATCCGGCAACACTAATGGGAATCGACGTTCTGATGTTTATCGGTGGCGGTTCAGCGTCGACGGCCGGAGGTATAAAAATCGGAACCGCTGCTGTCTTGCTGTTCATCGTTTGGACCGAGATTCGTGGCGAAACTGCGGTGAATGTGGGCAGCCGTCGTCTGCCTCGCTCGATTCAGAGACAGGCACTCACAATCATTTCGCTGGCTTCGCTCGCGGTAATTTCGGCCACGATTTTGATCAGTCTGACCTCTTCGTTTAGCACCGACCAAATCTTTTTCGAAGTCGTTTCGGCATTCGGCACGGTTGGTTTGAGCACCGGAATTACCGCTCAAATGCCGGTTTTCGGGCAAGTGATTCTTATGGCACTGATGTTCGGCGGGCGACTAGGGCTAGTGGCAGTTGCCACCGCTCTGGCAGTAAGACAAACTAAAGTTCATTTCGAATACCCGAAAGAGAGGCCACTAATTGGCTAAGCGGTTAAGAACTATCGGCGCTGAGCGCTTGCAAACCCCAGTCGCAGTTATTGGGCTTGGGCGTTTCGGCTCGGCTCTTGCGCTCGAGCTTCAAGCGTTAGGCCATGAGGTCTTAGGCATCGACCTTGACACCGAACTGGTTCAGCAATTCTCGCCCCTGCTCACGCGTACCGTCACCGCCGACAGCACAAGCGCGGATGCTATGCGCGAGTTAGGCGTTGACACCTTCGATCGAGTGGTCGTAGCGATTGGCGTCGACCTCGAAGCAAGCATCCTGACGGTCTCGCTGCTGAAGGAACTCGGGGTTCCTCAACTTTGGGCTAAGGCTATGAGCGATTCTCATGGACGAATCCTTGCTCAACTTGGTGTAGACCACGTGATCTTTCCTGAAAAGGACATGGGCAAGCGCATCGCGCACTCGGTTGGTGGCGATCAGTTGGATTACATCGAGATCGATGAAGGTTTTGCGATGGCTAAAACTGTGGCCCCGCCATCCTTTGTTGGAAAGACCCTGACTGAACTAGCGATTCGACGCGAATATGGTGTCATCGTGGTGGCTACAGCCTCAGGTGACGTTAATTACGTGCCCGCCACTCCAGCAACTGTTATCGGAGAAGGCGAATACCTGATTGTCGCCGGTCCGAAAGACAAGCTAGAAACTTTTAGCCGCGTGCAGTAGCCCTGCCGTCAAGCTAGATCGGCTGCGATGGCCTGTTTGGCTCGATGAAGCCTTGCGACGAGTTCGGATTGCCTTATCGCCAGAGACTGCGAAACGTCAGACATTGTGCGCCCTTCGAGCAGTATGCCCCGGGCCACCGGTTGAAGTGGGTCTGCTAGGTGAGCGATTGCGCTAGCCAGTTGCTCGGCAGAGTAGCTACTCAAGTCTGGTTCTTGCTCATCGAAAGTTACGTCGAGATCGAATTCGCGATTTTGCATTATGCCTCCAACTGGAACTCTTTGCGAAAACTTTGCACAACCGAACGCAAACCGATGCCGCACACTCCGACCATCTGGCCCCGCCTGTAGTAACCAAAAACGCAGTCGCCCAAAATCTGGCCCTCGATCAGCCGAATCTCGTCGGCCAAACCGAGAAGGCCGTAGGCCAAAAGGTGCATGTCGTACTGGTCGCTCCAAAACGATGGGATGGGCGCGAAAGGCTTGTTTTTTGCTGCCGCTAGTGCGACAGCATCCCCGGCCAGCGAAGCAGCTAGAACTTGTCCGACTCGTTTTGCACTGTCGGTGGGAATGTTCCAGTGCTCGACCCGGCGAGGTTCGCCATCGAAAACTGGGTTCGCAAACCGGGCAACATCGCCAACGGCAAAAACGTTTTCAACCACCGTTCCATCAACACGGATGGCCTGCAAGTCGTTGTTCGTCAAGACGCCGTTCGACAGCTCAAGATCGTTGCCGTCGAGCCATTCGACGTTAGGGTCGGAACCAATCGCCTCGATGAACACGTCGCAGTCCAGTTGTTCACCGCTGTCGAGCGTAACTCCGGTTACGCGCTCGACTCCGACCAGGTCGGCCACCGAGGATTTCATTCTGAATGCGACACCTTGCTCTTCGTGGCGCCTTTGAAGTTCTTTGGCGAGGTCGGTTCCGAGCGGTCTAACGATCGGGTGAACGCCAGGTGCGACCACGGTCACAGCGCATCCGAGTTTTCTTGCGGTCGCTGCCACTTCGCAGCCGATAAAGCCAGCCCCGAGAATCACAATTCGAGCGCCTTCGATCAACTCGGCGCGCAGTGCGATGGCATCTTCAAGAGTTCGAACCACATGTCGACCTTGCAAATCGCCATTGGGCACTTGGATGCGTTTTGGCCGCAAACCCGTAGCGATGATCATGGCCGAGTATTCGTGAACCAGACCGGTGTCATCGGTCACGGTTGAGTTGGCGAGGTTTGCGCTCACGGCTCGGGTGCCGAGCACCCAGTTCACATCCTCGGTTGCTGGTCGCTGTGGAAAGGCCACCGCCTCGTGGCTAACCTCGGTTGCCAGCACTTCCTTTGAAAGAGGTGGGCGGTTGTATGGCGCGTGAGGTTCGTCGCCGATGGCAGTGACTGGCCCGGCATAGCCGAAACGGCGCAACGCCTCGGCGACACGAAGGCCACCCATCGATGCCCCTACTATGACTACTGGCTTGCTCACAAACACCGCTGGTTTGGTTGCTAAGTCAGCTATTCGACGATGCGGATGGCTTGCATCGGGCACACGTCAATCGCGGCTTCGATGTTGGCTCGCTCGCTGTCGTCAGCCTCTGCGGTGTACTCGAGTTTGTCATCCGAGTTCAACCTAAAGATGTCAGGCGCTTCGAAAACGCATTGACCGTAGTGCTGGCACTTGGTCATGTCGACGTCAATCTTGATGGTCATTATTTTTCCTCCACGGTTGATGGGTAAAGGTCTTTGGATGGGGTTCGTATGCCTCGGTATTCCCAGTCACCGCCGAGTGCGGTCGAGATCACTTCTTCTGACTCGGTCGGTTGCGCGCCAACATCCGTGCGAATCGGAGTTGGGCCTTCGACTATGTGGTTGGTTAGGCGCCCGAGGCCTTCGACCTCAACTTCGACAACGTCGCCTGGCTGCACCGGGCGGCTGAACGCCGGCGTGCCAGAGAACAACATATCGCCAGGCACGAGTGTGATGGTGCGGGCGATGTCGGCCACCAGGTAGTGCATGTCCCACTCCATGTTGTCGGTATTGTCGTCTTGTTTGACCTCACCGTTCACAAAGGTGCGGATTCGCTTATTTCGAAAATCCCAGTCGGTAACCATGCCCGGCCCGACCGGAGCGAGTGTGTCACTTCCTTTGACGCGCAACATCGAGCCGGCATCCGTGTCTCTGAAGTCGTGAAGGCCGTAGTCGTTGCCCACCGCGTAGCCGGCGATGTATTCCCCAGCTTCTTCGGGAGAGATGTTTCGGCAGGTTTTGCCGATGATGATCACTATTTCACCCTCGAAGTTGAGCCATTTGCAGCCAGCTGGGCGAACGACGGCTCCCTTGTGGGTGTTCAGCGCAGTGATCGGCTTGTGAAAGTAGGTTGGGGCAGGAGGCAACTTGGTCATGAACTCCTTAGTGCGGGAGTCGTAGTTCAGGTGCACCGCGATGATCTTGGTTGGCTCGGATGGCGCTAGGTGCACGGCATCCTCGATTGCGACTCGCCTTCCATCTGGTGCGACAAGCGTTTCGCCGTCACGCACAACCTGCACGGGGTAGCCGTCGAGCAGAATTCTTCTAAGTTCAGTCACGAGAAAGCTCCAAATCCTTAGGTCTTGGGAATCCGCCTTCTGGGCGATCGAACCAGATGTGAACCTGGCCAGTTCCAATCGAGTTTTCATACTCGCTGTAGAGGCGACCAACCGAGGTGTTTTCTTCTTCGCCAAGCGCACCGGCCATGGCTAGGTAATGATAGAAACCGGCTTCTGGTTTGTACTTCTTAAAGGTGTCGAAGTCGTCGAGTACCGCCTTGTGGTTACCTTCGGCAAACCAAGCCATGACCTGCTTGTCATACTCGTATGCCTCCGGCGAATAGATGTGAATCGGATCACTCGCTTCGTGCTTGCGCAAGTCGCGGAGTTTGTGGAAGGTGTGCGACAGTGCGCCAGAGCCGAGCAAAAGAACTTTGCTGTCGCTATCGCGAATCGCTTCACCTAGTGCACGACCGGCTCGCTTGAAGTCCTCGGGAGTGGCAGTTTGGCAAACCGACATCGAGACCCACTTTTTGTCATCCAATCCGCGTCCTAGGTAGTGCCAAAGGTTCACGGTCGCATAGAAAATCGGCAGGTGTGGGTCGCTAATCGGAGTGATCCAAGTGCCATTCTTCTCGTCATAGTTGCTGAGGCTATTTGCGAGTTCGGGGTTGCCCTTGAACGCGTAAGGAATCTGGCTCATGCCACGAGGTAGCTCCTCGCTGGTGAACAAACCGGAGCGTTCCGCGTGAGAGGTAATCACGAACTCGACGGTAGTAGCCCAGTGACTGTCGAGCACCACTACGGTGTCGAAATCCATGGTTTCAAAAATCTCTTTGCGGAGTCTTTTCAAACCTGGCACCAGGCTGATTTCCTTGCCGTCATTGAGATCCTTGCGCACGGCCTCAGGCAACATGATCGTCGGTACGTGAGCCAGAATGGCTGCGCCTACTACTTCACCCATTGGTTATTCCTTCCATCCGTTTGGAGAAATCACGGTGTTTTTTACATCCGCATAAAAATCGAAAGACCAGTTGCCACCCTCGCGGCCGACGCCAGATTTCTTTGAGCCGCCAAACGGTGCTCGCAGGTCGCGAACGAAGAAGCAATTCACCCAGATAGTGCCGGCGACAAGGTCTTTGGTGATGCGGTCGGCGTGAGCACGGCTGCCCGAAACCACGACCGCGGCGAGTCCGAATTCGGTGCCGTTGGCCATTTCGAGCGCTTGCTCGTCGCTGGTAAACGTTTGCATGCAAAGCACCGGTCCGAAAACCTCGGCCGTAACGATTTCGCTGCCAGGCGCAGGGTTTTTTACCAAAGTCGGCTTAAAGTACAGGCCACCAAGTTCGGAGTTTGGTTCGCCGCCCATGACGATCGATTGGCCATCCGTCTTTGCTCGGTCAACGAAACCCTTGACTCGATCGAAGTGAGTCTGGTGAATCTGCGGACCGATGTCGGTTTCGGGGTCGCGAGGGTCACCCTGTGTGAGTTTTGCCGCGCGATCGCGAAACTTTTCGGCAAAGACATCGGCTACCGACTCGTGAACCAGGATGCGAGTGCCACTCAGGCACACCTGGCCGGCGTTGTCATATTGCTCGACGGCCAACTCTGCGGCAAGGTCTAGGTCGGCATTATCGAACACCAACAACGGGCTCTTTCCGCCGAGTTCGAACGAGCAAGGGGTGAGATTGTCTGCCGCGGCGTGAGCGATGACTTTCGCGGTCGGCACCGATCCAGTGAACGAGATTCTTGATATCCCAGGATGAGCGGTCAGTGCCGCACCCGCTTCTCGGCCGAACCCCTGAACCACGTTGAATACGCCTGCGGGGATGCCGGCTTTGACGGTCAGGTCGGCAAAGAATGAGGCACTTAGGGGAGTCCACTCTGCTGGCTTCAGCACGACAGTGTCACCGGCGGCGAGTGCTGGTCCAACTTTCCAGGTTGCCAGCATTAGCGGTGCATTCCAAGGCGTGATCAGGGCGGCAACGCCTGACGGATCCCACGAGATGTTGTTGCTGTGCCCTCTGGTCTCAAACACTTCGTGCTTAAGCTCGTTTATTGCCCATTCGGCAAAGAAACGAATGTTCATAGCGACCCGAGGCATGACTCCGCGGCGGTGTGAACGCAGAAGTGAGCCGTTATCCATGGTTTCAAGCTGAGCAAGGTTCTCGATGTTCGCCTCGACGAGCTCTGCCAGTTTCAGCAAGAGCGCTCCGCGCTTGGCAGGGCCCATCGCCGCCCAAGCAGGGAAAGCATTTCTGGCTGCCGTGACAGCCAGGTCAACTTCAGCCGTTCCACCGCGCGATATTTCACCAAGGAATGACCCGTCGATTGGGCTGGTGTTGGTAAATGTTTCGGTCGATGCGATGCGCTCGCCGCCGATGAAATGACGGGTGTCGACTTGAATGCCGACCACTTCGACGAAGTTCATCTGCGCTCCCTTGCCTGACGATTTGTCATCAATCGTAACTTCAATTTCGTTTGGATGCTAATGATTTAGATTAGGGCATACTTGTCTTTCAGAACATCAAATCATCCGGTTTGGTTCTCGCTTTTTATAACGATTTGGAGTGTCGCATGGATGCAACACCAAGGCCTCGAATCGCTCTACTAGGGCGGTTTGCCGAGCACACCTCGGCTACCCGATCTGGTGCCATTGTGACGGCGCGAAAACTTGCTGAATCGGTGTGGGCCGCTGGGGGAGAACCTGTTACCTTACTTCCCACCGAAGACTTTAACTGGGATGCTCGCCTGTCCGGCTTTCAAGGAGTCCTGCTTCCAGGCGGTGGCGACATTGACCCCGCTCGATACGGGCAAAGCCCAGATACTGATGAGCTTTATGGGGTCGACCCGCTGCAAGACGCCGCCGACCTGAGCCTGGCCAAGTGGGCAATCGGTCGATCGGTTCCGCTCCTGGCGATTTGTCGTGGATTTCAAATCGTAAACGTAGCCCTCGGGGGATCGCTGGTTCAGCACATGGCGCAAGATCACAGACACGTTGTGCATACGGTTACGTTGGAAGCGGACGTCGATCGTCTCGGACTTTCGTCGAACCGCATCGAGTCTTCTTGCTATCACCATCAAGCGTTGGATCGACTCGGAGACGGTCTTCGGGTCATTGCGACTGCGGCCGAGGGTCACGCAGAGGCTTTTGCAATCGAAAACGCCGGCTGGGCCTATGGTTTGCAATGGCATCCCGAAGACAATGCAGCGGATGAACTCCACCAGGCCGAGATATTCGCTCGATTTGTGTCCGAATCGAAGAAGTTCGGCTCGATCTAGCTTTCGAGGTGGCGCGTGATTTCGCGCAGGTGATCGGCAACTTCCTTTTTCGCGCCGGTTGTAAGTGTCTCCACAACATACTTCTCTTCACGGTTGAACTCAGGAAAAAGACGATCCATCAACTTGCGGCCTGCTGTGGTGAGCTGCACGATGACCAAACGGCCGTCCGCCTTGCTCTTAGTGCGCTTCAACAGGCCTCGACCCTCGAGCGTTCCAAGAACGCCGGTTAGGGTCGCCTTTGAGAATCCGCCCTCGTCGGCAATCTGCCTGGTCTCGATCGGCTCCCAGATCCAGGTCACCCAAAGTACAACAAAAGCTGTCCAGGAAAGGTCTTCGCGTGCTAGAACTGTGCGTTCGAGGTGATTTCTCACCGCCGTTGCAGCGCGAAATAGATTCGAGGTCGCTGCCATAGCCGCAAAATCGATCGACTTGTTTCCGAGGCGCGCTTCAACCTGACGTTCGGTCTCGTTGAGAGTATGTACTCCGGCCATGGTGTCCCCTTCGGAAGTCGGCGTTGCGTTGAACCGACTAAACCATAGTTTCCCATTCATTTAGTCCCGAATGAATAACATTTCACAGATTTGCGAATACCAATTTGCAAAATCCCACTAATCTAAAAATGATTTGTGTCCAAACAATCTCTTAGGAGTTGAAGTGAACTCACTGTCGAGCATCACGCTGGCAAACCTTGATCTTTTTGAAAATGGTGCACCCTGGGAGGTTTTCGAGCGGCTCAGAAAACAGAGCCCGATCCATTGGAACGAAGAGGAAAGCCCGAACTCAGGCTTCTACTCAATCGCGAGATACCACGACATCGTCAAAATCCTTCGAGACCCAGACACATTCACCTCTGAGCGTTTCACAAACCTAGAAGAAGTCGATGCCGAGCAGGAGGAAGCTCGACGATCGCTTCTCGAAACCGACGGCACCCGTCACCGTGCGTTGAGGCGCCTCCTGCAGGGTGAGTTCACGCCCCAGGCAGTGGCACGCTACGAAACATTTCTTCGCGGCCTCACCGCTACGACACTAGACAAGGCATTCGCCAAAGGTTCGTTTGATTTCGTTGAAGAAGTTGCTGCTGACTTCCCCATAAACGTTTTGGTGCGATTGCTGGATGTGCCACCAGAGCACGCCGGTCAACTCATTGACTGGGGAAACCGAATGGTTGGTTTCGATGATCCCGAGCACGCGGACGTGTTGATCAGCGATCCGGCGAGCGAGCAGTATCGCCTTGTTCCATTCAAATCGCCAGCAGCTCTCGAGGTGTTCGCCTATGGTGATGATCTTGCAAGGCAGCGCAAAGGAAAAGACGGCACCGACTTAATCTCTAAGCTCATCAACACCACTCCGTCTGATGGCATCCCGCTGAGTGAGCGAGACTTTCACACCAACTTCCTGCTACTGGTAGTAGCTGGCAATGAGACCACTCGGCACACAATCAGTCACACCATGAGAAACCTCATACTGAACCCTGAGCAGCTGACCTACTTGCAAGAGAATCCCGACAAAATCGAGTGGGCGGTTGAAGAGTTCTTGAGATATGCGAGCCCCGTCTATCACTTCAGGCGCACCGCGACCCGCGATGTCGAATTCAACGGTGTTCAAATCAAACAAGGCCAAAAAGTCGTTCCTTGGTTCGCCTCGGGAAACCGTGACGACGCGATTTTCGAGAATCCAAACGCCATGGATGTCACACGCAACCCAAACGAACACATGACCTTCGGGCGAGGTGGGCCACACATGTGTCTCGGCAACGCACTCGCGCGCATCGAACTGCGCGTCATGTTTGAGGAGTTAATCCAAAGAGTCGACAAGGTCGAGATAACTGGTGAGGTTGATTTCTTGCGGAGCAACTTCGTACACGGAATCAAGCGATTCCCAGTGAAGGTCACAACCCGCTAAAGCTTGAGCCCTGAGATCGAATCGATAAACGCATCGATTAGGGCATAGGTGCGGGCAACGGAGGCAGGCTCTTCGGCGATGGTCATTTGCATCATCACGACCGGGTCTTGCCCATCCTGTTGAACCTTTTTGTCGCCACCCCAGTCGAGCCAACCTTTGAGCCCACTTGAGACCAGTTCGGGGTGAAACTGCACCGCGAGGCAGTGTTTAAAGATGAACGCCTGCGAAGCAGAAGGGTTGCGGGCGATTTCCACCGCTTCGCTCGGCACCGTCCAGCGGTCGTAGTGAAACTGGAACCACGGTCCGGTCGATAGGAGTTCGGGGCGGTCAGACATGATTGCCGCCCATCCGATTTCGCCTCTTGGGGCAGGTGCAACCGAACCGCCTAAGGCGCGGGCGAGCAGCTGGCCACCGAAACAAATCCCGAGTATGGGTTTTCCGGCAATCGCTGCCGCGCGTATCCACTCGATCTCTGGAATCAGCCAGTTGCCGATGCATGCGTCATCCCAAGCGCCCCAGGGTGCACCGAGCGGCACAATCACGTCGTAGTCGTTCGCGTTGGGAAACTCAAATGGAACATTCGGGTGCTCAAAGCTCGACTCTGGAACGACGAGTATTTCTTCGGTTTCGAAACCTCGCTCTCGAAAACGCTCACCGACTGGTCCGGTCGGGCTGACATGGTCGTGCTGAACGAACAGAACTTTCATTGGCAACCTAACTTGTGGGTAACATTTTCAGAACTGCCGAGGCGAGCGCCTCGCTTAGCACTATTATTTCGTTTGAGCCCTAACGATTGTTAAGGTTCGGCCAACTTGTTACAAAGGAGTTGCAATGGCCACCGATCTCATGGCCCTTCGTGCCGATTTGCAGAGTCGCGACATCGACGTTCTCAGGCTCATTTACCCAGACGTTTTAGGTCTGACCAGATCCAAGGACCTGCTAGTTAGCCAGCTGGACAAAGGCGCACACAACGGACCAGCTTTTTGCCAGGGCGTTTGGGTGACCACGACCCGCGGTGGAGTTCTCGACGCAAACAATATCGCCAGCGACGGCCTTCAAGACCTTGTGAGCAAGCTCGACCCAAACACCATCACCGAGATGCCCTGGGAACCTGGCGTTGCTTTTGCGATCGCCGATGCGTTCAACCCAGACGGTTCGGTCAACTTGATGTCGCCACGTTCGGTGCTCAAGCAGATCATCGCCGAATACAACGCTCTAGGTCTGCAGCCGGTTGTCGGTCCCGAGCTCGAGTTTTACATCGCCAAACGCACCAAGAAGGGCGGCTTCAAGCGGGCTCACGAAAAAACCGGAATGGTTTACACGACGGGCGTGCAGACCGACCCCGATGGCCACTTCTTGACCTTGCTTCGCACCCTCGACCAGATGGACATCGGGGTGTTCGCGGGCAACGCTGAGTTCAGCCCATCCCAGTATGAAATCAACCTGTATCACTCGGAAGCCCTCGACGCCGCCGACCGAACCTTCAAGTTCAAGACGGCAATCAAAGACGTTGTCGCAACCCTCGGCCAACACGCAACCTTCTTGGGCAAGCCTTGGAGCGACGAGGGCGGCAGCGGTTTCCACCTGCACTTCTCGGTCACCGACATGGCCGGCAAGAACCTGATGCACGACGGTGGCGAAGGGCTTTCGGAGGTTGCCAAGCGGATGATCGCTGGCGTCACAGCGAACGCTCACGCCCTTGCGGCCTTCACCAACCCAACTATCAACGCCTACAAGCGTCTCGGGCCAGACACTCTCGCTCCTTATCGAGCCAACTGGGGCTTCGACAATCGCAGCACGATGCTGCGAGTGCCACCGGAGCGCGGTTCGGGAACTCGACTCGAGGTTCGCATTGGTGACGGCGCGGCCAACCCGTATCTTTTGATTGCCGGCATCTTGGCTGCAGCCTTGGATGGCATCAAGCGCGAGCTCGAGTGCCCACCACCTGCCGAGGGAATGGCCTACGACAACGAGAGTGCTGAGGTGTTGCCAATGTCGCTCACCGCTGCGCTCGACGCGCTCGAAGCAAACAAGAACCTGAGTCAGTATGTGTCACAGGAACTGATCAATGTTTTCTTGGTTCTGAAGCGCGACGAAGTTGAACGTTATGAGGCGGAGGTTACCGAGCCGACTCGCGACGTCACCGATTGGGAGATTGCCGAATATTTCGAGGCCTACTAAGCCGAACCTCGATCAAAGGTCGCGGCAAGAGTCAGTTGTTCTGTGAACGATCTTCGATGAGCGTGCCACCATTGAAGGTCACCCCGACCTCGCGATAGTAACCGCCGAGAATCTCCGTCACAGGCAAAATCGAGTTCAGTTCATCCCACTGGGAATCGCCGAGAGTGAGTTCGGCTGTGCCGTACCAGGGGTCACCCAGGTCGGCATCGACGCCACCCATCGAAATCAACTGGTCCATCGAGTTTCCTGCACCAGGAACAATCGAAGGCATCCAACGCGAGTGGAGCATCTTGTGTCCATTAACAAATCCATTCGACTCGGATGGCCCAACCAACGTCACAACGGCCGATGCGAGTCTGTGGTCGTAGGCGGCTAGGGTTGCGCCTAGCTTGGCTCCGGCTTCGAGTTTCGGTGTAGCCTTTCCGTGGTTGAAGAGTCGCGTGACGTGCACCGAGCCCAACTTCTTCGGATACCCCTGGAACCAACCACGAGCGATGGCGAAGTCCTTGGTCACCCAGATTGCGACGCAGCGTGAATAAGTCACGCCATACTTTTTGCACCGAACCACTACAAACGCTTCGAGATATTGCGAGCGAATCGGGTCGAGAAGTTCGTCACCGCCTTCGCTGCAAGACTGCCAGTCGGCCCAGATGATCGCTACAGCGCCGGGTTGCTCGTCGGCCAGTTCGATGTCTTCCGGAAGAATCGCCCTTACGTTTGCGGGGTCAGTTAAGTACTCGACTGTCAAAAGCGTGCCCGAATAATACCAAGGCATGTTTGGCACCAAAGAAGATTTGCCGCTCGGGGTTAGTGGCGCGATGAATCCGTTGAGTTCGCTCATGTCCAAAAGCCTAGCGAATCGTTCGCTTCCAAACAAAGCCGCCAAAATGGGCTTTATAACGATTCGACAAAGCATCTTCGTTAGTGCCCGTATGAACTTGACCGAATCCACGGACTCCGCCAATCTTGGGTTAATCGTTTAGTCCCTAACGATTATTAACTCAATGAGGAGATCCTTATGGCTGAGCAGAGCTCGGGCACATCTTTACGATCCGGACGCCTTGGCGTTTGGGGCATCGTTTTCTTCGTGGTGGCTGCGGCCGCCCCACTGGTCGGCATGACCGGCGCAGTTCCGGTCGCCATCCTTGCCGGTAACGGAGCCGCGGCTTCTGGTACCTACCTGCTGGTCGGTTTAACTCTTTTGCTATTTAGCGTTGGTTTCACGGCCATGACCTCAAAGGTGACCAATGCCGGTGCTTTCTTTGCCTACGTCGGGCGAGGCATGGGTCCAAACATGGGTGTCGCCTCAGCTTTCACTTCCATCGTGGGCTACGTCACTATTCAGCTGGCCATCTACGGATTTTTCGGTGGCCTCATGGCTGGCCAAATGGCCTCGCTCGGCATCGACATGGCTTGGTGGATCTGGGCTCTATTGGCCTGGGCTATTGTCACGGCCCTCTCACTTTTGAGCGTGGATGTCGGCGCAAAGGTACTAGGAACGCTGATGATTTTGGAGCTCGCGTCTTTGCTCATCACGGGTGTAGCGATTCTCGTCAACCACTCTGCGCAGATGGATTTCAACGCTGCTTTCAACCCCGCAAACATTTTTGCCGGTGGACTCGAGGGCGGCGCGGGAATCGCCATCGCCTTTGCCCTGGCATCGTTCATCGGATTCGAAGCAACGGCCATTTATGGAGAAGAGTCGAAAGATCCAAAGCGTGCCGTTCCGCGTGCCACCTACCTTGCCATCGGAATCATTACCGCTTTGTTTGCAATCGTTTCATTCGCGATTGTGACTGGTCTAGGTGCTTCGACGGTAGTTGACCAGGTTGCAACGATTTCCGAAGGTGGCGCTAATCCCGCTGCTGTGCTGTTCTCGCTTGCCGAAAGCAACGTTGGTGTTTGGATGGTAGACGTCATGAGCTGGCTTGTTGTTTCTAGCCTCTTCGCGGGTCTGCTCGCATTCCAAAACGCAAATGCGCGTTACTTCTTCGCTCTGGGCCGCGGTGGCGTATTGCCAAAGACCTTTGGCAAGACAAACGCCTCCGGTGCTCCTCAAAGCGGTGTAATTCTTACCTCGGTGCTTGCAGCCCTTGTGATTGTAGGATTCGCAGCCGCAAATCTCGACCCAATCCTCAACCTGTTCTTCTGGATGAGCGCTATCACCGCGGTTGCAATCATGGTCGTGGAGATTCTGGTTAGCGTCTCGGTGGTGCTCTACTTCAGAAAGAACGGTGGAGCGAACGTTTGGAAATCAACCGTTGCCCCACTGGCATCAGCGGTTCTTCTAGCAGGAGGCCTTTACCTTCTGATGTCGCGCTTCAACCTGCTTTCGGGTCTGGCTTCAACGCCGGAAGGCGCTGGAGTCTCTTGGGATCTTTCGCCGCTCGGCTGGGTTCTAGTTCTGAGTCCTTTCATTGCGCTGGTCGTGGGTTATCTCGTGGCGGTCGTGCAGAAGAGCTCAAACAACGAGCTTGTGAAAGACATCGTCTCCTAACCGATCTGAGAAAAATGCCCGGCCACTGTGGTCGGGCATTTTTCTTTTCGTTGCAACTCGGGACCCGAATCGTTTGGCTACGAATGGTATTCGTGCCAAACTAAACACATGTCAGCAATGAGGCTTGAACATGACCTGCTCGGAAACTTTGAGATTCCTTCGGTCGCCTACTGGGGCGTGCACACAGCCAGGGCGGCTCAAAACTTTCCAATTTCTGGTGTGCCGATTGGCCACTACCGAAGTCTGATCCGCGCTCTGGCGATGGTCAAAGAGTCTGCCGCCGAAGCAAACTTCAAGGCCGGCGAACTCGAAGAGCACCTGCGTGATGCGATTGTCAAAGCATGCCACGATGTTGCCGAAGGTCAATTTGATTCCCAGTTCATCGTCGACGCCATCCAAGGTGGTGCCGGCACAAGCACCAACATGAACGCCAACGAGGTAATCGCCAACCGCGCACTAGAGCACCTCGGGTTCGAGAAGGGTGACTACGAGAGGTGTCACCCGCTCAACCACGTCAACATGTCTCAGTCGACAAACGATGTGTATCCAACGGCACTGAAAGTCGCGTTGATCCTCGAACTTCGCGAGCTCATCCGTGCCATGGAACATCTCAGAACATCATTCGGCAAGAAAGCCGAGGAGTTTAAAGACGTGATCAAGATGGGTCGAACCCAGCTTCAAGATGCCGTGCCGATGACGCTTGGAATGGAGTTTGCGACCTTTGCGCGAATGACAATGGAAGACGAGCAACGTCTGCGCGAAGTCATTCCGTTGCTCAGTGAGATCAATCTCGGTGGCACGGCGATAGGCACCCAACTAAACGCACCGAAAGGCTATTCGGCAGCCGCCTGCGAGCATCTGTCGAAAATAACCGGCATCCCTTTTGTCGTGGCCGAAGACATGGTCGAGGCAACTCAAGACGCGGGCGTCTTCGTGATGGTCTCCGGCGTGCTCAAGCGCGTTGCCGTCAAACTTAGTAAAACCTCGAACGACCTTCGTTTGCTTTCGAGCGGTCCTCGTGCGGGTCTCGGAGAAATCAACCTACCGCCTCGCCAAGCTGGCTCTTCGATAATGCCGGGCAAGGTGAACCCGGTCATTCCTGAGGTCGTGAACCAAATCGCATTCGCCATGATCGGCTATGACATAACCGTGACCATGGCGGCTGAGGCGGGGCAGTTGCAACTCAACGCTTTTGAGCCGATCATGTGTCGGGCGCTAATGATGGGCATTACTCAATTGCGTCAAGGTTGCTATGTGCTGGCCGATAACTGCGTCGACGGCATCACGGCAAACGCTGAAAAATTGCGTACGGATGTTGAAAACTCGATTGGCTTAGTCACCGCGCTTTCGCCGACTCTTGGCTATGAGAATGCCACGCTGGTGGCGCAAAAGGCTCAGGCCGAACGCAAAACGGTTCGAGCAGTAGTGATAGAACTTGGGTTGATGAGCGAGGCCGACTTCGATGCCGCGATTGGTGATGTAGAAAAGTTAGTTCGACCTAACGGTTAGTTTTCGTTGCTGGTTCTGCGCTTAGCCAAAATGGCTGCTTCCTGCGCATCTCGCTTGCGCTCTTGAGCGCGTAGCAAGAATGCTCCGATTACCGAAACTAAGGTGATCACGACAATGCCGCCAATCAGCCCTTCTTCTGGCGAGATTCCCCAGGCTCGCTGCTGGTCTGCACCCTTTGGGGTGACAGGAAGAAGTTCCTCGTCACCTCCCGAAAGGGTCGAAATCAGCGAAGATTCGCATGCTGCCGGTGGGTCACTTTCGAATCCCTTGGTGTTTACCACGGTGAACGTGTACGAACCTTCAACAGGATGCCCGTCAGCCGAAACCGCCCGCCAATTCACGACATATTCGCCAGGGCGGGAAGGCGCGATCGCATCCATCATTAACCCGCCGCTGACCGAGTCGACGCAACCGTCGGCCCATTGGGCGTTGTCGGGGCCAGCTGGGCCCTGAACCGAAATCACATTGCCGTTTGCTTCGCCGGTCATTAGGTCTTCACCAAATTTGAGCGCAAGAGTCAGTCGACCGGCTTCCACTGTTTCTCCAGAACTTGGAGAGGTGCTCTCTAGGTCGGCGTGAGCCGAAGCGCTGGAAGACCCGAAGAATGCCGACGCTGCAACCAATAGCAGCACCGCGGCAGAGCGAATGGTTTTCATGCCTTAAGCCTAACCTCGACCCGCGGGGTAAAATCATTGTTGAGGGGAGTCGCGATTCGCGACGAAAGCCCAGTTCAGGAGAACCAGTGTCAGAGCAAAAGCCACGTTTTGCCTACCTAAAGCAGGTGCTAATCGGTGCTGCCAGCGGTTTAGCCCTGGTTCTGCTTCTCGTCGTGGGTGTCTCATTTGGTGGCTCGCCAACTGCCACACCAACAGGGTCTCAGTCTCCTTCGACGACCCCATCGCAAACTCCTTCAATCACCCCGACTTCGGCGCGCAGCTGTTCGGTCGCCGACCTAGCCACGGATGCTCGCCTCGCAACCTTCTCCGGCGTCGTTTTGAAAGCAGACACCGACGAGGTGTTGTTCGACCGCAACGCCGCCGTGCCGGCGGCCACCGCATCCGTGTTTAAAATCGTCACGGCTACCGCAGCACTTCAGGCCCTCGGCCCAAACTACGTGGTCGATACCAAGGTTTATGCCGATCCAGCCAACCCGGGCACCATTATCCTCGTCGGAGGTGGTGACCCGACCCTTTCCTCGACTCCAGCTGGGCAGCAATCGGTTTATCAGAACGCTCCTAAGTTGAGTGATTTGGCAGTCAAGGTTTCGCAGTGGGCTACGGCAAACTCGATCAAAGTGAATCGAATCGTGCTCGACTCGACACTCTTCGCTGGTGGAACTGCGGCATCGAAGTGGGAGCAGAGCTGGGAGCGCTCTGAGCAGACCCAGGGTTACATGAGCGAGGTGACTGCGCTTCAGGTAGACGGAGACCGGGCTAATCCGTCTCGTCAAACCTCGCCGCGGACCACCACTCCGGTCATGAACGCCGGTCGCAAATTTAAGGCTGCGTTGGGAGCTACCGCTACCGGTGCGACTCTGGTTGAAGGCAGGTTGCCAGTCGGTTCAACCGAAGTAGCCAAGGTCACATCGCAAACCATCGATAAGTGGATCAAGCACATGCTGTTGGTGTCTGACAACACCGAGGCAGAATTCCTAGCCAGACTCATTGCCATCAAGCAGGGTTACGACGGCTCGTTTGCATCGGTAGGAATCGCCATCAAGAAAGCGCTTGCCGCGACCAATCTCGACATGTCGAACCTGGTCATCAAAGACGGTTCGGGACTCTCGGCGAACAACGCGGTCTCGCCGTTGTTTGTCGCCCAGCTACTCGGCATTGTCAACGACGGCTTCAACGACTTTGAAATCATCGCTCAAGCGCTTCCCGTCTCGGGCGAATCCGGTTCGCTAGCTGACCGTTTCAAAGGCGACAACGCGGATGCCGTAGGCAAGGTTCGCGCTAAGACCGGTTGGATCAAGACCGGTTACACCCTCGCAGGAATCATCGACGCCAAGGATGGCACGAAGCTCCTGTTCGCCGTTTATGCCCTCGGCAATGTCAAGGATGACGCCAAGGTAGCCATCGATAACCTGGTCACCGGGTTTTATCGGTGCGGCGACACACTTTCAAACGAGTAGCCTGTGACGAGCATCCAAGCATCGGAGACCGATTTGACCTCAGCGCTTTTCATTATTGACGTGCAGAACGACTTCTGTGAGGGTGGTTCGCTTGCTGTTGTTGGCGGCGCCGCGGTGGCTGCGGGAATCACCGACTATCTAGAAGCCCACCGTGAAAGTTACGACTTCGTAATTGCCTCCCGCGACTGGCACGACGGCAACTCAGACAATGGCGGTCACTTCGCGGTTGCTCCGGCCGAGCCGGATTTCGTGCACAGCTGGCCTGCGCACTGCGTGGCTGGAACAGATGGGGCCGACTATCACCCGAACCTAGACGTTGGACTCATCGATGTTCACATCGAAAAAGGTCAAGGCAAGCCTTCATATTCGATTTTTGAAGGGGTCACGCCAGATGGCATAGCCCTCGCAGACCTGCTCGCGGACCTCGGGGTTGAGCGCATCGACGTTGTCGGAATTGCAACTGATTACTGCGTTCTCGCATCCGCCTTGGATGCCCGCGACGCTGGTTTTGAGGTGCGCGTGATTGCAGATCTGACTGCCGGTGTGGCTGCCGAGACGTCTGCCGCCGCCTTGCAGACCATGAAGGAATCGGGTTGCCAACTTGTCTCGCTCTGAGCGGGGCACTGTGGCAGACTGTTAGCATCCGAACGAGTCGACTAGGCGAGAACGAGAAAGTAAAGCAATGACGCTGAACGAGAATGAACTTTTGGCCAAAGTGCCGACCCAGCTCTACATCGCGGGCAAGTGGGTTGACGGACACGGTGACGGTCAAATCGCGGTAGAAGACCCTGCGACCGGAAAAACCCTAATCAACATCGCCAACGCCAACGCCCAAGACGGGCTTGATGCGCTTCGCGCCGCGGACGAAACCCAAGCGACATGGGCAAAAGTCGCTCCGCGCGAACGGGCCGAGATTTTGCGTCGCGCCTTTGAACTGGTCAAGGCGAGATCCGAAGAGTTTGCCACCCTAATCAGCCTCGAAATGGGCAAACCGCTCGCCGAGGCGCGTGGCGAGGTCGTCTATGGAAACGAATTCTTGCGTTGGTTCAGCGAAGAGGCCGTGCGAATCACCGGTCGTTACGGAACTTCGCCAGAGGGCACCGGCCGCATGCTGGTCGCTCAGCGTCCGGTTGGTCCGGCCTTTGCGATCACGCCATGGAACTTTCCACTCGCGATGGCTACCCGCAAGATTGGACCGGCTATCGCAGCCGGTTGCACCATGGTGGTCAAGCCGGCAGAACTCACTCCACTAACCACCCTGCTCCTAGTCAAAACACTCGAAGAGGCCGGCTTGCCCGCAGGTGTGGTCAACGTGATCACCACGAGCACATCGGCTGCGACATCCGGGCCAATCATTGCCGACCCGAGACTGCGCAAGATTACTTTCACGGGTTCGACACAGGTTGGCCGCAAACTGCTCGAGCAGTCGGCGCAACAGGTGCTTCGAACCTCGATGGAACTCGGCGGAAACGCTCCGTTTCTCGTGTTTGAAGATGCTGACCTCGAGGCTGCCGTCGCAGGTGCGATGCTGGCTAAGATGCGAAACATCGGCCAAGCCTGCACCGCCGCAAACCGCTTCATCGTGCACGAGGCTGTTGCCGAAGAATTTTCTGACCGCCTCGCCGAAAAGATGGGTGCGCTCAAACTCGGTCGCGGTGTAGACGCCGACACCACTTGTGGTCCGGTAATCAACGAGAAAGCTCGCGAAAACATGCAGCGCTTGGTCGACACAACGGTTTCCGAGGGGGGTTCCGTTGTGGTCGGTGGAGAATCTGGTTCTGGCGACGGCTACTTCTTCAAGCCGACGGTGCTTCGAAACGTTCGACCAGATTCGACCATCCTTCGTGAAGAAATCTTCGGCCCAATCGCGCCAATCGTAAGTTTTAAAACCGAGGATGAAGGAATTGCGCTGGCTAATGACACCGAATACGGTCTGGTTTCCTATGCGTTCACCAAAGACCTGAAGCGTGGACTACGCCTGGTTGAGGCTCTAGACACCGGTATGACCGGACTCAACACGGGTCTCGTTTCAAATGCGGCTGCACCGTTCGGTGGAACCAAACAATCAGGTTTGGGTCGCGAAGGTGGTTTCGAGGGGATCAACGAATATCTCGAGACCAAATACGTGATGACCCCAGACCCGTTTATCTAAAGAACGCGTCGGGCTCCAGGCGCTGCCGAAACGGCAAAGATGTTTGGCTCCGCATAACCAAGACTGGCGAACTCCGCTTTGACCGCAAGTGTTACCTCGGAAATCTTGGCCAATGGGGTCAAGGCGATAGCGGCTCCACCAAAACCACCTCCGGTCATTCTGGCCCCGATCGCGCCGTGACGTAGTGCCATTTCGACTGCGGTGTCGAGTTCGTCAACGCTGATTTCAAAATCGTCACGCATCGATTCGTGTGAGGCATAAAGCAGCTCGCCGATTGCGGTTGGCCCAGATTTGCGCAACGCGTCGACAGTCGCCAGCACTCGCGAGTTTTCGGTCACCACGTGGCGCACGCGCCTAAAAGTTTGGTCGTCGAGCCGTTCGGCCGCGAGTGTCAGGTCGTTTGCGTTCAAATCTCTGAGTGCGGCCACACCCATGACTCGGGCACCTTCTTCGCAGGCTGCTCTTCGCGATGCGTAACCTCCGTCAGCGTGCCGATGCTCGACCCTGGTGTCGATGATCAGAATCTCGAGCCCTGCCTCGGCAAATCCGAGTTCAACCGACTGCGCTTCGAGTGTGCGACAGTCGAGAAACACAGCATGGTCGAGTTCGCCGAGCATCGACGCCGACTGATCCATGATGCCCGTCGGTGCCCCAACGATGGCGTTCTCGGCTCGCTGCCCGATCCGAGCCAAATCACGCTCAGCTAGAGCCAGTGCCCAAAGCTCATCCACGGCCACCGCGACGGCGCATTCGATCGCGGCTGAAGATGACAGGCCAGCACCGACTGGCACATCGGAATCGATGAAAATGTCGAGACCAACACCGAACCCGCCAGACTTTTCTGCGACTGCCCAAACCACACCGAGGGGATACGCCGACCAACCCGAAACCGTTTCTGCTGAAATCTCACTAAGAGACAGTTCGACGGGCAACTCGGCGAAGGTCGAAGAAACCCGGATGCGGTCATCCGTGCGTTTTGAAACAGCAGCGTAGGTGCGCCTATTGATAGCGAAGGGCAGCACAAAACCCTCGTTGTAATCGGTGTGCTCACCGATGAGGTTCACTCGACCTGGAGCCGACCAGACGCCCTCTGGTTCGTGGCCATAAACCACTGCGAAACGATTGCTGACCTGAGCGGCCAGTTGGTCGGTCACGGCATGACCTCGCGTAATCTGCCTGCCGTAGTCTCTTGAGGAAAATCGGCGATAAACGCCCCCATCGCGGATTCCGAACCGGCGAGGTATTTCAACTTGTCGGCGGCGCGTCTCGGCGAGGTGAGCCTGAAGTGAAAGCGCACGTTTTCGCCACCGTCGACCAGTGGTGCTTGGTGCCATGCGGCGATATATGGAGTCGGGGAGTCATAGAGCGCGTCGACAGCCTTTAGAGTGCGCGAATAAACCGAAGCTAGTTCCTTGCGTTCGTCGTCGCTCAACCCGACAAACGAGGTCACCTGGCGGTGCGGAAGGATCATGATTTCGATCGGCCACCGTCCCGCGAAAGGCACGAAAACTGTGAAATTGTCGCTGGCTAGGATGACGCGCTCGCCGGCTTGCTCAAACTCGAGGGTCTTGGCGAACAGGTCGCTACCGAAACTCTTGATCGAGTTCAGGTACTTCTCGTGGGTTGGGGTGACGTAAGGGTAGGCATAGATCTGTCCATGTGGGTGGTGAAGGGTCACACCGATGTCTTGTCCGCGGTTCTCGAACGGGAACACCGTGCGGATGCCAGGCAAACCAAGCAGGTGGTCGGTTCGATCGGTCCAAGCATCCACAATGGTTTCGATTCGACTGACCGGCAGGCTGGCGACCGATCCTTCGTGTTGCGAGCTGAAAACCACGACCTCGCATCGACCAATCGACTCGCGAACCGCACCGAGGCTAAGCCCCGGCTCAACCGCGTAGTTCGGGTCGTCGACCTCAGCCAACTTTGGCCCAAACGATGGTGATTTGTTCTCGAAAACGGCTACGTCAAATTGGTCTGGAAGTTCGCTGGCGAAGCCATCGGTGCTTGGGCAAAGTGGGCACTCGGATGCCGGCGGCAAGAATGCGCGACCGTGTCTGTGGGCCGCTACAGAAATCCAATCTCCGGTGAGTGAATCGAGTCGCATTTGAGCCACCCCCGGCCGCTCGGTCACCTCTCTGGAGTCGGGCTTGCGATCGACTGAAAGTGTCGTATCGGCGTCGTCAAAATAGAACAAATCACGGCCATCGGCGAGCAAGTCATGCAGCTTTCTCGATGCCATTTTTCTCCATCCGCGAAATCTCTTAACAACTCTACTTGGGCTCAGAAACCACGCTTAGACTGAACGGGATGAATCTCTCAGATTACCTAACATTCGAAGTTGTCAGCATGGCTGTTCTCGTGCTGGTCATCCTCGGCGACGTGCTTTTCATCTTCGCAAGACCGCACATTCCGAGCAACCGAGAATCGAGCCTCTGGGTGGTTTTCTATGCCTCGCTGGCGGTAATTTTTGGGCTGACTCTCTGGCAACTTTTTCCTGACACCAATAGAGCGAGCGAGTTTTTTGCCGGCTGGTTGACCGAATACAGTTTGAGCCTCGACAACCTGTTCGTGTTCTTGATTCTGATGGCAAGGTTCAACGTTCCGAGAAAAATTCAGCAAGAAGTGCTGATGGTAGGAATTGTGATGGCCCTCGTTCTTCGAGGTATTTTCATCGCGGTCGGCGCTGCCCTGATCGAGCACTTCAGCTTCATTTTCTACCTGTTCGGCGCGTTTCTGCTCTACACAGCTTGGCATCAGGCATTCCGATCTGAAGAAGATGACGAGGAATCGGAATCCAAACTCATCGTTTGGCTTCGAAAGCGTATCGCAGTCTCGAAAGACTTCGACGGTGTGAAACTGCGCACCGTCGAGGGCGGCAAAAGGATGTTTACCCCAATCCTCGTGGTTTTCATTGCGCTTGCCGCAACCGACGTGATGTTTGCCTTCGACTCGATTCCGGCAATCTTTGGAATCACCACCGATGCATTCATCGTGTTCACGGCAAATGTCTTTGCTCTAATGGGTCTTCGTCAGCTTTACTTCTTGCTGGGCTCATTGGTCGATAAGCTCTACTACCTGAAATACGGCATCTCGTTTATCCTCGCGTTCATCGGTGTCAAGTTGTTCTTGCATGCGATGCATGTCAACGAACTACCGTTTATCAATGATGGAAAACACATCGACTGGGCTCCCGAGATTCCAACCGAAGTTTCGCTCCTTGTGATTGTCGCTTCGATTGTTGTGGCAGCGGTCGCGAGCATCATTAGGTCACGCAGACTGGGCGAGTAGTCATGACCGAGTTCACCTATGTTGGCCCGGATGAATCGGCACTAAGCACCACCCAACTGGCTGGAATCACTCTTCGTGCTGCCTATCAGAATCATTCTGCGGTTCTAGAGTCGATGGATCGACTCTCAACCCCTCGAGCCTGGCACAAAGGGTTTCAGACTCCATACGCGCTGGGGAGCGTTGCTGAATTCGACTCTCGCGCCTCGATGAGAAATATCGTTGACGCAGGCCTAGCCGAACTTCAGTCCAATGTGAGGCTCGAGAAAAATCGCAAGATCACGCTCATTTCGCGTCTCGAAACGGCTTGGAGTGACCCAGATCGAGTTGTGTTTTTCTCGATTCGCGGGCTTGGCGAACGTGCCAAGCCAAAGCCGGCTCTAGCAGCGGCCAAACTTCAGGTTGACCGATCTCTAGCCGAGCCTGGGTTGGAAGTAGCGATGGAGAATCTCGCCTTGAGAAAGACTGGTGCTCCGATAAACACCATCCTCGTGGCCATGGGGGCCCTCGCCGAGTTCGCGCCCACACGTGAGTGGCTCAGCTGGGATGGCAAAGTTGCCGCGATCGCACGTCACGGGGATGCCGCTCGCTGGCTCGAACTTTTCAAGTTTGTGCGAACGACCGGTGGCGAACTTTTGGTTCCGGTGACGATTGCCAGAACTCGCGGATTGCCAGAAGAGCCGAGCGACGAGCAAATTGCGGCAGCGGCCGGCCTCGACCTAGTAACCGAGACCGAAGACGTGACCGCTTTTCTAGCCCGTCTGAACGCCAAACGAACCGAACGCCTGGTCTTGGGCTCCTATCTGTATTCACCCGGAGTTAAGCACATTCGCGTCTCGGTCGCAGCGGATGCGGTGACACAAGTGTTCTGCGAAAACATGCCAAAAGAACGAATCGGGCTAGCTTGGACTGCGACTCCGACGGACTCAGTATGTGCCCCCGCATCAGTCGGCCACTCTCAACTGGATCGCTCTAAGGCCAGGCCTTTTGGCACCAAGATTAGAGACTCATTCCTAGCACTCTTCGGTTGGCTCAGGCGACCAGACCCGGAGTTCTTTGAAGCTGAAGATGGGCAGTTGGTTTTGCTCGACACTTCTATTCACCTTCAGGGTCCCTCCTACTTGTTCTCGAAGCGAATCCAACGGTGGCGGGCATACTGGGCATGGCTCAGAGGCATTCCGGTGTCCTATCAAATCGCGCCCCCTGCGACCACAAGATCTGTTCTTGGTGCCAGTGAAATTCTGGCTAGCACCTATGCGGGCGCTCCAGAGTTTGGAATCGAACCGCATCCAATCGAATTTGCTCGTCTCGAGTGCGCACTGTTGTTGTTGCGTGATTTAACCGACAAGGATGCCGCCGCCAACAACTTTGGCGCACCTCTCACGTCGCTCGTCACCGACACCGCGATTCACGGCGGGTTGTGGCGTTTGCCTTATCGCCAATCGACAGTCTGGGCGCCTGCCACCATCTGGGGGAAGCTCTCAAAACCTAAAACTGCTTAAGCCAGGTCATATTGCAAAGATTTGACTTTGCATAAGTTGTTCACCTTGTTACAGAATGGTGAACGAGCAGTGACCATCTGGCAAGCAGAGGTAGTCTTTGTTTACCGCGCGTTAACCTTTGGAAACTACCCTTTCCAAGGCTTTCAATGAAGTTCCAAGCACCAGAATCAACCGAGAGAGGGTCCCGTGGACTCAGTAGTCATCGTCGCTCTAGTTGTAGGGCTCGCACTATTTTTCGATTTCACAAACGGTTTCCACGACACGGCTAACGCAATGGCGACGCCGATTGCGACCGGAGCACTGAAACCTCGTGTGGCGGTTGGGATTGCTGCGGTTATGAACCTCGTCGGAGCTTTTCTTTCGACAGCTGTTGCAAAAACCATTTCCGTTGACATGATCAACGAAGGTGTATCGATAAGCGCTCAGATGGTCTTCGCGGGGCTTACAGGAGCGATCCTCTGGAATCTGACCACCTGGTTCTTGGGGCTGCCTTCGTCTTCATCTCACGCCCTCTTCGGCGGTCTAATCGGCGCTGCGATTACATACTCGGGATTCAATGCAGTGAACTTTTCGAAAATGATCGAAAAGGTTTTCATCCCAGCTCTTTTTGCTCCTGTAGTCGCTGGTCTCACCGCGTTCTTGGCCGCGAAGGTTGCCTACATTCTCACTGCACGATCACAGGAAGCCCGAGCCAAGAGCAACATCGGCACGGGGCGATCCAACTTTAAAATCGGCCAGATTTTTTCATCTTCGTTAGTTGCCCTATCACATGGAACCAACGATGCCCAGAAGACCATGGGTGTTATCACCCTCGTACTGGTAGCAACCGGCTTTCAAGCCGATGGCGGCTCGGTTCAGTGGTGGGTAATCGTCTCGGCTGCTTTGGCAATCGCGATCGGTACATATTCGGGTGGTTGGAGAATCATCAAGACCATGGGAACTGGTCTTTCTGAAATTCGACCAGTGCAGGGTCTTGCGGCTGAAACCTCAACCGGTGTAACAATCCTCGCCTCGAGCCACTTCGGTTTCGCACTGTCGACCACCCAGGTGGCTTCTGGGTCTGTGATCGGATCTGGATTGGGCCGCAAAGGTGGGGCTGTGCGCTGGAGCAAGGCCGGACATATGTTCCTTGGCTGGGTACTCACTCTGCCAGCCGCTGCCTTAGTAGGCGCCGCATCCGCAGCTCTGACTCAACTCGGAGACATCGGTCTGATTGCCGATGCCGTGCTCACCGTAGCAGTCGTAATCGCCATCTTCCAGATCTCAAACCGAAACAAGGTTGGTCATCACAACGTGATTGACAACGAAGTTTCAGCTGCAAGCGAGGTCGTAAAGCCGCTCCGAAAAAGCAGAGCAATAAAGACCAGTTCAAAGAGCGCCAAGAAGGGCGGCAAATAGCAATGAACATCACGATTAACTGGGATTCCCTTCTACAGGTTTTTTTAGCTGCAGTTGGCTTTAGCACCGCTATCGTTGGTGCTTTTGCTATTGGAGTGCGCCTACTCACGAATGCGCAGCACGCGGTTCCAGGAGCTCGTAAGGGAAAGTCGAAGGACATCCAGCGAGAGGTTGTCTACCGAGTGCTTTCTTACGGTGCATTCAGCATCTGTGTGAGTGCTCTGCTTTATGGCATTTACCTGATTGTCCCGTATTTTCACTTGGACAAATAACAGATTTAAAAAGTTAGTGCCCGCTCTCAAGAGCGGGCACTAATTTTTAAGCAGATTTCTATTTGGACTTAGCCACGAAGTCTTTTAGCCAAGCCATTAGGTCTGGGCCTAAGTCGTCACGTTTTGTTGCGAGCAACACGGTGGCCTTCAAGAACTCGAGTTTGTCTCCGGCGTCGTAGCGCTCGCCGCGGAAGACGACGCCGACCACACCACCAGCCAGTTTTTCGCGAGCCGCTTTGGCGAGAGCATCCGTGAGCTGGATTTCACCACCCGCACCAGGCTCTTGGTTCGCCAGCAGGTCGTGAATGCCAGGATTTAAAATGTATCGGCCGATGACGGCAAGGTTCGATGGCGCAAGTTCGGTCTTTGGTTTTTCGACAAAGTCAGCAACCTCAATGATTCCATCGACCTCTTCGCTGGCTGGGCGAATACAACCGTATTTGTGAATCTCTTCACGCGGAACCTCAACCAGCGCAACAACGTTTGCGCCGGTTTTGGTGTGTACGTCAATCATGGTCTTGAGCAGATCACTAGTCTCTTCGACCACATCGTCACCCAGCAACACAGCAAACGGTTCGTCACCAGTGAACGATGCCGAAGCGTTCACTGCGTGTCCAAGACCCTTAGCCCCGCCCTGGCGAACGTAGTGAATATTGCCCAGCTCGGTAGGCGCTTGAACCAGCTCGAGCTTTGCTTGGTCGCCCTTGGCTTCGAGGCGGGACTCTAGGTCGGCAGAGGTGTCGAAGTGGTTTTCGAGCGCATACTTGTCACGCCCGGTCACAAACAGGATGTCGTTGAGTCCGGAACGAACCGCTTCCTCGACGACATACTGAATCACTGGCTTGTCAACCAGAGGCAACATCTCTTTGGGCATGGCCTTTGTAGCGGGCAAGAACCTCGTGCCGAGCCCGGCAACTGGGATGACTGCCTTGCGGGGGACGTTATGCATCGGTTCTCCTGGCTACTTGTCTAGCTTTAGTTCACGAACGATGGACTGGAATTCGCGCTTGTAGAGCGAGTTCTGTGGTTTCCACGGCTTGACCGGACCGGCGAAGTGAACAATCTTCGGTTGCTTCGCGTAATCCTGGGTTGGCACAAAGTTCCACTCATCACCAATCTGCAATGCTTCGCCCTTCGAGTAGAAGTTCATCACGTCTTGATCGTTGAGGTGCAACTTTTCAACAAGATAGAGGTGGTTTTCGATGAAGTTGTCTTTGCGCATCCGGGCCAGGTTCATCAGGAGGACACCTGCGTTATAGGTGTCGGCAGTCAATTTGCCGGTTGCGTGTGCGCGGCGGCGAAGTGCCCAGGCCTGCTTTGCGGGCAAACGCAGCGACACGCGAGTGATCACGTGAACCAAGTTCGACCAGCCGTCGAGGCGGCTCTTTTTGCCAGCAAACACGTGTTTAGTGACGTTGTGGTCATAAAGTTCACCGACATCTCCGCGAACCAGGATGTCGACATCAAGGTAAAGCACCTTCGGAATGTCTTTGAGAACCTGGGGCAGGAACAGCCTGTCAAACGTCGAGACTGTGATGTGCGCCATCAGGTTGACGGCGGCACCGTAGTCGATGCTACTGAAGTCGTGGAAGTGGAAGTTGACCTGCGGGAACAGCTTGTGTAGCTTGGCCCAGTAATCCTTGCCGAGACCGCGAGTAAGCACGTGGGCGTTGATCTGACGCGAGGTGTTTCTCACAATCGACTCGAGCACCACGGCAAGTTCGTTCTTGAGGTTCTGGTCAACTGCAAAGGCAAGATGAATCTGCTTCGAGCCGAATTTGTTGTCACCCAGGTGCATCACCTGTGAATCGAACTTCTTGTAGATGGCTTTAAGGTCGAGCGCGGACTCACCTAGTGGTTCGAGATTGGTGCAGTACTCTCCGGCGAACTTCACGTCAGGGGCAACGAGTTCGGTCCAGATTGCCTTCACTTCTTCGCGACTCTTTCCGGCGAGGATGGCTGAGGTGATCACTTCGAGCTTGTGCTCGAGTCCGTGACGAATCTTGTTGAATGCAGTTTCGTCGAGATCTAGCAGCCCTTCAAAGCGAACATCCGAGCGCTTGCCCGGTGTGAAAGTGACTCCGAGACCCATAGAGCGCGCCGGAAGGTAGCAGTGCAGGCGTTTAGTGATCACGTGGCCATATCCCGCGTATTCGGCAAGCATGCTGCGAGCATCCTCGATGCCTTCGACCAAGCTGAAGTCGCGAACATATTCGCCGATTTGGATGAATCGCTTCTTCCACCAGAGCAGGTATTTGCGGAATGGCACCTTGGCCTCGACAACTGCGAGCCTAGGCACCTTTCCGGCGAGTTTCGCCTTGGGTAGCACCTGTCCAACAGTGGTCGTAACGCAACCTGAGAAGAACGCTGGCACTCCGAAGTCACGAAGGCGATAGACCGTGGTCCAGTCGCGGCAACCAATCGGGCCAATCTTCTTTAGTTCGGCAACGGTTTTCGGGGTGAGAACGTCGGGGTCTTGAATGTGGAACGACACCATAATGGCGTTGATGTTCTCAGGATATGGAAAGTCAACTTCACCCTTGTATGGCCTGTGCATGAACCAGCCGTTACTGATAAGCCAGGTGTTTTCTGGGTACGCGCGGCCCGAGGCAAAGTCGCGGTGAAGCTCAACGGGCTGAACCTTGACCTTCTTCGCGTCTGCACCCAGACGTCGCTCCGGGTTTACAAACTTCTGAATCTTGCTCAGATACTTCGCCAGAGCGCTGCCTCCAACAAAATCAACATTTTGGTGGCGAAGCAGATGCGAGATTGCGGCAAGAGTCTGCACGTAGTCGCCACGGTTGGTCGAGCTCTTCGAGTAGTCGAGCATGTTGTAGTCCATGACCGCGAAATTGATTGCGCCTTTGATTGGTTTAACCGAGCGACCATCATCTTGAAGCTGCTTGTGCCACCATGCGAGCTCGGAGGCCAACTTCTCGTTCAGGGTCTTTCTCGCACCCTCGGCTAACACGATGGCCTCTACGTGGTCGCGAAGACCGGCGTATTCGCCATGTTTGATTAGTGCGCGGATGAGCGCCATCTTGTAAACGCTCGGCCGCTTCGATGTGCGGTCCTCAAGAATTTCTCTAGCCTGAGCGACGCCCTTCTTGTGATTCACGCTCATCAGCGTGTCAAAGTATTCGAACGGTGCCTTTTGCTTGGCTAGGTCTTCGCCAGCATCTTTGAAATAGCCGGCAGCCGAGTCATAAAGCCCGTCGATGGCCAAGAAGGTGCCGTAGCCGAGCGAACCAAGGGTCTTCGTGGCTGGCGACTCAACTAGAGTCTGCAACATAGCGCGAGTGTTGATGCGGTTTTTGCTCTCGTAAGCCTCACGAATGTGGCTCAATAGGCGATCCTCGAGAGCTACACCTTTGGTTAGTTGGTCGACGAGCTTCTTGTCGATAGACCTTGAGGAGGGTTTATAGGCCCCAAAATAAGTAATCTTGAAAGCGATTATCTCTAAAGCGCGAACAAACTTTTTAAATATGCTGCGCTTAAGGATTGCTTTCAGGGTCTTTGTGACTGCCTTTTTGACGAAGTTCAAGGGGTCTCCTTATTGCGTTCTTTTTGGTCTGAACATCTGCGTTGGAGCCGACCGCGACTGATTCAAGGATACCGCAGGCACCCTTTTTCTCGGGTTTATTGCGGTTAGGGTGCAGACTTGAAGCAACGAGCGACAGGAGTGGCTAACACATGGTTGGATGCCGAAGATTGCTTGGTGCTTCGACGATCGCGATTAGCGCAATGATGCTCACAACTGGATGCGCGTGGAGTGCCCCAGCCCCGACAGCTTCGCCTTCCGCATCACCCACCTCATCCGTGGCCGCTATGACGCCAAAGGAAGCCAAGGCTGCCTACAAAGAGATCGCAAAAGCCAGTTGCAACGCGGCGCAAAGCCTTGGAGTAGTCGAAGCGGGAGACACCTGGCGCATTGTTTCCGTGAACAAAGACCAAAACTACAAGGATTTTTCTGCCGCCTATTTTGAAGAGCCAGACAACTACACGCTGATCTGGGAGCTCGACTCATTGCACTCCTGCGCCGATTGGTATTCGTTCAGCATGGCCGAGGAGGCAGGTCAAGAAACTTCGATCGAGGTCACGTTTGATCCAACAGATTCGACCTTCACGACCTTTGAAGATTTTGGTGACCTAGGAACGTCGAACTACAAGTACTCGGTACGTGATGGAAAGTTGTTCACAGCCACAAACCTTGATCCAGAGCACGAAAATACAGTCACCATCGAATACGGAAACATCTCGGAATACGACCGCAACATTCTGGTCACGGCCGTGGATCGTTACCTCGCAACTCTCAACAACTAAACCGAAAGACTGGACGAGAATGAAAACCATCGGAAAGCCTGCATTCATTGCTGCAATCATCGGGCCTATCCAGTCGGTGCTGGGTTGGGTGATTGCTGGAGCGCTTTGGGCCGATTACGACCCAATTCGTCAGACCATCAGTGACCTTGCCGCCGACGAGTCACCGGTCAAGGTGATTATGTCGAGTTTCTTCGTGCTCGGGGGAACGCTTACGCTCATCGCAGCAGTGTATGCTCGCACCCTGGCAATGCCAGGTAGAGTCGCGCTGTTCATTTCGGCTATTTGCACCTATGGTTTGACAATCTTTCCCACGCCACTAATCGGCTACTCGATTTGGCACCGAATTTTCGCAATCTCATCGTTTGTGCTTTCGGCCGGCTGGCCACTTTTCGCCATGAGGTTTCGCAAGGACGCTCCTTGGATTCTGCGCCCGCTCGCCTCGATTACAGCTACTGCGCTTCAGGCGGGATTGGCGCTTTGGTTCTTGAGCACCTGGACCGACCCGAACGCCACCGACGTCGGTGTTTGGGAAAGAGTTGTCGCGGTATCCCAGTCGCTCTATGTTTCGGTCGTGATTATCGTGATCTATCTTGAGCAACGAAAGGCTAGAGCTTTCAACGACTGAGTATTCGACGGCCTATTCCTGCCAGGGTTGCAAAAGAAGCGCCTCTAGGAATTTCGCAAGCACAGACATAAAGTTGGGGAATGACGCTACATGTGAAAAAAGGTGCTGAGTGGAGCGCTGTTTATGCTGCCGCGAGAGCTCTCGCACCTGAAGCTTTTGACGAGTCTCGCATCAACAATCTGGCTATGGGCAAGTGGCTCAGCGTTGGAACACCATCGGACCATTTCAATCCAGTCGATCAAATGCAAATCGCGGGTCCGCCCAAGGTCGATCACCAAACAGCCATTGATGCTGTCTCGGATGCTGCCAGGCAGCACGCCGCTTGGGGCAAGGTCGACCTAGACGAACGCAAGAGTCGCGTCAGTGCCGCGCTCGCAGGACTCCGTATTGCCCGTGACACCATCGCGATGCTACTCGCCTGGGAAATTGGCAAACCTTGGAAACTTGCTTGCGCGGACGTGGACCGATGCATCGACGGCGTGGAGTGGTATCTCGGAGAGATCGATAGACAGATGGAAGGGCGTCATCCGCTCTCCGGCCCTGTGTCTAACATCGCGTCTTGGAACTATCCGCTGAGCGTTCTAGTTCACGCCGAGCTGGTTCAAATGCTAGCGGGCAACGCTGTCATTGCGAAGACTCCTTCGCAGGGTGGATTTCACGCCCTGACTCTCGCGCATGCGGTGATGGCGAAGGCTGGTCTTCCCGTCACCCTGCTTAGCGGTGTTGGTGCAGATTTGAGCGACGCACTCGTTTCATCTCCAGAGCTCGGAGCTTTTGCCTTCGTTGGCGGCCGATCCAACGGTCGAGCAACCCTTGAACGGTTGGCAAATTTTGACAAGCGTCACATCCTCGAGCAAGAGGGCCTAAACGCCTGGGGAATTTGGGATTTCAGCGATTGGGACAACCTGGCACCGCATCTTCGAAAGGGATTCGAATACGCAAAGCAACGCTGCACCGCCTACCCGCGCTATGTAATTCAGCGTCGTCTTTTTCCTGCGTTCCTCGAAATGTACATCCCGATTCTCAAAGGACTTCGCTTCGGGCATCCGCTTGCTGTCGAAGACGACTCTGATGATCTACCCGATCTCGAATTCGGTCCCGTGATTCATAAAACGAAAGCGGATGAACTCCGAGGGCAGTTCAAAGAGGCAATCGACACGGGCGGTATTCCGCTTTTCGAAGGCGACTTGGCTCACGGGCGTTTTCTGGCAGGGCAAGACATCTCGGCCTATTTTGCTCCGGTCTCGGTTCTCGAACCGCCTCGCGCCTGGTCTTTGCATCACTCGGAACCATTCGGCCCAATTGACTCGATCGTGCTAGTTGACACCGAGGCAGAGTTCATTGCCGCGATGAATGTATCGAACGGCAACCTCGTCTCCTCTGTGGCAACCGACGATCTGGTGTTTGCCAAGCGCGTTCGCGAAGAAATCGCAGCTTTCAAGTTTGGAGTGAACAAACCTCGCTCTCGCGGTGACCGCGAAGAAGTTTTCGGCGGACTCGGAGCCTCGTGGCGCGGAGCCTTCGTGGGTGGCGATCTTCTAGTGGATGCGGTTACCGAGGGCGCTAGGCCGATCTATGGCAATTTCAAGGGCGGCTCTCGTTATCCCGAGGGGTTAGACCTCTAGTTCCGATGAAGATCGCTCTCGGTATCCTCACCGCTGTCTTCTTGGCCAGCGGCGTCCTGCACCTGTTTAATCCTGACGCGTTCATGTGGTTGATGCCACCTTGGCTGCCATGGCCGGTCTTTTTGATCTACCTGAGCGGCGTGTTCGAGCTTGTTTCGGCTGTCGGTTTGATTTTCCGGCAAAAGTGGGCAGGGTTGCTTTCGGCACTGGTACTTCTTGGAGTGTGGCCAGCGAACATTTGGTTTGCGTTCGACGTCATTCAAACCGGCGATGCAGCGCTCATCGCAGCGGCTTGGATAAGGTTGCCTCTGCAGATTCCCCTGATTTATTTCGCCTGGAAATTCTCGGGGATGCGGCTTTCAACTATCCTCCGAGGCTGAACTACTCTCGCTTCGGAAGAAACAGTCCGGCCGCCACTTTGGTCACCACGGATGTTGGCAAGATACGTGAAATCGACGCCATCAAACGGTTTGAACCACCGTCAATCACAGCGGGTTTTGAGTTCTTAGCATCGAGCGCCTTGAAGGTCGTCTTGATCACGTTCTCTACGGGTACGAGCCTTCCGGCCGGCTTAGCGCCGGCTATGTCGAAGAATTCGGTTTTCGTGGCTCCGGGGCTAACGGCCAGCACGCGCACATTTGTATCGCTCACTTCTCCCCAGACGGCTGCCGTGAACGATCGAACGAAGGCCTTAGTTGCGGCATAGACCGCCATGCCAGGCACCGGTTGATAGGAGGCCGTGCTTGCGATGTTGACCACCGCGCCCGAGTTTCGCTCAATCATTGGCTTGATGAAGGCGGCGGTCAGGTCGACCAGCGTTGCGACATTTAGCACAATTTCCTGCTGAACGGTGGCTCGATCTTCGTCTTCGATGCGCGCGTTCGTGCCAAATCCGGCGTTATTGATCAAAAAGTCCACATCGAGCCCGAGGGCGGAAACCTTGTCGACGAGGTTTTGCCCAGCATCCAGGGTTGAAAGGTCCATTGGAATGAGTGTTACTTCAACCGTTGAATAGGCCGCGATCTTGCTCGCGAGTTTTTCGAGCAGATCGGCACGTCGAGCTACGAGGATGAGGTTGCTGCCGCGCCTGGCGAACTCCTCTGCGTATGCCACCCCAATGCCAGCGCTCGCACCGGTAATCAGTGCAGTTCTTCCTTGATATTCCATGGCATTCTCCTAGTGAGGTCTGTTGCAACACCCTTGGGCAACTGCGATTTCAGGGGCATTATTTCCGGCGCTGGTCTTTGTTGGCGAATGCTTAAAAGCGGTCAAATGCTGGGATAGTGTTTCACCATGACAAATCTTGAACGACCTGAACTTGAGCCGATGCTCGAACCAGCACCTGCGACCTTGACCATCAAAGAAGTCCACGAAGGCACCGGTGTTGAAGCGCCGGTCGGCGGAACCGTCAAGGTTCACTACCTAGGTGTCGACTATGAGACTGGCGAGGAATTCGACTCGTCTTGGGGACGCGGCGAACCTATCGAGTTTCCTCTCGATCGCCTAATCAAGGGTTGGCAAGAAGGCATTCCAGGCATGAAAGTCGGCGGACGCCG
>JAHEGG010000002.1:58506-181292 GCA_024639845.1 Microbacteriaceae bacterium
GTAGGCCCCGTCGGGATCGAACCGACGACCCACGGATTAAAAGTCCGTTGCTCTAACCAACTGAGCTAGAGGCCCAAGCGAAACTGCGCGCACCCGATAGGCGCAACGCACTAACCAGAAAAGTTTACTCTAGGTCAACGCTTGAATGGACAGTGCCGACAAGCCATCGCACAACACTTTCCTTGATCGGCAAGGGTCTTGGCATTGAACACGAATAGCCCGGTCACTGGGTCTGTGTAGCCATGCTGACCGATAGCAATCGAGATTCGATGCCGTGACATGATTTCGTCGAAGTTCGGGTCGCAGACATTCAAGCGATCTGGATGTGGCTGGTCCAGTTCTCTAGGAAGCTTGCGTTCGATTTTCGACATAGTTTTGAAAGCCTAGAACGCGCGTCCCATGATGCCCAGTAGACACGCCTTAGTTGTCGAGGCGAGTTAGCGCTTCGCGCCAAGCATCCGCACCTTTTTGATCAAACGCGCCAGGAGTGAACGTTGAGCGCACCGGATTCAGCCGGGCAAGCTCATCGACCGAAGCCCAAATTCCGGCTCCAAGCCCAGCCAACAAGGCTGCTCCCAATGCGGTTGATTCGAGGTTCGCGGGTCGCTCGATAACGCATTGAAGTTGGTCGGCCTGAAGCTGCATCAACAGATTATTGGCCGCAGCGCCGCCATCCACACGAAGACGAGCGGCCGGCACCCCAGCATCCGCGTTCATCGCTTTGAACACCCAATAAACCTGATAGGCGATTCCCTCAAGCGTTGCGCGAGCGATATGCGCCCTGGTAGTTCCACGCGTTATGCCCTGCAGGCTGCCTCGAACTTCCGGCTGCCAGAAGGGTGCGCCGAGACCGGTTAGAGCCGGAACGAAAGTCACGCCCCCGCTGTCTGGCGCGGATGCAGCGAGCTGCTCAACATCGCTTGAACTCGAGATTATGCCGAGCCCATCTCGCAACCACTGAACGGCAGCCCCTGCTACGAAGACCGAACCTTCGAGCGCATATTCGAGGCGGCCGTCGGGGTGCTGCCAGGCAACGGTTGCAAGAAGTCGGTTCTTGCTTTCGGCGATGCGGTCTCCCGTATTCATCAGCATGAACGCGCCCGTGCCATAGGTGCACTTGGCGTCGCCAACCTCTATGCAACCCTGGCCGAAAAGCGCTGCCTGCTGGTCACCAGCCATGCCGGTGACGTCGAGTTCGAGACCCAGAAAAGACGGGCCATAGGTCTTTGCCAGCCTGCCATAGTTTGGCACTACTCTTGGCAGAGCGACCCGCGGCACCTCGAACAACTCGAGCAGCGAGTCATCCCAGTCGCCGGTTTTTAGGTTGAAAAGCTGTGTGCGAGATGCATTTGACGCATCGGTGATGTGTTCCCTTGCGCCTGTCATGCGCGCCACCAAATAGGACTCGATGGTACCGACGGCGATTGACCCCGCTTCGACACCGCGCCATATTTCTGGGTGATTGCGCTTGATCCAAAGCAACTTGGATGAAGAGAAATACGGATCGAGCGGCAGGCCGGTCAGGCTCTGCACTCGTTCAGCAACATCTGCAAACTTTGGTTCGTTCAATAGGGCTGAAGTTCGGCGATCCTGCCACACGATTGCGTTCAACGGTGACCGCAGGGTTTGCTTGTCCCAGAGCACCACGGTTTCGCGTTGATTGGTTATGCCGATGCAGGTGGGGGCGGTAGGAGTCTCGGTGAGCACGCTGCGCACCACGGTCAGCACGGCCTGCCAAATTTGTTCTGGGTCGTGTTCCACCCAGCCGGGTTGCGGATAGTGCTGCTCGAACTCGTTGTAGGCACGGGCTAAGGTGCGACCATCCGTGTCAATGATCAGTGCGGTGATACCGGTGGTGCCTGCATCGATTGCCAAAATCGCCATGACCGCTCCCTAACTCAAAACCTAGTGAACCATCGGGTCATAACCCGGCACAACGGGATTCGAACCAGCGTCGGATTGTTGAATCTTGCCTTTCGTTGGCCATTCGACCACAAACATGGCCACCACCATCAGCGAACCACCGATGACGGTGCGAAGTGACAGCACCTCTTGACCGAGCATCACTGCGAAGAGAGCGGCGAAGATGACCTCGCTCGTGAGAATAATTGCGACTCGAGATGCGTCCATGATTGACTGCGCCCAAGTTTGAACGAAAAATGCGATTGCTGTCGCAAACACCGCGCAAAACAACACTGCGTTCCAAACGTCTGTGTCTGGTGGTGACTGAAAGCCAGGGTCGCTGGTATTGAACAGCGCACCAATCCAGCAGACCACGGCAACGGTGGCAAGCTGTACCACCGTGAGTGCATAGGTGTCACGGCCGGGGCTCCAACGTCCCAGCCCAACAATGTGGAGGGCAAACAAAATCGCGCAGGCAAGCAGGCTAAACGTGCCGACATCGAAACCGAGCCCACCGAGGGTGATTGTTGCCAGTCCGATGGTCGCCAGGATGACCCCCAGCAGCACCTTCTTGGCTACGACTTGTCGCAACAACAGCCACGCGAACACGGGCGTGAGAACGATGTAAAGGCCGGTGAAGAAACCCGTGATGGCAGCGGTTGACAGCTCGAGTCCGATGGTTTGAGTGACATAACCCAGGCCCAGCGCAAGGCCTAACAGAACCCCGCGCACCATGAAGTTTCGGTTGAAGTGGCGAATCAGTTGCGGTCGAATCGCAAACATGAGAACCGCGGCGATGGTGAAACGCAGAGCGAGAAAATCGAAATAGGGCTGACGCTCGATGGCGTCTTTCATCCAGACGAATGCGAAACCCCAAGAGGCGGCTACGCTTACCAAAGCGAAGACGGCTAGGGAGTTTCTTTTCATCCCTAGAGTCTATTTGCGCTTATTGCCGAGGGCGACCTGCTTTACCATCGAAGGAAAAACGATTCCGTGCATCGGCCAGACGCTCGCCCAATAGAGGTGACCAAGTAGCCCTCTAGGGGCATAGATCGCTCTCTGGGTAACTCGTGTGCCGGTCGCGGTCTTTTCGAGCCGGAACTCGAGCCAGGCGAGCCCAGGCATTTTCATTTCGGCACGCAGCCTGAGCAAGTTAGGCCGATCGATCGCCTCGACTCTCCAAAAGTCGAGCGCTTCCCCTTCGATTAGGTGGTTCGGGTCGCGACGTCCGCGGCGAAGTCCCACACCGCCAACGAGTTTGTCCATGAGCCCTCGCAAACGCCACGCCCAGGTCGCGGTCGAGTAGCCGTTGTCGCCACCGATTGACTCGACTCTCGCCCAAACCTCATCAATCGAGTCGGTCGAATCGACCGTCCGCACGTCTTCATAAAGAGTTCCGCCAGCCCAGGCTGGGTCGGTGGGCAATGGGTCTGAAGCTGTGCCAGGCACAGAGGCGTTAGTCCAGCGTGTTTCTACGTTGGCATCTTTGATGCGCTTTAGGGCCAGTTGGACGGCTCGGGCAAAGGGCGTGAGTCCGCCGACCGGGTCTGGAATCAGATCTCGGATTCGTGCATCCCTGGCGACAACCTCGTTTTTAAGACTTGCCACCAGTCTCTTGGCGAGCGTATAGGGCACGGGGGTTACCAGACCTACCCAGCCGGAGGATAGCCGCGGAGTGAGAACCGGAATCGGAATGATTACGCGCTTACGCAAACCAGCCGCGGCGGCGTATTGCATCATCATCTCTCGATAGGTGAACACCTGGGGCCCACCGATGTCGAAATAGCCGCTGATCTTCGGGTCAATCGCGGCAGCGCCAACCAGGTAACGCAAAACATCGCGAATGGCAATCGGCTGAATTCGATTATTTACCCATTTAGGAACGGTCATGATGGGCAGGCGTTCGGTCAGGTAGCGCAGCATCTCGAATGACGCGCTGCCCGAACCAATCACGACACCGGCGCGTAATTCGATGGTTGGCACCCCGGATGCTCGCAAAATCTCGCCCGTTTCGGTGCGGGCTTTGAGGTGCGGCGAGAGGTTTTCGGTGTCGGCAATGATGCCGCCCAGATAGATCATTCGCGAGACGCCGGCAAGATTCGTGGCAACTGCAAATTTTGTCGCCAGCGATCGTTCTTCAGCCTCGAAGTCGTCTTTGCTCATCAGAGCGTGCAAAAGGTAGTAGGCAACATCCACGCCGGCCAGCGCGCGATTCAAGGTATCTACGTCGTGGGCATCGCCCGAGGCCACCTCAACCTGACTAATCCAAGGATGATCGCTGAGCCGTTCAGGGTGCCGCGCGAGTATCCGCACTCGATAGCCGTGTGCAAGCAATTCTCGGATCAATCGACCACCGATGTAACCCGTTGCACCCGTAACTAGGCAAAGCGCAGGCTTTCCATCTTTGCCGGTGAATACCGGCAAATCTGCGGCTACCGACTCTTGGTTCACTGGTCTTGCAAACCGGAGGAGGTGACTCTAAACGGGGGAGTCTTTTCGCCGCCTTCGATGGCAACGTTCAGATAGTTTTCGCGAGGTGCGAGGGGGCAGGTCGCGAAGTCGGTGTATGAGCAGGGAAAGTTTGCCGACTTGTTGAAGTCGATCGACCACTGGTCACCCTCGATGTTGGTCGCACTGACCGATCGGCCCGTTCCATAGGTGCTCTTGCCCGAGGTCGCGTCGCGAAAAATCACCCACAGGGCTTTAGGGTCTGGTCTTTTGAACCCGATTAGTTCGAGGGTTTCACCCTTGAGTTCGAATCGAAGGCGACCCGGCGATTCGTAATTGTTGCCTAGCTCCCCAGCAAAAGAGGACACCCCGACCTGCTTCTCATCGGCCACCAGCGTTGCCGTCACCGAAAGTTGTGGGTCGTAGTCAAATGTTTTGGCGCCATCAAATCGGCTAAGAGCAGCCGAGTTAGGGTTGCGCGGACGCAAAATGATTCTTCCCCCGCGACTTGCAATCTCAAGAACGCCAGAACCGGTGGGCTCGGTGATTTCGCTTCCGAGTGCAAGATTCCAGACTCGTTCATCGGCGCCTTCGAACCCAACGGCGTGAACCTCGTGGTCCATCGCCCACCAAGAGCCCGTCACATCATCGAAGGTTTGTGGGGTTTCGTCGAGCCAGTTGATGCTGGTCACGGCTAGAAAACCGGTCGGATTACTCCATTGAGCGTTGCGCGAATCAATCCAGGTTAGAAAATCGTTCATTTCTTCTTTTCTATGACGGGGCTGTGTATCTCTAACCCCGCGATGCGCCGCTTGCTTCCCTTGGGTTGCGCAACATGGACCACAAGCATCGAACCGGGTTCTAGTGCCCTGGCCTCGTGGATCAAAATCTCTTGCCTTGGCGTCGCAAGTTTGCTGATTTCATCAAGGATGGTCGGCAGCGCCGGTCGGTGGCTGCATAACACCGTTGATTTTCCGTCTGCAAGTAACTTTTCCACCACACGAGCAGTGCGCTGGGGTCCGTTCTTGTTCGAGAACTCAGTGAGCTGACCACGTTCGATGATGGGCAGCCCCTTGGCGTCGGCAAAGGGGAATACGGTCGTTAGGCAGCGACGCCACGGGCTCGTCACAACTCGCTTCGGGGCAAACGCCGCCAGAAGGGGCACTAGTGCGCGCGCTTGGGTGAGTCCGACCGCCGTCAAAGTTCGCTTGCCATCTTCGCCTGACCAATCGCTGCGAGGTGTCGCTTCAGCGTGACGCAACACAATGAACGGTTTGGTGTCGAGCATTGAGTTTTTGCGAAGCTCGACTAGTGCATCCAGGTATTCGAGGTCCTGTTTGTAGGTCATCTTGGTGCGAACTTGGTCGACGTTGAACCACTCGACACTCTCGACCTCTTCGTCTGGTTTGAACGTCGACTTCGCAAGGGCCGATTCGCTCACCCTTGCGGCCCAGTAGTGCACTTCTTTGTCTGCTCCGTTAGCCAACTTATATTGCTGAACGCCGAGCTTTACTCCGAGTCGTATCTTCAGACCGGTTTCTTCACGAATTTCCCTCACGGCCGCCTCGGGCAGACTTTCGCCGGCGTCCACCTTGCCCTTTGGCCAAGACCAGTCGTCATACCGCTTTCGGTGAACCACCGCCACTAAAAGCTCACCTTTAGCTTCACGCCAGCACAGTGCTCCGGCCGCGAAAACGGTCATGCCTTATCTGCTCCGCTTGGCAGAGATGCGGCGCATCAACTCGTCTTGAACCTCAACCAATGGCTTGCCGTTTTCGTCGATCTTGTGACGGGTCCAAACGCCGTTTGAGGCGAGGTGCCAGGACTGCGCAGAATCGCTCATGGCCAGTTCGAAGAGTCCCTCAATTTCTTGCATGTGATCTGGCTGAACGAGATTCACTAGGGCTTCGACCCTTCGGTCGAGGTTGCGGTGCATCATGTCGGCCGAACCGATGTAGTAGCGAGGGTCGCCCGCGTTCACAAAGGCGAATGCTCGCGAATGCTCCAGATAGCGCCCAAGAACCGAACGAACACGGATGGTCTCGCTCAAGCCAGGCACGCCGGGTCGGAGCGAGCACATACCTCGAACAAAAACGTCTACTGGCACTCCTGCCATACTCGCCCGATAGAGCGCATCGATGATTTTTTCATCGACGAGCGAGTTGACTTTGACCTTGATACCCGAAGTTTTGCCGGCTTGTGCGTTCTCGATCTCGGCATCAATTCTGGCGATTAGGCCATCTCGAACTCCGTTAGGTGACACCAGCAAACTCTTGAACGAGGCATCGG
Organism: Microbacteriaceae bacterium; assembly: GCA_024639845.1. Classification (GTDB taxonomy): domain Bacteria; phylum Actinomycetota; class Actinomycetes; order Actinomycetales; family Microbacteriaceae; genus Rhodoluna. The sequence goes on from JAHEGG010000002.1 coordinate 65,146, forward strand.
GGGCATAGCCACTTAGTTGGTTGAACAGTCTGGTTAGGTCTTCGCCAACCGCCTCACGCGCGGTCAACAGGCCATAGTCCTCATAGAAACGAGCGGTCTTGGGGTTGTAGTTTCCGGTTCCGATGTGGCAATAGCGACGGAGTTTGCTGCCCTCTTGGCGGATCACGAGCGATAGCTTGCAGTGAGTTTTGAGCCCGACGATGCCATAAACAACGTGCACACCGGCCTGCTCGAGTTTGCGAGCCCACGTGATGTTGTTCTGTTCGTCGAATCTTGCCTTGATCTCAACCAGTGCAAGCACCTGCTTGCCCGCTTCTGCCGCATCAATTAGCGCGTCAACAATTGGCGAGTCACCGCTGGTGCGATAGAGGGTTTGCTTGATGGCTAACACGTTCGGATCGGCAGCCGCTTGCTCGAGAAACGCCTGTGTTGAGTTACTGAAACGCTCGTATGGGTGGTGAACCAGCACCTCGCGCTCGCGAAGCACCTTGAAAATATCTGCCTTCTCATCTTCGGCGTGAGTCAAATAGCGGTTAGTGACCACCGGATGAGGTGGAAAGTGCAACTCGGAGCGCTTGATCGCCGAAACTTCGAAAAGACCGGTCAAGTCAAGCGGCGCAGGTAGGCGATAAACATCCGTCTCTTCGATGTCGAGTTCGCGAACCAGCAGTTCTAGCACTGTCGGGTTGATGTCGTTTGCAACCTCAAGTCGAACCGGCGGGCCAAATCGACGACGCAAGAGTTCCTTTTCGAGCGATTCCAGTAGGTTTTCCGACTCGTCTTCATCAACCTCTAGGTCTTCATTGCGAGTCACGCGGAACGTGTGGTGCTGAAGCACCTCCATCCCAGGAAAAAGGTGATGCAAGAACTGGCCGATGACCTCTTCGAGAGGAATGAAACGCGGCGAAGTTGAAGTCGCGCTGCCTTGGATTCGAACAAAGCGCGGCAACAGTGGTGGCACCTTCAGGCGAGCAAACTGCTGCTTTCCGTCTGGGCTGCCGAGCATCACGGCCATGTTTAGCGACAGGCCCGAAATGTAAGGGAAGGGGTGAGCCGGGTCGACGGCCAGCGGAGTCAAAACCGGAAAAATTTGGTTTTGAAAATAGTCTCGAAGTTCGGTCTGTTCGTTGTCTGAAAGATCATTCCAATGCTCGAAATTGATGCCCTTCGACCGCAGTGCCGGCTCGATTTGGTCGTGAAACAGTTTTGCGTGGCGCTCTTGCAAGCGGTGTGCTTCTGCGCTGATCTGTTCGAGCACAACCTCGGGTGCTAGGCCAGAGGCCGATGGAACTGAGATTCCGGCAGCCATACGCCGTTTGAGACCTGCGACTCTGACCATGAAAAATTCGTCGAGATTTGAAGCGAAAATGCTCAAAAAGTTGACGCGTTCCAGAAGGTAGAGGCTTTCATCCTCGGCCAATTCGAGCACGCGCTGGTTGAAAGCTAGCCAACTCAGTTCACGGTCAAGAAAGCGATCGACAGGCAAATCGCCAAAGTCGGGCAGCTCGATGGCCATGGTTTCGTCAGACATGCATTCAATACTGCCACGAATGGCTTACTGCAGGTAAATAGAACCTAAACGGTGACCGACTGGTCTTCTTTGGCAATGTTGAAGCAATAGCCCCGGTTTCTGACCGTGCCGATTAGTGCTTCAAGGTCGCCGAGCTTGGCGCGCAATCTACGCACGTGAACGTCGACGGTGCGCGTGCCTCCGAAGTAGTCGTAGCCCCAAACTTCGCTCAGTAGTTGCTCGCGCGAAAATACCCGCCCAGGATGCTGCGCTAAAAAGCGCAAAAGTTCAAACTCCTTGAAGGTCAGGTCCATCGGTTTGCCGTGCACCTTGGCCGAATAAGTTGCATCGTCAATCACCACGCCAGAGGCACTGATGGTTTCATCAGCGCTGCTGAGGTTGGTGCTTTTGTCTATGGCAAGGCGAATTCTTGCGTCGATTTCGGCTGGTCCTGCCGATTCGAGAATCACATCGCTGGCACCCCATTCGCCAGAAATCGCTGCCATTCCGCCTTCGGTGACGACCACCACGAGAGGTGCCGAGAGACCCGTGGTGTTCAGGAGTTTGGCTAGTGATTTAGCGCCAGCAAGGTCGCGGCGTGCATCCAAAAAGATTAGGTCTGCAGCGGGGGCGTTTACGAGGCTGGCTGGTTCGGCCACGATCTGGCGAACTTTGTGAGGCAGAAGGGCGAGGGCAGGCAGAACATCGGAGTCGACCGCGGCCGACAAAACCAATAGTTGAGCCATAACAATCTCCGATGGGTTACCCCAAGTTTAGCCAACCTTTAGCCCCAGTAGGGCAAGATGTAACTGTGAAGCGAGCTTGGGTGCAAATTATTTCGATTTGGTTCGTGGTGGCAGTTGTGACCGCGTGGGTTACTGTCGTCGCCCCTCACGAGGATGCTCTTGCTTGGTATGGCGCAATACTCGCCGGTTCGATAGCGACCGTCAGCCTCATTCATTTGGTAAAAGCAAGCGCAAGTGGCATCGTGCAAGAACTCATCTATGTGGCCGGTGGCAGCTATCTGATTCTCACGCTGGCCAGCGGCTACCTATTTCTCGCTGGCTAATCTGACCTGCACGCGCCTTGCGAGATAAACTTTTGGCATGATCCTCGCAGCTGAAATATTCTTCACCGGACTCCTTGTGCTTGCCGCTCTTGCCATCGCCGGCATTTCGGTTCTAGTTCTATACAAGCTCTTCAAGGGCCAGAAGTAAGTTGTTCGTTCTGCCCGAGGGTCTTCCACTTGAGTTGACTCCGCTCGCGTTTCTCGTGGGCAAATGGCAGGGAAGCGGAGTCATTTCTTATAAATCTGACTCAGACGATAGCCCAGCCGAAGAACACGAGTTCTTTCAAACCATCGAGTTCGCTGACAATGGTCTAAACGCATTGAGCTACTCATCAGTGGTTCGTCTCGCCGATTCCAGCGACGCCGCATTGCCGAGCGAACTCGGATTCTGGAAAGTTTCGCGACCTCACGAACCGGCTGATCACGGCCCCGGCTTGCTTCTGGGAGCCGGCGAACCGAGCATTAGAACCCACGAAGATTTAGACAAGTTGCGCACCGAACAGGGATTCGCGATTGAGGTTTCGACGCTGCATCCCGGTGGCGTGGCTGAGCTCTATCGCGGGTTCGTGAAGAACGCCCGAATCGATTTGGCCTCGGCAAGCGGAGCCGCCTTCGAAACTGCAAAAACCTACCGTCACTCAACCAGAATTTATGGTCTTGTTGAAGGCGCTCTCTTATGGGCTTGGGACATCGCTCTGCCCGGTAGTGAACTTAAGCCACACGCCTCGGCTCGCCTCGAACGAATCGGCTAACCATGACGGTGAAATCTCACTTCACCAATCCGCTCGTCGAACAGCGCGACCTGCTGTCGGGCAAGGCGCTAGTCGAGCTCGCACGCGGCGTCATCAAGGCCACTGGTGTGGAGCGCCTCGACTGGCTTCACTCAATGCTCACCACTGACTTTAAAAACCTCAAACCCGGAGTCTCTAGAGAAGCGCTGCTGCTCGACGTTCAGGGCCATATCGAGCAGGTTTTTCATGCCTTCGACGATGGCGCAGCGACCTGGTTGATTTTCGAGGCATCCCAGACCGAAAAACTGATGGTCTGGTTTGACCGCATGATTTTCAGAAGCAAGGTCGAGATTTTGGATGTATCCGACGATTTTCGAGTTTTCGGCGCTTTCGTCGATCTTGCCAATGGCTTTGCTCAGTGGGTTGACCCCTGGCCAAATGTGGTTCAAGGCGGCGTGCGCTATGCCACGACCGCGCCTGAGACTTGGAATTATCGCGAGATTTTGGTTCCTGTTGGGCAAGCCGAGGCGTTCTGTGCTGCATTTGGTGAAGCAGGCACGGATGCTCTCGAGGCCTTGCGCGTAGCCGCCAAGCGTCCTGGTCTCGCCGAAATCGATGAACGCACCATGCCACACGAGGTTGACTGGATGACGACCGCAGTGCACCTGAGCAAAGGTTGTTATCGAGGGCAAGAGGCTGTAGCCAAAACCCACAACCTTGGACATCCGCCTCGCCGCCTCGTATTTTTGCACTTGGACGGTTCGGGTCACATGTTGCCTGAACGGGGCGATGAGGTTTGGGCGTTGAATGCCGACGGTTCCCGCTCGGAGCGCGCTCGCGGAGTCGTAACTTCGGTCGCCCAGCATTTCGAACAGGGCCCAATCGCGCTGGCCTTGGTTCAGCGGAGCGTGCCAGAAGATGCCGAGTTGCTAATAGCCAACGAAGATCGCGAGATTTCGGCAAATCAAGAAGTCATCGTGCCAGCAAGCGCAGGCAAAGCGGCCGGCTTGGCGCGCCCCAATCTGCTAATGGGCAAAAACTAGCCAGCTGATTCGGCAAGATTGAACCAAACAAAGCGAGGGTCTCATCGATGAAGCCAAAACTCCACTGGAGCGTCAAGGATTCTTGGCGGCGCATGATCGAGTCACTTGCGCCGATCATCCAAATCGTTCTCGGTGCAACCGCCGGTTATGCGATCGCTCACTACGGACTCGGCCACGAGGTGCCGCTTCTGGCGGTTACGGTCACCATCACATCCCTGGGTTTCAGCCGCGATGCGCGCCCTAAGCGTGTCTTAGAAACTGCAACCGGGATGGTCGTTGGCATCGCACTGAGCGAAGTCTTGCTCGGTCTGCTCGGGCCTGGGATGTGGCAGATGTCACTGACCTTGCTTATCTGTCTGGTGAGCGCTCGTTTCATTTCTGGCAGTGCCACCTTTGCCCTGACCGTGGGCTTGCAGGCGATGTTGGTTCAGATTCTGCCCGCTCCTGACGGCGGTGTCTTTATAAGAAGTCTCGATGGTCTGCTCGGTGGATTAACCGCATTGGTCGTAACTGCCCTGATTCCTCGTGACCCCCGTGGGCTGGCTCGAACCGACGCCTCGAAACTGTTTGATGTTTTTCTCGACTCGCTAGACGCCCTCAAACTCGCGCTGCGTGACGTGGATCTCAAGATGGCCGATGAAACGCTCAAGCGAGTTCGCCGTACTCAGCCGCTTGTAGACAACTGGCGAATGTCGCTTGACAGCGCCATTTCGATCGCTCGCATCTCGCCGTTCCTGCGCAAATACCGTGACGAACTGCGCGGTCAGGTTCGCCTGATGCGTGGCATGGACTTGGCAACTCGCAATCTGCGCGTAGTCGTTCGTCGGGTTGACTTTTTAATCAGGGATGCGCAACCGCGGCCATACCTCGCCGATCTGATGGAACAGATCGCCGATGCAACTCGAGTTTTAGCACGCGGGCTCGAGGAGCCAGAGGTTCTCGATGATGCGCAAGAAATGCTCGTCGAAATCATCAACCAACTTGACCCGAAAAAGCACGGCATCGCCGATCAGGTGCGCGAGGCCTCGGTGCTTTTGTTGCTTCGCCCGCTCTTGGTTGATTTGCTTTGCGCGAGCGGCATGAGCGAAGAAGATGCCAGAGCAGAACTACCGCCGGTCTAATGGCGTTTCATCTGGGAACTTTCGCGGCGCGGGCCCAAGAGCTTTAAGCCTTTGGCGCGACGGCCTCCCAGGCGACGGTGAGTTCGCCCAACTTCCAGCGGTTGCGATTGACCAGGAGCGGCCATCCCTGTTCGAGCATTGTTTCGCAGGTTGCCCGCCATCGTTGTGCGGCTGAAAACGCCGACAGGGGGGCGTGCAGCGCCCAAGCTCGGTCGAGCGCCGCAAGATAGTCATGGATGCGCTCGCCGGGGACATTGCGGTGAATCAGCGCTTTCGGCAATCTTTCGGCAACCTGACTTGGCTTGTCGAGTGCCGAGAGCTTGAGTGAGATTGTGAACCAGAGCGGCTGAATGCGGTCAAGCGTTACCCAACTCGAAAGACGCCCGATCTCGTCGCAAGTTCCCTCAACCAGCAACCCGTCTTGAGAGAGACGAGACTGCATCTGCGCCCAGGCGGCCGACACTTCATCCTCGTTGTATTGGCGCAAAACATTAAATGCGCGAATCACATCGGCGGAATTGAGACCTGACGGTAACGGGGTTTCGAACCCGCCGACCAGAAAGTCCAACCTCGGTTTTGTGGCTGCTTTGGCGCGCTCGACACGCTCCCGATCGATCTCAACGCCGACTACACGCACCGTCTTGTTCTTAGCCGAAAGCCGTTCGTGCAGTTCCACGGCGGTTATCGGGGATGCTCCAAAGCCGAGGTCGACCACGACGGCACCGATCTTGCGAGTCACGCCGAGTGATGCGATGTAGCGATCGACCCGTCGAAGGCGATTTGGATTGGTCGTTCCGCGAGTGATGGTGCCGACCGGTTTCTTGAGTGCCACCAGTCAAGGCTATTGCCTTGGCTAAACTTGAGGGCATGTCTGAATACACCGTCATTCTCTTGCGACACGGCAACAGCGTCTGGAACCAAGAAAACCTTTTCACCGGCTGGGTAGATGTCGATCTATCTGATCAGGGTCGAGCCGAAGCAAAGCGCGCTGGCGAGCTGCTTGCCGAATCTGGTCTCAAGCCCCACCTGCTTTACACATCCCGCCTCAAGCGAGCAATCAACACCGCTCACATCGCGCTCAACGCGGCCGAGCGCTCCTGGATTGACGTAAAGCGCGACTGGCGCTTGAACGAGCGCCACTACGGTGCTCTACAGGGCAAAGACAAAGCTCAGACTCTAGCCGAATACGGCGCCGAGCAGTTTCAGATTTGGCGTCGTTCATACGATGTTCCGCCACCGCCAATCGACGACGCCGACAAATACTCGCAGGCTCACGATGAGCGTTATGCGAACTTGGGTGGCAATGTTCCTAAAACCGAATGCCTCAAGGATGTTCTAGAGCGCATGCTCCCACTTTGGAACGACGAAATCGTTCTCGACCTCAAGTCAGGTAAAACCGTTCTGATCACGGCTCACGGAAACTCGCTGCGAGCTTTGGTGAAACATCTCGATGGTGTGTCAGATGACGAGATTGCCGAACTGAACATTCCAACAGGCATCCCGCTGGTTTATAAGCTTGACGCTAACTTCAAGCCACTCGTCAAAGGTGGGGAATACCTTGATCCGGAAGCCGCCGCGGCTGGAGCTGCTGCGGTTGCAGCGCAAGGCAAGAAGTAACCAGTAGTTGTTCTGCGTTCTAACTCGGCACTTCCGACGTAACGCCTAATCAGACGTTAGTGCGAACTAGCTGATTGTGTCGTTCCACTCGCCCGTTGACAGGTATGACAGCTTTGACGAGATGTCGACGACGTGGTCTGCGAAACGCTCGTGGTAGCGACTAGCCAGGGTCACGTCGACGGTAAACACGGCGTTTTCTTTCCAGTCATCCGAAAGTACTGTGTCGAACACCGACCGGTGAAGCTCATCGACACGCTGGTCTTCGGCCTGAATCAACTTTGCAAAATCTACGTTCGGGTCTTTTAGCAAAAGTTCGACCTTTCGGCCGAGTTCGACATCCAGCGCGCCCATTTCGACGAAGGTCGCGCGAAGCGACTCTGGAACGGCGGAACCGGGAAAACGGAATCGAGCAATCTGCGCAATGTGGCCAGCGAGTGCGGCCATGCGCTCAAGCGAAGCGCTGATTCGCAGCGCTGAAACTAGTATGCGCAAGTCTCGTGCTACAGGCGACTGACGGGCCATGATGCGAATGACAAGCTCATCTAGTGCGAGAGCCTTGGAAGCCATGAGGTCGGCACTTGCAAGAGCTTGATCCGCGAGCGTTACATCCGATCGAATGAAGGCTTTTGATGCCGAATCCATGATGCGGGTGGCATCCCCAGCCATCTCTTGCAAACGCTGTTGCACTTCATGGAGTTCCTTTTGGAAAACTTCGCGCATTTGAACCCTCTCGGTTGTTGCTCAATGGTCTTGCGGCAAGGTTAACGCCAGCGAAACTGGCTCTTAACTCGGGTCGAAACATTTTGCTCGTGAGTTTGCTTCTTTCAAACGGCTAAAGGTTTTCACCTACGCTTTAACTGTGAACGACTTCCAATCTTGGTTATGGCTCGGCATCGGTTTTGTGCTCGGTGCGGTAATCGTTGGTGGAACGGTTTTGAGAGTTCGCAAGACGGTTTTGGACAAGTTCGAGCAGGCACAATCGCTATCTGACGCTTCCGCAGAACTGCTTGAAGTTTTGGCTGCTGCCGCGGTCGTCGTGAATCCCGCTAACGTTGCCGTTCGAGCAACGGCAGGAGCTCTAGCCCTCGGGCTCTTGAGAAACAGAGAATTAATCCATGACGAGTTGGTTCAGCTCTTGGACAAAGCGAGAGTTTCGAATGGCATCGAGGCTCTTGACACCGAAATCAAGACCGGCCTGCGCAACGACAGTGTTTTCGTGGCGGCGCGAGCGACGAACATCGGTGACGGAAACGTTCTTTTGCTCGTTGAAGATCGAACCGAGGCAAAGCGTTTGGACGAAACCAGGCGAGACTTTATAGCCAATATTTCCCACGAACTTAAGACGCCAATCGGTGCGATAAGTCTTCTAGCCGAGGCAATCGCGGGTGCTAGTGATGATCCAGAAACCGTTGAAAAATTCACCGCAAATTTGAGCAAGGAAGCCAAACGCCTCGCGAACCTCGTCAAAGATGTGATTCAGCTCTCAAGATTCCAGTCGGCCGAGATCGTTACAAATGCCGAGTTGGTCGATCTGTCCACGGTGGTTTCTGAAGCCGTTGAAAGAAATACGTTCCGAGCTGAACGTAAAAACATCAAAGTCAACTTCCGCGCGCCGGAAGGCATCGAAGTGATCGGAGACCACGAGATGCTTGTGGTTGCGGTAAAGAATTTAATCGAAAATGCAATCATTTACTCGGATGATGGCTCAACGGTCGGCGTTGGCCTCCGTTCCGGCGATGGCGTTGCGGAAATTGCGGTTTCAGACAGTGGAATTGGAATCACTACTGAGGAGCAGAAACGAATTTTCGAGAGGTTTTATCGAGTCGACCCATCAAGGTCAAGGCAAACCGGGGGAACAGGACTGGGTTTGTCGATTGTTAAACATGTCGCCATGGGTCACAAGGGTGAGGTTCAGATTTTTTCGAAACCAGGCGTTGGGTCAACGTTTACCCTGCGTCTACCTACTGCCGATACAAAGATTGTTGTTAGCGAAACGGATAGGACAAATGCATGACGCTGGTTCTTGTAGTTGAAGACGAACAATCTCTCCGCGAGCCGCTGGTTTATCTCCTTCGCAAAGAAGGCTACGAGGTTATTGAAGCGCCAGACGGCACCAAGGCTCTGGAACTTTTTCGTTCGGACAACCCAGACCTGATCTTGCTTGACATTATGTTGCCGGGGATTAGCGGCAACGACGTATGTCTAACCATTCGTCAGACCTCAAATGTGCCAGTGATCATGCTGACGGCCAAGGATTCTGAGATTGACAAGGTTGTAGGGCTTGAAATCGGGGCTGACGACTACGTGACCAAGCCCTACTCTTCGCGTGAATTGTTAGCTCGCATGAAGGCTGTACTTCGTCGAAATGGCGAACCCGAAGCTATGAAAGACGGAGTGTTAGAGGCCGGGCCGGTGCGCATGGACGTGGATCGGCACCAAGTTTTCGTAAACGGCGTCAAGGTGGCAATGCCACTCAAGGAGTTTGAGCTTCTCGAGTTGTTACTTGAAAACCGAAATCGCGTGTTGACCCGTGGTCAAATCATCGATCGAGTTTGGGGTTCGAACTACTTCGGCGACACTAAGACTCTCGACGTGCACGTTAAGCGCATCCGTTCAAAAATCGAGGATGACCCCGCTCGCCCCGTTCACCTGGTGACCGTTCGCGGGCTCGGCTACAAGTTCGAGGTTTAGCCCTCTTCGTGAGCTAGGTCGTTCAAGACGTCGGCGTATTCTGGCAAAGTTCCGTCAAGTACAGGAATGTTTAGATTCTGAGCTGTTCCGCTGAGCAGTGAAACATATACAGTGGATATTCCGCCCGGGTTACCGAGCATGTTTGCCTCTATCGGTGCGTTTTCGTTGAAGCCAAAGTCGACTTTTTGTCCGGCAGGAACGAGGAACTCCTTCGAAACCAGGTCGCCAGTGTCGGCATCCTCGTATTCGATGACAACGGTTTGGTCATCGAGGCCCGAGTTCACCAGCGAACCAATCAAGACTCGGTGGTCTGGCGAAACTAGATAGAGAAAGTTGCGGAACTTGACGTGGTCAAGGTTGATTTGAGCGCCGTCGCTCGGTGCGTATGGGGTCAGGCTGGCGACGTTGGAGCTCAGGCTGCAACCGGTGGTTCCGAGAAGGAGCGAAGCCCCGAGAACCGTGGCGGTGATAACTTTGCCGAACTTCATCTTTCCTCCTGATTGCACGCGACGATGTCGACGGGCTTTTCAGGCTCTATTTTAGCCCACGTCAACCGGCCAAGCCCCCAATCTGGTCCTTGGATTGAGCCCAAATCTGTGGTAAATTAGCCGTTCTTGAAGGGAATTAGCCACATGAAGTTTGTAGTAGGCGAAACCGTCGTATACCCCCACCACGGCGCAGCAAAAATCATTGAAGTAGCAGACAAGACTCTGCGTGGTGAAACCAAAACTTATCTCCAACTCAAGGTCGCTCAGGGTGAGCTGACCATCTGGGTTCCAGCCGAAAACGTTGAAATGGTTGGAGTTCGCGACGTGATCGACAAGAAGGGCGTTGAGCAGGTTTTCAGCGTTCTTCGAGCCGAATTCACCGAAGAACCAACCAACTGGAGCCGCCGCTACAAGGCAAACCTTGAAAAGCTCGCATCGGGTGATGTCGTAAAGGTTTCCGAGGTGGTTCGAGACCTCTGGCGCCGAGATCAAGACCGTGGCCTTTCGGCTGGTGAAAAGCGCATGCTGGTTAAGGCAAGACAAATTTTGGTTTCCGAGCTCGCACTAGCCCGCAAGACCGACGAAGAGAAGGCTTCTGCCACTCTCGACGAGGTTCTCGCCTCCTAAAGATTGGACGTTGTCATGTCCAATCGTGGCATCGCAATAATCCTGGTTGCAGCCGGTCGCGGTGAGCGACTTGGCTCGAATGTTCCTAAAGCCCTAGCCGTTTTAGCCGGCGAAACGCTGTTGGCTCACGCGGTTCGCACTGCGCTACTAGCCAGAGGGCTAAAGCAACTTGTCGTGGCCGGCCCCGAAACTCACATCGATGAATTTGCTGAGATTGTCAGATCAGTTTCCGAGTCGTTAGGTTCACTCGTTCCCATACGTTTGGTTATTGGAGGAGCCGCTCGTCAGGCCTCGATTGCCAATGCGGTCAAGGTTTGCGATGAGGATGTTTCGACCATTCTGGTTCACGATGTTGCCAGAACCCTCGCCACGACGATGCTTATTGATCGAGTGGCTGATGCCTCGCAAGAAACCGATGCAGGTGTGATTCCGGTTTTGCCAGTTGTCGACACTATGAAACGCATCGATGGCGACGTGGTTGCTGCCACGGTTGACCGCTCGCAGCTTGGCATCGCTCAGACTCCGCAGGGTTTTCCGGCCGAGGCGCTTCGAGTTGCTTATCGCAATGCAATCGATGAATACACGGATGATGCTGCGCTGTTTCAGAGTGTTGGTGGAACCGTCACCCACATTCTCGGCGAGCCAAATGCCTTCAAAATCACGACTCCGGCCGATCTAGCTCGTGCGGAATCGCTCTTTGAGCACGAATATCGAACTGGCATCGGCTCCGACACGCATCGATTCAGCGAAGACCCGCTCAAACTCCTTTACCTTGGCACCATCGTCTGGGAGGGTGAACCGGGGCTAGAAGGTCATTCCGATGGTGATGCGCTCAGCCACGCGATTGTTGATGCTCTCCTCGCGGCAGCCGGGCTTGGCGACATCGGATCCAACTTTGGCGTGGACCGCCCCGAGTTTGAAAATGCAAATGGCGCTGTATTTTTGAGCGAAACCAAGCGGATGCTCGAATCAGCCGGCTGGACAATCGACAACGTCTCGGCACAAATCATCGGCAACCGTCCAAAGGTTGCACCAAATCGAAGCCTGGTCCAGCTTGCGTTGAATGACGTTCTCGGAGCGCCGGTCTCGGTGGGTGCAACGACCACCGACGGGCTCGGATTCCTAGGGCAAAGCGAAGGTGTCGCGGTTGTCGCTACCGCACTTATCAGCCGCCTGAAAGTTAGGCTGAACTCGTGACCCTAAGCCTGTTTGACTCTCAGAGCCAACAGCTGCGCGCGTTCGAGCCGATAACACCGGGATGTGCGAGCATCTACGTTTGCGGACCAACTGTGCAGTCCGCTCCCCACGTCGGGCATCTTCGGTCGGCTGTCGCTTTCGACATCCTTGCTTCATGGATACGCTTCGGGCATGGCTTCGGGGTCAAACTCGTTCGCAACGTTACCGACATCGATGACAAAATTCTGGTCAACGCCGCTGCACAGGGCGTCGAGTGGCAAGCGCTCGCGGTTTCGGTCGAGGGCGAGTTCAATAGCGTTTATCAGTCGCTGTCTGCAGATGCTGATTTAACTCCACACGCCACCGCGTACATCATCGACATGATTGCTTTGATCGAGCGTTTGATTTCACGTGGTCACGCCTATCAAGCTGCAGATGGTTCGGCGAATGTTTTCTTCGACAGTGCATCCTGGGCCGATTATGGCGAACTTACTAACCAAGCCATCGAGAGCATGGAAGGTGAAGAGGTTGCCTCGCACGGTCGCCGCCGAGCCACCGATTTTGCGCTTTGGAAGGCTGCCAAGAGCGACGAGCCTGACACCGCGGCGTGGCAATCACCGTGGGGTTTGGGACGCCCGGGTTGGCACATTGAATGTTCCGCTATGACACGTTCAGTGCTCGGCGAGCATTTCGACATTCATGGCGGCGGACTCGATCTGCGTTTTCCACATCACGAGAATGAACTGGCTCAGTCACGAGCGGCCGGATTCGAGTTTGCCAACTATTGGATGCACAACGGTTTGGTGACCGTTGGTGGACAAAAGATGTCGAAGAGCCTTGGCAACGGCGTGAGCGTTGAAGAACTTTTCGAACAGGGCAGCGCGGTTGCAGTTAGATATTGGTTGGCCTCGGCCCACTATCGAAGCACTCTCGACTATTCACCATCGGCCGTTGCCGAGGCCACAGCGGCGGTGGCACGCATTCAAAACTTCGTGAAGCGCCTCCCAGAAATGCCAACCGCGGTTGCCGCAAGCGATTTACCAAGCGCGTTCGTTGTTGCAATGGACGCCGACCTGAATGTTCCTGCTGCCCTTGCGGTTCTTCACGATTCCGTTCGGCAGGGCAACGTGCGCCTCGATTCGAACCAGGATGCTGCGCCCGAAGCCCGTGCCGTGGCCGCTATGTTGCGCGCACTCAACCTAAACCTCGCAAGCGAAGTCTCCGTGGACGCAGATCTGGCGGCTAGGGTTGAAGAGTTGATCGCACGCCGCGCGGACGCCCGTGCAAATCGAGACTTCGAACTGGCCGACCGCATTCGGCACGAGATTTCACAACTTGGGGTCACCATCGAAGACACCCAAACCAAAACGACATGGAGTTTGAATGGCTAAGTCAGGTCGCCCAGGCGCATCGAAGGGCAAAAAAGGCGCGAAGGTTGGCACCGGGGGGCACGGACGCCAGGCCCTAGAAGGTCGCGGCCCAACACCCAAGGCTGAAGATCGCAAAGGTCACAAGGCCTACAAATTCAAGCAGGCAGCCGAGAAGAAGGCAGCCGCCACCAACGCCGGCCCAAGCCGCAAGGGTGAGTTTCTAGCTCCAGCCCAACGCACGGCAGGAACCGCAGGCGCGAGCCGTCAAAACAGTTCTCGCGTGGCAAAGGCGAGCGATGCATCCGAGGTTTTGTCAGGACGCAACTCTGTGCTGGAGGCCCTGCGCGCCAAGGTGCCGGCAAACGCGCTCTATATTGCCAACCGTATCGAGATGGATGACCGGGTAAAAGAGGCCATCAACCTTGCCAACATTCGGGGCATCCCGGTCAGCGAAGTCACTCGCCCCGAGATCGACCGACTCACCGGAAACGATGCGGTTCACCAAGGCATCGCCTTGGGTGTTCCACCTTACAACTACCAGCACCCTCTAGAACTTCTCGACAAGATCATCGGTCGCGGCCAGAAGCCTCTCTTGGTAGCACTAGACGGCATCACCGACCCGCGCAACCTTGGCGCTATTATCCGTTCGGTGGCAGCATTTGGCGGTCAAGGAGTCATTCTTCCGCAACGCCGCTCGACCGGTGTGACCGCCTCGGCTTGGAAGACCTCGGCTGGTGCTGCTGCGCGAATCCCGGTTGCTCTGGCAGCCAATCTAAACAACACCCTCAAGGAGCTTAAGAAGCGCGGATTGTTTGTGGTTGGTCTCGACGGAGACGGCGACATGAGCCTGCCGAGTTTTCACCTTGGCGACGAGCCGCTGGTTTTGGTGGTCGGTTCAGAAGGCAAGGGTCTGAGTCGCCTCGTTCAGGAGAACTGTGATGCGATTTTATCGATTCCAATTGCTGCCGATACCGAATCACTCAACGCGGGTATAGCCGCATCGGTGGCCCTCTATGAGGTTTCTAAGCGCCGCGCCTAGACCAGATCTCGCCAGTCGGCGTCTTCGTCATCTTCTTCAACCTGGATGACGCCTGATTTAACTGGGTTTGGCATAGTGATTGAACCTGTAGTTGGAGTAATCAGCGCTTCTTCATCTCGTCGGTGAACCAAAACCGTTTTCACATACGAATCAACAGCTGCGGCCAGAGTTACATCTTTGCCGGCGTTTTCCGAGAGATACCAGCGGTGTTCTAGAACCTGGTGAAAAATCTCAGCGGGCTCTAGTCGACCTGAAAACTCTTTCGGAATCGCGAGGACGACTGGCTCGAAGACATTACTCAGCCACTCATGGGCAAGCACCTCTTCGTCGGCGCTGGCTCGCAGATTGTCACGACGATATTCATCGAGGTCATTGAGCAGTCGTCGCGCCTGATTTTCTTCGACGTCGAGACCGGTTAGGCGAATCAAGCGTCGAGCATGATGCCCAGCATCCACGACCTTTGGTTGAATCTTCAGCTGTGAGCCGGTTTCTGAGGTGCGTATCGTCATTTCGTCGATGTCGAAACCAAGTTCATTGAGCCTCTTGATGCGACGGTTGATCTTCCACTTTTCGGCTAGGTCAAAAGTCTCAGCTCCGGTGAGTTCAACCCAAAGCTCACGATATTTCTTCATGATGCGCTCGGATGTCGCTACCGGGTCAACCCCCGGTGCCGCGTTTCCGCTGGCCACAAGGTCCATCAACTCGCCAGCGATGTTGACTCGGGCGATTTCTAGGTCATTCTCACGCTGACCGTTGGAGAGTCCCGAGTCATACAGATGCCCGGTTTCGGCATCAACAAGGTATGCGGCGAAAGATCCCGCATCGCGCCTGAACAGTGTGTTTGAAAGCGATACGTCTCCCCAGAAAAAGCCTGCGATGTGAAGTCGCACGAGTAGCAGGGCCAGTGCGTCGACCAGGCGGGTTGCCGTTTCGGGCCGAAGTCCCTGTGACCACATCGCCCGGTAGGGGAGCGAGAACTTGAGGTGGCGAGTGATCAATACCGAGGGTAATTCGTTGCCTGCACTGTCAGTGCGGTTATTGATGATTGCAAAAGGTTCGACACAAGGAACGTCCAGCTTGCCGAGATTGCGCAACATTTCGTATTCGCGCTTTGCAAGATCAGCCAGGGTTTCCTTTATCGCGATCACGTATCCGCTTAAGTGCGCAAATCTCACGGTATGGCGCGAGAGACCTTTTGGCAACGACGCGATGTTCTCGTCGGGCCAGTCCTCCAAAGGCAAATGCCACGGTAGATCCAGCAGGGCTGGGTCTACCGTGGCAGCCGTAATGTCTAGTGCAGAAGCCACTAGTAGTTTTCGTTTGCTACTAGTTGAGGCGGTTGCCCGACTCGACGTCGAACAAGTGAGTGATTCCGCCCTGTGGCGAGAGGAACACACGTGCGCCTGGCTTTGGGTGGTTGACGGCGTCAACGCGGGCAACTAGCTCTGCCTCTGCTCCACCGACTGTTCCGTGGGTGTAGAGGTAGGCGTCGGCACCGAGTTCTTCGACAACGTCAACTTCGACCTCAAGCCCCTGCGAGCTGATCGCGAGGTCTTCTGGGCGGAGCCCAACAGTGACCTCTGCAGCCTTCGTCTTGGCGAGGATCGCGCGGTCGACAGGAAGTACCTGGTTTCCGAACTTGACACCGCCATCGACGATTGGAAGCTGAAGCAGGTTCATGGCAGGTGAGCCGATGAAGCCGGCAACGAACACGTTGACTGGACGCTCGTATAGGTTGCGTGGAGTATCGACCTGCTGCAGCAGACCGTCCTTTAGCACTGCAACGCGGTCACCCATGGTCATAGCTTCAACTTGGTCGTGGGTCACATAGACGGTGGTGACTCCGAGGCGACGCTGAAGCGAAGCGATCTGGGTACGTGTCTGAACGCGGAGCTTGGCGTCGAGGTTCGACAGCGGCTCGTCCATGAGGAACACCTGAGGCTTACGAACGATGGCTCGACCCATAGCAACACGCTGACGCTGACCGCCCGATAGGGCCTTTGGCTTGCGAGCTAGGTATGGCTCGAGGTCGAGTAGTTTGGCGGCTTCAAGAACGCGCTCGGCACGCTCTTCTTTGCTTACTCCAGCGATCTTGAGAGCGAAGCCCATGTTCTCGGCCACGGTCATGTGTGGGTAGAGAGCATAGTTCTGGAAGACCATTGCGATGTCGCGGTCTTTTGGTGGAACGTCAGTAACGTTGCGGTCACCAATAAAGATGTCGCCTTCGTTAACTTCTTCTAGACCAGCCAGCATGCGCAGGGTAGTCGACTTTCCACAACCCGATGGGCCAACTAGAACCAAGAATTCGCCGTCGGCGATTTCGAGTTCCATTTGGTCAACGGCCGGACGAGTACCGCCCGGGTAAAGGCGAGTTGCCTTTCTGAATGACACTGATGCCATGATTTTTCTCCTCACCGGCAGGTACGTGCCGGACGATCCGTAGTGATAGAGCCCAAACACCGGCGGTGAAGGGTTACTCCATTATGGCATTAGCGAGATGTCTTTTAGACTAGAGGCCTGCTCATTGTCGCTATTTCGTGACCAAACCTAAGGAACACATTCATGGCACAGAACCCAGGTCGTGACACCCGTTCGGCTCAGCGTGACGCCGCTCGAGCGAAAGCTCGTGAAATCCGCGAAGCTCACAAGAAGAGCGAGGCTCGTCGCCGCTATGGCTTTATTGCAGGGATCACCGCTGCCGTGCTCATCCTTGGCGGTTTGATTGGGTTCGCCGTGGTTTCTAATGCACCAACACCATCGGTCTCACCAACGAACATGATTTTCGAGGGCGGCATCAAGGTTGGCAAGGACCTCAAGGCTTTTACTCCCGACGTGAAACCAACGACCGAGGATGTTCCAAACATCCAGATTTTTCTCGACTATCAATGTCCGTTCTGTCAGGCCTTTGATATTCCGAACGGTGCTCTAATCGAGAGCAAAGTCGCGGCTGGAGATTGGACAATTGAGTACCACCCAATCTCGTTCCTTGACGGTCAATCGCCTAACGCGTTCTCGAGCAGAGCCGCAAACGCTGCCGTGTGTGTTGCCGAATACTCGCCGAATTCGTTCATGAAGTTCAATAATGTTTTGTTTGCTAATCAGCCAGTTGAAGGCACTGCCGGACCTGAAAATGATGCTCTGGTCGCCTATGCCCAACAGATTGGCGCAACCGACCTGGCCAAAATTGAAAAGTGCGTCAACGACAAGACTTTCACCGACTGGGTGACAGCGACGACCAGCAAGCATCTTGGTGCTGAGTGGCAAAACACTGGGCTGAAGGTTGACAGCACCCCGTTCATCGTGGTGAAGGATCAGCGTTATAGCGGCACTACCGAAGAAATGGCTAACCCAGCCCGCTTTGAGCAGTGGGTAGCCTCGGTCTGGAACGGCTAATATTTCAGACATGCCGACTTGGCGCAATTGGTAGCGCACCGCACTTGTAATGCGGGGGTTAGGGGTTCAAGTCCCCTAGTCGGCTCTGAATCGGGCACCTTCGGGTGCCCGATTTTCTTATTCAGCTGAAAGTTCGGTGAAGGTGATGCTCACCGAGTTGATGCAGTAACGATCGCCGGTTGGAGTCTGCGGGGCATCTTCGAAAACGTGGCCTAGGTGGCACCCGCATTTTGCGCAGCGCACTTCGGTGCGTACCATTCCGTGGCTTCGGTCTTCGATCAGTTCGACGGCATCGCCCTCGCGCGGTTCATAAAAGGATGGCCAGCCACAGTGCGAGTCAAATTTGGCATTTGAACGAAACAGCTCCGCACCACATCCTTTGCACGAGTAGATACCGGTGCGCCCTTCTTCGAGGAGCTCGCCGGTCCAGGCACGTTCGGTTCCGGCTTCACGAAGTACGTGATACTCGAACTCGCTCAACTCTTCTCGCCACTGATTTTCGTCTTTGTTGACTTCGTATTCCACGGGTGCCTCTCTTCGGAACTCTTCGTGCCTAATATTAAGTACCGCAACAGCGGTCACTTTTTCTAAGCAGAGTTGATGTCGCAAAAGTTCCCATCCGACGAGTTCGATTCCGCGCCGCCTCACGGTGGCCGGCATAGGGCTCGACGCACCAAGCGCGATCGAGTCCTTGAGTTTCTGCGCATCATGGCTGTGGCTGCCATTTTTGGTTTTGTTGCACTATTCGGATTGCGAATAGCTGATGGCAGCGTGGTCATCAACCCAGCCGACTTGATCGATCCGAGCCCGGTAGCAACATCGAGCGTAAAGTCGACTCCGGTCACTGTTCTCGACGGAACGAGTCAAGTTGGGCTGGCCTCCAAGGTTGCCCACGAACTGCTGGATGCGGGATGGAACGTGATCACAGCCGATAACTTGAACCCAGCTACGCCACTTGCTGAGACCAAAATCTATATCACCAGCAAAGATTTCGATGCTGCAACCAAGACTCTGGTCAAGACTTTGGGCAAGTATTCGGTTGAAGTTTCTGGTCAATATGCCGACCCAATCACCGTAGTTTTGGGCGACGACTACAAGTAGAGCGTGGCTGCGGCGCAGTCGATACGGAGTTTTCCGGTATGTTCGACGGCTTGGGCATCCTCTTTTTGGCTGCTTTGTGCGTATAACACCTTGATAAACCCTTCGAATTATTTCCAATTACCCCTATCCATAGAGCCCTTTGGGGCAATAGGGTTAGGAAGGTCGAGAAGAGAATGCGTTCGCACGCGATCTCACATAGCAACTTCGTGTTTCTATGCGACTCGTCGGTGGCGTTGCCATTGGTGATTTAGTTAGGCAACAGGAGTATGCAATGGCAACAGGAACCGTGAAGTGGTTCAACGCCGAAAAGGGCTATGGATTCATTACCGAAGATGGCGGTGCCGAAGTTTTCGTGCACTGGTCAGCTATCCAGTCTGAAGGCTACAAAGAACTCAGAGAGAACCAGAAGGTTGAATTTGAGATCAAGGCTGGAGACAAGGGCCCTCAGGCCGACAAGGTCATCGTTCTAGGCTAAGTTTCAAGCAAAGATTCCGCCCCGCTACTGTGGGGCGGTTTTCTTTTTAACTTCGGATGCGCGGCAAGCGGACCGGTTAGTCGCCAGGCTCGCGCACAGGCTTGCATGCTGGTAGGTCGCCCAGCATGCGCGCCAGCGAGCATCGACTTCGCCCTGAGATGTTCACAACTAGCGGACACGGCTTGCACTCTCGGGGTGAGAGTGCCAAAATGGGGTTAGCACTCAAACATCTAGAGTGCTAACAAACCACAATTCTGAACCATCGGAGAATCCAAAAATGGCAAAGATCATTACTTTCAATGAGGAAGCTCGTCGCGGCCTAGAGCGCGGCTTGAACATCCTCGCCGACACCGTCAAAGTGACCCTCGGTCCACGCGGACGCAACGTCGTTCTCGAAAAGAAGTGGGGCGCACCCACCATCACGAACGACGGCGTTTCGATCGCTAAGGAGATCGAGCTAGAAGACCCGTTCGAGCGCATCGGTGCTGAACTGGTGAAAGAAGTTGCCAAGAAGACCGACGATGTCGCGGGTGACGGAACCACCACTGCAACCGTTCTTGCTCAAGCGCTCGTTCGCGAAGGACTTCGCAACGTTGCCGCCGGCGCAGACCCGATTTCGCTCAAGCGCGGAATCGACAAGGCGGTCGCCGCCGTTATTGAGCAACTTTTTGCTCACGCAAAGCCAGTCGACTCGAAAGAGCAGATTGCTGCTACCGCGTCGATCTCCGCAGGCGACAGCCAAATCGGTGAACTCATCGCCGAGGCGATCGACAAGGTCGGCCGCGAAGGTGTTGTAACCGTTGAAGAGTCAAACACCTTCGGCATCGAGCTCCAGCTCACCGAAGGTATGCGCTTCGACAAGGGTTACATCTCGGGATATTTCGTCACCGACCCAGACCGCCAAGAGGCAGTTCTCGAAGACGCATACGTGTTGATCGTGAACTCAAAGGTCTCGAGCATGAAAGACCTACTCCCGGTTGTTGAGAAGGTCATCCAGACCGGCAAGCCACTGCTTCTGATTGCAGAAGACATCGAAGGCGAAGCTCTCACTACCCTGGTCTTGAACAAGATTCGCGGAATCTTCAAGTCGGTTGCCGTCAAGGCACCTGGATTCGGTGACCGCCGCAAGGCCATGCTTCAAGACATCGCGATTCTTACTGGCGGACAGGTTATCTCAGAAGAGATTGGCCTTCGTCTCGAGACCGCAACCCTCGACCTATTGGGCCGCGCACGCAAGGTTGTCATCACCAAGGATGAGACCACGATCGTCGAAGGCGCAGGTGACGAGGCTGCCATCAAGGGCCGCGTCGAGCAGATCCGAAAAGAAATCGACAACACCGACAGCGACTATGACCGCGAGAAACTGCAGGAGCGTCTGGCCAAGCTTGCCGGCGGTGTTGCAGTGATCAAGGCCGGTGCCGCAACCGAGGTTGAACTTAAGGAGCGCAAGCACCGCATCGAAGACGCAGTTCGCAACGCCAAGGCTGCTGTCGAAGAGGGCATCGTCGCAGGTGGTGGTGTTGCCCTGATTCAGGCCGGAAACGCTGCGTTTGCCAAGCTTGAGCTGGCTGGAGACGAAGCTACCGGTGCGAACATCGTTCGTGTTGCCATCTCGGCTCCACTGAAGCAGATCGCACTCAACGCTGGTCTCGAGCCAGGCGTTGTCGCCGAGAAGGTGGCCTCGCTACCTGCCGGTCAGGGTCTCAACGCTGCAACCGGAGAGTATGTTGACATGCTCAAGGCTGGCATCAACGACCCAGTCAAGGTGACTCGCTCTGCTTTGCAGAACGCTGCTTCGATCGCAGGTTTGTTCCTGACCACCGAAGCGGTAGTTGCCGAGAAGCCAGAACCAGCCGCAGCACCTGCTGCTCCGGCCGGAGGAATGGACTTCTAGTCAGCAAAAAAGGAATAGGGGCGAGACCGCTAAGTCTCGCCCCTTCTTTTTGTTTGAATAGGTGGCTTCAAACAAAAAGCCTCAAGTTGGCAGCTTCAACCTCTGCATATTGGGTGGCGGCCACCGAAAGCGCTTGACCGATCTGAGCGAGCTGATCCTGCACGCTGCTCTCGGTGATGCGCCAGCGTGCGACTAGTTCCTGAAACGAGTTTGCAGCCACCCCCTGCCACGAGGACTGGAGTCCTTGTAGCTGGCTGTGCAAAGTATCGATTTCGCTCTTTAGTCGACCGATGGTGGATTGGATGGTTGCGTTCGCTGCCAACACCTGCTGGCTGTCAACTTGAAAATGTGTCATGCCGATAGTTTTAGGCATTTTTGGCGAACTTCGCGCTAGAAGATTAAACCTGTGGATAACTTTTTTAGGCTGGCAATACAACTCGGATGGTGGTGCCGCCGCCCGGAGTCTCGCCAGCCGTGATTTCGCCACCATGGCCGTTTATGAGAGCCTTGCAGATCGAGAGGCCGAGACCGCTGCCTCCGGTCTCTCGGTTGCGGGATGTATCCGCTCTATAAAAGCGCTCAAAAACCTTTTCACGAACCGGCTCTGGGATGCCTTCGCCGTGATCTCGAACCTCGAGAATGAATTTTTCTTCTTGTGTCCCGAGTGCAACCTCGACCTCTCGGTCTTCCGGCGAGAACCGGCTTGCGTTAGCCAAGAGGTTGATCAAAACCTGTCGCATAGCGTTGGTTTCCGCGTTGATTGTGACCTCGGCATCCTTGGCAAGTTCTTTGCCAGACATGTCCACCACACGGATGCTTCGCTTGAACCCTGCAACCGAAACATCCTTGGCGGCATCTAGACAAACGCTCACCATGTTCGTCGGAGTTTTGACCAGCGGCTGATCTTCATCGATTCTGGCGAGTGCGAGCAAGTTTTCAACTAGGGAAGTCATGCGAATAGCTTCGGATTCGATGCGGCCGATCGCGTCGTCGAGTGAAGCTTTATCTTGGAGCGCACCCATGCGATACAGCTCGGCGTAGCCCCTCACCGAAACGAGTGGGGTGCGAAGCTCGTGGCTGGCATCGGCTAGAAATCGCCTCATCTGGTCGACAGTTTTGCCTCGGTCACTCAGAGCCTGGTCAATTGAGTCCAGCATCGTGTTTAGCGATCGATTCACGCGGGCCATCTCGGTGGTTCCCTCGAGTTGCATCAAGCGTTGATCGGTTTCGCCATTTGCAACAGCAGCGGCAGTGCGTTCAACTTCTTTGAGTGGGCGAAGTGCGCGTGAGATGGTGAGCCAGATGCTGAGGCCACTGAGCAGAAGAAGAGCCGCTCCGAAACTCAGACCAATTGCTCGGTACTGCTTGACGAGTCCGTTGTTTAGGTCGGTTGGGAGTGCAACCACAAGTGAGCCTGGGAGATTAGCCATCGGAACCGCGACGATTCGCCAACCCCGGCCGTCGTTGTCCGGTTGAACGACACCATTGAGGTCGACTTCGAACGGCACGCCTCCGGTTGCTAACACCGATCCGATGTCAAAGTTCGTCACGTTGGGTAGTTGGCCACCGGAATTAGTCGAGGCGGCTAGGGCCAGAAGGATTCTGCCAGAGTCATCGAGATAGGCGATGTAGTAGTCAGTTGGAAGGTTAGGTAGTTGCAGTTGTCCGGTGGCTAATCTGGCATCGACGAGAATCGGATTTTCGGTCCGCATGACGGTGGCAGTCGAAACAAGAATCGAATCCTGGGATTGCTGGAGGTAGGTTCGCAATAGCGCGATCGTTCCGAGGCTCGAAACTACCAAAAGCACACCGATTAGGGTCATCGAAAGTGCGGTCAGCTTGGAACGCAGCGAAATGCGTTCCCAAATTCCGTTTACTTTCGAGCCCAAGTTCTATTTCTCTTTTTTTGGTGTCTTATACATGTAGCCGACGCCGCGCTTGGTGACGATTACGGGCTCTTTGGTTAGTGGGTCGAGCTTTTTGCGCAGGTAGCTCACATACGACTCCACGATTCCCATTTCGCCTCCGAAGTCATACTCCCAAACGTGATCGAGAATCTGCGCCTTGGTCAAAACTCGGTTTGCATTCGACATCAAGAATCGGAGGAGCTTGTATTCGGTGGGGGAGAAGTCAACCATCTCACCGTTGACGAAAACCTCGTGAGCGTCTTCATTCATTATGATTTCGCCGACTTCGAGCACGCTCTGTTCGACATCGGCTTTTTGAGTTCGTCGCAAAATTGCTTGGATGCGCGCGATAACTTCGTCGAGGCTAAACGGCTTGGTGAGGTAATCGTCACCGCCGACTGTTAGTCCGGTGACCTTGTCGGCCGTTTCATCGCGGGCCGTGAGAAAAAGAACTGGAACGTCGATTGACATCGAGCGGAGTTTTTTAGTTACGGCGAAGCCGCTCATGTCGGGCAGCATCACGTCGAGAAGAATTATGTCTGGATGACCCTTTTCGGCGGCAACCACGGCATCGTTTCCGTTGCCAACCGCATAGACCGAGAAACCATTGAATTTGAGACTAGTGCTGAGAAGATCTCTGATGTTTGGCTCGTCGTCTACGACGAGTACTTTGATGGGGTCGCTTGCCATAGTCACAGCATCCGTTGAGTTCCTGAGTGTTTGCTGAGAACCACCTTAGAGACCACAGAGAGATTGTTGGGTGTGATTCATCGAAAGACTCTGTTGGCGTCAGCCGAGCTTGATCAAAGCTGGTCGGCGTCGAGAATCTCGTAACTGTAGCCCTGCTCGGCTAAGAAACGCTGTCGGTTTTGAGCGAATTCTTGGTCGACAGTGTCGCGGGCGATGATGGTATAAAATGACGCTTTGCGTGCGTCGTGTTTTGGTCTGAGAAGCCGGCCAAGGCGCTGGGCTTCTTCTTGTCTGGAACCGTAAGAGCCGGAAATTTGAATCGCCACCGACGCTTCAGGCAGGTCGATCGAAAAATTAGCCACCTTTGAAACTACCAAGGTGTTCAAAGCTCCGGTTCGGAACAGCTCGAATAGGCGCTCGCGCTCGTCAACAGGAGTTTCGCCGGTGATAAAAGGCACGCCGAGAGCATCGGCTACTGCATATATCTGGTCGAGATATTGACCGATCACCAGCGTTGGTTCGCCACTGTGACGTTCGAGCAACCTTCTCATGACCGGAATCTTGATTGGGCTCGTGGCGGCCAGGCGATAACGCTCGTCTTGGCTCGACATTGCGTAGTCGAGGCGCTCTTCGTCACCGAGGTCAACCCGAACTTCGAAGCAGGCCGCAGGGGCTATGTAACCCTGGGCTTCGATTTCTTTCCATGGCGCGTCAAATCGCTTGGGGCCGATAAGCGAAAATACATCTCCCTCTTTGCCGTCTTCGCGCACAAGAGTTGCGGTTAGGCCGAGTCGACGTCGAGCTTGCAGGTCTGCAGTCATTTTGAATATTGGCGCCGGAAGGAGGTGAACCTCGTCATAAACGATTAGCCCCCAGTCGTTTGCATCGAGAAGGGCGAGGTGGGCATACTCGCTTTTTCGTTTGGTAGTCAGAATTTGATAGGTCGCGATGGTAACGGGACGAACCTCTTTGACCGAGCCAGAATATTCGCCGATTTCTTCTTCGGTTAGTGTTGTGCGCTTGAGCAGTTCGGTTTTCCACTGGCGCGCCGAAACCGTGTTGGTGACCAGTATCAAAGTGTTGGTCTTGGCAACCGTCATTGCCGCAGCGCCGACGATGGTTTTTCCAGCGCCACAGGGAAGCACAACCACTCCAGAGCCGCCCTGCCAAAACTTTTCGACAGCCGTCTTTTGATAGTCGCGGATACCCCATCCAGACTCATTGAGCGAAATCTCGTGGGGCGTGCCCTCGGCGTATCCTGCCAGGTCCTCGGCTGGCCATCCGAGTTTTAAGAGTTCTTGCTTGACGGCACCTCTGGCCCAGTCTTGGATGCGAAACGAGGTGTCGCTCAATCGCCCGCCAAGTAGCTCATGCATTTTGCGGTGTCGCGCTGCCTCGAGCAGGATGGCTGGCGAATCGCTGACTAGCTCGAGCAGCCCGTCTTGCCCGCGTTGAATGACCAGACGGCCGTAGCGGTCCATCGTTTGTTCGATGTCAGTTCGAACCGAAGTTGGAATTGCGAACTTTGCATAGCGGTCGAGAACGCCCAGCACGAATTCCGAGTCATGGCCCGCTGCACGCGCGTTCCAGAGCCCCAGCTTGGTGATTCTGTAGGTGTGAATATGCTCCGGTGCACGTTCGAGTTCGGCAAAAACTGCAAGATCGTGGCGGGCATCAATAGCATCTGGGTGCGCCACTTCGAGCAAAGCGGTTTTATCGCTCTGAACAATTAGTGGACCAGTCATCCTTTTAGCCTATTCGCCCCTGTGACATTGAATGGCTCCTAAATCAGTTCCAGGCTCAGAATGTTAGCAAGTGGAAGAGTTCGCTCAATGTCGGCCTTTCGGTCGCGGGCTCGTAGTCGCCCGTTCGCTACTCCAACTGGCTCGAGCAGAAACTCGTATTGCACTGCATCCTTGCCGCTGTAAATCACACGGACCGAAGCTTTGTTCTTTATTGCCAGCTGCAACTGCCGAAGTTTTGATTCGTCGTCTCCTTCGGCAGCCTTCAGTTCCGAGCCACGAAGCCTCAGAATCATCGCCTCGATGGCAGCTGGTTTTGGTGCAGATCCTATGCGCTGGCTTAGTTTCAAGGGCGGGATGACTGTGCCATCGGCTGTCGATCGAACGGCAAGATGCCCAAAGTCGCGCAAAGTGAAATAGACAACATCAACGGAATATTTCGAATAGAGCAGTTCGGGCTCTAGCTGCCTTAGTGCGATGATTCGATGCCTTAGATCGTTGACCAGTTCGATGGCCAATGTCGGCTCATTTACTCGGATGAAGCAACCCCCGGTGCTTTCGTCGGCAATCACCTTGATGCGTCCGAAGCGCTTCGAAACGTCGTTGAGTAGATATTCAACGGGCTGAGGCAGGGCTTGTTGTGAAATTCGAAGAAGTGTTTCGCGGATCTGCTGAACCGAGTGCCCGCGCTCGAGGGCATAGCTGACGCTGAGTGCGCTGATTCTGAAGTGAGCGGCCAGGCCAATCGAATCGGCCTCGACAAATTCTCGAAGTTCATTCTCGGTGCTCTCGTCGAGTGGCCCAGGAGCAACTACTGATAGGTCGGCTTGCAGAATTACGCGGTCTTGGTGCTTCGGAAAGAACTTGTTGATCGCTAGCTGTGCGGCTGCCGAATCTTGCGCTAGTGCCGAACATAGCCACGGCTGCAGCCGCCCCTTTGAAGTTAGCCCGAGGAGTTCAGCGTGTGCCGCCAATTTCGCACCTCGTGAGCCAGGCGTCGAATCGGCGAGTGGATAAACATCACCTAAAAGTTCGGCAAAAGTTCTGCGTTCGCCCGATACCAATTGTTGGGCGAGTTCTAGCCCCGAACTGCTCCCGAGAAGCTTTAGCCAGGCATCCACGGAAAATTTCCACCGCTCGTTAACCTTCGATTCGAGCCAAACCCCTGCCATGCCACCGAGCACCCACCGAGATTCCTGAACCGACACGAGGTTGTTGGCGTGAGCAAGTTCCCAAAGGTCTCGAACCTGATCCCTTTCGATACCTAAAAGACCGGCGAAACGTTTTACATCAGGCAGTGCCAGACCTGCTTTGCCA
The DNA here is from genome assembly GCA_024639845.1 of Microbacteriaceae bacterium. Taxonomy (GTDB): domain Bacteria; phylum Actinomycetota; class Actinomycetes; order Actinomycetales; family Microbacteriaceae; genus Rhodoluna. The sequence goes on from JAHEGG010000002.1 coordinate 92,147, forward strand.
ACCTCCGAGAGATATTTGTGCTCAAGCTCATAGACAAACTCGGTCAAGGCTTGAATCGCAAGAAAACCACGGATGCCGGCATCCTTGGCTTCGTATTCGTCAATCTTCGAGTCAGCCCGTTGCTCGACTGAGTTCGGTGCAACTTCAGCCATTTTCAAGTTGGATGTTCCACCGTGCACTAGCGCGGCAAAACCGTCGCCGAGGCTTTTCGGGTCGGTCTGGTAACGCCGAGCAAGTACGGCAAACATCGGATCCGACGCGGCGGGCGTCGATTTTTGGTCGACGAGGGCCGTGAGAGTTGCCCGATTCTGGCTAGCTAGCCAGGCCTGAACCGAGCGCTGTGCAAGAAGCTGCTCGGCTAGGTCAAAAAAATCTTTTAGATGAATGGACTGCACAAGGCAACGTCGACAAAGATCGGCGAGTTCGTCATCGCTGAGCTTTCGAAGACTCTGGGCTAACCCAAGAACATCGCTCACTGGTTTTTGTTCGCTTCTTTGCTTCGACGAATCACGCCGACGATCACTAGAGCGATGATTAGAAGCATTCCGATTGGCAGCCCAATGAACGGCAAGAGTGGAAGCAACGTTGGCAGAGTTTTTACTCCGGTTGCGTAGGCAACCAGCAGAACTCCGATGATCAAAATCGAGAAACCGATGACGCCGACGGCCATATAGGCGAGCAGACTTTCGATTCTCGGAACCGGTGGAATTTCGGTCTTCTTTGTTTTAGCCATCCTTCTAGGATACCCGCAGCGCTGTCACTGCCGACAGGTAAACTAATGGCTGGTTATTTGAAAGAGGTAGTCATGCCAACTGGCAAAGTGAAGTTCTATGACGACGCTAAGGGTTTCGGCTTCATCGCATCCGATGAGGGCGATGAGGTTTACCTGCACGTTAGTGCACTCCCTACCGGCACCCTTTCGGTTCGCCCCGGAACTCGAGTGGAGTTCAGTCTTTTCGACGGCAAGCGTGGCCCGCAGGCAACATCCGTTCGCGTTCTTGAAGCACCCGTCAGCCTCGCTCGACGCTCGCGCAAGCCGGCCGACGAGATGGCTGTAATCGTTCAAGATTTGATCCGTCTGCTTGACAACCTCGGTGCCGGTCTAAACCGTGGCAAGCAACCCGAACCTGGCCATGCCGCCAAGATTGCCGCACTTCTGCGCAAGGTCGCCGACGAGCTGGATGACTAAGCCCTCAACTCAAGACCTGGTCGAGCTAGCAAAATCGGCCGCGGTCGATGCTACCGATGCGGCTTCGGTCGGTGACTACTTAGAAACCTTGGATGAAGGCGACTCGACCTTCACATACCTTTTCTCTGCCAGGCTCAAGGGCTACCAGGGTTGGCGCTGGTCGGTAACGCTTTTCGCGCCGAGCAAGCAAGCCCCCACCATCAGCGAAGTTTTGCTCTTGCCGGGCGAGGATTCGCTTCTGGCTCCAGCCTGGGTGCCTTGGGCTGAACGTTTGGCCGACTGGAAGGCTTTGCAAGCAGAACTCGAGGCGCAGGCTGCGGCCGAGGCGGCCGAGCTTGCTGAGGCAGAGGGTGCCGATCTTGAAGCCGACGATGATTTTGAAGACGAAGAATCCGACTCGCTAGATGACGCAGAAGAGCAGGAATTCGAAGTGCTCGATGACGATGAAACTTCCCTCGAAGTTGAAGAAGAGTCAGCCCTTACGGACCCTGAACAGGGCGTAGATTCCGAGCAAGATTCCGACGACGCAGGTCCAAGGCCACCAAGGTTTGGCCGCAGGAACCGTCGCCGGAAAAATGACAAAAACCGCAAAAACTAAGATCCACAGCACAAGGCCGACAATCACAGCAAGGCGAGCGTTTACCTTGACCGGTTCGGGATCCGGTTTGCGTTCATCCTCGTTGACAATAAGTTTCATGACTAACTAAGTTGCCCAACCACATAGTCGATAGCCGCTGTGAGTTGCTGCACCTCTGAAAGGTCGGTGGCTGCAAAGGTGGCGACGCGCAGCTGGTTGCGACCGAGCTTGCGATAGGGCTCAACGTCGACAATCCCGTTGCTTCGAAGCACCTTAGCAACCGTGGCAGCGTCCACCGATTCGTGAAAGTCAATCGTCACAACAACTTGCGAACGGTGCTCTGGGTCAGCCACGAATGGGGTTGCAAACTCGGATGCTTCGGCCCAGGCATACAGGTGGCTAGAGGCGGCTTTAGTGCGCTCATGTGCCCAACCCAAACCTCCGTTTGCGTTCAACCAGTCGACCTGCTCGGCGAGAAGGAAGAGCGTTGCAATCGCGGGAGTGTTAAGAGTTTGGTTCAAGCGAGAGTTGTCGATCGCCGTTTTCACGCTCAAAAATTCTGGAATGTAGCGGTCGCTGGCCGCGATTTTCTCGGCACGTTCGATAGCCGCAGGTGACATAAGGGCGAACCATAGACCACCATCAGAAGCAAAGTTTTTCTGCGGGGCGAAGTAATAGACATCGGTCTGCAGAGGATCGAAGTCAATGCCGCCGGCAGCCGAGGTTGCATCAGTGAAGTGCAGCGCACCGACATCCGCGCCCGCAACGCGAGCGACCGGAGTCACTACACCCGTTGATGTTTCGTTCTGGGCATAGGCATAAGAGTCGACACCGGCTTCGGCTACGAGTTCAAGCCTCGAACCAGGCGTGCCGTTGATGACAGTTGGCTTTTCCAGCCACGGGTTGGTAAGCGCGGTAGCAAACTTTGCCCCAAACTCTCCGTGAACCAGGTTTTGTGCCTTTTTCTCAACTAGCGAAAAGGCTGCCGCATCCCAGAACGCAGTCGAGCCGCCGTTGCCCAGAACAATCTCATAGCCGGCTGGATTGTGAAACAGGCTCAATAGCCCCGTCTGGACTCGGTTCACCAGATTTTTCACCGGGGCTTGGCGGTGAGAAGTTCCCATGAGTTTTGCTCCCTCGACCGCGAAGGCGTCTAGTTGAGCCTGACGAACTCTCGAAGGGCCACAACCGAAACGGCCGTCGACTGGAAGCAGATTTGCTGGGATTTGGATTTCTGGCATTGAACAAGTTTACCGAGCCTAAAACTCATTGTGGCTCGGCGATAATAGGGAAAGACAATGGCGGGAGGTGACCATGACCGATCTAATCGATACGACCGAGATGTATCTGCGCACAATTCTCGAGCTTGAAGAGGAGGGTCAAATCGCTCTTCGTGCTCGAATAAGCGAGCGCTTGGCTCAATCCGGCCCGACCGTCTCAGAAACCGTCAACCGTATGTCTCGTGATGGCTTAGTTATAGTGAGTGACGATCGGCATCTCGAGCTGACGGTGAAAGGGCGGCTGGAGGCAACGAGAGTCATGCGAAAGCATCGCCTTGCCGAACGGCTGCTTGCCGATGTGATCGGACTCGAGTGGGAGTTTTTGCACGACGAAGCTTGCCGCTGGGAGCACGTGATGAGTGAGCAGGTTGAACGCAAGATCCTTTCGTTGATTTCAACCCCCGAACTTTCGCCTTACGGAAATCCGATACCTGGCCTGGATGAACTCGGCTATAAGTCGAACCCGGCATTTGCTGATGGTGTCGTTTCACTTCCGAGCAAACTGCTAGCCACAGGCTCGGCCCACGGGCTGGTTCTGCGTCGAATCGCCGAGCCGATCCAGATTGATCCAGAGTTCCTAACCGAAATGCGAGTTGCAGGCTTGATTCCGGGATCGGTTTTCACCGCGAGCCATCAAGACGGGCGCATCCTGGTCTGTCTTGAAAATCGGGATGAAGGAGTCGCGCTCGACCACGACCTTGCAGCCCACATCTTTGTCGAGGCTTAAAACCATCAATCGGCTAAACTTGAAATGTCGTCTCTCACAAACCTGAGTGACGGCCGGCTTCGAATGGTTTCATTATCTGCAGTTCGGGGCAACTAAAGAATCGATGCAGGGTATTTTCACCGAAACTTGGAGGTTTGCCTTGGCTCAAAAGCCCAGTGGTCGCCGCCGTGCCGACGTGAAGATTAATTTCTTCGAGCAGTTCGAACTGCGCAGTCGTAGCTCGGTCGAGCAATCTCAGCGCGCGAAAGCCGCTCGTCTTGCTCGCAAGGCAGAGCGCAAGCTCGCACGCGTGACTCAGGCTGAAATGCTCGGGGCCAACGCTGAAGCCCAGCACATCAACGGCGCTGTGGTTCCTGCAATCGCGCTAACTCGAACAGAGCGAATTCGTCCTCTTAAGAATTTCGCAACGATGTCGGTTGCTGCCGGACTATTGGCAACCGCAGCTTTGCCGGCCTATGCGATGAGCCCCGATCTAGCTGCCATGACCCGCTTGATTACTACAGACGCAGCCCAAATTGCGAGCAATCCAGACACTCAGAACCTCACGGTTGTTGCTGTGAACTCCGAAAAATATTCGCGTTCGACCTATAAGACGATTAGCGCTAACGAGCTTTTGCGCCAGCAAACGCTCGCGGCGGCCCGCGGTTGGAGCGGCCCTACCGCTGCCGATTTCTTGCTAAATCCGCCTTACCCCAAATATGACACCGCGCAGGTCATGAAGGTGGCCAACAAATACGTTGGTGTCCCTTATGTGTTCGGTGGAGACAGCCCGGCTGCATTCGACTGTTCTGGTTATGTTGCTTATGTCTTTGCTCAGTTCGGCATCGCCCTGCCGCACTCGGTGCATGGCCAGGCTCGCCTGGGCAAAATCATCAAACCCGAGGATGCTCTGCCTGGCGATCTCGTGGTGTTCAACGACTTGAGCCACGATGGCATCTATGCCGGCAACGGAAATTTCTATCACGCACCTCGCCCCGGAGACCACGTCAAGCTAGCAACGATCTACACGAGCAACATTTTCTTCGTGCGACTTGGGATCGACGGATAGCCTCAAAGGTTGGCTTAAGCGGCACCGAGCACAGCTAATCCGTGTTTTCTGCAACCAAAACGACACCAAAAGTTCGGCGTTTCTTTGCAGGTAATTTGCGTCGATAGTTCTAACCTGACTCCAAGTGCACCTCAACCACTTGAAGGGAGGAGATGATGTCATTGTTTAGTTTGCCCGCCAAGCATGTCTATCGGATGCGTCATCCCCATCAGTCCTGCCAAGGAGCAAGCTAGCGCGTCACCATGTTTGGTGGCGCGTTTTTTGTTTAAGACGAGTTGCACCTACCGAAAACCCGGAAGCCGTCTGGGTGATTTCGAAAGGAAAAGTTATGCGCACACTGGTGCTAAATGCGGGGTATGAACCGCTTGCAGTTGTGTCATTCAAGCGAGCACTGATACTGGTGCTCAATCAAAAGGCCACCGTGCTGGCCGGTTCGGGTGAAAAGTTGGTGCACAGCGCTTCCGACGAATATGCCTTACCTTCTGTGATTTTGTTGCAGCGCTATGTGCGCATCCCAAGCACCCGTTCGGTGCCTGTGTCGCGTCGGGGAGTGCTCAGGAGAGACGGTTTTCGATGCGTCTATTGCCAGAAGGCCGCAAACACGGTCGATCACGTTCAGCCAAAGTCTCGCGGCGGCAAAGACACCTGGGAGAACCTGGTGGCATGCTGCTTGAAGTGCAACAACACCAAGAGCGACAAAACCTTGTCTGAACTCGGCTGGGAACTTAGAAGTCAGCCGCGGATGCCGCAGGGATTAGCTTGGACGGTCAGAGGAGCCGAGCGCTTTGAGCCAGAATGGGATGAGTTTTTGGCGTTACCAAATGCGGCTTAGGGGCTAACCTAAATGCATGAATGGGGAGAGCTCCGTTCAAATTTGAATAGGAGAAAAAATGGCAGGAAACTTCTGTGCACACTGCGGAAACGCAGTAAGCCCGATGGCAGCGGCTTGCCCGCAGTGCGGACACCCGGTTGCGGCACAACAAGCAAGTGCTCCAGGTGCTAGCGCTCAGCCACAGGTCAACCCATACGCCAAGGTTAAGTCGCGTGTAACCGCCGGAATCCTGGCAATCTTGCTCGGTGGCGTCGGTGTTCACAAGTTTTACCTGAACAAGGCCGGACTCGGTGTCGTCTACATCCTGCTCTGCTGGACATACATCCCGGCCATCGTTTCTCTCGTCGAGGGAATCATCTATCTGACCCAGACCGACCAGGACTTTGCCGCTAAGCAGGGCGTTCGCGTCAGCTAAGCAGTCTGGCTCGAGGCCTATCGGGTGTCGCATCGCTGTGGCCCCGATAGGAATCGAACCTACGACACAAGGTTTAGGAAACCTCTGCTCTATCCACTGAGCTACGGGGCCTAAACTCGATTCACACGAGTTGGGCAACACGTGCCAAATATACCGCCCCGCAGCCAAGCCTCCGAGCCCAAAGCCCGCTCGAAAGTTAGTCTTTAGGCGTGGATCGCGAAGAGAGTCAAGGCATCGACTGGCAAGTCTGGTTGCGGCAAATCCGCGCCATCGGCTTTGCCAATCCACTTTTGAACTTTGAGCCGAACTCGATTGGTCAGATCGATCTAGAGCGCGCTCATCCCAGCGGGCTCGCCCAGCTGTCGTCAATTCGCACAGCCGTGTTGTCGAACCTTTTTCGTGACCCGCTCGCTTTTTCTAGGTCCTATTCAGCAGCCAAACGCATTCGATCCCGAGCGGACAACCTCGACACGCAGTTCGGTGTTCAGGCGCTTGCGCTAGCCGCAGGCTTGGTGAATTTGGAGCATGACGGATTCGATCTTTCGCTTCCGATCGTTTTGTGGCAAGCGGAGTTGGATCGCAAGACCGACGACTTCGAGATTCGCCTGATTGGTTCACCGCGCGTGAATCCAGGACTCATGGATGCGATTGAAGACGCCTATGGGGTCAAGCTTGACGCTCGGATGATTCTCTCGAGCTTTACACCGGGTGCTGATTTCGTGCCACTTGCCATGCTCGAGTACATCGCGTCTAGGGTTGGCCCAGCCGCCCGTCTCGAGACCAAACGAATCCTGACCATCGGCAACTTTGCTGGTGAGCCGATCGACCTCTATCGAGACGTCGATAGGCAAGAAACCAAGTTGCTTCGACAGTTGGCCGGTCTCGAATTGACTGGCGATACAGAAGCCGCATTGGAGCCGGTCGACCTGGTGAGCGATGCCGACTCAGCGCAACAGAGAGTCGTTGCCATGGCGGCTGGCGGGCGCTCTTTTGCCGTGGAAACATTGCCGGGATGTGGTTACACCCAGACTGTAGTCAACGTGATTGCGGCGTTGGCTGATCAAGGCAAATCGGTTTTGGTCGTAGCCCCCAGGCGTCAAACCCTGCACGAGTTGGCCGATAGGTTCGCGAGCCTCGGGCTTGGTGGCCTTGCCGTTCGTGACAGCCACATTTGGTTCGACCTGATTGGCGCAATCGGTCGACACGAAAAGGCTCAAGACGCAAACCTCGCAGTTGCCAAAGTTAGACGCGAGGCTGCCACGGTAGACATCGAAAACTACCTCGCCCTGCTCGGAAAACGCGATGAAAAGGTTCAGCTCACGGTGTCAGAAGCGCTAGTTGCGCTAGCCAAGTTGAGCTTGGTGCCGAGGGCGCCAGAAACCAGCGCGCGTATCGCACCGCAGTACATTGATCGGTATCGAAACCGCGCAGAGGCGATGGCTTTGCTTTTAGAAGCCCAAGAACTGGGTGAGTTTGATTTCGCACCATCCGACTCAGCCTGGTTCCAGGCTCGGTTCGAATCCGAGGCAGATTCCGAGAGTGCCGTAGCTTTGGCCGGGCGTTTAGACTCAGGCGGTTTTAGCGCCTTCCAAACCCAGTTAGAAGCCGTCACCGGTCAAGTCGGGTTCAAGCCTGCGGCAACTGTCGAGGACTGGGGTTCCTATCTTCGACTCCTGGCTGGCACCCGCGAAACTCTGGGTCGCTTTGTGCCAGAGGTTTTTCAGCGCCCACTCGAAGACCTCATCATCGCGACCGGTCCACGTTCGGTTCAATCTCAGATGTCTGGTTCGAATCGCCGTCGACTGAAAAAATTGGCCAAAGAGTATTTGCGTCCGGGCATGCACGTCACCGACATCCATGAAGCGCTTTTGGCCGTTCAAGATCAGCGCGAGCAGTGGGTCAAGTTCAGTGTGGAAGAACCGAAGCCAGAGGTGCCGGCCGGCATCAGTGACCTTTTGGTTGCCTATCAAGCGTTGGTTTCTGACCTGGCAAAACTTCAAAGTCACCAGGATGATGATCCGGCCTTCAAGCCTCTGGTCAAATTGCCGCTCACCGAGCTCGAGACAACCTTGAGGTCGATGGCAACAGATGTTGGTCCGCTCGAGAAGCTTGAAAAGCGAAACGGTGTAAGGGCTCGACTAAAAGAAACGGGGCTAGCGCCGCTGGCTCGAAATCTCGCGTCTCTCAAAGTTAAACGTGAGCATATTGCACTCGAACTTGAGCTGGCCTGGTGGCAATCGGCGCTGGAATATTTGGTAGCTCGCGATGCATCGGTGATGAGGTACACCGCCGAGCAAATTGACACGATCGAAGAAGATTTCACGCTGGCCGATGCCGAGGTAGTGAGAATAGGTGCTCCAACGCTGGCCGGGGCTCTCGCCGACCGGTGGCGCTCACTTTTGACGAGCAACTCGTCGCAGGCCACCGAGCTCAAGACTTTACTTCGTTCGCGATCTGTATCTTATGAGTCGCTGTTTGAAATCGCCCCAGACTTCGCGCCTCTTCTATTGCAAGTTGTCGCGATTTCCCCCTATCAGGTGCCGACCAAGCTTTCGAAGAAGCACAAGTTCGATACTGTGCTCGTTCTAGACGCGGCTGGTTCGACTGTCTCTGAAAATCTGGCTGCTCTAAGCCGAGCCAATCAGGTAATCGCCTTCGGTGATGATGCGATTGCAGCTCCAGATGGTTTTGAAATGGAATGGCACGAAACGCCTTTAGCTCGCGAAGACGCCCCGAGGTCGGTTTTCGACGAGGTTAAAGCGGTTTTCGGTGTTGAGACTCTGAGAAAATCATGGCGTCCTAATGGTCAAACCCTCGGATCGCTAATCAATCGGGAGTTCTATCAGAACCGAATCGAATTCGCCCCGACGGCTAACGAGTTCGTAGGTGAGAGCAACCTGAAACTTGAAATTCTCACCTCTGGGATCGGCTCAACGACCAAGGGGATTGCGGCAATCGAAAGCCCAGACGTCGAAGTGGACAAGGTGGTTTCTTTGATTCTTGAGCAAGCCTCGAAGTCTCAACAGGAGTCACTCCTGGTTGTCACGGCTTCGAAAATTCACGCCCAGCGAATCGAAAACTCACTGCAAAAAGCGCTCAAACTGCACCCGGAGTTAGACGAGTGGTTTGACTCGCACGGCCGAGAAAAGTTTGAAATCACGCCAATTGGTTCGCTCTCCCATCGGGTTGCAGATCACATCATATTTTCGATCGGCTTTGGCGTCGATTCGAGTGGAAAAGCACAAGGGCTACTCGGAGACTTGAGTGCGACCTCGGGCAGGAGGTATCTGGCCAACATGTTGGTAAGCGCCAGGCATCGAATCACGATCGTGAGTTGCTTGAAGGCTGCCGATCTTGATTCCGAGTCACCTCATCCAGCCACCGCGCTCCTGGCGCAGGTTCTCGCCACGTCTTCTGCAGCCATCTCGGACGAAACGGACACAGATCCGTTGCTCGAAGATCTTGCACTACGTCTCAAAAAACTCGGTGCTCGAGCGGTCTTGAATTATGGGGATGCTATTCCGCTGGCCGTTTCTTATGCCAACAAGTGTGCCGCGATTTTGCCCGACTGGAACCTGGCTGGCGAAGGCCTTTCGGAGCGGTTGAGGCTCAGACCAGCGCTGCTTCGAGGGATGGGTTGGAAGGTCATCCGAGTTCATACCTTCGAGCTATTTGCAGATCCGGCAGCGCTGGCTGTGCGTATCGGCGAGAGTTTGGGAATGGAACTGACCAAACGTCCACAGGCGCTTTTTGATCCTCCGGCTTTCGAAGATAGTCCAGAGGCATGGGGTGACCGCGTCGATAGCAACGACGCTCGATTGAAATCGGACAAGCCGCCGCACTGGGGCTAGAGGGCTAGAGGGTCAGAGAGACGGCGAGTCAGTCAGCCCAGGTCAATAAGTCTGCGATTCGATTTAGTTTGAGTTTTCGCCCGAACTCGGTTTTGCCGCGTCGGTTCGATAAAAGCCGGAACCCTTAAACGTCACTCCCACGTTGCCATAAACCTTCTTCAACTCACCGGCACATTTTGGGCACTTTTCAAGCGCGGCGTCATTGATCGATTGCTGAAGGTCGAAGGCATGACCGCAGGCCTTGCAGGCATAAGAGTAAGTGGGCATTGGGTTCCTTGGGGTTCTCTCTCGAGTTTAACCCCTGCCAATCTCGTGCAAAAACGAGCAGGTTACCACGTGGGTAACCTTGCGGTCGTGGTCATCGTGGGGCAGTTCTTCGACGAGTTCGTCGTCGTGAACCAGTGCAATAACCGGGATGCTCGCCGGCAACGCTTTTAGCGCCCGGTCGTAGAAGCCCTTTCCTTTGCCAAGTCGGTTTCCAGCCGCATCAACAGCGAGGGCGGGAACGATCACCGCCTCAACTTGAAGCGGTTCGGCCGGACCGATCGGCTCGAGAATTCCGAACTCACCTTCGGAGAGATCATCCCAGTCGAAAAGCACCCATTCGAGATCATCACCGTTCACGCGGGGCACCAAAACCTGAATGCCGACCTCCTCGCACACGCCAAGGAGTAGGTCGGTGCAAGGCTCGTCATCTAGGGCTACATAAGCCGCGATCTTGCGAATCCCATGATCTGCCAGAAACATCACCAAATGCTCGTCGTGCTGGTCCTCGCAGTGGTGGCCAGGTTGCTCGGCCCGGCGAGCATCGATGATTTGTTTGCGCAGTTGCTTCTTTTCGAGCGCGAGTTCGGAGTTGGTCATCCACTAATCTTGCCAGCATGGCTCATTCATTTGTCCTGACTCACGGTGAGGTGCGCCTTCGCGTCGTCAAGATGCGCGATGCGAAAACCCTAGAACGGTTGATTTTGAGCAATCGCCCTTGGTTGCGGCCATGGGAAGCGACCAACCCCACAGCTCCAAATTCTTTTGATGTTCGGGGCATGGTTCGCGGTTTGATTCGGCAGCTTGATGACATGAGTGGCATTCCGTTCGTGATCGAGGTCGACGGTGAAATCGTTGGGCAGCTAAACGTGGCAAATATTTTGTTTGGTTCCGTTGGGTCTGCAGTTCTCGGTTACTGGGTCATCCCGGAGGTCGCTGGTCGGGGGATTACCCCGACTGCAGTGGCGTTAGCAACGGACTACCTGTTCAGCAATCTCGGTATTCATCGCACTGAGATCGACATCCGCCCAGAGAATGCGGCGAGCATCCGAGTCGTTCAGAAGTTGGGTTTTCGCTTTGAGGGGCTAAAGGAACGCTACATCCACATCAACGGGGCCTGGCGTGACCACTATGTTTTCGCGCTGACCCAAGAAGAGGTTCCAGGTGGCATTTTGAACCGTTGGGTTAGGGGCCAGGTGCCCAAAATTGTCTATCCGTTCGAACAAAAATCGAACACACCGAGCGAGTTGCCGACCGCCAATTAATTCGCCACATATCTTTGAGGTATGAACCTCACTTCGATGTCCGGCGGGCTGATGTTGCTTGCGCTGGCCGCGGTTTGGTTTGTAATTTTCATTCCGTCTTGGGCAACCCGAAGCAACGAAAAAGATTCCGAAAAAACTCGGGTCAAGGAACTTCGAAAATCACTTCGCGAGAGCGGCTCGGCGACTCGCCCAACGGCAAAAGTTGCTCGCTCATCGGCTCGACTGCTTAGCTTCCGGGCGGTTTTGCTCGGCTTCTTTATAGCCGGAGCGGCGACATTAACCTGGACGGTTTCTACTTGGGTCAACGAGTTAGCCACCTATTTGGTCGCGGCTGGCGCATTGGTTGTTTCGTTCGTCTCGCTAGCGCTAGTTAGGTCAGTCAACCTTCGCTATCGGGCAAGTCTTGCTCAGGCTCGAACCCTGAGTAAGGCAAAGCGGATCGATCCAGCACTGTTTAATCCCAACAGGGATGATCGCGCAGGCGCTTCAGCGAACTCTAAAGCTTGGACGGCCCCTCGTGTTCCTGAACAGCTTTATCGAGGCTCCGACGGAACTCTTTTTGAGCAAAAGTTTGCAGAAGTTGTCGAATTGCCGGTCGTTCAAGCTCCGGTACTCGACAGTCAAACTTTGGATGAAATCTTAAGGCGTCGGCGAGCCAACGGTTAGATGCCATGGTGACTGGCGTTGCCGACCGCTAAACTTATTTCGATCCCCAATTTCCTAGGAGAATTTTTCATGAGCATCCTTGATCGTCTAAAAAAGATCTGGACCAAGAACCGACCGGCAGTAAGCGCCGCTGTCAAAGATGTGAGCGCCGACTTTGCCGCAGAGGCAGCCGAAGTTATCGCCGAAGTTACCGCTGCTGCTGAGAAGGCCGCTAAAGAAACCGGCAAGCAAGTAGGCCGCGCCGCTAAAGATGCCGAGAAGGTTGTCGCTAGCACCGCAAAAAAGGTTGAGAAGAAGGTAACCGCGACCGCCAAGGTGGTCGAAAAGAAGGCCACCGCAGCTGTCAAGACTGCCAGCGCCGCAACTCAGGCAGCAACCAAGACCGCTGCAAAGAATGTTGCCAAGGCAGCGGATGTTGTTGAGAAGAAGGTTGCCGCAGCAACTAAGCCTGCGGCCAAGAAGGCAGCTCCAAAGGCCGCTGCCAAGAAGCCAGCTGCTCCTAAGGCTGCTGCTAAGCCGGCCGCCAAGGTTGCCGCTAAGCCAGTCGCGAAGAAGCCTGCGGCAAAGAAGCCAGCTGCTCCAAAGCCTGCTCCAAAGGCTGCTGCTAAGCCGGCTGCAAAGGTTGCCGCTAAGCCAGTCGCGAAGAAGCCTGCGGCAAAGAAGCCAGCTGCTCCTAAGGCTGCCCCAAAGAAGTAAAACTTTGTTAAGAAACGACCCCGGCGAGCATTCGCCGGGGTTTTTTTCGTTCTAGGCTGAACCTTGGCAAACCGAAGGAGCTGGCCAGTTGAAACCAATCGAGCGTTCGCTGGGACCAGATTTTTCGAAACTTTTTGGCGCACTAGTTGCAACCAAACTAGGTGACGGACTCATCGCCGCAGCCGGACCTCTGCTAGCCGCAAAGTTAACCGATGACCCATTCTTGATCGCGCTCATGGGTGCGCTTTATATGCTCCCCTGGCTCCTGTTCGCGATTCCGATAGGCACAATGGTCGATCGCATAAATCGGCGCAGGGTATTGAGTATTGTAAATTTTTGCCGGGCTGGTATTGCCGCGGTTCTGACTATGTTTTTGGCTCTCGACCAGTTGACGATCACTGTTTTTTACTTCGCACTCTTCTTAGTCGGCATCTGCGACGTAATCTCAGACACTGCGACACAGTCGCTTGTGCCTACCATGTTGAAACGCGACCAAATCGAACGCGGAAACTCGCGAATCCAAGGCGCAGACACGATTCTGATGGGATTCGTTGGTGCTCCCCTCGGTGGATTTGTGTTCACCATAGCCATTGTTGCTCCTTGGGCGGTGCAGTCGGTTTCGTTCCTGGCCGCCGCGATTCTTGTGACCACCATCCCAGTTAGCGTTGCAGCCGGTGCGGCAAGCGCAGCGGCCAGATCTGAAAAGTTCGTGGAGCAAATGAAGGGAGGCATTTCTTATCTTTGGAACGACAAAAAACTGTTGCGCCTCGTGGTTACCACGGCGGCCCTCGGCTTTTGCTTCAATGTCGCGACCGCCACCCAGGTGCTCTTCGCACTTAAGGTTCAGATGATTCCGGAGTCGTCGTATGGCCTTTTGGCCACCGCGGGAGCTATCGGCGCTCTCGGTGGCGCATACGTTGCGCACCGAGCATCCCAGCGTTTTGGTCGTGGTCTGGCGCTGGCACTCGGAATCACCGTGACCGCGACATTCGAATTTCTTCAGGGCTTAGCTCCAAATCCGTGGGCTTTTGCCCTATGCATGGCACTTGGCGGGTTCGGAGTTGCCGCCTGGAACATCTTGCTTATGAGCCTCTATCACTCGCTGATTCCCAATGAAATTTTCGGTCGCATACACGGCACCAGGCGCACTCTGGTCTGGGGACTGATGCCTATCGGTGCTGCGATCGGTGGTTTGATTTCGAAGATCGATCTTCGACTGCCCTACCTAATCGGCGGCGTCGTTTCGGTGATGATTGCGCTCTTCTCTTTCGGGTTCATCCGCCGACTGGGTGACGAGTCTGAACGTGTGAGCGAGAGCGCTTAGCTCAAAACGTATTTGACTGCCGATTCAAGATCTGGATGGTCGAACTTGAAACCCGATGCAACCAGTCGATCCGCAGTCATTTTTTGACTGCAAAGCAATAGTTCGGTGGCGGCTTCTCCGACGAGCAACTTCATCGCAAAGCTCGGCACCATCAACACGGATGGTCGTCTCAGGCCTTTGGCGAGTGACTTTACGATCTGACCGCAGGTGGCTGGCTCGGGTGCGGTGATGTTGTAAGCGCCGCTGCAACTCTCGTTTTCGATCAAGTGAATGATTGCCCTGGCCTCATCGACGACGCTGATCCAAGCCCACCACTGGCGACCGTTGCCGAGTGGGCCTCCGATGCCGAGTTTGATAAGAGGCAACAGTTTGCCGAGGGCTCCAAGTTTGCGCGACATCACCATCGTGGTGCGAAGCAAAACCACGCGCGTTGATTTCTGCGCCTTCTTTGCCTCAACCTCCCACTGAGCTGCTAGGTCGCTCAGAAATCCGGTTCCCTTGGGGGAGTCTTCGGTTAATTCTTGGTCGCCGCAGTCGCCATAAAATCCCGATGCCGAACCACTCACTAAAACCATTGGCTTTTTTGATGAAGCGTTGATGGCATCGACCAGAGTCTTCGTTGAATCGAGGCGAGACGAGACAATTTCTGCCTTGTACTTTTTGGTCCAGGGGATTTTGCCGGTGGTCGCGCCACCGAGGTTCACCACGGCATCCACCGTTTCGATAATTCCCGGTTGCAGGTAGCCCTCGCTCGGGTTCCATTCGACCTCACTCGAGTCGCGTGCTTCGCGTCGCACCAAACTCAATGGCTCGTGACCCAAGCGCTTGAGCTGAACCTTCAGTTCGGTTGCGATCAGCCCGCTGGCACCCGAAATCAACACGCGCATTTGAACTCCTCTTTCATAGATTTGGAGCGAATTTCGCCACGGTTTATTCCGTTGATGGCGCCGTCGCCTGGCATCACCGAATCAACACGGATGACGCTAAGCCGGTTACGAGAAAGTTCTCGGATCTGGTCCGATCCGGTGACCTGACTCAAGCTCATCGATGGCGGACATTTCGGCTGGGGTCAGTTCGAAGTCGAAAACGTCCAGATTTTCGGCGAGCCGGTCGGGGTTGGAGGACTTCGGAATCACGAGGTTGCCAAGCTGGATGTGCCATCTCAAAATGACCTGCGAAACGGTCTTGGAGTGAGCATTCGCGGCATGAGTGATCGCGTCTGCGGTCGAAAGTTGACCGCGCGCCAGCGGCGACCAAGCCTCCGTCGCGATTGCCTTGTCGGCGTCATAGGCGCGAATCTCGGCTTGCCCCAAACCTGGATGCAACTCCACCTGATTCAGCGCAGGCACAACCTGCGCTACCTCGAGCAGTCGGTCGAGATGCTCTGGGTGAAAGTTTGAAACTCCGATGCCGCGCACTCGGCCATTTTCTAGTGACTTCTCGAGCGCGGCCCAGGTTTCAACGAACTTGTTCTGTTTCGGGCAAGGCCAGTGAATCAACATCATGTCGACGTATTCAATATTCAGGCGTTGCAGCGACTCATCGATAGCCTCGAGTGCTTCGGAGTATCCCTGGCGGTCGTTCCAAATCTTGGTTGTCACAAAGACTTCTTCGCGAGCCAACCCGCTCGAGCGAATAGCGGCTCCGACCTCCTGCTCGTTGTCATAGAGAGCGGCGGTGTCGATGCGCCGATAGCCGAGGTCGAGTGCGGTTCGAACGACGTCGACGGCAACATCCTGTTGCACCTTATAAACACCGAGACCCAGCTGAGGAATCAACTGACCGTTGTAAAGCTGCACGAGAGGGTTTTGCGTCAGTTCAAAGGTCATGTCTAACTCCAAGGTCCGAACACTGGGTTCCATTCTGAGATCGCCCGCTCTCCGATAACCCCGGCGATTTCGAATGGGTCGCCATCGAGGGTTTTCGCGATCTCATCGAGCGATTCGCCTTTCAGAATCAATAACGCACCGGATGATCCAACCATCGGTCCGCTCGCTAACAAGACGCCATTCTCGAGGAGTTGCCTTAAGAACTCTCGGTGCGTCGGCCGAATCTCGGCGAGTGTTTCGTCGCTGGCTTGATAGGTGTAGGTCACGGCAAATACGGCCATCAGTCCTCCTCGTTGTGTTCGCTCGAAATGACAGGTGTGTATCCAGCTGAAAACCAAGCCACGGATGTCGCGAGCAATGCACAGACACCCGCAACAAGCAGTGACGCCTGCGCACTTACCCCATCGATTACGAATCCTGTGACCGCCGCTGCGGCCGCATAGCCAGCAGTCTGACCAGACCCGACCCAACCGTAAGCTTCCGGGGCGTCCTGGGTTTTTACGGCAGCGCCGATGATGGCACCGAGTAGTCCTAGAGCCGGTGCCACGCAAAGGCCGGCGATGAACCAACTGGCCGCCAGCCAGAGTGGGCTTGACGGCATCAAGAAGACGATGAAATAGCCGAGAGTGACTACCGCAAGAAACTTGGTTAGGGCATACCTGGTTTTGGTTCTGCGTCCGAGAGCAAAGCCTCCGATCAGCGAACCAACCGAAAGCGCGGCGATTACAAAGCCTGCTGTGGTCTTGTCGAAAAGTGCGACCGTGCCAACTTCAACACCAGAGAACGAGCCCACCAGAAGTCCTCCGATTATGGCGTTGATGAAAACGATTTTTTGTCTAAGAACGCCTCCTAGACGACGCTGTGATTTTGGAATGTCCAGGGTTGAAATTTCTCGGTTTGAGGTGAACCATATTGCACCGGTGACCTGGATGGCGGCCATCACTACTACTCCGGCCGTGGTGCTGAAACCAGCGGCTATAAAGGTGGCGGCGACTGGGCCGATGACCCAAATCAGTTCTTGCAGGCTGGCGTCGAGTGCATAGAGGGTGCCCATGGCACGCTTGTCAACGAGCAGCGGATAAACGGTGCGAACCGCCGACTGAATCGGTGGGCTGCTGATTCCAACCAAGAAGCAAAGCAAGACGAGCCATTCCCCCGATAGGGGAGCTAACCCGATAAGCAAGGTAGACAGCGCTGAAACCGATGCGGCCGCCAGCAGCAGTCGGCGCACTCCCAGGCTCGCCATCCAGCGGCCGAGCAGCGGGCTTCCGATTGCCACGCCGAGAGTCTCGAGGCCGACCGCCAGCCCGGCTAGGGCATACGAGTGAGTTTTTGAATATATGTGGAGCACGAAAACCAGCGTCATCATGCCAAACGGAAAACGCGCCAGAAGTTGCGAAGAGACCACTCTGATCACGCCTGGGCGGCGCAAAACTTCGGTGTATGTGGCCATTGTTCCAGCCTACCTGCGACTGGCTGGCCCGCCTAAATCCAAGAAGGTAGCCACATGTGAATGCGCCAATACCAGTAGTCGGTGGTGTAGCCAAGCCAAATGCTCGAGAAGAAAATGCTGAGCAACAAGGATGCGCCGAGCACAAAGGCCACGCGCCGATAAACAACTTTGCGCCGCTCGGACGAGGCCAGCGAGACTTGAGTTTTAAGCCAGAAGCCGACCGCAAGCAGCATCCAAGGCAAGAAAACCACCGCATAGAACTGAAACGTGGTGCGGTTCAAATAGAGCAACCAGGGCAGGTAGCCGCCGACCAAACCTAACAGGATCAGGCCGATTTTTGAGTTGCGAGTTCTGAACCAGGCAATAGTTAGAGCGACCAAAGCGAGCAAAGCCATCGCCCAAATCAACGGATTGCCGAGCGCGGTGATTGCGTTGGCGCAGTTCTCGGTCGAAGGGCAACCGAGAGTTCCGGCATCCGAGCCTTCGTAGAAGAACGAGGTCGGACGCAGCAGGAAAAGCCAGGTAAGCGGACTCGAAGCGTAGTTGTGCGGGGTGTGCAAGTTGACGTGAAAACCGTAGGCCTGAACATGGTAGTGCCACAGCGCTTGAAGTGGCTGCGGGATCCAAGCCAGCCAATCGGCGACTCCGGAATCGCTCGGCGCTGTTTGGCGGTCATAGCCGCCACTGGTTACCAGCCAGCCGGTCCAGGTCGAGATGTAGGCGATCAAAGCTAGTGGCAGGGTGACCACCGCGGTCGAGTAACTTCTGAGTAGAAACCGTGGCACCCACGCGAGCGGCTCGACTGTGGCCTCCCCGGTGGTTTGGTGCAAGCGACGTTCAAGCAAAAGATCGCTGACCACGACATACACTGCGAAGGTAGCCAATAGATAGAGCCCCGACCACTTCACACCCGTTGCTAGCCCGAGAGTTAGTGCCATCGCAGCGAGCCAGGGCCGCTTTAAGAGGCTTGCGTTGCGGGAGGCACGGTCGCGCAGCAAAAAATAGAACGCGAGCAGAGCAAAAAACGCGAGGATGCCGTCGAGCAAGCCGGTGCGACCGAGAACTATCGCGTGCCCATCGATGGCCAGCAGAAAGGCCGGCACCAGAGCCCACCGCTTTGACTCAAAAAGTCGGTTGGCGACCATATAAATCAGCCAGATTGATGCAATCGATAGCACAGCTACCGAGAATCGCCAACCAACTGGGTTTTCAGGGCCCCAGAGTCGCAAGCCTAAATAGATGATCCATTTGCCAAGTGGTGGATGAACTACGAATGATGGCTCTGAAGAATAACCGTCTGTGATTCCTGCCTCGAAAGCCGAGTTGGCATCAGCCGGCCAACTGCCCTCATAGCCAAGGTTGCCCAGCGTCCAAGCATCCTTAACATAGTAGGTTTCGTCGAAAACCAGTTTGTGTGGGTAACCAAGACCCACAAACCGAGCGACCGTTCCCAGCGCAAGGATCAGCCAGATGCCGTAGGCGTCGGCGATGCGTCGAGCAGCGCTCAAGATGTTGGCTGACCGGATGGCGAACATAAGCCAATGCTAGTTTGCGACAATAGAGCGTGCTCATTCTTGCCGCCACGCCAATCGGAAACCTGTCCGACGCTTCGCCGCGACTAGTTGAGCATCTTGGTCGCGTTCAACACATCGCCGCCGAAGACACCCGCAACTTAAGCAAACTGGCCGGCTTGCTGGGAGTAAAGGTCCATGCCAAGCTCTATAGCCTGCACGAGCACAACGAATCCGACCGATTGGTGCAACTGGTCGACATTGCCGCAACCGAAGATGTACTGGTGGTTTCGGACGCGGGCATGCCAACTGTGAGCGATCCTGGCTTTCAACTGGTTCGTGCTGCAGCCGAGGCAGGTCTCGAGATAACCGTGATTCCTGGTCCATCCGCTGTTCTAGCCGCACTCGCCGTTTCTGGCCTGCCTACCGACCGGTTTACCTTCGAGGGTTTCATTCCCCGCAAGGATGGTGAGCGCCGCAGCGCTTTCGAAGCGTTGGCCGCCGAAGCTCGCACCATGGTGTTCTTTGAATCACCCCACCGCATTCTCGAATCCCTGCAATCGGCGGCCGTGGTTTTTGGCGCCTCAAGGCAGGCAACCGTTTCTCGCGAGTTGACCAAAAAGTTTGAGCACACCGAGCGGGGGACTCTTGCCGATTTGGTGAGTTGGGCAGCATCCGAGCCAAAAGGCGAAATGGTCATCGTGATTGCCGGTGCGACGGCTGTCGAGGTACCGCTCGAAAAGTTAGTTCTAGAAGCGCTTGATCTTGTCGCAGGTGGCACGAGGCTGAAAGATGCGGTAGCCGAAATCGCCGAGCACCACGGGGTTTCGAAGTCAGCGCTCTATCAACTCTGCCTAGACGCCAAGCAAAAAGCCTAAGAGCCTTAAACTAGAACAATGCCAAGCACGGTCAGCGGTAAGTCGTTTTATGTGACGACGCCCATCTTCTATGTAAACGATGCCCCTCATATTGGGCACGCCTACACCGAGGTTGCTGCCGACGTTTTGGCCCGTTGGCACCGGCAGCGCGGCGAAGACTCTTTCTTACTGACCGGAACCGACGAGCACGGTGAAAAGATTCTGCGCACCGCAGTCGGAAACGGCAGCACCCCTAAGGCCTGGGCCGATCAGTTGGTGCACGATGCCTGGCTGCCGCTGCTTGAAACGATCGACATCGACAATCAAGACTTCATTCGCACCACCGAAGACCGTCACGAGCGAAACGTTCAGAGGTTTCTTCAGCACCTCTATGACACCGCCTTCATCTACCGCGGTTCATACGAGGGCAACTACTGTGTCGGCTGCGAGGAGTACAAGACCGAGGCAGACCTAATCGACGGCGAAGGCGATTTTGCCGGACAGTCGGTTTGCGCCATTCACACTCGTCCGGTCGAGCGACTGCAAGAGACCAACTACTTTTTCAAGTTGAGCGAATTCACTCAACCGCTGCTCGATTACTACGAGCAAAATCCAAAATTCATCCAGCCCGAATCGGCTCGAAACGAGGTCATCTCGTTCGTTCGCCGCGGCCTGGAAGACCTTTCGATCTCTCGCTCTAAAGAAAAATTCGACTGGGGAATCGACATCCCTTGGGATGACTCGCACATCACGTATGTGTGGTTTGACGCTCTGCTCAACTACATCACCGCCATCGGTTACGGAGAAGATGAGGTCAACTTCAGTCGCCTATGGCCAGCATCGGTTCAGGTCGTTGGTAAAGACATCCTTAGGTTTCACGCCGTAATCTGGCCGGCGATGCTGATGGCTGCTGGCTTGCCACCGGCCGACCAGGTGTTTGGTCACGGCTGGCTTCTGGTTGGTGGCGAAAAGATGTCGAAATCTAAATTGACCGGCATCGCTCCGAGCCAGATCACCGACACGTTCGGCTCGGATGCGTTCCGGTATTACTTCATGAAAGCCATCGCGTTTGGTCAAGATGGTTCGTTCTCATGGGAAGACCTTTCGGCCCGCTACCACAGCGAACTTGCCAATGGTTTTGGAAACCTGGCCTCGCGCGTTCTGGCCATGATCAAACGTTATTTCGATGGCGTTATCCCGACTCCGATCGAATACAGCGAAGCGGACCTCCAGGTTCAGGCGGTCGCTGCGAAGGCCATTGAAGCGGCAGACCGTGCCATCGATGACGTTGCCATTCACGAAGCGATCGCGTCGGTTTGGGCTCTGGTCGACGAACTTAACAACTACATCACCGTTCAAGAACCGTGGGTGCTGGCCAAGGATGAGGCCAAACGGGGCCGCCTGAGCACAGTGCTTTACACAACGGCAGAGGGACTTCGAGTGCTGGCGGTTGCTCTGGCTCCGGTCATGCCCAAGTCAACAGCCAAGCTCTGGGCGGCACTCACTGAGGGTTCGCTCGGCGTCCTGGCCGATCAGCCGCTTTCCGAGGCGGCCAACTGGGGTCAACTCGGTTCGGGAGTCACCGTTGGTGAGCTTGAATCGATGTTCCCGCGCATCGAAACCGACAACGAAGGCCGGTAATGAGCGAAGACGCTCCGTTTCGCACTCGCCGAGATCCGGGTGAGGGTAACCCGCGCGACCTTCGCTACCCGCCACTGCCAGAACCGCTCGAGGTTGGCACTTATGACAACCACACGCACTTTGACTTTGCCGATGGCGAGCACCCGCTTAGCGCATCCGAGCAGTTGGATTTGGCAAGTCAGGCCGGCATTCTCGGCGTCGTTCAGGTTGGTGTCACGCTGGAATCTTCAATTTGGTCGGCAAACCTGGCCGCTCGGGAAGCGAGAGTGTTGGCTGCGGTGGCTTTGCACCCAAACGAAGCTCCGATCTATGAAACCGAGGATGCCCTAGCAGCCGCAATCGCCCAGATCGAGTTGCTCGCAAGTCAGCCACGGGTGCGAGCCGTTGGCGAAACCGGTCTCGACTTTTTTCGAACGGAGGGTGAATCATCCCTGAAGTTGCAACGAATGTCTTTCGAAGAGCACATTCGTATTGCCAAAGAGCAAAACATCGCGCTCATGATTCACGACCGCGAAGCGCACGACGAAGTGCTCGAAACCCTCGAGCGCTTGGGTGCTCCCGACCGGGTGGTGCTGCACTGCTATTCCGGTGATCTTGATTTTGCCAAGAAAGTGGCCGAGCGTGGTTGGTATTTATCTTTCGCCGGCAACATAACCATCAAGCGCAATCAGCACTTGAGAGATGCCCTCGAGTGGGCACCCAAAGAGTTGTTGCTGGTCGAAACCGATGCTCCGTTCTTGACTCCAGAGCCTTTCCGCGGCCGCCCGAATGCTTCTTATCTTGTGCCCATCACGGTGCGCAAGATGGCGGAGGTTCGCGGAATTGACGCAAATGAGATGGCTGCGCAGTTGAGCGAAAACACCGAGCGTGTCTATGGATCCTGGAGTGCAGCCTGATGGTCGAGCTTCTTGGTGCCGCCGACATTCGCGAACTCGCTGCACGGCTGGATGTTACTCCAACCAAAAAGCTTGGTCAGAACTTTGTGACCGACCCAAACACCATCAGGCGTATCGTCGTGGCAGCCAAATTGGACGAGGCGGAGTCTGTAGTTGAGATTGGCCCAGGTTTGGGATCGCTGACTCTCGGGCTACTCGAGGTCGCGGCATCCGTGGTGTCGGTTGAGATCGACACCAAGATGGCTGCTGCGCTCGAGCAGACCATCGCAAAGCGAGCGCCTGGCAAGGTTTTTACCTTGGTTACCGCGGATGCACTGGCCATCGAATCGCTACCGACAAGCCCCTCTGCGCTGGTTGCCAACCTGCCTTACAACATCTCGGTGCCTGTGTTGTTGCACTTTCTCGAGACCTTTGACTCGTTGCGCAAAGGTTTGGTTTTGGTGCAGGCCGAGGTTGCGCATCGGTTGGCCGCCGCGCCCGGCTCGAAGGTTTATGGCGCGCCGAGCGTCAAACTCGCTTGGTATGCCGGCGCAAACCTGGCCGGAAACGTCTCTCGAAGCATTTTTTGGCCGGTGCCAAACGTTGATTCTGCGCTTGTCTATTTCGAGTGCCACCAGCAGCCACTCGGCGATGAGCAGCTGCGCCAAAGGGTGTTTGCGATTATCGACGGTGCTTTCGGGCAGCGGCGCAAAACGCTTCGCCAGGCACTCGCCGATTGGGCGGGTTCGGCGGCTGCCGCTGAGCAGATTTTGACGCGCGCCGGGGTTAGCCCGCAGGCGAGAGGCGAGCAGTTGACGATCGACGAGTTCATCTCGATTGCGAGGGCCAGTGTCTAACCCCGTTCCGCATGACGAACCGATCGGTCGCGACCGGGCGATCAGAGAATTTGAACTCGAATATGGATTCGAAGCGCCAATCGCCCGAGTGTTCGTGATTCTCGGCGACATTCACCAGTGGCCAACCGAGCAGTCGCCCCGGATGCTCGTGCGCAAAGACCTTGAGCGAGTTGGTATCGGTTTCGCCGACATGACCAGAGCAACTTTGACCTTCGCGCCAGGAGCCGCCTCGGCTACGCGCGTTCGAATCCGACACGAACTTTGCAAGTCTGACGAGCAAGTCAGAATGTGGCAGTCATACTGGGCCGAACTGGCCAAGTCGATTCGCGACAGGTTGGCCATTTGATGCGGCGCGTGGTTGCTTCGGCGCCGGCCAAGGTGAATCTTCACTTCGGTGTTGGTCCTCTGCTTGCCGACGGTTATCACTCGGTCTCTAGCCTTTATCAAGCGCTGGATTTGCGCGAAGAGGTAGGCATTCAAACCTCAACCTCGACCGACTGGAGCATTGGGGTGACCGGGTCGATCACGCCCGAGCAGCTCGCACTGGTTCCTACCGATGAGTCGAACCTTGTGGTCAAGGCAGCGCTTCTCGCAGCGCGTCTGGCAGAATTCGAGGTGCTCAAGCCACTCGAGTTTGACATCGTCAAGCGCATCCCCGTGGCTGGCGGAATGGCTGGCGGAAGCGCAGATGCTGCGGCCGCTCTGCTGGCTGCAGCAACCAAGTTCAAACTTGGTTTGACGATCGAAGAACTAGAACGAGTTGCAGTCGAACTTGGTGCCGATGTCCCTTTTGCCTTGCACGGAGGAACGGCGTTAGGCACTGGTCGCGGTGAGAATCTCCGGCGTATTTCTCTCGGGCGAAACTTGCACTTTGTGATGATTTCCACGGATGCGGGTCTCAAGACCCCGTCGGTATATGCCCGACTCGACCGGCAAAGAGAGAATGCAGGTGTCGATCCGCGCGCGGTTGGCGAACCTGGCGAACCGAGCGCGCTTATCGCGGCACTCGAGTCTGGCGATTTAGACGCGATCGCTGCACTCATCCACAACGACCTCGAACCGGCTGCATTAGAACTGATGCCAGAACTAGAGCTGACCACAGCTGCAGCGGTGCGATTCGGTGCCATTCGTGCTTTCGTGTCAGGGTCTGGCCCAACCATCGCGGCTATGGCACGCGATTCCAGTCAGGCAGCCGAACTCGCTGCCCGCCTGCGCGACGCCAATTTTGTTGCAACGCCAGTCATGACCACCGGTCGCGGCACCGAATTGCTGGGGGAGTAGTTTGGCGCACTTGCTAGGTGTCGAGAACATCATCGTGAGTTTTCCGACCAAAGACGTTTTCGACGACATCACGGTCGGAATCAACGATGGCGACAGAATCGGCGTGGTCGGTCGCAACGGAGACGGAAAATCGACGCTTCTAAAGATGCTCGCCAAACGCTTTGAACCGGATGAGGGCAAGGTTACCTATCGCGGTGGTCTTAGAGTTGGGCTGCTCGATCAAGCCGACCGAATTGATGAATCTTTATCGGTTGGCTCGGCGGTGGTGGGTGAAATCCCCGAGTACGTCTGGGCCTCGAATCCCAAGGTTCGAGACGTAATCGGTGGTTTGCTCAATGATCTTGACTGGAACCAAACCGTTGGAGAACTGAGCGGTGGTCAACGTCGCCGCGTTGCCTTAGCGGCATTACTAGTTCAAGATCTCGACGTGGTTTTGCTTGACGAGCCGACCAACCACCTTGACGTGGAAGGCGTGGCATGGCTTGCGCGACACCTCAACTCGCGCTGGCCAGCATCCTCTGGCGGTCTGGTCGTAGTAACCCACGACCGTTGGTTCTTGGACGCCGTTTGCAACTACACCTGGGAAGTTTTCGGCGGCAAGATCGAACCCTTCGAGGGCGGTTATGCGGCCTACATTCTTCAGCGAACCGAACGCGAACGCAGCGCTGCGGCAACCGAGACCAGGCGCAGAAACCTGCTTCGCAAAGAACTAGCCTGGCTAAGGCGGGGCGCGCCAGCACGCACATCCAAGCCAAAATTTCGTATCGATGCCGCCACCGAACTGATTGCGGGCGAACCGGAACCCCGCGACCGAGTTGCGCTATCGAAGCTGGCCACGGCAAGGCTGGGCAAAGATGTTATCGATGTGGAGTCGCTCGACTATTCGATCGATGGCAAAAAGTTGCTGAGCGACATCACCTGGCGGTTAGGTCCTGGCGACCGGGTCGGGTTGGTCGGCGTCAACGGTGCCGGAAAAACCACCTTGCTTCGACTCATCACTGGCGAAATCGAACCATCCAAGGGGCGGGTCAAGCGAGGCAAGACCGTGAAGGTAGCCGTGCTTAGCCAGGACGTTCGTGAACTCGACGAGTTCCATGGCGATCGCATTCACCAGTTGATCAGCCGAGAGCGAGCCTTTTTCAATGTCGATAAAAAGGAAGTCAGCGTAACTCAGCTCGTCGAACGACTTGGGTTCACTGCGGCCCAGCTTCAGACGCCAATCGAAGACCTATCGGGCGGTCAACGCCGCCGCCTTCAGTTTTTAAGACTGCTTTTCGGTGAACCGAACGTGTTGATTCTCGACGAGCCAACCAATGACCTTGACACCGACATCCTGGCTGCAATGGAAGACCTGCTTGATGGCTGGCCAGGCACGCTGATCGTGGTCAGCCACGACCGATACCTGCTCGAGAGGGTCACCGACGACCAATTCGCGCTAATGGGTGACGGTCATTTGAGGCACCTGACCGGCGGAGTCGATCAATACCTGCAGCTTCGAGCTCATGCGCTTGGTTCGAGCACCAATAACCACCCGACTTCGGCTTCGACCGACCAAGTTGCGACCGAATCAAACTCACAAACCGGGAAAAACAGCGTTGCAGTCTCACCGAAACTTTCTGGAGCTGCGCTACGCGATGCAGAGAAGAACTTGGCCAGGGTTGAACGCGCTCTCGAGAAGCTTTCTGCAGAGGAATCCCAGATGCATGCGCAGATGGCTGTTCACGACCAAAGCGACTACGCCGGACTTGCCGATTTTGTGGCTCGCCAACAAAAACTTAACGAAAAGCGTGATGCACTCGAAATCGAGTGGCTCGAAACTTCTCAGTTGCTTGGCTAAATCTGGCAGACTATAAGGGTCGTGAGTGAAAATCTTGCGACGTTGGCCCATGGTGTAATGGCAGCACAGCGCCCTTTGGAGGCGTTTGTCTAGGTTCGAGTCCTGGTGGGCCAGCACAACTCGAGCGATTGGATGGCGATGACAGTCAAGCACCTCGGTGTTATCGTTCTAGCCGCCGGCGAAGGCACCAGAATGAAGTCGGCAAAGCCTAAGGTGATGCACGAGCTCGCCGGCCTTCCGCTACTAGGACACGTTCTAGCCACCGCCCATTCGCTCGACGCTTCGCACGTAATCCCAGTCATTCGCCATCAGCGCGATGTTTTGGCCGACTACATTCAGGCGTTTTATCCCACATCTACCATTGCCGATCAAGACGAAGTGCCTGGCACGGGTCGTGCTGTCGAGTGCGGGTTATCAGCCCTGCCGGAAGATTTTTACGGAGCGATCGTGGTCACCAGCGGGGATGTCCCGATGCTCCAGGTCGACACAATCGAGGCACTTCTCGAGGCGCATGTCGATGGTGGCTTTGCCGCAACCGTGCTTTCGACTGTGGCCGAAGACCCATCCGGTTATGGCCGCATCGTTCGCAACACTGACGGGCTGTTTCAGAGCATCGTCGAACACAAGGATGCTTCTGACGCTCAGCTCGCCATTCAAGAAGTGAACGCTGGCGTCTATGTTTTTGATTCTGCACTTCTCCGCGAAGCGTTGCCAAGGCTTGGGTCAGCCAATGCTCAGGGCGAAAAATATCTCACGGATGTTGTTGCCCTAGCACTCGATGCCGGTCAGGCCGTTCAGGCTCTGGCCATCGATGACTTTTGGCAGGTCGCCGGCATCAACGATCGAATCCAGTTGGCCGAGGTTGCAGCAGAACTCAACGCTCGCATTTGCGAGGCTTGGATGGCGGCTGGGGTCACCATTCTCGACCCATCCACCACCTGGATTGACGTCACCGTGACGCTGGATCGCGACGTCACCTTGCTGCCTGGCACGATGTTGCACGGCCTCACCACTGTTGGTGAGGGTGCCACGGTTGGCCCCGAGGTGGTTGTGGTCGATTCCCAGATCGGTGCGGGAGCATCCGTGGTTAAATCGCACGTTACGGGTTCGAAAATCGGTGAAGGTGCCAGCGTTGGCCCGTTCTCTTATCTTCGACCTGGTACCGACCTAGGCGCCGACGGCAAAATCGGCACGTTTGTCGAGACCAAGAACGCAAAAATCGGTGCGGGCAGCAAGATTCCACACCTGACATATGTAGGTGACGCCGAAATTGGAGTCGAATCAAACATTGGGGCTGGCACGATTTTTGCCAACTACGACGGAGTCAACAAGCACCGCAGCAAAGTTGGTTCGCATGTTCGAACCGGGGCGCACAACGTCTTCGTAGCCCCTATTACTATTGGTGATGGAGCCTATACAGCTGCCGGAACCGTGGTTCGCAAGGATGTTGAACCGGGTGCTCTCGCGATGAGCGTGGCCCCTCAACGCAACTTGGCAGACTGGGTTTTGCAAAATCGTTCCGGTTCTAAGGCGGCTTCGGCTGCCGAATCGGCCAAAAAGTAAGTCATCTAGAGCGGGAGCCCAATGAGCGAAATCACAATCACCGGTCGAAAGAGACTGGCTCTGCTCAGTGGGCGAGCTCACCAAGGATTGGCCCAAGAAATCGCTCAGATTCTAGGCACCGAACTGGTTCCAACAACCGCTTATGACTTTGCCAACGGTGAAACCTTCGTTCGATTCGAAGAGAGCGTTCGCGGTGTCGACGCGTTCGTCATTCAGGCGCACCCGAACCCCGTGAACCACTGGTTGATGGAACAGCTCCTGATGGTTGACGCTTTGAAACGTGCTTCGGCCAAGCGAATCACGGTCGTAGCGCCATTCTTTCCTTATGCCCGCCAAGACAAGAAGCACAAGGGCCGCGAGCCAATCTCGGCCCGTTTAGTCACCGACCTCTATAAGGCTGCTGGTGCTAACCGTCTGATTTCGGTTGACCTCCACACCCCACAGATTCAAGGATTCTTCGACGGACCGGTAGATCACCTCTGGGCATTGCCAATGCTTTGCGATCACGTTGCGGCTCGCTGGGGTCACGAAAAGCTCACCGTAGTTTCGCCAGACTCGGGTCGCGTGCGCGTTGCCGACATCTGGGCCGACCGTCTCGGCGCTCCTCTCGCGATCGTGCACAAACGACGCGACCCGGATGTTCCAAACCAGGTGACCGCACACGAACTCGTCGGTGACGTCGAGGGACGCACCTGTCTTTTGGTGGATGACATGATCGACACCGCTGGCACAATCGTTGCCGCAGCCGCCGCTCTAAAGAAGAACGGCGCAGCGCGCGTCATCGTAGCCTCGACCCACGCAATCTTCTCGGGCCCAGCCGTAGAACGTCTCTCGGGTGATGCAGTGGATGCAGTGGTGGTTACTAACACCCTTCCAATCGGGCCAGAAAAGCAGTTTGAAAAGCTCGAGGTTCTTTCGATCGCCCCGCTAATCGCCAAGGCAATCAGCGCTGTTTTCGACGACGATTCGGTTAACTCACTCTTTCCAGGTCACGCCTAACCAGTGTCAAAACCTCAAACCGTAGGACTGCTTGGGGCAGTCGCAATCGGTCTGGCTTCGATGTTCGGTGCTGGTGTGTTTTCGGTTTTCGGTCTCGCATATGCAAAAACCCAAGGGTTTTTCTACTTTGCACTTTTAATCGCTGCCATCGTTGCTGCTCTAAATGCATCCTCTGTCTATGCGCTAGCCCGCAAAATTGACCGACCCGGCGGCATCTATGCCTATAGCCGTGAATACCTAGGCAAAATGCCATCGTTCATCGCTGGCATTGCGTTCATCATCGGCAAGATCGGCTCAATCGCCGCCATCGCCTGGATTTTCGGCGAATATTTCATGCCTGAGGAGCATTACCTCGATGCGATCGGCGCGATCATCGTGCTGACTCTGCTGAACATCCTCGGTATTAATCGAACGGCTCTCGCCGCAATCATCATCGGCGGCATCGTGACCACGTTTTTGTTTTTCACAGGGCTCTTGGGAGTCGTAGCGACTGCCGGGCAGCCAATCTTGCCTTCTCTGGGAGGAGCATCCGGCATTTTGCCGGCGGCATCCCTGCTGTTTTTCGCTTTCGCCGGTTATGCCAGGGTGGCAACGCTCGGCACCGAGGTGCGCGACGCCAAACGCAACATCCCGCGCGCCATTGTCATTTCCTTGAGCGTTGTGCTGCTTGTTTATCTGCTTCTTAGCATCACGCTGATCAGCGCAATCGGCGGCGATCTAGACCACGTGACCCAGCCGGTCATCATGGTGGCGTCGTATTTAATGCCTTGGATGCCCGTCTGGGCTATCGCCCTAATCGAAACGCTTGCCGTGCTCGGGTCGATGCTCGCGCTTCTCGCGGGGGTGTCGCGCACAGCCGCGACCATGGCAGAAGATCGCGAGCTGCCCGCAGTTTTTGCCACACGCAACCGATTCGGCTCACCCTGGTTGGCTGAGGTTTTGATCGCCGCCGGCGCAATCGTGGTGTTTCTCTTCAACGACTACCTGCAGTGGATTATCGGTTTTTCGTCATTCGCAGTTCTGCTCTATTACGCGATCGGGCACATCTCGGTGCTACGCATGCCGGAGCAGGAACGTGAGGGATTCGAACCGTCAGCTCTCATCGGGCTGCTTCTTTGTGGGGCCCTGCTTCTGTCGGTGCCTGGACCAGCGGTTTGGTTGAGTTCGCTCATTCTTGTCGGTGCGCTCGGGATTCGCCAGGTTGTTTCAAGGCGGAGAGCCAGTTAGACTTTAGGAAGACAACGGCGAGGGCCGATTCCGCAAGGATGAAGCCGTAATCGACGGGGCAAGCCAACACTTTGGCCTTATCCTCGCGTGAACACGCTTGAGTTGATAAAACAACTAACTACAGAAATTTCTGGATAGGAAACAAACATGTCTGAAGCAACACTTGTTGCAGAACTTCGCACCTCGTTCGGTAAAGGCGCAGCTCGCAAATCCCGCGCTGCTGGCCGCACTCCAGCAGTGATCTATGGTCACGGAACCGAGCCACGCCACATCACCCTTCCTGCTCACGAGGTAGCTCTGGTTTTGCGCCACAAGAACGCTGTTCTTGACCTGGTTATCGAAGGCAAGCACGAGTCGGTTCTAGTGAAGAGCGCATCCAAGGATGTTGTCACTCAGGTAATCGAACACATCGACCTCGTGACCATTGTCAAGGGCGAGAAGGTTCACGTAGAGGTTCCAGTGCACATCGTCGGTGAGTCGCAGAGCGGCACCACCGTTGACCTCGAGCACAAGACCGTTCGTCTGCTCACTGAGGCAACCAACATTCCAGAATTCGTTGAGATTGTCTTCAACAAGGAAGGTGCCGGTCACCACGTTCTTGCCAAGGACATCAAGCTTCCAGCAGGTGTGTCGCTCGACCTTCCAGCCGACGAGCTAGTTGCCTCGGTAGTTTCAACCGCCGCTGGCCACGCCGAAGAGCTGGCCGAAGCTGCCGCCGAAGGCTCCGCAGCTGAGTAATTTGCCTTATCTAGTAGTCGGGCTCGGTAACCCCGGGCCCGGCTACTTTGGCAATAGGCACAATGTCGGGCAAATGGTGCTCGATACGCTCGCCGATCGGGTCGGTGTCGGCTTTAAGTCGCACAAGACGAATTCGGTAATCGCAGAAACCCGGTTGGGAGTCGGCGGCCCAAAGGTCGTGCTGGCAAAACCTCTTTCCTTCATGAACACCAGTGGCGGTCCTGTCGCCGGGTTGGCCAAGTTTTTCGACATCGCCCCGAGCCACATCATCGTGGTTCACGATGAGCTCGACATCACGGTTCACGATGTTCGCATCAAGCAAGGCGGCGGACACGCGGGTCATAACGGTCTTCGCGACATCATCGCGGCTCTCGGAACGCAAGATTTCATTCGGGTTCGAATCGGAATCGGTCGCCCACCTGGGCAGCAGGAAGTCAGCGACTTTGTGTTGAAAGACTTTTCGGCAACCGAAAAGAAAGAGCTCGGCGTGACACTCGAAAATGGCGCGGATGCGATCGAAGCGATCCTCGTCGACGGGCTAGTCAAGGCCCAGCAGAAGTTTCACTCGGCAAACTAGCCGGAGGTAGCGCCACATCCCGCGCTTAGACTTGAGGGGTGGATAGTCAGAAACATCCTTGGGCCCTTTCGCGCCTTGTCGCGCTCGTTTCTGATGGCTATCCAATCGCAGCCCTCGAATCCAAAATCAAAAATCGCAGAATCGAACTGCTCGCACCGGCTGGTGCGCATGCCACGGTGGTCGCTCTGGTCGATCATATTCGAGGCAACAAAAAGCTAAACCGGGTATCGCTCGTGGTGGTGGCAACCGGTCGTGAGGCTGAAGACACCGCAGTCGCGCTGCAAGCCCTGATGCCCGACGCCGAGCTGCTCGAGTTTCCTTCTTGGGAAACCTTGCCCCACGAACGACTAAGCCCAAGCCCAGAAACAGTCGGCAAGCGTCTTCGTGTGTTGCACCGGTTGCACGATTTGGCGGTGAAGCCGGAGCCCGAGCATCCGGTTGTAGTTTTGGCTTCGGTTCGCGCTGTTCTTCAACCAGTGGTCGCCTCTCTCGGGGACCATCCGCCACTGCACCTCGAAGTTGGGCGCGACTACCTGTTGCCAGAGCTGAATCTCAAACTCGTCGAACTCGCCTACGAGCGTGTCGACATGGTCACCAAGCGCGGTGAGTTTGCCGCCCGCGGAGGAATTCTCGACATATTTCCGACCACCGCCCAACATGCGGTTCGTCTCGAATTTTTCGGTGATGAGCTCGAAGAGATTCGAGAATTCTCGGTTGCCGATCAGCGGTCATTGGCCGTGGATGAGGTGCACAAGATTCGCGGAGTAGGAATCTTTGCAGCCCGCGAGGTCATCATCACGCCGTCGGTCGCCGCCCGTGCTCGAGAAATGCAGCACGAGTTTCCTAACCTTTCGACGATGCTTGCCAAGATCGCCGAGGGGATTCCGGTTGAGGGCATGGAGTCTTTGGCTCCGGCGCTGGTCGACAAGCTGATTCCGTTTACCGACTATTTGGCAGAGGATGCCGCGGTGATTTTGCTTCAGCCGGAAAAGTCGGCGGCCAGAGCAGCCAACCTTGCCGAAACCAACGAAGAATTTCTTCATGCTGCCTGGGATGCCGCCATCGAAGGTGCCAAAGCACCGATCGACCTCAGTGCCGGCGGCTTCGTCGACATGTCGAGTTTTGTTGCCTCACTTCGTCAAAGACAGTTCATAACCGTAAGCCAGTTCCCGGCAGATGATGAGGTGCAAATCAATCTCGGGTTGCTCGATATCCCAGCGTTCTCGCCAGACTCGACAGTAACCAACTGGCTCGATGACCAAACTCGAAACGGGCAACGCGTGTTCGTGGTGGCCGAGGGGCACGGCACCGCCGAGCGCATCGGCGAGCAACTTCGATCGGCTGGCATCGATGCGGTGCTGGTCGAGAGCGACGATCAGGAGGTCAAGCCAGCCGGAAAGAGCATCCCGGTGGCTTTGATTCAAGCCCCACTTCGGCGAGGTTTTGCCGCTCCAGCGAGCAATTTGATTGTGATTACCGAGACCGAGTTTTATGGGCGAAACGCCTCTTATGTGAATCCGGCTGTTCGCAAACTCGCTGCCAAACGAGGGCAAGCGGTTGACCCGCTGAGCCTGAAAAGTGGCGATTATGTGGTTCACGAAATCCACGGAATCGGTCGGTTTAAAGAACTCATCACCCGCAAGTCGGGCGTCGGAATGCACCAGCACGAACGCGAATACCTGCTGATTGAATATGCGCCGTCTAAGCGCGGGCAGCCTGGAGACACGCTTTTTGTTCCGACCGACCAGCTCGATCTGCTGACCCGTTTTGTCGGTGGCGAAGCACCCGTGCTATCAAAAATGGGCGGTAGCGACTGGGCCAACGCTAAGGGGCGTGCGAGAAAAGCCGTTCGCAAGATCGCTATCGATTTGGTCAAGCTCTATTCGGCCCGGATGAAGTCAAAGGGTCATGCCTTCGCACCAGACACCCCGTGGCAGCGCGAACTTGAAGAGGCGTTCCCGTTCGTCGAAACCCCAGACCAACTTTCGACCATAGAAGAAGTCAAGGCCGACATGGAGAAGGACATCCCGATGGATCGCCTGCTTGCCGGTGACGTTGGCTATGGCAAGACTGAGGTAGCCATTCGAGCCGCCTTTAAGGCCATTCAAGATGGTAAACAGGTGGCCATGCTGGTTCCGACCACCTTGCTGGTCCGTCAGCACACTGAAACGATTCTGTCTAGATTCGCAGGATTTCCGGTTTCGGTGCGACCACTTTCGCGCTTCCAATCTGCCGCGGAGTCGAAAGACACGATTGAGGGACTCGAAAACGGGGCGGTTGACATGGTCGTCGGCACGCATCGACTGCTAAGCGGCAACATCAAGTTTCGCAACCTTGGGCTGATCATCATCGACGAGGAACAGCGCTTCGGCGTTGAGCACAAAGAGAAGCTCAAAGACCTAAAGCAAAACGTTGATGTTTTATCGATGTCGGCCACGCCGATTCCTCGCACCCTCGAGATGGCGGTGACGGGCATCCGTGAAATGTCGACCCTAGCCACGCCACCAGAGGACCGACACCCGATTCTGACCTATGTCGGCGGATACAGCGAAAAGCAGGTTGCAGCCGCGATTCGCCGCGAGTTGATTCGCGAGGGGCAAGTGTTCTTCGTGCACAATCGCGTCGAAACAATCGACAAGGTCGCCTCTGATTTAGCCGAACTTGTGCCCGAGGCTCGAATCGCGGTTGCCCATGGGCAGATGAGCGAATCGTTGCTCGAGCAGGTCGTTGTCGATTTCTGGGAGCGAAAATTCGACGTTTTGGTTTCGACCACGATCATTGAAACCGGCATCGATATTCCTAATGCGAACACGCTAATCGTCGATCGAGCCGAACGGTTCGGCCTGAGCCAGCTGCACCAAATTCGCGGACGCGTTGGACGCGGCCGTGAACGCGCCTATGCCTACTTTTTCTATGACCCGAGCAAGCCGCTCACCGACCTGGCCCACGACCGACTGGCAACGATTGCGACGAATAACGAGCTCGGTTCTGGCATGCAGGTGGCTTTGAAAGACCTCGAAATTCGAGGTGCCGGAAATCTGCTTGGTGGCGAGCAGTCTGGGCACATCGCAGGCGTTGGTTTCGATCTTTATCTACGGATGATCGGAGAGGCGGTTGCCGACTTCAAGGGAGAAAAGGTGGATTCTCCCGCCGAACTTCGGCTCGAACTTCCGGTTGACGCGCACATTCCGTCAACCTACGTCGACAGCGAGCGCCTTCGACTCGAGGCATATCACAAGCTTTCGGCGGCAAGCGGCGAAAAGGGCAACCGCGCCGTTCTCGACGCCATTCTGGCCGAGTTGATCGACCGTTATGGCGAGGCCCCAGCATCCGTGGTGAATCTGATTGATGTCACCGAACTGCGTCAGCAGGCTAACCGTCTGGGTCTGAAAGATGTCACTTTGCTTGGCGCGCAGGCAAACTTTAAGCCGGTCGAACTTAGTGAGGGGGAGCAGGTGCGTTTGAGTCACTTGTTTCCAGGCATGCGCTATTTGCAAACCAACAATCTGCTTACCGTGCCAGCGCCTAAGGGCGTCGACGGCCAGCCACTTCGCGACCGTGCGGTAATCGATTGGACCTGGGCGTTTTTGGCTACAGTTTTTGCAAACAAGGAGAATCAATGACAAACCTCGACGAACTAATTGCCACCGCGCACACCCTGCGTGCTCCAGGCGGTTGCCCCTGGGATGCCGAACAAACCCACGAGAGCTTGGTGCAGTATCTCGTCGAGGAGTGCTACGAACTGGTTGACGCGATCGAGGACGGAAACCGCGAAGAGATTCTCGAAGAACTAGGCGATGTGCTCTATCAGGTTGTTTTTCACAGCGACCTAGCCGCTGCTGGCTCGCTCGGTGAACCATTTGACATAAACGATGTTGCCGCCAAGATGCGCGACAAGATGATTTCGCGCCATCCGCACGTTTTCGGCGACGAGGCAGCGCTAGCCAAGTTCGCCGCCACCACCGGCGATGAGGTCATGCAAAACTGGGATGCCCACAAGAAGCGCGAGAAACCCGAACGTTCAAGCGTGCTCGACGGAATCGCCACGGGCATGCCGGCATTGGCTTTGGCAAGCAAGGTGCTTGGCAAAGCCGAGAAGATCGGCCTTCTGGAGGTTGGAGCTGCCGGGCCCTTGCAGGTTGACGACGAAGAACAGCTAGGTGGTTTACTTCTCGCGATTGTCACCTCGGCGCGCGCCAACGGTCTTGATGCCGAGCGGGCGCTCCGGGTGGCCGTGCGTGACCTCATGGCCGACATTCGCAAGATCGAAGTTCTTGATGCCTCGGATGCTGGGGTCATCGGCCGCGAAACCGATTAGTTCGCTTGGCTAAGCGGCAACGGCGACCCGCTGTGGCAAACTTGTCGCATGGCTAAAGACGTGAACCCGCCCCGTGGCATGCGCGACTTTCTGCCCGTCGAAAAACTTCAGCGCGAGCAGGTTTTGGCGCGAATCCGCAGCACCTACCGACTTCACGGCTTTCAAGAGGTTGAAACCCCTGCTCTCGAAGACCTGGCAAAACTCACCTCTGGCCAGGGCGGCGACAATGAAAAACTTGCCTACCGCGTGCTAAAGCGCGGTGCCGAACTCGATGAGGCACTGGCCACCGGAAATGCCGGCGAACTGGCCGACCTTGGACTTCGTTTTGACCTGACCGTGCCACTGACTCGCTTTTACGCAACAAATCGTGCTCAACTTCCACCTGTTTTTAAGGCCATCCAGACCGGTCCTGTCTGGCGAGCCGAACGCCCGCAGAAGGGGCGCTACCGCCAGTTCGTTCAGTGTGACATCGACATCATCGGCGACTCGTCAACGCTCGCCGAGATCGACCTCTTGGTGTCTTCGCTTGATGCCCTTGATGCTCTCGGTTTGCAGGATGCGATCATCCGAGTCAACCACCGAGCGCTTCTGAACCGCAGCCTCGAGTCGATGGGGGTCAAGCCAGAAGACCAACCGCTTGCCATGATTATTGTCGACAAACTAGACAAGTTGGGCGTTGACGGCGTGGTTGCCGAAATGGCCGAACGGCTCGGACAGGCATCTGCCGAAAAACTTGCCATTTGGCTAAACACCATCAACGGCGGTCTCAAAGTGCCACAAGAACTAGCCTCGATTTTCGGAGCTGTGAGCGCTCGCTTCAAAGACCGTCTGCGTTATGACCCGACGCTGGTGCGTGGAATGGGTTATTACACCGGCCCGATCTTCGAAATCGAACACCCGGGCTCCGGTTCGTCAATCGGTGGTGGCGGTCGTTACGACGGCATGGTTGGGCGCTGGCTGGGCACGGATGTTCCTGCCGTCGGCATCTCGCTTGGCTTTGAGCGAGTCGTCGATCTGGTCGATGCCGCAAAATTCTCGTTGCAGCCCAACACTGCAGTGCTCATCCTTGAAAACGACTCACCCAAAACTATGGCCAACGCACTCAACCGCCAGCGCGAGTTGCAAGAGTTTGGCACCGTTGTTCGTCTTGAAAACCGCCCGAAGAAGCTGTCTAACCTGCTCGATGAGTTGCACACCCACGGTTTCGAAAAGTTTGCCTCGGTTGACGAATTAACCGAGACTTTCGAATCGCTAAACCTTAGAGATATCGGCTAGTCGATAGACTAGAAGCCATACAACGACGTTCTCAAAGTGCGCAATGTGCGCCACAAAAACCTGCAATTGCATAGGAGAAAACCTTGTCCATTATTGAAGCCGTAGGCGCTCGTGAGATTCTTGACAGCCGCGGAAACCCAACCGTAGAGGTTGAAGTTCTTCTCGAAGACGACTCTTTCGGTCGCGCTGCCGTTCCATCGGGCGCATCGACCGGCGCTTTCGAAGCACACGAGAGCCGTGACGGCGACAAGGGTCGCTACCTCGGCAAAGGAGTTCAGAACGCGGTGAACGCAGTTGTCACCGAAATCGACGAGGCCCTAGTTGGTTTTGATGCCCTCGACCAGCGCTTGGTCGACTCGGCTCTCATCGCCATCGATGGCACTGACAACAAGAGCCGTCTAGGTGCTAACGCCATCCTGGGTGTTTCGCTCGCTAACGCCCGTGCAGCTGCAGAGACCACCGGCCAGCCGCTCTACCGGTACCTTGGCGGACCTAACGCTCACGTTTTGCCGGTTCCACTGATGAACATCATCAACGGTGGCGCTCATGCTGACACCGGCGTCGACATCCAGGAGTTCATGATCGTTCCCCTGGGTGCCGAAACCTTCAGCGAAGCCATTCGCTGGGGTGTCGAGGTCTACCACGCACTCAAGGCCGAGCTTCACAGCAAGGGTCTCAGCACCGGACTCGGTGACGAAGGTGGTTTTGCCCCTGAGCTGCCAACCAACGCTGCTGCCCTCGACCTGATCGCCGAGGCAATCGCGAAGGCCGGTTACAAGCTGGGCACCGACATCGCCCTCGCTCTCGACGTTGCCGCAACCGAGTTCTACTCGGAGGAAACCGGGAAGTACACCTTCGAAGGCAGGGAGCGCACCAGTGACGAAATGATCGCTTACTACGCCGATCTAGTTGCCAAGTATCCGCTTGTTTCGATTGAAGACCCACTGGCCGAGGATGACTGGGCCGCCTGGACCAAGATGACCGCCGAGCTCGGCACCAAGGTTCAGCTGGTTGGCGATGACCTGTATGTCACGAACCCTGCTCGTCTGCAGAAGGGCATCGACCACAAGGCGGGAAACGCCATCCTCGTCAAGGTAAACCAGATCGGAACCCTTACCGAGACCCTCGACGCAGTTTCGCTGGCTCAACGCGATGGCATGAAGGCGATCATCTCGCACCGTTCAGGTGAAACCGAAGACACCTTCATTGCAGACCTAGCGGTTGCAACCAACGCTGGCCAGATCAAGACCGGTGCACCTGCTCGTTCCGAACGCGTGGCCAAATACAACCAGCTGCTTCGCATCGAAGAAGAACTAGCCGACGCCGCCGTTTACGCGGGTCGTGGCGCGTTCCCTCGTTTCAGCGCGTAGGCAAACGGCACGAAAGCTAAGAGGCGCTCGAGATGAAAGCAACCAGGCCGGCAAGAGCCAAGGTGCGCAAGTCTCGGGCGTCTTCTGCTTCTGACCATCGCACCAACATGCTTCTCGGTCTCAAGCTCGACACGCGAACCATCACCCTCTCAATCGTTTTAGTTGTCGGCATCTTTACGCTTGCACCGCAAATGCAGGTCTTGATCGAGCAACAAACGACCATCGCAGATGTGAAAGCTCAGGTTGCGGCCAAAGAAAAAGCTGTGGCCGAAATGAAGGCCGAACGCAAACGTTGGGAAGACCCCGTATACATTCGTTCTCAAGCGCGTGACCGCCTTTATTACGTGATGCCTGGTGAGGTTTCATACCTGGTCATGGATGCAGCCGGAATCGATCAGAGCGACACTTCTGGCACCGTCGGAGAAAAGATTGCGGCGCGCACGAACAACTCGCAGATCACTGCATCCGTGCATGCAACCAAAGCCAACTGGATGGATGCGCTAGTCGAGACCGTGGTGCGCTCAGGGCTCGAACAGCCGACCGAAGAAACTAAGAAATAGTGCCTCTCACACCAGCCACCGATGACGACATCTGGGTGGTTTCAAAACAACTCGGGCGTCCAGCTCGAGACATCGTCGCAATCGCGGCCCGCTGCGTTTGCGGCAAGCCGACCGTGGTGCAAACCGCTCCGCGCCTCGGCGACGGAACCCCGTTTCCGACCACCTACTATCTGACCCACCCTGGTGCCACCGCGGCTCTGTCAACGCTCGAGGCTTCTGGGCTTATGGCTCAACTTCAAGAGCAATTGAACTCGGATGCTGCGCTCGCGGCAGCCTATCGTGCGGCTCATGAGAGCTACTTGGCCGACCGTGCTCAACTCGAGCGGGCGACGGGAGAGGTTCCTGAGATCGCAGGGATCTCGGCCGGCGGAATGCCCGTGCGAGTCAAGTGCTTGCACGCCTTGGCGGGCCATTCGCTCGCGGTCGGCAAGGGCGTGAACCCGATTGGCGACATTGCCCTTGAGTTGTGTTCATGGAGCCCTGAGCGTTGCGTTTGCGGCGTCGAAACAGATGTAACAAACCGATAAACCGAAAGTAGTAAATTAGAACCTATGCCTGCAAACTCAAAGAGCACCTCTGTGCCAAAGATTCTCGTCGTCGGTGGAGGATACGCCGGCTTCTACACCGCCTGGAAGCTTGAAAAGCACCTGGGCAAAGGCGAGGCCGAGGTCACTCTCGTTGACCCGCTGCCATACATGACCTACCAGCCTTTCCTTCCTGAGGTTGTGGCCGGATCGATCGAGGCACGTCACGCCGTGGTCTCTCACCGCCGCCACCTTCGCAAGACCAATGTGGTGCTAGGCAAGGTCACCTCGGTTGATCACAAGAAGAAAACCGCAACGCTCGAATATGCAGGCGTGGCCGGTGCCAAAAAGTTTGCCTATGACCACATCGTGATGACTGCGGGTGCAGTGTCTCGCACCTTCCCTATTCCAGGCGTCGCAGAAAACGCCATCGGCCTCAAGAACATCGAAGAAGCCGTCGAGGTTCGAAACCGCATAATCAGCAACTTTGACAAGGCTGCCAACCTACCAGCCGGAGCCGACCGCGACCGTCTGCTGACTTTCGTGGTCATCGGTGGCGGATTCGCCGGTATCGAGGCGTTCGCCGAGATGCGTTCGTTGGCGTCATACCTGTTGCGCTATTACCCAGGGCTGACCTTTGACGACGTTAAGTTCCACCTCGTTGAGGCGATGGGCCGCATAATGCCCGAGGTTTCGCTGCAGACCGCAGAGTGGGTCGTCGCCGACCTAGACCGTCGCGGAGCCAAGGTTCATCTGAACACCCAGCTCGTTTCGGCAGTCGACGGCAAGGTTGAACTTTCAACCGGAGAAACCTTCGAATCAGACGTCATCGTTTGGACCGCCGGCGTGATGGCTCACCCATACGTTCGCAACACCGACCTTCCAATCGAAGAGCGCGGTCGAATCCTGACTCACCCAACCTTGCGAGTCGTAACTCCAGAGGGTCAGATCGTGGATGGCGCTTGGGCTGCCGGCGACGTTTCTGCAGTGCCAGACCTAAGTGGTTTTGGTGTTGCTGGGTACTGCGTTCCAAACGCGCAGCACGCGGTTCGCCAGGGCAAGCTGATGGCCAAGAACTTGGTAGCAACGCTACGCGGAGAAGGCGTCAAGGAGTACTTCCACAAGCCTCTTGGTGCGGTGGCAGGTCTCGGAATCGGTGTCGGTGTATTCCAATACAAGAAGCTCGGCATCAAGGGACTTATCGCCTGGTTCATGCACCGCGGTTACCACGGCCTTGCCGTCCCAACCTGGGAGCGCAAGATTCGCGTTTTTGCCGGTTGGATTTGGAACTTCCTTCTTCGTCGAGACATCGTGTCGATTGCCGCGACCAAAGAACCACGATTACCTTTTGAGACTTGGGCATCCAAGCCAAAGAAGTAGCGTCATACTTGGAAGGGCCCGGAGCAATCTGGGCCTTTTTTAGTTACCAGCCCCTTTAGCCCAATGGCAGAGGCAGACGACTTAAAATCGTCACAGTGTGGGTTCGAGTCCCACAAGGGGCACCATCTTTTCAGGCTTATCCTTGAAGCGTGCTCCCGCCCGTCAACATACAGCCCGCCATCCTGATTTTTGATGGTGATTGCGGCTTTTGCACCAGCACATCGAATTTCATCGAACGGCACTCGTCGAGCCCGATTGCCGCTCATCCGTGGCAGTTCATTGATGTCACCCACTATGGCCTGACTCAGGCCCAAACGGCCGCCAAGGTATATCTTGTGCGTGATGGTCACGGGTATGCGGGGCACGAGGCCTTCGCTCAAATCTTGACCTTGCAGCGCAACGTCTTTTTGCGCACGCTCGGATACTTGCTCATGGTTCCACCGCTAAGTTGGCTTGCTCGTCCTGGTTATTCGCTCGTTGCTCGATACCGCCACAAGCTTCCGGGCGGCACGCCGGCCTGCAAAATGCCTCAGTAACCCCGAAAACTGGCATCAAACCTGTTCGCCTCAGGCAAACTGAGTACTTGCTGAAAACCACCAATAAAGTCGCCCGTCACACTTAGAGTTGAATCAATCGGGGGATGCCCGAATCAAGGAGAAACTCATGGATTACACAATCTGGATCATCGTCGCGGTAGTCGTTTTGATTGGACTTTGGCTTTGGGGCACCTACAACTCCCTTGTGGCTCTGAACGAGCGAGTCGAAGAGGCGTGGAGCGACATCACCGTTCAGCTCAAGCGCCGAGCCGACCTCATTCCAAACCTCATTGAAACCGTCAAGGGTTATGCAAAGCACGAGAGCCAGGTTTTCGAAAACGTAACCGCAGCTCGCGCAGCCACCATCTCTCCTGAGGTCATGAAGAGCCCTCGCGCCGCTGCCAAGGCTGAGGCGTCGTTTGCCGGAGCCATGAAGAGCCTGTTCGCCGTAGCCGAGGCTTATCCTCAGCTTCAGGCAAACCAGAACTTCCTCGCTCTGCAGAACGAACTGACCGACACCGAAGACAAGGTCATGGCTGCTCGTCGTTTCTACAACGCCGGTGCACGCGAACTCAACATCAAGATCAAGCAGTTCCCAACCGTGCTGTTCGCCGGTCTCGGCTTCAAAGAGAAGGAATACTTCGAGGTAGCCGACGCTGCTGCGATCGCAGAGCCACCTCAGGTTAAGTTCTAACGATCTCACCCCTTCTCTAGGAACGCCATGTATTCAGCGATTGCTGCCAATAAGCGCAACACGATCATCATCATCGGAGTTTTTGTTGCGCTGCTTGGCGGGCTGGCACTTTGGTTTGGTTACGCATCTGGCGACTACACTAGCGCCGGCTTGATTCTTCTTTTCATCGCCGGATACGCGCTATTTCAGTACTACGCGTCGAGCGCGATTGCCGTGGCGATGTCTGGCGCCGTTCCAATCCAAAAGTCAGACAACCCTCGCCTTTGGAACACCGTTGAGAACATCGCCATTCGCGAGGGCATGCCGATGCCTCGGGTCTACATCATTCCCGACCCGGCACCGAATGCCTTCGCAACCGGACGTGATCCCAAAAATGCTGTCGTCGCTGCAACCTCCGGATTGCTCGAGATCATGGATGACCAGGAACTAGAAGGTGTCATGGCACACGAGATGGGGCACGTAAAGAATTACGACATTCGAGTAACCACAATCGTTTTCGGTCTGGTCAGCGCGGTGGCTATTCTGGCCGACCTCGCCCTGCGAATCGGATACTGGGCTGGTCGCGGTTCAGATAACCGAAACGGCGGCAACCAGCTTGGGCTCATCTTCTTGGTCATCGGCCTCGCCGGAAGCCTGATCGCTTTTCTTATCGGCCCCCTAATCACCGCTGCTGTTTCACGTCAGCGTGAATACCTCGCGGACGCCAGCGCGGCCGAATCAACCAGATATCCGGATGGTCTGGCTCGAGCACTCGAAAAACTCGGGCAATACGGCCGCCCGATGCGTCGAGCCAACGCATCCATGGCCCACATGTATATCGCTGACCCAGTCAAACCTGGTTTGGTGGAACGACTTTTTTCGTC
This sequence comes from Microbacteriaceae bacterium, assembly GCA_024639845.1. Classification (GTDB taxonomy): domain Bacteria; phylum Actinomycetota; class Actinomycetes; order Actinomycetales; family Microbacteriaceae; genus Rhodoluna. Next base: position 135,046 of record JAHEGG010000002.1, read on the forward strand.
TCACCCACCCATTCCCAAGCGCGTTGACCGCCTACGCCACATGGGAAGCAAGTTCTAAGGCCAGGTTTCCTTTCGGTGAAACAAAGGTTTCGTCGAGACCCTGCCACGACTGAACAGTTTTTAGATGTTTTGCCAACGCCTTAGCCGCAGCGGCACTCTCTCTTGAGTTGAGTTTCTCCTCATGCCAAGACGCCTGCACCAGCAGTTTCTTATCCCGCCTATCGCTCTTCAGGTCGATTCGGCCTACTAGCTCGCGGTTGTGCAAAATCGGAAGCGTGTAATAGCCAAACTGTCGCTTCGGCTCGGGAGTATAGATCTCGATCCGGTATTCAAACCCGAACATCCGCTCAATGCGATCGCGCTTCCAGCAAACCGGATCAAAAGGGCTCAGGATCGTGGTGCGAGCACCCGGCGATTTCGCGTCGAGAGCATCCAAGTTCGTGTCTTTGTGCACGAAAGCAAGTTGTTGCCAACCCTCGACCCTAGTTTCGATAAGGTCACCAGATTCGACGAGCTCGGCGAAGAGTTTGCGATGAGTGGTTGGGCTCATTCGGTGCCAGTCGGAGAGGTCGGTCAGCGTGCCAACGCCGTGGGCGGTCGCGGCTTGACGCAATAGCGACTTCTTTGCCTCATCCGCGTTAGGACGGTTGGCCAAAACATGCTCGGGAAGAATCTGCTCGGGCAGGGCATAGAGCCTGCGGAATGCATCGCGGCCACCGGAAACGACATCACCTACCAAAAACATATATTCGAGCGCACGCTTTAGGTCGCTCCAGCCCCACCAGGAGCCACTGCGCTTGTTGGCATCACTCTCGAACTGACCGGAGCTCATCGGGCCGTTGGCCTCGAGCTCGCGCCGAATCTGGCTAACCAGCTTTTTGTTGCCCGATTCCATGCCCCATTTGGTCACATACTTGTCGCGATAGGCATCCATGCGCCACCGATAGAGCGGCCAGTTTTCTAGCGGGATGATCGATGCCTCATGCGCCCAGTATTCGATCAGTGTCGGGTGAAATCCGCCCATGAGGTCGTCTAGTTCACTCTTGTCGTATTGGCCTAGTCGGGAGAAAAGAGGCATGTAGTGTGCCCGTTCGAAAACGTTGACCGAATCAATTTGCAAAAGCCCGAGACGAGCGATGACGTCGAGCACCGATTCGTCACGCTGCGAATCGACTCCGAGCTGGCGAAGAGCCAACACTCTGGCCTCGCTGGCGCTCAACTCTAACGGCATACCGCTCCTTCGCAACTAAACTCTAACCAGCGTATTTAAAGGAGCACCAAATGCCTAACCGAAGCCAACTCGTGGCCCCGACTCTTGCCGAGTTTGAGCGCGCTCACGAGATTGTGGCCGAGGTTGCCCACCTGACTCCCGTGCTGCACAGCAACTTTCTAAGCCAGATTACAGGCGCGGATGTCTGGCTCAAAGCCGAAAACCTGCAGCGGACGGGTGCTTATAAGGTGCGTGGCGCATATCACCGCATGAGCAAGTTGACCCCAGCCGAGCGCAAGCGCGGCGTCGTGGCAGCATCCGCTGGAAATCACGCTCAAGGCGTGGCTTTGGCCGCCAAGAAACTCGGGATCAAGGCAACCATTTTCATGCCGGTCGGTGCATCGCTGCCCAAATTTCAGGCGACCCAAAATTACGGCGCTACGGTTGTTCTCGAGGGTTCGGTTTTTGCCGAAACCCTAAAAGCCGCCCAGGAATACGCTGCCAAGAAAGGCGCAGTATTCATTCCGCCTTTTGACCACATGGATGTGGTGCTCGGGCAGGGAACCGTTGGCCTCGAAGTGCTGGACCAACTCGACGGGGTCGACAGCATCCTGGTCGCCATCGGTGGTGGCGGACTCGCTGCCGGTGTGGCTGTGGCCGCAAAGCTCAAGGCTGCGGTCGCTGGTCGAAAGATCAAGGTGATCGGCGTTCAGGCTGCCAACGCCGCCTCGTATGTGCCTTCGATGAAGTCTGGTGAACCGACCACGATTCAGACCAAACCGACCATCGCCGACGGAATTGCCGTGGCTCGTCCCGGTGCAATCCCGTTTTCGCTAATCAACAAATACATCGACAAGGTGGTCACGGTCACCGACGATGATGTTGCCAAGGCCATCGTGGCTCTGCTGGAACGTTCCAAGATGGTGGTCGAGCCTGCTGGTGCCGTAGGTGTCGCAGCTCTGATGACCGGCGCATTCAAGCCAAAAGGCAAAACCGTGGTCGTGCTTTCGGGCGGAAACATCGACCCGCTGCTCATGCAAAAGGTGATCGGTCACGGACTCGTGGCCTCGGATCGCTACGTGACCATTTCGGTGATGCTTCCTGACCGCCCGGGTCAGCTCGTGAAAACCGCAGAAGCTATCGCTCGCGCCCACGGAAACGTGGTTGAGGTCATGCACACCAGGCACGGAAACGACTTCGACATCAGCGAAGTTGAACTCAGGATGAGCATCGAAACCACAGGCGCAGAACACAGCCAGCGTGTGCTCAAGGAGCTCAAGGCTGCCGGACTAAACGCTAGGGTAGCGACCAACCGCTAAGGCTCGCGTCACGCGTCGTCTTGCGTCTTGATTGATTCGGCAGGCACCTAGCCGTTGAAGTGTTCAACCGCCAAAATCTTCACCGAAATTTGGCGTCCGTTTGGCGCGAGATAAGAAAGCTCTTCGCCAACGCTGTGGCCGATAATGGTCTTTCCGATTGGGCTATCTGGGCTGTAGACAGTTAGGTCGGTCCCCTCAGCGATTTCAGCCGAGCCCAGCAGGAACTTGTTCTCGCTGCCGTTGAGTTCAACAGTAACCACGGTTCCCTGCTCAACGACACCGTGAGTGGCCGGAGCCTCACCCACTACAGATGAACCTAAAATCTCTTCGATGCGCGCGATACGGGCCTCGATCTTGCCCTGTTCCTCTTTGGCAGCGTGATAGCCACCGTTTTCTTTGAGGTCACCCTCTTCACGAGCATCCTGGATACGCTTTGAAATCTCGTGGCGCGCGACGGTCACAAGTTGCTCGAGTTCGGCCGCTAGACGGTCGTAGGCGGCTTGTGTCAGCCATGTAGGTTGAGTCTCAGACAAGATGCACCTCAGATGCAGTAGGGGAGCCAAATAAAAGCACTCGGCAGAAACTGCCGAGCTTACCTAGATTTTACTTCAGCCAGCACTTCTCGACCAAGCCGGTCACACCGAGCATCGTGGTGTTTACGCTGGTTTCGATGACAGTGTCGGCAGCAACATCCGAGCCGATTTCGACCTCGCGGTAGCCCACGATCGCGTAGCTCTGGTCGAGCACTTGGGCTGCGCACACGGCAGTGGATTCTGCCGGTTTGGTGACTTTGAACCGCACCGCTGTTTCGAAGGCGGAACGAACCTCATAGCCAACGGTTGCTGGCTTTGCGGTGGCCGGTGATAAAAAGCTCACCCACACTGCCCAAACCATAAAAACCACAAACAGGGATGCCGCAAGCACGGCAATCCGACGGCGACTGGCTGGCGGCTTGACGCCGTAGCGCTCGCGCATCAACTGTTCTTGGCTCATGGCTTTAAGGCTAACTTGCCGCACGCATAATTGAGACATGAAGACTCTCGCCCTGATCCTGGCGGCCACGCCCACCCCGAGCCCAACCGAAGACCCGGCCAACACTTTTTATAGCCCTGGCACTATCGGCTTTCTTCTGACCTTTTTCGTTGCCGGTTCTGCCGTGCTCTTGATCTTCGACATGGTTAGACGGGTTCGTCGCGTGCGCTATCGAGCGGAGATTCAAGAAAAATTGGCTGCTGAAGAACAAGCCAAAGAGCAAGCCCAGGACTAGTTCACAGACCACGCCACGCTGCCTACATAGCGCGAAAACTAGCCGTTCAGGCTACCGGCCAGTGGGCTGAGGCAGATCAATAGCGCCGCGGTCCAGTGGCAGAGAAAAGCTAGAACCGTGAACGCGTGAAAAATCTCGTGAAAACCGAAGTGCTTCGGAAACGGGTTCGGTTTTTTAAGCCCGTAGACCACCGCTCCAGCGATGTAGAGAGCGCCACCGATTGCGATTAGTGACATCATCCATGCATTTGCGGCATAGAAATCGACAATATAGATCAGTGCCGACGCACCCATCACAACATAGATTGGCACATAGAGCCAGCGCGGTGCGTTGACCCACAGCACTCGAAAGCCCATGCCGGCGATAGCCGTGGCCCAGACCGCTATGAGCAGCGGCAAACCCTTCTCGGCCGGCAGCGCAAGCATCGCCATCGGTGTGTATGAACCCGCGATCAGCAGCACGATATTGGCGTGGTCGATGCGTTTGAGCGCGAGCTTGACCTTTGGTCGCCAGTTGAATCGATGATAGAGCGCTGAGTTGCCAAACAGCAGGAATGATGAAGCAAAAAACAGGGATGCCGCAACCTTTCCGGCCACTCCAACGGCAAACACAATCAGAATCACCCCGCCCGCAATAACCAAGGGAAGTACGCCGGTGTGAATCCACCCGCGCCAAGAGGGGCGGTCGTTCTCGGCGAGGGGGAAGCCGGTTGACACCGGAAGATAAATCGACTGGGTGTCATCGAGATTCGGTAGTTGGTCGACCAGCTTCTCGTCGGTCGCGTCGCTGCTTTTCTGGTTCATAGTCAAAGGTTAGTAGCCTTATCTCGTGCGCAACCTCATCTACCGGTTCTATGAGAAGTCGCTTGAGCGTCAACTCGAGGTTTCTTCGTTGCCAAAGCACATCGGAGTCATCCTCGATGGCAACCGCCGATGGGCAGAGCGCAAACCGGGCACGTCCACCCGCGAAGGTCATGCCGCGGGCGCTGCCAAAATACTCGAATTCCTAGGATGGTGCAACGACCTCGGCATCGAAGTAGTCACGCTTTACCTGCTGTCGACGAATAACCTCAGCGGCCGAGCATCCGCGGAACTTTCGGAACTGCTTTCGATTATCGAATCACTGGCCTCTGAGCTAGGCAAGAGTGGGCTCGGCAAGGTGAAATGGGTGGGTGACCCGAACGGGCTTCCAGAATCGCTAATCCAGGCTCTGAAGGATTCCGAGCGTAAGAGCAAGTCGGTTGCCGGGTTGCACGTGAACTTGGCGGTCGGCTATGGAGGGCGCAAAGAGATTGCCGACGCGATGCGCGCGATCGTGAAAAAACACGCCAAAAAGGGTGAGAGCTTTGAAGCGCTCGCCGATGCCCTCACTCCTGAGTTGATCGCAAAACACCTCTACACGGGTGGTCAGCCCGATCCAGACCTGGTGATTCGAACTTCTGGTGAACAGCGAATTAGCGACTTTTTGCTGTGGCAGAGCGCTCATTCCGAGTTCTATTTCGAAGAAGCACTGTGGCCGGATTTTCGCCGCGTGGACTTTTTGCGAGCCATCCGTGCCTTTGAAAACAGGCATCGTCGCTTCGGTTCTTAATTCTGGGTTACGAAGCAGTGATTCGGGCGTGTCGCTTTGGGTGACAGTCTGAATTGAGGACTACATTCGTGCCAAGCCTGAATTAAAGGAGCTTTGGTGGCCAAATCAACCGAAACCGAGTCCAGGGCAGTCAAATCAAAAGTGGCAGCCAAAAAATCTGATTCGAAGCCGGATTCACGCCCCAAAGATCAAGCGACAATCACCTATGTGCTCGACACGTCTGTGCTTCTAAGTGACCCAAAGGCTCTGTTCCGTTTCAAGGAACAGAACGTGGTGATTCCGATCATTGTGATCAACGAACTCGAAAAAAAGCGCCACGATCCAGAAATCGGATACTTTGCGCGCCAAACCTTGCGCTACCTTGATGACCTTCGGCAGCAGCACGAGCGACTCGACTTTCCGATCGAGGTCGGCGACGGCGGAACCCTTCGCGTTGAACTGAATCACATCGATCAGTCGGTGCTGCCGGTCGGGTTCCAGTTGGGCGACAACGATTCGCGCATCCTTGCCGTTGCTTTTAACCTGGCAAGCGAAGGTCTCGACGTGACTGTGGTGTCGCAAGACCTGCCGATGCGAGTCAAGGTAGCGGCCCTTGGTATGCGCGCCGAAGAGTACCGCAACAACCTCGCGGTCGATTCGGGCTGGACGGGTCTGGCCGAACTGGCTCTGAACGCCAACGAGATGAGTGAGCTCTATGACGCTGAAATCATCAAACACCCGGATGTCGCATCGATGCCGATTAACACCGGTTTAGTTATCTCGAGCGAACGCGGTCATGCTCTAGGTCGAGTCACCGAAGATAAGCGAGTTCGTTTGGTGCGCGGAGACCGTGACCTATTCGGCGTGCACGGTCGTTCGGCTGAGCAACGGTTAGCGATTGACTTGTTGCTCGATCCAGAGATCGGAATTCTTTCACTAGGTGGTCGTGCCGGCACCGGAAAGTCAGCGCTTGCGCTTTGTGCAGGGTTGGAGGCGGTCTTGGAGCGTCGTCAACACAAGAAAATCATGGTTTTCCGTCCGATTTATGCGGTTGGCGGACAGGAGCTAGGCTACCTACCCGGTAGCGAGAGCGAAAAGATGAACCCTTGGGGGCAGGCGATTTTCGACACCTTGAGCGCTCTGGTTTCTAAAGAAGTGATCGACCACATCGTGGATCGTGGTTTGCTCGAGGTTTTGCCTCTCACTCACATCCGTGGTCGTTCGCTTCACGACGCATTTGTGATTGTGGATGAGGCGCAATCGCTCGAACGAAACGTGCTGCTAACAGTGCTCTCGCGCATCGGGCAGAACTCGCGTGTGATTTTGACGCATGACGTCGCTCAGCGAGACAACCTGCGCGTCGGTCGCCACGACGGAATTGCAGCCGTGATCGAAGCGCTCAAGGGACAGTCGTTGTTCGCCCACGTCACTCTGACTCGGTCGGAGCGCTCGGCGATCGCGGCTATGGTTACCGACCTGCTCGACTAGCGCCTGTTTATAACTCGAGCGGGCTGTCTCCAGTTGTTTCTAGCATTGGCTGATGCAAATCTCGCTCCTTGGTTGGTTAGGTCCCGCATATCTGGCTGCCGTTTCAGTTCCGCTTGCCATCTTTGACATCAAGCAGCGACGTCTTCCAAACAAGTTGGTCTTGCCGGGATTTCTGGTGGTGTGGCCAGCGCAACTTGGCTTATCGATCTATCTCGGCCACTTCAACCGGATTGGCACGGCGGCTCTTTGCTGCCTGGCGCTTCTTGCAATAGGAATCATGGTGAATCGCATAGGTGCCATTGGAATGGGCGACGTCAAGTTACTAGCTCTGATGGGGCAGTGCTTCGGCTGGTGGGGGCTTTGGCCGGTCTTGCTTGCTGTGGCATTCGGCATCGTAGTGGCGGCGTTATTCGTGTTAGGCTCACTCGCGCTCAAGAGATTGAAGGCGGGTTCAACCATTCCGCTCGGGCCATATCTCTTGGCTGGCTGCTTGGCTGCAAGCCTGCAAATCTATTTTGGTGAAGCGGTGGTTACTCTGCCGGCTTAGTCATCGAAAGCACATCGAGGGCTTTATCTAGCTGTTCCAGTGTGAGTTTCTCACCGTCGACGTAGCCCAAGTCGATGGTGGCTTCTCTCACCGTTAGACCCTTGGCGACCGAATACTTGGCAATTTTTGCTGCTGCCTCGTATCCGATGTATTTATTTAGCGGTGTGACGATTGAGGGGCTCGACTCGGCAAGAGCGCGGGCGCGCTCTTCGTTAGCTTCGAGTCCGCGGATGGTCTTGTCGGCGAGTAAACGCATGGAGTTGCCGAGCAGGCGGATCGACTCAAGCAGCGCATTGCCCATAACCGGAATAGCGACGTTGAGTTCGAAGCTTCCTGAGGCACCTGCCCAGGCCACTGTTGCGTCGTTTCCGATTACGCGAGCGCAGACCATTAGAACCGCCTCTGGCACCACTGGGTTAACCTTGCCCGGCATAATGCTTGAACCTGGCTGAAGGTCTGGAATGTGGAGTTCGGCAAGTCCCGCGTTCGGGCCTGATCCCATCCAGCGCAGGTCGTTGTTGATCTTGGTTAGGCTGACCGCCAAGACTCGCAACGCTCCTGAGGCCTCGACCAGGGAATCCCTCGCGCCTTGGGCTTCGAAGTGATCGCGAGCCTCTGTGATAGGAAGCCCCGTTTCTGCTGCCAGAAGCCGGATCACTTCTTGAGGAAAACCCTTTGGAGTGTTGATGCCGGTTCCTACAGCCGTTCCACCGAGGGGAACTTCTGCGACCCGCACGATGGTCGATTGGACTCGCTCGATTGAATAGCGAATCTGGGCGGCATAGCCACCGAACTCTTGTCCGAGGGTCACCGGGGTTGCGTCCATCAGGTGGGTGCGGCCGGCCTTGACCACTGCTTTCCACAACTCTGCCTTCTCTTCTAGTGAGGCGGCCAGATAGTCAAGCGCGGGCAGTAGGTCGTGGATGAGGGCGGCGGTGACTGCGACATGCACCGAGGTTGGAAAAACATCGTTTGAAGACTGAGAGGCGTTGACGTGGTCGTTTGGATGAACCGGCGAACCAAGTCGGTTGGTGGCTAGGGTTGCCAGAACCTCGTTCATGTTCATGTTTGACGAGGTGCCAGATCCCGTTTGAAAAATGTCGACAGGGAATTCACCGTCATGGCTTCCGGCAGCGACCTCGTCTGCCGAATCGGCTATGGCTGAAGCTATTTTCGCGTCGAGCACTCCCAGCGCAGAGTTTGCTAGAGCGGCGGCTTTCTTGATGCGGGCAAGCGCAGCAATGTGAGCGCGCTCCAGAGTGGTTCCCGAGATCGGAAAGTTCTCAACTGCGCGCTGAGTCTGGGCACGGTATAGGGCATTTGCCGGAACTTTGACTTCACCCATGGTGTCGTGTTCGATGCGAAATTCCACTTGGGAACCTTTCTCTCTGCCGGTCGCCGTTTAGTGAGACCTGCTTTTCGATTTTAAGTTTTAGACAGTTCCGACGACTTTAATAGGGTGAACTTCGCCGCCGCTGAGCTCGTAGTTCGCTCCGACGATAGCCAAACGACCCTCGTCGATGGCATCGGCGATAACCTTGGATCTGCTTTGAATGTCTTCGAGAGTATCTTGGATGTGAAGCTCGGTCACGCTGTCGATGTCGCCGCGACCAATAGAGTTGGCATGTGTCACGGTCGGCTGAATTGCCGCGACGATGTGTTGAATGAACTGCCCCTTTGCGCCAAGTTTGCCTTCGGTAGCGTCGATGGCGGCACGCACCGCTCCGCACTGATCATGCCCCAAAACTAAAATCAGCGGAACTTTGAGCACCTCAACCGCATACTCGAGTGAACCCAAAATTGTTTCGGCGATGACCTGTCCGGCATTTCGAACTACGAAAAGGTCGCCGAGCCCCACGTCAAAGATGATTTCCGCACTTAGCCTTGAATCCGCGCACCCGAAAAGAGCCGCAAAGGGCACCTGAGCGCTTGCAAGGGCAGCCCGTCGATCGACATCTTGGTTTGGGTGTTCTCGTCTGTCTGCAACAAACCTCTGGTTACCTGCGAGCAACGCGTGCCAAGCTTGGGAGGGTGTTTGTGGTCGCTGTTGGGTCAAGGTTTATCGCTTTCTCGTTGCATTTCTAAGGATATACCTTGTCAACGAGATCGCTTACTTTCGAGGCGAAGCTCCTGAACTCACTCTCTGATGCCGTGCCATAGATCAGTAACGTGTCGTCACCTTGGCCGCTAACAAGCATATAGTCACGGGTCTTAGCCGGAACATGCTTTTCGACGCTTTGCCAGACCTGCCAAACTCGCTGGCCAGTTTTCAGCTCGCCAGTTTGCTGCTTTTCTGAGAGTTGAAGGGCTACCCAGGTTGGGTTGGTTTTGAAGGTCTGAGTCAGTCCGATGTATTGGTTCTTGGGGCCGACGAACCCGGCATACCAAGAACCGTCGGTGCCATCGTTCGGCTTGGTGCTGAGTCGAGCCGAATTGCTCCACCAGTCGCTGCCGATTTCGGGAACGATGATTGGCCTTCCGGTGGCGTTGGTGGCATCGGCGGCTACGGCTCGGTAGTCGACGTGCGGAATTTGGTTGCTGTCATTGCGAGGCACAATCAGCACCATCACGAGCACAAGGCCAACGGTCGCGGCTAGCGACAGAATCAGGTTGATAACGGTCTGCCGTGCTCGGCGTTGTGCTGCTGCATCACTCATGTTTGAGCCTTCTAATAAACACGGCTGGGGGAGCGCAAAGCGCTCATCGAGTTAACCCGTGTGGGTCAGTTTTTATTCTTCAAAGCGGCATCGACGCGAGCGCGAGCCCCGCTGAGCCACTCTTCGCAACGCTTGGCAAGTGCCTCGCCGCGTTCCCAAAGGTTCATACTCTCTTCGAGCGTCACAGAGCCCTGCTCAAGCTCAGCAAGAACCTTGGCGAGCTCATCGCGCGCCTGCTCATAGCTGAACTCTGCGACATCCGCGTTGGTTTTTTTGTCTGCCATTTATTTCTCCTTGTTTAATTCTTGTCTGCAGTGGCCGTGATCTCACCTTTGGCGAGGCGGATGTTCAGTTTTTGACCGGTCTTCACTTTGGCTGCGTCACCCATGACGTGCCCGGACTCATCGCGCACCACAGAATAGCCCCGATCGAGCGTGCTTTGAGGGCTAAGTGACCTGAGCATCTGGCTCTTCGAGCTCAAATCGGTGGCTGCTCGCTCGAGTGTCAAACCAATGGATGCTCGAAGCGTGGTTAGCTCTCGCTCAAGCTCGTCGTGCTGGTCGTCGATAAATCCGAATGGATTTGCCAACATCGGGCGGCTGCGAAGTTGGGCGATGATGTCGGTCTGGTTCGCCACAAACGTGGCGATGCGCTGAACCATTCGAAATAGCGCGTCGGAAATGCGCGAGCGCTCCTCGGCAACGTCGGGCACGACTTTTTTGGCGGCGTCTGTTGGGGTGGATGCACGCAGATCGGCGACAATATCGAGTAGTGGACTGTCGGCTTCGTGACCGATCGCCGAAATCACCGGAGTTTTGCAAGCCGCAACGGCGCGACAGAGTGCCTCGTCGCTGAAAACCACTAGGTCCATGAACGCGCCGCCACCTCGAGCGATGATGATCACGTCGACCTCAGGGTCGGCATCCAAAGCCTTCACCGCTGCAATTACCTCGGCCGCCGCTGCATCCCCTTGAACCTTGGTGTTGATTACCCGAAACTGCGCGTCGGCCCACCGGCGCGCGACGTTTTGTAGAACGTCTTTTTCGGCATCCGAGTCTTTGCCTGTAATCAGACCGATGCGATTCGGCAAGAAGGGGATTTTTTGCTTTCTGGACTCGTCGGTTAGTCCCTCACTGATGAACAACTGGCGCAAACGTTCGATTCGTTCGAGAAGGTCGCCAAGGCCTACCTTGCGAATTTCAAACACGACGAGGCTGAGCTTGCCCGATTTTGGCCAGAATTCTGGCTTGACGAGGGCTACGACTCTGTCGCCCACCTTGAGATCGGCAGGAATCGAGCCAGGATTCCAAGAGTGAATGGGAACACGGGCGTCGACTTTAAGGTCTTTAATTTCGGCGAACAGTGAGCTTCCGCGGTTGCTGAGTTGGCTCAGTTCGCCTTCGATCCAAACCGTGCCAAGTCGAGCAATGTATTCTTTGAGCTTTTGGCCGAGTGTGGCAACCTGCCAAGGATCGAGGTCGGAAGAGGTTCGAGCAGGAGTGACGAGGTCGGGGTTTAGAACGCCTTCGTCGTCTGTCATGCTGTGCCTAACTCCTGCTTACAATTGAGCAGGTAACGAGAAAAGGATAACGCCCCGATGGGACATCAAATCGCCGAGAAGAAGGTTCTGCTCGCATCCCCTCGTGGATATTGCGCGGGAGTTGACCGCGCCGTTATCGCCGTTGAGAAAGCTCTCGATCACTACGGCGCACCCGTCTATGTTCGCAAACAGATTGTGCACAACAAGCACGTTGTATCGTCGCTCGAAAAACGCGGGGCGATTTTCGTCGACGAGGTGGACGAGGTGCCCGAGGGAAGCATCCTGGTATTTTCGGCCCACGGAGTGTCACCTGCTGTTGTCGCTGCCGCTGAGGCTCGAAACCTCAACACTATTGATGCGACCTGCCCGCTGGTGACCAAGGTGCACAGAGAAGTTCAGCGTTTCGCCAAAGAGGATTACGACATCTTGCTCATCGGTCACGAAGGACACGAAGAGGTCGAAGGAACCGCGGGCGAAGCGCCAGACAAGGTGCAGATTGTCGATGTCGACATCCAGGGCGTTCGCGTTCGCGACCCTGAGAAGCTGATTTGGCTTTCCCAAACCACGCTTTCGGTCGATGAGACCATGGAGACGGTCGTTCGTCTTCGCGAAAAGTATCCGACCCTACAAAACCCGCCGAGCGATGACATTTGCTACGCGACCCAGAATCGACAAGTGGCAATTAAAAAGGTCGGCGCTGATAGCGATCTCGTGATCGTGGTTGGCTCGGCCAACTCATCGAACACCGTTCGGTTGGTTGAAGTCGCCAAGGATGCTGGTGCAAAGGCCGCCTACCGCGTCGACTTTGCGAGTGAAATCGACGAGGCCTGGTTCGAAGGCGTTGAAACGGTTGGCGTTTCTTCGGGTGCATCTGTTCCAGAAGAGCTTGTTGAAGAAGTCCTCGACTACCTTGCTGACCATGGCTTTGGTGATGTACGAAATGTCACGACCGTAGAAGAAGACGTGCAGTTCTCCTTGCCTAAGGAGCTTCGCAAAGACCTAAAGGCTGCTGGTGCCGACGTGAGCAATAAGGCCAAGCGCGACTAGAGCTCAACGTCCTATTCCGTAGAGCAGCCGATCTGGCTGCATCCCTACTTAAAGAGCGTCAGTTTGACCAGATTTCCTGACCGATCGAAGGTTTTCCATTCTCCGATTTGACGGCCTTGATTGAATGACCCTGAGCGCATCAGGCTGCCGTCTTTGCGAAAAAACTGCCAGAATCCATGCATTTCACCGTCTAGGTATTCACCTTTAAAACGAGGAAGCCCGTTCTCATAGAACGGGCTTCTCTCATGGTTCATGTTTGAAAGCCTAGAGGCTCATCGACTTTCCAGCAGAGCCGAGTTCTTGAGCGGCTTCTACAACGCGAGCAGACATTCCGGCTTCGCCAAGCTTGCCCCAAGCACGTGGATCGTAAGCCTTCTTGTTTCCTACTTCGCCATCCACCTTGAGCACTCCGTCGTAGTTGGCAAGCATGTGTCCGGCGATAGGGCGAGTGAAAGCGTATTGCAGGTCAGTGTCTATGTTCATCTTGATCACGCCGTGGCTGACTGCTTCTGCGATTTCCTCTGGGGTTGAGCCAGATCCACCATGGAAGACCAAATCGAAAGGCTTGTCCTTGCCATACTTAGCGCCAACAACAGCCTGGATGTCGCCGAGAAGTTCTGGGCGAAGCTTCACGTTGCCCGGCTTGTAGACACCGTGAACGTTTCCGAAGGTAAGTGCCACCATGTAACGGCCATTCTCACCAAGACCAAGAGCTTCGGCGGTCAGGAGACCGTCATCAGGGGTGGTGTAGAGATGCTCACCCATGCCGCCTTCGACACCATCTTCTTCGCCACCAACAACGCCGACCTCAATCTCGAGCACGGCACCGATGCCGCTGGTGAGCTTAAGCATTTCTTGTGCGATGACGAGGTTCTCGGTCATCGGAACGGCAGAGCCATCCCACATGTGCGAGTTGAAAAGTGGGTCCTGACCGTTGCGCACGCGCTCCTGCGAAATCGCGATCAGCGGGCGAACAAACTTGTCGAGCTGGTCTTTGGCGCAGTGGTCGGTGTGTAGGGCGATGGTGATGCCGTAGTTCTTGGCAACTTCACGCGCAAAGGCAGCCATTGCGGCAGCACCCGAGGCCATGTTCTTGATGGTTGGGCCAGACCAATAGTCGCCACCGCCGGTCGTCACCTGGATGATGCCGTCGGAGCCAGCTGCCTGCAGACCGGCGAGGGCTGCGTTCAAGGTTTGCGACGAAGATACGTTGATTGCTGGATAGGCAAAGCCACCGTTCTTAGCGCGGTCGAGCATCTCTAGGTATTGTTCTGGGCTGGCTACGGGCATGGCTTACTCCTTGAGCAACGTTGGGATTACCTATGATGTTACCAACAAAGGCCGCTCATTCTCGGTCGTTTATCGCTCGAAAGGCACGTGGAATATATGGCTGAAGAGCAGGCATTTTCTAGTCCCACGGTCGAGCTGATCGAGGCATGTGTCGCTGCGGCGGTTGCAGCGCATCCGTTAGTTGGTTCTGGCGACAAAATGGCGGTCGACGCGGTCGCGGTCGATGCCATGCGAGCGTCTTTTAACGCGTTCGATTTCGGGGGCATCGTTGTCATCGGTGAAGGCGCTAAGGATGAAGCTCCGATGCTCTTTAACGGAGAGGTGCTCGGTAGAGGCGAAACTCGAGACTGGGACATCGCCGTGGATCCGATAGACGGCACTCGCCTGGCGGCGGAGGGGGTGCCTGGTGCGGTTGCTGTTGTGGCGGCATCCGAGTTCGGTTCGATGATGAACTGCCCAGACGTCTATTTCATGCACAAACTCGTCGCGGGACCTGCAGCCAGGGGAGTTCTCGACCTCGACCTTTCGGTTGCCGAAAATTTGCACCGGCTTGCCAAGTCGTTATGCAAACCGATCTCTGAACTGACCGTGGCTGTCATTTATAAAAAGATGAACTACGAACTGATCGAGCAGGTTCAGGCTGCCGGGGCTCGCTGGCACCGGTTTGATGAGGGCGATGTCGCCATGGCCGTGGCTGCTGCAACCCCAGGCTCCGGAATCGATTTGATGATTGGAATCGGGGGCAACCCGGAAGGTGTACTCGCTGCAGTTGCGGTGCAGGTGCTGGGCGGATTTATGCAGGGCAGGCTCGCTCCAAGAAACGATGCCGAGGTCGACTCGGCTCTTGCCCGCGGCTATTCACCTGAACAGAAGCTTGAGCTCGACGATTTGGTTCGACCTGGCAGAAATGTCTTCGTTTTGGCTGGTGTGACCTCAGGCGTTTTGGCTGATGAAGTGAACGTTGACTCGGATGGAGTGGCTCGTGTCGAGGTTTTCGTGCTCGATTCGACCATCTCAGGTCATCAAAAGGTTTTGAGAGTCGCCTAACTCAGGTTTGGCGAAGTCTTTACTTTAGGAGTGCGGGTTCTTCTAGGGCAGCCGAGCGGTCTGGCACTTCGTTCAAGATCGCCGGAGGCAGGTTGTCGATATTGGCAAGACCCGAGGTCGGCTGAGTAACGGCTACTGCTCCCCATTGCACTGCGGTGGAAACACCGAGAGGAACGTTATAACCAAGACCGAAGTCATCGGCACCTTCGGCGATTGGGTTAGAGACAACGGCCGAAAGGAATCCGGCCATCGTTGCATCGCCGGCACCAACCGTATTGATCACCTTTACAGGTGGGGTGCGTGCTGCCCATTCTCGGTCTCGTGTAACCGCGATCATTCCGTCGGCACCTAGGCTGGCCAGCACGGTTTCGATGCCGTGTTCGCACAACTCACGCGCTGCGTCGATTACGTCGCCCACGGTGGTCAACGTGCGACCGACGGCCGATGCAAGCTCTTCAGCGTTTGGCTTGATGATGCTCGCAAGTCCGCGGCGCGCCCAGTAGTTAAGCGGTTCGCCTGAGGTATCGAGAGCCACACGAACGCCGATTGCGTGCATGCGCTCGAAAAGTGGTTCGAGGTTTACGAACTCGCCGGTCGATTTAATCACCGGGAGCGCGCCAGCGATGACCAGCCACTTTGCTTCGTTCTCACGAACGGTTCGCTCAGTGAGATCCATTACGGCATTCCAGTCTTGCTCGCTTAGCGGGCGAGGGGACTCGTTGACTTTGGTAGTTGGGCCGTTGTGCTCGACGATTGTGGTCGAGACGCGCAGGGTTCCATCCACCCAGAGTGGAATCAAGATGCTAGCGCTGCCGGTGCGGGCGAGAACTCCAGGATCAGAGTTGCCGATTGGAACTACGCCAGGGGCTTCAATACCGGCGAGGTGCAAACCGCGAGATACGTTGATGCCTTTGCCGGCTAGCTCTTCTCTAACTTCGTCGGCGCGGTTGACGCCCCCGGAGTGAAGGTTGTGCACGAAGTAGGTGCGATCAAGGGTTGGTGCCGGCGTCAGGGTGACGATGGGCGAGCCCGCGTTTGTTCCTGGCATGGGGTCTCCTGAGACTTCTGTTTGATTTCAGCTCATCGAAAAATGGCTGTCTTCGGCAGACCTCTTCGTCGGCGCTCCGTAAAAGTATAACCAAGCACCTATTTGAGAAAGGGACCTAAGCGCTAACGGAACTGTTACTTTTTTGTTTCGGAATCGGACGAATCCTCGACCAGTTCAGCCTCGAAAACGGCCTCACTCGCTGTGAACGCATCGGGGGAACTTTCGATCTCTTTTGGCTGGGGCAAGTCGCTTGTTGAAAGTTCGTTTTCGTCGAGATCGTTCAACTTTCGAGCCGTCACAAGCATGCGACGTTCGAAGCTAGAAACGAACGCGTTGTAATCCTTAACGCTTGCGCCAATCGAGCGCCCGAGCTTGTCGGCAAGTTCGGTGACCTTGCCGACTCTGTCGTAGAGCTCTTTGCCCAGAGCGATCATGGTTCGTAGTGAGCCCTCATCTGCGTTTTGACGCCATATGTAGTTGATGGTCTTGAGAACCGAGAACAAGCTGACAGGTGAAGCCAGGGCTACGTTTTTCTTGAACGCGTATTCGAGCAGGGTGTTGTCTAGATCGAGAGCTGCCGATAGAAGTGATTCGCTTGGCACGAAGGCAATGACAAAGTCTGGGCTGGCATCCAGGCCTGTCCAGTAGGAGCGGTTCGCTAAGGCGTCGATGTGCCCCTTCATTGCCTTGACGTGTTCTTCGAGCAGCTTCTTACGGCGCAAAGCCTCCTCACCGGTGGCCAGTTCAGAAATCGCCGAAGCTGCTTGATATGAGTTGAACGGCACCTTTGAATCGATGGCAAGGGATTTGCCACCAGGTAGGCGAATGATCATGTCTGCTCGGCCAGAACTTTCACCGGTTGCGATCGTGGCCTGTTCGTCGAAGTCGGCGTGCTTTAAGAGCCCAGCAAGTTCAACCAGGCGTCGGAGTTGAGTTTCGCCCCACACGCCGCGCACGCTGTTAGAAGACATTGCTTGAGAAAGTGCCGCCGCCTCTTTGCGAATGTTCTCGTTGGACTCGACGACGCTACGAATCTGTTCTTGAAGTTCTCCAACCTGAGCGGTGCGTTGACGCTGCAAGTCGGCCACGGTCTGCGTCATGGCTGCCAGTGACTCCTTGACGGGTTTGATCTCGGAGGCGAGCAGGTTGTTTTGCGCGTCCTTGTCGGCTTGGGCCTTTAACTCTGCCACCTGGGTTTCTAGGCGGGCCACTGCCTCGGTCTTGGTGGCAAGAGCGGCCGCGGTTTCAATTGCGTTTTCAGAAACCGGACCTTGCCTCTTGAGCAGGCTGGCAAAAAGCCACCCGACCACTAAACCGACAATCAAACCGACCACGAGATAAATGATTTCCATGTGGGCAAGTTATCAGTCGGCCCAGACATTTTTTTGGTGCGCACCAATAGACTCGCCATATGCGCACCATTTTGCATTTCATAGACGGCACGACCACCTCGCTGACCAGCGAGCGCACGCATGAAGTTTTTGATCCGGCTCTTGGGCTTGCCACCAAAGAAGTTTTGCTCGCCAACAACGCGGATGCGGATGCGGCAGTAGACGCAGCCACTCGAGCTTTTGCAGCCTGGCGAGACATGTCTTGGGCGAATCGTCAACAGATTCTGTTCAGGTTTCGCGAGTTGCTGAACGCCCGCAAGCCGGAGCTCGCAGCAATCATTACCGAAGAGCACGGCAAGGTTCTTTCCGACGCGCTAGGCGAGGTGACCCGCGGTCAAGAGGTCGTCGAATTTGCACTTGGAGCGCCGCACCTGACCAAGGGTGAACACAGCGAGCAAGTATCTACTGGTGTAGATGTTTTCAGCCTGCGTCAGCCACTCGGACCGGTCGCGATCATCAGCCCGTTCAATTTCCCTGCCATGGTTCCGATGTGGTTTTTTCCACTCGCGCTTGCCACTGGCAACACCGTAGTTCTCAAGCCGAGCGAGAAAGACCCGAGCGCAGCGATTTGGATCGCTGAGCTGCTGCACGAGGCTGGGTTGCCGAGCGGCGTTTTCAATGTTCTTCAGGGGGACAAGGTTGCGGTAGACGCGCTGCTCGAGCATCCCGGCATCCGTGCTGTTTCATTCGTGGGTTCGACGCCGATCGCTCGCTATGTCTATGAAAAGGCAACGGCTGCAGGCAAACGGGTGCAGTCCCTAGGTGGGGCGAAGAACCACATGTTGGTGCTTCCGGATGCCGATCTAGATCTTGCCGCCGATGCCGCCATCAACGCAGGTTTCGGTTCCGCTGGAGAGCGCTGTATGGCCATTAGTGCGCTCGTTGTGGTCGAACCGGTTGCCGACGAACTCGTGGCAAAAATTGAAACTCGGATGAGCACACTCAAGACCGGTGATGGTCGACGTTCTTGTGACATGGGTCCATTGATCACTCGTGAGCACCGCGACAAAGTTGCCAGTTATATCGACATCGCCTTGGCCGACGGGGCTGATGTAGTAGTAGACGGCCGCAATGTGACACCCGATGGAGACATAAACGGATTCTGGCTAGGACCAACCCTCATCGACCGGGTGCCAACGACCTCGCGCGTATATAAAGATGAGATTTTCGGACCGGTTTTGTCGGTCATCCGAGTGCCAAGCTACGAGGCTGGCGTCGCACTGATTAACTCGAGTGAGTTTGGCAACGGCACTGCGATTTTTACCAACGATGGGGGCGCTGCGCGTAGGTTCCAGCGTGAGGTTGAGGTCGGCATGATCGGTATCAATGTTCCGATTCCGGTTCCCGTCGCAACTTTCTCGTTTGGCGGTGACAAGGCGAGCATCTTTGGCGACTTGAAGGCGCACGGCTCTGATGGCATTCGTTTTTATACCAAAACGAAAGCCGTCACTCAGCGCTGGCTTGATCCGAGCCACGGTGGAATCAACCTCGGATTCCCGCAAAACGACTAAAGCTGTTTAATCTCGTGTTTGGTGGCTTGCGCTAGTGCGACAAGATTGTCGACTCCGTGGCGATTGGCAGCGTGGATGATGATTCTCGCGCATGCGTCTGAATCGGCTAGAGCATCGTGATGGTTGAATTCCTCATGTCCGATCGCAAAGGCAACGGCATTCAATCGATACGACTCAAGGTGGTAGGTCTTGCGGGCGATCATCAGCGAACACGCGTAATCGAGTGGCGGGAGTTCGGCACCAATAAGTCGCGCTGATTCTCGAAGAACACCCATGTCGAAACCAGCGTTATGAGCCACGAGGGTGTCTTGACCGATAAATGTCATCATCATCTCTAGTGATTCCGGCCAGGTAGGTGCATCAACAACATCTGCTGGACGAATGCCGTGAACCTTGATGTTGAACTCGCTAAACCAGTCGTTTGGATAAGGCGGCTGAATGAGTGTGGCGAAAGTGTCGACAATTTTGCCCTCCGAAACCTTCACCAAACCTACTGCGCAGGGGCTTGCGGCTGCACCATTAGCGGTCTCAAAGTCGATTGCGGTGAAGTTCAAGGGCATGGGTCAATTAAACTCGACAGGTGGCCCTAACTATCGGAATCGTGGGACTGCCAAATGTTGGCAAGTCGACCCTCTTTAATGCACTCACCAAGAACAACGTGCTGGCGGCGAACTATCCGTTCGCAACCATCGAACCAAACGTTGGTGTGGTCAACCTTCCAGACGTGCGTTTGAACCGCCTGGCTCAGATCTTTGGTTCGGAGCGAATCCTTCCCGCCCCCGTTTCGTTCGTCGACATCGCGGGAATTGTGCGCGGCGCTAGCGAAGGCGAGGGGCTCGGCAATCAGTTTTTGGCGAACATCCGTGAAGCCGACGCGATCGCTCAGGTTGTGCGCGGGTTCGTTGACAGCGATGTCGTGCACGTGGATGGCCGAGTCGACGCGAAGAGTGACATCGAGACCATTAACACCGAACTGATTCTGGCTGACATGCAGACTCTCGAAAAGGCACGGCCACGAATCGAAAAAGAAATCAAGGGCAAAAAGGCGGAGCCGGTCGCTCTCGAGGTTATCGACGAAGCCCTCAAGGCACTCGATGCCGGAACACCGCTTTCGGCTACAACGATCGATTTAGCGCCAATCCGTGAACTAGGGCTACTCACCGCCAAACCCATCCTTTACGTTTTCAACGTGGATGAATCGATTCTCACGGATGCCGCAAAGAAGGAGGCGCTCGCCGACCTAGTCGCCCCGGCGGAGGCGGTGTTCTTGGATGCGAAGGTGGAGAGCGAGCTGATTGATTTGACCGCCGAGGAGGCTGGTGAGCTTCTGGCCTCGCTAGGTCAAGACGAATCGGGGCTTGATCAACTGGCTCGAATCGGTTTCAAGACCCTCGGCCTGCAGACCTATCTCACGGCGGGCCCGAAAGAGTCTCGCGCTTGGACCATCCGCCAGGGTTGGAAGGCTCCGGCAGCCGCCGGAGTGATTCACACCGACTTCGAGCGTGGCTTCATCAAAGCCGAAATCGTTTCGTTTGAAGACCTCGACGCTGCCGGGTCAATGGCCGATGCCAAGGCTGCCGGCAAGGTGCGCATGGAGGGCAAGGACTACATGATGAAAGACGGCGACGTAGTGGAGTTCCGCTTCAACGTTTGATCTTATGCTCACCAATAGAATGAACGAGCTGGTTGTGCGGTCAGCCTAATCAAACTTTGGATGGGCAAATTATGAGGTATCGCGCCGACATCGACGGGCTCAGAACCCTAGCCGTGTTCGCAGTGGTGCTCGGACACCTCGGTGTTCCCGGTTTCGGCGGTGGCTTCGTTGGCGTAGATATTTTCTTTGTCATTTCGGGCTTTTTAATCACCGGCTATCTGGTCGATCGGGCTACGACCAACGACGGCAAGATCTCGCTGCGCGAGTTTTATTTTCGCCGGGCCCGTCGCATTCTCCCGATGGCTCTAGCGGTTCTTATTGCCACTACGTTTGTTGCTTGGATGCTGTTCAATGAGGTCAGGGCTGGTCAGGTTGCGACCGATTCCTACTGGGCGTCATTGTTTTTGGCCAATCTCCACCTGATTCAATTGTCGACCGATTACTTCAACCAAGCTTTTGCCGCTTCACCTGTGCAGCACTACTGGTCGCTAGCGGTTGAGGAGCAGTTTTACCTATTCTTTCCTCTGATCCTTATCGCAACGATGTGGATTGCTAAACGGATGAATCGGCAGTGGCTCAAGCCAGTCACCGCTGTGGTGGCAGCCGGCAGCGCAGCCTCGTTGGCGTGGGCCATCGCGCAGGGCTCTGGCGTTTCGGCCTCGGCATATTTTTCATCGGGAACTCGTGCCTATGAGCTCGGTATCGGGGCTTTGCTGGCTCTAGGCCTGGGCGGTTCAAAACGCTCACTGTCGCCACGCTTAGCCACGCTTCTTGGGGCAGCAGGTCTAGTGCTCATGTGCGGTTCGATCACTATGCTCTCGAGCGCGGTCAGTTTTCCGAGTTTCTGGGCGTTGCTCCCAACGCTTGGCGCTGCCTTGTTCATCTTGGCAGGGGTCACGCAAGAAAACGAACCCCTACCTTTGATCAATCGAGCCTTCTCGCTAAAGCCCATTGTTTATCTAGGCAAGATATCCTTTTCGATTTACTTGATCCACTGGCCGCTTCTCACGTTTTGGTCGCAGCTCGACCCTGAGGCATCCAAGTCATGGTGGTGGGTCCCAGCAAATCTCGCCCTCACTGTCTTCCTCTCAGCGCTCACCTTCCGATTCGTTGAAAAGCCGTTCCGCCGCATCCAACTGAAACCAAGAACACAAAAACCTTCGACGCGGGTTATCGCGGCCGCCGCGGTCGTGGCATCCATGGGATTGATCGGTTCCAGTGCGTTCGCCATCACTGGTGGCACGTTCAACACGGCTTACCAAAAACCCGCATACCCGAATGATGACGATAATCCGTTCGTTCCGAATCAAAACGGGGATGGTGACCCAAAACCAACCCCGACGGGTACGGGTTCGCCGAGCGCAAGTCCGAGCGCGAGCCCTTCTGCCTCGGGCAAGCCGACGTCGAAACCGACATCGAAACCGACCACCAAGCCAACTGAGCCAGCGGTAGTCGAGCCGAAGTTGGCAGACCTGCTGGACGGCTGGAAGCAAAAGGTCGCAACAGCCACCCTCCTGACCAAGGTGCCCGACGCGCTAGACCCACCAATCTCTCAACTGCTCAGCCAGCGCGGCGTTCAGTGGGCTCAGTGCATGGACCCTGGCTATCACCAACCAACCTGCTACTATGGCCCTTCAAATGCCAAGCACACCGCGGTCATCCTTGGTGATTCTTATGCCCTGGCGATTTATCCGATGGTGATTCAGGCATTAGGTCTCGAAGATTGGCGGGTTATCGGATTAAACCGACGTGAGTGCATGGTTGCCGATGTCACACCGTGGCCTTGGACGGGCTCCACTCCAGACGCCAAATGTGTCGACCACCGCCAGTGGGTCAACGACTACATTGCAAACACGAAGCCAGATCTGGTGATTCTCTCTGACCAGCCGTTCCACCCGATTGCTGACGGAAATGAGAAAGCCGACAAGAATCACGACAGTCTTTGGCAAGAAGGTCTCGATCGAGCACTTAGCAATTTGACAGAACTTTCGAACAATATCGTCTATTTCGGCGTGCCAACCAGCTCAAAGGGACTCGTTGACTGTGTTCAAGCCGGCGGCCTTTTGGGTTCGAATTGCACCGGGAAATCGGCGTGGCTGCAGCGGTACATCACGGTTCAGCGCGACCTTACTGACAGCCACTACATTCCGTTCATCAACCCTAATGATTGGCTCTGTTTCGAAGGCGATTGCCCAGCAATCATCGACGACACCCCGGTTTTCTGGGACGGCTCGCACTTCACTCAAAACTTGGCGGCAAAACTCGGTCCGCTTTTTCGGGCGTTCTTGATTGAAAACGGGCTGATCTAGATGTTTGCCCATTCACGGGGATGCTGCGCAACGAAGTTTTTCGCTATGACACGGTATCCCGCGGCATCCGGGTGAATCCCATCTGGCATTGTCGACGCATCTTCGTGACCGAAAAGTTTTAGCCCGTCGAGGTAGTAGATGTTCGGGTCGGTTGTAGCTCTCAAAGTCACGAGTTCACTCAAAATCTCGCGAATCCCGATGAGAGTCAGCTCACCGATCCAAGAGTGCCTCGAGTGTGGCTGCCCCAGAACCTTGCCGTCTGGCCCGGTTTCGGATGGTCCGGGGTTTTGCTCGTGAGCAGGACAGCAGACGGGTGAGATCACGAGAATGGGAGTGGTCGGCTGAGCCTCACGAATCGTGTCAATGAAACCGTGCACGGCAGGCCCGAAGGTACGTTGTGTGTGGTTTGCGCCATTCACAACATTGATACCCAGTTTTAAGCTGATCAGGTCGGCTGGCAGGTCGCGAACGGTGCGTGCCGAGAATTGCTCGAGATTCGCGCATCCGCCCATTGCCAGGCTGTAGATTTCGAAACCGAGTTCGCGTGACGCGGCAACCGGCCAAACGCCCAGAGGTCCATCGGCGTCTTCGCAGTGGCTAATCGAACTGCCGTAATGCACCCAAAGTGGGTATTCATCGGAAGTTGCGGGTGAGACAGGTGAGTTTGAGTTGATTGAGATGAGCTCGATTTCGCAGTTTTGTGGCAACCAAACCTGCACGAGTCTGGGCAAATCGACTGTCGGCAACTCGAAGTTTGCCACGGAATCTTGCCCAACTCTAATCTCTGTCACGATCTCACCGACATAGATTCTTAAATCACCGTTGTCGTGGCTAATCGACTCTTCGAAACCATCTGAAGTCAACGCCAGGGTTGAAGGTCCGGCAAGGTAGCCATCGGCAAGGTTTGCATCTCTGATCGATCGGTAGGTGATCGAGAGCTCAGATGCCGCGGTGACCAGGTTTAGGTGAGTGCCACTGAGTCGTTCAGCCATTTTGGCGACGATTGGAGCGTGAGCGTGCTGGAGGTAAGTCCATTCCGGAAGTCGACTGAACCGCAGCCCATAGACACCTTCGCTAACCCAAGCGGCACCGCGCAGGCTCGCTTTGACGAGGTTGAGAAACTCGACTGGGATGCTCATGCTAAAAGTCTATGGCGAACCTTTGAACCGGTGTCTAAACCCCTAGAATCTAAGCATGACCTCAGTAGTTCTCTGGGCTGACAACTTTGACGAGACGGCCGAGTTTTATCGACTGCTCTTGAACGCAACATTCGAAAACAAGAGTGACGATTTTGTTGCGATTGTGAGGGGCGCTAACGAAGTCTTGCTGCACCGAGTCTCCGCCGAGTGGGCGAGCGTTATTTCGGTGCCACCGGTTGTGCGCGATGAAAACCCCATCAAGCCTTGTTTCGAGGTTGCATCCATCGACGAGGCTCGCACCGCAGTCGCGCACACGAACGGTCAAGTCTTTGCCTCAGATCGGGAACAGACGCACGGAAGTAAAACCTACTGCGATGGCTTTGACACAGAGGGTAACGTCATTCAGCTCTTTGTTTTGGGCTAGACGACTCGAGAACTAAAACTCCGCGCTAGAAACTACGGTTGCGCCAGACTCGATTGCCGAAACTATTGCCTGAGCAACGTGTTCGGGCGACATCCCAGTAGGCATTTGAGGTGCGTTGCCGAATAGAGGTCGTGTTGCAAGACCCGTCTCTGTGTGACCCGGTCGCAGGTCCATGACTCGAATCTTGTCACGACGCCACTCCATGGCCACCGAACCAAGCCACGCCGAAAGTGCGCTCTTCGAGGCGCTGTATGCGCTCATCCCAGGAAAAGACTTCTCGGCGACCACACCGGTGATCGCGGCCACAAACGCGTCTTCACGCCCCTTGAGGCTTTGGGTCAGCGCGGTCAGCAGCTGAGCTTGACCGAGAAAGTTCACTTGCGTGAGCGTTGAGACATCGCCTTCGCTAGTTTCTGCAGCCACGCCGAACCCAACGCGACCCGCGGCCAGAATGATTCCGTCGATTGGTTCGTTTGCGCTCAGATAGTCGGTCAAAACTCGGATGCTCGCGCTGTCGCCGAGGTCAACCAGAAGCTTTAACTGCGCTTGATCTGGGATGTGCTGGGCAGTCTCTGCGGTTCGCGCCGTTGCAAGCACCCGGGCACCCTTGGTCGAAAGGATCTTGACGAGTTCACCGCCCAGAACTCCAGAGCCACCGACAACGAGAATGCATTTTTCATTTAAGTCCATGGGAGTCGCCAACCGATAACCAGAGCGGCGTATTTCACCGATAGGTTTATTGGGTTAAGTTTTGAAAGGTAATCATGCAGCAGAATTTCCTCTACTCCGTAGAGCGCGAGTATTCGACCGACATCGAGACCATGTGGCACGCGTGGACCAACGCGGCCGCCCTGGAATCCTGGTATTTTCCAACCTCGCTGGGCAGCGTTCCGGGCACCTACGCCTCGGCTGCCGTGGTCGGTGGAATCTGGGCAGCGGCCGTAGACGTGCCCGATTTCGGCTTTGTTGCCTACTTTTGGGGCCGCTACTCGACAGTTGAGCGCCACAAGCGTTTGGTGCACTCGATGAGTTATAGCCAGGATGAGTCGGAGTTCCTAGCTCGTCCAGCCGATGCCCCGGCACACCGAGTCGAAGTCGATTTTGAAGACCATGGCGACAAGGTTTGGGTTCGATTTACTCAGTTCGGCGAAATGCCTGAGGAACAAATCGAAGCTACCAAGGCCGGTATGGGCACCTACTTCGACTCCCTAGCAAACTACCTAGATCGATAACAGGCGTTCGAGGTCGCCGTGAACTTCCATCGCGCCGACCAAACCCTTGCCTTCGAGAAGCACATGGCCCGTGGCATCCGAGTGTTTAATGTGGATGACGGCGTCCAGGGTTTCATCGACACGCTGATGCATTTCGGTGCGAATCGGCGCATGCAATAGACCGCCTCGCACGCGGTCGGCGCTTAGCTCGAGAACACCATCTGGTGATTGCAATCGCCATTGAATGTGCGAGTCGGTGATCTTCAGTTCCAGTTCCTTCGCGCCGTTGTAAGTGGTCCAGCGATGCAGCTTGCCGCCATGCTTGAGACCCACGATGTAGCCGCGAAATGGACGACCGATCCAAGGAATCACCGCGACCGAACCGATCAGGCTTGCCTTAGCATCCGAGTCGATGTGGTTGCTGTGCAGCCAAACGTAGCCACTCGGAAACGCCTTCCCCCAGTCCTTTTCGATGTAGCCTCGGCCACCATCGAAGTTAGCGGTTTGACCTTCGACCTGCAGGGTTCCGCCCAGTTCGTGTCCGAAAGATACGATGCCGTGAAAGCATTCCATGAATGGAACGGCGCCGAACCAGCCCATGATTCCGGGTGACAGGGGCGTCACCGGCCAAGGATCGAGCTGGCTCTCGAAACGAATCGAGCCGTTGAGCTGCGGAAGGTCGAGCGTCACGCCCTCCGCCGAAAAACGGTTGTTGCCTATCGACACTTCGAAGCGATCGGCAGATGCCTCGAACTGGCCTGCCTCAAATCGGTGATACCAAGACCGGCCGGTCGCCCCATCGAGGACCTGAATGAACGCTTCTCTTTTGTCTGACCCACCTAGACCGAGAAAAACGCCTGGGATGATCGCCCAGCGTTGCTTATGATCAGCACTCACCAACTTGACATACCAGCCCTCGAAGAACTCCTTCGAGCGGCCGTGCCCATGAAACCCCTCGGGATGCATCATCCCTTTGAAAAATTGTGCCGGCGTTCGCATAGCCAAAGTCTATGCACGAAGCTTGGCGATAAATCTGGTTACTACCCTGAGAAAGTCGGTGGGGTCTTCTTCGTGAGCGAGGTGGCCTGTGTTAGGCACCAGATAAATCGAATGCCCCGTGATGCGCTCGGCAACCTTGAAGGTGTCTTCGACCTTTACGATTCGATCGTGATCTCCAGTGATCACCAGAACAGGCATTTCGAGCCGCCACAGATTGTCTCGAACTGAGTTGCTCTGGACAGCGGTCATGAACCTCCAAAGGGCTACTCTCCACTCGTCGCGACTCATCGGTGCTGTGTAACCAGAAACCACCTCATCGGTGAGTTTTGCTGGGTCAAAGAACGAATCGTTGAGAATCTTCATGCCGGCCTTGGCAAAGGATTTGAGTAGTCGGTCGCCGAGGTGTTCCATGGCCGCGCCTCGCATTATGGCTCCGGCGAATCTTGGCACAGGTGGTTTGCTCCAAATGGCAGGCGATTCCAGCACAAGTGCGCTCACCAACTCGGGATGCAAAAGTGCAAATTCGGTAGCCACGAGTGCACCTGCCGAATGCCCAACAACCACTACTGGTCTGCCTTTGGCATTATGCTCGACAATGGCCTTTAGTAACAGCACCTGTCCAGCCAATGAGTAGCAATCGGGATCGCCGCGTTCAACAATAGGTGTGAAGCCGAATCCTGGGCGGTCGTAGGCGACGACGTGTCCGAGTTCGGCGAGTGGCCCGGTGACCGTTCGCCAGCTAAAAGTGCTGGCACCAAATCCGTGAAGCAGCAAGATCAATCGCTCACCAGCTGGGTTAACTTCGAGCCATTCAACCGGATAATCAAGCACCGTTTTCTGCATGGTTCAAGCCTAAGGATGCAGAGCTCGCTCAACTAGGCTGTGAAGCATGTTCATTTTTTATGGGATCAACTTCTGGGCAGTGTTCGCTGCAGCAATCGCCTCGTTCGTAATCGGGGCCGTCTGGTTCGGG
The DNA here is from genome assembly GCA_024639845.1 of Microbacteriaceae bacterium. Taxonomy (GTDB): domain Bacteria; phylum Actinomycetota; class Actinomycetes; order Actinomycetales; family Microbacteriaceae; genus Rhodoluna. The sequence goes on from JAHEGG010000002.1 coordinate 162,686, forward strand.
CCTAAGACCTTTTATCCAACCTGGTGGAAAGCGCTGGGCAAGTCGCCGGATGATCAACCGGGTTCGGCAAACATGGGAGCAGTTTTCGCACTCACCTTTGTCGGAGTCTTGCTCTCTTGCCTCGGTTTAGCGGTTGTTATCAATTTCGCCAACAGTGCCTTTGGTGCTATGAATTGGCTTTCAGGCGCGTTTCTGGGCGCGCTGCTCGGCTTGCTAATCGGTGGTGGCGCTTCTCTCAGCCACAGAATGTTTTCAGGCCAAGGTCTCAAAGTTTGGATTCTTGAGGTAGGAAACGACGTTGTCGCGCTCGCAGGCGCAGGCGCAATCCTCGCTCTCTGGCACTGATGTCCAAGCAAGAAATCGACGATTACCTAGAGGGGCTCGACGAGCCAAAACGATCTAGCCTCGAGACTCTGCGCGAGCGCATCCTTTTGGCTCTGCCAGAAGCCGAACAGTGCATTTCTTATGGAATGCCGGCATTCAGGGTGCAGGGCAAGGTTTTGGCTGGATTCGCCGCCTTCAAGCATCACCTCGCCTATCTGCCGCACAGTGGGCGGGTATTTTCGGAAATCCCAGAGCTCGATTCCTTCGTAAAAACCGCCGGATCGCTGCACTTCGAACCCGACCAACCGCTCAGCCAAGAGATTGTGAATCGACTCGTCGAGGTGCGTCGCGCCCAAGCACTCGGCGATTGAACACAACGGTAGTCTTTTGGTTGGGGAAGTCATCGGGGTGAGTGTTGAGTAGCAATCGAATTCAGGGTCTAGACGCCGCACGCGGGTCGATGATGCTACTGGGAGTATTAGTTCACGCCGCAATCGTCATTCCGGCGGTCATGGCTACATCGACGTTCGAAAGTGCCTTTTTCGCAATTTTTTATGCCTTGGTGCATCTATTTCGCATGCCGGTTTTCTTTATGATTTCGGGAATCTTCGCGGCTCGAATCCTAAAAACCGAAGGTGCCAGGGCCTTCTTGATCAGCCGCTTCAAGCGAATCGTGTCGGTATTTTTCACCGCAGCCGCCATCGTGGCAATTTTCCTTTGGAACACAGGCTGCACTTGGTGCTCAGGGACCGCATCCCGTGACTATCTAAACACCGGGCTGATTTATCTTTGGTTCCTCTACTACCTCGCCATAATCTCGCACGTTGCGCTTTTGGTTTGGCTTGCCGTGCGCTGGTTCAAAACACGGATGCTGACCGCAAGCCCAACGCCCAACTCGAGTTCAGTCACCTCACGCCGCAACAGGTTGCGACTTCGGCCCGTGCAGGTATTGGCTATCGGCTTGCTGCTCGGGCTCATCCCGGGTTTAACGGATCAAACCGGCCAGGTCAGAGTTGAGATGGGTTGGATTCCTAATCTTGCCCTGCTGGTGTTTTTCGGCGCATTTTTCGCAATTGGTTGGCTGATTGACGGCGATCGCGATGCGTTGCTTGCCGATATTAAGTCGGGCACTTTGATTAACACGGTAATGGCTGCGCTGCTATCGCTCGGTTCATGGCTGCTGATGGCCCAATCGGCTTTCACCTGGCAACCTTTCGTGCAGGTTTTGGCGGTTACCTTCGCAAGCTTTGCGGTGACTGGATTGTTTTTGCGATACCTTCACACCGAAAGCGCTGCTGTGCGCTACCTTGCCGACAGTTCCTATTGGGTTTATCTATTTCACGCTCCGGTTATGTATGTGACCGTGTTTGCGCTTTCGAAAACCGGGCTTTCGCCGCTTGTGATTGCCGTTCTAGCAATAACTGCTGCCCTTGCCGTTACGCTGTTGACCTATCACTATCTAGTTCGGCCGACTATCATCGGTCGATATCTAAGCGGCCGTCGTCGTCCCCGCCGCATCCGAGGTCTTGTCGAAACGGCGCAACATTCCCGCGCAAGCGGCGGCGGCAATTAGGCAAAGCGTTGCCGCGGTAATCCAGGCAATGAAGTAATCGCCCTGAGTGTCGCGAATCAGACCGGCAAACCAAGCAGCCACAGCCGCGCCAATCATGTGGGAGGCGAAAACCCAACCATAGATCAACGGTGAACGCTCCAGCCCAAAATATTTGCGACAGAGTTCAACGGTTGGAGGCACGGTAGCGATCCAGTCGAGGCCATAAAAAACCACAAAGAAAAGCATCGGTGGTTGCACGTCGGGGCCGAGCACGAACGGCACCGTGAACAGAGCCACACCACGAAGGCCGTAATAGAAAATCAGAAGAATCGCTGGATCGAATCGGTCGGTGAGCCAGCCCGAGGCAATCGTGCCGATGAAGTCAAAGATGCCCACCACCGCTAAGAGTCCAGCGGCAAGAGTAGTGGGCATGCCGTGGTCGTGTGCTGCAGGTATGAAGTGCGCGCCGATGAGTCCATTCGTGGTCCAACCGCAAACAAAAAAGGTTCCGGCGAGGATCCAGAACTCTTTCGTGCGTGCGGCTTGAGCCAGGGCATCCAGGGATGTGCGAATCGAGGTCGGCCCTTTGCCTAGAGGTTGAGCGTGCGGACCGCCGTAAGGCTCGGTGTTGGCGTGCTTGGGGCTGTCTTTGAAAACCAGGAGAAAGAGCGGGATGAGTGCGACGGCGAAGAGGGTGACGACCATCGTGCCGCGCCTCCATCCGCCTTGTTCGACGATCGAAGTTATCAAGGGTAGAAACAGCAGCTGACCAGTGGCGTAGGCTGCCGAGAAAACTCCGGTGATGAGCCCTCTGCGCTTGGTGAACCATTGGTTGGCAACCGAGGCCGCGAACACGAGTGCGAGACATCCCGTGCCGATTCCGACGAGGATGCCCCACAACACGACCAACTGCCAGAGTTCGGTCATGAACAGAGTTAGCCCGGTGCCCAGCGCTATCAGCCCCAGAGCCGCGCTGGCAATGCGTTTGGTGCCGAATCTGGCCATGAGCACTGCGGCAATCGGTGCGGTCACGCCATAGAGCACAAGGTTTAGAGATAGGGCCGATGAAGTTTGCGAGCGGGTCCAACCGAATTCCATTTCGAGTGGCATGAACAAGACCGAAGTAGTCGATCGAAACGCAGCTGCCGCGATCAAGACCAAAAAGGTGATGCCTGCAACTAGCCAGGCGCGGTGAAGTTTAGCCACGACCGAAGGCTTCCAGTGAGTCTATGTGGAGTTTTGCGTTGGTGGCGAGAACCGACGATGTCTCGGGGGTCAGATCGCCATCGATTGCGCTAAAGGTTCCGCCAGCTTGCTCGACCACTGGCACGAGAGCCGCGATATCGTAGATTTTGAGGTCGTGTTCCGCCACGATTTCGAGGGTGCCCTCAGCGAGCAGCATGTATGACCAAAAGTCGCCATAGGCCCTCGTCCGCCAGATCTTGCGGCTCAGAGTCACCAGCTGGTCGAGCATCCCGGCACGATCCCAGAGTTGCAAGTTGTTATAAGACAGGGATGCGTGAGCAAGGTCACTCACGCCCGAAACTCGAATCTCACGAACCGAACCATCAACGTCTCTCGTGTGCGCTCCGGAGCCCGGAGCCGCCCACCAGCGACGGCCTAGCGCAGGTGCAGAAACTACGCTGACCACGGGTTTGCCATCGACCGCAAGTGCAATCAGAGAGGCCCAAACTGGAACTCCGCGCATAAAGTTGGCGGTTCCGTCGATTGGGTCGATGATCCAAGTGCGACTGCCAGAGCCAGAGTTGCCAAACTCTTCACCGATAAGCGCATCGTTTGGGCGTTCTTCGGCCAGAATCTGCTTGATTGCGAGCTCGACAGCGCGATCTGCATCGGTCACCGGCGACGAATCGGGTTTAGTCTCAACCACTAGGTCTTGGGCCCGAAAACGCTCGAACGAGATTGCATCGGCGGCATCGGCAAGCCGCAGGGCAAGCTCTAGGTCGCTGGCAAAATCTGGCATGAAATAACCCTACTCGGCGTCTACGGTGGTGATCAGGCGACGCAGCGAATCGACCCTTCCTGCACCTTGTTCGCCCAAGGTTCCAGCAGCAAGGGCCGCGTCAAGTTCGCAATCGGGGGAGTCGGCAAGGTGCGAGCAGTCCCGCGGGCACCGTTCGATAACTTTCCAGAGGTCTTCAAAGGAGCGCAAGAGCGACTTCGGGTCGATATGTCCGAGACCAAACGAACGAACTCCAGGTGTGTCGATGATCCAGCCGTTTTCAAGTTGAATCGCACGCACCGAAGAGCTGGTGTGTCGACCGCGCCCGGTCACGGTGTTGACGCCGCCAGTCGCACGTTCGGCAAGAGGAGCCAAGGCGTTCACCAGCGTCGATTTTCCAACTCCTGAATGGCCAACCATCACGGTGATTTCGCCATCGAGCAGTTTGCCGAGCTCGGCGAGAGCAGGGTCATCCGAGCGATTTTTGACCACCGGGATGCTCAAGCCAGCAAAATTCGCAAGAAAATCGGCTGGGTCGGCCAGATCGCACTTGGTGATCACGAGAATTGGCTGGAGCCCCGCGTCATAGGCAGCCGCGAGGTATCGGTCGATCAAGCGGGTGCGCGGTTCTGGGTTTGCAATGGCCGTAACAATCGCCATCTGGGTTGCGTTCGCAACGATCACTCGTTCAACCTGGTCGGTGTCATCGGCACTTCGTCGAAGCAAGGATGTTCGCGGCTCGATTCGCACGATGCGGGCGAGCGCGCCTTCTGTCTCTGATGTGTCACCTGCGAGCGCTACTCGGTCACCCACCGCGGCGCCGGTCTTTCTGAGCTCTTTAGCCAAAGTGGCTGAGATGTCGCGCTGTTCGTCTTCGAGCAGAACTCGATAACGCCCCAGATCGACTCCGGTCACAAACCCGATCGGCACATTCTTGTGCTCCGGGCGGTTTTTTGTTCGTGGCTTGTTCCCTTTGGGGTTCGGTCGCACACGAATGTCGTCTTCATCGAGATCGTGTTTGCCGGCTTCGGGTTCGTAGAGCCAGCTCAAGCGCCAGCTCCGAGCATTTCGAACCAGAGTTGCGAGAAATTCGGCATGGTTTTAGCGGTCGTTGCGATATTTTCGACTTCGATGCCCGGCACACGCAAGCCGATGATGGCTCCAGCGGTTGCCATTCGGTGGTCCTCATAGGTTTGCCACTGGCATCCGTGAAGTTCGCTCGGGCGAATCTCAAGACCATCTTCGGTTTCGACACAGTTTCCGCCGGCTCGGTTGATTTCGGCGGTCAACGCCGCTAGCCTGTCGGTCTCGTGTCCCCGAAGGTGAGCGATTCCGCGAAGTCGACTCGGAGTGTCTGCAAACGCAGCGAGGGCTGCGACAACGGGAGCGAGCTCTCCGCCGATGGAAAGGTCGATGTCGATTCCTCGGATGCTACCGCTCGAGGTGAGCGTCAAGCCGCGTTCATCGCGCACAACTGACGCGCCCATCCGGGTGAGAATGCCTTCGAACTCGTTGCCAACCTGGGTCGTCGAGGTTGGCCAGTGGGGGATGGTCACGCTGCCCCCAGCAACCATGGCTGCTGCCAGAAACGGACCAGCGTTCGAGAGGTCTGGTTCGATCACGACTTGTCCACCGGCGATCGGTCCCGGTTCGACCCGCCAGGTGGCTTCTGAAACCTTGGATGCTGCCACGGAGCGTTTCTGCAAGCAGTCGATTGTCATGTCAATGTGGGGCATGCTGGGTAGGTGCTCGCCCGAGTGAGTCAAGGTGAGTCCGTTTGTGAATCGAGAAGCCGACAAGAGCAAACCAGAGACGAACTGACTCGACTCACTCGCATCGATAGTGAGTTCACCACCCTCGATTTCGCCTTCGCCAACAACGGTGAATGGGAGTTTGTTCTCGGCATCGTAGTCCTGAAAAACGAACACGCCTAGTTGCCTGAGCGACTGAATCGTTGTGGCCATCGGGCGACGTCTTGCTGCCTCGTCCCCGTCAAATTTCACGCGACCCAGGTGGAGGCCGGCGAGCGGAGGCACAAAACGCATCACCGTGCCAGCCAGACCGCAGTTGATGTCGATGAAATCGGCTGGGTTGTCGCTGTAGTCGGATGGTCGGGTTGTCGAAGGGATGGGGGAGACCAGGATGTGATCTTCTTCGACACTGAATCTAGCCCCGAGAGACTCGAGCGCCGAAATCATGAGCTTGCTGTCTCGAGAGAGAAGAGGTTCAACGAGGGTGGTTGGCTTTTCGGCCAAAGCGGAGAGCACAAGTTCTCGGTTGGTTAGTGACTTCGAACCGGGCAGCTTGACCGTCGCATGAATCGGCTCGGCGGCAAGGGGTGCTGGCCAAAGCGCGGAATAAGTGTCTGAAGTCATCTGTTACAAAAATACCAGCAACACGTGTCGATGCCGACAGGAGAAACTTGAACGATTCATCAGTGATGGTGGCTTCACAGCCTAAACATCTAGACTCATTCGCAATGAACGCGTCTAAAAGCAATGATGATTCCGAACAGCGTATCCGCGAGTTCGAAGAAATGGCACTGCCATACCAGCGACTTTTGTTTGGTGCGGCACTAACCAAAACCAAGAACTACGCAGATGCAGAGGATCTCGTGCAAGAGACCTATGCAAAAGCTTTCAGGGCTTGGCACCAGTTTCAAAAGGGCACGAACCTTCGCGCCTGGTTATCCAAGATTCTTGAAAACACATACATCAACCTCTATAACAAGCGGTTGAAAGAACGTGGTTCGGCGAGCCTGAACGAAATGGAAGACTTCCAGATCGGTTCAGCCGAATCACTCACCGCTCGGGCCCAGCGCTCGGCTGAGATCGAAGCTTTAGATCAGTTGGCATCTAAGGATGTTCGTGAAGCACTTGCTTCGCTGAGCGAAGAGTTTCGAATGGTTGTCTACTATGCCGTGGTGGAAGGTTTCTCTTATGCAGAGATTGCCGAAATCATGGATACCCCGGTGGGCACGGTGATGAGTCGTTTGCATCGAGGCAAGCGTGCTCTGTTTGAGGCTTTGAAGGAGTATGCGGCTAGCGAAGGCTACGACGTTACCCCAACCAAAGAAAAGAAAGAATCGCTACGCGCAATGAAAAACAGGAGTGACCAGTGAGCGAGATTAACTGCGAAGAGACCAAGCGTCAGGTGCACGAATATCTGCACAATGAGCTGAGCACGCAGGAGATGGAAGACATCACCGAGCACTTGGCCCACTGCGACTCTTGCGAAAGCGATTTCGACTTCGAGGTTTTGTTTAACAATGTTGTTCAGCGCTCTTGTGACGAAGCACCACCGGCCGAGCTAGCGCAGAGAATTGTCGACCGCATCCGCCAGATGGACTCCGGTCGAGCCGACCACTAGCCGGCTACTGCTGTTCCGGCAGTTCAAGCCATTCGTGCCAACCGCGATTGAGCACAAGCCAGGCAATCAAGCCGTGACCGATTTGTCCCGGTCTTCCCGATTTGTCAGACGTGATTTCGGTGTTCCAGCCGTCGTGTCCGAGCAGCGGTGTGAAACAATCCACAAAATGAACCCCCCGCCTTGCGCAAACATCCTCGAACCCTGCCGAAAGATGCTCGATCTCGCGATTTAATTCGGGATTGCGATTCGGCGTAGGGCCTAAAACAAAGCATTCGATGCCGCGCCGCTTGGCATCATCGAGAATCGTCGCCACATTCAGCCGACTACGAGAAATCGAAATGCCGGCTGCCGGGTCGAAGTTTGGCAGAACCAAAACCAGCCGGTTCTCACCTGCTGAGGCAAACCGTAGTTGCGCCTCGCCGTTGTAGCGTTCAAGCAGTTTTGCTGTGGTGTCACCTGGATTAGCGAGTGTATACACGTCGATCTGCGGATCGGCGACCGGCGTTCTAGCCAGCACTCGACCAAGCCAACCCATTCCTTTAGGGTCGCCAGACGCGCTCGCCAGGGAATCGCCTAAGACGATGATTCTGACTTCGCGTTCGACGGCAACCATGATTAAGCGCTAAACGCTCTCTCGATTAGGTCGGCCTGCTCGGCGGCATGGCGCTTTGCAGAACCCGTGGCCGGAGATGCCGAGGCAGGGCGGGCAACGATCTTGGCGACTTGACCATCCATGTATTTCGGCAAGAACAAACCGATGTAAGTCCAAGGACCCTGGTTGGCAGGCTCATCTTGAACCCAAACTAGCTCCGCGTTCGGATATTGGGCGTAGGCCGATTTAATCTCGTCAACCGGGGTCGGGTAGAGCTGCTCGACTCGAACGATTGCGGTCTTTCCGTCTCCGCGCTTTTGCGATTCGGCCAGCAGATCCCAATAGATCTTGCCCGAACAGAACAGCACGCGCTGCACGTCGCTCTTGTTGAGACCTTGCTCATCATCGATTACCGGCTGGAAGGTGCCGTTGGTAAAGTCTTCTACCGACGAGGATGCTGCCTTCAGGCGAAGCATCGACTTCGGGGCGAAGACCACTAGTGGTCGACGAGGAGTCGAGTACGCCTGACGGCGCAGCAGGTGGAAGTGCGATGCTGGGGTGGATGGTTGCGCCACGGTCATGTTGTTTTCGGCACACAGCTGCAAGTAGCGCTCGATGCGAGCCGAGGAGTGGTCTGGACCCTGTCCTTCGTAGCCGTGAGGCAGGAGAAGGACTACACCGGTGTGCTGGTTCCACTTTTGCTCAGCCGAAGAAATGAACTCATCGATGATGGTCTGGGCACCGTTGGCAAAATCGCCAAACTGTGCTTCCCAGAGCACTAACGCGTTTTCGGCCTCAACCGAGTAGCCGTATTCGAAGCCCATCGCGGCATATTCGCTAAGCAGAGAGTCGTAGACATAGAACTTGGCTTGATTTTCCGACAGGTTTCGAAGCGGCATCCACTCTTGACCGTTGGTGCGGTCGTGGAAAACTGCGTGACGTTGCACGAAGGTGCCTCGGCGGCTATCTTGGCCAGCAAGGCGAACCGGCTTGCCTTCGAGAATCAGCGATCCGAACGCGAGGAGCTCGCCGAACCCCCAGTCGATGCCGCCCTGGCGTGACATTTCGACGCGCTTTTGCAGCAGTTGCTGAAGTTTCGGGTGAACCGTAAAGCCGGGCGGAAGGTTGTTGTGAGCATCCCCGATTAGTTCGACTGTCGAGCGGGCGATTGCGGTCTCATGCGCTATTTCTGGGTGGTCAGAAGCCGTGGTGCCGATTCCAACCGGGCGCGGCACGAGTTCAGCCGGCTTGCTGGTGGCTTCGTGAACTTCGACGAAAGCGTTCTCGAGACGTGTCTGGAAGGCAGCGTTGGCTGCTTCGAACTCTTCACGGGTGATGTCGCCTCGACCGACGAGCGACTCTAGATAAAGAGTGCGAACCGAGCGCTTGGCCTCAATGAGGTTGTACATCAACGGCTGTGTCATCGAAGGGTCGTCGCCTTCGTTGTGGCCACGGCGGCGGTAGCAGACGATGTCGATAACGACGTCTTTCTTGAATTCCTCGCGGAACTCGAAAGCAAGCTGCGAAACGCGAACCACAGCCTCTGGGTCGTCGCCGTTCACGTGGAAAATCGGTGCCTGAATACCCTTGGCAACATCGGTCGAGTAGACCGTAGAGCGAGACTCGGATGGCGGCGTGGTGAAGCCAACCTGGTTGTTGATCACGATGTTGATCGTGCCGCCGACCTTGTAGCCGCGAAGTTGCGACATGTTCAAGACCTCTGGAACCACACCCTGGCCGGCAAACGCAGCATCGCCGTGGATGATCACAGGCAAGAACGGGTAGTAGTCGTTTGGCGTTCCGTTGACCGAGTCAACCTTTGCGCGGACAATGCCTTCGAGCACCGGGTTTACGGCTTCGAGGTGTGAAGGGTTGGCGGCCAGGGTGACGCGAATTTCTTTGCCATCTGGCGTGACGATGGTGCTGTCGGTGCCCAAGTGATACTTGACGTCACCCGAGCCCTGCACCGATTTGCCGTCGGTGTTTCCTTCGAACTCCTTGAAGACCTGGCCATAGGTCTTGCCAGCAACGTTAGTCAAAACGTTGAGGCGACCGCGGTGTGCCATACCGATATTTACTTCGCGCAAACCCTTTTGAGCGGCGGCGGTGATGATTGCATCGAGCGATGCGATTGCCGACTCACCGCCTTCAAGCGAAAAGCGCTTTTGGCCAACGAATTTCGTCTGCAAGAAGGTTTCGAAGGCCTCTGCCTCGTTCAACTTTTCTAGGATGCGCAACTGCTGGTCGTGCGTCGGCTTCTCGTATGGGCGCTCGAGCTTGTCTTGGAACCACTTGCGCTGAGCCGGGTCTTGAATGTGCATGTACTCGACACCCACCGTGCGGCAGTAGGAGTCGCGCAGAATCTTGAGCGTGTCTCGAAGTTGAGCCTTCGGCTTGCCGCCAAAACCACCGGTTTTGAATGTGCGATCGAGGTCCCACAAGCTCAGGCCGTGAGTGAGAACATCCAAGTCTGGGTGGCTGCGTTGCTGGTATTCCAACGGATCGATGTCTGCCATGAGGTGACCGCGAACGCGGTAGGCGTTGATCAACTCTTGGATGCGAGCTGCCTTGCTTCGGTCATCCGAGTCATTTGAATCGAAGTCAGTAGCCCAACGGATTGGCTCGTAAGGAATGCGAAGATCGGCGAAAAGCTCGTCATAGAAACCGCGCTCGCCAAGCAAAAGCTCGTGAACCTTCTTGAGGAATTCACCCGAACCGGCACCTTGAATCACGCGGTGGTCGTAGGTCGAGGTGAGCGTGATGGTCTTACTGATGCCGAGTTTGGCCAGTTGCTCCTCGTGCATGCCGGAGAATTCGGCCGGATACTCAAGCGCGCCAGCGCCAATGATGCAGCCCTGGCCCTTCATCAGGCGAGGAACCGAGTGCACGGTGCCGATTCCTCCGGGGTTGGTCAACGAAATGGTCGAACCGGCAAAGTCGTCGGCGGTCAGCTTGTTGTTGCGCGCGCGCTTGACCAAATCTTCATAGGCAGCCAAAAACTCGTTGAAATTGAGTCGCTGAGCGCGCTTAATATTTGGCACAAGCAGGGCTCGAGTGCCGTCTTCTTTTGGAATGTCGATTGCGAGTCCGAGGTTGACGTTGGCCGGACTAACCGCAGCCGGTTTGCCGTCGATCTCGTCATAGAACACATTCTGGCTCGGAAATTCCTTGAGCGCGCGGATCAATGCGAAACCTAGTATGTGCGTGAACGAAACCTTTCCGCCGCGGGTGCGGCCGAGGTGGCTGTTAATCACGATTCGGTTGTCGATCAAGAGTTTGGCAGGGATGGTGCGAACCGAGGTTGCGGTAGGAACCGAGAGCGAAGCATCCATGTTTGCCGCTAGAGCCTTTGGCATGCCCTTGAGAATGTTGACGACATCTTCGGTTGGTTCATCGACAATGTCGATAGCACCAGTGGCCGGAGCCTGAGCCGGAATCGGCTGAGGGCGAGCTTCAATGCGGGTGGTCTTTGCGACCAGTTGGGTGGGCTCGGCGGTTGCCGGCACGGATGCTGGGGTAGCTGTTGCTGAAGGCAAGGTTGCCGGCTCGGCGGTTGCTTCTGATGATGGTTGAGAAGATTCGTTCACTGTCTTGGGTGCTTGAGTCGTGCTGGATTGGGTGGAATGGAAACGCTCAAGAATCGGCCACCATTCTTTGTCGACGGAATCAGGGTTGGCGGTCCACTGCTCATACATTTCTTCGACGAGCCATTGATTTGCGCCAAAACCGTCTTGCGAGTTCTCGTCATTCGTTGACAGAGAAACCACCTCTTCAGCTAGATTTCGATTGGGCTTCTATAAGCCTAACCTCTAGACCCACCAAGTTATGCTGTAACTGTATGGACGGTAATGGTTCTGGTCATAGTAGCCGCGTGATCTCACATGAATGAGTGGTTAATGCTCGCTCTGGGGGCGATCTTGACAATCGGCACAGGCCTTTTTGTGGCATCCGAGTTCTCGCTGGTTAACCTAGATCGCCGAGAACTTGAGGCCAGGCGAGAGCGCGGCGAGCGCGGCCTGAGTAACAGCATCCGAGCCCTAAGAATGACCTCGACGCACCTAAGCGGTGCTCAGCTGGGCATCACGCTGACCACGATGCTCACCGGTTTTTTGGTAGAGCCAGCACTTTCCTCACTGCTCGTGCCAGCTTTGGCCGGCCTTAATCTCTCGTATGCTGTCACCGCGGGCATCGCGCTGGGTTTGGGCATGTTCATCGCAACGATTTTTGCGACTCTGATTGGCGAACTCGTGCCAAAGAAGCTGGCCCTCACGCTGCCACTCAAGGTGAATCAGTTTGTGGTGTTGTTTCAGCTCGCGTTCACCTGGACCTTTGGCTTAATGATCAAGGCTTTGAATGCCTCTGGAAATGCAATCGTGCGACTATTCGGCATCGAACCCAAAGAAGAACTCAGCTCGAGTCGCACCGCCGAAGAACTTGCCGCGCTGGTTCGACGCTCCGCGCTGCTCGGCGCGCTTGACGCTTCGACCGCGACTCTGCTGACCAAGACTCTTGCACTCAGCCAGTTGGTGGCAGCCGACGTGATGACACCGAGAACTAGGATGCACAGCATCGAGGTTGGTGCTTCGGCCCAGCAAGTCATTGAACTTTGCAACCGCACCGGCCACTCGCGCTTTCCGGTGACCGACGGCTCGTCTGATGACGTGATTGGCGTCGTTCACGTAAAGCAGGCGGCCTCGGTGCCGCGTGAAAGGCGCGCCGACGTTCCGGCTTCGGCCATCATGGCTGAGCCACTTCGCGTGCCTGAAACCATGCGCCTCGAAACTCTGATGGTCGAGCTGCGAGCCAAGGGGCTGCAGTTGGCGATCGTGATTGACGAATACGGCGGCACCGCCGGTATCGCAACCCTCGAGGATCTGGTCGAAGAACTGGTCGGCGAACTGGCCGACGAGCATGACCGTGCTCGCAGCGGGGTTACTCGCGGGGCGAATTCTTCGGTGCTCTTTCCAGGCATGATTCGTCCAGACGAACTCCACGAGATGGCAATCAAGGTTCCCGACAATGCCGCCTACGAAACGGTGGCGGGCTTTTTGATGAGCTCGCTTGGGCGCATCCCAGTCGTTGGCGACGAGGTCAAAATCGAGAACGGTGTTTTGCGAGTCGAGCGCATGGATGGTCGACGCATAGACCGCGTTCGATTCACGCCCGAGGCAGACGGGGTCAAAGATGACTGAGGCCTTGCTCACTCAAACGATGCCGATAACCGAGGCTGCTAATCCTTGGCTGGGCTTGCTTTGGTTGGTTGTGCTGCTTATCGGCAACGGATTTTTTGTGGGTGCAGAGTTCGCCGTGATTAGTGCTCGCCGGGCCCAGATCGAGCCTCGTGCACTGGCGGGTTCGAAACCTGCCCAAATCACCATTCGTGCAATGGAACGCGTTTCGCTGATGCTTGCTACCTCGCAAATTGGTGTCACGGTTTGTTCGCTTCTGATTCTTGTGATCGCCGAACCGGCCATGCACCAGCTGCTCGAAATTCCTCTTTCGAGTATGGGCTTGGGTGAGACTGCGGTGGCGTCGATTTCATTCGGTTTGACCCTTGCGCTGGTCTCGTTTCTCCACGTGGTCATCGGGGAAATGGTGCCAAAAAACATCTCGTTCTCGATACCAGAGCGTGCAGCGTTGGTCTTAGTTCCACTGCTTTACGGCGTTGCCTGGATATTCAAGCCCATCGTGGTTTCGTTGAACGCGATAGCAAACCTTCTGTTGCGTATGGTTGGCGTCAAGGCAGCCGATGAAGCAAGCAGCGCCTTTACGCTTGAGCAAGTTGAAGACATTGTTGAGCACTCTACCCGTGAGGGAGTCTTGAGTGACACATCTGGGGCTCTTAGCAACACCTTCGAGTTCACCGAAAAGAAGGTGATCGATGTCACCGTGCCGCTGGCAAGACTAGTTGCATTTCCAGAAAACGTCACACCGCGTGAGGTCGAACAAGCGGTAGTCAAATATGGCTTCTCGCGTTATCCGCTTCGCGACGAGGATGCCGAACTGGTCGGCTACCTTCACATCAAAGACGTTCTAAGTCTCGATGAAGATGAAGTCGATTTGGCCTTTCCGAGCAAACGAATCCGCACGCTGATTTCACTTCCGGCATCAATGGAGCTGGAAGATGCCCTATCTTCGATGCGCCGGGTCGGAGCGCATATGGCGCGAGTATTCGATGCCAGTGGTCGAGAACTCGGCGTGCTGTTCTTAGAGGACATCCTCGAAGAGTTGGTTGGAGAAGTTCAAGACGCGACTCAGCGCGACTAATCTCCGAGGCTGAGGTCAGGGCTCAGAGTTAGCCAAACCTAGGCCGAAGGCCACTTTCCACGTGAATATTGGCGAGGCCAGTAGTCCACTTCGACGCCGAGTTCGTGGGCTGCCCGAAGCGGCCAGTATGGGTCGCGCAGCGAAGCTCGAGCAATCAAAATCACATCAGCCGCTCCGGATTGCAAAATATTTTCGGCCTGACGGGCTTCGGTGATCAAGCCGACCGCGCCAACTGGCTCATCGACCGAGGTTGAAATCCGTTCGGCCAGCGGAACCTGGTAGCCCGGTCCCAAAGGTATCTTGACCCCGGTGACCAACCCTCCGCTCGAGATGTCAAAAAAGTCGACCCCGACATCGGAACACCAGTTGGCAACGGTGGCGCATTGTTCAACATCCCAGCCGTCTTCTCGATAATCGGTAGCACTGAATCTGACCATCAATGGCATTTCTTCTGGCATCTGGGCTCGAACGGCGATCACTATTTCAAGAAGAAGTCGAGCGCGGTTCTCGAGGTTTCCGCCATAGATATCGCTGCGCTGATTGGTGATTGGCGACAAAAACTGGTGAATCAGATAGCCGTGAGCGGCGTGAATCTCAATCGCGTCGAACCCGGCGGCAACTGCGAGCTTCGCCGAGTTCGCCCAATCTTGCACCAGTTCGGTTATCTCTTCGGTCTCGAGAGATCTAGGATCGGCATAACCCTCAAAGGCTATGTCGGTTGACGAGACTGTCTGCCAACCGCCTTCTTCTAACGAAACCGAGCCAACTCCCGAGCCCTCTCTATGGGTTGACGCCTTGCGACCGGCATGAGCCAGTTGAATCGCCGACTTGGCACCTTGTGAGCGGATGAAGTCGTTCACCTCCGCCCATCGAGCCGCTTGGCCCTCGTTCCAAAGACCCGTGCACCATGGTGTGATGCGTCCGTCGGGGCGAATCGCTGTGGCCTCTGCAATAACCAGGCCGGCACCGCCGCTGGCGCGCGACCCGAGGTGAACCAAGTGCCACTGATTTGGCATGCCATCGCGGTCTTCGCA
The DNA here is from genome assembly GCA_024639845.1 of Microbacteriaceae bacterium. Lineage (GTDB taxonomy): Bacteria > Actinomycetota > Actinomycetes > Actinomycetales > Microbacteriaceae > Rhodoluna. The sequence goes on from JAHEGG010000002.1 coordinate 177,787, forward strand.
CGAATACATGCACATCGGTGCAATAAAGATGCGATTGCGAATCTCGACACCGCGAAGGGTGATTGGTTCGAAAAGTTTTGCCATTCTGTCCACCTGGTTTCGACTTGGTTCTCAGCCTAAACCAGCCCGATTGGTAGCGTTGAGCCATGACCGCCGAACTCAACCTGGACTTGCTACGTGGGCCAAGTGCTCACGATGACAAGTATTCGATGGGTGTCGTTGGTTTTGTAACCGGGTCGGAGGCTTATCCCGGGGCCGCAATTCTCGGGGTGACTGCCGCCATGCGAACCGGCGTCGGTTTGGTGCGTTACGTCGGTCCGCCGAGCGTCTGCAATTTGCTGCTTGAGGTTCGCCCCGAAGTTGTCTGCCAAGACGGCCGCGCTGGGGCTTGGGTTCTCGGCTCTGGTGTGACCAAGGATGATGTGCCACGCGTTGCCGATCTGATTGCTCATGCCAGCTCACCACTCAAGGTCATTGACGCCGGTGCGCTCGACGTAATCGACTTTGCGAAACTTGAGCCGATGACCGCGATCTTGACTCCTCACGCAGGCGAATTAGCCAGGCTGCTCGATCGATATGGTCGTCATTTTGACCTCGACTATGAAGCGGTAGTGGCCACAGCAGGCCTGCTTGGGCAGGTTGTAGTTCTCAAGGGCAACACCACGCTAATCGCTGCGCCTGACGGTTCGGTGGTCGCAGTGGGTCCGAACCCAGCTTCCCTGGCTACCGCCGGCACGGGAGACGTGCTTGCCGGAATTCTCGGAGCTCTTTTGGCTTCGAACAGCGAAGCTCCCGATTTGAATCTTGTTGATGTGGCTGCCCTCGGCGTAGCGATTCATGCCGAAGCCGCCAGAATCGCCGAAAGGTCTGGTCCGCTCGTGGCGCTAGATGTGGCAGAAGCGGTTCGAGAGGTTGTGCGTCAATGGCGTTAGTCGAGCGCATCTTATTTAGGTTGCCGGTGCTTCTTTCAATAACCGTTCTTTCACAACTTTTTCTAGTCTTTTCGGCAAGCGCATTCGGTGTCGGAACCCCGATGGGTGACTTGCTCTTCGCCTATCAGCCCTGGTCTCAGGATGTTCTGACTCACGGGCAGTTACTCGGCATCAAAAACCCTTGGGTCTACCCATTTCCAGCCCTTGTGCCGATAGTTCTCGCCGCACTGGTCTCGCCAAGTGATTACGAATTCGGATGGCTTGTGCTTCGGCTCATCCTTGCTTTGATTGTGACGGCGTTTCTGGTGCTTTTTCGCAAGGATGCGCAAGCGCCGTCAAAGCGATCGCGCTACCTGGCCGGATACCTGTGGGTCGGTTTTACGGTTGCTCTCGGCCCCGTCTCAATAAGTCGGATCGACTCGTGGAGCGTAGCCCTAGCGTTAGTCGGTTGCCTGTTGCTCGCGCTTGCCTCGACGCGTTCTGCCGCGGCTCTCTTCACGATTGCCGCCTGGGTCAAGATTTGGCCGATTGCTCTGTTTGCTCCAATGCTTTTGAACATAAAGCAACGCCTGCGGGCACTGGCGACTGGTGTGGCAATCTCTGGCGGTTTGATCCTGCTTGGCTGGATCGCTGGAGCAAACCACAACATTTTTTCATTTGTTTCTGGCCAAACCGAGCGTGGAATCCAAATCGAGTCTCCGACCGCCATGCCTTGGCTATGGAATGCGGCCTTCGGCGGTCACGATTCCGGCATTAGCTACAACCGCCACATTCAGACTTTCGAGGTTTCCGGGGCAAACACCGATTGGCTTTCGTTCTGGCTCGGTCCGGTGCAACTCGGTGCGATTTTGATCACCTTCGTGCTGGGACTCATCGCTACGCGACGCGGCGTCGCCAACCCAACTGACGTGATCGCATGGACGGCGCTGACTGGCGTCTGTGACCTGATTTTTTTCAACAAAGTCGGGTCACCGCAGTTTTATTCGTGGCTCGCCGTGCCGATCATCCTAGGTGTTTTGCTAGGCGCGAAACGCTGGCGACTAGCGAGTCTCATGGTAGCCGCAATCTCGGTTGCTACTTGGATGGTCTATCCGTTCGTTTACGACGACATTCTCAGTTCCGGCTGGTTCGGAACCACGGTATTGACGCTTCGTAATCTAATGTTGCTGGCACTCTTGGTCTATGCAAACGTGCGGCTCACTGCCTTGGCTAATGCGTCGCGACCAGCCGACCCGGTGAAAGTCTCGAACTAGCCCTAGAGCGAAACGCCGAACTAGCTCTCGAGCAGCTCGCGCAGTAGCGGCCCGACCTTTTCGAACTCAATCAAAAAGCCGTCGTGTCCATATTCACTTTCGATGGTGCGCAACTGGCCGCCGACCAGTTCACCGCCGATGTGATTCGCGATAATTTGCTGCCCAGAAATTGGAAAAAGTCGATCGCTATCGATGCCCGCCACCAGCGCGCGGGCTCGGATGCTCGAAAGAGCATTCTCGACACCGCCCCGGTCGCGACCAACGTCGTGCGAGTTCATGGCCTCGACCAGAGTGATGTAAGAGTTGGCGTCGAAGCGACGGGTGAATTTGTTTCCGTGAAAGTCCAGGTAAGACTCAACCGCCCAACGCCCACCAGCACCGAGCGGACTGATGTCGCTCTGCCAGGTTTGCGCGAAACGGTCGTTGAGCTCGTGAGGCGAGCGATAGTTGAGCAACGCCATGCGTCGAGCTAGGGCCAGGCCGCGGTGTGGTCCGAAGCCAGCCTTGGCGTCGTAATAGTGACCCTTGTTGAATGCCAGGTCAGTTTTGATGGCCTCTAGTTGCACCGAATTAAGTGCAATTTGGTCGGCCGTCGAAACCGGCGGGGCCGCAATCACCGCGATGTTTTCGACTCGCTCCGGATAGTCAATCGCCCACTCGAGAACGTGCATTCCGCCCATCGAACCGCCGATGATTGCGTGCCACTTCGAGATGCCGATTACGTCGCTGAACTCTTTTTGAGCGAGCACCTGATCGCGAATGGTGAGATACGGAAAGCGGGAACCATATTCGCGACCCTGGCGATCCAGCGACGCTGGGCCAGTCGAACCTTGGCAACCGCCGAGAATGTTCGGGGCAACCACATACCAGCAGTCGGTATCGATGGCCAAACCTGGCCCGATTATTTCGCTCCACCAGCCCTCGGTTGGGTGAGCCTTAGATGCTGCGCCGACTGCGTGCGAGTCTCCGGTGAGGGCGTGCAGCACCAACACGGCGTTCGATTTATCGTCGTTGAGTGTTCCCCAGGTTTCAAAAGAAATTCGTGCAGAAGCGAGTTCGCGCCCGCTACCCAACTTGAGTGTGGGTAGGGGCGCAAACTGGCGGTCACCCGAGGGGTCACCGTCCCGCCAAGCTCCGGTCGCGGGTGGTCTTCCGACTAGCTGTCGGGAGAGCTCATCCGTGATGAAGCCTGACGGAACACTGTCCTCAGATGTCTGAAATTCCAACTACTTCTTTGCCGCCTCAAAACCGGCCTTCAGGTCGGCTACGAGGTCATCGAAAGACTCGAGTCCGACCGAAAGGCGAACCAAGCCCGGCGTAA
>JAHEGG010000003.1 GCA_024639845.1 Microbacteriaceae bacterium
GTGTTACTCACCCGTTCGCCACTAATCCACCGGAGCAAGCTCCAGCTTCATCGTTCGACTTGCATGTGTTAAGCACGCCGCCAGCGTTCGTCCTGAGCCAGGATCAAACTCTCCGATAAAGATGTTTAGGTGAGAGCAAGCTCCCACCAAACTTTTCGAAACCGCCGGAAATTGGCGGCCCAGTTTGATCTGACTAGTTTCGATTGTCTGACAATCTATCTAATCCAATTACTTTTGGCCGGCTAGAAGCAAGCTTCTAACCAACCAGGTTTGTTGGCATCGACATTGTGCACACTGTTGAGTTCTCAAGGATCGGATGCGTCTGGGAGTTTCCCTCTCGGGTCGCCTCCAGAGCAACTTCACTAACTTACCATAAAACTCTCGCGCGTCAAATACCAACGCGAAAAGATTTGCGGAAGTTCAATCTTAGACACCAGACGCAAAGCCGTAAAGGCTATTTGCCTGATTTTCTGATTGGTTGCACTTGAGCCGGCGACCTAAGCAGGTCCTGCCAAACTTTGGGCAACGAGTAGAAACATTACGGGAAGGTAACGCCTAAGTCAAATCGAAACGATGATTTATCTCAAAAACTTTTTGATTCCAACCGAAAGCGTAAGATCGGGCAGCCTCGGTCTTACCCGAAAACTGCCCGACCCCTTACTGCTACTTGCTTGCCTTGGCCTTCTTGGCTTTCTTGGCTGGCTTAGCTGCTTGTTTCGCCTGTGCATTCTTGCCCTTAGCCTTCTTCACATCGGCAACCGAGTGTGAGTGCGACTTGGCTGGCTTAGCTTCAGCCGCAAGTGCGACCGAGGACGAGCCCAGAACAAGAGGAACAGCGACGAGAACGGCGATCAATTTCTTGTGCATGTCTCATCCTTTCTAAATTGTGAGCAGATGCCCACATCTCGAGGCTATAAAGAGCGACTTGGAAACGGATGTGAGGAGTTATAGAGCTCCGTGAGCGATTTTGGTGTTTTATGTGAAGGTTCCAAAAAGCGGCAAGACGCGCTCAAAAATGCCTAGGTTCTGAAGATGCCGGCGAGGGTCTTTTTGCCGCGACGCAGCACAGCGAAGCGATCGTTGAGCCAAGCATCCAAGGTCGCCGTCTCGTCTTCAACCTTTTGGTTGTTGAGATAGACACCACCCTCTGCGATAGCGCGACGTCCAGCGCTGACACTTGATACCAACCCGGTGTCGCAGAGCAGTTGCGCAAGCGATGCACCTGGAGCCGCATCCATGTTTGGAAGTTCACGTAGAGCGGCTTCAAGAGTTTGAGCGTCGAGCGACTCGAGATCGCCTTGACCGAAAAGCGCGGCGGATGCATCGATTGCCGCCTGCGCAGCCTCTGGTGAGTGAACCAGCGCGGTGACCTCGAAGGCCAAGCGTTTTTGAGCGGCCCGCAGGTAAGGAGCCTCGGCCGTTTGCTTGGCCAGCTCATCGATCTCGGCCTTGGTGCAGAACGTGAATACCTTGAGTCGATCGATAACGTCGGCGTCTTCGACATTCAACCAGAACTGGTAGAAGGCATAAGGGCTGGTGAAATCGGCATCGAGCCAGACGGCATTGCCTTCGGACTTGCCAAACTTTTGACCATCAGAGTTTGTGATCAGTGGCGTGGCGAGGATGTGCGCCGAAGCGCCTTCAACCTTGCGAATCAGATCGGTGCCACTGGTGAGGTTTCCCCACTGGTCGCTGCCGCCGGTCTGCAGGACACAGCCGTAACGGCGGAAAAGCTCTAAGAAGTCCATCCCCTGAAGGATTTGATAAGAGAACTCGGTGTAAGAAATGCCGTGCTCGGAGTTCAGACGTGCGGAAACCGCATCCTTGCTTAGCATCTTGCCCACGCGGAAGTGCTTGCCGATGTCACGAAGGAAATCGATTGCCGACATCGGGGCGGTCCAGTCGAGGTTATTCACCAGGCGGGCCGCGTTAGCGCCTTCGAACGATAGAAAGCGAGCACCCTGGGTGCCAAGCTTCTGAACCCACTCAGCAACGGTTTCTTTTGAGTTGAGGGTTCGTTCGGCAGAAGGTCGCGGATCGCCAACCAACCCGGTCGAGCCACCAATCAGCAAAAGCGGGTTGTGACCGGCCAGTTGCAGGCGGCGAAGCGTGAGCAATTGAACAAGGTTGCCCAGGTGAAGGCTCGGTGCCGTCGGGTCGAATCCGCAGTAGTAGGTGATGGGTTCGCCAGCAAGAAGCTGCTTGAGCTCCGCCTCATCGGTTGAGAGCGCGATCAACCCACGCCACTGGAGTTCGTCCCAGAGAGATGCGAAACTCTTGTCGTTGGACTGCTGAGAAAGTTTAGATTCGGTCGACATGGCTACGCCTCCCTGCGGGCGAGCAATTTGCGCAAGCCGGAGATTTGCTCGATGACGCGTGGCAAAGCGGTGCCTCCTGCGCCGGTGCGAGCACGGATGCTGCCGTCAACGGTCAGCACCGAGCGAACCTCCGGGGTCAACTTGTTTGATATGGCCGCTAGGTCTGCGTCTGGAACCTGATGAAGTTGCAAGTTGTTCTTCTCGCAGAACGACACCAGCTTGCCGGTGATTTCGTGAGCATCGCGGAACGGCACCTTTTGTTTGACCAGCCACTCCGCGACGTCGGTAGCGAGGCTGAACCCAGCAGGCGCGAGCAGCTCAAGACGGTTTTTATTGAAGGTCATCGTGGCGACCATCCCAGTGAATGCTGGAAGCAGAACCTTGAGGGTGTCAACTGAATCGAAGACAGGTTCTTTGTCTTCTTGAAGGTCACGGTTGTAGCTGAGCGGGAGTCCCTTTAGCGTGGCTAACAGTCCGGTCAGGTTTCCGATGAGGCGACCAGCCTTGCCTCGAGCAAGCTCGGCGATGTCTGGGTTTTTCTTCTGCGGCATGATCGACGAACCGGTCGAAAATGCGTCGTCAAGTTTGATGTAGTCAAACTCTGCGCTTGCCCAAATGATGATCTCTTCGGCGAAGCGCGAGAGGTTGATTCCAATCAAGCTAGTAATGAACGAGAACTCGGCGACCACATCGCGGCTAGCGGTGGCGTCCATCGAGTTCTGGGTAACTCCCGATAGCCCAAGTTCTGTGGCAACCAAGACCGGGTCAAGGCCCAGAGTCGAACCGGCGAGCGCACCGGCACCATAAGGCGACAGGGATGCGCGCTTGCGCCAATCGTCTAAGCGCTCGATGTCGCGTACCAGTGGCCAAGCGTGTGCGAGCAGGTGGTGCGAAAGGAGTACTGGCTGCGCATGCTGAAAGTGGGTGCGACCGGGCATGGCTACGCCCATGTTCTCTTCGGCGAGGTTGGTCAGCACCTCAATGAGTTGCAACAAAAGTTGCTCAATGTCTCGACACTGGTCGAGCAAAAACATGCGGATCAGCGTTGCAATCTGGTCGTTTCTTGAGCGGCCGGCTCGAACCTTGCCACCAAGTTCTGAGCCCGCGATTTCAATCAGCCCACGCTCGAGAGCGCCGTGAACATCCTCGTCGCTTTCTTTTGCCGTGAACGATCCTTCGGTCACGCGGCGCAAAAGTTCGGTAAGGGCACGAGTGAGTGCGTCAAGTTCTGAGGTGGCGAGGTAGCCCGCCTGATATAGGGCCTTTATGTGGGCGAGGCTGCCAGCGATGTCGTATTTGGCGAGCCTCCAGTCGAAGTGAACCGAACGGCTCAAGGCTGCAAGCGCCTCGCTAGGTCCGCCCTCGAAACGGCTTCCCCAAAGCGAGTTGGCACCATTCGACATGAAACTCCTAAATTCTTCGCGAAAGTTTCTCGCGGGATTAGTTCAATCCTAGTTATTTGCCCTTGTTTGACTGGTCGACCAGCCACACCATTAGGGCTTTTTGTGCGTGCAAGCGGTTCTCGGCTTCATCCCAGATGACCGACTGCGGGCCGTCGATCACTTCGGCTGACACCTCGTAACCTCGGTAGGCAGGAAGGCAGTGCAGGAAAATCGCGTCGGCTTGGGCGAGAGACATGAGGTTTGAGTCAATCGTGTACCCGGCGAAATCCGCGATTCGCTTGGCCTTCTCGGCTTCTTGCCCCATCGAGATCCAGGTGTCTGTAGTAACCACATCTGCCCCGGCAATGGCTGACCTCGGGTCTGAGGACACGGTCACCGATCCTCCGGTTTGGGCTGCAATCTGGGATGCTCGCGCAACAACCTCGGCGCTTGGCTGATAGCCGCTCGGGGCGGCGAGCGAAATGTGCATGCCTGCGGTCGCGCACGCCACCAGGTATGAGTTGGCCATGTTGTTGGCGGCGTCACCGATGTAGGCGATTTTGAGCCCAGCTAGTTTGCCCTTGTGCTCTTGAATCGTCATCAAATCGGCCAGCAGCTGGCACGGGTGGTAGTCATCGCTCAGCGAGTTGATGACCGGCACCGAAGAGTTGGCTGCCATTTCTTCTAGCCCCGAGTGCGCGTAGGTGCGCCAGACCACCGAGGCAACCTGTCGTTCCAACACGCGAGCCGTGTCGGCAACCGACTCTTTGCCGCCCATCTGGCTGGTTTGCGAGTCGATGATTAGAGGCACGCCCCCGAGATCGGCAACGCCAACGGCGAAGGAAACTCTGGTGCGGGTCGAGGTTTTGTCGAAGATTATCGCGACGGTTTGCGGGCCTTCAAAAGGTCGGCGAGAATACGGAGCTGCCTTTAATTCGAGAGCAAGGGCCAAAATTTCGGCTTGCTCGACAGGCGTGACGTCATCGTCTTTCAAAAAGTGACGGGCCATGTTCTTCCTCCGTTTGAAAAGTAAAGCCTACTCGGCACTCACCATGGTGCCGAAGCCGCTCTTGGTGAAAATCTCAAGCAGGATGCTGTGTGGTGTGCGGCCGTCGATGACGTGAGCACTCGGCACTCCCCCTCGCACAGCCGCAAGACAAGCTTGCATCTTAGGAATCATTCCAGACTCGAGAGATGGCATGAGCGCTTCGAGCTCGGTCGCGCTGATTTCGCTAACCAACGAATCGGTGTTTGGCCAGTCGCTATAAAGACCGGCTACATCGGTAAGCACCAGGAGCTTCTCAGCACCAAGGGCAACGGCAAGAGCCGAGGCTGCCAAATCGGCGTTGACGTTCAGAAGACTGCCTGAAGCATCCGGTGCAACGGTCGAAACTACTGGGATGTCGCCACGCTCGAGTGCGTCGAAAACAATTCGTGGGTTGACCAGGTTCACCTCGCCAACCAGGCCGATGTCGACCGGCCCTTCAGGAGAATCGAGAGTGGTTTTGACCGCCTTGAACAGGTTGCCGTCTTCACCAGACATAATCTGGGCACCTGCCCCTGCGCCTCGGATCAACTCGGAAAGTTGCGCGCTGATCTGGTCGCGAAGAACATCGCGCACAATACCGATGGTCTGCTCGGTGGTAACCCTGAAGCCGCCACGGAATTCGCTTTCGATTCCGAGCTCCTTGAGTCTGGCCGAGATCTGCGGGCCGCCACCGTGCACCACAACCGGGCGAATGCCGACCCAACGCAGGTAGGCCATATCTTCGGCGAAGGCACGTTGCAGGCTCTCGTCGACCATCGCGTTGCCGCCAAACTTGACGACCACAACCTTGCCGTGAAAGTTCTGCAACCACGGCAACGATTCAATGAGCGTTTCGGCCTTGATTCTGGCGAGTTCGTAGTCTTGGGATTCGGTCGGTTTCATTAGCTTGAGTACGCGCTGTTCTCTTCGACGTATTCGTGAGTGAGGTCATTAGTCCAAACTGTGGCCGACTCGCTGCCCGCGTTTAGCGAGACGCGAATCTGCACGGCGCGTGGAGTCAGGTCGATCAGGTCACGGGACTGGTCGGGTTGACCCTTTCGGCTCACCGAAACTCCGTTGATCTCGACGTCGATGTCGTATGGGTCGAACTCCGCCGAGGTTGTGCCTACGGCAGCGAGGATGCGGCCCCAGTTCGGGTCGTTGCCATAGATTGCCGCCTTGAAAAGGTTGTTTCGTGCGATGCTCTTTCCGACCTCGACGGCATCGTCTTCGGTAGCCGCGTTGACGACCTCGATGGCGATGTCGTGGCTCGAGCCCTCGGCGTCAGCCAACAACTGCAGTGCGAGATCCTTGCAAACCGCGTTCAGCACGAACTGAAAGTCATCGAGACTCGGGGTGATGCCGGACGCTCCGCTGGAGAGCAACGCGACGGTGTCGTTGGTTGACATGCAACCGTCGGAATCGAGCCGATCGAACGTGATACGTGTGGCTGCACGCAGCGAGGAATCCAATTCTTCGCTCGAAAGGTGAGCATCGGTGGTAATCACGACGAGCATCGTGGCGAGACCTGGCGCGAGCATCCCTGCGCCCTTAGCCATGCCACCAATCGACCAACCCTCGCCGTGGCGCACCGAACGTTTTGGTTTGCTGTCGGTGGTCATGATGGCCTCGGATGCGTCAAAGCCGCCATCCTCGTTCAGCGCAAGCACTGCAGAATCGACTCCGGCGAGAATTTTGTCGCGATCTAACTGCTCGCCGATCAGTCCGGTCGAGCAGATGAGAACATCTCCTGCCGAAACTCCTAGTCGCTCGGCGACGCGCTCCGCAGTAGCGTGAGTGGTTTGAAAGCCTTGGGGTCCGGTGTAACAGTTTGCCCCACCTGAGTTCAAAGCGATTGCCGAAACCTGCCCATCGGCGATTACCTGTCGGCTCCACAGCACCGGATTAGCCTGGCAACGATTAGTGGTGAAGACGACCGCAGCTGCGTTCAGTGGGCCAAGGTTCTGTACCAGGGCGAAGTCAGGATTGCCCGATTTCTTCAAGCCCGCGCGCACACCCGAAGCTAGGAATCCTGCAGGCACGGTTACGCTCACGGTGCAACTCCGTTGATCTCTAGACCAGTCGACTCTGGTAAACCGAGGGCGAGATTCAGCGACTGAATCGCGGCACCTGCGGTGCCCTTGACCAGGTTGTCGATGGCCGAGACGACCACGACGCGTCCGGTGTGCTCATCGAAAGAAGCGCCGATGATGCAGGTGTTCACCCCGAGCGTGCTCGATGTGTTCGGAAACTCTCCAAGAGGCAAGACCTTGATGAAAACCTCTTCGGCATAAGCATCAGCCAGAGCGCTATGAACGTCAGCAGCGGAAACTCCCGGTGCTGCCAGTGCCGTGTTAACAGCAAGGATGCCCCGAGTCATTGGAACCAGAACGGGCGTGAAGTTCACCATGATTTCTTTTCCGCTGGCCTCGCGAAGGTTCTGTTCGATCTCCGGGGTGTGACGGTGAACACCGCCAACTCCATACGCCGAAGCTCCGGCCAAAATCTCGCTGGCGAGCAGGTCGGCCTTTGGAGTTCGACCCGCGCCGGAGGTTCCAACCGAAAGCACCGAAACGATGTCTTTGGTTTCGATCAAACCGGCGCTAGCAAGCGGGGCAAGCGCGAGAGTTATTGCGGTCACGTTGCAACCCGGAACGGCCACGCGCTTGGTGGTCGCTAGACGCGAGCGTTGCTTCGATCCTGATTCCAAAACCAGTTCCGGCATTCCGTAGGTCCAAGTGCCGGCATGTTCGCCACCGTAATACTTGGTCCAATCGCTGGCACTCTGAAGTCTAAAGTCGGCACCGCAGTCGAGCACGAGCGTGTCGGAGTCTAACCAAGCGGCAACCTCGGCTGATTTGGTGTGAGGCAAAGCCAAAAACACGATGTCGTGGCCGGCGAGGGTTTGAGCATCCGTGTTTTTGAAGACCAAATCGGCAAAGGTGGCAAGGTGAGGATGAAGCTTCGAAACCTTCTCGCCGGCGTTGCTGTTCGCAGTAACGGTCTTGACTTCGAGTTGAGGGTGTTTGGCAATCAGGCGCAACAGTTCGCCGCCAACGTATCCACTGGCTCCGGCAATCGCAACGGTGTAGACCATTGTTGCTCCTCTTGTTATGCGCGTAACTCTGCGCCGTATTTGGCTTTCGCGGCTGCAACAGCGTTGTCACGAGCGGCGGTGGCTTCGACCTGGGTCAGTGTGCGATCGGCAGCCCTGAAACGAAGGGCAAATGTGAGCGACTTGGTGCCATCGGGGATGTTCGACCCGCGATAGTCGTCAACCAACCGGATATCTTCGAGAAGCTCACCCGATTCCTGCTTGATAAGCTGCAGCAGCTCGCCGGCAACGACTTCTTGAGAAACCAGAAGTGAAAGGTCTTGAGTGGCCGCGGGGAACGTGTAAATCGGGCTTGCCTGCAGCGCATCTGGCGCGACCGAATAGAGCTTTTCGAGGTTCAGCTCGAACGCCGCCACCCGACGAGGCAGATCTTGCGCCTTGGTCAAAGATGGGTCGAGTTCACCCGCGAATCCAATCGAAACGATGCGTCCCTGATCGGTCACCACGAGTTCTGCGGTGCGACCAGGATGGAATCCCTTGTGCTGACCCTGACGCACGGTTAGACGAGCGCCAAGCGATTCGACCACGGCGCGAGCCGCATGAATCGCATCACTGTAGTCATAGGAAACTGCCTTGGTTGCCACCTGTGCGTCGATTCGATCGCCCAAGAAGATCGCAGCCAAGTGCTTCGGCTGCTCGGGAATCGTGTCGAGCACCGCCTTCAACTGCTTTTCGTTAGGACGCACGTTGCCCACCGGAAGATCGGCAGTCTTGACGACCTTGTTCGCTGGGATAAACACGCTTCCCTCTTCGAACAGAGCCAGGTCGGTCAACCCGCGAGATAGGTTGCGGCGAGCCGCTTCGATCAAGCCCGGTAGCAGCGAAAGACGCAACTCTGGGGCATCCTCTTGAATCGGATTGGCCAGACGCACGGCAAAGTCGGCGTCTCGGACAAACCAGCGATTCGCTTCGGTAGACAGGAACGGATAGTTCAAAACCTCGACAGCCGAAGTTCCAACCAGCGCGTTCAAAGCATTGCGACGAAGCTTCTGACGCTTGGTCAGACCGCGTCCGGGTGGAGCGACCGGAAGTCGAGCGCCGATTCGTTCGTAACCGTTGATTCTGGCGACCTCTTCCACGAGGTCGGTCTTGTGACGAAGGTCTGGTCGCCAGGTAGGCGGGGTTACCTCCAGCACTCCATCCGCCATTTTTACCTGGCAGCCGATCGCTTCGAGCGTAGAGACGATTTCGAATTCGGTGTAGGCAACGCCGACCAACTGCTCGGCAAAATCAAGCGGCAAAGCAACCGGCTGAATCGGCACAACGTTGTTGACGTCTGCGCCGAAGCTGTCGCCCGCACCGAATGCGTGCACTTCGAGGAGTTGAACCACTCGAGCAATCGCATGGGCACCGATAGCCGTGTCGACTCCGCGCTCAAAGCGCTTTGACGCCTCACTCGGCAAACGGTGACGGCGAGCGCTACGCGCAATTGTGATCGGGTCGAAGTGAGCAGCTTCGATCAAAACGTTCCTCGTGGTGTCGCTCACCTCGGTCGATTCGCCACCCATGACGCCGGCAAGTCCAATCGCACCGGATTCGTCTGTGATGAGCAGGTCTTCAACATGAAGCTTGCGCACCTGACCATCAAGAGTCTTGAGGGTTTCACCCGGGTTGGCGCGGCGCACGGTGATGCCACCGGTGAGTTTGTCCAGGTCATACGCGTGCAGCGGCTGGCCTAGTTCGAGCATTACGTAGTTCGTGATGTCGACGATGAGCGAGATCGAGCGCATCCCCGCGAGTTTCAGGCGGCTCACCATCCACGGCGGCGTTGGTCGACTCGGATCGACGTTACGCACCGCTCTAACGGTGAAACGGTCACAGCCCGCCTTGCCACGAATCGGTGCGGCATCGTCGATGGTTACCGAATAGCCGTGTACTGCCTCAGGGTGAGCGTGACCGGCTGGGTCGCGGAACAGGGTGTTAGTGGCGTGGCTGTATTCGCGCGCGATACCACGGATGCTGAAGCAATAGCCGCGGTCAGGGGTCACGTTGACCTCGGCGGCTTGGTCATCGAGACTCAGGAGTTCGAGAGCGTCGGTGCCGACCTTAGGGTCGAGACCCATGCGTTGCAGCACGAGGATGCCCCCGTGATCATCATTGAGCGACAGCTCTCGACCGGAGGCCATCATGCCATCGGATACGTGTCCGTAGGTGCTTCTCGCTGCGATGACAAAGTTTCCGGGCAGCACGGCACCGGGCAGGCAAACTACGACCTTGTCGCCAACCTCGAAGTTGGAGGCACCGCAGACGATGCCGCGAACATCCGCACCACCGTCGGCCGCCGTCTTGCCAGCAGCCGCGACGCGAACCTGACACCAGCGGATGGTCTTGCCGTTGCTCTGAGGTTCGGCGACGTATTCGAGAACTTCGCCGACCACGAGTGGCCCTTGAACGTCAAACTTGTGAACGCCTTCTTCTTCGAGACCGACTTTGACCAACTCGGCCATGACGCCTTCAGGCGTGGCATTTGGCCTGAGCGTGGCGGCTTCGGCGAGCCAAGACATTGGAACCTTCATCAGAGCACCACCCCGAACTGACGGCTGAACCGAATGTCTGCTTCGACCATGTCGTGCATGTCTAGAACACCATTACGGAACATCAGAGTGCGTTCGATACCCATTCCGAAAGCGAAACCCTGGTATTCCTCGGGGTCGATGCCGGCAGCGGCAAGAACGTTGGGGTTCACCATTCCGCAGCCACCCCATTCGACCCAGCGCGCACCGCCCTTGGCGTTTGGGTGCCAAACATCCAGCTCAGCCGATGGTTCGGTGAATGGAAAAAAGGATGGGCGAAGGCGGATTTTGGCCTCTGGACCGAACATCTGTCGAGCAAAGTGCTCGAGAGTGCCGCGCAAGTCAGCCATCGTGAGACCCTTGTCGACGGCTAACCCCTCGACCTGGTGAAAGACCGGGGTGTGGGTCGCGTCAAGTTCGTCTGTGCGGAAGACACGGCCCGGGCAAAGAACATAAACGGGCAGTTCACGCTCGAGGAGCGACCTCACCTGCACCGGAGAAGTGTGGGTGCGCAAAAGAAGGTGGGATTCGATCGGCTCAACGAAGAAGGTGTCTTGCATGGCACGTGCCGGGTGATCAGCATCGAAATTCAAGGCGTCGAAATTGAACCACTCGCTTTCGAGCTCCGGACCTTCTGCAATCTCCCAGCCCATTCCGATGAATATGTCGCTGATCTGGTCTTGCAAAAGTGAAAGTGGATGTCTCGCGCCAATGCGAGCTGGCGCTGGGGCTGCAGTTACATCTACCGACTCCACTTCGAGCTGTTTTGCCTCTTCAAGCGCCTCGAGTTCGGCCTCTCGAGCCGAGAACGCTTGCTGAAGTTGAGCTCTAGCCTGGCCGATCAAGGCGCCCGCCGAAGCCTTCTGGTCGTGCGGGAGGTTCTTGAGTTGGGCGTTTAGCTTAGAGACCGCTGACTGCTCCCCCACCGTCGAAACCTTGCTGGCCCGTAGGCTTGCCAAATCGGATGCTGCGCTGATCGCGCTCACGGCATCCGCGACCGCCGCGGCGATCGTCTCGGGACTGATGGAAATGTTGTGAGACATAGGTTTTTAGCCTACCAACTAGCCGTTCTGAGCGAAGGCAGTGCCATACAGGCAAATGCTCGCCGCGGTAGCCAAATTCAAGCTCTCGGCTGCGCCATAAATCGGCACCGCCACGATTTTGTCGACTGCAGCCAATACCTCTGGTTCGAAACCCCAGGCCTCGTTGCCGAACACCCAGAGGGTTGGTCTAGCAAGCTCGGATGCTGCGATGCTCGGAAGAGCCGCTCCGCTGCCATCGGCCGCGTAGACCTGAAGCCCGGCAGCCTTGGCCGATGCGATGGTTTCTAAGACGTCCACACCCACGACAACCGGAAGGTGAAACAGCGAACCCGTGGTGGAACGCACAACCTTCGGATTGTAGACATCCACGCTGTTGTCACTGAGCAAAACTGCGTCTGCGCCTGCGGCATCGGCTGCACGAAGAACCGTTCCGGCATTGCCAGGATCGCGAATGTTGGCAAGCAATGCAAGGAGGCGAGGCTGTTCCTCTAGAACGTCGTCGAGCGTTACGTCGAGTTGCTGGCAAATCGCCAAAACGCCCTGAGGAGACTGAGTGTCGACCATGGCTTTGAGCACCAGGTCATTGACCAGCGTGACCTCGACCCGAGCGGCCTTCGCGCGCGCGAAAATGTCGGGGTTGGCTTCAACCGATGCTTCGGTTGCATAGATCTCTTGGATCAGTTTGGGACGGTCGAGCGCTTCTTTTAGGCCTTGAAGCCCTTCAAGCAGAAAGAGCCCGGTCTCAGACCGGGCATCTTTCTTGTTCAGCTTTGCGACCCCGCGAACTCGGTTCGCTTTGGGATCAATCAGCATGCTAGGCCTTTGGAGCCGAGGTGTCTGCTGGAAGTGCTGCCTTTGCGGTAGCCACGAGGCTTGCGAAGGTGTTTGGCTCGTTCACAGCTAGCTCGGCCAGGATGCGGCGGTCAACCTCAACGCCAGCCAGGTTGAGACCCTGAATGAAACGGTTGTAAGTGATGCCGTTGGCACGGGCTGCTGCGTTGATGCGCTGAATCCAGAGGCGACGGAAGTCGCCCTTGCGGGCACGACGGTCGTTGTATGCGTAGACCAGCGAGTGAAGCATCTGCTGCTTCGCCATGCGGTAAAGACGCGAGCGCTGGCCACGGTATCCCTGGGCGCGTTCGAGGACTGTGCGGCGCTTCTTGTGCGAGTTGACCGCGTTTTTTACTCTTGCCATTTCTTACTCCTAAAGTCTTTCTTTACTTGCCGAGCTGGGTCTTGATGGTCTTGAAGTCGGCAGCCGAAACGACCTGGTCCTGGTTTAGGCGACGGGTGCGACGGCTCGACTTGTGCTCGAGGTTGTGACGCATGTTGATCTGCTGCTTCATCAACTTGCCGCTACCGGTGAAACGGAAACGCTTCTTCGCTCCGGAATGAGTCTTCTGCTTTGGCATTACTTTCTCCTTCTATTCGGCAGCTTCCGCTGCCCCTTCTGCCTCTGGCTTTGCTGCGGCGGCTGCCTTGTCGGCGGCTCGCTTCGCATCAGCCTTGGCCTCAGCCTTGTTTTTTAGCGGACCGATAACCATGACCATGTTTCGACCATCGATCGACGGGGTCGACTCGATGGAACCAAATTCGGTCACTTCTTCGGCAAGCTTCTGAAGCAGCTTGATGCCCATCTCTGGGCGCGACTGCTCGCGACCGCGGAACACCACGATCACCTTGACCTTGTCACCGGCCTTCAAGAAGCGTTCGATTTGTCCGCGCTTGGTGCCGTAATCGTGGGAATCAATCTTGAGCCCGAATCGAACCGTCTTGAGAACCGTGTTTACTTGGTTCTTTCTAGCTTCGCGAACCTTCTGGGCTGCTTCGTATTTGAATTTCCCGAAGTCCATAAGCTTCGCAACCGGTGGTTTCGACATTGGCGCTACTTCGACTAGGTCAAGATCTGCTTCTTGAGCCATACGTAGTGCGTCTTCGATTCGAACTACACCGATTTGCTCACCGTTTGGTCCGACAAGTCGAACTTCCGGCACGCGAATGCGGTCGTTGATGCGTGGATCGCTGATTGCTGCTCCTCTGACGTGACAAACGGCCACGCCTCAGTAAAACTGGAGCGCACAGAAACGAAAGTTTCCAAGCTTTACCCGGCCATCTTTTGAAGCGATGAACGCGGGTGGGAAATGAATCCACTTCTGACCGAGTTGTCCTCGGAGCCATCCGCTAGCCTAGCAGATAGACACCCAAAAGGAGAACCCCCAATTGTCAGAATCTCAAGAATCGTTTTCGTTCACCGACGTGAGCGGGCAGATCCGTGACATTGCCGAGGTTCCAGCGGTTGAAATCATTAACACGACCGCGGTGCACCTAATGAGTGCCGCAGCGGTTCAGGTGGGGCTTGGCGACGATGGCCATCCAGCCGATCTCGACGAAGCCCGCAAGCTCATCACCGCTCTTGCCGGACTTGTTACGGCGGCGGCACCAGAGGTTGGCGACCACCACGCGCGTCCACTTCGAGACGGGTTACGTGCTCTTCAGTTGGCGTTTCGCGAAGCATCCGTGATCAAGGATGCACCAGGAGCGGGACCTGGCGAGAAGTACACCGGTCCGGTCAACTAGTCAGTTTGACCCGAAGCGAATCAACGTATTCTGCAATGTCGTGGCTCGCCGCCAGCGACTTGGCTAAACCCTGAAGTACCCGATCGAGTTCGTCGCGATCTAGACCGCCGACCAACCTCAGTTCCAGCTGTACCTCGGCAGCGGCCAACACCGACTGCGGGTCGATGTCGCGCAGTTCGAATCCGAGAATCTCGGGGCTGCCTGAAGTCGCCTCGGCAAAAGCCGCGTGCACACGCTCATCCTTGGTCGGATGAAGCCACGGCAAACCCTGTGCGACGGCAGCAATAGCGGGACGTCGCAAGACGAACTCGGTCTGACTTCCGGGGTCGAGAATCATTCTTGTGTTCTGCTCTTGCGCTGCGGCGAGCGCAGCCTTGACGGCATCAACTGGCACTGGACGGGCAGAGGGGTTCCAAGCCTTCATCGAGTCGACCGAACTAAAGACCGGGAGTCCGTCTTGCTGGTCTGGCGTCTCGACAGTGACGATCGAAAGTTCGGCACTCTTGTCGACGGTGTGGCCGTGGGCCCCAACCTCGGACTCCCCCAGGTTTGCGAGCAGCGGAACCAACAGGCGAGCCGCTCTAACTGCGTCAACAACATTCTCGACGGAACCAGTGCCCGCTCGTAGCTTGTCGATAGCGTCGATCAGCGCTGGGTCGGCCGAGCCATCGTCGCCGGCAAAGTTGTTCGGTTCGAACGCCCGACCTTCCCAGGGAACGCCGGCCGAATCGGATAGCGGATTCTGGTTATACAGGTGGTCGTGCTCGCCCATTGGTCTCTGGCCTAGCGTCGATTCGCAATTTCGAGCGCTTGCTCGAGCGAGAACTTGCCTGCATAAAGAGATTTGCCGAGGATTGCGCCCTCGAGCCCTAGGCCAACCAACTCGCGCAGGTCAGTGATGTCTTGAAGCGATGAGATGCCACCAGACGCAACGACCGGCTTTTCGGTGCGAGCCATGACCTCACGTAGTAGCTCGATGTTCGGGCCCTTTAGCGTGCCGTCTTTGGTGACATCGGTGACCACGTAGCGCGCGCAGCCATCGGCCTCGAGACGAGCAAGAACCTCGAACAGGTCGCCGCCCTCTTTGGTCCAGCCTCGTGCAGCCAAGGTCGTGCCACGCACATCTAGGCCCACGGCCACCGCGTCACCGAAACGAGCGATGACCTTGCTTGTCCATTCGGGATCTTCGAGTGCGGCAGTGCCAAGATTCACTCGTGTGGCACCTGCCTCGAGTGCTGCCTCTAGCGAGGCGTCATCGCGAATGCCTCCAGAAAGTTCGATTTTTACCGAGGATGCTGCGCTCACGACTTCGCGAATAATCGCGCGGTTTTCGCCGCGACCGAAGGCTGCGTCAAGATCGACGAGGTGGATCCATTCGGCACCAGCATCGATCCACTGCATGGCCGCTTCAACGGGGTCACCGTAATCGGTTTCGCTGCCGGCCTCACCCTGAGTCAGGCGAACAGCCTTGCCGGCAGCAACATCCACTGCCGGTAGCAGTTCGAGGTATTCGTACATAGTTCTCCTAAAGGGTCGAAACCCAGTTGGTCAAGAGTCGGATTCCGGCAGGTCCAGATTTTTCGGGGTGAAACTGGGTTGCCGAGAGTGCACCAGCTTCGAAAGCCGCGACGAACTTTTGGTCGTAGTCAGACCACGTCACCTTTGGCGGAATGAATGCGCCCACTGCTTCAAGCTTCCATTCGGTCACTCCGTATGAGTGCACAAAATAAAAGCGTTCGTTCTCTATGCCCTCGAAAAGCTTGGAGCCGTCAGCCGCATCGACCGTGTTCCAGCCGATGTGTGGCAGCTTCGGTGAGGCGAGCTTTTCAACCACTCCTGGAACCTGCCCGAGCCCGGGTGTTTCGAGACCGTGCTCGACACCTAGTTCAAAAAGCACTTGCATGCCCACGCAAATGCCAAGCACCGGCCTTGCGGCCGCAAGCCGCTGATCGATTAGCCGCGCGCCGCCGATCGAGTTGAGTTGATCCATAACGGCACCAAAAGCGCCAACGCCGGGAACGACAAGTCCATCAGCGGCGGCCACCTTTTTTGGATCGGCGGTGAGTTCAACATCCGCGCCGGTGGCAGCGAGTGCCTTCAGTGCCGAGTGAACATTGCCGCTGCCATAGTCCAAGACGACTACGCGGCTAGCTGTCACAGAGCACCCTTGGTTGAAGGGATTCCCTGCACTCGCGAGTCGAGTTCTACGGCCTTGCGGAACGCACGAGCAAAAGCCTTGAATTCGGTCTCGGCTATGTGGTGCGGGTCGCGCCCGTCTAGAACGGTGACGTGAACGGTGAGTCCGCCATTAAGCGAAATCGCTTCAAAAACGTGACGTACCAGCGAGCCGGTGAAGTGTCCACCAATCAGGTGGTATTCGAAACCCGCAGGTTCACCGGTGTGAACTAGGTATGGACGCCCGGAGACATCGACAACGGCACGAACCAGAGCATCGTCTAGAGGAACGGTGGCGTCGCCATAGCGAGAGATGCCCGACTTGTCGCCAAGAGCCTGCTTGATTGCCTGCCCAAGAACAATGGCCGTGTCTTCGACTGTGTGGTGGGCGTCGATGTGTGTGTCGCCGGAGGCTTTGATGTTCAGGTCGACCAGCGAGTGCTTTGCAAAGGCGGTGAGCAGGTGGTCAAAAAATGGTACGGAAGTGTCAATCGACGATTTTCCGGTGCCATCCAGGTTGATGGTCAAGTCGATCGACGACTCGGAAGTTTTGCGTTGAAGCGAAACCGACCTGCTCATGGAATTACCTTTCGCAAAAAGCGACATTGGGGATGCCAACAAGTCTAGTTGTGAATGACTTCTCTTAGGGCATCCAAAAATGCGGTCGTCTCGGATGCTGTGCCAGCAGTCACACGCAGTGTGCCATCGATCCCCACGTTTCGCACGAGCACTCCTCGATCGAGAAGCTTCTGCCAGGTTTGGGCAGGGTCGGCCAAGCCCCCGAAGAGTACAAAGTTTGAATCGCTGCGGAACGGGTCAAGTCCCATAGCCGCCAATTCAATGACTAGTCGGTCACGCTGTTCACGGATGTCGGCCACAGCGGCCAGCATGACCTGCGAGTGATCGAGTGCCGCCTCGGCAGCGCCCTGGGTAAATGCGCTCAGGTGATACGGCAATCTGACCAATCTCAAAGCATCGACCACGGCAGCGTCGGCCGCAAGGTAACCAACTCTGGCTCCGGCGAATGCGAAGGCCTTGGACATGGTGCGAGAGACAAGAAGTCGCGGGCGACCAGGTAGCAGCGAGATTGCACTCTGCGCACCGTCCGTCGCGAACTCGGCGTATGCCTCGTCGACTACGACGATGCCATCGGTCGCGGCATAGACAGCTTCGATCACCTCGAGCCCCAGCGGAGTGCCGGTTGGGTTGTTCGGGGAACACAACAAAACGATGTTCGGCACGTGGAGTTTGACCTGGGCGGCAGCGAATTCGGGGGTAAGTTCATAGCGGTCAAGTCGACCGGCTCGAACATATTCGGTTTCGGTGCCCTGCGCGATGATCGAATACATCGAATAAGTCGGCTCGAAACCGAGGGCTTTTCGATTCGGCCCGCCGAACGCCTGAAAGATTTGCTGAATCACTTCGTTTGATCCATTGGCCGCCCAGATTTGTTCGGGCACGAGACCGAAGCCCAGGTAGTTCGCGAGCCGCTGGCGTAGCTGCATGAATTCGCGGTCTGGATAACGGTTTACTTGTTCGACCGCCTCGGCAATGCGGGCGATGATGTCTGCCTTGACTTCGGCAGGAAGAGGGTGAGTGTTTTCGTTGACATTCAGCGCAACCGGAACGTGTATCTGCGGCGCACCGTATGGTTGGCGGCCCTTGAGCGAATCACGTAGCGGAAGGTCTGAAAGATTGGTCACCAGACAAGATTACCGCCCGTGCCTGCTTGAACCGAAGCCACAGAACGACCTAGTGCTTTGGGAGGGCGAGTTGCTGGCCCGGCTGAAGCGCTGTGTCATCCAGGGCATTGAGTTCTACGATTGCGGCTATCCAGTCGCGCTGATCTTGACCCTGAGCAAAAGTGCCTGCTAGCGACCAAAGGGTGTCTCCGCTGTGCACCGTGATGTATTCGAAGGTGACGTTGGCAACCTGGTTGCTCGCCTGCGCCTGGCCGGTAGCCGCAAAGCCTGCGATCGTGCCGCCCAGAGCGAGCGCCAGCACCAGACCGACAGCCATGCGACGGCGGCGATAAACGGCCTGGGTCGGAACTGCCTTGGTGATCGACTTTGGGGCTACGATCTGCTGTGCATTCATGTTGGTGCTCCTTGGATCTTCGAAATTCTGTTTCGAACAAGTGTTCGATAAACATAGAATAAGCCGACCCACCGACATCATGTCAAGACTTTTTTGTAAATTTGTTCGAAAATGTTCTTGAAACCTAGAGTTTCTTCGAATAGAGTTTCGATAAAGTCGCCGTGATGCGGTTGAAAACGAAAGGCAGCCAAGGATGAACGAAAAAGATTTGACCGACATTCAGTCGAAGATCATGCAAGCAATCGTCGCCTACCGCAACGAAAAGGGCTACAACCCGACCATGCGTGAAGTCGGCGAAGCGGTCGGGCTCTCGTCGGTGTCATCCGTGTCTTATCAACTGAGCCAGTTGCGCGAGCGCGGCTATCTGAACAAGGCCGAAGCAGGGCAACGAGCCATGGATGTTCTCAAATCGGTTTCCGGACTAGTTGACGAAAACGGGCGCTCCACCGCAGACAACGTGACCAGCATCCCGGTGGTCGGCCGAATCGCAGCTGGTGGCCCGATTCTTGCTGAGCAAAACATCGAAAACCACTTCACGCTGCCTCGTGAATTGGTTGGCAACGGTGACCTGTTCATCCTGAAGGTGTCTGGCGATTCGATGATCGATGCGGCTATTTGCGACGGTGACTGGGTTGTCGTTCGCCAGCAACAAACGGCCGACAACGGCGACATCGTGGCCGCACTCCTAGAGGACTCCGCCACAGTCAAAGTTTTCAAGCAGACAAACGGGCAAACCTGGCTGCTCCCCCGAAACTCGGCCTACGACCCGATCGACGGCACACATGCTGTGATTATGGGCAAGGTTGTTTCGGTCATCCGCTCGATTTAGCCGCGCCAAGCCGAGCGCTGAGCCTGAGTCCTAGGCGCGAAGCCTGTTCTTTTACAACTGCTGGTATTCAAGCAATTCGGAAGCCAGATCGGATCGTACCATGGCCACTACCAGAGTTCCATCCTCGACATATTCAAGCGAGATAATCCGGCTGTTCAGGTGCATACGTGAAACTAAGTCACCTCTCGAATAAGGCACAAGAACTTTCACCCTGACATTTGGCTCAGGTAGCATGCTGGCGATGCGCTGCTGCAATTCTGCGATTCCCTCACCAGTGCGAGCAGAAACTCCAATGCTGTCCGGTTCCATGCCGCGAAGAGCCATGCGCTGAGTCTGGTCAGCTAAGTCAATCTTGTTGAAAACGATCAACTCTGGGATGTTGCGCGCGCCAACATCGCCGATCACATCTCTCACGGTTGCGATCTGACTGGCTGGGTCCGGATGAGAGGCATCGACCACGTGAACCACAAGATCGCTCCCCTCGATCTCCTCGAGGGTCGACCGAAAAGCCTCGACGAGTTGGTGAGGGAGGTTGCGCACGAACCCGACCGTGTCGGCAAGTGTGTAGGCGCGGCCATCCGGGGTCTGGGTCTTGCGAACAGTTGGGTCTAACGTGGCAAAAAGTGCGTTTTCAACCAAGACGCCGGCTTCGGTGATGCGGTTCAAAAGCGAAGACTTTCCAGCATTGGTGTAGCCCGCGATTGCTACCGAGGGAACCGCATTCTTGTTGCGATTTGAGCGCTTGGTTTCGCGCGCCGGTTTCATTTCGGCAATCTGCTTGCGAAGCTTTGCCATCCGGGTGTTGATTCTGCGACGATCGAGCTCGATCTTGGTTTCACCGGGTCCGCGCGATCCCATACCGACACCGCCAGCCGCCTGACCACCGGCCTGACGAGACATCGATTCACCCCAACCGCGAAGCCGCGGAAGCAAGTATTCGAGCTGCGCAAGTTCAACCTGCGCCTTTCCTTCGCGGCTCTTGGCGTGCTGGGCAAAGATATCTAAAATCACGGCAGTGCGGTCGATGACTTTGATCTTGACCACATCTTCAAGCGCTCTTCGCTGGGATGGAGCAAGCTCAGTATCGGCAATCACGGTGTCTGCACCCGTGGCAATCACCATCTGACGAAGCTCGGCAGCCTTACCTTTTCCTAGATAGGTCGCAGGGTCGGGATGGCTGCGCCGTTGAAGAAGACCGTCGAGAACCTGCGAACCTGCCGTCTCGGCGAGGGCCGCCAGCTCTCTCAGAGAGTTTTCGGCATCCTCTAAAGTTTGTTCTCCCCAAAGCCCGATGAGCAAAACCTTTTCAAGCCGCAGTTGGCGGTATTCGACATCGCTGATGTCTTCCAGCTCTGTGCTGAGTCCGGCCACGCGGCGAAGAGCGGCGCGTTCTTCGAGGTCGAGTTGGTCACCATCCGAGTCGGAATGACCGTGAGTGTCGCTGGCACCGAGCGCTTCTGCCCGAGCGCCTCTTCTGAGGATGCGGTCGATGGCAGCCTCGGAGCGTGTAGCGCTAGAGGCTTCGTCGTCTGGAATCAGCGGACTGTTACTCATCTGGAACTAACACTAATCGCGCCGGTGGGTATAGATTGACGCTATGTCTTCTGAGCATTATTTCTCGGAGACCCCCGATACCGAATACAAACCGAAAAAAATTCAGGCCGTTCTGGCAGGGCAATCGGTTGAACTCACGACGGCTGGCGGGGTTTTCTCCCCCGACCACGTCGATCAGGGCACCGCTGTGCTACTTGAGCACCTCGCGCACGCGCCTGCCGGCGGCAACATTCTCGACATCGGTTGCGGCTGGGGGCCAATTGCTCTGTCGTTAGCCATACAGTCACCGCGTGCCACGGTCTGGGCGATCGACATCAATTCGAGGTCACGAGAACTGACCGAACTGAACGCGAAGAAGCTCGGGTTGAACAACGTCCGTGTTTGTGCTCCAGAAAACGTGCCTGCAGATCTTGCTTTCACCGGCATTTGGTCGAATCCACCGATACGAGTAGGCAAGGACGCCTTGCATGAGATTATGCAAACCTGGCTGCCTCGACTTGCTCCAGACGCAGAGGCCTACCTGGTGGTGCAAAAGAACTTGGGGGCTGATTCGCTTCATCGCTGGCTAGAGGCAAAGCTGCCGAGTGGATTCAGTACGATTCGAGTCGATACCGCAAAATCATTTCGGGTCTTGCGAGTCAAAAACCGCAATGGCTAGGTGCAACCTCGGGTCGAAAACCGAGTCGATTCAGCGCTCGTTTTAGAGTTCGAGTTCGCCCTCGAACACCAATACTGCTGCCCCACTGAGCCCAACGTGTTCACCGTCTTCGGTGGCAAACATGCGCACCCCGAGGGTTCCACCTGGCACGGTTACCTGCCACTGGTTAGGTGAATCTTTTCCAGCCCAGTGTCGTGTCGCAAGGGCCGCGGCAACGATTCCAGTGCCGCAAGAAAGCGTCTCGCCAACACCACGTTCGAAAACACGCATGCGGATGTGTCCGACGCCCGCTTTGACCATTGGTTCGGCCGGTACGACGAACTCGACATTTGCCCCTTCGAGTTGCGTGGGCTCTAGAAATGGTGCCTCGTCTAGCTTTAGGTCGTCAAGCTCGGATGCCTCGGCAAGCGCTACGACAACGTGCGGGTTTCCAACATTTATTGCCTGCCCAGGTCGAGCAACATCGAGGTTTGTTGCCTTCACGACAATGTCATCGGCACCTAAGCGCCAGCGTCCCATGTCGACGGCGAAGCCGGCTAGGTTGCGCTGAAGGTCGCGAACCCCAGCCCGCGTTCCGATTGAAAGAGTCTGCCCTTCGGCTAGTGTAACCAGCCCTTTTTCGGTCAGATAGCGAGCAAATACTCTCGACCCGTTTCCGCACATTTCGGCGGTTGAGCCGTCAGCGTTGTAGTAGTCCATGAACCACTCGGCCGAGTCATCCTCAGCCAAAATGGCTTTGCCTTCTGGAAGGTTCGCACTCTTGACAACTCGAATGAAGCCATCGGCTCCAACGCCGAAGTGGCGGTCACAAATCTCGGCAATTTTCGCGGCACTGAGTTCGAGTGCACCTTCGGCGTCGAGAATCAGCACGAAGTCGTTTCCGGTTCCGTGCCCCTTAGTGAATTTCACTCTCGCCATGCCTAAAAGCCTATTGCCCTTGGTCGAGGTGCCGATGCACGAGTTCGATTGCGCTCGAGGTGGTTTGGGTATCCTCGTAATCAAACCACGCGATACGTTTGTCGCGGCGGAACCAAGACATCTGGCGTCGCGCATAACGCGCGGTCAGGCCCGCGGTTGCTTCAATCGCCGCCTCCTCGGTTAGCTCACCATCGAGCTGCGCAAGAGCCTGAGCATAACCAATGGCTTGACGCGAAGTTTTGCCTTCTCGAATTCCCGCCGGGATCAGCGACTCAACCTCCGCCAGTAAGCCGTCTCGCCACATCTTGTCAGCTCGGGTCTTTAGCCTCTCGATCAGACGAGCCCGATCACCGTTGAGCCCGATCTCTAACACTGGTTGCCAAGACTCTGGTTCATCGGGCAGCGAGGCGGCGAAGTGTTCGCCCGTCACGGTAACAATCTCGATTGCCCTGACTATTCGCCGACCGTTCAACGGGTCAATTCGACTTGCCGCTGTGGCATCCAGAGCCGCCAAGCGCCGATGCATCTCGCTCGCACCCAGCTCGATGAGTTGCTGCTCCAAACGCTCGCGAAGTTCGGGGTCGCGGGCCGGAAAACTAAAGGTGTTCAGCACGGATGCCACATAGAGCATCGATCCACCGACCAGAATCGGCACGACCCCGTTCGCCTGCAGCTCTTCGATAACCTGTCTAGCCCTGACCTGATATTCGGCGGCCGTTGATTCCTGGCGGATGTCGAGCCAGTCAAGTAGGTGGTGTTCGATCCCACGCCGTTGCTCAACTGCAAGTTTTGCGGTGCCAATGTCCATGCCTCGATAGAACTGCATAGAATCACTGTTCACGATTTGCGCGGAACCGCCGGCACCGACGATTGACTCGGCCAGGCTCAGCGCGAGGTCACTTTTGCCTGTGCCGGTGGGGCCAACCACCGCAATTAGCTTGGTCACGATCGCTTTATGGTCGGAACGCCCAGCGAGACAGTTTTCTTGCTTGCCGAATCTGACGCAACTGGGATGCCGCAACTGGCTGCCTGCGCTAGGTCCCAAGCATCTCCGGCACGGGTGCGTCGCACCGAAACCCCGGCGGCATCCTTGGTGTCGGCGATCAGGTGATACGGGGCTGCCTCGGTGACTCGAACCGTGACCAGGTCTCCAGGTCTCGGCTGTTCCAGTCCCTCAGGAAGTCCGATGTGCACGAGTCGGTTGTCGCGAGCACGTCCTGTGATGCGATTGGTTGCCGAATCCTTGCGGCCTTCGTTGTTGGCCACGAGGACTTCGACCTCGGATCCGATGAGTTTTTGGTTTTCTTTCCAGGCCACATCGTTGACCTGCGCGAGCAGGCGTTCATATCGCTCCTGCACCACGTGCTTGGGCAGTTGGTCTTCGTATTCAGCAGCAGGAGTGCCGGGCCTCTTGGAGTATTGGAAGGTGTATGAGGCGGCAAAGCGCGACTGCTCGACAACTCGCATTGTGTCTAGAAAGTCTTCTTCGGTTTCGCCAGGGAAGCCAACGATGATGTCAGTGGTGATGGCGGCGTCAGGCATGGCGGCTCTCACTCGCTCAAGAATGCCTAGGTACTTCTCACTGCGATAGGAACGCTTCATGGCTTTGAGAACCGAATCCGAGCCCGATTGCAATGGCATGTGCAGGCTCGGCATCACGTTTGGGGTTTCTGCCATCGCATCAATCACGTCATCGGTGAAAGCGGCGGGATGCGGGCTAGTGAAACGAACTCGTTCGAGACCTTCGATTTGACCACAAGCGCGCAGCAGCTTGGCGAAGGCACCTCGATCTCCGAACTCGACTCCGTAGGTGTTTACATTCTGCCCGAGAAGTGTGATCTCGATGACGCCTTCGGCAACCAGTGACTCAATTTCGGCCAGGATCTCGCCTGGACGCCTGTCTCGTTCCTTGCCGCGAAGCGATGGCACGATGCAGAAAGTACAGGTGTTATTGCAACCAACCGATATCGAAACCCAGGCGGCGTAGGTTGAGTCTCGCTTGGTAGGCAGGTTGCTTGGAAAATTCTCAAGCGATTCAACGATTTCTAACTGAGCCTCATCGTTGTGGCGAGCCCGCTCAAGCAGGGCTGGCAGGCTACCGATGTTGTGGGTTCCGAATACCACGTCGACCCATGGCGCTCGATCAAGGATGGTCTGACGATCCTTTTGAGCCAGACACCCACCCACGGCGATCTGCATGCCGGGATGTTCCTTCTTTTTAGTCGCCAGGATGCCGAGTGTGCCATAAAGCTTGTTGTCTGCGTTCTCGCGAACGGCGCAAGTGTTGAACACGACGACATCGCTGTGATCGAACTCACCCTCGATATAACCAGCGTCCTCGAGCAGGCCGGCAAGGCGCTCGGAATCGTGCACGTTCATCTGACACCCGTAGGTGCGAACTTCATATGTGCGTTGCTTGGTGGTCGAGTTCATTAGAACTCTGATTTTACCGCCTCGTTCTCAGCCGTTTTGATGGCGGCGAACGCTATAGAAGCCGAATAGCCCTTGCGTTGCAAAAACCCCAAGAGCCGACGATTTCTGGTTTCGCGCGGATGTGACATCAAACCTCGGATGCGCTTCAACGCAAGCTTGGTGGCGGTAGCGAGATCTTCTTCTGCAGTCAACTCGCTCAGCACGTCTTCGACAATCTCGGGTGACACGCCCTTGGTGGATAACTCTCGAGCAAGAGCGGAACGACTGAGACCCCTTGCAGATCGGCGAGTTGCCACGAGCGTCTCGGCAAACCGTCGGTCGTCAATGAGCCCGGCTTCGGTGAATCGTTCAAGAACTGCTTCGGCAATCTCAACCGGAATTTCGCGCCGCTCCAAGATGTCGGCCAGCTGCTTTCGCGACTTTATGGTGCGGTTGAGTTGATAAAAAACGACGTTTCGGGCTCTTTGCTCGAGTCGCTCAGGAGAAAGTGAACGAGCCGGCACCTTCGCTTCATCGTCTGATGCGCGGGTGCCGGCTCGTTTGAAAGCCACGATTAGGCGTTGGCAGCCTTCACCGAAGGCGCTGCGATTTCGTCGGTGATGACTTCGTCTTCGATCGGAAGATCGGCCACTGCACGAGGCACGCCGATTCCGAGCTTTGACTTAATCTTCTTCTCGATCTCATCGGCGACCTTTGGGTTTTCGATCAGATAGGTGCGTGCGTTCTCTTTGCCTTGGCCGAGTTGTTCGCCTTCGTAGGTGTACCAAGCTCCAGACTTCTTGACGATTTCTTGCTCGACTCCGAAGTCAATGAGGCTTCCTTCGCGAGAGATTCCTACGCCGTAGATGATGTCGAATTCGGCCTGCTTGAAGGGTGCCGCCATCTTGTTCTTGACCACCTTGACACGGGTTCGGTTTCCTACGGATTCCGTTCCATCTTTCAGGGTCTCGATGCGTCGGATGTCTAGTCGCACGGAAGCATAGAACTTGAGTGCCTTTCCGCCGGCAGTGGTTTCTGGGCTGCCGAAGAAGACACCTATCTTTTCACGTAGCTGGTTGATGAAGATTGCAGTGGTCTTGGTGCTGTTCAACGCACCGGTTAGCTTGCGCAACGCCTGGGACATCAGGCGAGCCTGGAGACCTACGTGAGCGTCTCCCATTTCGCCTTCGATTTCTGCCTTAGGAACGAGGGCCGCGACCGAGTCAATAACAATTAGGTCTATCGCTCCCGATCGAATCAACATGTCAGCGATTTCGAGAGCTTGTTCACCGGTGTCTGGCTGGCTGACAAGCAGGGCGTCGATGTCAACGCCAAGAGCCTTGGCATATTCGGGGTCGAGCGCGTGCTCTGCGTCGATAAATGCTGCGGTTCCACCTGCGCGCTGCGCATTAGCAATCGCGTGGAGGGTGACTGTGGTCTTTCCGGAGGATTCTGGGCCGTATACCTCAACGATTCGGCCGCGCGGTAGTCCTCCGATGCCAAGAGCAACGTCGAGAGCGATTGAACCGGTTGGAATTACTTCGACCGGTGCACGCTCGTCAGAGCCGAGTCGCATGACCGAGCCCTTTCCGAATTGACGGTCGATCTGAGCGAGGGCAGTGTCTAGCGCCTTTTCGCGATCTGATGGAGATGGCATTTGATCCTCATGCTTCTGGCGCTTTGCGCCTCTTGATTCATTTTGCTTTGACACTATGGTTTGCCACCGACATTGACTGTGTGTGGCGTGGAATCTGTGGACAACTTGATGAAAACCAGGTCGAAAACTTCTTCCTTTTCACACTCTAGCCGCTTTCGAACAAGATTTCGAATAATTTTCTATTGGCGTGTCACTTTTTCGTATTTTTGTTCAATCCGTGCCAACGTGCTTCAGGCACCGACTGGGCTCGGCAAATCGCGAGCCAGACAACACGAGGGTCTTCGCCGGCCGCGAGCGCAGCATCCGCTGATTGATCACCTAGTTCACTGAGCACCAGGTCGCGACAGATGACAGCGCCGTAGGCCTCGCCGAATTCATCTCTGATAAGTTCCTTGAACTTGCTCAATCGCATGCCCCAAGGCTAGCCGAAAGCAGAAGACCCC
Organism: Microbacteriaceae bacterium; assembly: GCA_024639845.1. GTDB lineage: Bacteria > Actinomycetota > Actinomycetes > Actinomycetales > Microbacteriaceae > Rhodoluna. Next base: position 26,719 of record JAHEGG010000003.1, read on the forward strand.
CGAACAAGTCGGGGGTCTTCTTGAGAGATTGGTTTAGCCACGCATCGAGTTGACTTCGCTGTTGAACGAGGCGATGAAGTCTGCAGGAACGGTGTCTGGAATCAAAACGTTCTCGATTGCAGCCAATCGATCGCTCACATCACGCATGATTTGCGAGATGGGCACGTCTAGAGCTTCGGCAACTGAGTAAAGAATCTCGCTGGACGCTTCTTTTTGTCCGCGCTCGATCTCACTTAGGTAGCCGAGTGCGACACTTGCTCGTCCGGCGACCTGACGAAGAGTGTGACCCTTCTTCAGGCGAAGTTCCCGGAGCACGTCACCAATTTCTCGACGAACTAATAGCATTCGGGCCTCCTTTCATTCGGCTTGAAGGGGATTTCTCACACCTTCGTATAGATAACATACCTGTTCGCGGTGACATCTATTTCCTCCGAACCTCAAAGTTCCCTGAGAAGTTACTTGGAAGTTAAGAAAGCAATGGCTAGTTCGAGAGCGGCTGCGACAACCTGCCCTCGAATCGAGGCGCGATCGCCCGTGAGCGACAGTTCGTGAACCTCCACGCGCCCAGCCAATGCGATTCCGACGTAGGCGAGTCCGACGGGTTTGCCATCTTGAGGGTCAGGGCCAGCCACCCCCGTGGTCGAAACGCCAAGCACCACATCCGAGTCGGCGTCTGACCCAGCCAAGGCATTGGCGAACTTCGCGGCAACCCCGAGTGCCATTTGAGCCGCCACTTCCGGGTCTACCGCGCCTTGCATGGTCAATAGGCTGCGACTGACGCCTAGGATGCCGTGCTTCGCACTGCTGTCATAGGCCACAACCGAGCCCAATAAAACCTTGGATGCGCCGGGCACCTCGACCAGCGCCGAGCTGAGCGCTCCCCCGGTCAACGACTCCGCCAGAGCGATGCGCACACCTGCCACCTCAGCCGCCTCCAGAACCGCTGCTGCGGAGTCGGTCGTTGCGTTCGAAGTCAAGATGTCACCGAAGCCGCTCGGCGAGCCGCCCAGAGGTATTGAAACCCGGTGACCAGCGTGACGAAAGTTGTCAGGTACAGAGCGACCAACTCAATCGCAGCCAGCGGGGGCCAATAAAGATCTAAGGGTGAGAGGAGGAACCCGACGGTGATTCCCTGCATGATCGTCTTGGCTTTTCCACCGGCGCTGGCTGCCACCACGCGCTCGCGAACGACGAGCATGCGATAAACCGTTAGCGCAACCTCGCGAACGAGAATCAGTGCGGTGAAAGCCCAATGAACCTCGCCTAGCAGCGACAGCGCCACAAGTGCGCCACCTAGAAGCACCTTGTCTGCGATTGGGTCGAGCAGCTTGCCGAGGTCGGTGACCAGGTTTCGCTTGCGAGCTATAGCCCCGTCGACACCATCTGTGGCGATGGCAGCCACGAATAGCAGCACCGCGAGCCAGCGCCACGGAGATTGTTTGTCAGGCTCGGCAAATAGCACCGCGAGAAACATTGGCACAGCTGCAATGCGAAGCAGCGTGATGACATTCGGCAGGTTGAGCCAGTCTCGACGCATTAGTCGCGGCCCGTTAGCTGCCAGGCATCCTCGTCGCCGTCTTCGTCATCGCCGCCAAACTCGGATGCTCGAGGAATGAAGTCCTCTGGATCGCCGGCCGCCATGGCCGAGGCATCGATTGCCCTGGCCGCTTGCTGCACGGGAGGAGTGGATACTGCGCCAGGTTCGCCTCGAAGCTGCGCGAGCACGACTGGAAGGTCTTCTGGTTTGACCAAAACGTCTCGAGCCTTTGAACCCTCGCTAGGCCCGACGATGTTCCTGGACTCGAGCAAGTCCATGAGGCGACCGGCCTTAGCAAAGCCGACGCGCAACTTGCGTTGCAGCATGGATGTCGAACCGAACTGCGAGTTCACGATTAGTTCAGCGGCCTGCAACAACACCTCAAGATCGTCGCCAATGTCGGCATCGATCACCTTGGTGGTCTGCGGTTCATCGACGTCTTGACGGTATTCGGGAGCCATCTGTGCCTTGACGTGGTCGACAATCTTGTGCAGTTCATCCTCGGCGAGCCAAGCACCCTGAACACGCATCGGCTTGTTGGTGCCCATCGGCGAGAAAAGTGCGTCACCCTGACCGACCAGCTTTTCAGCGCCAGGTTGATCGAGAATGACTCGAGAGTCCGTAACCGAAGACACCGAGAAGGCAAGACGCGATGGCACGTTGGCCTTGATCAAACCGGTGACCACGTCGACCGAAGGTCGCTGAGTGGCAAGAACCAGGTGGATTCCGGCCGCACGAGCCAGCTGAGTGATTCGCACTATCGAATCTTCGACATCACGTGGCGCGACGATCATCAGGTCGGCGAGCTCATCGACCACCACGAGCAGGTATGGATAAGGCTGCAGGATCCGATTGGTGCCTTCTTTTGGCTGAAGGGTTCCAGCGACGATGGCACGGTTGAAGTCATCCACATGCTTGAACCCGAACGATGCGAGGTCGTCGTAGCGAGCATCCATTTCTTTGACGACCCACTGAAGCGCTTCGGCTGCCTTCTTGGCGTTGGTGATGATGGGTGTGATCAGATGTGGGACACCCTGATAGGCGGCCAGTTCAACCCGCTTGGGGTCAATGAGCACGAGGCGAACTTCCGCGGGCTTTGCCCGCATGAGAATCGAGGTGATCATCGAGTTGACGAACGATGACTTTCCGGCACCGGTAGCGCCGGCGACCAAGAGGTGCGGCATCTTGGCAAGGTTTGCCACTACAAAGCCACCTTCGACGTCTTTTCCGATGCCGATAGTGAGCGGATGCGCACTCTGCTGAGCAATCGGCGCACGCAACACGTCACCGAGCGAAACGATTTCGCGATCGGTGTTTGGAATCTCGATTCCGATAAGTGACTTGCCAGGGATCGGGGCAAGGATGCGCACCTCGTTGCTGGCCACTGCATAGGAAATGTTGCTAGACAGGCGGGTAACCGCCTCAACCTTTACGCCAGGCGCGAGCTCGACCTCGTATCGAGTAACCGTTGGCCCTCTCGAGAAGCCAACGACCACCGCATCCACTGCGAATTCTTTGAAGACGGAGGTGATGGCGGCGACGATTTGGTCGTTAGCCGCGCTCTTTGCCTTGGGTGGTGTGCCCGGCGCAAGAATGCTGAGCGGTGGCATCGAGTAGGTGCGCTTGGGCTTTGGTGCGGGAGCGGGAGCAGGCGATGACTCGGCGGCCTCACTGCTGTCGGCCGGGTTAACCGAGGCAGGAATCGCGATTGGCTCGGTGTTTTCGCCTTCGCTCGAATCTTCTGGGTCTTCGAAGGTGTCGACCGAAGGAACCTCGAGAGGTTGGTCGCCAAACAGATGGTCAAGTTCGTCCTCAGGCTTGGGCTCTTCTGTGACCACTTGCTCAAAGGGCTTGTCACCACTGCGATCACGTCGCCACCAAGGAACCTTGGTGCCATCAAAGGCATCGGTTTCTGGTTCTTGTTCAGGCTCAAGTTCGCCTGCCTTGTTCTCACCAAACAGGTAGACGGTGAGTTCGCGCAAGCGCTCGCCGATTCGGTTCGGTGCGGTCTTGGTCATAACCAGCAGCGAGGCGAACGAAACCAGGGCCATCGCAGGAACGGCACCCCAAATGGTGAGCGGCACGAACGGAACAGAAATCAGCCAGCCGAGTACGCCTCCCGCAAAGGCAAGCTTCCACTCGAAGCCGACATCGCTTGGCTGTGGCAGACCTCCGAAGAGGTGAAAGAAACCCGCAATCGAAACTAAGAACAGAAAGAGACCGACGCCGATACGCCCGTTGTCGCGAATGGTCGACGGGTGGCGCATGAGATAGATGGCGAAGACCACCATCACCACGGGGAGGGCATAAGAAATTCGACCAAAAAGCAAACCGAAGGTCCACAGGTGAAGACCGAAGACCCAGCTGGAATCTGGACGCATGAACCAGGTGAATACGCTGCCGACGACGCCGCCCAGAAAGAGTACGAACGGGATGCCGTCGCGACGGTCTTCTTTTTCGATGCGATCCGGACTTAGGGCTCGAGCCGCTGCCCCAACCGCGTGCGCAAAAAACATGTAAATGCGAACCAGCAACGCTTGGGGTTCACCACCGGATCTAGCGGTTCGAACGCGAGGCGCTGGGGCAGAAGATTTTTGGGTGCGCGAAGAGACGCGAGCCTTGCCTTTGCTCGCGCGTGAAGGTGTCGGTCTGCGCGTTGCCATGCGTCAAAAGTAACAGCGACGGGCGACATCTCGGCTTAGGCTGGGCGAGAAATTTCGCTACCTAAAGCCAACGGTGACTATTCCGAGACAACCACCGGGATGATCATCGGGCGTCTGCGGTGAGCGCGGTTCACCCACGTTCCGATGGTGCGACGAATAACCTGTTGCAGTGCGTGAGTGTCTCGCACTCCCTCGCCCGCAGCCTCGGCGAGCGCTTTGGAAATCAAGGGCTTGACCTCATCGAAAACATGGTCGTCTTCGGCGAAAGCGCGGGCGCGGATTTCTGGGCCAACCTTGACACGACCATCCTTGGAATCGATCACGCAAAAAATCGTGATGAACCCCTCCTCGGCCAGAGTGCGTCGGTCTTGAAGGTCTTCTTCGGTAATCTTGCCAACAGTCTTTCCATCGACATAGAGCAGGCCGCACTCGACCGCGCCGACCACCTCGGCCAGGCCATCCTTGAGGTCAACAACCCAACCGTCTTCGGTGATGAGCACTCGCTCATGTGGGATACCGGTTTGCTCGGCAAGCTTGCCGTTGGCAATCAGGTGACGATATTCGCCATGCACCGGCATGACATTTCGCGGCTTGAGAATGTTGTAGCAGTAGAGCAATTCGCCCGCAGCCGCGTGCCCAGACACATGCACCTTGGCGTTGCCCTTGTGAACGACGTTTGCCCCGAGCTTGGTAAGCCCGTCGATCACTCGATAAACAGCATTCTCATTGCCTGGGATGAGTGATGAGGCAAGAATCACGGTGTCGCCCTCGCCAATCGTGATCTGATGATCCAGGTTCACCATTCTGGCGAGAACAGCCATTGGTTCACCCTGTGAACCGGTGCACATGTAGACCAGCTTGTCTTCGGGATAGCTTGTGGCCTTGGCCAAGTCGACAAAGACATCGGCTGGCGCATTTAGATAACCCATTTCGAGCGCGATTTGCATGTTTCGCACCATCGAGCGACCAACCAAGACCACCTTGCGATCGTTGGCCAAGGATGCGTCGATCACTTGTTGCACTCGGTGCACGTGTGACGAGAACGACGCCACGACAACCTTGCCCTTAGACCTGGCGATGACATTATCGATTACAGGGCCGATGTCTTTTTCGAGCGGGGTGAAGCCGGGCACGTCTGCGTTGGTGCTGTCACAGAGAAACAGGTCGAGTCCCTCTTCGCCGATTCTGGCGAAGGCGCGCAAATCGGTTAGGCGACCATCCAAGGGAATTTGATCCATCTTGAAGTCACCCGTATGAAGCACCGAACCCGCGGCAGTCCGAATCACAACGGCTAGAGCATCTGGGATCGAGTGGTTGACCGCCACGAATTCGAGGTCAAAGCCGGCCATTCGCTCGCGCTGACCCTCGGCGACAACCATCGAGTAAGGCTGAATCTTGTGCTCTTTGAGCTTTGCCTCAACGAATGCCAAGGTCAGCGCCGAACCCACCAGCGGGATGTCTTGCTTGAGCTTTAGCAGGTATGGAACGCCACCGATGTGGTCTTCGTGCCCGTGAGTGAGCACAATGCCGATGACATCATCCATTCGATCACGAAGGTAGCCAAAGTCGGGAAGAATGACATCGACTCCGGGCTGATGTTCCTCAGGAAAGAGCACACCGCAGTCAACGATGAGAATCTTTTTGTCTATCTCGAAGACGGTCATGTTTCGACCAACTTCGCCGATTCCGCCAAGCGGAATCACTCGCAGCACTCCCGGCTTTAGCGGCGCGGGTTCTGGGAGGGTTTGAACCATCTGGTTCCTTATCTATCGGGTGGTGCCGGCGACCTTTGGCAACGCGCCGCCAGCGGCAGCATTACGGTCAGGGCGGAAGTTCTCAAATGAGAGGCCGGTGATCTGCTTGACCAGGTCGATGTCGGCTTCGATCTTTGCGGCTTCGGCTTCTTCAGGGCCAACCAGCGGGAGACGGACTCGTGGACTGTCAATCAGCCCGAGTCCGTGCAGGATGTACTTTGAAGCGACCGTGCCCGGCACGTGCGTCATCGCGGCACGCACCAGTGGCTCGAGCGAGTTGTGAACCTTTAGCGCGTGGTGGAAATCGTTGCGGTTCGTGGCATCGATCATCTCGCGGTAAGCGGCTGGAGCGATGTTCGCGGTAACGCCGATCAAACCGGTCGCACCAATAGAGATGTGCGGCAAGACGTTGCTGTCGTCGCCAGAGAAATAGAGCAAGTCGGTTTCGTTCATGACTCGAGAGGCTTGAGCAAAGTCGCCCTTAGCGTCTTTGATCGCAACGATGTTCGGGTGCTTAGCTGCGCGAAGCATCGTCTCGAAGTTGATCGGGATGCCTGCTCGCCCGGGAATGTCATAGAGAATGACCGGGAGGTCGGTCGCATCGGCAATCAACCTGAAGTGAGTCAACACACCAGCCTGTGTCGGCTTGTTGTAATAAGGAGTGACGATCATTACGCCGTCAGCGCCAGCCTTCTCGGATGCCTTGTAAAGCTCAATCGCGTGTGCGGTTTCGTTCGAACCACCGCCGGTAATGATCTTGGCGCGACCGTTGGCGACCGACTTTCCAACCTCGACCAACTTCAGCTTCTCTTTATCGGTGAGGGTTGAGGTCTCACCCGTGGTGCCGGTGACCACCACTCCGTCAGCGCCGTTCGAGATGACGTAGTCGATGTGCTTTTCGGTGGCAGCCCAGTCGACTTCACCCTCTGCATTCATAGGCGTGACCAAAGCGACCAGCACCTGGCCAAAGAGATTTCTGTGTTGCAACATAGGTAAAAGACTATCGGTTAGGGGCAATCGCGCCCAAGGGCTAGAAAATTGTGAGCTGTAAAACCTCGGATGCGCGAGCGCAGCTTTGATTACGGAGCGACTCTGCCGTTCTTGTTGAATGCCTCATAGGTGAACGGCATGAGCTTTGCCCACTCGTCTTCCATCTTTTCGGCACACATTTCGATTTCACGCTGTGGGAACGAAGGGAAGTGGGTTCCTTCACGCTTGGTGCGAAGGCTCAAGAAGTTCATCAGTGCACGAGCGTTCATGGTCACGTACATGCTCGAGTAGATGTTCAGCGGGAGGACGATGCGGGCGACCTCGCGAGCGACGCCTGCTTCGAGCATCCGCTGGTAAGACTCATAAGCCTGTTGGCTGGTGGTTCGAGCCTCTTGCTCAACCAGGGCAGTCTGCTCTGCAGTGCCTGGGATGAATTCGTAGTGGCCGGTCTTGCCAATCTGAACCAGGTTGCGCTCTGGGCCGGGCACGTAGAACACGGGACTGAGCTCTTTGTATCGGCCCGATTCCTCGTTGTACGAGGCGATGCGGTGACGCATAAACTCGCGGAAGACAAAGATCGGAGCTTGAACATAGAAGGTCATCGAGTTGTGCTCGAATGGCGAACCGTGACGGTCACGCATTAGGTAGTTGATTAGCCCCTGGTCGCGAGTCGAAGCCTCAGTTCCAGCGCTGGCGGACTCAAGAGTCTGCTCGCCCTGGGTCGAAACGCGTGCGGCAAATAGCACGTCTGAGTCTGAGGCGCTCGAACGAACGAGCTCAACGGTTACATCACTGCGGAATACGATATCGGACACCCGTCAATGTTAGCGGTCGCGACTGCGTAAGAATGCGAAACACACGCGGCAGCCGCATCCTTGCAAAATAGCCTTGACTGATGAGCCCCGAATCGCGTCTAGCCTTGGTTTTCGCCATCGTTGTCGTTGCAGCACTGGTTGGTGCGATTTGGAAGCTCACCTCTGGAAAATCCAAGCGGATTCGCGATGGACTTCAGGTGGATTTGACCGAACTAGGTGTGATCAAAAATGGCTCACCGGTCACCCGATTCGGCAGTCGCATCACTTTTTTGCAGTTTTCGAGTGAGTTCTGCAGCCAGTGCCTTCAAACCGCACGAGCGCTGGCTCAACTGGAAGAGCAAAGTGATGACGTTCTTCATCTCGAGGTCGACATCACGAATCGCCTGGACCTGGCCAGCAAGTACAACATCCTTCAAACCCCGACCACATTGGTGCTCGACCGCCGCGGCGTCGTAAAGTCGCGCATCGGTGGCGCACCAAAAGCAGCAACTCTAGAAGCTGAGATAGGAACCTTCGAAATCTAATGTCGACCTCTAACCAGATTGATCCCCGTGGCCCGCGTTTCGGCGCTGCAATCACCTCCACTCTTCTTGCAGTGACCATCTATCTCGCTCTTGATGCTGCGACCAAGGATGCCGCGTTCGGCCTCTTCTTGGTGATCACCACGCTATTTGCCATCGGTGCAGTCTTTGGAGTTATCAACCACCCATATGCCTGGCTGTTCAAATCGCTGGTTCGCCCTCGCCTGCAAGCGCCGAAAGAACTCGAGGATGCCACTCCCCCTCGATTCGCTCAGGGTGTCGGGTTGTTCGTCGCGCTGGTGGGCGTGGCCCTGCACCTTGCGGGCATCGAACTCGGACTGGCCGTGGCAGCATCCGCTGCATTCTTTGCGGCCTTCTTGAACGCCGCCTTCAACTACTGCCTCGGTTGCCAGATTTTTCTTGGCCTCAAGCGCCTGAAAGTTATTCGCTAACCTGACGGCTGAGGGCGATGGCTTTTCGCATACAGGCACGCGCGCGACGTCGGTCCGAGGCGGCGTCATAGACCAACCCGAGTGCGAACCAGTTGCGCCAGTCGGCGGGATCGTCGTCGACCTTGGCTCGAAATCTTTCGAACTCAGCATCTGCAGAGGCACGAACCGCTCGACCGCTCGGTCGTAGTTCGAAATTGAATTCGGGCCAGGCGTTCTCCGCCTCGAGGATTTTGCTCAGCTTTTCGATTCTCGAGCCGAACACGAACTCGGTGAAGATGGCCCAAACGGCAAGCACGGGAAACAACAGCAGTAGTCCACCCATGATCTTGGCGAGCGCATTGTCTGCGCCTAGTAACGCGATTGCAGTGTTTGAAAGTAGCGCGACATACATCACCAGTAGCGCGGAGGTGACAATTGCTCCGATTTTTGCGCCGGTCATCGAACGATGGCGTCGAGGCCTATGTGCAACCCAGGGTTAGCCTCAGTGAAAATCAAAGCCATTGAGATTCCGTTGGCATAGGCTGCGACGCTAGTTGTTTCATGGCTGATTGTGAGAAGTTCACTTTGACCACCGAAATAGACATCCTGCTTTGCGCTAACGCCGCTCAGGCGAAGACTGTGCACTGGGATGCCCTCGACGAGTTTGCCTCGAGCCTCCTGTCCAGCTCCGGTCACCACTGGTTCATCCCCGCGCGCACCCGCGATTAGCTCGGCGGTGCGAATTGCGGTGCCTGATGGTGAGTCCACCTTGTGCTGGTGGTGAGCCTCTACGATTTCGATGGACTCAAAGAATTTGGCGGCTTCGGCGGCAAATTTTGTTGCAAGCATCGAGCCGATCGAAAAGTTTGGCACGATCACGACGGTCGCGGCATGGTCACGAACCGCATCTGTAATGGTAGATACGTGAGCTGCGCTCCATCCGCTGGTGCCGACCAGAACGGGGATGTTGTGCTCGATGGCGAAGTTGACAACGCGTTGGCTCACCTCGAGCCTGGTGACGTCGAAAATCACGTCTGCACCGATAGTCTCGCTCAGGTCTGACCGACTTGAGAGAGCGCTGTGCTGCTCGAACCGGTCATCCCGCTCGATTACTTCGAGCGCAAGAGCGCCCATGCGCCCGGTGGCACCGACAACTGAAACTTTGATCGCCATTTGACTAGATTAGACCAGACCGGCAAAGGTGTCTTCAGACACATCGCCGACGGCAACGATGCTGAGTTCGCGACCGACTAAGTCGGCGGCAAGATCGGTGACATCTTGAATCGTCACCGCACGGAATCGACTCAACGCCTCATCGAGATCGACGAATTCGCCGGTCGAAAGCTCGGTACCAGAAAGTCGGCTCATGCGAGCCTGAGTGCTTTCAAACTTGAGGGCTAGCCCACCAGACACATTGCCGTAGGCGAGTTCCAGTTCGGCCGACGTGATGCCCGATTCGGCTACCTTGCGAAGTTCGCCGATCATCAGCTCCGAAACCTCGCGCGCCTTGGCTGGAGAGCAGCCGGCATACAGGCCAAAGACTCCAGCATCGGAGTAACCCTGGTTGAACGAATAGGTCGAGTATGCCAATCCGCGTTTTTCACGAATTTCTTGAAACAGCCTCGAAGACATTCCGCCACCGAGCACGGTGTTGAGCACGGCCATGGCATAGCGCCGGTAGTCGTTTCCGACCAGACCCTGGGTGCCGATGAGGATGTTTGCCTGAGAATTTTCCTCGTGAATAACATGAAGTGAGCTCTTGCGTGACACGGATGCTGGCTCAAGGCTGCGTCGTTCGCGCGGTGAATTTTGTTCGGCCAGGTTCCAACCAGCGCCCGACAAACCTGCTTCGACCAACTGCACGATGTTGTCGTGTCGCACGGAACCCGCTGCCACAACAACCAGATCCTGCGGACGGTAGTTGGCGCGATAGTGCTCCCAGACGGCATCCCTGGTGACATTGGTAATGGTTTCGTTTGTGCCACCGATCGGGCGACCGAGTTCGTGCTCGCCGAGCACCTGCTCGAAAAACGCCTCGTGGGCTACGTCTTGGGGGTCGTCCTCGTTCATCGCGAGTTCTTCAAGGATGACCGTGCGCTCGTTGTTGAACTCGACCGGGTCGAGCACCGATGAGGTGAGCATGTCGGCAATCACGTCGATGGCCAGAGGCACTGCCGACTCCTGCACGCGGGCGTAGTAGGAGGTGTGTTCCTTGCCTGTCGAAGCGTTTGAAGAGCCACCTACCGAGTCGAAAGCGATCGCGATGTCAAGGGCGGTTCGTTTGGCGGTGCCTTTGAAAAGGAGGTGTTCTAGAAAGTGTGTCGAACCGAAGTGACCGTTGGTCTCATCGCGGCTGCCGACCGGCACCGAGAATGACACCGATGCACTCTGCACACCGGGTACAGCTTCGGTTAAAACACGAACACCGCTCGGGAGGACAGTGCGACGAATCACACTGCCACCCGAAGCGGTGAACGTTAGGTCAGTCTGGTCTAGTGGAAACTGAAGTTCAGTCATTTTTGCTAACCAGATCTGGGCGGAGCTTATTCTTCGTCGGAGTCGTTGGACTCGTTCGAAGCGCCTTCTTCACCCTCGACCACTGGAGCAAGCGATAGCTTGCCGCGGTCGTCGATCTTGGTGATTTCGACCTGAATCTTCTGGCCGACCGAGAGTACGTCTTCGACGTTCTCCACGCGCTTTCCGCCCGAGATCTTCTTGAGCTCAGAAACGTGCAGCAGACCATCCTTACCAGGAACCAGCGAAACGAACGCACCGAAGGTGGCTAGCTTCACAACGGTTCCGAGGAAGCGCTCGCCAATTTCCGGAACGTGAGGGTTGGCGATTGCATTGATGGCAGCCTTAGCGGCTTCGGCCGAAGGACCGTCGGTGGCACCGATGTAAACGGTTCCGTCGTCTTCGATCGAAATGTCGGCTCCGGTGTCTTCTTGAATCTGGTTGATCATCTTGCCCTTAGGGCCAATAACCTCACCGATCTTGTCGACAGGAATCTTCACGGCAATGACGCGAGGCGCGGTTGGAGCCATTTCGTCTGGCTCGCTGATTGCCTGGCTCATTACATCGAGGATGCGCACGCGCGCGTCACGAGCCTGAGTGAGAGCGCCAGCCAATACGTCCGATGGAATTCCATCGAGCTTTGTGTCGAGCTGAATCGCGGTAACGAACTCACGAGTACCGGCAACCTTGAAGTCCATGTCGCCCAGTGCGTCTTCGGCACCGAGAATGTCGGTTAGGGCTGCGTATTCGGTCTTGCCATCTACGGTGTCAGAGATCAGACCCATGGCGATACCGGCAACCGGAGCGCGCAGTGGCACACCGGCGTTTAGCAGCGCGAGAGTCGACGCACATACCGAACCCATCGAGGTTGAACCGTTGGAACCGAGAGCCTCGGATACCTGGCGGATCGCATACGGGAACTCGTCACGAGCTGGAAGCACTGGAACCAGCGCACGCTCGGCGAGGGCTCCGTGACCGATTTCGCGGCGCTTTGGGGTGCCAACGCGTCCAACTTCACCGGTCGAATAAGGCGGGAAGTTGTAGTTGTGCATGTAGCGTTTGGTGGTCTCTGGGCTCAGCGAGTCGATCTGCTGTTCCATCTTGAGCATGTTCAAGGTGGTGACTCCAAGAATCTGGGTCTCGCCACGCTGGAAGATCGCCGAACCGTGAACGCGTGGAAGAACCGAAACTTCGGCGTCAAGCGCACGGATGTCGGTTAGGCCACGGCCGTCGATACGAACCTTCTCCTTGAGAACACGGGTGCGAACCACGTGCTTGGTTACCGACTTGTAGGCAGCCGAGATCTGACCGTGCAGTGACTCGTCAAGCTTGGCAACGAGTGCCTCCTTGACCGAAGCCTTGAGTGCATCATCTGCATCCTGGCGAGCTTGCTTGTCTGCAATCAGGTAAACCTTGCCAAGTTCGACTTCGGCCAACTCTGCAACCGCAGCGTAAACCTCGTCAGAGTATGGCGGGAACAGTGGGTACTCGGTCAGTGGCTTGGCGGCGCGTGCTGCAAGGCGGCTCTGAGCGTCGCAAAGTTCCTTGATGAAAGGTTTGGCAGCCTCGAGTCCCTGGGCGACCACCTCTTCGGTAGGAGCTTGAACACCCTGCTGCTTGATTAGGTTCCATGAACCCTCGGTGGCTTCGGCTTCGACCATCATGATGGCGACGTCTTCAACGCCGTTCTCATTGACTACGCGACCGGCAACGACCATGTCGAATACGGCGCGCTCGAGCTGCGAGTGCTTAGGGAAGGCAACCCACTGTCCATCGATGAGTGCAACGCGCACACCACCGACAGGGCCAGAGAAAGGCAGACCGGCGAGCTTGGTCGACATGGATGCTGCGTTGATCGCAACTACGTCGTAGAGCTCATCCGGGTGAATCGCCATAACGGTGACGACGACCTGGATCTCGTTGCGGAGTCCGTCGTCAAACGATGGGCGAAGTGGGCGGTCGATTAGGCGGCAAGCCAGAATCGCGTCGGTGGTTGGGCGGCCTTCACGACGGAAGAACGACCCTGGGATGCGGCCGGCTGCGTACATCTTTTCTTCGACATCGATCGTCAATGGAAAGAAGTCGAACTGGTCTTTTGGCTGCTTGCTGGCGGTGGTCGCCGAGAAAAGCATGGTTTCACCGTCTAGGTAGACGGATGCGGCACCCTGTGCCTGCTGGGCTAGACGCCCGGTTTCGAAACGGATTACACGCTTGCCGTGCTTGCCGTTGTCGATTATTGCGTATTCGTATTCCGTGCCGTCCATCGGCTCGTAGTTGTCTGGACCTACCATGGTCCCTCCTCTTTATTCTTCGGTGCGCGCCTCGGCGAACGCCAAGTCAGCGCGCGTGTGCGTATGAGGTGAATAAACGGGCCCACATCGGAGAGGGCTGCCCTGGTCTGCAGTTGAAAACCTTGGTAGAAACCCCAAGATCCACGACCGAAGACCAGCAAACTCGCTTCATCGCTCTTCTCAAGGGTAACAGGTGACACAGACAAAGGCTAGAAGTCGGGTAAAAGAAAATCGCCCCGACGAATCGGGGCGATTTTGAAAGAAGACCTATCGACGCAGGCCGAGACGCTCAATGAGCGCGCGGTAGCGGTTGATGTCAACGTTCTGCAGGTAGCCAAGAAGGCGACGACGCTGACCAACAAGAAGAAGAAGGCCACGACGGCTGTGGTGGTCGTGCTTGTGCTCCTTGAGGTGTTCGGTGAGGTCCTTGATGCGCTGAGTCAGAACAGCGATCTGAACCTCAGGCGAACCGGTGTCACCTGGGTGGGTTGCGTATTCGTTGATGATTGCGGTCTTAACGCTTGCTTCTAGTGCCATAACTCGGTCCTTTCTAAACCTCGCTGCGCGGCGCCCAAATCACTTCGACTTGAGCTCTCTTTATCCGCGGCCGTTACACGGCAACTTCACAAGCATACCCGAGCGGCCACGGATGCGCCAGCCCGAGTCCAAAGCTGGCCTGGGGTAGTTCACACCGGGGTTATTTACGAGGTCGTGCCGCCGTCATCCGAGTTAGACGGGAAATCGGCTTGAGCCGGCTGGCCGGCGGCTGGTAAAGCGCGCTTGTTGCCTTGCTCAAATGTTTTGGTCGGCCGGCAGAGAATCACGAGTTGCCAGATTCCGAGCGCCAGCACAATCAGGAGTGCGCTAAGGGCAAAACCCAGAGCACCGTTGAACACGCCATTTTCGATTGCAGCAAGCAGCGGGCCGGTGCCCTTATCGAGAAACTCGGTGACCATGGCATCAAGTTCTGCCTCGCTGTATTGCGTAAAAAACGGCGTTGCCGAAATCGCGGCACTAATGATGACACCAGCGATCAAAAACACCGGAACGATTTGCAGTAGTAGCAGCCAAGGAGAGTAGCCGGCATCCCTGAATCGTCTGACGGTAACAGCGAGTGTGGGCAAGAATAGAGCTATTGACGTCACGTCGTTGAGAGCTGTGAAACCCGAAATCGCGGTGGCGACTCCGTTGTCCAATGTTCCGGCGACCATACCAAGAAGCACCGTGAACAACACCCAGTACCAGTATTCGCTTCGTCGAGATACACCGCGAAAATCAACAAACTTTTTGAAGCCAAGTGCAATTGCGTCGACGAACGTGATTGGTGCACGCGAAGGACCTTGTGGGCCTGGTGGAACGGACTGCATTGTTTCCCCTCTAGTTCATTTGATGTGAGCAGGCTATCAGGCGAGCAGTTCACGAACCTTGTCGATGTCGCGATTGATCTGCGCGACAAGGCTTTCGATGCCATCGAACTTGGCGGCTGCACGAATGAAATCGGTGTATTCCAGCGTGACCACTTGGTCATAGAGATCTAGATCGTTTCGATCAATGACGTGGGCCTCGATCAGGCGGGGCACGGCTTGAAAGGTTTCGTTGATGCCAACCGACAGGGCCGCCGGGTAACGTTCTGAGCCGGCATAGAGCCAACCGGCATAGACGGCATCCAGAGGCAAGTAGCCCTCGGCATCTCGCGACATGTTGGCAGTTGGAAAACCGATTTGTCGACCAATTTTGAGTCCGTGTTCAATGATGCCGACCGTGGTGTGATTGCGACCGAGCAGCTTGGCAGCTAGACGAACATCCCCGTTGTCGAGAGCGGCACGCACTCGCGTGGTGGAAACCACCTCACCGTCGAGTTCGAGTCGCGCAAGTTCGATGACCCTGAAGCCGTGCAGTGCTCCGAGTTCACGCAGCGTGTCAACCGTGCCACTCCCCTTGGCCCCGAACCGGAATCCCTGCCCGACCAGCACCCAGCGAGCCTTGAGGGCATCCACCAGATATCTTGAGACGAACTCCTCGGGGGTCAAAGCTGCGAGCGCTTGGTCGAACGGCAGGTTGAGAACGCCTTCGATTCCCGCCTCGTCGAAAAGTTGGCGTCGTTGGTTTGCCCCGATTACCGGAAGCGGAACCGAAGTTGGAACCAAGACCGAGTTTGGGTGATTGGCGAAGGTCAAAACCACTGGCGCGAGCGCATCGTTCTCCGCGAGGTCAAGAAGTGTGCTGAGCAGCGCTTGGTGTCCGAGGTGAATCGCATCGAACTTGCCGATCGTGACGGCGGTTTCAGCAAAATCTGCCGGCACCTGCACGGCGCTTGACCACTCGATCATGCAGAGCGCTTTCTAAGCCAAACCAAAGCCAGAATTGGCAAAATCAAAGGCAAGAAGCCATAGCCGATTCCGTATTCACTCCACACCGAAGGGTGTTTGAAAAGCCCCGGCACAATGAGCGAGAGCGATCCCACTAGAAGAACTCCAGCGAGCTCGAAAATGACCAGAGGCTTTGCTGTTCGATGCAAGAATCCGGATGTTCGAGCGAGAGAAATGGTCACCAAAATGTAGGTTATCGCGCTCACCAAAGACAGCGAATAGGCAACGGGAGCGTCATCGAACTTGCGCAGCAGTTGGTAGCTGGCCCGAGCCGTAGCCGAGAGGGCAAAAATTCCATAGACGGCAATCAAGAGCCGCCCGATGCCTAGGTTTTGTTTGTTTGCCATTGCATAAGCCTAAAAGATTCGCCAGCCGCTCAGGCCAGGCCCCAGATTTGAGCCATTCTTGCGGTCATGACCGCGACGGTCAACGCCGCAACACCTAAAACCATCGAAGATACCCTGGTGCGTTCTACGAGCGCCCAAATCACACCACCCACCGGAACCATCATGGCCACCAGAACGTAGCCGAAGAACTCGACAACGTCGCCTTTCGACTGCGCACCACCAGCCACCAGGATGCTCGTGGTGATAAGTTGAACAACCAACAGGGTCTCGAGCAAGACCATTTGGGCGAGGCTGAATAACCCCGGCTTGCGACCAAACATCGCGAGCACCAGACAGAAAAAAGCGGATGAACCAGAGGCGATGACAAGGGTGTAATAAAGCCAGTCGATCATTCCGCCTCCTCTACAAAAACCACCAGCGACTTCAATTGCTTGCCAGAGGTTTCAAGCATGGCCACCAGTTCTCCGTCGGGCCCGAAGCCCGCTATCGCGTCTGAACGTTCACCGAAGTCAATCCGACCGACGATCAAACGCTTCCCGTGCCGCAGGTCGGTTACCTCGCTTGCGGAAAGTTCGCGACAAGCGAATTGGGCCCGCGCAGCATCCGTGCTTGACAGAACGGGCAACGAATTGGGGTCGAGCTTCGAGAGTTCGGTGGCGGCGGTGATCTGGTAAGCGCCTACCCGAGTGCGACGCAGTGCGGTCAGATGGCCACCAACGCCCAGCGCACGTCCTAGGTCACGAGCCAGCGCGCGAATGTAGGTGCCCGATGAACAGTCGATAATCGCGTCGAAGTCGATGAACCTGTTGCCGGCAGCGGCCACCTCGCGGGGCTCGCCTAGCATCTCGAAACGACTCACGGTGACCGGGCGGGCTGCCAGCTTGACTTCGTCTCCCCCGCGCACTTTTGCATAAGCGCGCTCGCCATTGATTTTGATTGCACTCACCGAAGAAGGCACCTGCATGATCTCTCCACTAAGGGCAGCCATTGCTTGGATGATCGAATCTCTACCTACTGTGGCGAGCGCTTCTGGCGAGGCGAGTTCTAGAAACTCGCTTTCGCGATCATCCGTGATAGTCGATGCCCCCAGACGAATGGTAGTTAGGTAAGTTTTGCTCTCGCCAACCAAGAAGGTCAGGAGCTTGGTGGCCGAGTTCAGGCCCAGCACCAGCAGTCCGGTGGCCATCGGGTCGAGAGTGCCGGCATGACCCACTCGACGAGTCGAAGCTAGGTTGCGTGTTTTTGCAACCACGTCGTGACTGGTCCAGCCTTCGGGCTTGTCAATCAGAAGCAGACCGCTGACCTTGGTCAATTAGTCTTCGTCTTCCTCAGGCTTTGGCTCTTTGTATGGGTTGGCCTCGCCCGCATACTTCGCTTCGGCAGCGAGTCGAGCAACCTCAGCATCGCGGCGATTGGCTTCGGCCAGCAGCTCGCTCAGATGAGCCGCGGTGGTTGGAACCTCATCGACCAGGAATTCGAGAGTCGGAGTGACCCGAATCTGAAGGTGACGACCAACCTCACCACGAATTCGCCCCGTGTTCTTTGTCATGATTTCGGTCGAACGAGTGATGTCCTCGGCCGAGCCATACACCGAATAGAACACGGTCGCGTGCGACAGGTCTGGGGTCACTCGAACGTCGGTAATGGTAACCAAACCCAGATCCGGGTCTTTGATGACTCGGTCTAGGGATTCGGCAACCAACACCTTGATTCGTTCGGCCAGCCTTCTGGCGCGTGCAACATCTGCCATGACTAAACTCGCGGCTTCTCGCGCATCTCGAAGGTTTCGATAACGTCATCGATCTGAATGTCGTTGAAACCAGCCAGCCCGATACCACACTCGTAGTCAGTCTTGACTTCGGTGGCGTCGTCCTTGAAGCGCTTGAGGGACTCGATTTTGAGATTGTCTGCGATAACCGCTCCGGCACGAAGAACTCGAGCCGAGGAGTTGCGCTTGATCGAGCCACTGCGAACGTAGGAACCAGCGATGGTGCCGACCTTGGATGACTTGAAGATGTCGCGAACCTCGGCGGTTCCGAGTTGAACCTCTTCGTATTCTGGCTTGAGCATGCCTTTGAGAGCCTGTTCGATGTCATCGAGCGCGGCATAAATAACCGAGTAGTGACGAATGTCGACACCTTCGCGGTCGGCGCGCTCCTTGGCCTTGTTGTCTGGACGAACGTTGAATCCGATGATGATTGCGTTGTCGACGGTAGCCAGGTTGACGTCCGACTCGGTGATCGCACCAACACCGCGGTGGATGATGCGCAACTGCACGCTGTCATCGACTTCGATCTTGAGCAACGAGTCTTCGAGAGCCTCGACCGCACCGGATACGTCACCCTTGATGACGAGGTTGAGAGCTTCAACCTTGCCTTCTTCGAGTGCCTTGGTGAAGTCTTCGAGACTGACGCGCTTGCGAGTCTTGGCCAGGAGCGCGTTGCGGTCTGCGGCTTCGCGCTTCTCGGCAATCTGACGGGCCTGACGCTCATCGTCGGTAACCACGAAGGTGTCACCGGCGCGTGGAACTGACTGGAGTCCGAGAACCTGAACCGGGCGCGATGGTCCTGCCGACTGCACGGCGGTGCCGTTTTCATCGAACATTGCACGAACACGACCGTGCGAAGAACCGGCAACGATCGAGTCACCTACCTCGAGGGTTCCAGACTGAATCAGAACGGTTGCAACCGAGCCACGGCCCTTGTCGAGGTTCGCTTCGATGGCTACACCACGAGCATCCTTGTTTGGGTTTGCGCGCATGTCGAGCGCAGCATCCGCGGTTAGCAGCACTGCGTCGAGCAGGTCGTCGATGCCCTTGCCGGTCAGGGCCGAGACGTCGACGAACATCACGTCACCGCCGTATTCTTCGGCAACGAGGTTGAACTCGGTGAGCTGCTGACGGATCTTGGCAGGGTTTGCGCCCTCTTTATCGACCTTGTTCACTGCGACAACGATTGGCACTCCAGCGGATTGCGCGTGGTTGAGCGCTTCGATGGTCTGAGGCATTACGCCGTCATCCGCAGCGACAACCAGGATGGCGAGGTCGGTGACCTGCGCACCACGGGCACGCATAGCGGTAAACGCCTCGTGACCTGGGGTGTCGATGAAGGTGATGGCTCGGTCGATTCCCTCGTGCATCACGTGTACCTGGTAGGCACCGATGTGCTGGGTGATTCCACCGGCTTCGCCGGCCATCACGTTCGACTTGCGAATCGTGTCGAGCAAACGGGTCTTTCCGTGGTCGACGTGACCCATCACGGTAACTACCGGTGGACGAGCCTCTAGGTCGTCTTCGTCATCTTCGTAGTCGGTCGAGATGTCCAGACCGAAGCCTTCGAACAGCTCGCGCTCTTCATCCTCTGGCGAAACGATTTCAACCTTGTAGCCAAGCTCTTGGCCGAGGATCGCGAATGTGTCTTCGTCTAGCGACGCGGTTGCGGTTGCCATTTGGCCAAGGTGGAACAACACCGTGATCAACTGACCGGCGTTGGCATCAATCTTGTCGGCAAAGTCTTGGATGCTCGAACCGCGACGCAAGCGAACCACCGTGTTTCCGTCGCCACGTGGAACTACTGCACCACCGAGGCTAGGAGCGGTTCTTTGTTCGTATTCTTCGCGTTTCGCGCGCTTGGACTTGCGAGCCTTCGAAGATCCGCGTGGACCGCCCTTACCGAAAGCGCCGGAGGTTCCACCACCGACACCGCGTCCGCGACCGGCACCTGGACCGCCACCTGGGCGACCGGCACCACCTGGGCCACCGAAACCTGCACCGGCTGGAGCGCCCGCGCCACCGCCGAAGCCTGGACGTGGACCACCGAAGCCTGCACCTGCAGGACGACCGGCTCCACCGGGACCGCCGCCAGGGCGGCCAGTGCCACCCGCGCCAGCCGGACGACCTGGTCCACCTGGGCGACCGGGACCTCCAGCACCAGCCGGACGACCCTGACCCGGACGACCCATTCCCTGCGAAGGAGCGAAGGGGTTGTTGCCCGGACGAGAAACTGGTCGCGGGATGCCCATGCCTTGGGCCGATGCGAATGGGTTGTTACCAGGGCGTGGAATGCCCGGGGTTGCCGATGGCGCACCAGACGCTGGCTTATCAGCCGAAGGCGCGGATGGGGCCGAAGCAGGTGCGGATGGAGCAGCGCTTGGAACAGAGGTTGGAGCCGAGGTTGAAGCCGGAGTCTCGGCAGTTGCGGCTGAAGCACTCGGTGCCTCGGCCTTTGGCTCCACCTTTGCCGCCGGCTTAGGCTCTTCCTTCGGTTTAGCGTTTGGGAATGCGTCACGCAGCTTCTTGGCTACCGGTGGGGTGATCGTGGATGAGCCGCTCTTGACGTACTCGCCAAGTTGCTCAAGTTTTGCCAAAGCATCCTTGGTATCGATACCAAGCTCTTTGGCGATGTCATAAACGCGAAGCGCCATTAATTTCCTCTGTTCGGGGGCCTACCCCGAGCAGGGCAGGCCGTTAAAGCTGTTGGGCACTCATTTCGAGCTACTCATTTTTTGCCAACATCGTTTCTGCCTGTTCTATGTGTTTGATCAGTGCCGACGCGTCTAACTGCGAAGCGACTTTCAGAGCTCGACCAAAGGCCTTGCGCTCGATTGAGAGTCTCAAGCAGTCAGAACTCGGATGAAGCCACGCTCCCCTGCCCGAAGGACCACCCGTCTCGTCTGGCGTCAAAGAGTTTTCGACGTTGACGATGCGGATCATCGAGTTTCGGGAGGAGCGCTGGCGACAGCCAACGCAGGTTCTAACAGGTTCCATTCTAGCCCCCGGAGTCGTTTGTGGCTAGGACTTACTCGCCGTCGAGAATGCTTTCGGGCTGGATGTCGATCTTGGCACCGGTTAGGTCGGCAGCCAAACGCACGTTCTGCCCTTCTTTTCCGATGGCGAGCGAGAGCTGGTAGTCGGGAACCAGCGCGCGAACGTGAGGTCGGCCATCCGCTTCTGAAGGAATCAGGAATGCACTAGAGATTTTCGCTGGCGACAAAGCCTGAGCGACAAACTTGACGATGTCTTCGTTCCAGTCGACGATGTCAATCTTTTCTTCGTTGAGCTCGGCCGAAACGGCTCGAACACGCTGCCCGAGCGGACCGATGCAGGAACCCTTAGCGTTAACGCCAGGCTCGTTTGCTCTAACGGCTAGTTTGGTGCGGTGACCTGCTTCGCGTGCGACCTGCATGATTTCGACCACGCCACTGGCGATTTCGGGAACCTCTAGCGCGAAAAGCTTGCGAACCAACATCTTGTGTCGGCGTGAAACGGTGATCATCGGTCCACCGCGGGTGCCTTTTTCTACCTTGGTTATGTAGACACGGATTTTCTTGCCGTGAGTGTATTCCTCGCCTGGAACCTGCTCTTCGGCAGGTAGCTGAGCCTCGAGCGGGCCGAGGTCGATGGCGATCATATGTGGACGAGTGCCCTGCTGGATCGTACCCATGACGATGTCTCCGACTTTGCCGGAGAACTCACCCATGAGACCTTCGTCGGCAATCGCGCGCAGACGCGATGTGATCACCTGCTTGGCGGAATAGGCGGCGATGCGGCCGAAGTTTTCTGGTGTGACATCGACCTCTGGCCCGTTCGGGTCGCCATCTTCGTCAAGTTCACGGGTGAAAATCGTGACGTGACCTGTCTTGCGGTCGAGGTGAGCACGGCTGTTCTGCGGGTCGTCCTTTTTTGGAATCACGCCGATGGTGCGGTAATAGGCCGCCAGAATCGCGCCTTCGATGATCTCGACAAGCTCGGCGAAAGGGATTTCCTTTTCGCTTTCAAGGGACTTCAGAACTCTCAAATCGATGTCCACGAAGACGCCTCCTCGGCCACTAGTTAGTTGTAAATAATAGAACCTGAACAGCCTATTGGGCTAGACGAGTTCTGCTAGAGCCGATTCTAGCCTGACCGCGCGGCGTTCGCCCGTTCGACGGTTCCAAAGGTCGACTTCGCCCTGCTCTAGTCCCTTGCCCACGATCACGATCTGCGGTACTCCGAGCAGTTCAGCATCGCCGAACTTGACTCCTGGGCTCACCTTCAGTCGATCGTCATAGATCACGGACTTGCCCTTGGCTTCTAGCTCGGCAACCAAGCGTTCTGCGGTTTCGTAGACCACTTCATCCTTGCCCGCAGCAACGACGTGAACATCGGCCGGCGACACGGATGCTGGCCAAATGAGTCCCTTGTCGTCGTGGTTCGCTTCGGCGAGCACAGCAACTAGGCGGGTGACGCCGATTCCATAGGAACCCATGGTCACGGTGACCAGCTTGCCGTTTTCGTCGAGCACCTTGAGGTCGAGGGCTTCGGCATACTTGCGTCCGAGCTGGAACACGTGGCCGATTTCGATACCGCGAGCAAGTTCGAGCGGGCCCGAACCGTCTGGGGCGGGGTCGCCGGCACGAACTTCAGCGATGTCTGCGACACCATCGGCGTCGAAATCGCGACCCTTGACCAGGTCGAAAACGTGCTTTTGATCGACGTTTGCGCCGGTGATCCAAGCCGTTCCGTCTACTACGCGAGGGTCGAGAAGGTAACGGATGCCGGAGGTTGACTCCTTGCCGAGCACGAGTTGACCATCCTTGACCGGACCGATGTAGCCCTTGACGAGCGCAGGGTTCGTGGCGAAGTCGTCTTCGGTGGCGGGTTCGACATCGTTCGGTGCGAAGGCCGCCTCGGCGCGCTTTGCATCGACTTCGCGGTCACCTGGAATGCCGACCACGACTAGTGAGCGCTTGCCCTCGGGGCTGGTCAGAGCCAGCACCACATTTTTTAGCGTGTCTGCGGCGGTCCATTGGCGACCATCCGTGCGAGCCACCTTGGTGTTCGCAAGGTCGACCAATGTTGCGATGGTTGGAGTGTTCGGCGAATCGTGAACCACCGCAGCCGGCTGGCCTTCGATAGGCAAGGATGCTGGTACCGGGGTCTTGACGGCTTCGACGTTTGCCGCATAACCGCCGGGCGAACGCACAAAGGTGTCTTCACCGATCGGGCTTGGGCTGAGGAATTCCTCTGAAGCCGAGCCACCCATCGCACCGGCGTCTGCCTTGACGATCACGTAGTCAACACCGAGGCGTGTGAAGATGCGCTCGTAGGCATCGCGCTGTGCCTGGTAGGCATTGGCGAGGCCTTCATCGGTCACGTCAAACGAATAGGCATCTTTCATCACAAACTCGCGACCGCGCAGCAGACCGGCACGTGGTCGGGCCTCATCCCGATATTTGTTTTGAATCTGATAGAGAGCAACTGGCAAGTCTTTATAAGACGAATAAAGGTCTTTCACCAACAGGGTGAACATCTCTTCGTGGGTAGGCGCAAGCAGGTAGTCGGCCTTCTTGCGGTCCTGCAGGCGGAACAGGTTGTCGCCGTATTCGGTCCATCGACCGGTGGCTTCATAAGGTTCGCGAGGCAACAGCGCGGGGAAAAAGACTTCTTGAGCCCCCGCGTTGGCCATTTCTTCGCGGACGATCTTCTCGACCTTTGCCTTCACCGCCAGACCGAGCGGGAGCCAGGTGTAGACACCGGGCGCAGCGCGACGAATGTAACCGGCGCGGAGCAAAAGCTTGTGGCTGGCTACTTCGGCTTCGTTCGGATCTTCGCGCAATGTGCGCAAGAACAGGCTTGAAAGACGAATAGGCATAGTGGCTAGGTTACCAGCGAGAGCAAGATTTGGTTCGGGTCAAAACGGGTTTCGTGAACCGAGCTGCTCCAGGCCGAACTATTTGTCGGCGACGAGCACCTGGGGGCTGCCGACGAGTGCTGGGTCCATGCTCGCGGCTAGTCGGTTCGCCTCTTCGATGAGAGTTGCGACGATTTCGCTCTCGGGTACGGTCTTGATGACCTCACCCTTGACGAAGATCTGCCCCTTACCGTTGCCCGAGGCAACGCCGAGGTCGGCTTCTCGGGCTTCGCCTGGACCGTTCACGACGCAGCCCATCACGGCCACTCGAAGTGGAACGGTCATCTTTTCGAGGCCCTTGGTCACGTCGTTCGCAAGTGTATAAACGTCGACCTGAGCGCGACCACAGGATGGGCACGAGACGATTTCAAGCTTGCGAGGTCTCAAGTTCAGCGACTCGAGGATTTGAGAACCAACCTTGATCTCTTCGACCGGTGGTGCCGAAAGCGAGACCCGGATGGTGTCGCCGATGCCCTTAGAGAGCAGCGCGCCAAAGGCGACCGAAGACTTGATGGTGCCCTGAAAGGCGGGACCAGCCTCGGTCACGCCGAGGTGCAACGGCCAGTCGCCGCGTTCGGCAAGCATCTCGTAGGCCTTGACCATGACTACTGGGTCGTTGTGCTTGACCGATATCTTGAAATCGTGAAAATCGTGCTCTTCAAACAGGGATGCTTCCCAAACGGCCGATTCGACAAGAGCCTCAGGGGTTGCCTTGCCATACTTCTGCAAGAGCCGCGGGTCGAGCGAGCCGGCATTTACGCCGATGCGAATCGAGACGCCTGCATCCTTGGCTGCCTTTGCGATTTCGCCAACCTTGTCATCGAACTGACGGATGTTGCCCGGGTTGACTCGAACGGCGCCACAGCCGGCGTCGATCGCCTGAAATACATATTTCGGCTGAAAGTGAATGTCGGCGATGACAGGAATCTGCGACTTGCGGGCGATGAGGTGCAGTCGATCGGCGTCATCCTGGCTCGGAACGGCAACGCGAACGATGTCGCAACCCGAAGCGGTGAGCTCGGCGATCTGCTGCAGCGTCGCGTTCACATCGGTGGTCGGGGTCGTGCACATTGATTGCACCGAGATGGGAGCATCGCCACCAACTGCGACCTTGCCAACCATAATCTGGCGGGTCTTTCGCCTCGGGGCTAGGGTCGGTGGCGGGGTCTTCGGCAAACCAAGATTTACTGCTGGCACGTGCTGCTAACTCTCTTTCGACTCACTAGACAGATACAAGCATAGGAGTGACGGATTTTGTTCCGCGCGTTGGGGATGCAAACGTGGCCTAGAGGCCAACCGGGTTTAGCAGGTCAACGAGAATCATCGCTACACCGGCCAGCAAAAGGAGGATGAACATGATGCCCGAAACCGGCGCCATTAGGGCCGTGTCGACCGATCCTGGGTCAGGTCGACCTGCGAGCCGGTAAGCCCCGCGTTTCAGATATTCATAGATACCGCCGGCGATGTGACCTCCGTCGAGCGGCGGCAACGGAATCATGTTGAAGGCGAACAGTGCAAGGTTGAGCGAACCCAGAAGCATCAGGTTTAGATATAAACGGTCAGCAAAGGTCGCGCTTTGGTCGGCATTGGCCTGACCGGCGATCTGACCGATTCCGACTATCGAAATGGCGGAGTCCCCGGCCCGGTGCGAACCGTCGAACAGGCTCGAAACGGAGTCATAAACCGCGGCCGGAAACTGAACTATGAATCCCATTGTTTGCGCGGCCATGCCCAGGCTCGCGTTGAAAGCTGTGTCGAGCCCAACCGGTACGCGATCGGTGGCCCACTGGACACCGAGGTAACCCCGGTCTCTCAGCAAATAGTTGCCTTCTGCGTCGACGGCTACCTTTCCATCAGCACCTGCATAAGGAAGCGCGGCAATAGCAGGCGAGATTGAAATGGCCACCTGCTTGCCAGAGCGCTCGACCAAAAGGGAATAGGTGGAGTTCGAGGTGTCCACAGTGCCGTTGAAGAACTCTTCGGTTCGCGAAAGAGTTTGCCCATTGACCTGAATGATTCGATCACCAGCCTCTAGCCCGGCCAAGTAGGCTGGCGTCCACTTCGGATTCTGGCCACAATTGGCAGAGGAATCAACCATTTGATCGACGCACTCAATAACCGATGCAATCTCGTTGACACGCTGCGGTTGGCCCACGAAAACCAATGCGGAAGAAATCATCATTAGGCCTAGCAAAAGATTCACCAGTGGCCCGCCAAACATGACGATGATTCGCTTGTATGCCGGCAGCTGATAAAACATGCGGTTCTCGTCACCTGGCTGAACATGTTCGCTGTGTGCCTCGCGTGCCGCAGAAATCATGTTCGCAAATGGACGATTTTTTCTCTCTTTGCCAGGTTTTTCGGGAGGGTACATGCCGATCAGAGTGATGAAACCGCCAAGTGGTATCAGCCGGAACGAGTATTCAGTTTCGCCGATTCGTCGGCTAAACAGCTTTGGCCCAAACCCGATTGCCCAGTTGGGAACTCGGACACCAAATTTCTTTGCTGGAATCAGATGACCAAACTCATGCAGCCCAATCGAAATGGCAATGCCGAAAACCATGATCAGAATGCCGATTAGATACAGAACCGAATCACTCATGCGCTGAACCTAACCTTTGCATCTGACAAAACCCTGAGTAGTTACTAACAGGCGGTTGCGATTTGAGCATCCGCGCGATCACGGGCCCACTTTTCGGCTCGAAGAACGCCCTCTAGCGAAAGGTTTTGCTCAGGTTCGTGTGCGTCAACCACACGTTGCACCAGATCAACAATCTGGTTGAATCCGATTCGACCGTCGTGGAACGCTTCGACCGCCTGCTCGTTGGCGGCGTTGTAAACCGCGGGGTAGGTCAGACCTGCAGAGCCAACCTGACGCGCGAGTCGAACCGCGCCAAAGACCGATTCGTTTAGCGGTTCGAAGGTCCAGGTAGCAGACTGAGTCCAATCGCAGGCAGGCGCGACGGCATCGAGGCGGTCAGGCCACGACATTCCGAGTGCAATCGGAAGCTTCATGTTTGGCGGTGAGCACTGCGCCAAGACTGAACCGTCGACAAACTCGACCATCGAGTGCACCACCGACTGAGGATGAACGGTGACTTCGATTCGGTCGAACGAAATGTCAAACAGCAGGTGTGCTTCGATCAGTTCGAGCCCCTTGTTGACCAGTGTGGCCGAGTTGGTCGTGACTACTTTGCCCATCACCCAGGTTGGGTGGGCTAGTGCCTGCGCAGGGGTTACCGTGGCAAGTTGCTCGCGCGACCATCCGCGAAATGGACCGCCGGATGCCGTGAGAATCAGTTTTCGAATTTCGCTTGCTTTGCCACCTAAGAGGCATTGAGCAAGAGCGGAGTGCTCGGAATCGACCGGCACGATTTGACCCGGCTTCGCCGCATCCTTGACCAACTGGCCGCCGACGATCAGCGATTCCTTATTGGCGAGCGCCAGAGTTGCCCCGCTTTTTAGGGCCGCGAGTGTCGGAGCAAGCCCAATCGATCCGGTGATGCCGTTGACCACAACATCCGCCTCCACAGACTCAACCAAGGACGTTGCTGCTATGGCCCCTAGCACCGCTGCGTCACTCGGCACGCCGAACTCAGCACTCTGCATGTCAAGCAAGTCGGAGTTTTGGCCGGCGGCTAGACCCACGACCTCGAATTTGTCGCGATTTTCGCGAATCACGTCGAGCGCTTGGGTTCCAATTGAACCGGTTGAACCGAGGATGATCACGCGACGCATGCTTCAATCTTGCCACCTGCGCAGAAAATAGCCCGCCACACATACTCGGAATGACCGTTCGCAAGCGAACGAACAGGCTAGGCGTAGGATTGAACGCATGAGCGAGCAAACAGTCGCGCTAGAGCGCAAAATCGTAACCGCCATTCCTGGACCTAAGTCCCAAGAACTCCATGCCAAGCGCCTCAAAGAGGTTTCACACGGTGTTGGAGCCGCCCTCCCGGTGTACATCGATCGAGCACACGGAGCAACTCTGATTGATGTCGATGGCAACCAATTCACAGACCTCGGTTCGGGCATCGGTGTTGTCACCATCGGCCACACCAACGATGAGGTGGTTCGAGCCGTTCAAGAGCAGGTTGCGAAGCTAACCCACACTCTCTTCACCGTCACACCATATGTTCCCTACGTTGAACTGTGTGAGCTTCTAAACAAATACACCCCCGGAGATTTTGAGAAGCGTTCAGCCCTGTTCAACTCGGGTGCCGAGGCGGTAGAAAACGCCGTCAAGTTCGCGCGCAAGTTCACCGGTCGTGGTGAAATCGCTGTGTTCGACCACGCGTACCACGGCCGCACCAACCTGACCATGGCCATGAACTTCAAGGCGATGCCATACAACTCCGGTTTCGGACCATTCGCCCCCGGAGTTCACCACGTGCCAATGTCATACCCGTTCCGCGACCCATCCGGCATGACCGGTGAGCAGGCTGCAGCACGCGCCATCACCTACATGGAGAAGCGCGTCGGAGCCAGCAACCTTGCCGCCGTCGTCATCGAACCGATCCAGGGTGAAGGTGGCTTCATCGCCCCGGCTCCAGGCTTCCTTCGAACGCTAGCCGCCTGGGCAAAGGCCAACGGAATCGTGATGGTTGCCGATGAAGTGCAATCCGGTATCGCAAGAACTGGCCAGTGGTTCGCATCCCAGTTTGAAGCGGGCTTTGAACCTGACCTGATCACCATCGCAAAGGGCGTTGCCGGCGGTATGCCGATCAGCGCCGTTACCGGCCGTGCAGAAATCATGGATGCGTCGCACCCAGGCGGCATCGGTGGAACATATGGAGGAAACCCGGTTGCTGCCGCGGCAGCGGTTGCGGTGCTAAAGCAGATCGAAGCCGGCGGAGTTCTCGAGCAGGCCTTCCGTATTCAGAACATCCTGATTCCGCGACTCGAGGCAATGAAAGCCAAGCACCCGGTGATCGGAGATGTTCGAGGCCGTGGCGCGATGATTGCCATCGAATTCGTTGAGCCAGGCACTCACAACCCGAACTCGGCAGCCGTCGACTCGGTCGTGAAGTTCTGTCACCAGAACGGCGTGCTCGTGTTGAACGCTGGAACCTACGGCAACGTCATCCGCTTCCTGCCACCTCTGCCGATCAGCGACGCGCAGCTGAACGATGCACTGGATGTTCTAGAAGCAGGACTGGCAGCGCTCTAGTCGCGACCGCTCAAGTCACAACCCGCAACTCGAAAAACAAAACACAGAATCAAAGGTGATTCCCTTGGCTTACCAAGACCGCGAAAAACTAGCCAGACTGTTTGCGAACGAGGTCGAGCTCTTTCAGCGAACTCACCTTGCTTCACGCCTGAAGCACGACAAAGCCCTGGGTCCGATGATGTCGGGCGTGCCGATGTCTTGGATGGCCAAGTGGCCGGGTGGCTATCCGGTCTATGTCGAGTCGGCCAAGGGTTCGCACTTCAGCGATGTTGACGGAATCGACTACGTCGACTTTTGCCTTGGCGACACTGGGGCTATGGTCGGACACTCCCCCGAAGCATCCGTGGCAGCCATCAAACGTCAACTTGACCGCGGAATCACGTTCATGCTTCCAACCGAGGCTGCGACTATCGCCGCTCAGACCCTGGCCGACCGCTTCGGGGTGCCAAAATGGCAGTTCACCCTGACCGCCACCGACGCTAATCGTCACATTCTTCGCTATGCCCGCCACGTCACCGGCCGGTCGAAAATCGTGGTGCACGACTACTGCTATCACGGCACGGTCGATGAAACATTCGCAAACCTAGATGACGCCGGAACCACGGTGTCACGCCAGAACAACATCGGTCCGCAGATTGATCCGGCCCACACCACGATTGTGGTTCCTTTCAATGACTTGGATGCGGCCGAGCGGGCCTTTGCCACTGGCGACGTCGCCGCCATGCTCATCGAACCAGCAATGACCAACATCGGCATTGTGCTGCCGGAATCAGGCTATCTCGAGGGTCTGCGCGAACTCACGCGCAAGTATGGCGTGATCCTGATTCACGATGAAACACACACGCTTTCTGAAGGTCCCGGCGGAATGACTGCTCGCCGTCACCTGCACCCCGATGCCGTCGTGCTAGGCAAGACGATCGGTGCGGGCATCCCTGCCGGCGCTTTTGGAATGTCGGCCGAGTTGACCGAACGAGTGGTTAGCAGCCTGCACCTTGAGCACATCGACGTGGGTGGCGTTGGCGGTACCCTCGCTGGAAACGCGCTTTCGATGGCTGCCGTTGCAGCCACTCTTACCCAGGTCTTAACCCCCGAGGCGTTCGAGTCGATGGAAGCGCTATGCGATGTTTGGACCGCGGATGTACAAGCCATCATCGACGAATACGGGGCGCCGTGGCAGGTGTCACAACTGGGCTGCCGTGCCGAGTATTCATTCCGCGCAACTGCGCCAGTGACTGGTCGCGAAGCTGCCGACGCCGACGACTTTGAACTTCAGCAGTATCTACATTTGCACGCGCTCAACCGTGGAATCCTGATGACGCCGTTTCACAACATGGCGTTGATGTCACCGGCACACACTCTCGAAGACGTCAAGCGTCACACCGAGCATTTTAGGGATGCCGTAAAAGCCCTTTTTGCCTAAACCGAGCGGTTTCTCCGCCGAGCGCTTTTCAGAAACTACTTGCCGGCCTTGAGGCGGCGTTCCTTGATGGTGGAGCTGACCTGAACTGCAACAACGATCAAGATAGCGACCAAGAACACTGCCGAACCAACCACGTTTGCCGCAGCTGGAATACCCTTCGAAGCCGCGGTATAGACGAACTTTGGAAAAGTCGACAGTGGTCCGGCGTTGAAGTTCGTGATGATGAAGTCGTCAAACGAAAGCGCGAATGAGAGCAGAGCCGCCGCCAGGATGCCCGGCATCAGCAAAGGAAAAGTAATCTTCCAGAAAACTTTCGAAGGGGTGGCATACAGATCTGAACCTGCCTCTTCGAGGGCGGGGTCGAGGCTCGAAACGCGAGCCTTCACGGTGACCACAACGAACGAGAGGCAGAACATTACGTGCGCGATGATGACGGTGACCAAGCCCTTCTCCGCACCCATGTTGAAGAACTGGGATGCGAGACCCGCTCCCAGCACAATCTCGGGGGTAGCCATCGGCAAGAAGAGCAGCAGGCTTACACTCGAGCGGAACTTGAAGTCGTAGCGAACTAAGGCAATCGCGATGGCGGTGCCGAGCGCCGTGGCAATGATGGTCGAAACGACACCGATGAGAATCGAATTGCCAAAAGCCTCGCAGACGCCCTGTTCATTGCATACCCCGAGCCAGTTTTTGAATGAAAAACCTCGCCAAACGATGTTCGATTTAAAGGTGTCGTTGAACGAAAAGACAAAGGTGTAAGCGATCGGAATCAAGAGATAGACGAAAGCGAGCACCGCATAGATCGGTAGAGCCGCGCGACCGAGCGAGAACCTCACAGCAAGTCCTCCGTTCCGCTGCGACGAACATAGAACACAACGAGTGCCAAGATTGCCGCCATCAGAAGAACTGACAGCGCTGATGCGGCGGGGTAGTCGTTGATTCTTAGGAAGTTAGATTCGACGACGTTACCGATCATCTGCGTATCACTCGACCCCAGAAAGTCTCGACTTGCGTTGATGTAGTCACCGGCGATCGGAATGAAAGTCATCAAAGTTCCAGAGATGATTCCCGGCATCGTAATCGGCAGGGTTACCTTGCGGAAAACCTTGGCAGGTGTCGCATACAGGTCTGAACCAGCTTCGAGAAGACGCAGGTCAAGACGCTCGAGCGAGGTGTAGAGAGGCAGGGTCATAAACGGAATGAAGTTGTAGGTGAGGCCGAAGATCACCATGAAATCGGTACCCACCAGATACTGATCCGGCGCGAGAATGTGCCACTCCTGAAGTGTGGTCACGATCCAAGATTCATTCGAAAACAGCTGTTTCCAGGCGAATGTGCGAAGAAGGAACGAAATGAAGAATGGGGCTATGACCAGCGCTAGCGCAAGCTTTTGAATCAGCGGCCACTTGCGGGCACGGATGCCGATGAAGTAGGCCAGCGGATAAGAAATCAGCAGCGACAGTATGGTGGCCACCAGCGCATAGGTGAACGATCTGATGATGTGCGGCCAGTAGGTCTCGATGACCGTCCAGTAGTTAGCAATCTCAAAGCCGTACTGGTAGCGGCCTATCTCTCCAGACGCATCTGGAACCTCTAGCGATGTGACCACGAGCGACATCAACGGGGTGATGAAGAACAGCGCCAAATAGACCATGCCCGGCAGCAGCAGCGACATGGCAACTATTACCGATTGCTTGCGCGGAGCTTTGTAGTCCGTCTTTGATCCACTGGAAAAAGCTGCGAATGCCACCGCCTACTCCTCTACGGAGTCGGGGAGGTCGGCCAAACCGAAGGAGTGGGCCACCTGCCAAGTGACATAAACCTGATCGCCGAGTGCGACGGTGCTGTTGCCTTCATTTTGCTCGAAAACAGTGACTTGGCCGATGCCCGGAATCTCGACTAAGAACTGATTGCTGACACCGGTGAATCTAATGTCAAGTACCTCACCAGGGCCGATGAGGTTGTCGTTGGAACTGACAGCCGGTTTGGATTGGTGCAGATCCGCCTTTTCAGGACGCACTCCAATTGCAATCTTGCCCTCGTGCTTTTCAGCGCGGTCTTTAGGAACCGAGATCTTGTTGCCAGCGACATTGATACTAAGCGAGCTTGCTGAAGATTCGACGATGTCGCCAATGAACAAGTTCGATTGGCCCAGAAACTTAGCGACGAACACGGTGTGTGGTCGGTCATAGAGGGCTTCTGGAGCACCCATCTGTTCGATGCGTCCCTTGTTCATCACGGCTACGGTGTCTGCCATGTCCATGGCTTCTTCTTGGTCGTGCGTGACGTGCAGGAAGGTCAGGCCGACCTCCATCTGAATCGCCTTGAGCTCGATCTGCATTTCGCGACGTAGTTTGAGGTCGAGAGCACCGAGCGGTTCATCAAGCAGCAACAGGGATGGGCGATTAACCAGCGCTCGCGCGAGTGCCACGCGTTGCTGCTGACCGCCAGAAAGTTGCTGAGGGCGACGCTGAGCTAAGTGTGCGAGCTGAACTAGCTCGAGCGCTTCGGTCGCTTTCTTCAACGGGTCTTCGACCTTGCGCTGCCGCAAGCCAAAGGCAACGTTTTCGAGAACGCTCATGTGAGGAAAAAGAGCGTATGACTGAAAAACAGTATTGACCGGACGCTCGTGTGGCTTGGTTGAGGTCACGTCTTTGCCGCCGATGAGCAACTTGCCCGCGGTTGGTGCCTCGAGCCCGGCAACAAGGCGGAGGGTTGTTGTCTTGCCACAGCCGGACGGGCCGAGAAGGGCGAAAAATTCTCCTGCTGGGATGTGCAAGTCGAGGTTTTCGATTGCCGTAAAGCCTGGAAACTCCTTGCGGATGCCTACCAACTCGAGGTCTGAGCCTCGAGCGACAAACTCTGTTGCCACTATGCGCCCAGAAGAATCTCTTGGAAGGCCTTAGAGAAGGCGAGCTCCTCCTTGCCGGTCAGCGAACGGAATCCGTGAGCGTTTTTGATGAATTCTTCGGATGGGAAAATCAACTGGTTTTCGGCGAGCGCTGGGTCAATCTTGATCGCTTCTTCCTTAGCGCCAACTACTGGAGTCACGTAGTTCACCCAAGCAGCCAGGATTGCTGCATTAGCTGGGTCGTAGTAAAAGTTGATCAACTCTTCGACATTGCGCTTGTGAGTTGCACCCATTGGAATGGTGAATAGGTCAGCAGAGATTGTCGTGCCCGACTCAGGAATGAAGAAGCCATATTTTTCTTCACCAGCACTCAGGTTCAACTGAACGGTGTCGCCCGACCACGCGATTGCTGCGATGGTGTCTCCATTATTGAGGTCTTCTGAGTAGGAGTTTCCCTTGATGCGAGCGATTTGCCCATCGTCGACCTTGCCTTTGAAGAAGTCAATTGCGTTCATGAAAGCATCTTCGGTCAAGCTGTTTGCATCTGTGATATCAATGCCTTGAGCCAGAAGAATCAGTCCGATGGTGTCGCGCATCTCCGAGAGAACGCCGACTCGACCTTTCAGTGCTGGGTCCCAAAGGTCCTCAAGGCTGCCGGGAGCATCCTTGCCAGTCGCCTCTTTGTAGGCGACCTTGTTGTAAGTGATACCGGCCAAGATGCCTTGGTATGGAAGTGTGTAATCACGTTCTGGGTCAAACTGCGCACCCAAATAGGCGGGTGCAACGTTCTTCTTGTTCGGGATATTGGCGGCATCCATCTTTTGCACGTAGCCGTTGTTAACCCAGCGTGAGGCCATCCACTCGGTTGGGCAGGCCACGTCGGCACCGATGTCCTTGCCCTGCATCAGCTGGTCTTTGACCTTGCCGTAGTAGGTGTCGTTGTCGTCGATCTCGATTTTGTACTCGACCTTTATACCGGTTTCGTTGGTGAATTTTTCCAGGGATGGGTAACTTCCGTCATCGGCCTGGTCCATGTAGAGAGACCAGTTGTGCCAAACGAGAGACTTATCGGTATCTGAAATGTCTTTGGCCGGTGTCAACTTCGTGTTTGAACCACCTGGCGCACACGCTGCGAGCGCAATGGCAAGGGCTCCCGCGCCAGCACCTGCTAGTGCCGTTCTGCGGGTCATCTGATGGCGTCGAGCCTGCTTGATTAGCTCGATCATCATGGGGTCTTGTGGAAGGGGCTTGTTCACGCCGTCTCCTTAGATAAGTGGGCTTTCACCCGACCAACACAGAAGGTACAAGAGGTACAGAAAAATACTGCCACATAAACTCTCGAGCGTTGACCACAAATGACTGACCGAAACACAAATTTAATACGGTTTTCGTTCGTGCCCGAATCACCCGCTAGGCTGATGTTGGATGAGGCGACGAGGCCCACCAAAGGAGAAATCATGAAGGTCGGCGTACCTAGTGAGATCAAGAACAACGAATTCCGCGTGGCAATTACCCCCGCGGGAGTTCACGAATTAGTCACCTCGGGACACGAAGTTTTCGTTCAGAGCGGGGCTGGTGTCGGCTCCTCGATTAGCGATGGAGAGTACCAATCCGCTGGTGCGACCATAGTTGAGACAGCCGCGGAGGCTTGGGGCAACGCCGAACTGGTTCTAAAAGTCAAAGAACCGATTCAGGTTGAATATGAGCACCTTCGTCCCGGGCTTGTTCTATTCACTTTCTTACACCTTGCGGCCGATTTGGATCTGACCAAAGCCCTAATGAAAAACGAGGTGACCTCAATCGCATATGAAACAGTTCAGTTGCCTTCAAGGCAGCTCCCCTTGCTTGCGCCGATGAGCGAGGTTGCAGGACGTCTATCGGTTTTGGTCGGAGCCCAAACTCTGATGCGCCAAAACGGTGGCAACGGCACTCTGTTGGGCGGCGTTCCTGGGACTAGACCCGCCAAGGTTGTCGTTCTCGGTGGCGGTGTCGCAGGCACCAACGCCGTTGCGATGGCAGTGGGGCTAGGCGCTGAGGTTTCGGTGCTCGACACGAACCTCAACCGCTTGCGCGAACTAGACCATCACTATGCGGGGCGGCTGAAGACCGTTGCGAGCAACTCATACGAGATCGATCGGGCTGTGACCGAAGCCGACCTCGTGATCGGATCGGTGCTCATCCCAGGTGCAAAGGCACCCAAGCTAGTCACCAACGAGCATGTCAAGCGCATGAAGCCAGGCGCTGTTCTGGTGGACATCGCGATTGACCAGGGCGGATGCTTCACAGACTCGCACCCAACCACTCACGCAGAGCCAACCTTCAAAGTTCACGACGCGATTTTCTACTGCGTTGCCAACATGCCAGGTGCTGTTCCTCACACTTCCACCTATGCCCTGACAAATGCGACCTTGCCCTATGCGAAAGCTCTGGCCAACAAGGGCTGGAAGGCTGCATGTCGCTCGGATGGCGCCCTGGCTCTAGGACTCAGCACTCATGACGGACTCTTGACTAATGAGGCGGTCGGCTCGGCCCACGGGTTGGATTCGGTTTCGATCGAATCTGCTCTCGAATAACGGCTGATTTCATCGGTCGCGAGCGCAAACTCGAAATCTAACTCGGGGTGACCCTGTCGAATTGCGCGCGCGGCCACCATCGATGAGTGACCATTTATAAGCGGGGATGCCCGTGCCCCGAGTTGCACGAGTTCGACCTGATCAATGCCGGCGATGGCAATTCTGAGGCGAAGATTTAGAAGCAGTTCACGTGGCACCCCGGCTAACCCTTGGTTTGCCACTACGAGAAACATGCCCAGCGATCGACCTCTCGCCCCGATGGAACTGAGTGTCTTCGCCGCTTGAGGGTTTCTGACTACCTCGCCAAGTTCATCGACAAAAACTAATAGTGGTAGCAAAAATCCAGCTATGTAGTCGGATACGTCGATCGATGCAAGCGCCTGTTCGCGAGCGAGCAATTCTTGATCGATTTTCGACCACCAATCACCTGGGTCGAGGTCGGTCGCATGCAACCAGAGTCGTGCATCCCGGCCCAATAATCGACCGAGCGACCCGCCCTTGTAATCAATCAACGCCAAAACGAGTTCTTGTTGCGAGTAGCGAGCGATGAGCGAGCGCAGCATGAGGAGCATGAGCTGGCTCTTGCCGCAGCCGGTTGGCCCGACGATAAAGATGTGCGGAGCATCCGAGATTTCGAAGTTGAACGGTTCGAGCTCTCGGATTCCCAAGAGAGCAGTCGTTCGTGAGCCGGGCGGTGGAATCGGGATGGTTGAAAATGCGCGACGAGCGGTTCTGAGGCTTGCTCGTTGTCGACGTAGTCGAGCAACTTCTGAAATCGTTGCCCTGCGAACACGGGGCGAAAACCACCATCGCCAAAAGGTCACGACTTTCGAGTCAGCCAGCAACCGGTGCGTTTCGGGATGAAGTGAAATACTCGGTGCAACCGTCTGCCGACTCTTGGCTCGCGCCACCAGAAGCGCGATAGTTGCAGATGCAAAAGACATAAAAGCGAGTTGCCACATTCCGCTTGCGAAGCCCATGTAAATGCCCATTGCGAGCGACGGAAGCATCCAGATTGCAGACATGAAAAAAGTGTGTGGCCCGAACTTTCGCCCGAGCCACACACTTGAATTATTTGTGGATAACCGACTAGTCGCCGATGTAGTGCATGACGTGTTTGATTCTGGTGTAGTCCTCGAAACCGTAGTTTGAGAGATCCTTGCCATAACCAGAGTGCTTGAATCCACCGTGCGGCATTTCGGCGACCAGTGGAATGTGGTCGTTGATCCAGACGCAACCGAAGTTGAGTCCCTTTGCGAAACGCATGGCGCGGGTGTGATTCGAAGTCCAGACCGAAGATGCCAAACCGTAGTTAACATCGTTAGCCCAGGTCATCGCCTCGTCATCGTTAGCAAAAGCTTGAACGGTGATCACCGGCCCGAAGATTTCGCTCTGAATGTGCTCGTCTTTTTGCTTTAGTCCGGTGAGCACCGTTGCCTCGTGGAAGTAACCCGTGCTCTCGATGACCTTGCCACCGACCGCAATGGATGCGTGGTCTGGAAGTCGGTCGATGAAACCCTTGACGCGCTCCAACTGGTTGGCGTTGTTGACCGGACCAAACAGAATGTCATCACGGTCTGGCGACCCGGTCTTGGCGTTTGCCTTAACCTCAGCAACCAGCTTGGCTACGAATTCATCGTGAACATCCTTGTGCACCAAAATTCGTGTTGCAGCGGTGCAGTCTTGGCCTGCGTTGAAGAAACCGGCGGCGACAATCGTTGCAGCGGCCCGATCTAGATCGGCATCGGCGAACACGATAACCGGCGCTTTGCCACCAAGTTCGAGGTGAACTCGCTTTAAGTCGGTCGAGGCGCTCTTGGCGACTTCCATGCCGGCCCGAACCGAACCGGTGATGGCAACCATCTGCGGGGTTGGGTGCTCGACCAGCGCGCGGCCGGTGTCGCGGTCACCGGTAACCACGTTGAAGACTCCCTTTGGCAAGAACTCAGAGGCGATTTCCGCCAACAACAACGTGGAGGCTGGAGTCGTGTCCGATGGCTTGAGCACGATGGTGTTTCCAGCAGCTAGCGCTGGTGCAAACTTCCAGGTGGCCATGTTGAGCGGGTAGTTCCATGGCGTGACCTGGCCGATTACACCGATTGGTTCACGACGAATTGATGAGGTGTGCGAGGTCGAGTACTCCGCGGTCGCTCGCCCTTCAAGGTTGCGGGCCGCACCGGCGAAGAAGCGGATCTGGTCTACCGAAACCAAGACTTCATAATCAACCAGCGTGGAGCGAGGCTTGCCGGTGTTTTCACTCTCGACATCCGCCATTTCTTCTGCTCTGGCTTCTAGTGCGTCGGCAATTCGAAACAGTGCTAGCTGGCGATCCTTTGGAGCCAGGTTGCTCCAGTTGTCGAATGCTGCGTCGGCGATTTTATATGCAGCGTCAATGTCAGAAGCTGATGATTTCGGCGATGTCGCATAGACCTGCCCGTCGGCCGGGTTGATGATGTCGAGCGTCTCGCCACTCGTGGCGGCAACATACTCGCCATTTACGAAGTTTTTCAATTCGCGCACTGACACGGTTACTCCTCTTTGAGATCAGAAAATCGTTTGAGCACAAACGGTTTCGGTGCTTTTCAGCCTAGCCGAAAACGTTTCTGTGAGCATCCTAGTAATGAATTCGAAGCAAAAAAGGCGGTAATAGTCACAAATTAGTTGCGAATTGCGTTTTTGATGCCCAAAAGGGCACCCAAATAGCGTTTTTACTGACAGAATCAAAACATGAGTCGCACCCCGAGAGCCAAAACTGCTCCCCTAGATGAAACCGCCAAGGCGATCATCTCGCAACTGCAATCGGATGGTCGCAAATCTTATTCGGACATCGGCAAAGCAATCGGGCTGAGCGAGGCCGCGGTTCGACAGCGCGTGCAGAAGTTAACCGAGTCGGGAATCCTTCAAATTGTTGCGGTCACCGACCCGCTTCAGATGGGCTTCAACCGCCAAGCGATGATCGGCATTCGCACCAACGGTGACAGCCGAGGTTTAGTAGAAAAACTCACCGAGATGCGTGAGATCGATTACGTGGTGTTGACCGCGGGAAGTTTTGACATTTTGGTTGAGGTGGTTTGTGAGGACGATGACGAACTCATCGAACTACTTCATTCAAAGATCCGGACGCTGCCCGGAGTAGTTGAGACAGAGACGTTTGTCTATCTCAAACTGCATAAGCAGCTCTATAACTGGGGAACGCGCTGATGCGTCTCCAGCCAAACAAACAAAGTAAAGAGTGATATTCAATGGCAATCCAGGAAAGCAGAGGAAGCAAGCTGGGCAAGAGTCTCAAAAAGATTCTTAGCAAAAAGACCCCAGCAGCGCCGGCCAAAGCCAGCACTGTACGCCCCACCCCTATGTTTGACGCCCGCAAGGAAGGTCAAGCACCAACTGTGAAGATGCTCGAGCATGCTGCCCGACAGAACATGTTCATGCACTTCACCAGACACAGCCAGTTTGAGTCGAGCGCGATTCCAATCATCACGCGAGCAGAAGGTCACCACTTTTGGGATCAGAACGGCAAGAAATATTTCGACGGAATCTCTTCGCTGTTTTCGGTGAACATCGGTCACGGACGTGAACGACTGGCCGAAGCCGCCGCGAAGCAGATGAAGCAACTCGACTACTTTCCAATCTGGTCGAACTTGCATGCCCCAGCGATCGAGCTTTCGGAGCGCATCCTTTCATATGCACCGAAGTCGCTCAGCCGCGTGTTCTACACGACCGGCGGTGGTGAGGCGAATGAGACCGCTTGGAAGCTAGCGAAGCAGTATTTCAAAATGACTGGCAAGCCGATGAAGCACAAGGTGATTTCGCGCATGACCGCCTACCACGGCACATCGCACGGCGCTCTTTCGCTGACCGGTATCGCGGCCATGAAGAAGCAGTTCGAGCCCCTGGTGCCAAGCACGTTCCGTGTGCCAAACACCAACTGGTATCGGGCACAGGATGACTTCGAAAATGAAGAAGCCTTCGCCGACTGGGCAGCCAGCCGCGTTGAAGAAATGATTCTGTTCGAAGACCCTGACACTGTTGCGGCCTTCATTCTTGAACCAGTTCAAAACTCGGGTGGATGCTTCACAGCACCGAAGTCCTACTTCAAAAAGGTTCGCGAGATTTGCGACAAATACGACGTGCTGATCATCGCTGACGAAACCATCGACGGTTTCGGGCGTATCGGCACCATGTTTGCCTCGGAACTCTATGAATTCGAGCCAGACATGTTGGTTTGCGCCAAGGGAATCACCTCGGCCTATCAGCCTCTCGGTGCTTTGATGGTGGCCGAGAAACTGTTTGAGCCATTCAAGAAGGGCACTGCGATTTTCCCGCACGGTTACACCTTTGCGGGTCACCCGGTTGCCTGTGCCGTGGCGCTCGAGAACCTCGACATCTTTGAAGAGGAAGATCTGGTTGGTAATGTGCGCCGAAACGCACCAGCCTTCAAGTCGACTCTTGAGAAGTTGAAAGACTTGCCGATTGTCGGTGACGTTCGTGGCGAGGGATACTTCTACGCAATCGAGCTGGTCAAAGACAAGGCGACTCGCGAAACCTTCAACGACGCCGAGTCGGAGAAGTTGCTGCGTGGATTCCTGTCGACCGACCTCTATGACGCGGGGCTCTACTGTCGCTCAGATGACCGTGGCGACCCTGTGGTGCAGTTGGCTCCGCCACTGACGATCGGCCAGACCGAGTTCGACGAGCTGGAGCAAACGTTGCGATCGTCATTGACCAAGGCCTGGGACCTGTTCTAGTGAAACCAAAGAGAGCCCTGGCGAGCCTGATCGGCTCGCTGGGGCTTTCTTATTTGGCTGCCGCGATTGGCTCGGTGGGCACTTTGAACGCTATTACCGGCTGGTATGCGGATGCCTCAAAGCCGTGGTTCACTCCCCCAAACTGGGCATTTGGTCCGGCCTGGACGATTTGGTACACGATCATGGCAATCGCCGCATGGCAGGTTTGGAAGGCAGAGTCGAGGTGGCGCATCCCCGCGCTTTGGGCTTATGGGGTTCAAC
The DNA here is from genome assembly GCA_024639845.1 of Microbacteriaceae bacterium. Taxonomy (GTDB): domain Bacteria; phylum Actinomycetota; class Actinomycetes; order Actinomycetales; family Microbacteriaceae; genus Rhodoluna. The sequence continues at coordinate 67,644 of JAHEGG010000003.1, forward strand.
TCTTTCTGAACGCACTCTGGAGCCCTGTTTTTTTCGGCGCACGCGAACTGTTTTGGGGTTCGATTATTGCTGGGATGCTCGCGTTGGCCGTCTTTGTGACCATGTGCCTGTTTCACCTCGTGCGGAAGTCGGCTGGCTGGTTGCTCGCTCCCTATTGGGGATGGTGCGTCTTCGCCACCGCGCTGAGCATGGGGCTACTTATCAACAACTCGTAACCGCGACCGGCTAGACCCCGACGAACGAGTAACCTAGGCACATGACTCCCCTGCAGTTTGACTCGACCGTTTCGTTTGACAGCCCCGTCGGCAACATCAACGTATTTGCGCTCGGCGAAAAGGTGGTCTACATCACCATGGGCGAGCCTCCAGTGGCGCTATCCGGGCGGGCGGCCGTGCTTCGCACCGCCAAGAAGCAACTGCTCGACTATTTCAAGGGCAAGTCCCGCGAACTAAGTTTTGCGGTTGAGCTTGCCGGCACCGAATTTCAACGAGCCGTTTGGCGCGAGATTTCAAAACTCGGATGGGGGCAGACTGCGACCTATGCCGACATCGCTCAAGCCATCGGAAACCCTAGCGCGGTGCGCGCGGTCGGCGGCGCTGTGGGGGCTAACCCGGTTCCGCTGGTTGTCGGTTGTCATCGCGTGCTAGGCGCATCTGGCAAGATCACTGGCTATTCGGGTGGTGACGGCATTCCAACCAAAAAGTGGCTGCTCGCCCACGAGTCAATCGACTATCGCGACTAAATGTCAGTTCGCGTTCATCAAGACGGGCTCGCGCGCTGCGCTTGGCTCAACGATGACCCGATTTATGTGAGCTATCACGACAACGAATGGGGCACACCACTCTCTGGAGATACTGCAATGTTCGAGCGACTATCGCTCGAAGGCTTCCAGGCAGGGCTATCTTGGCTCACCATACTAAAGCGACGCGAAGGGTTTCGGGCCGCCTTCGCGGGTTTCGACCTACACGCGGTGGCTGGCTTTAGCCAGCCCGATGTCGAGAAACTTCTCGCTGACGAGCGAATCATCAGACATCGCGGCAAGATCGAGGCAACCATAAACAATGCCCAACGTGCACTCGAGTTGCCGGGCGGGCTTGAGCAGTTCATCCTAGATTTCAAACCCACGGATGACCGTCGCGGCCTAACCCAAAGCCCCGAGTCTGCGGCCCTCAGCAAAGTGCTGCGCAAGCAGGGGTTCAACTTTGTTGGCCCAACCACCATGCATGCGCTGATGCAGGCCACGGGAATGATTCCCGATCACTCCCCAGACTGCTTCCTCGCAAAATCTTGATTGTCAGATGAAACCAGGTAGGGACATAGTCTTTAGGAAAAGGATTATCGCTGCGAGCCAGAAACCCGAGACCGGAGTGCCATGAATGAGAACGAATTCATAGCCGCCTTTCGCAAATATCTTTCACCGGTTTCAAAATTCCTAGCCCGAAGAGTGCATCGTGATCAAGTTGAGGATTTAGCCAGCGAGATTTTTGAAATTGCCTGGCGCAAGCGCAAAAGTTATGTAACAGGCAGCGAGCTCGCTTGGCTCTACCGGATTGGTAGCTATGTAGTTGCAAACCATCGGCGCCGAGAAGCCAAGCGAGGCACCTGGCTACCGCTTCTCGATGCCGACCTAGCCGCTCCGTCAGCAGAAACACTCGGCATAGCCAACGTGATGATCGCCGAAGCTTGGTCTCAACTAAAACCAAGCGAACGCAATATCCTGGCATTGACTGCGTTTGAAGGTCTCACGGTTAGCGAGTTGGCTGAAACACTGGATATTTCGGCAAACACGGCTAGCCAAAGACTTCGCCGCGCACGAAAAAGTTTTGAAGAAAAACTTGGTTGATTTTGTCAGATTGGGTGAATCTGAAACATAAACCTGACATGAACGAAAAAATCGAACCAGAAGACGCGCTCGACGCCCTTAAGGCTTCAGCGCGGTATCGGGGCATCAAACTCGATGAGAGCATTATCGAAGCAGCGACCAAAGCGCCATCAAAGACCACTTTCAGAGAGACTCTCGGAATCGGATCTCGACTTCCCGGCATTTTTGCGGGGGCAGCGGCGGCTCTAGTGATTGTTGGACTTGTCGGTGGCCAGGTTTTGAATAAGCCACAGAGTTTCACACTCGAACTTGGCGCAAGTTCGAATCGCACCGGAGCTTTGTCCGATGAAGTAGCTGACTCAAAGATGGCGGGATCGTTCTGGTTTGACCCATCGCAAACCGAATATGTTGCTTCAGATCAGCTATCGACCGAGGGCGGCGAGGACTTGATTTATGAAATCACCGCAACAATGTCGGCCGAGGAATTAGCGAAAAAAATCAAGCAAGCTCTCTCGCTAGACGGTGAATTCGACTCGGTGAGTTATTCCGCCGACGGCGTCAATGGCTATTCGCAGGAGTATTCATACCTCCAGCTTCAAAATGGCAGTGACTATGTCTACATCAACGATTCCCAGTTGCTCTCGTTCAACTATTCAAACGGCGAAGCCTGGGTGACGGGCAAGTGCCTCAGAGAAGAGACCCCGCCGGATATGCCCGAATCGAGCTATTGTGTCGAAAATGCTCCGGTCACGCCAAATTTGCCATCCGATTCCCAAGCAACTGCTGAGGCTCTGAAGGTGTTCCAATCGCTAGGTTTCGAAACTTTGGCATCAGAACTCAGCATTCACCGTGGCCCAGATAGCGTCTACATCACCGCGCCAATCAAAGTTGAAGGAAGATCCACAGGTCTCAACTGGGATATTTCATGGGCAAACAGCGGAAAGATTAGCTCGATCAATGGGTTTGCAGTCGAGGCAGTCCCCGTCGCAAAGGTGCCTACAATCTCTGCAAAAGATGCCGTCAAACGAATGAGTGACTATCGCTGGATGGCTTCGGCAGGCTCGGAACTCTATAACTACGATGCCACATCTAGCAGATCGGTGACCTCGAGCGACTCAACCGCCGACGAGATTCGCAGGCTTACAGTGGAGCGTGCGACGCCTATTCTCGCAATAATCTATGACGCCAAGGGAAAGGCTTATTCGGTGCCGAGTTTTGCCATGTATCTGGAGAGCGACACCAATCCTCTGGTGTTTGTCTCGGTGGCTGACGGCGTAATAAAGCTGCCAGAGCCAATCGTTTGGCCGCAAGACGACATGGTTGAGCCACAAATCGAACCCGAAGTCACAAAATAATCATTCGGTCGTAATCAGGATCAGCTGGGCCTTCGACTCCTCGAGTCGGAGGCCAGCTGATTTGGCGGCACGCTTCAGATCGGAGATACTCGCGGCTGGCTCGGGCAACGAGAGAACAGCACGCATAAACTCCCCCTTGGCCTTTTTGTTGAAGTGATTCAGGGCGCGTCTCTGTCCATCTTTGCCTTGAGCGACCACTTCGACCCAGAAACTCTCGATATCGTCGGGCAGCGGTGCCAGCTCGGCATAAGCCTTCGACCTCATGTCAACGATTGGCCCGTTCTCTAGGCGCGGCCAAACCGCCTGATGTGCCTCAGACCACACCTGCTTCAAGCTGATCCCCGGAATAGCCTGCCCAGCCGAGAGACGGTGGTTTGGAATCAGTTGCGTTGCTGGAATCAGACCAAAAAGCGCACTCTGGATCAGCACGGTGTCTTTCGCGCGCTGAAACTGAGCTTCGGTCATCCGGTTATTTTCAGTGCCAGAACCTTTGAGCCCGCGTCCGTGGAGAGCATCGAATAACGTGCCGGTGTAACGATCAAGCGCTGGCATCGTCGGCAAGTCATCGAGATCACGGATGCACTCAAATAAGGGCAACCCGAACTTTGCAAGGCCTTTAGGCGAAGCTAGGTAGGAAAGCCATGCCTCCCGAACTCGCTCTCGAGCCGGGATTAGCGAACCAAAAGTGAGAGCGACCTGCCCAATTGTCAAGCCCGCGCCACCGACAGCTTTCGACTCGGATGGTGGGAGAAGGAACAGCATGGTTACAAGCCTAAACTTGAGGCATGGTCAAACTCACCAAGATCTACACCCGAACCGGCGACGAAGGTACGACCGGTCTAAGCAACTTCTCCAGAGTGCGCAAAACGGATCCTCGAATCGAGGCATATGCCGACGTTGACGAGGCTAACAGCGCCATCGGCGTGGCGGTATCGCTGGCTCACGGAGAGTTCGATGAGGAGACCCTGCAACTGCTCTCGCAGATTCAAAATGACCTGTTCGACCTCGGCGCCGACCTATCGAACCCGCTCAACGAGCACTACGAATACGAACCACTTCGGGTAGACGTCACTTGGATCGATGCTCTAGAAGCCGCCATCGACAAATACAATGCTCAACTCGACAAACTCGACTCATTCATCATCCCTGGCGGTTCTGGGCTAGCTGCCGGTTTGCACCTGGCTCGCACCGTGGTTCGCCGTGCCGAACGTGCTACCTGGCACGCTATTGAAGAGCACGGCACCGAACCTGCCAAAAAAGGCCACACGGATGGTGGGGTGAGCGTTCTTGCAGCAAAATACCTCAACCGTCTCAGCGACCTACTGTTTGTTTTGGCTCGCTTCGCGAACATCAAGCACGGCGGCGACGTGAAATGGGTTCCGGCGGCTAACCGTCGCGAAGCCCCTGCTAAGCGCCGCCCAGAAGTCGACTAACCTAGCTTGCTGGGCCACCCAAATGGAACTCATTTTCACGCTCGGGTTTATCTTTACACTGGCACTGCTGGTGGGCATCCCAGTGATGATTCGCAATAAGAAACTCGGTAGGCGTGGTGGCTCGGCAATTTCTGGTGCCCTGGGTGTGGTGAACGAGTTGTACCAGCCGAGCGCGAAGAATGCCGCAGTGATCGTCGAAGCACAGCGGGAGGCGACAAAGCCCATGCCATCCCCCGAAGACAAATAGAGGCCCGGCAAGAGCTAAACCCATAAAGAAAAACCCCGCCCAACCGGACGGGGTTTCGCTATTGAGAACTTGTTTAGGCGAGCTCTGCGTGACGGGCCACGATTGTGACCACGTCATGCTCGACCGAAAGAAAGCCATCTTCGGCATTCGCCTTGATGCCGGTTCCATCTTCGAGGGTAATACGAACCTCACCGGCTCCAAGAATGGCCAACATCGGCTCGTGACCAGGTAGCAAACCGATTTCACCTTCGACGGTCTTGGCGACGACCATTTTGGCCTCGCCAGTCCAGACGGCGCGATCGGCTGCTACGAGTTCGACACGAAGGGTTGCCATGCTTACTTGGTTTCCTTCTGAATGCGATCCCAGTTCGCCATGACCATGTCGAGGCCACCGACGTTGAAGAATGCCTGCTCAGCCACGTGGTCGAGGTCACCGTTTGCGATGGCAGCGAAACCTTCGATGGTGTCCTTGAGCGGAACAGTCGAACCCTTCACACCGGTGAACTTCTCTGCCATGTAAGTGTTCTGCGAAAGGAACTGCTGGATGCGACGGGCACGCGATACGGTGACCTTGTCTTCTTCGGAAAGCTCTTCAACACCGAGGATGGCGATGATCTCCTGAAGTTCCTTGTTCTTCTGCAGAATTGCCTTGACTCGAGTCGCAGTCTCATAGTGGTCCTTCGCAATGTAGCGAGGGTCGAGAATACGTGAGGTTGAGGTCAGCGGGTCGATTGCTGGGTAGAGACCCTTCGACGCGATTTCACGCGAAAGTTCGGTGGTCGCATCCAAGTGAGCAAATGTGGTTGCCGGGGCTGGGTCGGTGTAGTCGTCAGCAGGCACGTAGATAGCCTGAAGCGAGGTAATCGAGTGACCACGGGTCGAAGTGATTCGCTCCTGGAGCAGACCCATCTCGTCGGCGAGGTTCGGCTGGTAACCCACGGCCGAAGGCATGCGACCGAGAAGGGTCGAAACCTCTGAACCGGCCTGGGTGAAGCGGAAGATGTTGTCGATGAACAACAGCACGTCCTGCTTCTGAACATCGCGGAAGTACTCCGCCATGGTCAGTGCCGAAAGAGCGACGCGAAGACGGGTGCCTGGTGGCTCATCCATCTGGCCAAACACGAGGGCGGTCTTGTCGATGACGCCCGATTCGGTCATTTCATCGATGAGGTCGTTACCTTCACGGGTACGCTCACCAACACCGGCGAACACCGACACACCGTCGTGGTCTTCTGCCACGCGGTAAATCATTTCCTGAATCAGAACGGTCTTACCAACACCGGCACCACCGAAAAGACCAATCTTTCCACCGAGCACGTATGGGGTAAGCAAGTCGATCGACTTGATACCGGTCTCGAACATCTGGGTCTTCGACTCGAGCTGGTCGAATGCAGGTGGCGTGCGGTGAATCGGCCAGGTCTCCTTGACCTCGATCTTTTCGCCAGGCTTGCCGTTGAGCACCTCACCGACAACGTTGAAAACCTTGCCCTTGGTGACATCTCCGACAGGCACCGAGATTGGCGCGCCGGTGTCAGAAACGGTGCCGCCACGAACCAGACCGTCGGTTGGCTTCAGAGCGATGGCGCGAACTAGGTCGTCGCCAAGGTGCTGAGCTACCTCGAGGGTCAGGGTGGTCTTCTCACCGTTTAGGTCGATCTCAGTGGTCAGAGCGTTATAGATCGCTGGGATGGCATCGTGTGGGAACTCGATGTCAACCACTGGACCGGTGACTCGAGCGATACGCCCGGTTGCCACGGTGGCTTCTGCCTTCTTCTTGGTCGCCATGTCTCTTTCTTTCTCTTAGTTGTCGTCATCGGTGGTGACAAGTGCGTCTGCTCCACCAACAATCTCGGAAATCTGCTGGGTAATTTCTGCCTGACGGGCAGCGTTGCTAAGGCGGGTGTAGTTCTTGATGAGTTTGTCTGCGTTGTCGGTCGCCGACTTCATGGCCTTTTGACGGGCGGCGTGCTCGGATGCTGCGCTCTGCAGCATCGCGTTGAAGATGCGGCTCTCGATGTAAACCGGAAGCAGAGCGTCAAGCACCTTGGTCACGTCTGGCTCGAACTCGTAGAGCGGGAAAACCTCGTTGTCGGCAGGAGCATCGACGCCCTCGACCACTTCGAGTGGAAGAAGTCGCACGACCTCGGGAACCTGAGCGATCATCGAGACAAAGCGGTTGTAGACCAGGTGAATCTCGTCGACGCCGCCCTCGCTAGCGGGAGTGTTGAATAGTCCAACAACTTCATCAGCGATCTCTTTCGCGGTGTCGAACTGAGGCAGGTCGGTGCCGCCGATCCAACTGCGAAGCGAGGAACGCTTGCGGAAGTTGAAGTTACCGACGGCTTTGCGGCCAACCAGGTAGTAGACAACATCCTTGCCCTGTTCACGAAGCAATGCGGTTAGCTGTTCGGCCTCTTTGAGCACGTTCGATGAGAACGCTCCGGCCAAACCTCGGTCGCTGGTGAAGATTACGATCGCCGCACGCTCGATGACCGCTGGCTCGGTGGTGAGCGGATGGTCGACGTTCGAGTAGGTTGCGACAGCCGACACGGCGCGAGTAACCGCACGCGAGTATGGGGTCGATGATGCGACACGCTGCTGCGCCTTGTAGATGCGCGATGCCGAGATCAACTCCATGGCGCGAGTGATCTTCTTGGTCGTCTGGGCAGACTTGATTTTCTGCCTATAGACCCGAAGTTGCGCTCCCATGTCTTACCTTTCGTCCGTAATCGTCTTTACTTGCGCTTGCGCTGCTTGACGATCTTCTCCTGCTGAACATCCTCTTCATCCAACGAGGATGCGGTTGCCGAAGATGCCAGTGGAGTGCCGGCCTTGGTTGCGAAGGTCTTCTTGAACTTTGCGACAGCCTTTTCGAGTTCGGCGACGGTGTCGTCCTTGAGATCGTTGGTCTCACGGATGGTGTCTAGAACCTTGGAGTTGCGACGCAGGTAGTCGAGCAATTCTGACTCGAAGCGAAGCACGTCTTCGACAGGAACCTCGTCGAGCTTGCCGGTGGTTCCGGCCCAAACCGAAACGGTCTGCTCTTCGACTGGGTATGGCGAGTACTGAGGCTGCTTCAGAAGCTCCATCAAACGCGCACCACGAGCCAGCTGCTGACGCGAAGCAGCATCCAGGTCGCTTGCGAACATTGCGAATGCTTCGAGGGCGCGGTACTGAGCGAGCTCGAGCTTTAGGGTTCCCGAAACCTTCTTGATGCCCTTGACCTGAGCGGCACCACCAACACGCGAAACCGAGATACCGACGTCGATTGCCGGACGCTGGTTCGAGTTGAACAGGTCGCTCTGCAAGAAGATCTGGCCGTCGGTGATCGAAATCACGTTGGTTGGAATGTAGGCCGAAACGTCGTTTGCCTTGGTTTCGATGATTGGAAGACCGGTCATCGAACCTCCACCAAGTTCGTCGTTGAGTTTGGCACAACGCTCGAGCAGGCGGGAGTGTAGGTAGAACACGTCGCCCGGGTATGCCTCGCGGCCCGGTGGGCGGCGAAGCAGAAGCGAAACTGCACGGTAGGCCTCGGCCTGCTTTGACAGGTCATCGAAGATGATCAGAACGTGCTTGCCGCCATACATCCAGTGCTGACCGATGGCCGAGCCGGTGTAAGGAGCGAGGTACTTGAAGCCCGCTGGGTCTGACGCAGGCGAAGCCACGATGGTGGTGTACTCCATTGCGCCGGCTTCTTCAAGCGCACCCTTGACGGCTGCGATGGTCGAACCCTTTTGACCGATAGCTACATAGATGCAGCGAACCTGCTTCTTTGGGTCACCCGAGGCCCAGTTGGCCTTCTGATTGATGATGGTGTCGACCGCGATTGCGGTCTTTCCGGTCTGGCGGTCGCCGATGATCAGCTGACGCTGTCCGCGACCGACTGGAATCATGGCGTCGATTGCCTTGATACCGGTCTGAAGCGGCTCGTGGACAGACTTGCGGGCCATAACGCCAGGAGCCTGAAGCTCGAGGGCGCGACGTGCCTCTGCCTTGATGTCGCCGAGTCCGTCGATTGGGTTACCTAGTGGATCAACCACGCGACCGAGGAACTTGTCGCCGACTGGAACCGAGAGAACTTCACCGGTGCGGTGAACTTCCATTCCCTCTTCGATGCCCTCGAAGTTTCCGAGAACAACGGTTCCGATCTCGCGCTCGTCGAGGTTCAGAGCTAGTCCAAGGGTGCCATCGGCAAACTTGAGCAGCTCGTTAGCCATCGCGCTTGGAAGTCCTTCTACGTGCGCGATACCGTCACCGGCGTCGATTACGTGTCCGACCTCGGTGCGCGAAGCCTTGGTTGGCTCGTAGGACTTTACAAAGTCCTTCAGCGCATCACGAATCTCGTTCGGGCTGATTTTTAGATCTGCCATCTCGTTCCTCATCTTCTGGGCCGCAGCCCGGTTGGTCTTAGTTCGCCTAGGCGAGTTGCAACTTTGCTTGGTTTAGACGGTTTGCAATGCTTCCGTCGATGACTTGTCCCGAAACCTGCACCTTCACACCACCGAGGATGCTTGGGTCGATTTCGACGTTTAGGTTTAGTTCTTGCCCGTAGCTTGCGCTCAGGGTTGACTCCAACTTCTTGATCTGTGCGGCGCTTAGCGGCTGGGCGACGGTCACGGTTGCCACCAAACGGCTAGCCACGGCCGAAACCTGCTTGCCGAACTGCTCGAGCACTTCGCTCAGCTTCTGGTGACGCGATCCGACAACCGCGAATCGAACCAACAGGGATGCCGCGGCGCTCAGCTTCTTGCCGAACAGACCTGCCACGAGCGCCAACTTGGACTCGACGCTTGCCTGACGCGAAGAAAGTGCTTGCTGCAGCTCCTGATCGGAGTCGACAACCTGACGAGCAGCGAAAAGTTCGTCTTCGAGCTGGCTCAAGGTGCCTGTCTTGGCAGCGATCGACGCGACGGTGTAGACACCGAGCTGCTCGAAAGCCGAAACCAAGTCGGAGCCCTTAGACCAGCGAAGTCCAGACAGAGTGTTGGCGAATGCGAGGGCGTCTTTCGAAACGGACTTGCCAAAAACGGCCGTCAACGCTCCGGCTTTAGCCTTTGCTTCTCCCGAAGGGTCGGAGAGTAGGTTTCGCAACTGAATCGACGAAGCAACCGATGCACCAATGGTGAACAGCTCTTCGGCAAAACGCAGGTCCGCGCCTTTAAGAAGCGGGGTGACCGCTTCTTTGGCTGCAGCCAATGCCTGTCTGGTTGAACTTGCCATTACTTGCCTTTGCCCTTGCTAGCCTTTTCGCTCGATTCGAGTTCAGCCAAGAACGAGTCGACCACTCCGGATGCGACTTTGTCATTCTTGAGGCTGGCTCCGACCACCTGCGAAGCAAGGTCGATGGCCAGTGTGCCTACCTCGGCGCGCAGCGAAACCAAAGCGGCTTGGCGCTCTGCCTCAATCTGGGCCTTAGCGGTCGCAGTGATGCGAGCGGCTTCCTGGTTCGCCTGCTCCTTGAGTTCGGCCAAGATGGCAACTCCTTCGGCACGGGCAGCTTCACGAATCGAAGCGGCTTCGGCGCGGGAGTTCTCTTGAGCCTTCTCAATCTCGGCAGTCTTCTCGGCGACTTGAGCCTGGGCACGCTCGGCGGCAGCCAGGCGTCCCTCGATAGCTTCGGTGCGCTCATCCAAGGTCTTCTTGAAACCAGGAAGAACCTTGAACCAGAAGAAAGTAAGCAAGATCACAAAGACAACCGACGACCAGAACAGGTCGTAGTTTTCAGGCAGTAGCGGGTTCTTTGTTGCCTCCGCTGCGGCCAGAACGATGTTTGTAATCACGCTGATAGTCCTCTTAGTTGGTAATAGTGACTAGAAGATGAATGGGGTTGCCAGACCGATAAGCGCGAGGGCTTCGGTGAAGGCGATACCAAGCCACATGGTGACCTGTAGACGTCCAGCAAGTTCAGGCTGACGAGCGATCGATTCGATGGTCTTCGAAACTACGAGACCTACACCGATGCCAGGGCCGATTGCTGCGAGACCGTAGCCGAGCGAGGCGAGGTCTGCGATAGCGAGAGTGCTTTCCATTTGTGTTTCCCTTCTGAAATTGAGCTCTAGCGGCCGCCAGAACCCTTAGTGATCATCCGCCAGCGACAACTGGATGTAAACCGTCGTCAGCAGAGTGAATACGTAGGCCTGCAGGAACGCCACCAGCAGCTCGAAGAGCGTGAAGACGAAGCCGAACAGGAATGTTCCCGCGCCGAATAGCTTGAACCAGCCGTCAGCGCTGAAGAAGAAGAACCAGGTCGCCGAGAAACAGAGCACGAGCAACAAGTGGCCCGCAATCATGTTCATGGTCAAACGCAAAGCGAGAGTGACCGGGCGAAGAATGAATGTCGAGAGCAGCTCAATGACGAACACGAGAGGCAAGAACGCTGCTGGAACGCCAGAGGGCACAGTTGCAATCTTGAAGAACTTGATGCCGTGGTGCTTGACGCCCGCATAGATGAACGTGACATAGGCGGCGAGCGCGAGAACGATTGGCAGACCGATGACCGAGGTTCCAGCGATGTTGAAACCTGGGATGATTCCGGTGATGTTCATGCCGAAAACCGTGAAGAAGATCGTGGTTAGCAGCGGCAGAAAGCGGTCGCCGTCTTTCTTGCCGAGCTGTTCGTGAGCGATGTTGCTGCGAACGAAGTTGAGCGCGATCTCACCCATGAGCTGGAACCGACCAGGAACAAAGTTTTGGGTGACGCTTGCCTTCTTGAACTTGTTGGAGACCAGCCAGAACAGAATGATCAAGGCGGCGACGACAATCAAGCGGATGAGCATGATGCGGTTCAGCGCAAAAGGGGTGCCGTCGAAGGCGATGATTTCGGGATAAAACTCGTCGATGGAGGGAGCGTGAAAGCCACTGTCTGACTCGCCAGATGACGAAGCCGTGACAAGCAAGTTGAGGGCGTTAGTGAACAGCTCAAACTCCTGTTTCGGGGCAAGGCTTATCCTTGCGGCGATTTACAGTGTGCTTCACCCAAAAACTTCGCTGGGTGATGCTCAAAGTCTAACAGCAAAGCCTCGCGAAAAAAGTCCCTAATGACCGCCAGAACGGGCTTTTTTAGACTTTTTTTTCGACTTTTCGGTCGAAGGAGCTACTTGGTTTCAACGAAGGAGCTACTTGGTTTCGACGATGGGGATTCTGGCGCGCAAAACCGCAATGGCATCGATGCTCAAACCACCGAGAATCGCTGCTACGAGAGAAAAGAACAGGGTTGGCCCATGAATGAACTCGGCATTGCGCAACAAACCAATCGCGATCATGAAAAGCACGATTTTGAAGATCCAACCGCCAAGAACGATGCCGTAGAAACCGCCGATCGGCAGCTTAGAACCAATCCAAACCGACAGCGCGGTCAGACCGTTGAAGCTGATAGCGATAGCGGCACCAATCAGAGCGCTGACCGTGCCCTGATCCCCTGCCACCAGAAAGCCGAGAGTCGCACCGAGCGTGGCAATCGCGAGACCGAGCAGCGTTCCTTGCTTGAGAACCTGCTTGAAGAGTTCGTTGTTGTTGGTGGCTCGAGTCATGATGCCTTTCCTTGTTGAGCGCGCGAACGCAGCAGCGGCCAAAGCGTGTATGCGCAGCATCCGAGCAGGCCGACGAAGAAGTAGACCAGAACCAAGCGCCCTGGGATGAAGTAAAACAGCAGGCAGGTGGTCGAGATCAGCGTGGTCCAGACATAGAAAACAATTACCGAGCCGAGATGTGAGTGGCCAAAGTCTTGAAGTCGGTGGTGCAGGTGTTTGCGGTCGGCGCTGAACGGCGACTTTCCGGCACGTAGTCGACGAACCACTGCTAAGGCAAAGTCGAGCAGTGGCAAAATCAGGATGCTGAGTGGCAAGACCAATGGCAAAAGCGCAGGGATGACGTCGTTTCGGGTGAGCACGCCTGGGTCGACCTGACCGGTCACGGCCAGAGCCGAGACGGCCATCAACAGACCGAGCTGATAGGCACCGCTGTCACCCATAAAGATCTTGGCTCGATGCCAGTTGTGCGGCAAGAATCCCGCACACATTCCGAGCACAATTGCCGAAATCAGACCGGCGAGGTTGAAGTAGTTGGTAGGCGAGATTTCCTGCGCGAGAAGGTAGGTGTAGGCGAAGAAAACTGCGGTGCCGATGAAGACGACCCCGGCAACCAGCCCGTCGAGTCCGTCGATAAAGTTGACGGCGTTCATGACCAGCACCGTGATGAAAACCGTTGCGATCAGGCTGATACCGAAAGAACCGATTGTGAGCCCAGAAATCGGCAGCGAAATGATTTGCACGCCCTGCCAGGCGATGATGCCGGCGACTATGAATTGGCCGGCCAGTTTGAGGGTCCAGTCGAGGTCATAGAGGTCGTCGAGCACGCCGATCGCGGTAATGAGCGTGACAGCGGCGATGATTGCCAGCACCTGGGCTGGGTTTGCGAAAACTGCCGAAAACCACCCCAGAGGCCAAGCAACCAGGATGGTGACCATGAAGCCCGCATACATGGCGAGTCCGCCGAGTCGTGGCGTCGGAACCTTGTGAGCATCGCGCTCGCGGATTTCGAGGTGCAGGTTGCGTCTTGCGGCAAAGCGCCTCACCAGATGGGTGGCAAAAAAGGTGACCAAACCGGCCACTAGAAACATCAGAAAATAGGCGCGCACTAGGCGTCGGCTTCCAGCAGGTCGCCCACCACGGAACGAATCTTGGCAACCGAAAGCGCGCCATTTCTGACCACTCGAATCTTGCCTTTAGCAGCATCCGCGTCTAACTCATGGTCGATGGTCAGCGCGGTCAGATCGAGGATGGTCGAAGCCTCGCCTTTCGGGCTCGGGCCGCCATCGAGATAGACCTTGACGTTAGCGCCTAAGTAGCCTTCTGCCTGCTGGCAAGTTACCGCAGCCGGTTCACCGGTGAGGTTAGCGCTCGAAACCGCAAGTGGACCGACCTCTTCGAGCAGGGCCAAGGCAATCTTGTGATCTGGCATGCGCAGCGCGACTGTGCCCATGGTTTCACCAAGGTCCCAGCTCAGCGAAGGCTGCGAGCGCAAAATCAGCGTGAGAGCGCCTGGCCAGAAGGTTTCAGCCAACTTGATTGCGGCGGCGGGCACGTGTTCGGCTAGCGCACGCATGGTCGAAATGTTCGGAATCAAAACTGGTGGCGGCGACTGGCGGCCGCGACCCTTGGCGGCAAGCAACGCACTAACACCCTTAGCCGAAAACGCATCGCAGCCGAGCCCATAGACGGTGTCAGTGGGCAGCACCACTAGTTCGTGGCGACCGAGAGAAGCCTTGGCGAGCCGCATCCCAGTTAGCAGGTCGGTGTCGATTGAGCAGTCATAAATGCGCTCCACTGTGCCTCCTGAACTAGCGAACAGCCGTGGCTGCTCGGTCTCTGCCGTTGAAATCCTGATGGGTGCGAACCTGTCGCCACCCGTCATTCAATAGTAAATGGCGCACCGCTTCGCCCTGCATGTCGGCGTGCTCGATAACTAGCGTGCCACCTTGGTGCAGCAGACGTTTTGCGGTTTGACTGACCACGCGCACCACGTCGAGGCCATCGTTGCCGCCGTAGAGCGCAAGACCGGGATCGTGCAGGGCTACCTCCGGATAGACCGGAATCATCTCGTCGGGAATGTATGGCGGGTTGCTAATCACCACGTCGACAAGCCCGTCAAACGAGTGCGGCGCTTCGCTCAAATCACCCAGGATGGCCGAGCCTCTGTTCGGTGCGAGAAGCTCGTAGTTCGCACTTGTGTAGGCAAAGGCATCCGGGGATTTCTCGATGCCGATGACCCTGGCATTAGCAACCTCACTTGCGATGGCCAGCCCGATCGCTCCCGAACCAGCACAAAGATCGAAGACAATTGGTTCGGCAGTCGCGACAAGCTTGACTGCGTCAACCGCTAGGCCGGTGACCCATTCGGTTTCTGGCCTCGGCACAAAAACGCCTTTGCCAACCTTGATGGTGATGTTGCGAAAGTGGGCTTCGCCGGTGAGATGTTGCAACGGTTCGCGTGCTTCGCGCCGAATAGCAAACTCTTCGAGACGTTCGGCGACTTCGGCGTTTAGTTCAAAGTCCGCAACCGCAAGTTTGGCTGCAAGTTCACCCCGGTTCAGCTCGGTGAGGAAGCAAACTAAAAGTTCAGCATCTACCTCGGCCGATTCGATTCCGGCCGCTTCAAAGCGCTCGGTTGCCTGCTTCAAAAACGCCTTGACGCTGGTCATTATTTTTCGTTCAGCGCTGCGAGTCTGGCTTCTTCGTCGGTTTGAATGGCCGATTGAACCACCGGTTCGAGCGCGCCATCCATGACCTGGTCGAGGTTATAAGCCTTGTAGCCGGTGCGGTGATCGGCGATACGGTTCTCTGGAAAGTTGTAGGTGCGGATGCGCTCGGAACGGTCGACCGACTTGACCTGCGACTTGCGAGCAGCGCTCAGTTCGGCCTCGAGTGCTTCCTGCTGAGCCGCAAGGATGCGCGCGCGCAAAACGCGCATGGCCGCTTCCTTGTTTTGCAACTGAGACTTTTCGTTCTGCATCGCAACCACGATTCCGGTTGGAAGGTGGGTGATGCGAACTGCCGAGTCTGTGGTGTTGACTGACTGACCACCAGGACCGGATGAACGGTAAACGTCGATGCGCAGATCGTTCTGGCTGATCTCAACCTCTTCAGGCGCGTCTACCTCTGGAAACACCAGAACGCCTGCGGCAGAGGTGTGGATGCGGCCCTGAGTTTCGGTTACCGGAACGCGCTGAACGCGGTGCACGCCACCCTCATACTTCAGGTGAGCCCAAACGCCATCGGCTGGGTCGGTCGCGTTCGACTTGATTGCAATTTGAACATCCTTGTAACCACCGAGGTCGCTCTCGTTCTTGTCGAGAATCTCGGTTTTCCAACCCTTCGAGTTGGCGTACTGGATGTACATGCGAAGCAGATCGGCTGCGAATAGCGCCGACTCGGCACCACCTTCGCCCGCCTTGATTTCCATGATTACATCGCGGCCGTCGTCGGGGTCGCGAGGAATCAAAAGTCGACGAAGCTTTTCGACCGCAATGGTCAAACGCTCTTCGATCGAGGGAATCTCCTCGGCAAACGACTCATCTTCTTTGGCAAATTCCTTTGCCGCAGCGAGGTCGCCGTTAAGTTCGTTCACCGAGTTGTAGGTGGCGACAATCGCACTCAGTTCGGAGTATCGTCGATTGAGCTTTTTGGCTAGCGCCGGGTTGGCGTGAACCGAAGCATCCGAGAGTTGCTCTTGGAGAGCCGCGTGTTCAGCCAGCAGCGGCTGGACTGAGTCAAGCATTTACTCTCCGTCTGAACCCGAAGGAACCGGCATCGACTTCTGAACCTGCATCAGGAACTCGACGTTGCTCGAGGTTTCCTTGAGGCGGTTGAGAACGAGCTCGAGTGCCTGCTGCTGCTCCAGACCGGCAAGTGCGCGGCGAAGCTTCCAGATGATCTTGGTTTCGTCTGGCGCCATGAGCATTTCTTCGCGTCGGGTGCCCGATGCGTTGACGTCGACGGCCGGGAAGATGCGCTTGTCGGCGAGTGAACGCGACAGGCGAAGCTCCATGTTTCCGGTTCCCTTGAACTCTTCGAAGATAACTTCGTCCATCTTCGAACCGGTTTCGACCAGTGCGGTGGCAAGGATGGTGAGCGAGCCGCCATCCTCGATGTTGCGAGCAGCACCGAAGAAGCGCTTTGGTGGGTAGAGCGCTGAAGAGTCGACACCACCCGAGAGGATACGACCGGAAGCCGGTGCACTCAGGTTGTATGCGCGACCGAGGCGGGTGATCGAGTCAAGCAGTACGACAACGTCGTGACCCAGTTCGACCAGGCGTTTAGCACGCTCGATGGCGAGCTCGGCAACGGTGGTGTGGTCTTCGGCAGGGCGGTCGAAGGTCGAGGCAATTACCTCGCCCTTGACGGTGCGCTGCATGTCGGTGACTTCTTCAGGGCGCTCGTCAACCAGAACGACCATCAAGTGAACCTCTGGGTTGTTAACCGCGATGGCATTTGCGATTGCCTGCAGAACGAGGGTCTTTCCTGCCTTTGGTGGGGACACGATTAGACCGCGCTGACCCTTACCGATTGGCGAGACGAGGTCGATGATGCGAGTCGAAAGCTTGTTTGCTTCAGTCTCGAGGCGAAGACGGGTCTGCGGATAAAGCGGAGTCAACTTGCCGAATTCGACGCGGGCGTGGGCCTGTTCGACGGTCAAACCGTTGATCGAGTCGATGCGAACAATTGCGTTGAACTTTTGGCGACCCTGATTGTCGCCTTCGCGTGGCTGGCGAATGGCACCGACGACCGCGTCACCCTTGCGCAGGCCATACTTCTTGACCTGACCGAGCGAAACGTAAACGTCGTTTGGTCCTGGCAGATAACCGGTGGTGCGCACGAATGCGTAGTTCTCGAGAACATCAAGGATGCCGGCAACAGTTACGAGTACGTCGTCTGGCGAGATTTCTGGCTCGACCTCATCGCGGTCGTTGCCTCCGCCGTTGCCGCCGCGACGACGGTCGCGATCACGGTAACGGTTGCGGTTGCGGTTGCGGCCACCACCACGACGGTCGTCGTCAAAGTCGCGATCGCGGCTGCGCTCGCGACGGTCGTTGCCACCCGAGTTCTGGCGGTCACCGTCTGAGTCGTTCGACGAGTCGTTCGAACCCTCAGAGTTCTGACGGTCATTGCCTCCGTTGCCGCCGCGACGACGGTCACGGTTGCGGTTGTTCTGGCGCTCGCCACCTTCGCTATCGGAAGACGAGGATGCGTCGCCGGCTGGCGCCGAGGCTTCTGAGGGTGCCGAGTCGGCGGCAGCTGCACGGGAGCGGCGCTGGCGCGGTGCTGACTCGCTTTTAGCTGAGTCGCTGCTCGAAGCGCCCGATTCGATCGGTGCCGAACCAGGCTCTGCCGTTACGCGACGGCTCTTGCGAACCGGCTGGGATTCGTTTTGGATTTCATCCATTTGGTCTATAGCTCTTTCTTAGGTTTCCTGCGGTGAACGTTTTCGTTTTGAGAGGTAGTCACCGCTTGTGCGCTGGTATGCGCAGGTCGCATGATTTGCGAGGATTTCACCAATCGCAGTCGGGGCTTAGTTGCCGCCGGTTCCTGCTTTTGAATCTTGGTGCACCACTACAGTAGCACCTTTAAAGTCCACGGCAAGCAAAAGCGCGCGCCACTGTGGATAATTATCTTCCGCCAGTTTGGCCGCTTCAATGCGCTCTAGGGGGTCGCTGGCCAGCACGAGAACCGAAGGACCTGCTCCGGAGACGACAGCGGCATGGCCTTTAGAGCGCATGAGTTGAATGACGGCCTCGGTCTCTGGCATGGCTGCGGCACGATAATCCTGGTGAAGTCGATCTTCTGTCGCCGACAGCAAAAGCTCTGGGCTCTGAGTGAGCGCGGCAATCAAGAGCGCCGAACGCGAAACATTGAAGACCGCGTCATCGTGAGGCACCGATTCCGGTTGCAGCGAGCGAGCCAAGGATGTTGACATCTTGTGATTCGGAACCAACTCGAGTGGCGAGACGCCACGGTGCACAAAAAGTTTCTTGTGGTGCGGGCCGCGCTCGTCTTCCCAGGCGATGGTGAGACCGCCGAATAGCGCGGGTGCGACGTTGTCCGGGTGCCCCTCCAGCTCGGTGGCTAGTTCAAGCAACTGCTGCGAAGTGATTTCTAGGATGCCCTCGAGTAAGCCCTTGGCCGCCATGATGCCGGCAACCACTGCAGCGCCAGAAGAACCCATTCCACGACTGTGCGGGATGTTGTTGTGAGCAACCAACTTGAGGTTTGGTAGTTTCTGGTCGAACCACTTGAAAGTGTGCTCGATGCAGCGAACCACTAGGTTGCTCGAGTCGGTCGGAACCTCTCCGGCACCCTCACCGATGACCTCTACCTGGGTGGTCTCGGTGACAACTTCGACGGTCAACTCGTCATAGAACGAGAGCGCCATTCCGAGCGTGTCAAAGCCAGGCCCGAGGTTCGCCGACGTTGCGGGAACCTTGACCGTGACCTTGCGCCCGAGTGGAATCACTATGCGAGACCCAATCTTTCGGCAACTTCATCCGCGTTGTTTGGCACCACGGTTGGCACGATTTCTTCACCGGATTCGGTTTTTAGCGCCCACATCGGGTCTTTGAGGCCGTGACCGGTTACGGTTACCACGATTACCGAGCCGGCTGGAACCTCGCCCGCGCGCGACTGCTTGAGTAAACCAGCTGCACCCGTGGCCGACGATGGTTCGACAAACACGCCGACTTCCTGAGACAAGAAGCGGTGCATCCAAAGAATTTCTTCATCGAGAACCGAGCCGAACATGCCGAGCGAGCACTCGCGTGCACTCAGGGCGAGTTCATACGATGCTGGGTTTCCGATGCGAATCGCGGTTGCGATGGTGTCTGGGTTTTTCACCGGAGTGCCATAGACAAATGGAGCCGATCCGTCGGCCTGGAAGCCCCACATCTTCGGCACCTGCTTGATGACGCCAGCGTTGAATTCCTCTAGGTAGCCCTTGAAGTAGGCAGAGTAGTTTCCTGCGTTACCGACCGGCAGAACATGGATGTCTGGAGCGCGGTCAAGGCGTTCGACAACCTCGAACGCGGCGGTTTTCTGACCTTCGATTCGATCAGGATTTACCGAGTTGACCAGGTGCACGGGGTATTTGTCGGCGAGTCCGCGCGAAAGATCGAGGCAGTCGTCGAAGTTGCCCTGAACCTGAAGGATTTGCGCCTTGTGGGCGACGGCCTGGCTCAGCTTTCCGAGCGCGATTTTGCCCTCAGGAACGAGAACCACCGATTGGATTCCGGCTGCGGCAGCATAGGCAGCAGCCGACGCCGAAGTGTTTCCGGTCGAGGCACAGATGACGGCCTTTGCCCCGTGCCCAACTGCTTTCGAAACGGCCATGGTCATGCCGCGATCTTTGAACGAACCGGTCGGGTTCATACCTTCAACCTTGAGATATACCTCGGCCGCGCCAACCAACTTGGCGAGGGCTGGTGCGGCAACCAGAGGAGTGCCACCCTCGCCCAGCGTGATGATCGGGGTCGAAGCATCGACGTCAAGACGATCAAAGTATTCGCGAATAACGCCGCGCCATTGGTGAGCCACTAGAGACCTTCCACTCGGATAACTGAGGTTATTGACTCGACGGCGTCGCTGGCGGCGAGAGAAGTTACGACTGCGGACAACGAAGCGTCAGTTGCTTCGTGCGTTCCAATCATCAGACTAGCGGTTGGAGTAACTCCCGCCTTGGCCGGGTTGACCGATTGCTCGACGGTTTCGACTGAAACACCGTGTTGCGCGAACAGGTTGGCAATCTGCGCCAGAACACCCGGCTGGTCTTTGGCTTGAATCGTGATTTGGTAGCGAGTGTTGATGCGGTCGATCGGCAGCACAGGAAGGTTTGCGTGCACAGAGTCAGCCAAGCCTGGGCCACCGGCAACGTGTCGCTTGGCGGCCGAAACCAGGTCACCGAGCACCGCAGATGCGGTCTGCGTTCCACCGGCACCCGAGCCATAGAACATGAGAGATCCGGCGGCTTCGGCTTCGACGAAGACCGCGTTGAAGGCGCCACGAACTGCGGCCAGCGGATGCTCGCGCGGAACCAGAGCGGGATAAACGCGAGCGCTTACGCCCTGCTCCCCTGCATCATCCGCGTTGATTCGTTCGGCGATGGCCAACAACTTGATGACATAGCCGTTTTCACGCGCCGCGGTCATCTGCTGCTTTGTGATCTTGGTGATGCCTTCTCGATAGACGTGATCGAGCGGAACCTCGGTGTGGAACGCGAGCGCGGCCAATATTGCAATCTTCTGCGATGCGTCATAACCCTCGACATCGAGAGTCGGGTCTGCTTCGAGATAACCGAGTTCTGTGGCTTCGGACATCGCGGCCTCGAGGGTCAGGCCGGCCGAATCCATGCGGTCGAGAATGTAGTTGGTCGACCCGTTGACGATGCCCATGATGCGGTTGACCTTGTCGCCGGCGAGTGACTCGCGAAGCGGGCGAATGATTGGAATAGCCGCAGCAACGGCCGCCTCAAAATAAAGTTGCGCGCCGACCTGTTCAGCGGTGTCAAACAACTCGGTTCCGTGGGTGGCCAGCAGTGCTTTGTTGGCGGTTATCACGTCCGAGCCCGAGTTCAACGCCTGCAAGATGTAGGTACGCGCTGGCTCTAACCCGCCCATGACCTCGATCACGATGTCGGCGCTGTTGATCAGCGAGCTCGCGTCGGTGGTGAGTAGGTTCACTGGGATGTCGGCAGAACGCTTGGCCGACAAATCACGCACCGCGACCCCGATCAGCTCAAGTTCTGCTCCCACGCGTGCGGCGAGCTCAGCCTTGTTTTCGAGCAGCAGTCTTGCCACCTGTGCGCCAACCGAACCGGCACCGAGCAGGGCGATTCTGAGTGGACGATATTCGATCACGGTCATTCGTTGCCGTTCCTTGCTGTCTTGGCTTGCTGCTCTTGAAACTTGACGTCGCGAGCGAAAAGGTCTGCTTCGGTTTCGCCACGCACAATCAATCGTGCCTGACCATCCCGCACCGCCACAACTGGAGGTCGGGTCAAGAAGTTGTAGTTGCTGGCCAGCGAGTGGCAGTAAGCACCAGTGGCCGCCACCGCAAGCACATCATTATTGGCCACATCCGCTGGCAAATAGTCATCGCGCACGACGATGTCGCCACTCTCACAGTGTTTACCAACCACACGCACCTGTGCCGGCACGGCAGTCGAAGATCGCGAGACCAAGCGCACCGTGTAGTCTGCACCGTAGAGGCTCGGGCGAGCGTTGTCGCTCATGCCACCATCGACGCTCACGTATTTGCGAACTCGAGTTGTTCCATCGTCGGTGAGCGCAACATCCTTGATGGTGCCTACCGAATAGAGAGTGACGCCGGTTGGGCCGACAATGTATCGACCAGGCTCGAAAGCCAAAACCGGAATAGCGACGCCAAGTTCCTCGCAGGCCTGTTTGACTCCGGCGGCAATCTTGAAGGCAATGTCTTCAATTTCTGGAGCCTTGTCGGCAGTGGTGTAGTTGATACCGAAGCCCCCGCCGAGGTTGAGTTCCGGCACATCCCCGCCAGCGCTCAGTTCGGCATGAACCGCTATCAATCGTCGGGCTGCCTCGACGAAACCATCGGCTTCAAAGATCTGCGAACCGATGTGCGAGTGGATGCCTAAGAACTTGAGGTGCTTATCCGAGCGGATGCGCGCCACCATCGCTGGGACGTCGGCACGCGCCACCCCAAACTTCTGATCTTCTCTAGCGGTGGCCAAGTATTCGTGGGTGTGGGCGTGCACGCCTGCATTAACTCGGATGCGAACGGCCTGAACCTTGTCTTGAGCCTGGGCTGCCGAGGCGATGCGCTCTAGTTCAATGTCGCTGTCAATCACAATCGCACCAACACCAGCCGAAACGGCTCGACCGATTTCGGCAAGGGACTTGTTGTTGCCGTGAAGGCCGATACGGGCAGGAGCAACTCCACCGGCCAAGGCTGCGGTGAGTTCGCCGCCGGATGCGACATCAAGGTTCATGCCGAGTTCAGCAATCCAGCTGGCGACCTCGGTGCACAGGAAAGCCTTCCCCGCGTAATAGACCTTGGCCTTCGAACCGATGGACTCGGCGGCTGCCGAAAGGGCTCGACTCACGCGGTTGGCACGAGCAAAGAAGTCGGCCTGGTCGAGCACATAAAGCGGGGTTCCAAACTGAGCGGTCAACTCGCTGACGGCGACTCCGCCGATCGAAACATCTCCGTCTGCACTGCGAACAAAGTTGGCAGGCCACAGCTTGGCGTCGACCTTGTTTAGGTCCTGCGGAATCTTGAGCCAGTCTGGTGAGAAAGTGTTCACGGCTACATCCGCTCCGGAGCGCTTACGCCGAGCAGACCGAGGCCGTTGCGCAAAACCACGCCGGCAGCGTCGTTAAGCCAAAGTCTGGTGCGGTGAATTGTTTCGGCGGACTGCCCGATCAGCGGTGTCACACGGCAGTTGTCATACCAGCGGTGATAAGCGCCAGCCACCTCTTCGAGATAGCGTGCAACGCGGTGTGGCTCGCGGAATTCGGCGGCCGTGGTGGCAACTCGCGGCAACTCGATGAGCTTTGCCAGCAATTCCTCTTCGCTCTCGTGCGTGAGAAGCGATGGTTCAAACTCGCTGCGATCAACACCCAGGGATGCCGCGTTGACGGCGACTTGAGCAGTGCGGGCGTGCGCATATTGCACATAGAACACCGGGTTGTCGTTGGTCTTCTTCTCAAGTAGCGCTAGGTCGATGTCGAGTTGCGAGTTGATAGATGAACGCACGAGTGCGTATCGGGCAGCATCCACGCCAACGATTTCGACGAGGTCTTCCATGGTCACCACGGTTCCGGCACGCTTCGACATTCGAACGGGTTCACCATCTCGAACCAAGTTCACGAGCTGACCGATCATGATCTCAAGATTCACACCTGGGGTGTCGCCAAAGGCGGCGCACATTGCCATCATTCTCGGCACATAGCCGTGATGGTCGGCACCCAACATGTAGATGCACCGGTCGAAGCCCCGCCCGCGCTTGTCAAGGTAATAGGCAAGATCACCAGCGATGTAGGCTGCCTCACCATCGCTCTTGATGATTACTCGGTCGCGGTCGTCGCCGAATTCGCTCGAACGCAACCAAGTCGCGCCATCGGCCTCGAATATGTGACCAAGTTCGCGAAGCCGTGAAATGGCGCGATCGACCGCACCCGATTCATAAAGCGAGTTCTCGTGGAAATAAACGTCAAAATCGACGCCAAAATCGTGCAGTGATTCGCGAATCTCGGCAAACATCAGAGCAACACCGGCGCTGCGGAATGCCTCTTGGGCAGATTCTTCTGGCAACGCAATCAAATCTTCTGCGGTGCCATCGAGCACCTGTTGTGCGATTTGATCGATGTAAGCCCCGGCATAGCCGTCTTCTGGAGCTTCCTGCTTTCGCGCGGCAGCGAGCAAGCTACGAGCGAACCGGTCGATCTGTGCACCGTGGTCGTTGAAGTAATACTCACGAGTTACGGCAGCACCCTGAGATTCAAGGATGCGGGCAAGGCTGTCTCCGACAGCCGCCCAGCGTGTGCCGCCAATGTGAATCGGGCCAGTCGGGTTGGCTGACACGAACTCGAGATTGAGTTTGATGCCCGTCATGGCGACACCAAAACCAAAAGCGGAGCCAGCCTCGACGATTTGCTTGGCGATGGCCCCAGCGGCGTCGGCCGACAGCGTGATGTTGATAAAGCCTGGCCCGGCAACTTCTGCCTTCTCGACTTCAGCGAGTGCCACTAACTGACCACATACCAGTTCGGCGAGCGACCGGGGATTGACCCCAAAGTTGCCGGCCTGCTGCATCGCCACGTTGGTCGCCCAATCGCCGTGCTCGCGATTTTTGGGCCGCTCGATAACGACTTCGCTTGGCAGTGAGCCTTCGCCGAGCGCACCAGAGCACTGCAGCGCGGCAAGGATGCGCACGATTGCAGCCGAAAGCTCGGTTGGAGTCAAGTTAGGCCCTAACGGTCGTGATACGGGAGTCGTCAGCGACCTCATCCGTGAATAAATGAAATTCTACCCGCTCGATGCAGTTCGCCGGCGAAAAAATAATGTGGCGGCACCCGCACAGGCGCCGCCACATCTTTAGCGAATCAGCTATTTGACCGCACCGGCAGTTAGTCCGCGAACGAAGTAACGCTGGAGCGAGAAGAAGATGATGAGCGGTAACACTAGCGAGATAAACGAACCCGCGGCTACGTCTTGCCAACCCTCGCCGTACTGACCAAGCATTCTCAAAAGTCGATAGGTCATGACGGCCTTTTGTTCACCGACGAAGATGAATGCGATTAGGTAGTCGTTCCAGACCCAGAGGAACTGGAAGATGGCGAACGAGGCAAGTGCCGGCACCGACATCGGCATGACCAGTCGCCAGAAGATTTGGTACCAGGTGGCACCATCGACGCGAGCGGCTTCGATCAGCGACGAAGGCAGGGACAGCATGTAGTTGCGCAAGATGTAGATCGCCAGTGGAAGCGCGAATGCACAGTGAATAATCCAGGCACTCGGAAAGTTACCCGTCAACTGAATGTGTGTGGCTTTTTGAAAAGCGACCATCGCGCGAAGCACCGGAATCAGGGCCGACTGCAACGGGATGATCATCAGGCCAACGATGATCGCGAAGTAAATTTCGCGACCTTTGAACTCGATAAATGTGAATGCGAATGCGGCGTTAGCAGCCACGAGGAGCGGCAGGATAACCGAAGGAATGGTCACCACGAGAGTGTTTACTAACGCGTTGAACATTCCTCCACTCGCAAGGGAGTTCGTGTAGGCGTCTATCGACCATGCCTGCTCAAGAGGCTTGAAAATCGCATCCCACCAGGGAGAAACTTCGGCCATGTCGCGACGACGCAGGGATGTGACCAAAAGTCCTACCGTAGGGATTGACCAGATTCCGGTCAAAATCAAGAGTGCAAGGGTGCTACCGATTTTCAGTTTTGCCAGCTTGTTCATGAAAGTTTTCATCGGAGGCTCTCCTGGTGACGAACGGTTCTGATCTGCAACCACATCAGTGGGGCGATCAAAATCAAGAGGATTGTGACCACGGCCGAGGCTGGGCCGAGGTTAGAGTCCACGAAGAACTGCTTGTAGTACTCAAAGGCGAGCACGTTGGTGTTGAAGTTACCGCCGGTCATGGCAAGCACGATGTCGAACACCTTCATGACGAGAATCAGCACGGTAACGAATACCGACATGATGGTGGCCGAGATCTGAGGAACGATGATTCTGAAGAAAACCTGAAGTCCATTAGCTCCATCGATGCGCGCAGCCTCGATGGTTTCTTCTGGTACTGCTTTGATTCCAGCCGAAATAATCACCATGGAATAGCCGACCTGCAGCCAAACGATTACTGCCATGAGCAGGAAGGTGTTTAGCCGACCGGTGTCAATCTGCATCCAGTTGAGCGGAGTACCTCCGAAAAACTCGACTAAAGCACTCAGGAGACCGATCTTTGGTCGGCCCGCTGCCGGGTTTACGTATAGGTATCCCCAGATGGTCGAAGCGGAGACGAAGCTGATGGTCATTGGCATGAAAATTAGGGACTTGAAGATTTTTTCTCGGGTCGGGCCAACTTGATTGCCAAGGTTTGCAAACATGATGCCTAGTGCAACGGTGACCGCTGGCACGATCAGAACCCAGAGCAAGTTATTGAAAAGAATATTCAAGAAATCTGGCGAGGTGAAAAGGGCTATGTAGTTGTCGAAGCCCACAAAAGTCTTGACTTTGTCATCCATGAACGACCACACCACGGTGTTGATCAGAGGCAACACGAGAACGAGGATGAGCAGGGTCGCGGCCGGTAGCAAGAAGCCAAGCGACTTGATT
Organism: Microbacteriaceae bacterium; assembly: GCA_024639845.1. Taxonomy (GTDB): domain Bacteria; phylum Actinomycetota; class Actinomycetes; order Actinomycetales; family Microbacteriaceae; genus Rhodoluna. The sequence continues at coordinate 93,866 of JAHEGG010000003.1, forward strand.
CGGTCTTGAAGCTTTGCTGGAAAGAGGTGGACCAGACGATCGAGGAGCCAGTAGAGGCCGAGAGTCGCGGCGGTACCCAGGATGACGGCAAAGATGCCGAAGAGTACGTCACTCAAGAGTGGGTCCATTTGAAACTCCTATGGATGCTGATGCTAGTGAAACTTAATTTATTTCGCCACTCGCGGGGTGGCCCCTGAAGACTGCTGCCGAGGAACTTTCGTCCTCGGCAGCAGCCTTCATTTGAGACCCATTACTGAGTATCAGTTGGGTTTAGTACTTTGCGTCGATTCGCGCAGCAGCTTCATCCCAGGTGATGCGTCCGGCAACGTAGTCGGTGCCTGCAGCCCAGAACTCAGCGTTTACCTCTGAAGGCATCTGGTCAGAGCCGTCGAAGCCGAATACTGCAGCAGCAGCCATGGCCTCACCGATCTTCTTGTTCAGAGCGTTAGGGTACTTCGCTGGGTCGAAGGTCTTGTGAGGCGAGATTGCGCCGTTCGAGACCATGTTGTCCAGAACCTTGTCGCTGAAGATGAACTCAGCAACCTTCTGAACATCGCTGTCAACGTGATTCTTGAAGACTGCACCTAGGTCTCCACCACCGATAACACCGGCGTTGGCACCCTCAGGAGCAGGTAGTGGGAACACGTCTGCGTGGGTGTAGTCGTTGTTAGCTAGCTCTGCCTTGATTGCATCAGGGAAGAAGCCAGTGATGAACGAACCCTGACGGAGCATGAAGCACTGACCCTTGGCCTTGCCACCCTCTTCGAAGAGAGGAGCGGTGTTACCGAACGAGTCAGCAGCCATACCAGCACCGCCACCGTTAACCTGACCGTCTGCAAGCAGACGCTCGGTTACCTTCTCAGCAGCCTTGGCGACCTCTGGGCTTGCGAAGTCTACGTCGCCAGCGATCCACTGTGCGTAAACGTCTGCTCCGTTGTAGTCAAGAACGTACTGTTCCATCCAGTCGGTGAATGCCCAACCGGTGGCTCCACCGGACTCGATACCTGCACACCATGGGTAGCCGGCATCGTCAGCCTTGATCTGAGCTTCAAGCGCGCCCAGTTCTGCATCGGTGGTTGGCACTGCGTAGCCGTGGGCTGCGAATGCTGCTGGGTTGTAGAACACGAGGGTCTTCATGTTTGCCGAAACTGGCAGACCGTAGAGCTCTCCGTCGACAACTGCCAGCTTGTCCCATCCAGGAACGAGAGTGTCGGTAGCGGTGGTCACATCGAAGACGTCCTTCAGAGGAACAAGGTTGTCAGCGAGGTCCTTCAGACCACCTGGCTGTGGCCACAGGGCGATGTCTGGCTCCTGACCAGCTTCAATCTTCACCTTGATGTCCTTGTCGAACGCTGCAAGCGAAGTGAAGGTGATCTCGATACCGTTTGCGTCACCGAACTCGGTCAGCGACTTCTGGAATGCAGCTGCGTCAGCCTCACCGTAACCACCGAAGATGGATACCTTGCCGTCACCGGCAGGGGTCGATGGAGCACAGGCAGCCATTCCGAGGGTTGATAGCGATGCAACTGCAACTGCAGCAGTAACGCGCAAAACCTTCTTCATTTGGTTTCCTTTCCTAAGAAAACGGCAGAGCTCTTGCAAAGCCGTCTGAAATGAAATCTAGGGCAGAGTTCCCTCTAAATTCTCTCCAAAACGTCGAACGTTACCGAAAAGTTGTAAACGCTTGCAGTATTTGATCGACCTGTCAAAACACGCCTAGGTTATGGCATGTAGGCGCTTTACCCCAAAATAAAGGGTTCGTTATCGTTTCGTTTCCAACCTATTACTGCAAGCGTATCCAATTCGTTACCAATCGAATGGTTCGCTGCGTACGTTTCGTTACATTTGGTCGAGCTAGAAAGGTTTAAAGGCGATAATCAAGCGCTGAGAAACGAACTATCGAAGAATCAGCCCTTTGATCGGATCGGCAGTGACTGAAACCGCATCGCACAACTCCCCTACGAACTTTCCGTTTACTTCGTTGGTGAAACCGATGAATACCCATCCGTCTGGACCTTTGACGATTCGCCCCGCATAAGCCATCGGCTGCAGAAATGGTTTTGCCTTGGTGAAATCGAGAGCGGTCAGGTCGCCGCTAACGGCTAGTGAATAGGTTGCGTCGCGTTGCCCGAACTCGGCCAAACGCTCAGCCGAGAGTTCACGCCATCCGCAGCAAAAAATCAACACTGGAACTCCGTCGACATTCTCGAACTGGAACACCTCCATCTGCCCGAATCCTTGCCCAGGTTGAGAAAGGGGCGGTTGAACCTCCCAGTTCAAAAGATCGTTTGACGTCGCGTGACCGACCACTCCCCTGGTCTTCGGGTCGCCGTGGTTGGCGCGGGCGGTGACCAACATGTGCCAGGTGGTCGGGTCGTTCGCGAAACGGAACACCCACGGATCTCGCCAAGCTTCGTCGTGCCAGATGGTTTTGTCGAGCTTTTCATACCAGCGCGAGTCGGCCGAAACGAGAGGCTGGTTCGAGAGTTTGTGCCAGGTCATCAGGTCATCCGAAACCGCAGCGCCGACAGTTTGCACGTCGCCCCCGTCTTCGCGCGAGGTGCCCGTATAGAACATCCACCACTTGCCATCATCAGCCTGAATGACCGAACCGGTCCAAGTGGTCCACGAGTCGAACGCCGGTGAATCCGAAACGATCAGTGCGTCGCGCACGACCGTCCACTCGTTGAGATCACGGCTCATCGCGTGGCCGACAATCGGATTGCGGTGGCGTCGATTCGGATCACCGAGAGCCCGGCTGGCATGCAGATAAAAGGCGTGATAGAACTCGCCATCGAAGGCATACCAAGAGTCCCATATCCATTTGTCTGGCAGATGAAGACCCACGGTTCGTTCCTCTCAGAGCGGATGCTTTTCCTAAAGCCTAGGGCGTGTGCGCTGATAGGCTGAAATCACCCTGGCCCCTATAGCTCAGGGGATAGAGCGTCGCTCTCCGGAGGCGAAAGCGCAGGTTCGAATCCTGCTAGGGGCGCATGTTCGGAATTTCTTGGCTAGACCCACACACGCTCATCGCAACTTTCGGGGGCTGGGCCGTCTTCATCGCCTGTGCGATCGTTTATGTCGAAACGGGACTTCTAGCCGGATTTTTCCTGCCAGGCGATTCACTACTTTTTGTCATCGGTGTGTTTCTGTCGTCGCCGAGTTCACCCATGCCGCTCTGGCTCGGCTGCCTTCTGATTTCGGCCTCGGCCTGGCTTGGTGACCAAACCGGCTACTGGATTGGTCGCAGGCTCGGACCCGCGGTATTCAATCGTCCAGATTCGAGATTTTTCTCGTCGAAAAATGTTGATGCCACCTCGAGGTTTTTCGATCGCTATGGCGCGAAGGCTATCATCCTCGCCCACTTCGTGCCGATCATGCGAACCTTTGTGCCCGTTGCGGCCGGGGTCGGAAAGATGGACTACCGCCGGTTCTTGAAACTGAACATCATCGGAGTGATTGGCTGGGGTTCGGGCGTGACCATGCTCGGATACTTCCTGGGTGGCATCCCGTTCGTTCAAGAGCACGTGGAATGGGTGACGCTCGCATTCATTGTGATTTCGTTCATCCCGATTTTGATGGAAATCGTCAAAGCCCGACGTTCAAAAAACTGATCAGCTGCCCGAGCGCTTGAGCCCGGTGGCTGTAAGCATTTTTGATTTCGGGCTCGAGTTCGGCAGCGGTTAAGCCGAAACCATCCGGCACAAAAATCGGATCATAACCGTGGCCGTGCTCTCCCCGCTCTTCGCGTGCGATGACGCCGGGCCAGTTGCCGGTGAAGCTGACTTCTGAATCGGCAGTGACCAGGGCAATGGTGCAAACAAAAGCCGCTCCCCGATTCTCGTCTGGGATGTCGACCAACTGTTTGAGCAGAAGACCTCGGTTTTCGGCGTTGTCTCGCCCGCCAGCCCAAATCGCAGTGAAGATTCCTGGCGACCCTCCCAGGATGTCCACGCACACTCCCGAGTCGTCGGCTATCGCTGGCAAACCGGTATGAGCGTGAGCCGCCCTCGCTTTGATGAGCGCGTTTTCAAGAAACGTCGTGCCGTTCTCGATCGGCTCTGGACCGTCGTATGCGACAAGTTCAAGCCCGGCAACCGCTGGCTCAAGAATCGCTCGCATCTCGGCGAGTTTTCCTTGGTTGTGAGTGGCAAGAACCAGCTGCATGGCTATCCGGCGAGCGCTGCGGATTGGATTTGTGCCAGCGTTGCGGTGCCCCCGAGCGCTAGGTCGAGCAGGCGGTTTAGCTCATCACGGTCAAATGCTTCGCCCTCGGCAGTGCCCTGAACCTCGACAAACTTGCCAGAGCCGGTGACCACGACGTTCATGTCGGTCTCGGCTCGAACATCCTCGGTGTAGGCCAGATCGAGCATCGGTTCACCGTCGATGATGCCAACCGAGATAGCGGCCACGGAATCACGCAATACCTTCGCCGAGGCAGGGAGGTGCTTTTTGACCTTGGCCCACGCAATGGCATCGGCGAGCGCAACATAGGCGCCAGTGATGGCAGCCGTTCTGGTGCCTCCATCGGCCTGCAAGACGTCACAGTCAATCACGATCGTGTTCTCGCCAAGAGCTTTGATATCGACCACCGCACGCAGGCTGCGACCGATCAAACGTGAAATCTCGTGGGTGCGGCCGCCGACCTTGCCCTTGATCGATTCGCGATCGCTTCGGTCGTGAGTGGCGCGTGGCAGCATCGCGTATTCGGCGGTGACCCAGCCCTCGCCCGAACCAGTTTTCCAACGAGGAACACCTGGGGTGAACGAAGCGGTGCAGAGCACTCGGGTTCTTCCAAAGTGAATCAGAACCGAACCTTCAGGATGCTCGCTCCAGTTGCGCTCAATCTTTACTTCACGCAAGTCATCGTTTGCTCTTGCATCTACTCTGCTCATCGGTGCCTCTCTAGCCGAGCTTCTCGACCGTGCCAACCTCGGGTCCGAGGAATCTTCTGGCTAACTTCTGGAACGCAGCGGCATCGCCGGTTGCGGTGAATCGATAGATCGGTGCGGTGTCGCCCGAGTGCATCAAGTCGTGCGCGACTAGGGTTTTGTAAACATCCTTGGCAGTTTCTTCGGCCGAAGAAACGAGCGTCACATCGTCGCCCATCACATAGGAAAGAGCGCCGGTCAGCAATGGGTAGTGTGTGCAACCGAGCACCAGGGTGTCCACTCCGGCGGCCTTGAGCGGGGCCAGATATTCCTCGGCGACCGCCATGAGTGCCGGTCCAGAGGTCACGCCGCGCTCGACAAAGTCGACGAACTTTGGGCAGGCTTGGCTGACGATCTCGAGGTTTACCGCGGCGGCGAAGGCGTCATCATAGGCGCGTGAAGTGATTGTGGCATTTGTGCCAATCACACCGATCTTGCGGTTGCGCGTCGACGCGACCGCTCTTCGAACAGCCGGCTGAATTACTTCGACAACGGGGATACCTCGGCCCTCGGTGTAGCGCTCTCGCGCATCCCTGAGCACGGCTGCCGATGCCGAGTTGCAAGCAATGACTAAAACCTTCACGCCCTCGTCGACGAGTCGATCCATGACTTTTAGGGCAAGCTCTCGCACCTCGGAAATACTCTTCGGGCCATAGGGAGTGTTGGCGGTGTCACCCACATAGAGGATGCTCTCGCCGGGGAGTTGGTCGATGATCGCACGAGCGACAGTCAGGCCGCCCACGCCTGAGTCGAAGATTCCGATCGGTGCGTCATTCACGGGGTCAAGTCTATTCGCCGTCGCTTGCACGAGGCCTTTTCACTAGGCTTGAACTCGTGTTGACTTCTTCTGCCTTGCTCACCGACCGCTATGAGCTGACCATGCTCCAAGCCGCTCGGCACTCCGGCAAGGCCGACCGTCCCGCAGTTTTCGAGGTCTTCTGCCGATCACTACCTGGCGGACGTCGATACGGAGTAGTAGCTGGCACGGGTCGCTTGCTCGACCGCATCCGTGATTTCAGATTCGAGGATGAAGAGCTCGACTATTTGCGCACGAACAAGATCGTCGACCTCGCCACCATTGATTGGTTGGCGAACTACCGCTTCGATGGAAACATCTGGGGCTACCGCGAAGGTGACCTGTTCTTCTCCTACTCCCCTGTGCTCACGGTTGAGGCGACTTTCGAACAGGCGGTCGTTCTAGAAACTCTGATTCTCAGCGTGATGAACTTTGACTCGGCCGTGGCAAGCGCAGCGTCTCGAATGGTGGGAGTAGCCGGCAGTCGGTTCTTAGCCGAAATGGGTGGGCGCAGAACCAACGAGATTGCCGCCGTCGCCGCTGCACGAGCCGCTTACATCGCTGGATTCGACGCCACTTCAAATCTTGAGGCGGGGCGGTCCTGGGGGATCCCAACCATGGGCACCGCTGCGCACGCTTTCACGCTGCTTCACGACACGGAAGAGCAGGCGTTTAGGGCGCAGGTAGAAACGTTTGGGCCGGGCACGACTCTATTGGTTGACACCTATGACACCGATAATGCCGTTCGCCTCGCGGTTTCGATTGCCGGGCCAGAGCTCGGAGCGGTTCGCATCGACTCTGGTGATCTTGGCGTCGAGGTGACCAGAGTTCGCGCACTGCTCGACTCCCTCGGCGCGCACCACACCAAGATCACCGTCACCAACGACCTCAACGAATATTCGATAGCCGCGCTGGCCGCCGCACCGGTCGACAACTACGGTGTCGGAACCTCGGTGGTCACCGGTTCGGGTGTGCCAACAGCTGGCTTTGTCTACAAGATGGTTGCCTTCGAGGATGAAGGTGGCGAATGGGTCAGCGTGGCGAAACGTTCGGTACACAAGACCAACGTTGGTGGGCGAAAGCACGCGATGCGCCGACACGATTCCAAAGGTGTGGCCACCGCCGAGATTCTCACGGCAGGCCACCACCCGGATATCACGGCGGCCGATCGGGAATTGCTGGTGCCACTGATCATTGAAGGTGAAACCGAGGTTCAACATCTTGGCAGCACCGGAACTCAAGCCGCGCGCGAGCATCACCGCGAAGTTATGAAGTCACTCCCGCTTGCGGGGCTTCGACTGGTACGCGGCGAAGCGGCAATACCCACCGAGTTCGCCTAGTTCGAGCCAGAGCCTGCGCCGGAACCGCCATCCGAACCGTTGTCAGACGAACTGGGTTCTTCTGGCCTGAGCCCCTCGTAAATCTCTTTGCAGGTAGGACAGATCGGAAACTTTTCAGGGTCTCGACCTGGCACCCAAACCTTGCCGCAAAGCGCGATCACTGGGGTGCCCAGCACCGCCGATTCGACTATCTTTTCTCTGCGCACATAGTGCGAAAAACGCTCGTGGTCACCGGGTTCAAGAAATTGAACCTGCTCCTCGAGCAGGGTATCGCCTGAGCTCTGACCACCAATGGTGTCTCGATCGAAGTCGGTCATTATTTCCTTGCCGCCTTGCGCACCGCGTCGGCAACCTTGGTTGCCACATCCGGGTGAAACACGCTCGGCACGATGTAAGAGGGGTTCAACTCGCTAGATTCTACGCAGTTTGCCAGCGCATTTGCTGCGGCCAAGAGCATCTTTTCGGTGATCTTGTGAGCCCCAGCATCAAGAAGACCTCTAAAGAAACCTGGGAAGGCGAGAACGTTGTTGATCTGGTTCGGAAAGTCGCTTCGACCCGTGGCAACAACGGCGGCATGCTTGGCTGCCTCGGATGGCTCGATCTCAGGATTCGGGTTGGCTAGCGCAAAGACGATCGAACCGGGGGCCATGCCCTTGATGTCGCCGGCGTCAAGAATGTTGGCTGCCGAAACTCCGATGAAGACATCGGCACCGCGAATGGCTTGCTTGAGTGTGCCGGTCAAACCTTTTTCGTTGGTGTTCTCGGCAATCCATTCCAGGCTGGTTCCGGCTTCGATGTCTTCGCGACCCGAATAAACCACCCCGCGCTGGTCGCAAACCACCGCGTGTTGAAGCCCGGCCGCCATCAGCAACTTGAGCACCGCCGTGCCTGCCGCACCAGCACCAGACATTACGAGCGTGACATCCTGGATTTCTTTGCCAACCACTTTCAGGGCATTTCTAAGCGCGGCCACACACACGATTGCCGTGCCGTGTTGGTCATCGTGAAACACTGGGATGTCGAGCTCAGCCCGAAGTCGAGCCTCAACCTCGAAGCACCGAGGTGCCGAAATGTCCTCAAGGTTGATTCCGGCGAAGCCCGGTGAAATGGCTTTTACAGTTCGAACAATTTCGTCAACATCCTGAGTGTCGAGGCAAATCGGAAAAGCGTCGATGTCGGCAAATCGCTTGAAAAGTGCAGCTTTTCCCTCCATGACAGGCATCGCGGCAAGTGGGCCTATGTTTCCCAGTCCAAGAACCGCCGACCCGTCGGTAACCACGGCGATCGTGTTTCGTTTGATAGTCAGGCGTCGTGCATCCGAGGGATCTTTCACGATTGCCTCGCAGATGCGAGCCACGCCAGGCGTGTAAATCAATGACAGGTCGTCACGGTTTCGAATCGGAAGCTTGGATTCGATGGTCAGCTTGCCGCCTAGGTGCGCGAGGAAGGTTCGGTCGGAAACCTTGCCGATGGTAACTCCGTCGATGGCTCGCAACTGTTCGACGATTTGTTCGCCGTGTTCGCTATTGCGCGTGGCGCAGGTGAGGTCGACGCGTACACGTTCGGCGTCGGAGTGATTTACGTCTAGGGCGGTTACGCTTCCGCCAGATTTTTCGATGACGCTGGTGAGCTCGGAGACGGTCGTCGGCTTGGCCGGCGCCTCGAGACGCATAGTGATTGAATACTGAACCGAAGGCGCCGTTGACATGCTTTCAGTCTGCCACTTTGTTTCGATTACTGCGAGTTAGTTAGATCACCCAGGGTGAGGTTGATGGTGACCTGTTTGCCTGCGCGCAAAACAACAATCTCTGCCGGTGCATTGGCTGGTTCAAGGCGCACAGCTGCCGTGAGTTCGCCGCTACTGGCAATTGCTTTGCCATTGAACTCGATCACAACGTCGCCGACTTTTAGTCCGCCTTCGGCTGCCGCACCGCCAGCGGTTAACTTGGCGACTTCTGCGCCGGATGAGAACCCTTTGCCCTGACCGGCTGCCGAGTAATCGCTGACCAGCGCACCGAGCAACGCGTGACTTGCCTTGCCGGTTTTCATGATTTCTTCGCCGATTCGCTTGGCGATGTTCGAAGGAATCGCGAAGCCGACGCCGATGTTGCCCGATTGGGTCGCGCTCGAGCCCGCCGTTGCGATCGCCACGTTGATGCCGATTAGTTGCCCGCGGTCGTTAACCAGTGCGCCTCCCGAGTTTCCTGGGTTGATGGCAGCATCGGTTTGAATCACACGAAGATTGACTGGCGCGGCCCCTGTGCCATTCCACCATTGAAGGCTCGAGCCTCCGTCTTGGCCCGGGGTGGAGTCGGCCACTTGAATCGTTCGATCCAGTGCCGATACGACACCGGAAGTTACACTCGATGGAAGCCCCAGTGGCGCGCCAAGCGCAACCACGGAATCGCCAACGTTGATTTTTGATGAGTCGGCCCAATCGATCGGGGTGAACTCAACCGGAGCATTCACCTTGATTACGGCCAGGTCGTTGGTTGGGTCGGTACCCACGAGTGATGCGTCATAAATGTGGCCGTCGGTGGTTTTCACTTGGATGCTCGCCGAGCTGGTCGCACCTTCAAGAGTGACAACGTGGGTGTTAGTCAGAATGTACCCGTTCTTGGTGAGGAACACTCCCGATCCCGACCCTCCCGTGGAAGCCGAGTCGACCGAAATTGTGACTACCGACGGAAGCGCTTTGGCTGCCACTCCGGTCACCCAAGAAACCGAATCAGTGTTGTTTACGACTACCGGGGCTTGAGCAGTGGTCAGAGCATAAACACCGACCGCGACTCCGCCACCGACGGCACCGCCTACAATCGCACCTGCGGCTAGGGCCGCATACAGAGTCAGGGACTTGCGCTGGTTTTTCTCGCGTGTCAGCGCCCCTTTGGGCGCCGCATACTGGGCCTGAGTCTCAAAGAAAAACTGGTGGTTGACCTGCGTTTCTGGAGTTGGCTGGTTCGTGTTCTCGCTCAACGTTGTGCCTTTCAGAGTTGCTATGCGAAAACCCTCGCACCTCAACCTGAATAGTTTATGAAAAGTTGCTGAGAGAAATTTATGGTCCGCCGGGTTGGCAACCAATCGCACTGGGTCTTGCCAAGCAGTTGGCAATTACAAACACGGGTATTCCCTGAATCACTCTTCGCTCCCCTACCCGAATGGCCAGCGGCTCGGCCACTTTCTTGATTCGGAGCGGGGTCTTTATCCACTTCGGACTAGCAACCAAGCGGACCTCAATCGAGTAATCAACTGAGAGGCGCACGAAACTCGTGCCGAGTCGACTAAAACGGTGACTTAGCCGCGACCGGTTCGAAAGCCCACCGTCACCCGTAGTCCACCGAAAGCCAACTGGAGTGAATCGAATCAAGGTGTCGTAGCCAAGTAGTTTTCGTAGCACCGTGTGCCGCGTGGCATCCGTGAAAAGCAATACATCGGTGTCTGGCATGATCTGATGGTCGGGCAACGCACGGATGCTGGGGCGGTCGGCCGTGGCCAGCACGCTGCGATTGAGGGGAATTGACCTTGGCTTCGAAACTGGCGGTTGCCTTGATTTTGGACTGCCAATCGGCGCCTTTACCGGAGTCGGCGAAGAAGGATTGGCTTTGAATACCGTCGTTCTGAGCCAATCAGCGCAGAGGCGAAACTGCTCACCAACAACTTGGGAACTCAAATTAATGGAACGCACCTTCGCGGTTTGATTCGAACATGTTGCGGCTGAAGCTGGCGATGGCGCGCAAACCAGAACGCTGGCGACGGTTAGAGCGCTGAGAAATGAGAAAGGTTTAGAGGCGAAGAACTTGGCTGACGCTGGCATGCCAAGAGACTAGGCAAAGTTGCGCAAATTTGCTCCGGTTATGCACAAGGCCCAGTCGAAAGACTGGGCCTGTGATTTTGGTTGCGGGGGCAGGATTTGAACCTACGACCTCCGGGTTATGAGCCCGGCGAGCTACCGAACTGCTCCACCCCGCGGCGAACCTCCACTCTAACACGAAACCGAGTGGAGGCTCAACCAGCGGACTTAGAGCTTCTTCGGCGCTACTTATTGGCAGCGATCGCGGCGTCGAGGGCAGCTTTGAGGGCAGCATCCGCTGCGCCGTAGGCAGTCCAGTCACCTGCCTTCATTGCGGCAATCTTGTCGGCGAAAGCCTGCTTGGCTGCGGCGAGCGCTTTAGCCACCGCAGGGTTGGCACTTGAACCCGGGTCTGGCGTGCCAGGGTCAACCGGAACCACGGCTCCTGAGTCACCACCGAACAAAACATTCAGTGCGCCATCAAGGGTGTCCTCGAATGCGATTTGATCACCGAACGCTACGAGTATTTTCTTGAGCAGTGGGAATGAGGTTTCACCTGTGGACTGGATGTAAACGGGCTGCACATACAGCAAGCCGCCGCCCACAGGCAGGGTTAACAGGTTGCCGTTCAGAACCTTGGTTGATCCCTGGCGCAGCAGGTTGAGCAAACGCGAAACCTCAGGGTCGACCGAGAAGCTGTTCTGCACCTGACCTGGCCCTGGCACGATCGTGGTTCGAGGAAGTGACAACAACTTGAACTTTCCGTAGTTGCTTGAGACCTTGCCCGGCTCGCTTCCAGCATCCGAGTTGACGACCAGATAGCCGGTCAAAACATTGCGGCTTGACTCGCCGGTCGACCTAGGAATGAAAGTGCTGTAGAGCGAATAAGCCGGCTCGCTCGAACCTGGCGCTTTCATCGTGAGATAGTAAGGCGGCTGCTGTAGGCCCGTGGTGCTGACTGGGTCGTTCGGCGTCATCCACGCGTCTTGCTGCGAATAGAACGCACCCGCTTCTTTGACGTGATACTGGCCCAGGATCGAACGCTGCACCTTGAACATGTCGGCGGGGTACCGTACCTGACTCATCAAAGATCCAGACATCGCAGAAATCGGCAGAAGAGTGTTTGGGAATATCTTCTGCCAGGTTGCGAGGATCGGGTCTTTGTCGTCCCAGGCATACAGCTTGATGCTGCCGTCATAAGCGTCGACGGTTGCCTTCACCGAGTTGCGGATGTAGTTGATGTCGCCGTTTCCGACAGTTGATTCACCGGATGAATCACGAATGGCATCGTCGAAAGATTCGGCTCGCGAGTAAGGGTATTGGCTAGAAGTGGTGTAACCATCGACCACCCAAACGACCTTGCCGTCGACCACCGCTGGATAGGTGTCAGAGTCGAGGGTTAGGTATGGTGCGACCGCCTGAACTCGATCAATCGGGTTGCGGTTATAAAGAATCTGCGAACTGTCATTGATTGCGTCAGAAAGCAGAATCTGTTCGCTTTGGAATTTGAGTGCATAAGACAGTCGAGTCACGATGTTGTCGAGCTTTGGTCCGCCGTTGCCTGCGAATGCGGTGTAGGTCTGGTCGGCACCATCAGCGCCCCCGGGATAATCGAGCTCGCGTGGAGCGGCGCCCTTTTGAGCACCGACAATCGAGTACTCCGGAGAGTTTTCGCCGAAATAGATTCTCGGTTCGAACTTACCTAGCTTTCCCTCCTGGGGAATGCTCGCCTGCAGAAAGACCGGCTGGCCATCGGTGGAACCTTCGTTTCCGTAAGCTGCGACGAGTCCGTAACCGTGTGTATAGACAATCACATTGTTGTACCAAGACTGCGAGTCACCGAGACCACTCTGGTTAAGTTCACGAACTGCAAGAACGGTGTCTTGAACCTTGCCGTCGATCTCGTAGCGGCTGACATCCAAGTGGTTTGAAAAGCCGTAGTACTGCTTGATCTGCTCTAGTTGGCGGAACGAAGGCGATACCAGATATGGATCGATGATTCGAATATTTGCCGTGGTGTCGGCATCTTTGCGAAGTGCGCCAGCACTCGCCGTGGTCTTGGCGTCGTATTGAATTGTTTCGATGCTGGAAAGACCATAGGCCTCGATTGTTGCCTCGATGTTGCGTTGAATGAAAGGCGCTTCAAGGGTTCGCTCATTTGGTCCTACCTGGAAGTTTTGTACGGCCCACGGATATAGGTTTCCCAAGACAAGGGAAGAAACGACCAGGATTCCGGTGCCCAGAATCGGCAAACGCCAGCGGCCGAAAAATGCGGCAAACAAGAACAGCACGGCGACGAGTGCCGCGATTCCGGCCATGATTTGCAAACCCGGGATGGTCGCATTGACGTCTGCGTAGGTGGCACCTGTGTATAGACCAGCTGGACTGGTCAGAGTTGAATACTGGTCGAGCCACATGCTGGCACCCTGCGTGACTAGCACTAGGGCAGCCGACACGCCGATCTGGATGCGAGCAGCCTTAGACAAGGTCGCCGAGCGACCGTTGAAGCGAAGACCACCTGTGGAAAGGTGAACCAGCGCCGAGGCGGCAGCCGCTAAAAAGATCACTGTGCCAATAAATCCAACTGCGGTCTGCAAGAAAGGGAGCCTGAACAGATAGAACGAGACGTCAAGGTTGAACTGCGCGTCTTGCTCTGGCGTCGCGACGCCGTTCAAGAAGAGAAGAGCGTCATCCCAGCGGCTTGTAGCGGCAACACCCGCAAGCAAACCGAGAACGACTGGTGCACCGATCAAAATTACTCGGCGGAGCTGGTTGATGGTGTCGCGAAGTTGGCCAAACGGGTCGCGGGCCGAGGCGCTGGCTGCATAAATTGGCCGTGCTCTGAAGGCAAGCCAAACCGAAACGCCGACGATGCCGCCCATAGTGAGCGCGGCCACTGCAAAGATCGAAACCTTGGCCCAGAGTTGAGTGAAGAGCACACTCGAATAACCGATCTGCTGATACCAGAGCACATCGGTATAGAACCCGGCGCTCGAAACAAGTGCCACGGCAATCAAGACAACAATTAGCGTCGCGATTCTCGCAGGCGAAATGGCTCTCTTATTAGTTGTCGGGTTTGACATCAATCTCCTTGTTTGGCTTTTGTGATTTAAGTTTTATCGCGCTGGTTTTATTTCGCTGGGCAGTTCAAAACTGGGTTAACAGGGATGCCCTGCTCGAGATCCGACAGGAAATCGAGCGCATCGTCGAAAGTGTCGACGGCGTGAACCACAAGACCTTCGGGAACGTGGCCGACGACTTCGTCACAGTTGCTCTTTGGGGCTAGAAAATACTGAGCTCCGGCCTGCTTCGCGGCAATCATTTTCAGACGAATGCCTCCGATAGCACCAACTTCACCGGTCGGTGAAATCGTGCCGGTTCCGGCTATTTGGTTAGCGCCGTTCAAACTTCCCGGCGTCATTTTGTCAAGGATGCTCAGCGAGAACATTAGTCCTGCCGAGGGTCCAGTCACATCGCCCAAGTAGAGCTTCACATCAACTGGAAAGTCGTAACGGTAACCAACAAAGATCCCAATTCGGTAGGTTCCATCCGAATCTTTGACGGGGGTGATTTCAAAAGATTTCGTAGCGCCATCTCTTAGAACCTCAACCGTGACCGGCTTGCCCTGAGAGGCTTTGATTCGCGAGGTGATGTCTTCGTAGAACTGGACCTTTTCGCCGTTGACCTTTGTGATTCGGTCGTCAACTTCGAGCTTTGAGCTCGAAGGGCTCTTTTTGCGAATCGAATCCACGGCCACATAGGTGTCGAACTTGTAACCCTGATGTTTGAGGGCAACCGCGATCGCGTCACGCTGCGAGTCAAGCATCATCTGAGTCGTATCTTGTTCCTGCTGCTCTGAGGTTGACCCGGGTGGGTAGATTTCATCAATCGGGATGACCGTGACATCTGTGTTCAACATCGAGAGCAAGACCTCAAACCAGGTTGGCTTGTTTTCTGGTGTTCCTCTGGACTGCACGGTTAGCACGTCGAACTGACCGTCGGTCGTGTAGGTTTTAGCTCCGACCACAGTGACGATTTGCTTGTCACCCAGCGAGCCCAATGCATTGAACACGGGTCCAGGTGACTCAACTACGTAGGGCGCCGGCGAAATGGCAAAAACGGCAATTCCAAACAAAATCGAAAAACCGAGGATGCGCTTCAAAAGCCCACGAAAACCGCGTCTTTCAGGCATCTGCACCTCTTCTAGTTGTCTGAACTAAGCCTAAACTGCCGCGCTTCTTTGCGAGCGGTTTGGGGCTTGGGGACATCACGCCTAGGGCGAACAGACACTCTTGCACACAGCCATGGACAGGTATGCGGTTTAGCCTTGACTCAAGGAGAACGCGTGAACGATTTTGACGGTAACGAAGAACTGAACCCTGAGGAGTTCGCCAAGTTCCTGCGTGAGTTTTTGGCAAAGCAGTCTGGCCTCGACCCTGAGCAACTCGCCAAGGTCGCAGGAATTCCTAACACTCCTGAAGCTGTCGCGGAACTTCAACGACAACTCCAGGCAGCTCTTTCTGCGAGCGACCAGCAGACCACCGGCGGCGTGAACTGGCAGTTGGCCACCGATCAGGCGCGACAGATTGCCAGAGCAGAGTCAAAACCGATCTCTGACGACTCGAGAAGGCACATCACCGAGGCATCCTCGATTGCCACGCTTTGGACGAACGAAGCAACCACCGTCGGCGAACTCTTCACAGAACCGAAACTTCTCACTCGCGAACTTTGGGTGGCAGACGCTATCGGACTCTTTCAGCAACTTTCACAACCCGTAGCCCAGCGAATGGCCAGCGCGCTGGCCGAAACCATGCGGAGCAATCTTCCCGAGGAGCTGCGCGGCATGGGCGGCGGAGCATCCCAGTTTATGAAAGCGGCGGGAGGCGCGCTGTTTGCGATGCAGCTGGGGCAAGCACTTGGAAAACTTTCGACTCGCGTTGTATCGGGTGGCGATGTCGGGCTGCCGATATTCGCCGAGCGTGCCGCGCTCGTGCCACAAAACCTCGACGAACTGGTTCGCTCGCTCGAGGTTGAGCAGGACCAGGCCTACATTTATCTGATCGTGCGAGAGTTTGCCTTCGCGCGATTGTTCAAGCAACGCAATTGGTTGCGCGACTCGATCGTGGCTCAGGTCACCGCCTATGCGGCAGAAATTTCCATAGACACGGATGGCCTTCGCAACCTTGCCGAGGAGATCGACTTGAACGATCCCGAAGCGCTCCGAGGAGCTCTCGAGTCTGGTGCGCTGATTGCCGAGCGAACAGAGGAACAGGAACGAGCGTTAGCAGCAATCGAGACACTTCTCGCCCTAATCGAGGGATGGGTCGAGGTTGTTACCGAGAATGCCACCAAACTCTTGCCGAAGTCCGCGGCAATCGCCGAGGCAATGAGACGTCGTCGGGCCACCACCGGACCCGCAGAGTTGACCTTTGGAACACTCGTCGGGCTTGAACTTCGCCCACGTCGCATGCGCGAAGCTGCCGAAATGTGGCGTCAGGTCACAGCCGCCGTTGGCATAGAGCAGCGCGACGAAATCTGGGCTCACCCTGACCTTCTGCCAACCTCGCAGGAGATCGACAACCCCGGCCTCCTGATCCAGCGATTACAAGCACAGGGTTCGTCTTCAACCATGGATGATGAAATCCGCAAGCTACTCGAAGGCAACTAAGCGCTAGCTTCGGCCCGGCTGGATGGTGCGGGTTTTGTGCGCCTGAGTTGCCCGGCGCCGCGTTTTGCTCGCCAAAGTGCCCGCCGCGTGTTTTGCTGGGCAGAGCTGCAGGCTGTGGATTACTTCGGGTCAATGTCTCTTGACTGAGCGAAAATCCATCGCATGGCTCTTCGAATAAATCCGGCCCGGCTGCCCGTCTGGCGCGATCCACACACACTACAACTTGGCATGGGTCGCGAAGCGGTGACGGTCAGCAACATTCAAGCCGAAGAAGAGCGTTTGATTAATCTGCTTTTTCGAGGAGTCGCAAATGAAGCACTAGGCACCATCGAACGATCCGTTGGAATCGAGCACGACCGAGCAACCGCGCTTTTGGCTCGACTGCGACCGGCTCTTCTGGATACTCCACTGAGTGAAAAGCGAGAATCCCTGAGCGATGAATTTGTCCAGCAGGCCTTCGCCGAGATCATTCGCGCCAGTTTTGAACACAACTTGGATGGGCAGCAAGTTATTGCCCAACGGCGAACCCACTCGGTGTGCATCGGCGTGCTAGACAAAGTCACGCTAACTCTGGGCTTGGGGATGGTGGCTGCAGGTGTTGGTCGAGTTAGTTGCCTAGACGATTCCCCGGTTATGCTCTCTGACACTGGACCACTAGGGTTTGAGCCCAGTTTTGTTGGTCAGCCAAAGTCAGCCGCTCTCCAGGCACTTCTCGCCATGCGAGCCGACCGCCGTTGGGGCGAAACATCCGCACGCTCAGAAAAAACAATCCGACCAAAGATTCTGATGGTCTCAGCGAATCATCCGCTCTCTGCCGCCGATCTTAGAGACTTGCGTGCACCGCATCAAACACTTGCAGGCGATGTGGCGGTTTTGGCCATAGAGCTTGGTATCGAAACCAGCCGAGTCTCGCCAATATTGAGACCGCCGATGACCCCCTGCCTCGACTGTCGAAACTTATCGATGATCGACAAAGATGCTCACTGGGCAAGTCTGGCGAGCCAACTACGAAATCGCCGCGAACGATTAGACGACGCTCAATCTGCTCTGGTTTGCGCTGGGCTGGCACTTGAAAAGTGTTTGAGGTTCATTGATTCTCCGCAACGCTCGGCTTTCGATGCCCAAATAGTCGACCATCGATCGGGCATGGTTTTCAACGAAAGTTGGAGTTATCGACCCGAATGTGGATGTCGTTAGTGGTTGCGGCTCAGAAGGGCAAGAAAACGTGATGCTTCACGGTTTCTACCCCCAGCCGACTCAGACCGAGGCCAACTCAAAGTTAATTCCTTGCGGGCCCGAGTTACACCCACGTAAAGCAGCCGACGTTCCTCAGCGATCTCCGCCTCAGATTTGGCGTAGCTGATGGGAACGTAGCCTTCGGTAACACCCGCTAAATACACGTGATCCCATTCGAGTCCCTTGGCCGCGTGAATGGTAGCAAGAGTGATGGCCGAGCGCTGCGGTTCGTGTTGCGATCGCTGACGTTCTTCCAACTCCTTGGCGAATTCGGCTAGTGTCGTGAGCTCAGGCACCTCGTCAACAATCTGAAGAATGGCCGTTAGCGCCTGCCAACGTTCCAGCGCAGCACCCTTCTCGTTTGGTTCTTGGCTTTGCCAACCGAGCGAACGGAGGATATCTGAAACAGCCTGATATACAGGTTTCTCGTTGTTTGATATTGCCTCAACTCGAATCGCCTGCACCGCCTGCTGCACGTCTTTGCGACCGAAGAAACGTTCTCCACCGCGAACCTGGTATTCGATGCCTATCTTGGCCAAGGCGTTTTCAATGGGCTCGGATTGCGAGTTAACCCGATACAAGACGGCGATCTCGTGGGGCGGGCATCCCTGAGCCAGCTTGTCTGCGATTGTCTGCGCTATCTGGTTGGCCTCGTCGGCAACGGTCGCCGCCTGGCGAATCACGGGGGCAATGCCAAGCGCACCCTGAGACTCGAGTGGGTCGAGACCCGAAACCCCCTGTGTAAGGCGGTTTGCAAACGCGACGATCTCTTGGCTTGAGCGGTAATTGCGAGTCAGTTGCACGACAGTAGCGTCATCAAATCGGTCGGCGAAGCCGTTCAAGAATGCGCTGGTGGCACCGGTGAAACTATAAATCGTTTGGTTCGGGTCACCAACAACACACAGGTCGTCGTGATCGCCCATCCACTGATCTAGCAGAGCGTGCTGAAGCGGTGAAATGTCTTGATATTCATCGACGGTGAAGAACCGGTATTGGGTTTGGACATGAGCCAGCGCACGAGGCTCGGCTCGCAACAGGCCAAGAGTCAGAATCAGCACGTCTTCCCAGTCGAGACGATTCGCTTGAGCCTTGGCGTCTTCGTACGCGACCTGAAGTTGAAGGTTTTTCTCAGCGCTCAGGCCCGCAACTTTGGGTCGGGACTCGACCAAGGAGGCGTATTCGTCCAGCGACAACATCGAATACTTACGCCACTCAATCTCGGCGGCCAAGTCGCGCACCGAAGCCGGGTCAAATGAAATCTTGAGCGGCTCTGCCACCTTGGCGATGAGTCTGGCTTTGGACTCGATAACTGTTGGTGCCGGAACTCCGGCGTACTGAGGCCAAAAATATTGAAGCTGAGCTAGTGCTGCCGCGTGAAAAGTTTTGACCGAAACGCCCGGCACGCCGAGTTGCCTGAGTCTTAGGCGCAGTTCACCCGCGGCTCGATTCGTGTAGGTCAAGGCAAGCACTCTCGAAGAGGTGTAGAAACCTTTGGCTATGCCATAGGCAATTCGGTGGGTAATCGTGCGCGTTTTTCCGGTTCCCGCCCCAGCGAGTATGCACACCGGCCCTACGAGAGCCTCGGCAGCTTGCCTCTGTTCAGGATCTAGTGCTTCGAGTATCTCCTCGGGAGTCAATGCGACTCCTGTGCGTTTGCGGCGGTGGCTTGCGGCTCTGAGACATGCTGCTCGATTTCTGTTGCGCTGTGAATTTCGCCACCAAACCATTTCTCAATGATTGCCCGAGCAATCGAAATGCGGTTCGGCAGTAGCAACTTTTGGGCTTCGGCCTGTATGTCTTCTCGACTAAACCAACGCAGTTTTTCGATCTCGATTCCATCGGCAACAAGTGGTTGAGAATCGGCTGATACTCTGGCTGCGAATCCGAGCATCAACGAGAACGGAAAGGGCCAGGCCTGGCTACCCAAGAACTGAGGGTGCTCGACGGTCAATCCAGACTCTTCAAACATTTCTCGAACCACGGCAGCATTCAGCGACTCTCCAGGTTCGACAAAGCCGGCCAAGATTGACCAGCGGTTCTCTTCCCATACGCCCTGAGAGCCAAGAAGGATGCGGTCGTGCTCGTCAAGAATCGCGACGATGACGGCTGGGTCAGTGCGGGGGTAGATTTCGTTGGAATCCTTGAAACAGCGACGCACCCAACCACCCTGTTCGACCACAGTTGGGGTACCACATTTGGGGCAAAACTGGTGAGTTTCGTGCCAGTTAGAGATCGCTAGGGCTTGAGTGAAGAGACCTGTATCACGCTCGTTTAGTCCAGCACCAGACTTTCTCAAGCCATGCCAGGCTTCGGCGCGAGGTTCGAGCTGTTGCGCTGAGTTGTCGCTAAGCACGGCAAGCACCACGGGCATGCCAGCCAGTTCGGAACCGACCGAAACCGTGCTCTTTCCCAGATATACCCGGAGCTGCGCCGAAGGGACTCGATCAACTTCGAGCAGCCGAAGGGCAGGGAGTCCAACATCCCCGTCTTGCTGCAATAACACAGCGCCTTTATGCATCGCCAAAACTCGAGTTTGCGGGTTGGACCACAACTCGTCAAAAAGTTCTGGATGACTTCGCGAAAGGTAGTCGCGATCAACCGCGTGACGCGCCAAAACGAGGTCTAACTCACCTTCGGGTAGGTGTTTCACGTTCGCTTCACCTCTTTGGTCGCGTGGCGATGCAGGACTATTGGATGAGTTCCTTTTAACCTGATGCCATGGGCAAATCTCCCTTGATTTTAGCCGCCCTTGCCAAGGCCGCTGTTCCGAGTCTCAACTTCTCGCAAGTCAAACCACTTAGTGGTTCACAACTTGGGCACTTTGATTCGGCGCTGCTAACGGCAACTAGCGGTGACTACTTTGTAATCCGCATCCCTAGCAGCAACTCGGGCTCGCTAGAAATGGATGTTGAAACTCAAGTTTTGAAACTGTTCAGCGACTCGGTGCGCTCCAAACTCCCTTTCAAGGTGACCACAATTCTCGGTGAGACACGGGACAACAACCGCAAGCGTGCCGTGGTTTTCGAATACCTTTTTGGAAACCTCCTAGATTTCGATCGTCTGGCTCCGACCAGCGCTCTCGCTTCGAGCCTTGGCAAGGCAATCGGTGCAATCCACGCTCTCGACCCAGAAGCGTTCAGGTCGGCAGGTTTTCCCGAGTTCACTCCGGCCGAAACCGCCAAGCGTCGATTTGCAGACCTCGACACAGTGTCTGCCCTCGGCATGGTTCCACCGATTTTGCTCTCGCGATGGGAGCAGGCACTCGAAGACGTTGCGCTGTTTAGGTACCAACCGACCGTTGTTCACGGTGGACTAACCGCCGAGACAGTTCTCGAAGAAAATCAAGCCGTTACTGGCATTTTGAACTGGGGCGCTCTGCACATCGGCGACCCTGCGGAAGACCTGGCCTGGATTGCTGGAGCAGGAGTGCCCGACCTGCTCGAGGCCGTTCGCCTGGCCTACTTTCAGACTGCCGAATCGTTCGACTCGACCATCACCCAGCGGGCCGCTCTCTATAGCGAGATGGGTCACGCACTTTGGTTACTCCAAGGCAAGACCACCGGTGACCAAACCATCGTGGACGAGGCCATGGTCGAACTCGAGCTTCTGGCCAGCGAGGTTGAAAACGGCACAGCTCTCGAGCTGACCGCGGCAGGTTTCAAATCGACGGCAGCGATTGCCGGTGGGTTCGTGACCGCCGCCGAGTTGGCAGAAGGCGATTCAGAGAACGCCACCGACTCCGATAACACGGATGCTCCCACCGAACCACTTGACGCGGATGCCTCTGAAGAGGCCCCGGCGGAGGTGCCGGTTTCTGACCCCACGCCGACCGCGGCAATTGCACTGATTGAAGTTGATGAGCCGGCAGCGGTTATCGATGGGACTGCGACCACGCCAGTAACCGTTGTCGATGACAAGACCCGCGAAATTGAGTTGCCTGCAAAGACTGACAACGAGCTTTTCTAGCAAAACCTAGAGCGCTGCGAGAACTTCATCCCACTTGGCTTGAACCTGCTCGATGCTGAGAACATCTGGACGTAGAACTACATCGTGCGCAACGTAGTAGAGGCAAACCGAGATTTCGTCTTCTGGAATCGAGTGCCGCTTCGAATAGGCCATTCGATAGAGCGCTAACTGTAGGGCACGATCGGCCACCTCTTCGTCGTCCTTCGGCGGTTCTCCAGTTTTCCAGTCAACGATTTCGATGGTTTTGCCTTGGAGCTCTTGGTCGTCGGCGGCGACGTCAAAAACGGCATCGATCTTGCAAATGAAGGTGTTGCTTTTTAGCGTGACCTGAATCTCGGTTTCAACCTCACGCGCGGTCAACTTCGCCCATCGAGATTTCTCAAAGTTCGCCTGAAGGTCGGGCAAAAGCTGCTCGGGAAGGTCTTCAAACTCTCGAAGCCGCTCATCATGCGCATCGACGATCTCAGTGGTGGCTACGAGCCCGTAGCGCTGCTCGACCCACGAGTGAAATAGCGTTCCCGTGACGGTGGCAACAAAAGGACGCTCCGGTAGGGCTCGGCGGTATTTTTCGGCCATGACCTTCGGGTCTTTGACGAAGTCTTTGAATCGAGATGCTGGGATGCGCACTGGAAGTTTAACCAAGTGAGCCGTTTCTTCAAGAGTGGCGGCCTCGTCGACTAAGACATCGATTTCGCGATTCAGTTGTTCGACCGAAATCTCTTTCGATTTCGCCTCCAGCTGTTGTTTGTCGAGAGATTCAAGCGAAGCGCTTTTAGCCTTTGCAAGGTCGGCCATCTTGTCAGTCGCCTCTGCAGTCGCGTGCAAGCGAGCCTCCTCAGCGGCCTTGATTACCTTGATGCGGTGAGCTTCACCGAGCGGATCCATTGGCCACTCTTGAGTGAGTGCGTGCTCCACCAGAGGATTGGCTTGCGAGTCATAAGCAGGCACTTCGAATGAACCTGGATTTTGCACGACCTCGATGCGGGCATCCTTAGTTTCTAGAAGTTCGAGTAGGTAAGGCGAGGGTTTGCGCTCGGCACCTTTGGCTTTCCACATCGCACCGGAGACATAAAGCTCTTTCTTGGGCCGCGTGAAGGCAACATAAGCGAGTCGACGCTCTTCTCGTTCGAGATAGATCTTCATTTCGTCGGACAACTTTTCTCGCACCTTGCCGAAATGGGCTGCCTTAGTTGTCCAGGTTAGGTCGACCTGAGGCAATGAACTGACGTCACCGCGCAGTTCATAGGGCAGAACTCCTGCGGTGAACCAAGCCTTTGTGGTTTTTGGTTTCTTGGGGAAATCACCGTCGACGAGATTCGGCACTGCAACGTATTCCCACTCGAGGCCTTTGGCCGCATGGATGGTGAGAACCTGCACGACGCCTTTCTTTTGGTAAACCGATGGCACATCTAGCTTTTCTCGACTTTCGGCGAAGTCGAGCCACTCTAAGAAAGCGCCCAGGTATGTAGGCCCGGATGCGGCGTAATTGGCGACCATCGCGTAAAAGGCATTCAGATGTGCCAGAGGGTTCACCCTGCGGGGGTTCGCCGTGAGTTCAATGTCGAGTTGGAGTTCGCGCGCAACATAGCGAACGAAGTCGGTGAGCGGCAGTCCGGTCTGGGAACGCAATGTGCGTAGGAAGTCTCCAGCATTTCGAAGACGGGCAAGGCTAGCTTCGGACATTCCGTAGAGGGTGGCCTTGTCAAGGTCGACCAGTAGATCGAGAGCATCGATGAGTGACGATTCGTATTCCGGGCCGAGGGATTCCTCAGCCAAGCCGACCAAATCTTCATTAGCCTGTTTGCTGAGTTTTCTGGACCAGCGGTGCAGTCGCTGAATGTCTTTGACTCCGATTCGCCAGCGTGGACCCGCGAGAAGTCGAACCAAGTGTCCGTTGGCGTTCGGTGAATGAACCACCCTGAGTGCGCTGACCAGATCGATTATTTCTGGCATGTCCATGAGCCCACCGAGCCCAACGACATCAACGTCAAGTCCCTGCGCTTCTAACTCAGAAACGATTAAGGCCATGGTGTCGCGAAGACGGCAAATCACAGCCGCCGTGGTTTCTTTGCCCCCCAACTGCAGCTTGGTTTTCATCCAAGCAGCAATGTTCTTCGCTTCGATTACAACGTCTTCTGACCAGTCGACGAAGATTCGACCATCGCCGGCATCATCGCGCGGAGTAAGTTCGATGACCTTGGTTTTCGAGATTCCCCTACCCTCTTGGAAACTAGCGAGTTGCGCAAGTGGCGCGGCCGTAACGTTTGCGGCAGCTAGAACTACCTCGGGGTTGCGCCACGATCGTGAAAGTTCGAGCTGAATTACCGGCTTGTTTGGATCAGAGCTGAACTTTTCGACATATTCGTTGAGGTTTGTGGAACTTGCACCGCGCCACCCGTAGATCGATTGATTCGGATCTCCCACGGCAAACACCGCATGATCTTCGAAGAGCCGATGTAAAAGCTTGGTTTGCAGAAAGGAGGTGTCTTGGTATTCATCGAGCATGACGAATTTGTGAACCGTTCGCTCGCGGTCGCGGACCTCATCAGACGCAGCTGCACGCTCGGCTAGTGCGACCTGGTCGCTGTAGTCAACGTAACCAAGTGAGAGTTTTTCTTGACGATAGGCCTCGGCGAGTTCGGCAAGCACCCCCGTCTTGAATAGACCTGCGAAGAACTCTTGATGAGTTTTCGGAAGCTCTTCCCCGGCCATAACACGCTCGATTTCTTTAGCAACCCGTTTCACTACGGCCTGCACTTGAACTCCTGTTGCGAGGTTGTCGTTGAGTTCGGAAGAGAGTTTCAAAACTCCGTCTATAGCAGTCTTGAGAGTTAGGTCGGCGTCATCCATTTCTGCACTTAGAAGATTGGAGTGACTTAGCACGACCTTTTTTGCCAACTGGTATTGAGCACCTTCGCTGAGCAGTTCGGATTCAGGTTCGTAGCCAAGTGCCAGTGCGTTGTCTCTGAACAGCGAGTTGGCATAGGCGTTGTAGGTCGAAATGACCGGGTTCGCGTATCCCTGTGAAAGCTCTTCTGGCCAATATTTTGTCGAGCGTAGGTCTGACAATCCGTTCAAGATTCTCTTCGCCAATTCGGCTGCGGCCTTGCGAGTAAAGGTCAATCCAAGGATTTCTTCAGGCATAGCGTGGCGATTGGCAACCAACCAAAGTGCACGGATGGCCATCAACTCGGTCTTGCCCGAACCCGCGCCTGCGATCACCAATGTCGGGTGCTTGGTATCTGACTCGATTGCCTCAACCTGCTCTTCGGTGAGTTTCATGTTGGGGTTTTTGGAAAGAGTCTCTTCAGTCTGAATCGCAATGAAAATGTCGTTCGCCCGAACCGAGTTTTGATTTGTCGAGTTAGCCACCGAAAGTCACCGCCTTTGCCAGGTGTAGTTTGCAGTTGCCGTAAGACTTTGAATCGGAGCAGTGGCTGCCAATGTTGGCCACAAAAACTCTCTTTGTTAGAGACATCTCGGCAACCGCATCTTCGACGATTTTTTCAAAGCCCTCTCGGCGATCGACAGCACCGATGATTGAATGCTGGGGGCGCTCGGCTGGCTTGTTTTGAGAGATGAACATCAATTTCGCCCCTGCCAAAACGGAATTCTCATCGATTCCCTCGACGTGGCTGAATGCGTTGTTGGCGAATGCCAGTTGATAAATTCCAAGCTGCGGGTTTTCTTCGGTGTCTTCGTATGAAGACACCGTTGCCGAGGTCTTGAGGTCGACGATCATGATGGTGCCGTCTGGGTTTTGTTCGATACGGTCAACCTTGCCGCTGACGATCGCTCTGCCAAGTTGAAACTTGAACTCGACTTCACGACCGAGAACCTTTATGTCCTTGGTTTTAGCCTGGTCAAGGTAGCTCACTAGAACCCCAAGCATACGTTTGGCTTTGCGTCGCTCGCGTTGCTCAAGCCATTCGGCTTCGAATTGAAGCGAACCCCAGCGATCTTCAATGAGTTGCCAGAGCTGATTCTCGGTTTTGCCTTCTTCATGTTCCATCGCGGAGTGAAGCAAAATGCCAAGACTTGTCTCAAAAGTCTTGTCGGTTGCTCCGTGTGCATTCATGAACCAGTGCAACGGGCAAGACAAGAAATCATCTATTTGAGAGGGTTTGACCCAGACTTCAGCCTTCGGATCATCTTCGAGTGGCACCAAAGGCTCTTCGGTTGAGATCGGAATAAGCCCGTACCAGTTATCAACAGACGCTCCTGGGGTTTCTTCGATAGCAAGGCGCGCGAGCCCGAGCGCGCAGGCCAAGCGCTCCTCGGGTTTATCTGATTCGATAAGTCGACGTCGGAGCACTCCAACCATGCCGCGCAGGGTGTAGCGATTCGCGATGAAATCTTCTGCATCGGGGATTTCGCCAAACATGGTCGAAAAGAAACTTGAAACCTGTTGGTCTTCAGAGTCGACGCCGCTCACGATCAAGCGCTCGGATGCTGCACCAACTGTTTTGTGAAGCATACGTAGCTCATCTGGAAGTTCGTTTCGGGTTACCGAGGCAATCGTTTCTGAGCGACCAGACTTGTATTGATCGAGCGTCATTGCACCGAGCAGGGACGACCGGGGTCTGAGATTCGGCCAAACTCCGTCTTGCATCTGAGGGGCAACAACGACTCGATAACGGCGACCAATGAGCCCGGCAGGGGTCACGAGTGCCACTCGATTGTCATCACGATCATTCAATGCCAATGAATCTTCTGGCAGATCGATGGCAAGCTGCTGCTCCACAAAGTCGCTTGCTAAAGCCGAGGGGTTGCGTTCAACAAAACGGTTCGCTGCCGCAAACAATCCGACGAGCACATCGAGGTTCTGGTTGAGCTGAACTCCAACTTCATCAAGTTGCTCGGCATCTTTGGTCCAACGGCGGTGTGGTGGACTCGAAACCCAGAGTGTCCAGAGGATTTGATCGATGGACTTTTGTGATTCGAACTGGTCACGCGCGTCGAATAAACGTTTCAGGAACTGGGCGACCGCGCGACCCTCAGAGCTTGGGACAATCACGGCACTGCCGCGAGCGTTGAAAATGTCTTGCATCAACTCGTCGGCGGAGCGTTGGCCCTCGGACTGCAACTCCTGTCGCCGAAGTGCCCGCCGGAACCGACGTAGCCCCACTGAGTCGAGGCCGCAGAACGGCGAGAGCAGCAATTGCCTGGCCGTGTCGACATCGACCTCAAACTCCGAAGAGGTCATGGAATGAGCGACGTCGGCTAGGCGCAGGATCTCGTGCGTTGCAAAGCTGTCGCGAAAAGCAACGCGACTTCCGCGGATGCTGACCGGAATGGATTCAGCGGCGAAACTTGCTGAGATCTGCTCGAGAGTTGAACGCGATCGAGCAACTACCGCGATTTCGCTCCAGGCTATTTGGTTGTCGAGGTGGAGTTCGCGAAGGCGGCGTGCAACCCAGGCCGCCTCGGTAACGGCATCCTTGAAAACGTGGCGTTCGGCAGTTTGGTCATTCTCGACCTTGGATCGCTCAACCACGTAGTCGCGTCGTTGCAACCCGGCCTGCTCAGACGGTAGCTCTGAGCTGATGTTCGATAGAACGCTCGTGATGGCTGGCGGCCGGCGGGTTCCGTCAGACAACAAAACAAACTGTTGGGCCGAGTCTGTGATGCCCTGCATCAATGTGGTCATCGACCTCGGGTCGGCGGCACGAAAACCAAGAGTCGCGGTGTCTGGGTCGCCAAACAAAACCAGCCCAGCACCTCGAGAAACCAGTGCCGTAATAAGCCTTCGCGCTGAAGGAGTCAATTCTTGGGCATCGTCGATAAGAACGAGCTTGATCGCGCTAACTTCGGAAGTAAACCCCTCCCCTGAATCGAGCAACTTAGTAGCGACACCCAAGAGAGTCGAGGCATCGTGGCGGTTTTCGAACTCGGGCATGCGCAGGCGCTGCAGATAGTCTTCGAAGAGCACGGATGCCGCGACCCATTCGGGACGTTTGCCGGAGTGCCCCAGAGTTCGAAGTTCGGCCGGGTCGACTCCGTGCTCAAGACAGACCGTGATTAGATCGCGTAACTCTGCACGAAACCCTTTTAGCGAAAGCACTTGCTTGGTGATCGACTTTGGCCAGTCGAGCTTTTCTAGTTCAGGCGCTGAGAGAATCGATTTGAGAATGAGATCTTGTTCGGCTCCGCTGATGAGTTCGGGAGTTTTGAGCCCCAACGCAAGCGCCTGGTGTCGAAGAACCTGAAATGCAAACGACGAGAGAGTTCGCGCCATTGGTCCGGCTGTTGCACCTTGGTGAGAGAGGGCGAGCTCGTCACGCAAAATGTTCGCAGCCTCGCGAGAGCCGGCTATCGCAAGGATTTCACTCGGGTCAAGACCCTTGGCAACCTGCTGCAGAAATAAAGCTCGCAGCGCGGTGGTCTTGCCAGAACCGGGGCTACCGAAGACAACTGCGCGTGCACCAACCGGCAGGTTGCTCACTTTTTCTTGCTCGGCCGAAAGCTGCCCAGCGAAAACCTGGGTAGGCGCGAGATAGAAAGTGGCTTCGGTCATGCTCAAAATCTATCCGTAGCCACCGACATTGCAGAGTTGCGCCGAGCATCCATGTCGTAATCTAGTGCGTAGGCAAAAGCAGAAGGTGTTTGGCAATGTTTGACGTTTCATTCTCGGTCGTGATTCTCTACACACTCGTGCTCGGGCTGGTCGCTCCATACATCACCGTGCACGGCGAAAAATACGGCGCACTCGTGCCGCCAACCATCGCCCTGGTAACCGGCTCTGCGATTTGGGTACTTCTCACCTGGCTAGGTTTTTCTTATGCCGATGGCTGGACCTGGATCATCGTAATGATTGCCATGCCTGTAGTGATGATGTTTGCAGCGTCTCGTTTGGCAAAGAGTCGCGACAAGTCATTCGCCAAATAGCTCGAATCGCAGAAGAAATAATCTCGAAAAAATAGATAAGTTGCATCCGCTTCAAGTCGATGCCAAAACTTGAGCTCGCTAGGCGGCTAGACCCAAACCATCCATGCGCAGCGAGTGAGCTGCAATCAACTCTGTGACCAGAGGCTCGAGCTTGCTATAAGAAGCAAGGTTGACCTGTTTTTCTTCGGCCAAGCTCAGGGCCTTGCCCATGGGGACCCCAGCCAGTTTTCTGTTGTCAAACGCTGCGCGAAGCTCGAGCAGAACATCCCCCATAAGCCGTCGGCCCCATAGCGCGAGCCTCGACTGAAGTTGTTCGTCATCTTTCATTGATTCGATCAGAACCCGCTTCGCGAATCGTTCGAAGATTTTGTCATTCAAGGCCTTCTCAACTTCCTCGCGCAGCTCTATCGGCAGTCCCACGGAAAGGCGTCGATAAAAGTCGTCGAGCAATCCCGACACCAGGTAGACCTTGAGGATTGCCTCATACCAGTCGATTCCGGAGGTCCTCGAGTGGAAGGTTTGCACCCGTTCGGTGTAGGGATCCATTGCATCGGTGGCATCGATGCCGAGTGCAGAAATGCGTCTCGCCAGAGAGCGATAACGCTCAAACGACTTTGCTGCAGCCTCCGAAAGCTCGGCCTTGTATTGGGTGTTAGGCGAAAGCTTTAGTGCGTTGGTCAATATCTCGAAATAACTCAGATGCAGATAAGCCAGCTGGCCAAGATACTCCTTGGGCTCTGGCGTGTAAGGCTTGAGGTTTACTTTTGCGGTGTTGCGAGCTGGCCGCTCCTCACGCTCAGGAAGCACAAAGTCGCGAGCCTTCTGGCGCATCCGTTTCAACCAATCAAACACGTCTACTAGATTACGCCAACCGCCAACACGGATGCTGGCAACTAGACTTGGAAAGACCCATAGGAGAATTTTTGACATTCGAAGAATTGGGCATCGACAAAGACATCGTTGAAGCCCTAGCCGAGAAGGGCATCACCAACCCCTTCCCCATCCAAGAGCAGGCAATCCCGCTCGCCCTGACCGGCCAAGACATCATTGGGCAAGCCAAGACGGGAACCGGAAAGACTCTTGGTTTCGGTCTTCCGCTAATTCAGTCGCTCGGCTTCGAGCCGGCGCTAGGTGCGAAAGCACT
This sequence comes from Microbacteriaceae bacterium, assembly GCA_024639845.1. Lineage (GTDB taxonomy): Bacteria > Actinomycetota > Actinomycetes > Actinomycetales > Microbacteriaceae > Rhodoluna. The sequence continues at coordinate 123,625 of JAHEGG010000003.1, forward strand.
CGTGGTTGTGCCGACACGCGAGCTGGCCATCCAGGTTGCCGATGATCTGAAACTCGCTACTTCCAAACGCCCAACGACCGTGGCTGCCATCTACGGAGGCAAGGCATATGAGGGACAAATCGCCGAAATCGAAGCTGGCGCACAAATCATCGTGGGAACACCCGGTCGCCTGATCGACCTCAGCAAGCAGAAGAAACTCGATTTGGGCAACATCCGCTTTATGGTCTTGGATGAGGCTGACGAGATGCTCGACCTGGGTTTCTTGCCAGACGTGGAAAAACTGTTTGCATACACCCCCGAGGGTCGTCAAACGATGCTTTTCTCAGCCACCATGCCAGGCGCGATCGTCAACCTTGCTCGGCGTTACCAAAATCGCCCGGTGCACATTCGAGTAAATGACCCAGACGAAGGTCACACCAAGGCAGACATCAGACAATTCATCTATCGGGCTCACTCCCTAGACAAGGATGAAGTGGTTGGCCGTATTCTGCAGGCCGAGGGTCGCGGCAAAACCGTGATCTTCTGCAAGACCAAGCGCCAAGCAGGCAAGGTTGCCGAGGAGCTTGTCGACCGCGGCTTTAACGCAACAGCCCTGCACGGAGACATGTCACAAGAGGCGCGCGAGCGTTCGATGGCAGCTTTCAGGTCGGGCAAAAAAGACATTCTGGTTGCCACCGAAGTTGCCGCTCGAGGAATCGACGTTGATGACGTGACTCACGTGATCAACTACACGGTTCCAGAAGACGAGAAAAACTACCTGCACCGCACAGGTCGCACTGGACGTGCCGGCCGCACCGGTATCGCCGTGACTTTTGTCGACTGGGAAGACCTAGCTCGCTGGAAGCACATCAACGAGGCTCTCGAAATCGGCGTACCCGAGCCAATCGAAACCTATTCCTCTTCACCTCACCTGTTCACAGACCTGGAAATCCCCGCCGGAACCAAGGGCCGCATCAAAGCGACGAGCATCACCCCTGAAATGGCCAAAGCAAAGCGCGACAGCGATCGAGAACGCCGTGAAGGCGGGTCTCGTGGCGGTCATTCTCGCGGTGGCGACCGCAACCGTGGTGGCGACCGCAACCGTGGTGGCGACCGCAACCGTGGTGCTCGAACCGGAACTGCTGAGAAGCCCGCTCGTGAAGGCAGTGCATCAGAAGCCCCTAAGCACGGAGGCTCTGATCACAAGCGTCCTCAAGCCAACCGTCAGCGTCGCCGCACGCGCGGTGGAAACAACCCGCAGTAACTCAGGGGTTTAGCCACTAGATGGCTAGATTGACAAGCGCTATTCCGGTTGCCTGCTCAGCTATGCGCCTCAGGTTGTCAATGCTCGTGGTGTTTTCGCCGAGCTCATTGTCTTTGCCGGCAAGCCCGTGGTAATCACTAGAACCAGTGACGATCAAATCATGCTTATCGGCGAGCGCCAGCAACCAGTTGCGATCTTGCGCTTCAACCTCACGGTGATAAGCCTCGACCCCTCCCAGACCTGCCTCTATCATCTGCTCGAAGTGGCGCAGTGGCTTATCACCTAAGGCGTCACGGTCTTTCACTCGCGAAAGTGGATGAGCGATCACGGCAACTCCGCCCGCCGAGCGAATCAGTTCGATGGCCTCGATTGTGTCTGGAACCGCACGATTGGGAACATAGTGGGGGCTGCCCTTGTACCAAATGGCGTCGAAGACCTGGCCGCGGTTTTCGAAGTGCCCCCCGGCAATCAGGGCATCGGCAACGGCTGGGCGACCGAGGGTGGCATCACCTACGACTTGGTCGAGCACGGCATCCCAGGTAAGCCCATAAACGGGCGAGAGAGTTTCGGTTATTTCTTGAAGGCGGATGACGCGGCCCTCGATAGTCTTGCGCATTCGCTCAACTAGACCCTCATGATTTGGGTCAGGCAGATAGGCCAACATGTGAACGCCGAACTTGGCCGGCCGTGAATCACCGTCGGCAAAATGCGCACGTGTGGTGACCTCAATAGCTGGCACGAATCCGATTGAGTGCTGGACCGCTAACTCGGCAGCCTTCGACCAATTTGCTGTGGTGTCGTGGTCGCTGATCGCGATGGCGTCGATCCCGAGAATACTCGCCCGCTCAAAAACCGTTTCGACTGATTCCTTGCCATCTGAGGCATCAGTATGAACGTGCAAATCGATTTTCATGGGCTCTCTTTCACTTCCAGACTATCCGCTAGTTGCGACGATTTTCTAAGTCGAATAGTGGCAGGATGTAGGCATGAGCAAGAAGTCCGACCAAAAAATGGCCGACCGCGTAAACAACCGGTCGCATCGCCCTACCAGCGCAAACTTTATGCGATTCATCGCGAGCGGTTGGGCCGAGCCGGATTCAAAGTTGCCCGCCGCACATCCGGTAGCGTCTTTTGCCGCCGCTCGTCGCAAGGCGGTGGCCGAGGAGTTTGCAGGCAAAGTAGTGATCGTAGAGGCAGGGTCGCTAAAGACACGATCAAACGACTCCGACTACATGTTTCGGGCTCACTCGGCGTTTGCTCACCTAACCGGTTGGGGCACCGCCACCGTTCCCGATTCGATTCTGGTCATCGACGCACGCAATCGAACCGCTACCAGCACACTGTTTTTTCGCGAAACGGCCGGTCGAGATAATGAAGAGTTTTTCTCAAATCCAACCATCGGTGAATTCTGGGTGGGCCAACGTCCATCTATCGAACAGGTTGGTGCATTGCTTCACATTTCGACCCGTTCGCTTTCAGAGTTCGACTCCTACAGTTGCGAATTCAAAGACGGGGATGTGGTTCGACTTGGTGAGGAAGGAAGCGACGATCGACTGCTCGAGTTCGTCAGTGAGTTGCGCTTTGTAAAAGACGAATACGAGATCGCCGAAATGCGCAAGGCCGTCGACGCCTCGGTTCGCGGGTTCGAGTCGGTGGCAGCCAACCTTAAACATGCGATTGGGCATCCTCGCGGTGAACGCGTAGTCGAGGCGAATTTCTATGGCACCGCTCGTGTCGAAGGAAACGGTCTGGGTTATGAAACCATCGCCGCCTCGGGAGACCACGCCTGCACCTTGCACTGGATCGTGAACGACGGTCCGGTGCGCGATGGCGACTTGTTGTTGCTTGATGCTGGTGTCGAGGTCGACTCGCTGTATACGGCCGATGTCACTCGAACACTCCCAGTCAACGGAAAGTTCACGCCACAGCAGCGCCTGGTCTATGAAGCTGTGCTCGAAGCCGCTGATGCGGTCTTTGCCGCAGCCAAGCCAGGCCTGAAGTTTCGCGATCTTCACTCCACCGCGATGAGAGTAATCGCCGAAAAGGTTTCTGGTTGGGGTTTCATTGATATCTCTGCCGAAGAGTCGCTCAAGCCTGAAAATCAACTCCACCGCCGCTGGATGGTGCACGGAACGAGCCATCATCTTGGCCTCGATGTTCACGACTGCGCTCAGGCACGGCGCGAACTGTTTCTCGACCAAGAACTGAAGCCTGGCATGATTTTCACGATCGAACCAGGGCTCTATTTTCAGCCCGACGACCTTCTCGTTCCGAAGGAGTGGCGTGGAATCGGCGTTCGCATCGAAGATGACGTGCTAGTTACCGAATCAGGTGTCGAAAATCTCAGCGCGGCACTACCTCGGCACCCTGACGATGTCGAAGCTTGGCTGGCTAAACACTCCTAGGACGCTCCGAAGTCAGTCTCGCGCCAACCAGAGTGACCGCGCGCGCACCGGCATTGACACCGTTTGCCAGTGCCTCGGTGACCACATCGGTTGACAACAGAAACTGCGATTTCGAAGCCGCGATTGAGGCGAGAAATGCGCCGCAGAACGCATCTCCAGCCCCGGTTGGGTCGATCGAGCGAACCTCGACACCCGGTTCGGAAACAACCTTGCCGTCACTCCAGTGCGCGGTTGCACCTCGAGGGCCGTCGGTCACCACTGTGAGCTGAACCTGACCAATCACATTGAGCAGTTCAGCCTCCTCTTGATTCGGAAACAGGATGTCGGCACGCATCAGAAGATCGCGATAGCGTGCCACGCCGTAATCCTCGATGTAACCGGTCGAACCGGGGTCAATCGCAACGAGGGACCCGAGCGCGTGTGCATGATCGACCAGAGCCGAGACATCCTCGTGGGTTTTGCCAAGCAACGCATAGCCACTCAGATAGACGATTCCGTCGGACGGCACCTCGTCGTGAATCGACGAGAGCTTTAGGTCTTGGTTGGCACCTCGGTCGGTGAGCATCGAACGCTCTTGCCCCTCGACCAGCACCACGATGGCACCCGTTTCGCGGTCGCTCGACTGCAGCCGTGCATCCACGTCGAATTTGGCGAAGTTCTGCACGTTTCGGTCGACATCTGCACGACCGACACAGCCCATGAAAGAAACGGATGCGCCGGCCGAGGCCGCCCAGGCAGCAACGTTGGCCGCAGAGCCACCAAGAGTTTTTTGAATGTGGGCATCGGTGTCGGTGTTTGGCCGAATCGCACCAACGGGTCTAACGATAATGTCGTCGATTACGTCGCCGATAACCAAAAGCTTGGGCAAGGCTAACCTCTGGCCTTAAGTGCCGACCATTCGGTGGCGATTAGTCCGGCTACGCGAACATTATTGCGAGCCAGATCGAGGTTTACTTCGAGGCTTCGACCGCCAGATTCGCCAACAATGAAGCCGAGTAGGAACGGGGTGACCGCCTTGCCAGATACGCCGGCTGCAGCGGCCGCTTTGAAGGCTACCTCGAGCACTCGATCATGTTCGCTCGGATCCCATTGCAAGTGCTCGGGAATCGGGTTCGCCACAACCATTCCCTGACCGTGACCGAGTGCATCCTGGGCCTGCATCGCAAGCGCGATCTGTTCGGCATTGACGAGCGACCAATCGAGTTGGTATCCCGAGCGAGTCAACCAAAAGGCAGGAAATTCTTTGGTGCCATAACCAATCACTGGCACGCTCAGCGTTTCGAGACGTTCGAGCGTGGCAGGAATGTCGAGCACCGATTTCACGCCGGCAGAAACAACGGTGATCGGTGTGACCGCAAGCGTGCTCAGGTCGGCAGATTCATCAAAAGTATCGATTGCCCCACGATGAACACCTCCCAAACCTCCAGTGGCAAACACTCGGATGCCGGCCAAGGCGGCAAGGTGCGCGGTTGCGGCTACCGTGGTCGCACCGCTTGCTCTTTTAGCAGCCAAAATCGGTATGTCTCGAACGCTCGCCTTGGCGAGGTCTTCGTTTGCGATTCGGTCGACGTCGCTCGAGTCGAGGCCGATCTGAGGAACTCCGTCGAGAATCGCGATGGTTGCCGGGGTAACGCCCTGGGCTCTTAGAATATCTTCGAACTCGAGGGCCGCCTCGTGGTTTCGCGGCCGCGGAAGCCCATGCGAGATGATGGTGGATTCGAGTGCGACGACCGGCCTGTTTTCGGCGAGCGCGGCGGCCACTTCATCCGAGATTTTGAAGGCGGTCATTCGTTGCCCATTCCAGATGTCTCGGCAGCGATTCGCTTGGCCTGCGCAACGAGATTGCCAGGCACTTGCACCTCGTATTCCTTGGCCATGACCAATGAGGCACTAATGAACCCTCGCTTATTGCGCGCCATCGAAAACCGCACAACGTTCAACAACATACCGAGACCTGCGCCGATGATCATGGGCTGCACCAGTGCTAGCGCGGTTACCGCTAAGGCATCGGTGGCACTGACGGCCGGGGTCGTGATCAAACCGAAAATCAGGCCAACGGTCAGTCCAGTGGATGCTCCGCCGAGCGCAACTCGTGCCGTGCTTAGTCTGCCGCGCACGCGTTCGACGCTTTTGAGGTTGTTTCCGACGATAGCGATTGCGTTTGGTGGAAAGTCGGAGGCAAGTAGTCGTTCGACGTAGTGAACTGCATCTAGATATTCACCGAAGGTAGCCACCACCTCGCCTTGCGTCAGTGCGGAAGGGATTCGGTTTAGATTGCGACGGCCATTGTTCACCCGACTATTCTCGCACCGACTTGGAGCGAGCGTCTAAGGTTAACCTGTGAGCGCAACCAGAGTTTTTGTCGCCCGTTTGGCGGGCTGTGGCGTCTTTGACCCCGCGGGTGACCGTGTTGGTAAGGTCATCGACGTTCTAGTGGGCTACCGCAAATCCGGAGCTCCTCGCGCCACTGGACTGTTAGTCGAAATCACCGGTCGTCGGCGCGTTTTGGTGCCTATCGCCCGCGTTACTTCGATTGCGCCAGGTCAGGTAATCACCAACGGAATCATCGACTACCGCCGCTTCGTACAGCGCGGACGCGAGGTGCGAGTGATTGCCGAAATTCTTGGTCGCAAAGTGATTCTGAAGGATGGCTCGGGTTCGGCTCAGATCGAGGACCTTTCTATCGAGCAGGGCAAAAACAAAGACTGGATCGTGAACGAGCTGTTTCTGCGTCGCCCGAAAACCTCGGTTTCTCCTTTTGCACGCGGTGTGACACTTTTTGCTAACTGGGATCAGGTGAGCGAGTCGGAAAAAGACACCGAAAACCAAAGCGCTCAGCAACTTATTGCCACCTATTCAGAGATGCGCCCTGCCGACCTTGCAAGCGCTCTGATGGACCTGCCTGAAGAGCGCATGGTTGAGGTAGCCGAAGAACTCGACGACGAACGACTCGCGGATGTGCTCGAGGAACTTCCAGAAGAAGAGCAGATCGAGATCATTCAGGAGCTCGACGACGAGCGCGCTGCAGAAGTTCTCGACCTGATGGAGCCTGACGACGCTGCGGACCTCATGGCGAACCTACCGGAGGCTCGCACCGAGGCCATTCTCGAACTGATGGACGAAGAAGAGGCCGACGACATCCGTCAACTGATGCAATACGACGAGTTTTCGGCCGGTGGTCTGATGACCACTGAACCGCTGATCTGTTCTGCCGACACGACCGTTGCCGAAGCTATGGCGCTGATTCGACGCAAAGAGATTTCGCCAGTTTTGGCAGCATCCGTGTTTGTCACCTTGCCGCCTTATGAAACTGCCACCGGCAAGTATCTGGGCACCGTCCATTTCCAGCGTTTACTTCGCTACCCTCCGCATGAGAGACTTGGAACGTTGCTTGACACCGAGCTAGAGCCGGTGACCGCAACCACTCCCATCTCTCAAATCCACCGAACGTTAGCCAACTACAACCTGGTTGCTTTGCCAGTTGTCGATGACCAACACTGCCTAATCGGCGTGGTCACGGTTGACGACGTTCTCGACCACTTGCTGCCAGAAGACTGGCGAAACGAAGACTAGGAGGTGCCCAATGGCAAAGTACCGCGACCGACTCGATGCACCCATCGGGACCCGTTCCCGCTTCGTTCCTCGCATCTCGATTGATCAGGAAAAGTTCGGACGAGCATCCGAGGCTTTTGCACGCGCGATGGGAACTGGCGCGTTCCTAATTGGAATGACTGTTCTGGTGTTGGTTTGGCTGGCCTGGAACACTTTCGTGCCGGCTAGCAGCCAGTTCGACCCTCGGGCAACTAACTTCACCCTGTTGACGCTGATTCTTTCGTTGCAGGCGTCTTATGCCGCGCCTCTGATCCTTCTAGCTCAAAACCGCCAGGATGACCGCGACCGAGTCAAATTCGAACAAGACCGCCAGCGTGCCGAGCGCAATCTGGCCGACACCGAATATCTTGCCCGCGAGGTTGTCGCCTTGCGCATCGCCATCGAAGAGTTGGCCACCAAGGATTACGTTCGCGACGAACTGCGCGACATGATGAAGGAACTGCTCGAGGAAATTCGCGAAGACAAGTCGGCAAAGTCGGCTAAACCTGCGAAGAGCGCAAAATCGAGCAAATGACCTCACGCGATTCGGTTTTGGCGGCTCTCGCCTCGGTTATTGACCCAGAACTTCGACGCCCGATTACCGAACTCGACATGGTCGGCGAGGTATCGAATGTCGGCGAGCAAGTCTCGGTAGAAATCAAACTGACCGTGGCTGGTTGCCCAGCCTCAGATCGAATCGAAGCGGATGTTCGCAACGCGTTGGCGCAAGCTTTTGGTTCTCTCGACCACTCGGTGCGACTGACCGTTATGAGCCCAGCGGAGCGCCAAGCGCTCAAAGACAAGTTGCTCGATGGTCGCGCCCCGCGCTCGAATCCTTTTGGCGCAGACTCCCTCACGCGCGTGTATCTGATTGGCTCCGGCAAGGGCGGCGTTGGCAAAAGCAGTCTGACTGCGAACCTTGCGGTCGCCCTAGCCGCCAAAGGCTTGCGCGTTGGGCTCGTAGATGCGGATATCTTTGGGTTCAGCATCCCTGGCCAGCTCGGCATCACCGATAAACCGACTCGACTTGACGACATGATTTTGCCGCCCGTTGCCTTCGGAGTGAAAGTGATTTCGATCGGCATGTTTCTCGAAGAAAACAAGCCGGTGGCCTGGCGCGGACCGATGCTGCACAGAGCGGTCGAACAATTTTTGGTCGATGTTTATTGGGGTGACCTCGACTTTTTGTTAGTCGACCTTCCACCCGGCACGGGCGACATAGCGATCAGCCTCGGTCAACTGCTGCCCTCGGCAAAGACCGTGGTGGTGACAACCCCTCAGGTTGCCGCGGCCGACGTGGCCGAACGCTCTGGTTCGGTCGGCCTTCAGACCGGTCAAAGCGTTTTCGGCGTGATAGAAAACATGAGCTGGCTCGAGCAGGCCAATGGCGACCGTCTCGAGTTGTTTGGCTCTGGCGGCGGTGCAGCGGTTGCTTATCGTCTGGCAAACCTGGCTGGTTCTCCCGTCGAAGTGCTCGGTCAGGTTCCGATTTCGATGCGGTTGCGCGAATGCTCGGATGCCGGAACTCCTGTGGTTCTAGAAAGTCCCTGGGATGCTGCCGCCCTCGCGATTCTGGGCATAGCCGAAAAGTTTGCCGAAGACCGTATTGGTTTGTCTGGTCGGCGACTTAAACTGAGCACGTGACCGATACCAGCATCCCTAGCCTGCTCTCGCACTTTCCTAAGACCGAGACCAGCGTTGCCCTAATCAATCCCGTGAGCGGCAAGCGCGTAACCGACGTTCCGCAGATGTCTGCAGAGCAGGTTAATGATGCGATGACCAAGCTCCGCGCTGAAGCCAAGAGATGGGCGAACACACCCGTTCGTGAGCGCGCCAAGGCAATCGCAAGACTTCACGATGTGATGTTTGAGAATCAAGACAAACTGCTCGATGTGCTGCAGCTCGAAACCGGAAAATCAAGAGCTCACGCCTTCGAGGAATTTGCCGGAGCAGCCGGCGGAGCGCGCTATTACGGCAAGCACGCACCCGACTTCATGGCGTCAGAACGCACGGCCGGTGGCATTCCGGTTCTCACTCGCACCTGGGTGGAACACGAGCCGGTAGGCCTGGTTGGAATCATCACCCCGTGGAACTATCCGATGGCGCTGACCATGCTCGATGTTTTGCCAGCGTTAGCCGCCGGCAACGCCGTGATTCAAAAAGCCGACAACCAGACCCCACTTAGCGTGCTGTTTTGTCGGCTCATGGCGATTGAAGCGGGCATCCCTGAGGGTATCTGGACCGTGGTCGTCGGTGATGGAGCAACAGTCGGAAACGCGATCACCGATCACGTCGACTACGTGGCTTTCACCGGTTCCACGAACACTGGTCGTGCCGTTGCCGAACGCGCTTCGCGCAGGCTAATCGGATATTCACTTGAGCTCGGCGGCAAAAACCCAATGATCATCATCGAAGGCGCCAAGGTAGACCGAGCCGCCGAGTTGACCATAGCCGGAGCGTTCGGCTCGGCTGGTCAGTTGTGCGTTTCGACCGAACGCGTTTATGTGCACAACAGCATCAAACACGCCTACATTCAAGAATTGGTTTCACGCACCGAGTCTCTCTCGCTCGGCCGCACAAGCGACTTCGACACCGACATCGGCAGCCTCACTTCGAAGGCCCAGTTCGATCGAGTTTCGGGATTCGTTGACGATGCGAAGCAACATGGCGCTAAGGTTTTGGCCGGTGGCGTCGCCGTTCCAGAGTCCGGTCCCTTCTTTTTTAGACCAACGATCGTGACCGATGTTCGCGAAGACGCTCGGATGTTCAAGAGTGAAGTTTTCGGCCCAATCATCGCGATTGAGGGCTACGACAACATTGATGACGCCATCGCCAAGGCGAACGACACCGAATTTGGTCTCAACGCGAGCGTGGTTGGCCCTGAACGTGAGGCAATCCGAGTCGCCTCGCAGCTCAAGGCCGGAAGCGTCAACGTAAACGAGGGCTACCGAGCATCCTTTGCGTCGATGGCATCGCCAATGGGTGGCATGAAAGCCTCGGGCATGGGTCGCCGCAACGGCAAGGCCGGGCTTCTCAGGTTTACCGATACTCGCACTGTCGGCGTCGCGGGTGGCTGGATGAGCCTGCCAACCAGAGGCAAGCACTACAAGCGCATGGCACCACTAATGAAGGTGCTTTCAAAGTTTTTGAAAACGTTTGGCTAGAGGGACATTCGCACGGTAGTGAATCGACTCGTTAAATCCACCGATTCGGCCAGCAATCAGGTTCGCCGGCTAGGTTGCTTCCGAATCAAACGGAGCGACATCCCCGGTGGCAAGACGCTTTTGTGGTTTTGGCTGGTTTAGCTCTGAGCCGGTTGGAAGGTCGTCTTCCAGAAGCGCTTCACGGATGATTCGACGCGGGTCATACTGCCGGGGGTCGAGTTTGCGCCAGTCCACATCCTCGTAGCCGTCGCCAAGTTCGTCTTTGAGTTGGCTCTGAGCGCCATCCGCCATCTTCTTTAGGCTCTTGATGAAACCAGCAAGCTTGCGAGCATAATCTGGCAAGCGCTCGGGGCCCAGGATGAGCGCGGCAAGAATCCCGATGATCAGGAGTTTTTCGCCGCTTAATCCAAACACGAGAACAAGGTTACCGCCTCCACGGTTATGAGGCTTCTCGGGGATATCCTTTTGGTGAGACCAGAGGATGGCGATGGTAGACAAAATCACTTCGTGGAAATACGCGGAAGACTTCGTTGATGAGTCAGACGCCATGCTTCGCGCCCGTGCCCGAGCCGAAGAACTTGGCATCGAGTGCATCACCGCAGCCACGGGAGCTCACCTCGCCCTAGTGGTCTCGGCACTCGGAGCAAAGGCGATAGTCGAAGCCGGCACCGGTTCTGGGCTTTCTGGGCTCTGGCTTTTAGCTGGCAACAAACAGGCCGTTCTGGCGACGATTGACACCGAGGGCGAACACCTAAACGCAGCCAGATCTTCGTTCAAAGACGGCAAGATTGCTTCGACCCGAACCCGCGTGATTCACGGTCGTGCCGCCGAAGTGATGTCGAACATGGCGGATGCGGCCTATGACCTGGTTTTCTTAGACGCAGATCGCGAAACTCTAGAAGAGCAAATTCGCGAAGCTTCAAGACTTCTTCGCCCCGGCGGAATCATCGCGATTGCTCACGCGCTTTGGCGCGATCGGGTACCAGATCCTGCCATCCGAGATGAAACCACCAACATTTATCGAGATGCGATGCGTTTCTTTGTCAACAACGATGACTTCATCACCACGCTGTCGCCGATCGGCGACGGGCTGCTGCTAGCCAGCAAGCACACGCTCTAAACGCTGAACCTCAGACAAAGAAAAAGGGCCGGGCAACTGCCCGACCCAGAATCTTTAGAGCTTATTTCTTGACGACTCCCTCAAGAACCTTGTAGAGGTTCTTGGCTTCTTCATCGTTTACCGAAACTACTAGGCGACCGCCGCCCTCGAGTGGGACTCGAAGAACGATTAGACCGCGAGGCTCGCGCTCGGCTTCCATTGGACCGTCGCCGGTGCGTGGCTTCATTGCTGCCATTTGATACTCCTTGATGCTTGGCTTCTTCGCCAGAAGTTCAATTTTCTCACATCTTTCGGATACAAAAAACCCCAAAGTGGCCGAACAGGTTTCGGATTGGTAACGCTTGGATGAAGTTCTTCGATTAGGGCGGCGTAAAGTCCGGTGCGGCATAGAGCCAGCAGGTCAAAAGCCACCAGAGTTGCAGCCCAACAAGTGACAAAACCGTGAGCACCTGCGCCCAACGGCTCGACCGACTGACCGGCCCGGCCAGCCCGATCAATAGCGCAAACCCTGGGATGAGCAGCCTAAACGTGCTCGATTGTGGAAAGAACACTGCCGCTAGGTAGACCAGGTAGGCGATTGTCCACAGGTTCGCCGTGGTGCCCAGCTTGCGCATCCCAGATTTGCTAAGCGCATAGACGGCAAGCAACGCAATGAGGGCGACCGCGAAGTATCCGGTTGGATTGCCGAAGTGAAAGGTCGCACTCTCGAATAGCCCGGCGAATGGCACCAGATTTGCTGAGTTCGTGTAGCCGGCACGCCACGAAAGTTCGGTTGCGACATAGGCGTCTGCGCGACCCGTGAACGCCCAGGCGCAGAGCGACCAGCCGAAGCCGAGCAAGGTTGAGGCTGCGGCCGCAGTGGCGAGTTGCACTCGTTCTCGAATGGCGAAAGGCTCAGCATCCTTGGTTGCCTGGCGATGGCGAACCAACCAAAGCATCGCGAACATCAGCCCAAAAGCGAGGGCACCCGGCCGGGTGAAGGCCAACAGGCCAATGGGTACGAGCGAGGCCAGGTAGTTGCGCCTTTCGATGAGCAAGAGCGCGGCCGCCAGAAACAGCAGTCCGAGAGATTCGGCATAGCCAACCTGAAGCACCGGGCTCGCGCACCACAAGCCCACCAGGGCTACCGACCAGAGGGCAGCGGCTTGCGAGGCGATGCGCACGGCAAAGCGATAAATCAGCAGGGCTGCACCGAACGAGGCAAGCGTTGAAATGATCGGCGCCGCGTATTTGAATTCGAGGCCGGTAACAAGGTTGATCAGCCTGACCAGCCCTGGAAACACAGGCATGAACGCCCACTCGTTTTGTGTCACCGCACCCGACTCAGTCAGCGGCAAGACCGACGGATATCCGTGGTCGAAGATTCGCCAAAACCACTCGGAGTCCCAAATATTCAAAAAGTCGAAATAGCCGGGCTGCGCCTTGGTCCAGTAGTTATCGCCCTGAATGCTTGCGGCATAGAGAAACAGGGATGTGGTTATCAGACGGGTCGCCAACCAAATCGCCAGCACGCGAAACCACCAGGTGGCGGCAATGGTGCGCAGCTTGGTTTTCACCTTGTTTAGGCGGTGAGCCAGGCTCTCAGAGCGGATTCGCAAGCATAGATTTGCGAAACGGGAACGTTTTCGTCGTCGGCGTGAGCCTTATTTGGATCACCCGGGCCAAAGTTGACCGCCGGGATGCCCAGCGCGCTAAATCTCGCGACGTCGGTCCAGCCGTACTTGGGTTTCGGAGTTCCGCCGGTGGCGGCCACAAACGCTGCCGCCTCAGGCAGGTCAAGCCCAGGCCGCGCTCCCTCGGCAACGTCGATTAGCTCGACATCGAATCCGGCGAAGAACTCGCGCAGATAAGCCTCGGCTTCGGCAGCCGACTTGCTCGGTGCGAACCGGTAGTTGACCGTGATGACCGATTCGTCTGGAATCACGTTGCTGGCGATGCCTCCGCCGATCAAGACGGCGTTCAGACTCTCGCGATAGACCAACCCGTCAACCTCAACCTCGGCAGGCGTGTTGCTGGCCAGTCGCGTCAAAACCTCGGCGGCCTTGTGAATCGCGTTTTCGCCCATCCACGGTCTTGCCGAGTGAGCCTTGACGCCGGCGGTGCGCACATCAACGCGCATAGTGCCATTGCAGCCGCCTTCTACCTGTGCCGACGAAGGCTCACAAAGCACGGCGAACTGGGCCTCGAGTAGGTCTGGGCGGGTGCGCGCGATTCGTCCTAGACCGTTGAGCGATGCTTCGACCTCTTCGTGGTCATAGAACACCCAGGTGACGTCGACGTTTGGATCGGTGATGTTGGCGGCGAGCTTGAGTTGCACGGCAACTCCGGCCTTCATGTCGACCGTGCCACGCCCCCAGAGCACCTGCTCGCGCTCAAACTGCAAAAACTTAACCGGCAAATTTTCGGCCACCGGAACGGTGTCGATGTGGCCGGCGATGACTACTCGCTTGTTTCGTCCCAGGTTAGTGCGAGCCACGATCGCATCACCATCACGGATTACCTCGAGGTGTGAAAACTCGGATAGTGCCGACTCGATCGCGTCGGCGAGCGCTTTTTCGTTGCCCGAGACCGACTCGATGTCACAGATCACGCGAGTCAGTTCGACAACATCCGCGTCAGTATTGAGAGATAGCGAGGTCACGATACGAGCCTACCCGTAACATTGACCTGTGAGTTCAGAGAATTACATCGCCAACAAGGCCTGGGGCCACGGCCTCGCCACGATTTCGGCCGAGGGGTCGGTGCTCGACGTTTGGTATCCGAATCCAGCGCTCGGTGAAGCACCCAAGACCGACGCACTTTGGGTCGTGCCCAAGCAACTCGACTCGCTCACGGGGGCTGATGCTCGCCGCAACGTGACCACTCAAGTGGTTCGCACCGAGATCGACCTTCAGTTGCCGGTGACCAGCACCGCAGATGCCTACCTGCGCCTTCACCTGCTTTCGCACCTGCTGGTTCAACCAAACACGATCAACCTCGAGGGCCTGCTGCCTAATCTCCCAATCGTGGCGTTCACATCGGCGGGAGCCGTGGCAGTAGATGAGCTCGACGCGCTTCGCCCCGGTTTGCAGCGAGCCGGCATCGCTATTCACGCGATCGACAAGTTCCCGAGACTGGTTGACTACGTCACTCCCCAAAAGGTTCGAATCGCGGATGCTTCGCGAGTTCGCCTCGGTGCGCATCTAGCCCCGGGAACCACTGTCATGCACGAGGGCTTCGTGAACTTCAACGCCGGCACCTTGGGTGTCGCCATGGTCGAGGGCCGCATTTCGCAGGGCGTCGTCGTGGGCGACGGCTCAGACATCGGCGGCGGTGCGAGCATCATGGGCACCCTGTCTGGTGGCGGACGCGAGCGCGTGCGTATCGGAGCCAGAGCACTGCTTGGCGCGAACGCCGGTGTTGGAATTTCGATCGGTGACGACTCGGTAGTCGAGGCGGGACTCTATGTGACCGCGGGAACCAAGGTCACGGTCATCGATGACTCAGGCGAACGATCGGTCAAGGCCATCGAACTATCTGGCGTTAGCAACCTGCTTTTCCGCCGCAACTCCGTTTCGGGCCGCGTCGAAGCGACTCCGCGAAGCGGCGTTGGCATCACGCTAAACAGCTCACTGCACAAGTAGTCACGGCTCAAGCCGCTGACGCTCGCTAGCGGTCTCCCCGCACCGAATCCCAACCGCCTTCAGGCAAAAGTTCGTCGTCCAACCAGACACCTTCGCCCTCAGCCACCACACCGATCGGTTTGAAAGCTCTGGGCAGCGAGGCTCCCGGGGCGAATGTGGCCAACAGCGCGTGGTCCTCTCCCCCGGTCAAAACCCATTCAAAGGCGTCGGCCCCGATCGCCATCGCCGGTTCCTCTACCATGGCTGAGAATCCCTGCAAATCGCGACGATTCAAGCGGATGCTCACCGCACTGGCCTTGGCGATTCTGGCGGCATCTCGGGCTAGACCGTCAGAAACATCAAGCATCGCGGTGGCGTTGGACTCGGCTGCTGCCACACCCTGAGCGATAGGTGGGGTTGGGCGCAGCTGCACCGCGACGAAATCGTCATAGGCCGCTACCGCGTCACGGTTGCCAGACTCGAGCAACGCAAGCCCAGCCGCTGCCCGCCCTAGTGTGCCCGCTACGGCGACCGTGTCGCCCGGTTGCGCACCAGAGCGAAGCACCGGTGAACGCCCCTCGAGAGCGCCGTGAGCGGTTACCGAGATGAATACGGTGTCGCTAGCGGCGAGGTCTCCCCCGACCACGGCACAGCCTGGCGCGAGTTGGGTGCAGGCCGCGGTGAGGCCATCCGCGAAGGCTTCGAGAGAACTGATCAGGGTTGTGGGAGGAACCGCGATTGCAACAACGAGAGAGGTTGGCTTTGCCCCCATGGCCGCCACATCGGAAACATTGGTGGCAACCGCCTTGAAGCCCAGGTCGAAAAAGTTCGACCAGTCGAGGCGAAAGTCGTGACCCTCGATCATGGTGTCTGTGGTGACCACGAAACGGTCGTCGGTGGTCGAAATCACCGCGCTGTCGTCGCCAGACCCCACAATCGTGAAGTCGCCACCGTTCAGGCGCGAAACGGTGCGCCGCAGGGCCTCGTTTTCGCCGATCGATGCGATGGTTTCTGGGTTGGTCACCATTCAAAGGTAGCCTGTATTTGATGAAGATTTTTCGAGTGACCAGCGTCTTAGTGACGCTTGGGCTTGCCGCATCCTTGCTCAGCGGATGTTCGGCCACGGTCAACCTCGATGCCGCGCCAGATGCCAACAACCCAACCTGTGCAGAACAATCGGTTCGCCTCCCCGACGAAATCGAAGGGCTGGCGCGTCGCACCACCAACGCTCAGGCAACGGGCGCTTGGGGTGCCCCGACCGCGGTGATTTTCAGGTGCGGAGTGGCTCCGGTTGAGGTGAGCAAACTTGCTTGCGTGACCACCTCTGAAATTGACTGGTTAGTGGATGACTCGAACGCCCCCAGCTATCGATTCATCACGTTTGCGCGAACTCCAGCCACCGAGGTAATCGTCGATTCGAAGGTGACTTCGGGAGCGGCCGTTCTAGACGCGCTCGCTGGCGCGGTGGCGCGGGCCAAGGTCAGCAAACGCTGCTCCGGCTAAAGATGACCCTCTAGAGCCAGGTCGATTAGTTCGCTGATTAGATCTGGATAGCTGATTCCGGTTGCCTGCCAGAGCATCGGGAACATCGATAGCGGCGTGAAACCTGGCATCGTGTTGATCTCGTTGACCAAGAAACCATCTTTGGTCAAGAAGAAGTCCACCCTGGCCAAACCGGCGCCGCCGATTGCCTCAAACGCCCGTCGCGCAATCGACTGCATTTCGTCGAGCTGTTCGGCAGTGAGGTCGGCAGGCACAACCAGTTGCACCGAAGACTCATCGAGGTATTTGGCCTCGAAGTCATAGAAGTCGCGACCGGTGACGATGATCTCGCCGGCGACCGAAACTCGAGGTCGCTTTCCGTCTCGCCCACCGAGAACCGCGCACTCGACCTCGCGGCCAACCAGGCCGCGCTCCACGACGACCTTGTTGTCGTTGTCGAGGGCCAGAGCCACCGCATCCCCGAATTCGGCCATGTCTGAAACCTTAGAAACGCCCACCGAAGAGCCAGCACGAGCGGGCTTTACAAATAGCGGCAGTTCACCCAGTTCGGCGACCTTGGCCAGGCAGGACTCCGGGTCGTGCATCCAGTTGCGTTCACGAATCACGACGTGGGGCGTCACTGGAATTCCAGCCGCCTGAAACAAGGCTTTGGTGAACTCTTTGTCCATGCCCGCCGCCGACGCGAAAACGCCGTTGCCCACATAGGGAATGTCGAGCAACTCGAGAAGCCCCTGGATGGTGCCGTCTTCGCCATAGGGGCCGTGCAGCACCGGGAACACCAGGTCGATGTCGCCGAGCGAGTGAATCTTTCCGTCGGAATCGATGCATCGAAGTTCTTTGTCGCCGAGTTCTGGCCAGATGCACTTTGTACCCGCGAATTCCACGGTCGGCAGCGCATCCCCGGTCAGCGTGAACAGTGCTGGGTTGTCATCGACCGGAACCAAAGTGCCGGTCCTGGTGATACCGACGGGCACAAGTTCAAAACGGTTTCGATCGATCGCGCCCATCACTCCGGCCGCGGTCACGCACGAGATTGAATGCTCGGATGAACGACCGCCGAACAGCAAAAGCACACGAATCTTCGACATCTACTCCCCCTGAGGCTCGTCGGATTCGTGAGTCAGGTGCGGGGCGATTTCACGGGGATGCATCTTGCCCTGCATCACTAGATAAACCTGCTCGACGATCGGCATTTTGATGCCCTTTGCTTCGGCCAGCTGAAGTACTGGCGCGATCGAGGCCAGACCTTCTGCGGTTTGCGACAGGCGCTTGACGACCTCGTTCAGGCGGTAACCCTTGCCGAGCATTTCACCGGCCTTGTGGTTGCGAGACAGTGGCGATTCAGCGGTGGCGATGAGGTCGCCGAGCCCGGCGAGCCCGTTCATGGTTTTCGCCTTGGCTCCGTGAGCCACTGCGAAACGCGAAATTTCGGCCAAACCGCGGGTCATGATCGAGGCCTTGGTGTTCTGACCGTAGCCAACGCCGTTCACGATACCGATCGCGACAGCGATGAGGTTCTTGAGGATTCCACCGAACTCGGTGCCGATGACATCCGTGTTGGTGAAGGTGGTGAAATACGAGTTGGAGGCGGCCTTGGCGACCAACTCGGCATTGTCTAGCGACTTGCAAGCGGCCACCGATGCGGTCGGCTGCTCGGCGGCGATCTCGAGCGACAGGTTTGGCCCGCTGACCACGCAGATTTGGTCGTTGCTGAACTTGGTTGTCTGGGCGATAACTTCGCTCATACGAAGACCAGTGTCTTTTTCGACACCCTTCATCAAGCTCACCAAAATTGCATTCTTCGGAATCAGCTCGGCCCATTCGGCGAGGTTCGATCGAAGCGACTGGGATGGAACCGCGATGTAAACCTGCTCGGCGCCCTCTAGAACTTCGGCCACCGATGCCGATGCGCGAAGTGCCGCGGGCAACTCGATGCCAGGCAGGTAATCGCCGTTGCGGTGTTCGTTGTTGATTTCATGGGCCAGATCCGAACGGCGCGACCACAGGGTGACGTCGTTTCCGGCATCGGTCAAAACCTTGGCGAAGGTCGTTCCCCATGACCCTGCACCCATCACTGCGATTTTGCTCAACTCTCACCAACCTGCTTCTTTGGCGCTTTCTTGAAGTTTCCGTGCTCTGAAAGTCCATGTTCGCGCGGGTCAAAAACCTTGGTTGGGGCTTTTGCATCGCGAAGAATCTCGGTAAGGCGAGTGATTTCTGCCATGGCTAGTTCGGTGGCCTCGGCATAGTCGTTGTTGGTCAACTTTCGGCCGCGGTATTTGTCTAGATTCAATGGCTCGCCGATGATCATTCGAACCGGGTGCCACGGCTTTGGCCGCAGTTTCTTCGAATAGGTCGGCAACACAACCTCGGTTCCCCACTGCGCCATCGGAATGAACGGCACGTTGCAGTCGAGCGCTAGCTTCACCGCACCAATCTTGCCTCGCATCGGCCAGCCGTCGGGTTCACGGGTCAGAGTGCCTTCAGGAAAAATCGCGATGACTCGGCCGGCGTTGAGAACAGCGTGCGCGGCATCCATGGGTTCACGGTTTGAGTGACCGCCGCGATAGACGGGCACCTGCTCGACACCGAGCAAAACCGACCCGATCACCGGTGCCTTGAACAGATTGCCCTTGGCCAAGAAGTGCGGGGTGCGCTTGAGCCTGAAATAGACCATGTATGCCACGGCAAGCGCATCGAGATAGGTGACGTGGTTCGCGGCAATCACATAGCCGCCGGTCTTTGGCACGTTTTCAACGCCCTTGACCTCAATGCGATAAAGCGCACGAACGATGGGCTTCAAGAAGTTGGCCACCAGTCGCGTGCCGAAGTGAATATCCTTCTTGTGGATCTTCGGCATCTTTAGAAAGTCGCCGGACTTTTTCTTTGCCATGTCTACTCCGTATAAGTGAAATCGGCTCCGAGTGCTTCGAGTTTTGCCAAGAAGTGCTCGTAACCGCGCGAGATCAGCTGAACGTTGGTGACGTTCGAGATTCCCTCGGCTGCCAATGCCGCGACCATGTGGCTGAATCCACCACGAAGGTCTGGCACTCGGATGTCGGCACCGTGTAACGGAGTCGGGCCGGAGATCACCGCGGAGTGATTGAAGTTGCGTTGACCAAAGCGGCAGGGGTTTCCGCCAAGGCACTCGCGGTAGATCTGAATCTGTGCACCCATTTGAACGAGTGCATCAGTGAACCCGAAGCGGTTTTCATAAACCGTTTCGTGCACAATCGACAGGCCCTTGGCCTGAGTTAGGGCAACCACGAGTGGCTGCTGCCAGTCGGTCATAAACCCTGGATGAACATCCGTTTCGATAACGACCGGCTGCAGGTCGCCGCCAGGGTGATAGAAGCGGATGCCGTCGTCGTGAATCTCGAAAGCTCCACCGACTTTGCGGAACACGTTCAAGAAGGTCATCATTTCTTGCTGACGTGCCCCACCGACGAAGATGTCGCCGTGGGTTGCCAGTGCCGCGGCCGCCCACGAGGCAGCCTCGTTGCGGTCAAAGAGTGCGCTGTGGGAGTATCCGCCAAGAGTCTTGACGCCCTCAATGCGAATCACGCGGTCGGTGTCAACCGAGATGATCGCACCCATCTTCTGCAGAATCGCAATCAGGTCCATGATCTCTGGTTCGACGGCCGCACCGGTCAGTTCGGTTAGGCCCTCCGCCCGAACCGAGGTCAGCAACACCTGCTCGGTCGCGCCAACGCTCGGATACGGCAGCGAGATTTTGGCACCCTTCAGACCATCCGGTGCGCTCAGGCGAATTCCGTTGGGCTGCTTGTCGATTACGGCACCAAAGTTGCGCAACACCTCTAGGTGGTAATCGATCGGACGGTCGCCGATGTGGCACCCGCCAAGGTCGGGGATGAACGCCTCACCAAGCTGGTGCAGCAGCGGGCCACAGAACAGGATGGGGATTCTCGAGGAACCGGCGTGGGCATCGATGTCGACCATGCGAGCCGACTTGACGTTGGTTGGATCGAGCGACATTGTGCCGTCATCCGAGTGTTCGATCTTTACGCCGTGCAGCTGCAGGAGCTTTGAAACGACCTCGACGTCACTGATGTGAGGCACGTCACGGAGTTCGCTCGGAGCATCGCCAAGCAGGGCGGCGACCATGGCCTTGGTGACCAGGTTCTTAGCGCCACGAACCTCGACTCGACCGACTAGCGGCTTTCCGCCACGAACGGTGATTTGACTCATCAGGCTCCCTTGGCTGGAAGAGTCTTGGGGCGCCAAGACTCTCGTTTCGCCTCAAAGTCGGTGATCGACTTCTCGTCTCGCAGGGTGAGCCCGATGTCATCGAGCCCTTCAAGTAGACGCCACCTAGTGTATTCGTCAATCTCAAAATCGACGCGGATGTCGCCCACCACAACCGTCTTGTCGACGAGGTTTACGGTTGCCTCGAGACCGGGGTTGGACTCAAGTGCCTGCCAGATTCGCTCGATGTCTTCGTCGGCCACGATTCCCGTAACCAGACCTTGCTTGCCCGAGTTTCCGCGGAAGATGTCGGCGAACTTGCTCGAGAAGACGGCCTTGAAACCGTAGTCGCGAAGCGCCCAAACGGCGTGCTCACGACTCGAACCGGTGCCAAAGTCTGGGCCGGCGAACAGCACCGAACCGGTGGCATAGGCAGGCTGGTTGAGCACGAACTCGGGATCGTTTCGCCAGGCCGCGAATAGGGCATCCTCGAAGCCGGTTTTGGTGATGCGCTTGAGATAAACCGCTGGGATGATCTGGTCGGTGTCAACGTTGCTGCGACGCAGCGGCACGCCAACACCGGTATAGGTTTCAAACTTTTCCATCAGTTGCCCTCCTCGAGGTCGGCAGGGCTCGAGAGCGTGCCGCGAATGGCGGTGGCGGCAGCAACCAGTGGCGACACCAGGTGGGTTCGGGAGCCCTTGCCCTGGCGACCCTCGAAGTTTCGGTTTGAAGTTGACGCGGCACGTTCTCCTGGCGCGAGCTGGTCTGGGTTCATGCCCAGACACATCGAGCAGCCGGCGAAACGCCATTCAGCGCCAAACTCCTTGAAAACCTGGTCAAGGCCCTCAGCTTCGGCCTGCAAGCGAACTCGCGCCGAACCTGGCACGACCATCATGCGAACACCCTCGGCCTTGGTCTTGCCCTTGATCACCGCGGCAGCCGCACGAAGGTCTTCGATGCGGCTGTTGGTGCACGAACCCAAGAACACGGTGTCGACTCGAATGTCTTTCATCTTCGTGCCTGGGGTCAGATCCATGTATTCGAGGGCACGCTCGGCGGCCGCTCTCTCGTTCGGATCGGCGATGTCGCCAGGGTTCGGCACGACATCGAGCAACGAGACGCCCTGCCCCGGGTTGGTTCCCCAGGTCACGAACGGGTCGAGGGTGTTGGCATCGAGAAATACCTCGGCGTCAAACGTTGCACCCTCATCGGTTGGCAGCGTCTGCCAGTAGGCGACTGCGGCATCCCAGTCGGCACCTTCTGGCGCATGCGGGCGACCCTTGAGGTAATCGAACGTAATCTGGTCGGGGGCGACCATTCCAGCGCGAGCGCCCGCCTCAATCGACATGTTGCAAATGGTCATTCTGGCTTCCATCGAAAGCGAGCGAATAGCGCTGCCACGATATTCGAGCACATAGCCCTGACCGCCGCCCGTGCCGATCTTGGCAATCACGGCAAGGATGATGTCCTTTGCGGTTACTCCGGCACGCAAGGTGCCCTCAACGTTGATCGCCATGGTCTTGAAAGGCTTTAGTGGCAAAGTTTGGGTGGCAAGCACGTGCTCAACCTCGCTGGTGCCGATGCCCATCGCGAGCGCCCCGAAAGCGCCGTGGGTCGAAGTGTGTGAATCGCCACAGACCACTGTGATGCCAGGCATGGTCAGGCCGAGCTGCGGGCCTACCACGTGCACGATTCCCTGCTCAACGTCGCCCAGCGAGTGGATGCGGATGCCAAACTCTTCGGCGTTGCTGCGCAGAGCGTGAATCTGAGTGCGACTGGTGATGTCGGCAATCGGCTTGTCGATGTCCCAGGTTGGGGTGTTGTGGTCTTCGGTCGCGATGGTGAGATCTGGGCGGCGAACCGGGCGGCCGGCCATCCTTAGACCATCGAATGCTTGCGGGCTGGTCACTTCGTGCACCAGGTGAAGGTCGATATAGAGCAGGTCAGGCGAGCCATTTTCGCCCTTGACGACGAGATGGTCGTTCCAAACCTTTTCGGCCAGAGTTAGCGGCTTTGTCATTACCCACCTTGAATTGCGAATGAACTTCAAGTTTACCTTCTAGTGCGTAGGCTGGCAGGGTGACCAACGTCGATCTCGAATACCTACAGCGCCGAACAGTGGCGGTTCTAACCGCGGGGCAGGTGCTCTCTGGCTTTGGACTGGGCTCAACACTTTCGATTGGCGCGCTGCTTGCCGAACATATCTCGGGAACCGCAGCATGGTCTGGCGCGGCGGCCACCTTCTCAACCCTTGGCGCAGCCACCTGGGCCATTCCGCTTAGCAGAATCGCATATTCGCGCGGTCGCCGTCCTTCGCTAGCCGTTGGAGCTTCGCTCGCAGTCACGGGTGCCACACTGATGATCGTCGCGGCCGGCACAATGCAGTTTTGGATGCTCTTGTTGGGGCTATTTCTGCTTGGAGCTGGCTCGGCAACCGGACTTCAAGCGCGATTCGCCGCCACCGACCTACCAAGTTCACGTTCCAAGGGGCGAGACCTTTCGATGGTCGTCTGGGCAACGACCTTCGGAGCGGTGATCGGCCCTAACCTGTTCGGCCCGGGTGAAGCGCTAGGCGATGCACTTGGCATGCCAAGCATGACCGGACCATTTCTGATCACCATCGCCGCTCAGATTCTCGCCTCGATCACGTTTTGGTTCGGGTTGCGCCCCGACCCGTTGCTCACGGCGATGCAGGCGGATCCCGAGGCAGCCGCGACCAAGGCTAAGCGATCGTTTGGCGAGGCCATCAAGACTTTGCGTGAGCATCCGAGTGCCGGTTATGCGCTTGCCGTGATCGCGCTCAGTCACATGGTGATGGTTTCGGTGATGTCGATGACTCCCGTGCACATGGAGCATCACGGAGCGGTGCTGGCGCTGGTCGGTTTTACGATCAGTCTGCACATCGCCGGCATGTATGCCTTCTCGCCGATTTTTGGTTGGCTTGCCGACCGCATCGGAAAGATTGCCACCGTCATTCTGGGTCAGGCCATACTGATCGCCGCCCTCATGATTGCTGGCTTTGGCGCTGGAAACTTCAACAGCGTCGGTCTCGGTCTTTTCTTGCTTGGCCTCGGATGGTCGGCCGCCACGGTTTCTGGCTCGGCACTACTTGCCGAATCGGTTCCGCTAGCGCAGAAGACCAACGTCCAGGGCGTCAGCGACTCGTTGATGATGCTGGCTGGAGCATTTGGCGGAGCGGTGAGCGGAAGCATCCTTGCGGCAAGCGAATTTCTGGGGCTCAACCTGGCCGCGCTCGCGCCGGTCAGCATAGTTTTGGCGCTCACCGGCCTAGCCCTGATTAGGCGAAACCGAAACCGAGCAGCCTAACCCTTGGTGTAGGGCTGCCCGGATGCAGCCGGAGGTCTGACTTTGCCAGCAAACCCGGTCACCGCAATCAGCGTGACCACGTAGGGCACCATGGTGATGAAGTCGGTCGGAATACCGGGACTGACCTGGTTAGCCCAGATTCGCATGATGATGGCAAAACCAAACAGCAGTGCCGAAGCCGAAACATAGAACGGCTGCCAACGACCGAGAATCACAACGGCAAGCGCGATGAAGCCGAGACCACCAGACATTTCTCGACCGAATGCGCCGACGTTTCCGATCGAAAGAGCTGCTCCACCGATTCCGGCAATCGCACCGCCGGCGGTGACCCACCAGAATCGGGTGCGGGCCACATTGATGCCAACCGTGTCGGCAGCCAGCGGATGCTCGCCAACCGCACGAGCGCGAAGACCGAGCTTGGTGCGGAAAAGCATGTACCAAACCAGTGGCACCAGGACGAAGGCTAGGTACACCGTCACGCGGTTCGCAAAGAGCGCGGTTCCGATGATTGGAATCTCACTCAGCACCGGAATGGCAAGAATGTCGAAGGTGCCCGGGTAGTTCACATTCGCACCGTCATTGGCCAACCACTGCGAATACAAGAAGTTCGTAACACCGATGACCAGCAGGTTGATCAAGACGCCGATGATGATCTGGTCGACTAGGTATTTGATGGCAAGCGAAGCGAGGCTCATCGACAGAATGGCCGATGCGATTGCCGCCGCCAGCACACCGAGCCAAAGGTTGTCGGTAACGCTGCCCACCACCGAAGCTACGAAGGCTCCGGTCAACAGTTGACCCTCGATTGCGATGTTCACCACGCCAACGCGCTCCGACATCACTCCGCCCAAAGCGCCAAGGATTATGGGCACGGCCAGCACGACCGCGCTCGAAAGGATGAAAGATACGGGAACGACATTGCCTGCGGCGAGCCATCCGAGCAGTGCGGTAACCCCGAGCAAACCGAAAATGAGCGAGAGCCAAAGCGGCACGACCTTTTGCTTTATGGTCAGCCAGGTTGCTATGAGCGTGATGATTCCCATCAAGCCACCGACGAGCAGTGAGAAACCAGATGATGAAACAGTGAAATCTGGCACCGAAAGCAGGTGACCCTTTTCGGCAAGTTGGAATGTGACGGCGGCGGGGTTTCCACCAAATCCAAAAGCGAACAGCGTGATTAGCGTGAATCCACCCATTACCAAACCG
The DNA here is from genome assembly GCA_024639845.1 of Microbacteriaceae bacterium. GTDB lineage: Bacteria > Actinomycetota > Actinomycetes > Actinomycetales > Microbacteriaceae > Rhodoluna. The sequence goes on from JAHEGG010000003.1 coordinate 148,995, forward strand.
GCTTTTTTGCTTGGCTTAGCGGTTTGGCTCGAGAACATGCCCGGTTTGACTTCGGTTGCCATTAGTCATTCACCTTCTGTTCTGCCGATTCAGGAAGGCGGAGCATTGATTTGATCAGCGGCGGTGCGGCGATAAACAGCACAATCAAGGCCTGAACGACTCCTAGAATTTCTGGCGAGACACCAACCACCTGCATGGCTGGGCTGCCGGCCTTGAAGGCGCCGAACAGCAGACCCGCGGCCACAATACGCTTGGCGCTGTTTCCGCCGAGCAACGCCACCGTGATGGCATCGAATCCGATGTCGGCATGGATGCTCGAGGTGATGCCACCCGGCTCACTCAACCCCTGGTTCGCCGCGGCAAGACCCACGAACGCCGCCGATACCGCCATGGCCCAGATGAATGTGCGTTCAACCTTGATTCCGGCGGCTCGGGCTGCGTTTGCGTTGTGACCAACCATTCGGAATCGATAACCAATGGCCGAGCGTTCCATCAGGAGCCAATAAGCGAATGCCGCGAACACGGCGATGAAGATACCGATGTGCAGCTTGTAGAGATCTCCGAAGATGGTTGGCAGCATGGCGGATTCCGCAGGAGGGTCCGACTTTGGAGTGCCCCCACCGGTTGCGGCATGAAGTAAACCGTCGGTGCGAAGCATCCACGTGAAGAAGTTGATTGCGATGTAGTTCATCATGATGGTCACGATGACTTCGTGAGCGCCGGTTCGAGCCTTCAAGAAGCCGGCGATCGCACCCCAGAGAGCCGAAGCAACGACGGCAGCCACGAGCGCAACTAGCATGTGGATTATCGGCGGCAGTTCCATGCGCGTGCTGACCCAAGTCGACGCCACGAGGCCCATCACAATCTGACCGGTTCCACCGATGTTGAACAGGCCGACACGGAAGCCGAGAGCCAGACCTAGTCCGGCCATGATTAGGGGCGCTGACATTCTTAGCGTCTCGGTGATTGGGCGGAACATCGCGACCACGTCCTTGCCGCCCGGGTTGAAGATTGCCCCGCGCAGCAATGCACCATATCCGTCGACAATCGTTTGGAATGCAGCCGCAAAGGTGTCACCCGGCGCCGAGAAGAAGTTGGCATATGTAGCGACGACGTTTTCGTTGAAGAGCACCATGAAGATGCCTCCGAAGAAAAAGCCGAGCAGAATCGAAAGCACCACGCGTGTGACACTCGAAGCCATGATTTCGACGATTACCTGTTGCGTTTTCGAACTCATGCTGCGATTCCCGCCATCATCTTGCCTAGGGTTTCACGACTCGTGTCAGCGGAGACAACTCCAACTACTCGGCCTCGATACATCACGGCGATTCGATCCGCAAGCGAAAGCACCTCATCGAGTTCGGTTGAAATCAACAGCACCGCCGTTTGCTGCTCGTCTCGTTCGAGCATGATTTGCTCGTGGATGAACTCAATCGAGCCCACGTCGACGCCGCGGGTCGGTTGGGCGACCAGCAAAACTTCGTGTGGGCGAGTCATTTCGCGGGCGAGCACCATCTTCTGCTGGTTTCCGCCAGAAAGTTTTCCGGCTGTGGTCTTTGAACTCTGGGTGCGAACGTCGAACGATTCGATCGCCTTATCGGTTTCAGCCTTCAGCACCGCCGAGTCGATCAGCCCGCGCTTGACGAACGGCGCGCCACGGTCATCTTCAAAACTTTGATTGAGCAGGAGGTTTTCTTCGAGTGAGAATTCCGAGACAAGGCCATCCTTTTTGCGGTCTTCCGGCACATAACTCAGAAACCGCTCGAGTCGACCTCGAACCGATTCGCCTTCAATAGACAGACCGCGGTACTTGATGCTGCCTGAGCCGCGTTCGAGTTTTCGCAATCCAACAATCGCCTCGGCGAGTTCGGTTTGGCCGTTGCCCTGCACACCCGCTATCGCGAGCACTTCTCCGGCCCGCACCTCAAGCGAAAGACCGGCTACGGCCAGTTGACCCCGATCGTCTAGCACCGAAATGTTTTCCAGGCTCAGCACCACATCGCCCGATTGCTTTTTTGAGCGCTTTACGGTGAGGTCAACTTCGCGGCCGACCATCATGCTGGCCAACTCGGATGCGGTGTCGGTTGGTTTTGCCTCGCCCACAACCTTGCCGAGCCTGATTACAACGATGCGATCGGCAACCGCCTGAACCTCGCGCAATTTGTGTGTGATGAAGATTATCGAAGTGCCCGATTTGGCAAGCTCGCGCATAATCGCCATCAACTCGTCGGTTTCCTGCGGGGTCAACACCGCGGTTGGTTCATCGAGCACGAGAGTCTTTGCGTTTCGGCTGAGAGCCTTAATGATTTCGACACGCTGCTGAACGCCCACCGGTAGATCACGAACTAGCGCATCCGGGTCGACATTGAACCCGAACTGGTCGCTGATTTCACGAACTCGCGCCCGCGCCTTGTCAAGGTCCATAGCGCCGGCAAACTTGGTCGGCTCATGGCCAAGGGCAACGTTTTCGGCAACCGTGAAAACTGGGATGAGCATGAAATGTTGGTGAACCATGCCGATGCCGGCCGCCATGGCGTCGCCGGGACCTTTGAACTTGACCGGTTGGTCGTCGATAAGGATTTCACCGGCCTCGGCCTGGTAAAGACCGTAGAGCACGTTCATCAGGGTGGATTTTCCGGCACCGTTCTCACCAAGGAGACTCACGATTTCGCCGGCGTTGACCGTCAGGCTAATCGAATCATTGGCCACCAGCGATCCAAATCGCTTAGTGATTCCTTTGATTTCAAGCTTCATCGCTTTATGCCTTGCCGAGTACGAATTCTTGTCATAAATCTATCTCACCCAGATGCAAGAAAACCGCCGAGCCTATGGACTCGGCGGTTTTCTTTGCTAGCTGATTACGGACGAACCGAGATCGAACCGTCCTGGATTCCCATGGAAAGCTCGTCGAGCTTTGCCTTGAGGTCAGCACTGATCTTGTCGGAGTCGCTCAGAGCGGTTCCGCCGTTAGCCAAGGTGCCAACATAAGCGTCTCCGCTGAAGTCAACCTTGTCGATGGCGATTCCCTTGATGATGTCGAACACAGCAGTGGTCATGCGCTTCTCAACCGAAGTCAGCATCTTCTCTGCGTATTCTGGCGAGGTCACGGCGATGTTCTTGTCAACACCGATCATCACACCGTTGCTTCCAGCCTCATCGAGAGCTTCGCTCACGGCACCGAACTGGTCACCAGCGACAGGAAGAATCACGTCAGCACCAGCTTGGATCTGGGTTGCTGCGATGGTCTTCGAAACACCGCTGTTTGGAGTGAAGTCACCCATGAAGTCACCGGTCTTGGCTACTGGGTCCCAACCGAGAACCTTGACAGCGGTTCCGGTTTCGGCTTCATAAGCCTTGGCACCGTAGTAGAAACCATCCATGAATGCGGTAACTGCATCGATCTGCATACCACCGTAGGTTCCAACCACCTTGGTGGTTGAGTAGGCTGCTGCTGCATAACCGGCCAGGTAGCTGGACTGCTCCATTGCATAGGTAACTGGCTTGAGGTTTGCGTTGCCTTCCGACCATCCGTCAATGGTCACGAACTTCATGTCTGGGTTTCCCTTGGCAGCCTCGTTGACTGCGGCGACTAGGTTGAAGCCAACTGCGAACGTAATGTCACAGCCTGCGTCGACCATCTGCTGCAGGTTCGGTGCGAAGTCTTCCGCACTGTTCGACTCTGCGTCTGCGGTCTGCACGCCAAGTTCATCCTTGGCTTTAACTAGACCGTCATAAACCGACTCGTTGAATGACTTGTCGTTCCAACTTCCTTCGTCCGATACCGCGCAGGCTAGGTAGTCAACCGATGGCGCTGCGTTGCTTGCACAACCGGTTAGCGCCAAGGCAGCCACTGCCGCGATCGACATGAACTTTGTCGACTTGCGAGAAATGATGCTCACTCTATTTCCTCCTGAAAAACAGCCGAGTGGATTTCACTGGCTGGTTACGAGTTCAGCCTAGGCGAGCAGATTTGTTCGTCGGTCACTTTTGAGTCGCAGATGTGTTTCGTTTTCGTAAACTCTCGACCAGAACCTAAAGGTTTCAGAGTTTGCCAGCGCTGACTGGGCATCTTGCCCTTACAGGCTAAACGACATGCACGTCACCGGTTAAAAAGGTCTCGCCTCCGAGAGCTAATCATCGAAGGCGAGATCGTGACCCCAAGGGGATTTGAACCCCTGCTGCCGCCGTGAGAGGGCGGTGTCCTAGGCCGCTAAACGATGGGGCCGTGAAGCAACCTTACGATTATGCCACAGCCAGGTCTCGAGCAACAACCCAACTGTGCTGGGCGCTGACGCGATGAGCGCTCAGCTTCGCGGAACGAACACTTTTATTGCACTTGGAACTACATCGATTTGCATTGGCTTGTTGCCGACATACTCGCCGTCTGCGAAGGTCGGAATTTTCCCGGCATCCAAGAAAATCGACTTGGCCCGCACAATCTCGACGGCCGGGTGAGTCACGTGGCCTCCGGTGTAAACCTTGGGAAACATTTTCAAGAACGCTGGCCGGCTCAACGGATGGACGATGAATAGGTCGAGTTCGCCATCCTGGATGCTGGCCTCTGGCGTGATGAGCATGCCGCCCCCGAATGACCTGGAGTTGGCAACCGCGCAGAGAATCGCGCTGAGTTCTCTTGGTTTTCCGTCAACCACTGCCTTGTAGCCAATCGGCTTGAAGACGGCTAGTTCGCGAAGCATGGCGAGCACGTAGCGGCTGGGACCTTTGGGCCAACTCCACCGGTTAGCCCTCGCATTGACTACAGCGTCGAAGCCGGCCGAGATGCTGCCGAAATAGAAAAAATCTCGTTCCTGGTTCGACCCGCGACCGAGATCGAACGATTTTGTAAAACCACCGAGGATGGTCTGAGCCGAGGCAACTCCGTCAACCACGGGCAACCCCATCGCTCGCGCCGCGTCGTTTCCGGTGCCGCAGGCAACGAGGCCCATTGGGACCGAGGTGTTGGCGCAGATGTTTGCGCCCATGTGCGCCATGCCGTCACCGCCGGCAACGATCAAGCCATCGAGGTCTTCCTTAGCCACTGCGGCCTTACCCTTGGCGAGCGCTTCGTCAAAAGAGTTTGCGCTCAAATCGAGCACATCGGCTCCCCCGTCGATCAAGGTCTGCTTGGCCCGGTCGCCATGCACCTTGCCGTTGCCTTTGCCCGAGGTTGGATTGATGATCAGGCCTAGGCGGGGCATGCTATCTCCTTAGGAGTTGAGCGTTCGCAGCAACAATGATGGTCGAAAGCGACATTAGCACCGCTCCGAGTGCCGGCGATAGCACCAAGCCGAAGCTCATGAACGCCCCTGCCGCCAGAGGAATGGCAAGAATGTTGTAACCCGCCGCCCAGATCAGGTTTTGGTGCATCTTAGAAACGCTGCGCTTCGAAAGCTCAATCGCCGATACTACCGCGATTGTGTCACTTCCAACTAGCACCAGACCGGCCGACTCCATGGCGACATCCGTGCCGCCACCGATGGCAATTCCAACCTGAGCCTTGGCAATTGCGGGAGCATCGTTGACGCCATCGCCGACAAATGCAACCGTCGAGCCGTCTGCTTGAAGTTGCGCCACGATTTCACTCTTACGCGCTGGAGTTACCTCAGAAAAGACTTCCTCGATGCCGAGCTCCTTTGCAATCGAATCGGCAACACCCGCCGCGTCGCCGGTGACCATGGCAACTCGGATGCGCTGGCGCTGCAGTTCATAGACCGTGTCGGCGGCTGTGTCGCGCACCTGATCTCCGAACTCCAAGTAGCCTTCGAGCTTGCCGTCAACGAGCAGATAAACGACCGTGTTTCCTCGATCGTTTGCTGTAGCACTCTGGTGCAGATCAGTCACGTGAATCTCAACACGGTTCTGAGTGAGCACGGCGGGGCCACCCACGATGACTGTGCGGTCATCGATTAGTCCCGAAACCCCGAGACCACTTTGCGACTGGAACTTTCTGACCGGAACTCGCTTGAGTTTGCGTCGCTTCGCCTCGGCAACGATTGACCGTGCCAAAACGTGTTCCGACTTGCTTTCAACGGATGCTGCGAGCACAAGCAACTCGTCCACGTTGGCTAGCGACGAGCCATGTGCGAGGTGGGCGTTTGCTAGGTTGCGCTTGCCCGTGGTCAGGGTGCCAGTCTTATCGAAGAGCACAACATGCACCTTGCGGGCAGCCTCAAAATCGATTCGATTGCGAATCAGTAACCCCGACTTGGCAGCCTTCGCTGTGGTGATTGCAGTCACGAGAGGAATCGCTAAACCGAGGGCATGCGGGCAAGCGATCACCAGCACCGTGACAATGCGCTCGATTACAAAGTCTGGCGTCTGCCCACCAACGACAAGCCAGGCGATAGCGGTGATAATGGCCGACCCGAGAGCCAGATAGAACAGCCAACCGGCAGCGCGATCGGCCAGAATCTGGCTCTTTGACTTTGAAGCCTGGGCTTCGGCCACCAATCTCATGATGCCTGCGAGCAAGGTGTCTGAACCGGTCGCAGTTACCCGCACGTGCAAGGCACCGAGTCCTTCGCGGGTGATAGTCGAGTTGATCGTGCCTCCGATGACTTGGTCACCCTCGCCCTTAAGCACTTCGCGAGATTCGCCCGTGACCATGGCTTCGTTGAGATAGGTAGACCCTTGGATGATCAAGCCATCCGCCGGCACCGAACCACCTGGTCGCACCAACACCACATCGCCAACCTTGAGGTCGGCCGCTAGCACTGCAACGGTTTCTGAGCCTTCGACGAGTTCGGCCATCCTTGGCATCAAAGCCACGAGGTTGGTCATTGAGTTTTGAGCCTTCATGATCGAAGACATTTCGATCCAGTGGCCGAGCAACATGATGGTGACCAGCGAGGCGAGCTCCCACCAGAAATCCATGCCGTTGATTGGTGCACCGAATATGTCAAAGAGGGTGAGCACCAGGCTGTAGCAGAACGAAACCACCAGGGCCATCGCGATCAGCGCCATCATGCCAGGTTTGCGAGTTTCGAGTTCTTGCCAACCGGTCTTGAGAAAGACTCGGCCGCCGGTGAAAAACAGGATTGTGCCAGCAAGCGCCGGAATGTAGTGGCCGAACGGGATGTCGATTGCTTGATAGCCCAGAATCATCTGGACGGCGTGCGAGAAATAGATGGCAGGGATGGTCAGCGCGAAGGCGAACCAAAACTGCTTTTTGAACATAGCGGGATCGTGGTGGGAGTGGTCGGCGTGGTCATGGCCCGCGTGCATGTCGTGCCCCGCGTGGGCGTGGCCCGTGTGGGCGGCATGAGCATCTTGCCCTGCATGCATGTCGTGGCCCGTGTGCCCCGACCCGGACCTGTGGTCGTGCTCGCCGCCGTTTTCGCAACACGCGTGGCCGACTTGAGTTTCGCCGATCAAGTGGTGCGTCTGGTCGCACTTGCACTCGTTTGGCGGGCAGTGGCATTCGCCGCCGGGGTTGTGATCGCACTGGCACATCAGCCCGGCGTCCTCGCCATGGGCTGCGCAGTGTTTTTCGTGGTCGTGTGCGTCGTGTGAATGCTCTGACTTGTGCTCGCTCATTTGGTGCCTCGATTGTTGTTTAGTTCGAAAATGTCCATGAGTTCTTGCAGCGCCTTGGCTTGCTTTGCTTCATCCTTGGATGACAGAGAATCCGCGACATGAGTTTTGATGTGGTTCTCAGCTATGAGCTTGTTAAGTGAGCCGAGAGACTTCTGGATAGCGAGGGATTGCGTGATGATGTCCATGCAGTATTCCTCGGATTCAATCATCCTGGCGAGCCCTCGTAGCTGACCTTCAAGGATTTTGACACGGTGGAGCGAACGCTTTTTGAGGTCCTCAATCATGGCTCTATAATACCCCCTAGGGGTATAAACAAAAGTCAACCTTGGTAATCTCTTTGCATGAAGCTCACCAAGCACTCGCACGCCTGCCTCGAACTCGAGAAGGACGGGAGGCGTCTAATCATCGACCCAGGTTTCTACACCGAACCGATGGGTGGGCTGAGGACCGTGGTTGCGATCGTCATCACCCACCAGCATGACGATCACTGCTTCGCCGAACAAGTGCAGAGCATCCTTGCAAATAACCCGGATGCACAAATCTTTGGCACGGAAGAGGTGCGAGCTAAGCTTTCCGACCATCAGGTGACGGCTGTGCACCACGGAGACTGGCACGAAGTTGGTGGCTTCCAACTCGAGTTTTTTGGCGACCTGCATCAGGAGATTCACCGCAGTGTCCCCCTGGTTCAAAACACAGGTGTGATGATCGATGACCGCCTCTACTACCCCGGCGACTCCTACACACAGCCAGACCGCGCAGTAGATTGGCTAGCCTGCCCAACTTCGGCACCTTGGCTCAAAATTGGCGACGTCATGGATTTCCTGGCCGCCATCAAGCCGCGCAATAGTTTCGCCACGCACAATGCACTTTTGAGCGAACACGGCCACGCTCTGAACAACGGTCGCGTCAAACTCGTGACCGAAGCGGCCGGCGGAGAGTTCACCTACCTCCAAGTTGGCGACTCAATCGAGCTTTAGGCGCGGCATCCTAGAAGCAAAAAATCCAGCCGATTTCTCGACTGGAAATGCTTGCTGGGGTACCTGGACTCGAACCAAGAACAAAGGTACCAGAAACCTTCGTGTTGCCAATTACACCATACCCCAAGGTATGAAACCCGAGCCTTGACCTGCGTCTGCGCTCGACTTGCAAGTTTAGTCTGTGCAGAGAGTTCGAGCAAACGCCTTCAAACGCTCGATGGTTTCGACCTTGCCCAGGATCTCCATCGACTCGAAAAGCGGAGGCGAGATGCGTCGTCCCGAAATCGCGGTGCGCAACGGACCAAAAGCGAAGCGCGGTTTGAGACCCATGTCTTCGATGAGAGCCACGTTCAGAGTTTCTTGAATCTTTTCCGTAGTGAATTCATCTATCGCTTCAATAACGGAGGCGGCTGCAGCGAGAACCGAGGTGGTGTTCTCCGGCAAGCCCTCGACTGCATCCGCCTCAAAGGCGATCTGATCTGCGGTTTTGAACAAGAAACCGAGCATGCCCTCGGCTTCACCGAGAACAACAATTCGCTCTTGGATGAGCGGCGCACCGGCGCGCAAAATCTCCTGCTCGCGCTCGGTCAGCACGTCACCGACAAGTCCAGCTCGCTGTAGATAAGGCACTAGACGAGCCTCGAAATCGGATGGTTCGAGGAGGCGAATGTGCGCCGCATTGATCGCATCGGCCTTCTTCTGGTCGAAGCGGGCAGGGTTCGGGTTCACATTTGCCACGTCGAAGTGCTCGGCCAACTCGGCGAGGCTGAAGATGTCGCGCTCGGCACTGATTCCCCATCCGAGCAAGGCCAGGTAGTTGAGCAAACCTTCGGGAATGAAGCCACGGTCGCGGTGGTGGAAGATGTTCGACTCAGGGTCGCGCTTGCTGAGCTTCTTATTTCCCTCGCCCATCACATACGGCAAGTGACCGAACTGCGGAATGAACTTGGTGATGCCGGCCTCGAACATCGCGTTATAGAGCGCGATCTGGCGAGGCGTCGACGAGAGCAGGTCTTCGCCGCGAAGCACGTGCGTGATGCCCATCAACGCGTCATCGACTGGGTTCACGAGCGTATAAAGCGGCTGACCGTTCGGGCGAACCACCACGAAGTCAGGAAACGAGCCGGCAGGAAAGGTGATCTCGCCGCGCACCAGGTCGGTGAACGAAATGTCGACGTCGGGCACACGCAGTCGAAGTGCCGGTGATGCGTCATCCTTGCGGTATTTTTCACGCTCGGATGCTTCGCGCTCCCAGTTGCCATAGCCGAGTTGCTTGGCGCGACCCTCGGCTTCGTTGCGTGCGTCGATGTCTTCGCCGGTCATGTATGACTCATAAAGGTGGCCGGCAGCCTTGAGCTTTTCAACCACTTCGAGATAGATCTCGGTGCGCTGCGACTGGCGATAAGGCTCGTTCGGTCCGCCAACGCCCACGCCCTCATCCCAGTTCAGGCCCAACCAACTCAGGGCCTCGAGGATCATCTCGAAAGATTCTTCGCTATCGCGCTCCGCGTCGGTGTCTTCGATGCGAAAGACGAATTTGCCGCCCGTGTGACGAGCGTATGCCCAGTTGAACAGCGCGGTTCGCACCAATCCGACGTGAGGGGTACCGGTCGGTGATGGGCAGAAACGCACCACAACGTCGGAGCCGGTGGCGGTCGAGAATGGCGCGGTGATTGCTGAAGAAGTCATTGTGACTTCAAGTTTAGGTGAAGGGCAATGACCGACGAGAGATGACGGTCATGCAACAGTGTTGGTGAGCGTGCCGATACCCTCGATCGAAATCTCGACTACCTGACCAGACTCGATGCGACCGATTCCAGCCGGAGTTCCGGTCAGAATCACATCTCCCGGCAGCAGGGTCATCGCCTCAGAAACGTGAGCGATGATGCGAGGCACCTTGTGAATCAGAAGGTCCACGCTGGCATGCTGACGCAGCTCGCCGTCGACGCGAGTTTCAAGGGTTTGCCCATCCACTTCAAATTCGGTTTCGATCCATGGGCCGAGCGGACAGAAGGTGTCGAAACCCTTGGCGCGGGTCCATTGCCCATCGCGATCCTGGATGTCGCGAGCGGTCACGTCGTTTGCGATGGTGAATCCCCACACGAAGTCGAGCGCGTCGGCTTCAGAAACGTTCTTTGCGACATCCCCGATCACAATCGCGAGCTCACCCTCGTGATCCACCCTCTCAGAAATCGCCGGCAGAACGATGGTTTCGCCGTTGCCAATGAGCGAGGTGGTCGGTTTCAGAAAGATCAGGGGTTCTTTGGGAGCCTCGCCACCCATTTCGGCCGCGTGATCGGCATAGTTCTTGCCTATGCAAACAACCTTTGAAGTTGGCAGGGTTGGTGGCAGAAGCTGAACATCCTTCAGCGACACGCGCTCCCCAGTGGTTTCATAACCAGAAAACAGTGGATGTCCCTTGAAAACGACCAACTCCGGTCCGTCGACCAAGCCGAACCGAACTTCACCGGCGATGCTGAACTTTGCGATGCGCATTAGGCGAGGCGGAGCATCCAGTTATGACGGTCTTCGACGCGACCGTATTGAATCCCGGTGAGTTCTTCGCGAAGGCTAGCGGTGAGCGCGCCAGGCTCTGCATCGGACGAGCCGATGGTCTCGACGCGGCTCTTGAACTGCCCGACCGGAGTGATCACTGCGGCGGTGCCACAGGCGAACACTTCGACAATGTCGCCAGAGTTGATGCCGGCGCGCATTTCATCGAGCGTGATCTTGCGTTCTTGAATCTCAATGCCGCGATCCTGAATGAGTTGGATGACCGACTTTCGCGTGATGCCACGCAGGATGGTGCCGTCGAGGCTCGGAGTCGCAACGTGACCGTCTTTGTAAACGAAGAACAGGTTCATGCCGCCTAGTTCTTCGATGTAGGTGCCCGTTTCGGCGTCGAGGAACATCACCTGCGAGCATCCCTGTTCGTAGCCTTCACCCTGCGCTTGGAGTGACGCGGCGTAGTTTCCGCCAGTCTTAGCCTCACCGGTTCCGTGCTTGCCGGCTCTTGCCGAGTCAAGCGCAATCCAAATCGAAACTGGCTTTAAGCCGCCGGTGAAGTATGGACCCACGGGGCTGGCAATCACACGGTATTCGGCCCGGTGAGCGGCGCGCACACCCAAAAAGTCTTCGGCCGCAATCTCGAACGGGCGAATGTAAAGAGTCTTCTCGTTGACCGGCTCTGGCACCCAATCACCATCGACGGCAATCAACTGGCGCAGCGACTCGACGAAGAGTTCTTCGGGAACCTCCGGCAGTGCCATGCGTCGAGCGCTGAGCTGAAGACGTTTTGCGTTTTCATAGGGTCGGAAGGTCCAGATCGAACCGTCATCGTGACGGTAGGCCTTGATGCCTTCGAAGATTTCTTGCCCGTAGTGCAGAACGGCGGCGGCGGGATCCATTTGAATCGGGCCATAGGGAATCACCTCGGCGCTGACCCAGCCTTTGTCTTTTTCCCAGACGCAGACGACCTGGTGGTCGGTCCGGTACTGCCCAAAGACTGGCGCGGCCAACACCTCGTCTCGTTTGGCTACTGGAAGCGGGTTTTGGTTTCGTGTGACAGAAAACTGAAGGCTCATTGTCGTGCTTTCTTGGTTGTCTAGAGTCTCGAGAAGATGCTCTGGGCAACTTCGGATGTGCTGCGCTTCTGGTCACCGCGGTTTGCCAGATCATGAGCCACAGCATGTTCGATTCGTGCGGAGGCAACGTGCTGCTTGAGGTGTTCTAACAAAAGTGCAGCAGAGAGAATCGCGGCGGTTGGGTCGGCAAGGTTTTTGCCGGCAATGTCGGGAGCCGAACCGTGAACCGGTTCGAACATGCTTGGGAACGCACCATCCGGGTTAATGTTGCCAGATGCGCCTAGACCGATTCCGCCGCCGATGGCTGCAGCAAGGTCGGTGAGAATGTCGCCGAATAGGTTGTCCGTCACGATCACGTCAAAGCGCTCCGGGTCGGTCACCATAAAAATGGTCGCGGCATCGATGTGAAGGTAGTCAACCTTTACGGCTGGGAACTCTTCGGCAACTCGATTGACGGTGTTCTGCCAGAGCCAGCCCGCATGAACCAAAACATTGTGCTTGTGCACTAACGTGATCTTCTTGCGATCGCGGTTGCTGGCAAGTTCAAAGGCATAGCGAACAAGGCGCTCGACTCCGAAAGCGGTGTTGACCGAAACCTCGTTAGCCACTTCGTGCGGCGTGCCAACACGAATAGCACCGCCATTGCCAACGTATGGCCCTTCAGTGCCTTCGCGAACGACGACGAAGTCGACCTTGCCCGGGTCTGCCAGTGGTGAAACCACGCCAGGGTAAAGCTTGGTCGGGCGAAGGTTTACATAGTGATCAAAGCTAAACCGGAGCTTCAGCAAAAGGTTGCGCTCGAGAATTCCAGACGGAACTCTCGGGTCGCCGATGGCCCCGAGAAGAATAGCGTCGTGCTGTTTGAGCGACTCTAGGTCGGCATCCGTGATTGTTTCGCCAGTTGCCAGATAACGTCGTGCACCGAGGTCGTATTCGGTGGTCTGAAATTCGACGCCCGAACCAGCGGTCACACGGTTAATCGCTTCGAGGGCGATTGCCGTTACCTCCGGCCCAATGCCGTCGCCACCGATTACTCCGATGTCATAAACACGCGTCACGAGTCAGCTCCAAGTCGAGTTAATTACTCCAACTTTACTGCCCGCAGCGCGAAGCCGTGGTTGCTCTTTCGGCTAGAGAACTCGGGCGCTGACCACGAGAGTGATTGACGGCATGAGCCCATCCTTGGTTTGCACTTGACCATCGCGCAGTTCACAGACCTCAACATCGAGATTGAGGGTCGCAAGAAGCCGAGTCATGCTTTCGACCGAAGGCAGCACCTGTGGGTCTTGTGGCCCGCCGAAACCGCCCTGAAGATTCTCAAGCGCGTGCCAGACTCCGACCAAACGGCCGCCTGACTTGATTTGAGTCACCAGATTCTTCAGGGATGCTGCCAGCAGGTCGCCGGGCACCTGAAGATACGGAACGATACCGAGGTCGACCGGCGCCAAAGTGCTCGAAAAGTTTGCACCCGACGCACACATCGTTTTGACTCGGTCGGACACCCCGCGCTCGCGCGCAAAGGCCTCGCACTTCTTGAGCCCAATCGCGCTGATGTCGACGTTTTCGACCGTCCACCCCAGCTCGGCCAACCAAACGGTGTTTCGACCCTCGCCGCCAGCTAGGTCAATCGCCTTGCCAGGCTCAAGTGTCTCGCAAAACTCGACAATGAAACGGTTTGCCGTCTTGGTATAGATGAACTCGTCGGTTGAGTATTTGGCATCCCAGTAGGCGGGGGCAGTGACGGGCGCTGGCTTTCCAGCGATTCGCCGCAGGATCTTTTTGATGATGCTCTTGCCAGCGGATTCGGTCATGCTTGCAGTCTAAACTTTGGGTTAGAGAAAGAAGGATTCACCATGTCAGAAGAAATCTCGGTCTCCGACCTAGCGCTAGAAATCGAAACCGGCGGATGGGTGCTCGACGTTCGCGAAGACCACGAGTTCGAAGATGGCCACGTGCCTCAGGCGCACCACATTCCCCTCGGCGTTGTACCTGACCGCTATCTCGAGATTCCGCAGGGTGAGAAGATTTTTGTGATTTGCAAGTCTGGGCGACGCAGCCAGGTTGCGGCAGACTTTTTGCTCGGTAAAGGCTTCGATGCCGTCTCGGTTGTGGGCGGAACCGACGGATGGATCGCCTCCGGCCGCGAAGTATCATTCGCCGACAGCCTCTAGTCTTCAACGAAAAGACCCCGGATCTCTCCGGGGTCTTTTCACTTTTGCGGGTCTAGTGAACCGTTAGGTCGATGGCTTTCATGGTGTCTGCCTCGATTGCCACGCGCACACGCTCTAGCACTTCGGCTGGCACAGGTGAGTCAACGGTGATAACAGACAGAGCCTTTCCGCCCTTTTGCTGACGCGCAATCTGCATCGCCGCGATGTTAACACCGGCTTCGGCAAACGCCTGACCATAAACCGCAACGATGCCAGGGCGGTCGCCATAAACCATGAGCACAAGGTGTTCGGCCATTGCCAACTCAACTTCATAGCCGTTGATTGCGACGATCTTCTGGGCGAGCTTCGGCCCAATCACAGTGCCCGAGACCGATGCGGTAGTACCATCGGCCAGGGTGGCCTTGATGCTGGTGACGTTTCGGTATTCGTCGCTTCGGGAGTCAACGACCAGCTTGACGTCAACCCCACGTTGTTCGGCGAGAAGTGGTGCGTTTACATAGGAAACCTGATCGGTTACCGCATTCTCGAAGAATCCCTTGAGGCCGGCCAGCTTGAGCACCGAAACGTCGTGTGCGGCGATCTCACCGCGAACCTCGACCTCGATGGCCGAAACGTTTCCGCCAGAGATGCCGAACAGAATCTGGCCCATGTTTTCCATTAGCGAGATTCCAGGCTTGACCGAGGAGTCGATGTTTCCGCCTGCCACGTTTACGGCGTCTGGCACAAGGTCGCCGGCGAGCGCGAGGCGAACCGACTTGGCAACCGAGATACCAGCCTTTTCTTGCGCCTCATCAGTGGATGCACCAAGGTGCGGCGTGACGATGATGTTGTCAAGCTCGAGAAGCGGCGAACCCTTTGGCGGTTCTTGCACGAACACATCGAGGCCAGCGCCCGCGATGCGGTTCGACTTGAGCGCAGCATACAAGGCGGCCTCGTCGATGATGCCACCGCGTGAGGCGTTGACGATTCGAAGGTTTGGCTTGGCGATGGCAAACTGCGCTTCGCCGATCAGACCGGTGGTCTCTGGAGTTTTCGGAATGTGAATGGTGATGAAGTCGGCACGCTTCATGGCGTCTTCGAGCGAGACCAGCTCAACACCCATTTGCTCGGCTCTCGCCGGGGTGACATAAGGGTCATAGCCGATCAGGGTCGCACCGAATCCGCGAAGTCGCTCGGCAACCAGGCTGCCGATTCGTCCGAGACCGACGATGGCAATGGTCTTTTCATAGAGTTCGACACCGGTGAACTTCGAGCGCTTCCACTCGCCGGCCTTCAGCGAGGCGTTGGCATCTGGGATGAAGCGCGCAAGCGCGAAAATGTGCCCGATGGCGAGCTCTGCGGCCGAAATGACGTTCGAGGTTGGTGCGTTGACGACCATCACACCCGCTGTGGTGGCCGCCTTGATGTCGACGTTGTCTAGACCAACACCGGCGCGGGCAACGACCTTCAACTTAGGTGCCGCGGCGATGGCCTCGGCGTCGACCTGGGTTGCCGAGCGAACCAAGATGGCGTCGGCGTTGCCTAGAGCCTTGAGCAGTGCGGGTCGGTCGGTTCCGTCGACGTTGATGATGTCGAAGTCTGGGCCGAGCGCCTCGACGGTTGCGGGCGAAAGTTCTTCTGCGATCAATACGACTGGCTTAGACAAGGTTTGTCCTTTGATTGGTTGGTTTGACTCTGGGAGCCTGCGAGTGCGGCCGGCTGCAACCTCGGAGCCTATGCACGAGTCTAAAACGGATGCGCGCATCCTTGACTATTGACCTTTTCAATAAACATAAGTTATGTTTCTATAAATGAAACCTGAACGACCGGCTCTGTCTCCCCTGCTGCGCAGCGACGCACAGGGCATGATTCTTGCGCAGCTTTTCATGAACCCGGATGACGGCTTCAGCCTCAGCGACCTGGCCCGATTCGCCCGAACCAGCGTGCCGACTGCCATGCGCGAGGTCGATCGACTTCTCGATGCTCAACTGATCACCGCAAGGATGTTTGGGCGCTCACGCCTGGTGCGGGTGAACCGGTCGCATAGCCTCTTCGATGCCATCAAGTCAATCGTTTCGCACTCGTATGGCCCTGCCGCGGTGTTGCCCGCTGCCCTCTATGGAATCGACGGGCTCGAGCAGGCGTTCCTCTTCGGGCCTTGGGCTACTCGGCTCAAGCGTGAGGTCGGGCCCGAACCAACCGATGTCGACCTTCTACTTGTTGGCTACGTCAACCGGATCGAAGCCGCCCGCGCCGCGGCCCGAGTCGAGGGCTACCTCGGTCGCTCGGTCAACGTTCAGTTCGTGAGCTCTTCTGAGTGGCAAAACGCGAGCAACGATCTGACCCGCGAAATCAAGTCGAAACCTATGGTCGAGCTCGACCTCGACTAACTACTCCAAACATAGAAAAACCCCGCCACACAAAGTGGCGGGGTTTCTCAAAACTGCTTGGGACTAGCGTGCAGCCGAGCCTTCTACGAAGTCGCCTTCGTTGTCGGACTTGCGCAACCACGAGAACAGCTTGCGCAGTTCGCGGCCAACCTTCTCGATTGGGTGAGCCTCGCCCTTGGCACGAAGTGCCAAGAACTCTGGTGCGCCAGCATCCTGGTCGGCAATGAAGCGGTTAGCAAAGGTGCCGTCCTGGATGTCGGTAAGCACGTCGCGCATGCGCTCCTTGACCTCTGGGCCGATAACGCGTGGGCCCGAGATGTAGTCGCCGTACTCGGCGGTGGTCGAAACCGACCAGCGCTGCTTGGCGATGCCACCCTCATACATGAGGTCAACGATGAGCTTCAGCTCGTGCAGAACCTCGAAGTAGGCAACCTCAGGCTGATAACCAGCTTCGGTCAGGGTTTCGAAACCATACTGGATCAGCTGGCTGGCTCCACCACACAAAACGGCCTGCTCACCGAACAGGTCGGTTTCGGTCTCTTCGGTGAAGGTGGTCTTGATGGTTCCGGCGCGGGTTCCACCGATTGCCTTCGAGTAGCTGAGAGCTAGGTCGAATGCGCCTCCGGTTGCGTCCTGCTCGATAGCGATGAGGTTTGGAACGCCCTTGCCGGCGAGGTACTCGCGACGAACGAGGTGACCTGGGCCCTTAGGGGCAACCAGGAACACGTCAACGTCAGCCGGTGGCTTGATGAAGCCGTAGCGAATCGAGAATCCGTGACCGAAAACCAGTGCCTTGCCAGCGGTTAGGTTCGGAGCGATGTCCGAGGCGTAAACGTGGCGCTGAGCTGGGTCTGGGGTGAGGATCATGATGACGTCAGCCCATGCAGCGGCTTCGGCTGGGGTTACAACCTTGAGGCCCTGCTCCTCGGCTACTGCCTTGCTCTTCGAGCCTGGCTGCAGACCAACGACCACGTCAACACCCGAGTCTTTGAGGTTGAGCGAGTGTGCGTGACCCTGCGAACCATAACCGATTACGGCAACCTTCTTGCCCTGGATGATGGCGAGGTCGGCATCGCTGTCATAAAAGATTTCTGCCACTTTGTGTTTCTCCTTGTTTATTGTTTTGCAACTGCTAACGGGGCGACGACGACCCGAAACTTACTTGAGCACCTTCTCGGTGATTGACTTCGAACCGCGGCCCATTGCCAATACGCCAGACTGCACCATTTCTTTGATGCCGAAAGGTTCGAGAATCTTGACGAATGCAGCGCACTTTGTGGTGTCGCCGGTGACTTCGATAATCAGTGCATCGCTCACAACATCGATGACGCGAGCTCTAAACAAGGTTACCGCTTCGAGCACCTGCGAACGAGTAGTCGAGTCGGTCTTTACCTTGATTAGCATGTGGTCGCGCTGAACCGAATCCGGCTCAAGTTCGACAACCTTGATCACGTTGATGAGCTTGTTGAGCTGCTTGGTCACCTGCTCGAGCGGCGCACCATCCACGTTGACAACCACGGTGATACGGCTCAGGCCTTCAAGCTCGGATGTGCCTACCGCGAGCGATTCGATGTTGAACCCTCTGCGGGCGAAAAGCCCCGCAACGCGAGTCAGCAGACCCGGCTTGTCTTCAACTAGTAGCGAAAGAACGTGCTTTGACATTTTTACTCTTCACCATCCCAAACCGGTGCGGCATCGCGCGCATACTGAACGGCATCGTTTGAAACTCCGGCAGCCACCATCGGCCAAACCATCGCGTCGCGACCGACGATGAAGTCGATCACAACTGGGCGGTCGTTGGTCTCGATTGCTAACTTGATGGCGGCGTCGATCTCTTCTTCTTTTTCAACGCGGATGCCCAAGCAACCATAAGCGTCGGCAAGTTTCACAAAATCGGGCACCATGATGGTGTCGGTTCCGGTGTGAAGATCGGTGTTCGAGTAACGCTCGTTGTAGAACAGGGTCTGCCACTGGCGAACCATGCCGAGCGAAGAGTTGTTGATGATCGCAACCTTGATCGGAATGTTGTTGATCGTGCAGGTGGCCAACTCTTGGTTGGTCATCTGGAAGCAGCCGTCGCCGTCGATTGCCCAAACCAGGCGATCTGGCTCGCCGACCTTGGCACCCATCGCAGCGGGAACCGAGTAACCCATGGTTCCGGCACCACCCGAGTTGAGCCAGGAGTTTGGACGCTCATACTTGATGAACTGCGCCGACCACATCTGGTGCTGACCGACTCCGGCAGCGAAAATCGCCTCCGGCCCGCTGAGTTCACCGATGCGCTGAATCACGTGCTGAGGTGAGAGTTTGCCGTCGGTTGGCTCGGAGTATCCCAGTGGATAACGCTCGCGAAGGCCGTTCACGAACTGCCACCACTCGCTGTAGTCGGGCTTCTTGCCCTTCAACTGCGAGGCCAGTTCGGCGTTCAGCTCGGTGATTACCTCTTTGGCGTCTCCAACGATTGGCACGTCAGCGAAACGAATCTTGCCGATTTCGGCAGGGTCGATGTCGACGTGAATCACCTTGGCGCCGGGTGCGAAAGACTTGGCGTCTCCCGTTACGCGGTCGTCAAAACGAGCGCCGAGGGTGATAAGCAGGTCTGCCTTCTGAAGCGCGGTGACGGCTGGAACCGTTCCGTGCATTCCGGGCATGCCCAGGTGCTGCGGGTGAGAGTCCGGAAAAGCACCACGTGCCATCAGCGTGGTGGTCAGCGGTGCACCGATGGTCTCGGCCAGTGCAAGAAGTTCCTTGTGAGCGCCAGCGCGAATGACGCCACCGCCAACATAGAGAACCGGCTTCTTGCTTTCGAGAATCATGGATGCCGCAGCCTGGATCTGCTTGCCGTGAGGTTTAGTCACCGGCTTGTAGCCTGGCAGGTCGATCTTCGGTGGCCAGACAAACTCGGCGGTCTTCACCTGAGCGTCTTTGGTCACGTCGACGAGAACCGGTCCGGGGCGACCGGTGGTGGCGATCTGAACCGCCGAGGCGATCGCGCCAGGAATATCTTCTGGACGGCTGACCAGGAACGAGTGCTTGGTGATCGGCATGGTTATTCCGACGATGTCGGCTTCTTGGAACGCATCGGTGCCGATGAGTTGCGAGCCGACCTGTCCGGTGATCGCCAGTAGCGGCACAGAATCCATGTGGGCATCGGCGATGGCCGTGACAAGGTTGGTAGCGCCTGGGCCAGAGGTTGCGATGCAAACACCGAGCTTGCCGGTAGCGGAGGCATAACCCTCGGCAGCGTGACCGGCACCCTGCTCGTGGCGCACCAGAATGTGGCGGATTTTCTTCGAGTCCATCAGTGGGTCATAGGTCGGCAGAATCGCTCCACCGGGCAAACCGAAAATGGTGTCGATACCGAGCAATTCCAAGCTGCGAATGATCGCTTGGGCTCCGGTAAGAACCTCATTAGTCATTTGAGTACATCCTCGTTTGGGTAATAAACCAAAAAGTTTTGGAACGAATTAACCGCAGTACGCGCCTTCGGATGCCGAGTGCACGAGCTTCGAATACTTCGCGAGAACACCGCGCGTGTAACGCGGCGGCAGCGGAGCCCATCCTGCTTTTCGGGCTTCCAACTCTTCTGGCTCAACGAGTAGTTCGAGCGAACGAGCTGCGATGTCAACTCGAATCAAGTCTCCATCGCGCACCAGAGCAATTGGCCCACCATCGGTGGCTTCTGGTGCAATGTGGCCGATGCACAGGCCGGTTGTGCCGCCTGAGAATCTTCCGTCAGTCAATAGTAGAACATCCTTGCCCAAACCGGCACCCTTAATCGCTCCGGTGATGGCGAGCATCTCGCGCATACCAGGGCCACCCTTAGGGCCTTCGTAGCGAATGACTACCACGTCTCCGGCGCCAATCTTGCCCTCGCTGAGTGCTTCCATGGCCGCTGCCTCACGCTCAAACACGCGAGCCGGTCCGGTGAAGTGTTCCAGATCGAATCCAGCGGTCTTCACGACGGCGCCCTCTGGAGCCAGGGTTCCCTTCAGGATGTTGATGCCACCAGTCTTGTGAATCGGGTTGTTCAGAGCACGGATGATCTTGCCATCTGGGTCTGGCGGATTGATGCCGGCCAGGTTTTCAGCAACGGTCTTGCCGGTCACGGTGAGTGCGTCTCCGTGAATCAGTCCAGCGTCGAGCAGAGCCTTCATCAGAACCGGAACACCGCCAACGCGGTCGACATCGTTCATGACGTAGCGGCCGAACGGCTTTAGGTCACCTAGGTGTGGCACCTTGTCGGCGATGCGGTTGAAGTCGTCGAGGGTTAGGTCAACCTCTGCCTCGCGGGCAATTGCCAAAAGGTGCAGAACCGCGTTGGTCGAACCACCGAAGGCCATCGTTACGGCGATTGCGTTTTCGAAAGCCTTCTTGGTTAAGATCTGGCGAGCGGTGATGCCCTGAGCGATCAGGTTGACCACGGCCTCGCCCGAGCGGTGCGCCCAGGTGTCGCGGCGACGGTCTGCCGAGGGTGGCGAAGCCGAGCCTGGCAGGCTCATGCCGAGCGCTTCAGCTGCCGAAGCCATGGTGTTTGCGGTGTACATACCGCCGCAGGCACCTTCGCCAGGGCAAATCGCGCGTTCGATGCGGTCGAGGTCTTCGAGCGACATCTTGCCAGCCTTGCAGGCGCCGACTGCTTCAAAAGCGTCGATGATGGTGACTTCTTTTTCGGTGCCGTCAGTCAACTTGACCCAGCCCGGAGCGATGGAACCTGCATACAGGAACACCGATGCTAGGTCGAGGCGAGCTGCGGCCATCAACATGCCAGGGAGGGACTTGTCACAACCGGCGAGGAGCACGGAACCGTCGAGACGCTCTGCCTGCATCACGGTTTCAACCGAGTCTGCGATTACCTCGCGAGAAACTAGCGAGAAGTGCATGCCCTCGTGACCCATCGAGATGCCGTCTGAAACCGAGATGGTGCCGAACTCGAGCGGGTAGCCCTTAGCTGCGTGAACACCCTGCTTTGCGGCATCCGCTAGTCGATCGAGCGAAAGGTTGCACGGGGTGACTTCGTTCCATGACGAGGCGACACCGATCTGGGGCTTCTCCCAGTCTTCGTCCCCCATTCCAACTGCTCGGAGCATGCCGCGCGCTGCGGCGCGTTCGATGCCGTCGGTTACGACGTGACTGCGTGGTTTCATGTTGCTGGGCATAGGGTCAAGTCTAGTATTTGAGCATGGGAACTAGCAGGCACTACGTTGGCGGAGCGCTCACCGACCGAGACTTTGATCTCGAGCTGGTTTCGGATTTTTCAAAGAAGAAGCACTCGGTTTGGTTTGACCTCGTTGACCCGACTCCGGCAGACATCGAGAAACTGGCAGAAGAGCTCGACCTGCACGAACTTGCGGTCGAAGACTCGATCAAGGGTCGTCAGCGACCAAAACTCGATTACTACGAGTCGCACCTCTACATCACGCTATATCAAGCCAAGTTCGACCGCGAAGCCGGCGAGGTGGCGCTGTCTGAAATCAGCATCTTCGTCACAAAATACGCCGTGGTCACCGTGCGCCGAGGCACCGGCTTCGACATGGCTGCCGTTGAAAAGCGCTGGGATGATTCATCCGAGCTTGCCGTTTATGGCACGGCCTTCTTGCTCTGGGGCATCCTGGATGTCGTTGTTGACGGCTATTTCGACATAGTGCAACCGCTCGACGAAGAACTCGAGTCGCTAGAAGACATCATGTTCGCTCCGGCTCGTTCAGACAACCTGATTCAGCGCAGGTCGTATCAACTGCGCAAGGCGCTGGTTCAGTTGAGACGCGTGGCCGTTCCGATTCGCGAGGTTATCAATCCGCTGCTCAAGCACAACGGTGACATCCTGCACAACGACATGATGCCCTACTACCAAGACCTCTACGACCACACGATGCGGGTCGCCGACTGGACCGAATCGCTGCGCGACCTGGTGACCACGTTGCTCGAAACGCACCTGACGATTCAGGGAAACCGCCTCAACCAGATCATGAAGCAGGTGACCTCGTGGGCAGCGATCATCGCGGTGCCGACCGCTATCACGGGTTTCTACGGCCAGAACATCCCGTATCCGGGCTATGACCAATCCTGGGGTTTCTGGGTGTCAACGCTTTCGATCCTGGTGATCTCTGGCGGCCTCTTCTGGGCTTTCAAGAAGCGCGATTGGCTGTAAATTCAAACTGTGAAGCCCGAAGACACCACAAAGATGCCCACCGGGCTTGACCTTTATTTGAAGGCAGCCGAGAGTTCGGCATCCGTGGTGATTCGCAACTATTCGACCTCGTTCGGCCTAGCCTCTAAGTTGCTTGCCCAACCGATTCGCCAGCACGTCGAGAACATTTATGCCCTCGTTCGAGTTGCCGATGAAATCGTGGATGGCGCTGCCGAAGAGGCTCGCACCGCCGGCGGCACCGTTGCCCCGGCAAAGTCGCTCGGCGAGCTAGAAGCCGAGACCTACCGCGCGCTCACCGAGCAGTTCAGCACAAACCTCGTGGTGCACGCATTCGCCCACACGGCGAATGTCACTGGCTTCGGCCGAGAACTGATCGAACCGTTTTTTGCCTCGATGCGCATGGATCTCACCGAGGTGGAACATGATCAAGAGAGCTTCGAACTCTATGTTTATGGCTCTGCCGAAGTGGTCGGACTCATGTGCCTTCAGGCGTTTCTGGTTGGCAAAACCTACACAGACGCCGACAAAGAGCACATGGTTGCAGGCGCTAGGGCTCTGGGAGCCGCATTTCAAAAGGTCAACTTTTTGCGCGACCTGAGCGCCGACTCAGACAAACTCGGACGCTCTTATTTTCCGGGAATCGTGCCGGAAGAGCTCACCGAGAAACAGAAGCGCGAGTTGGTTGCCGACATCGAGAACGATTTGAAGATTTCGGCTCGGGCCATGCCACTGTTGCCACGTGAAGCGCGACGGGCAGTTGCCGCAGCCCACCTGCTTTTCGAAGAACTAAACGTTAGAATCGGGAACACTCCGGCCGCAAAGGTGATTACCTCTCGTATCAGCGTGCCGAATACTCGCAAGGCACTCATCCTTTTGAAAGCTCTGATCGGAGTGCTACCCAAATGACCCAAAAGCGCGCAGTAGTTATCGGTGGAGGCATCGGCGGACTGGCTACTGCTGGGCTTCTGGCCAAGGCCGGTATGCAAGTTACCTTGCTCGAAGCCCGCGAACGGGTCGGCGGCCGCGCCTACATCTGGGAAAAAGATGGCTTCAAGTTCGACATGGGTCCGTCATGGTATCTGATGCCAGACGCATTCGATCAGTTCTTCAAACTCATGGGCACCACCGCAGACGCCGAACTACAACTCAAGCGGCTAGACCCGATGTATCTGACTTTGAACGAGGGCTTCGACGAAGTTCTGTCCGTCAGTGACAATCTCGAGAGCAACAAGAAGCTGTTCGACCAGATTGAACCTGGTGCTGGAAAACGCCTGCAAGACTACGTCGACTCCGCCGAAGACGCCTACAAGCTCTCGATCAAACACTTTCTCTATACGAACTTCGATGACGCCCGCTCGTTCATCCACCCCGAGGTGGTGGCAAGAGCCGGTCGATTCATCAAGCACCTACTGACCCCGTTGAGCAAGTTCGCCGCTGGGCACGTGAGCGACAAGCGTCTGCAGAAGATCCTGAACTTTCCGGCAGTGTTCTTGGGAGCATCCCCGTATGACACCCCGAGCATGTATCACCTGATGACCCACGTCGACATGAACGTCGGTGTTTTCTATCCGATGGGCGGTTTCTACACGATCATCGAGGCCGTCGAGCGGCTGGCTAAGAAGCACGGAGTCAAGATTCACACGAACTCCAAGGTCACCAAGATCGAAACCAACAATGGCCGAGTCTCGGGCGTTCGCGTTGGTGAAGTTTTTTATGAAGCGGATGTTGTTGTCGGCAATGCCGACCTGCACCACATCGAGACTCAACTTCTGAACCCAGACGACCAAACCCTGCCCGAGCAGTGGTGGAAGAACAAGGTGCCCGGTCCGTCGGCGCTGCTTCTCTACTTAGGCGTCAAGGGCCGCATCCCCGAGTTGGATCACCACAACCTGCTCTATGCAGACGACTGGACCAAGAACTTCGACGAGGTGTTCCACAAGGCTGACGGAAAGCGCAAGGTTCCGAACCCGGCTTCGCTCTATGTTTGCGCCCCGAGCGTGGCCGACCCGAGCGTAGCGCCTGAAGGCTACGAGAACCTGTTCGTACTCGTACCGGTTGCTGCAGACCCAAGCATCGGTCGTGGCGGAATCGACCGGTCGGGCGATGCTGCCGTTGAGGCAGAGGCCGATCGCATCATTCAGCAGATCGGTGACTGGTGCAAGATTCCCGACCTGGCAGATCGAATCGTCGTGCGTCGAGTGATGGCGCCGCAGGATTTTGTCGACGAACTCAACGCGTGGTCGGGAACCGCTCTGGGCATGGCTCACACGCTGATGCAAAGCGCGTTTTTCAGACCAAAGAACTACAGCAAAAAGGTCAAGGGCCTCTACTACGCCGGTCACCACAGCATCCCCGGCATCGGACTTCCGATGTGTCTGATTGGTGCCGAGCTGGTCTACAAGAAGCTCACCGGCGACCGTTCCGCCGGACCAACCAAGCACGAAATCAAGGCACTTCCCGACTCGGCCTGGAAAGGACTGAGTTGAGCTTTGCCTACCTCGCCGTTCTAACCTTTAGCCTTTTGGGGCTCGGTGCAATCGACTTTCGGTCGAAGATGGCGCTGTTTGTTTATCCGCTGAGAACCACGCTGACGCTCGTTCTCGGCATCGTCTTTTTTCTGATCTGGGATGTCGCAGGCATCGGCCTTGGCATCTTCTTCATGGGTGACACCTCGATGTTGACCGGAATCATGCTTGCACCGGAGGTTCCGCTCGAGGAACTGTTCTTTCTAGCCGTGCTCTGTTACACAACCCTGCTGATCTGGCTTGGGTTATCTCGCCGTGCGTCGCGAGTGGGTGACTGAGCGTGACCTATCTGCTACTCGCGGTTGCCTTTTGCGCGATCGGTTTCGTGACCACATTTTTGATCGCACGGTCAAGCGTGAGCCGCTCCACCTGGTTGACGCTCGCCATTTTGCTGGGCGTCACAGCCATCGGCGATAACTTCATTGTGGCTAGCGGAATCGTCGCCTACGACCCGACCAAAATCCTGGGTGTTTTCATCGGAGTCGCGCCTGTGGAAGACTTTGCCTATTCGCTAGTCGCAGCTACGCTCATCCCAGCAATTTGGTCGGCGTTGAAACGCATTGAAAGGTGAGGCCATGAAACTGCTCAGTCAGCTGTTCTGGTCGTCTCGCCCAATCTCCTGGATTAACACGGCGTTCCCGTTTGCGGCTGCCTATTTTCTGATCACTGGGATGTTCGATCTCACCCTCGTGCTTGGAACCCTGTTCTTTCTTATCCCTTACAACCTGCTCATGTATGGCGTCAACGACGTTTTCGACTACGAGAGCGACCTGCGGAACCCCCGCAAGGGTGGCATCGAAGGTGCGCTCCTACACCCGAAATGGCACCGGCCGACCCTCATCTGGTCGTTCTCGCTCTGCGTGCCATTCTTGGCCTACTTTTATGTCGTCGGCTCTCTGGCAGCAAACCTTTGGCTTTCACTTTTCGTGTTCACGGTCATCGCATACAGCGCCAAGGGTTTGCGCTTCAAAGAAATCCCGTTCGTCGATTCGCTCACCTCGGCAAGCCACTTCGTCGGCCCGATGATTTATGGCATCGCTCTGGCCGGCGGCAACCTCGGCGAGACCAACGTGCTTCTCTTCATCAGCGCGTTCACCCTCTGGGGAGTCGCCTCTCACGCTTTCGGCGCGGTTCAAGATGTTAAGGCCGATCGCGAGGCAAACATCTCGAGCATCGCAACCGTGATCGGTGCTCGGGCCACGAGTCGCTTCGCGTTCGCCTCATATCTGGCCGCGGCCATCCTGGTTGCAATCAGCGGATGGCCGTCTGGGCTCTCGGCTATCGCCGCGCTCCCCTACCTCTGGATTGTCGGCCCACACTTGAACATCACCGATGAAACCTGCGAGAGCGCAAACCGAGGCTGGAAGCAGTTCATCAAACTCAACTACGTCGCCGGGTTCATCGTGACGATGATTCTGATTTGGGTAGCGCTGACCTAAAG
>JAHEGG010000004.1 GCA_024639845.1 Microbacteriaceae bacterium
GCTCGAGGACTACTTCCGTCGTATCGCCGATCAGGCCATCGTCGGGGAGGGATACCCGCTTTTGGTAGACCGCTTCTTGGATGACGCGATCGAAATCGACATCGACGCGCTTTTTGACGGAGAAACTCTGTATGTCGGTGGGGTCATGGAACACATCGAGGAAGCCGGAATCCACTCCGGAGACTCGTCATGCACCCTACCTCCGGTCACCATGAGCCAAGCCCAGATTGAGCGAGTTCGGGAGGCTACCGAGCGCATCGCCCGAGGTATCGGAGTTCGCGGTTTGATCAACGTTCAGTTCGCCCTTGCTCACGACGTGCTCTACGTGCTCGAAGCCAACCCGCGCGCGTCGAGAACCGTGCCTTTCGTATCGAAGGCGCTCGGCATCACTCTGGCCAAAGCGGCATCGCTGGTAATGGTCGGCAAGAGCATCGCCGAGTTGGTCGCAACCGGACACCTCCCAGAGCGCGACGGAACCTACATCCCAGCCGGTTCGGCGATTTCGGTCAAAGAGGCGGTACTCCCGTTCAAGCGCTTTGCAACCAAGGATGGCAAGTTCGTCGACTCGCTGCTTGGGCCTGAAATGCGCTCGACGGGTGAAGTCATGGGAATCGACGTCGACTTCCCGGCCGCCTTCGCCAAGAGCCAGGCCGCTGCAGGTAGTCCGCTGCCAACCTCTGGAACGATCTTCATCTCGGTCGCCGACCGCGACAAGCCGCAGTTGATTCTGCCGGTTCGCCGCCTGCACCAGCTCGGTTACTCGATTCTGGCGACGAGTGGAACTGCGGAAATCCTCTTGAGACACGGAATCCCGGTGCGCACGGTTAGAAAACACTCGGATGACTCGTCGGTGGCAGGCGGGCCAAGCATCGTCGATTTGATCACCGCGGGTGAAGTCGATGTCGTGGTGAACACCCCATCGGGTTCGGGTCTAGCGGCTCGCAAGGACGGCTACGAAATTCGTGCTGCTACAACGGCAGCCGATAAGGCCATCTTCACCACCATCGCCCAACTGAGCGCAGCCATCGGATCGTTCGAGTCGGTTATTGCCGGGCCATTCAAGGTGAAGTCCCTTCAGGAGCACTCTGCAGACAGGGCGGCCGCCATTGCCTAATACCTTTGGTTCGAAGCTCAGCAAGGCATTCGCCGAGCATGGGCAACTCTGCGTAGGCATCGACCCGCACGAGGCGCTCTTGGCCGAATGGGGCTTGGAGTTCAGCGCGACCGGTGTCGACTATTTCGCCAACAAGGTAATCGACGCGGCCGCCGGTCGCGTTGGCATCATCAAGCCGCAGGTTTCGTTCTTTGAGAGATTCGGTTCGGCAGGGTTCGAAGTGCTCGAACGTGTCACCAATCGTGCTCACGAAGCCGGCCTACTGGTGATCGCAGATGCCAAGCGCGGCGACATTGGGTCAACGATGGAGGCCTATCTTGATGCCTGGCTTGGCCGTCAGGCACCGTTCTATGCCGACAGCGTCACGATTTCTCCTTTTCTCGGTCTGGAGGCGACAACTTCTTTGATGGCAAACTACCTTGAACGGGGCAGGGGAGTCATCGCTCTGGTCGCGACCTCGAACCCTGAAGGAGCATCTGTCCAACTGAGCAGCAATGACGGAGCGACTATTTCGAGTCAGCTCTGGTCGAAGGTCTCTGAACTAAACGGAATTCTCGCCGGCCCAGGTGACCAGTTCGGCCCCATCGGCGCTGTGATCGGGGCGACCCTCAACCTCGAGAAGTTCGGGCTCGATTTGTCCCAGGATGGGGTAAAAACACCGATCCTGGCTCCTGGCTTTGGTGCTCAGGGAGCCGAATTAGCGGACATTCGTTCGATATTCGGGTCGGCAAGCACACAGGTGATCGCGTCGGTTTCACGAAGTGTTCTCTCTGATGGACCCCACGGCCTCGAATTTTCTATTGACCGAGCCAACCAAGAGCTCGCCACGGCACTAGATTAGTCACACAATGACAAGGCTCACCGTGATCGCCGGCCCAACGGCAGTTGGCAAGGGCACCGTCGTGCGTGAACTGCTCAAGCAGAGCGAAAACATCGTGCTATCGGTCTCGGCAACAACTCGCGAACCCCGTCCGGGTGAAGTACACGGCGTAGATTACTTTTTTCTAAGCCACGAAGAGTTCGATCAAATGATTGCCAAGGGGCAAATGCTCGAATACGCGATCGTTCACGGAACCAACAAATACGGCACCCCTAGAGAACCTGTCGAAGCTGCGTTAGCGGAAGGCAAAGAAGTCGTCTTAGAGATCGACATTCAAGGCGCTAGGCAGGTCAAGAGAGCTATGCCAGCGGCGTTGCTGATCTTTATCGCCCCACCATCCTGGGATGAACTCGTGCGCCGCCTGAGTTTGCGTGGCACCGAAACCGAGGATGAACAAGCCAGGCGACTCGAAACTGCAAGGCAGGAACTCGCCTCTGCTGACGAGTTTGACGCCGTGATTATCAACGAAGACATCGCCAAATGTGCCCGCGAGGTCTTAGACTTGATACAGACTTAGTTCTCTTCCAGAACTTCATTTCCCAAATCCGAACGAAGGACTCCCATGTCTGAAAAACTCGAAGGCATCGTCTCGCCAGCAATCGACACACTGCTTGAGCGTGTCGACAGCAAGTACGAACTGGTTATGTTCGCATCCAAGCGTGCCCGCCAGATCAACGACTACTACTCTGCACTTCACGAGGGAAGCCTCTTCAACAACGTCGGCCCACTGGTTGACGCGGGTGTCGACGAGAAGCCACTGACCATCGCCATGCGCGAAATCGAGCAAGACAAGCTCGCCAAGCGTAGCGCCGAGTAACCAAACCGCGCCCATGCGCATCGTTGTCGGCATTACCGGTGGAATCGCCGCCTACAAAGCCGTCTCCTTGGTTCGCTCTCTGGTCGAACAAGGCCACGAGGTAAAGGTAATTCCTACCCAGAACGCTCTGCGTTTTGTTGGCTCTGCCACCCTCGAGGCAATCAGCAAAAACACAGTCGATCCCGACCTCTACACGGATGTCGCCGACGTCAAGCACGTCGAACTCGGGCAGTCTGCCGACTTGGTTATCGTGGCCCCGGCTACAGCATCATTCATCGCAAGAACAGCCTCTGGAATCGCAGACGATTTGTTGTCCAACGTGGTGCTAGCAACTAAAGCACCAATTCTCGTAGCACCCGCGATGCACACCGAAATGTGGGAAAACGCAGCGACTATGGCAAACATTGCCACTCTTCGTGCTCGCGGAATAGCCGTGATGGAGCCTGCCGATGGTCGATTGACCGGTTCCGACAGCGGTAAGGGTCGCTTGCCGGAGCCAGATGAAATCGTAGCCGCAGCCTTAGCTCTAGCGGCGCACGGAACCGATCTGGCCGGACTCAACATTCTGATCACCGCCGGTGGCACACAAGAACCGATCGATGCCGTTCGATTCATCGGAAATCGCTCTTCTGGCAAACAGGGCGTTGCCATAGCCATGGCAGCAAGGGCACGAGGGGCGAATGTTCAACTCATCGGGGCGAACATCGAAATGCCCTCGTCAATCGACTCTGTTTCGGTCAAGACTGCAAGCGAACTTGAAGCAGCCGTGAAAGTGGCTCTAACTAGCGCGGATGTTGTAATCATGGCCGCGGCCGTAGCCGACTATAGGGTGGAAGCGCCTTCGGACTTGAAACTGAAAAAGGATCACCTAGGCACCACGCTTGACCTGCATCTGGTGCAAAACCCAGACATCCTTGCTGACTTGGTTGAGGGCAGGGGAGACTCGGTGACGCCGTATCTGGTCGGCTTTGCTGCGGAGAGCGACGCCGAGCGGCTGGATGCCTTGGCTCTTGAGAAGATTTCACGAAAAGGTTGCGACCTCCTCGTAGCGAACGACATTTCCAGCTCGAAGGTATTCGGAGCCGACACGACAGCTGTGACTGTAGTGCACGCTCAAGACGGCGTCATTGCACGTTTCGAGGGCCAGAAGTCAACCGTTGCCGACGAACTTTTGACGGTCATCCATGACCAACTGCCCGAACGCAAGAACAACTCCTAACAGGCGAGGCAGTCGACCGCAGAAACGCGTCGGCCGCTAGGCATATACTTAGAGAACTTATGAGCGAACTAAGACTTTTCACTTCAGAATCCGTAACCGAGGGTCACCCAGACAAGGTCTGCGACCAGATCAGTGACACCATCCTCGATGCAATCCTCACGCAAGACAAAAACGCGCGCGTTGCCGTTGAAACGATGGCCACCACCGGGTTGGTTCACGTGGCTGGCGAAGTTACCTGCGACGCCTACGTCGATATTCCAGGGCTGATCCGCGAAAAGGTGCTTAGCATCGGCTACAACTCGTCAGAAATCGGCTTCGACGGCAAGTCCTGCGGTGTTTCGGTTTCGATTGGCGAACAGTCGCGCGACATCGCACAGGGTGTAGACAGCGGCTTCGAAGTGCGCGAAGAAACCTCAAGTGACGAAGATGACCTTCAAGGCGCCGGCGACCAGGGCTTGATGTTCGGCTATGCCACCAACGAGACACCCACGCTCATGCCGGCAGCAATTTCGCTTGCCCACAAACTGAGCGAACGTTTGGCTCAGGTGCGCAAGTCGGGCGAACTCGACTTTTTGCGACCAGACGGCAAGACCCAGGTAACCATCGGTTACGAGGGTTCGGTTGCCAAGACCATCGAGACCGTTGTGCTTTCAACCCAGCACAACCCCGAGATTTCAACGGATGCGCTGCGTGACGCCGTTCGCCGAGTGATCATTCAGCCGGTGCTCGACGAGTCAGAACTAGACTCCCGCGAGGTCAAGACTCTGATCAACCCGACCGGCCGCTTCGAAGCTGGAGGCCCCATGGCCGACGCCGGCTTGACGGGTCGAAAGATCATCGTTGACACATACGGCGGTGCGAGTCGTCACGGAGGTGGAGCCTTTAGCGGCAAAGACCCCAGCAAAGTTGACCGTTCGGCGGCTTATGCCATGCGCTGGGTCGCCAAAAACGTGGTGGCGGCCGGGCTTGCAGACCGTGCCGAAGTCCAGGTGGCCTACGCGATCGGCAAGGCTCGACCCGTCGGTCTTTACATCGAAACTTTTGACACCGAGAAAGTTGCCACCAGTGCCATCGAGAAGGCCGTTCTCGAGGTGTTCGATCTGCGCCCACGCGCGATCATTCGTGAACTCGACCTCTTGCGTCCCATCTATGCGCAAACTGCGGCATACGGGCACTTCGGAAGAGAGTTGCCCGACTTCACCTGGGAGGCAACCAGCCGCGTTGAGGCTCTGCGAAGCGCAGCCGGATACTGAACACCATGAACCGAAGCGTCGCAAGAGTCGCGTTCGATTCACCACTTCCGCAACTAGACCGGCTGTTTGACTACGCGATTCCGCCAGAACTTCAGTCGAGCATCCGAGTTGGTGGGCTCGTCAAGGTGCCTTTTGGACGAGCAAAGAAACTCCAGTCGGCCTATGTGATCGAACTCCTAGAGCAAACCGAATTCGAAGGTTCGCTCGCCGAAGTGGCAAGCATCGAGACGGTCAGAACGATTCTGACCGACAAGGCCTATCGACTGGTTCGTGCGATTGCCGACCGTCAGGGCGTGACCCTCGGTGATGTGCTCCGCTCGGCAGTTCCGCCACGCGCGGTCAGGATCGATAAAAACTGGACAAGGCCAGTGCTAATTCCACTGCCCGAACCGTTTCGAGCCGAATCTAGTCAGGCTTCTTCTGCTGGTGATTCGCCCGAGAGGCAATCGAACAGCCAGATTCGAGTTGTTACCTCTCGCCCAAACCTGATCGAGAAACACGGAGTTTTTGAAAGCGCTTGGCTCTTCGACTTGATCGAATCAGCAGCCGAAAACCTTGCGAACGGCGCTTCTAGCATCGTTTGCGTCCCCGATTTTCGAGATACTCAGCGGTTCGTAGCCTTGGCTCACGCTCTGGGTCTTCAGGGCCACCTAAACATTTATGAAAAGTCCGCAACGCCTAGCGAACAATACGCTCGCCACCTGCTTGCGCTATCTGACAAGCCGCAGATCGTGGTTGGCAATCGTTCCGTTCTCTATTCGCCGGTGACCAATCTGGTCGAAATCCTAATCTGGGATGACGAAGACCAAAGCCACTCCGATCAGGCCAGCCCATATCTAGCCAGTCGCGAGCACGCGTTGCTGAGACAGAGCCTCGAAGGCTGCCGGCTCAGCTTCCTCTCGCACACGGTCTCGGTGCCGCTTGCTCGATTGATTCGGCTGGGCTATGTGATCGACCAAAGTATCCGTTTCAACCCTGACCTTGCCTTTAGCGAAAGCCAAACCCGCTTTGATTCCCTGAGCTTCGCCACCATTCGAAGCGGCCTCAAGAGTGGACCTGTTTTGGTGCAGGTTGCCAACATCGGCATCGCCGCCGGTGTCTATTGTTCGTCCTGTTCCAAGCGCAGCCAGTGCTCCAAGTGCGGAGGGGGGCTTTGGTTAGACGGAGGCAACCGTGCCACTTGCCGCGCGTGTGGTGCATTCAACCTAAATACGCCTTGCCAGCAGTGCGGATCAACCGAACGCGCTATGGGACGAGCCGGTGCACAACGAACCGTAGAGGAACTGGGCAAGTCATTTGCCGGAGTTCGAGTCAGTGAATCGGTTGCCGCCAATGACCAAGCCGAAATCGATGACAGCCCGCAGATCGTGGTTGCCACGCCTGGGCTAGCCCCGATTCCAAAGCACGGATACGCGGCAGTGGTTTCGGTCGATTCAAAGGTTTTTCTGGCCCGTGACAGCCTCAATGCGACCGAAGACGCACTGCGAATCTGGGCAAATGCCTTTGCGTTGTTGAAACCGAGTGGCAAAGGTGCGCTGATCGGAGTTCCGGCTCAAATAGGCGCTTCCGTCGCAACCGGCAACACAAGAAACATCATCGAAAGAGAACTCGACGACCGAATCCAGCTGGCATTCCCGCCGGCAACTAGAGTGCTTTCGGCCACCGGGCAACGTGAGAGTTTGAACCTACTCAAGACCGAGCTGGCGGCGATCGAAGGCCTGCGCATCCTAGGTATTTCGACACTACCTAGCCAGGATTCAAAGCCGGCAGAGTCTCGCCTGATTGCAACCTTCGGTTATCAAAGCTCGAATGCTGTTGCGGCGACCGCTAAGGCGGTGCAACTCAAACTCGTCGGTTCTGTTCGGGTGTCGACATCGGGTCGAGCCAGACGCCCGCTAACCATCAAGTTGGATGACTCGCGAGTACTCTAAACGAGATGGAAAAAGCCATAGTCTTCGCGGGAACCCCCGCCAATGCGGCTACCACCCTGCGAAGCCTGGTGGAGCAAGGCTTTCGCATCGAATTAGTGATTACCCGGCCAGATGCTCCAGTGGGGCGAAAAAAAGTCATGACACCTTCGCCGGTGGCCCACGCCGCGAACGACCTCGGGCTGGCGCTTCTGAAAGCCGATCGTGTTGGCCCTGCCGAAATCGATGCCATAAAAGCTTGCGGAGCCGAACTTGGCGTTGTGGTTGCCTATGGCGCGTTACTCAGGCGTGAGGCCCTAGCTGCACTACCGCTTGGCTGGTTCAATCTGCACTACAGCATCCTGCCAAGATGGCGTGGTGCCGCCCCAGTGCAGCGGTCCATCATGGCTGGTGACCGAGAGACCGGTGTGACCCTGTTCAAGCTCGACGAGGGCATGGATACCGGACCAATCGTTACCGTCGCAAAAACACTTATCGACGCGGGGGAGACCGCCGCCGATCTTTTAGCACGACTAACCTCGCTTGGCTCGAGCGTGTTGGGCGAGGCATTACCTGCAATCCAAGCGGGCATCGCGCCGCTAACCGAGCAAAGCGGAGATAACACCCTCGCACCAAAGATTTCTCGAGAAGAGGCGCGCATCAACTGGAACGGGCCCTCGAAAGAACTCGAGTGGCTCATCCGAGGCTGCAACCCCGAACCCGGCGCATTTACCGAGTTCGGCGGCCAGCCCTTCAAGATTCACGAGGCTGTGGCGATCGCCGACCCAACTATGAAGCTCACCCCGGGATCGATTCAGGCGCTAGACAATCGCGTGCTGGTCGGCACGGGTGAAGGGTTGCTGCTGCTCAAATCGGTTCAACCCGCCTCAAAACGTGCGATGCCAGCATCCGAGTGGGCACGCGGTATCAACGGTGAAACGCGGTTCAATTAAATGAGTGTTGCGATTGCGCGAAAGGTCGCGCTCGAGGTTCTTCAGCGAATTGAAGAAGCCGACTCCTATGCCAACCTTCTGCTCCCACGCCTGCTCGAAAAATACCGAGTGGATGCGCGCGACTCGGCTCTCGCGCAAGAACTTGCCTTCGGTGCGATCCGATGGAAGTCCACCCTTGAAGCAATCGTTCTGTCTGCTGCTGGTCGCGAGCCGGGCGGCATCGATGCCGAGACGATGCCGGTGTTGGTCTTGGGCGCCTATCAGCTTTTGCTCACAAGAGTTCCAATTCACGCTGCCATCAACGAGACCGTTGAGCAGGCCAAGTGGGTCGGCCACGGCAAGACCTCTGGGCTCGTAAACGCCGTTCTTCGCAAAGTTTCCGCCAAGAAGTGGGACGAGTGGCTTGCCACGGTCGAGGCAGACGCCAAAACACCGGTGCAAGCGCTGGCCATAAAGCACGCCCATCCCGAGTGGATCGTGACCGCTCTGAAACTCGCGCTCTCGGCAGATGGCAGAAGTTCTGAGCTTGAAGCACTTCTAGATGCAGACAACGAGCCGGCGCTGATCAACGTGGTCGCTTTGCCGGGCCTAGCCAAGCCCTCCGATACGGCCAACCTCGAGCAGCATTCGAGTAGTCCGATCGGGTTTGTCGTTCAGAGCGGAAATCCCCGTGAACTAAGTGCCATCAGATCTGGTCGACTTCGAGTCCAAGACGCGGGCTCACAACTCGTGGCACTCGCACTAGTCGCCGCAGCCCAGGTTCGACCGGGCGAGCAGTGGCTTGACCTCTGCGCCGGTCCAGGCGGCAAGTCGGTTTTGCTAGCAGCCGAGGCAGCCAATCACGAGGCTGTGCTCACCTGCAATGAACCGTCGCCCCACCGCGCCAAACTTGTGCGCGACGCTCTGAACAACAGCAATCTAAGAGCGAAAGTGATCCAAGAGGATGGGCGAAGCATCCAGGGTTCATTCGACCGCATCCTGGTCGACGCGCCATGCACCGGCCTTGGTGCTTTAAGACGTCGACCCGAGGCGCGCTGGCGCAAGACCCCGGCCGACCTCAAAGAACTCAACCTGTTGCAATCGCAGTTGGTGGCGGCCGCTTGGACGGCACTGAAACCGGGTGGAACCTTGGTCTACTCCACTTGCTCGCCGCATCCGAGCGAAACCACATCAATAGTCGAGCAGGCGCTCAGACAGTTCGGTCCGTCAGCGGAACTAGTCGATGCCACCAAACTGCTCGAGGAAGTTTCACCAACTCTGAGGCTCACTCAGGGGCGCAAAACGGTGCAGCTTTGGCCGCACCGAGACGATACCGACGCCATGTTCATCGCTGTGATTCGCAAATCGGTATCCTAGGCACATGAGCGCGCGCATCCATCCGAGCATTCTTTCGGCCGATTTTGTGAATTTTGAGCGCGATTTTAAAACCATCACCAACTGCGACAGTTACCACGTAGACGTGATGGACGGACACTTCGTGCCGAACCTCACCTTTGGCCTACCAATGGTCAAGCGCATGCAGCAAATCGCCGTCAAGCCGCTCGACGTTCACCTGATGATTGAAAACGTGGATGATTGGGCTCCGCGCTATGCCGACCTCGGCGTAGCCTCGGTAACCTTTCACCTCGAAGCCAGCGAGCAGCCGATCGCCCTAGCCAGAAAACTCAGGGCAGCCGGAGCGAAGGCTGCCATTGCGGTCAAACCGAACACCTCACTCGATTTTGTGCTCGATAATCTGCCCGAGTGGGACATGGTCTTGGTGATGACCGTCGAACCTGGATTCGGCGGCCAAGCGCTTATCGAAGCAACCCTCGAAAAGGTTGCGCAGGCTCGTAAGGCAATCGACGCGGCTGGATTGGCTGTTGCCCTCGAGGTTGACGGCGGAATTGACGAACACAACATCGCGAGAGTAGCCGGACTCGGTGCCGACACCTTCGTGGCAGGATCTGCGGTCTTCGGAGCCGAAGACCGAGCCGCGCGAATCGAATATTTGCGTAACCTAGCCACAATTTGACCGTTTCAAGGCCCTGCTGGCAGGTAACCTTAAACAATGAAATCCTTTGAATCCCTTTTCAACGAGTTGCTCGAGAAGAGCAAGAGCCGCCCATCTGGCTCAGAAACCGTTAAGTGGATCGATTCTGGCGTGCATGGCATCGGAAAAAAGATTGTCGAAGAAGCCGCCGAAGTTTGGATGGCTGCCGAACACGAAGGCAAACAACGCACCGTCGAAGAAATCTCGCAGCTGATCTACCATCTGCAGGTTCTGATGATTGCCCAAGACATCTCACTTGAAGACCTAGAAAAAGAGTTATAGACCATGCTTAGAGTTGCCGTTCCCAACAAGGGGATATTGTCGGACACAGCCATCCTGATGCTGAAAGAAGCAGGCTACGCCACCCGTCGAGACCCAAAAGATTTGCACGTTGTCGATGAAGCAAACGAAGTGGAGTTCTTCTACCTGCGACCACGTGACATAGCCACCTATGTCGGAGAGGGATCGCTAGACGCCGGATTCACCGGGCTTGATCTTCTAATTGATTCCCAGAGCAAGGCCATCGCTGTAGAAGACCTAAAGTTCGGGGAATCGACCTTTAGGTTCGCTGGGCCGATCGGCAAGTTCAGCGACGTAAGCCAGCTTCAAGGGCTGAGAGTCGCCACCGCTTACCCTCACCTCGTCGCTGACTTTCTAGCCAAAGCCGGCGTCTCGGTAACCATCGTCGAGCTAGATGGGGCAGTCGAATCTGCGGTTCGCCTCGGTGTTGCCGACGCGGTCGCCGATGTCGTGTCAACCGGAAATACGTTGCGTCAGGCATCCTTGGAAATTTTCGGTCCGGTCATTTTGCACAGCACCGCGCAACTGATTAGCACGCCAGGAAAAGAAGGCTCATCCGTAGCCCTCCTTCGACGCCTGCGCGGGGTAATCGTTGCCCGTGAATACGTGATCTTTGACTACGACTGCCCAAGCGAATTGGTTGAGAAGGCCAGCGCAATTACGCCGGGAATCGAGTCACCAACCGTTTCTCCACTTCGTGATCCGGAATGGGTCGCAGTCAGAGCGCTCGTTCGCGCCGGCGACATCAACGCCAAGATGGATGAGCTCTATGAGCTCGGTGCTCGGGCGATTCTGGTTAGCGCTATTCACGCCGCTCGAATCTAGGCCATGACTCTTTCGGTCCGAATCATTCCGTGCCTCGACGTTGCCGACGGCCGCGTCGTCAAAGGTGTGAATTTTGAGAACCTTCGTGACGCCGGAGACCCGATTGAGCTCTCGGCTTACTACTTCGAGTCGGGCGCTGACGAGCTTACTTTTCTCGATGTCAACGCCACGAACGAAAACCGGTCGACCATGTATGACCTGGTTCGCAGAACCGCTGAACAGGTTTTCATTCCACTGACCGTTGGTGGGGGTGTCAGGGCGGTTGATGATGTTGACCGACTGCTGCAGTCTGGCGCCGACAAAGTTTCGATCGCTTCGGCCGCACTGAACGATCCCTCACTGATCGAAGCAATCGCTAATCGCTTTGGCTCGCAGGTGCTCGTGCTGTCACTCGATGCCAAGCGCAACGGGGATGCCGCCCAGTTTGTCGCCACAAAAAATGGGGGTCGCGTGGTTACCGACATTGACGCCCTCGACTGGGTGGCTCGGGCGATCGACCTTGGCATCGGTGAAGTCTTGCTCAACTCGATTGACGCTGATGGCACCCAGTCGGGTTTCGATATCGAAATGCTCGAGGCGGTTCGCGAGGTTTCCACGGTGCCTCTGATCGCTTCGGGAGGTGCGGGTAGCGCTCAAGACTTCGTCGCGGCTGCAAAGGCGGGGGCTGACGCAATCCTGGCCGCATCAATCTTTCACAATCGTTCGGTTACCATCCAAGAAGTGAAACAAGAACTTAGCAAGGCAGGATTCGCAGTCAGATGACACCAATCGACAGGGATGTGCTCGCCCAGGTTCGATTCGATTCGAACGGGTTGATTCCGACAATCGTTCAATCTGTCACTGGTCGCGTGCTGATGCTCGCATGGATGAATCGTGAATCTCTGGAGCGAACCATCGAGATCGGTGAAACAGTGTTCTTCTCACGCAGCCGTAATGAGCTTTGGCACAAAGGAGCAACTTCTGGCAATACGCAGCGAATCTTGAAAATCGAACTCGACTGCGATTCCGATGCATTACTGATTCTGGTCGAAGAGGCGGGTCCGGCTTGCCACACCGGCGAGGAATCCTGCTTCGATGTTGAGACGCTGTTCATAAGCGGTGATGAGTGATGGCAAAACGTTTCTCACTTGCCGAGGTATTAGAACTTTCGAAAAACCACCGCGTGGTGCCACTTATCGAAACGATTTTCTCTGGTTCAGACACACCTTTGGCGATTTTCGACAAGGTCGCCGCTGGCAAACCGGGCACCTTCCTGCTCGAATCGGCTGAACACGGAGTCTGGTCGCGTTATTCGTTTATCGGCGTTAATAACCGCGGAAGTCTCACGCAAACCTCCGATGGCTCCGTGGCCTGGTCGTCGGCGGATGGGCACGCAGCCCTACCAATCGATACTGGTCGTGAGTTGCCGTCATCCGCGTTGGAAGCCGTTGCAACACTGCACGAAAGCTGGAACTCGACTCCGATTGCAGGTTTGCCACCGCTGACTTCCGGCTTAGTCGGAGCGCTCGCCTGGGACACGATTCGCGAGATTGAGAACTTGCCAAATCGTCCTACCCAGCGCTACAACAGCCCAAACATGGTTTTCCAGATGTTCCGAGACCTGATCATCGTTGATCACCACGAGAGCAACCTGCTGTTGGTTTCGAACATCTTCGTTGAAGGCCAATCCGATTCCGAGGTGGCGGCGCTCTATGAAACCGCTCAGGCCCACATCGATGAATTGCGCGCCTGCCTGCTCAAACCGAGTGAGCCATTCCTGGCAACTCGTGTCGAGGCAAACCTGGATGATGTTGTCGCAAACTTTGAACGCGAAAGTTTCGTGGCGATGGTCGAAAAAGCCAAGCTCCACGTTGCTGCCGGGGATGTTTTCCAGGTAGTGCTTTCGCAACGATTCGACCTTGCGACCAAGGCCACACCGATCGAGATTTATCGAGTACTTCGCGCGCTTAATCCGAGCCCATACATGTATCTGCTCAATCTGAGCGATGACCTTGGCGATTATGCGATTGTCGGCTCTTCTCCAGAGGCACTAGTCACCGTCAATTCGGGTCGCGCAATCATGCATCCGATCGCGGGCAGTCGACGCAGGGGAGCGGATTGGGACGAAGACAACTCGCTCGAGAACGAGTTACTGGGGGATGCCAAGGAGCGAGCCGAGCACCTAATGCTGGTCGACTTGGCCAGAAACGACTTGTTGAAGGTTTGCACTCCCGCTTCGGTTTCGGTCACCGAGTTCATGCAGGTTCACAAGTTCAGTCACATTCAACACCTGGTTTCAACCGTCGAAGGTGATGTTCGAGGCGACGCATCGTGTGTGGATGTCTTCAAGGCAACCTTTCCAGCCGGAACCCTCTCGGGCGCACCCAAGCCTCGTGCGCTTGAGATTATCGACGACCTCGAAAACGACAATCGCGGATTCTTCGGCGGAGTGGTTGGTTACTTCGACTTTGCCGGCAACGCCGACCTAGCCATCGCCATTCGCACCGCGATTCTTAGAGACGGCGTCGCACACGTGCAAGCCGGAGCGGGAATCGTGCTCGACTCAGACCCGGTTTCGGAATTCGAAGAGACTCGCACCAAGGCGGCAGCTCCACTGCGAGCCGTTGCCGAGGCCTCAGCGCTGAAAAGGGTTCGCGACTAGTGCGCCGAACGCTTCTGATTGCACTCGTCATCCTCCTGGGCGTGGTTGCCCTTGCGAGTCAACCCTGGTTCGAGGTCGGTCTCACCTCGGGCAACTCCTTGACCGTCGGCGGTTTCGATGCCTATCCGAATTTCGGTGCAACCCTTTTGGTTGATGCACTGGCAATCGTTCTAGTGATCTACCTGCAGCGGCGCTGGGGGATCATTTTTCTGATCGCAGGTGGCCTGGCGGTTCTGCTGAGCATGCTGAGCCAGATTCCCGCTCTGTTTGATGGAAACCTGAGCCTGCTAGCCCCGATCGTCGAAAAGGCGACCGGTATCTCATCCTGGTTGGCCCAGCTGGAGCAGGTTGTGGTCAGCCGGCAAACCACGTTTTTTGGCTGGGGCTCTATCGCCTTGAGTGCGGTTCTGCTGGTCGTGCACCTGCTGGCAATCATGGATGCCCTAAAAACGTCTACTGAAAAAGTGCGAGCTATCAAGAAGAAGCGTGCCGAGAAGAAGGAAACGCAAACGGCGCAGGACCTTTGGAACGAAACCAACCCCCAAGACTTGTAAACTTAGAGGGATTCAGAGAGGCGAATATGAGCACCGAACACCCAGACGACCCAGGACACGGCGACTCGATTGCGGCATGGACCGCGGTAATCGTCATTACTCTTGCTGTCACGGCGGCAACCCTAGCCTTCTGGTTCGAGATGTATGACCTTGTCTGGATCTCGAGCGCGTTCATCCCCGTTGGTGTCGTTGCCGGTGTAGTTCTCGCTCGCCTAGGCTACGGCGTCAAGGGCAAGCACTAAGCAACGTGCTAGAGGGGCTCTACGCGGGCGCACTTGCTGACGCGCAGGCGCGTTTGGCTTCAACTTCGTTGGCAAAAATCGAGCAGCTCGCGGCCGCACAACCACCTGCGCTAAACGCGATCGAATTTCTCGCACCAAGGCCACAAGTTCACGTGCTCGCAGAAATCAAGCGCGCCAGCCCATCTCGCGGCGACCTCGCCGAAATCTCTGAGCCTGTCGAACTAGCCCGCACCTATGCCCAATGTGGCGCGAGTGCAATCTCGGTGCTGACAGAGCAACGAAAATTTAAGGGCTCTCTAGAAGACCTATCGGCCGTTCGTCAGGCGGTTTCAGTGCCACTGCTTCGCAAAGACTTCATCGCCAACGAGCAGCAAATCCTCGAAGCGCGCGCTTGCGGCGCAGACATTTTTCTTCTGATTGTCGCTGGCCTCTTGCAAGAAGACCTGGCTCGCCTGAAGACATTTGGCGAAGAACTTGGCATGACAGCGTTTGTCGAAACCCACAGCGAGCGAGAGGTGCTGCGAGCCCTCGATGTCGATGCAAAACTCTTGGGGGTGAATGCTCGTGACCTGTCGACATTTGAAACCGATCGAAATCTGTTCGGAAGTCTTGTGCACCTCATCCCTGACGAGGTGATCAAAGTGGCCGAAAGCGCAGTCAGAAACGTCGAGGATGTTCGCCACTATCGCTCGGCAGGGGCAGACGTTGTGCTGGTTGGCGAGGCTCTGGTGACCGGCGATCCAGCCGCGATGCTTCAGGACTTTTTGACCATCTAGGCAACTTAGGATTAACCCATGTCAAATTTGCGCGAACAGGTCGGCCCGTACTTTGGCGAGTTTGGCGGCCGCTTTGTTCCCGAATCTCTAATCGCAGCCCTTGACGAGTTAGACGCCACATATCAGGCAGCAAAAGCCGACCCGAGTTTCGCCTTTGAACTATCTGAACTTCACCGCACTTACACCGGGCGACCCTCGATTATTACCGAGGCTAAGCGTTTCGCCAGCCTCGCCGGCGACGTGCGAATCTTTCTAAAGCGCGAAGACCTCAACCACACCGGTTCGCACAAGATCAACAATGTTCTTGGCCAAGCCCTGCTGGCGAAGCGGATGGGCAAGACGCGTATCATCGCCGAAACCGGAGCCGGTCAGCATGGTGTCGCCAGTGCTACCGCTGCCGCGCTGTTCGGTCTCGAGTGCGTGGTTTACATGGGTCAAGTCGACACCGAGCGTCAGGCCCTAAACGTAGCAAGAATGAAGCTTCTCGGTGCAACCGTGGTGCCAGTGACAACTGGTTCACGCACACTCAAAGACGCGATCAACGAAGCCCTGCGCGACTGGGTTACTAACGTAGAGACCACACATTATCTGCTGGGCACCGTTGCTGGACCGCACCCGTTTCCGACCATGGTTCGCGACTTCCATTCGGTAATCGGCAACGAAGCTAAGCGTCAACTTCAAGATGAGTTTGGTATTACCCCGACGGTGGTCGCGGCATGCGTCGGTGGCGGATCCAACGCAATCGGAATCTTCCACGCCTTCTTAGATGACGAGAACGTCAGACTGGTCGGCTTCGAGGCCGCTGGCGACGGAATGGACACCCCGCGCCACGCGGCGACCCTAAACTTCGGCAAACCTGGAGTGCTTCACGGAGCGAAGTCATACATGCTTCAAGACGAAGACGGCCAAACAATCGAAAGTCACTCGATTAGCGCAGGTTTGGATTACCCAGGCGTTGGCCCAGAACACGCCTGGCTCAAAGACCTCGGACGCGCCGAGTATCGCGGCATCAGTGACGCCGAGGCGATGGACGCGCTCCGTCTGCTGAGTCAGACCGAAGGCATCATCCCAGCAATTGAAACCGCCCACGCACTTGCCGGTGCGCTCAAACTTGGCAAAGAACTACCTGCTGGCAGCAGCATCCTGATCAATCTGAGCGGTCGTGGTGACAAAGACATGGAAACCGCAGCGCGTTATTTCGGGCTCATCGGAGACAGCAAGTGAGCACCAGCGACGTAATCAAATCAAACTCGGATGCCGGCAAGGACACGCTGATCGGATACTTTCCGCTGGGCTACCCAAGTCTCGAGGAATCGATCGAAGCAGCCGTCGCCATGGTAGAAGAAGGCGTTGACGTCCTTGAGCTCGGTGTTCCATACAGCGACCCAGTTATGGATGGCCTGGTGATTCAGGAGGCCACTCAACTTGCACTCGAAAAGGGCTTCCGATTGCGTCAAACCTTCGATGCCGTCAAGGCCGTCAGCTCGAGAGTAGACGCGCCTGTCTTGGTAATGACCTACTGGAACCCGGTGTCGCAGTACGGCGTGGCAAAGTTCGCCGACGACCTAAAAGCTAGCGGGGGAGCCGGCCTAAT
Organism: Microbacteriaceae bacterium; assembly: GCA_024639845.1. GTDB lineage: Bacteria > Actinomycetota > Actinomycetes > Actinomycetales > Microbacteriaceae > Rhodoluna. The sequence continues at coordinate 17,108 of JAHEGG010000004.1, forward strand.
CACCCCGGATCTGATACCGGATGAGGCCAAGGATTGGCTCGCCGAGTCGGATCGCACGGGGCTTGACCGAGTCTTTCTGGTTGCACCGACCTCGTCGCCAGAGCGGGTCAAGCGCGCCGCCGAGTTGAGCCGCGGATTTGTTTATGCTGTATCGACAATGGGCATCACCGGCGCCCGCGAAGAAGTGGATTCGCTGGCCAGGGGAGTCGTTTCAAGCGTTCGGGAGCAAGCTCCACAGCAAAACGCGGCAGTCGGCATCGGTATTTCTTCCGGTGAGCAGGCTGCTGAGGTCAACGCCTACGCAGACGGAGCAATCGTCGGAAGCGCATTCGTGAAGGCTTATCAACGTGGCGGCATCGATGCCTTGCGTCAGCAAGTTCGCGACATCGTCTCAGGATTGAACAGGACAGGAAAATAACCCATGGAATCGACTTCAACTGACTGGCAGTGGGGCGAACCAATCCCTAGCCCTACCGAAACATCTTTCGGCGTATTCGGACTCCAGGTTCACTACTACGCGATCTTCATCCTGGTCGGAATTGCGGTGGCACTCTGGATGGCCAACAGCAGACTGGTGCGACGAGGCGGCGAAAGTGGCCTGGTCATCGACATTGCACTCTGGGCTGTGCCTTTCGGAATCATCGGTGGGCGCCTCTTTCACGTTCTGACTCACCTCAGCGACTATGTTGGACCAAACATCGACCCGCTTGAGTTCCTAAAAGTCTGGAACGGGGGACTGGCGATCTATGGCGCACTGATCTTTGGTGCACTCGGTGCATATATCGGTGCCAAGCGCGCCAAGTTGAGCTTCTTGTCACTCGCGGATGTTTTAGCGCCAGGAATTCTCTTGGCGCAAGCAATCGGGCGCTGGGGAAACTATTTCAACCAAGAGCTTTTTGGCCGCCCGACTGACCTACCTTGGGCGCTCAAGATTGATCGACCAAATCCAGCTATTCCTGACGGCCTACCCTCCGATGCCGTTTTCCACCCCACATTCTTCTATGAATTCCTCTGGAGCATCGCAGGAGTAATAATCTTGCTGGCTCTGGATAAGCGCCTTAGCTTGAGATGGGGTCGTCTTTTCGGGCTATACCTGATCTACTATTCGATCGGTCGCTTTTGGATCGAGAACCTGCGAATCGACCCAAGTGACGTTTACTTAGGTCTGCGCACCAACCAGTGGTCGGCTGTGGCTGGAATGGTTATCGGTCTGGCTCTCATCATATGGTCGACTCGTCGTCACCACGGCCTTGAGCTGACGGTCTACACGCAATCACGAGCAGCCCAGGATGAAGTCGTCGACATCGAGGAATCCGAGGGCGAAACTGAGTCCGCAAAAGAGGCGAAAAGTAATCAAATCGAGAGCGACGAAACTTCGCCCAAGAAGTGATTTGAGATAGACTCGACTGGCAGCGCGCTGACTAACTTTAGCCGTTTTGCCTGTTGGTTTTGATACTGGGCCAGTGTTGTCCCTCCGAAAATTCTGATTGGAGATCAGCATGCCCGTTTCGCCATTCGCGCGGTTCAATACCGCGCCTGAGGCGTTCGGTCTTTATGACCCTAGCCGTGATCGCGATGCCTGCGGTTTGGCCATGGTTGCTACCCTCCGTGGAAGTGCCGGACACGACATTGTCGAGACCGCTCTCGATGCGCTGCGCAACCTCGAGCACCGAGGTGCTGTCGGGTCTGACGCTGGCACCGGCGATGGCGCGGGAATCCTGACACAGCTGCCACACAAGTTTCTGAGCAAGGTCGTCGGCTTCGCTTTGCCAGAGGCGGGCGCTTATGCGGCCGGTTTGGTCTTCGTCTCCGCAGATGAGGTCGAATCGTTTAAGGCGGCCTTCTCAACTCTCGCAACAGAAGAAAACCTCTCGGTTCTCGGCTGGCGCGAAGTTCCGGTTCATCCAGAGGTGCTCGGCGATCTAGCCCGCGCCGCAATGCCTTTGATCATTCAGGTTTTCGTTACCGGTGAGCAGCGTGGCCTTAGCCTCGAACGAGCGCTGTTTCGTCTGCGCAAGCGTTCGGAACGCACCCTCGGCGCGTATCACCCTTCGCTCTCGTCGCGAACTATCGTCTATAAGGGCATGGTCACCACCCTTCAGCTCGAGCCGTTCTACCCAGACCTGAGCGACCCAGACTTCAGTTCGACTCTGGCGCTGGTTCACTCGAGATTCTCTACCAACACCTTCCCGTCATGGCCTCTTGCTCACCCATTCCGCATGATTGCTCACAACGGTGAAATCAACACGGTGAAGGGAAACCGCAACTGGATGGCGGCACGCTCATCCCAGTTGAAGAGTGAGGCACTCGGAGATCTCAAGCCTCTGCTGCCAATCGTCACCCCGGATGGCTCGGACTCGGCATCTTTCGACGAGGTTCTCGAACTGCTCTACTTGGGTGGTCGTAGCCTGCCGCACGCCATGATGATGATGATTCCTGAGGCCTGGGAAAAGCAAACCGACCTCGATGACTCGCGCAAAAACTTCTACGACTACCACTCGATGCTCATGGAGCCGTGGGATGGCCCAGCCGCCGTCATCTTCACCGATGGTTCACTAGTTGGTGCAACTCTCGACCGCAACGGGCTGCGGCCAGGTCGCTACGTTGTGACCGAAGACGGCTTGGTGATTCTCGCCTCTGAAATCGGTGTTGCCAAGATCGACCCAGCCAAGATTGTTCGCAAGGGCCGACTTCAGCCAGGCAAAATGTTTCTCGCCGATACCGTCAACGGTCGCCTGATTGACGACGACGAAATCAAGAGCGAAGTTGCCGCTCTCGAGCCTTGGGGTGAGTGGCTCGAAGCCAACCGCATAAACCTCTCCGACCTGCCAGAGCGCGAGCACATCGCTCACACCTCTGCCTCGGTGAATCGACGTCAGCGCACCTTCGGCTACACCGAAGAAGACCTTCGCATTCTGTTGGCCCCGATGGCTAAGAACGGAATCGAGCCGATCGGCGCGATGGGTTCAGATACCCCGATTGCCGCTATCTCCGATCGCCCACGGCTGCTCTTCGATTACTTTGTGCAGCAGTTTGCACAGGTCACGAACCCGCCACTCGACAGCATCCGTGAAGAGGTTGTCACTTCGCTCGGAACTGGTCTCGGGCCAGAGCGAAACTTGCTTGCGGCAACCCCTGAGCACGCTCAGCAAATCAGCCTGAGCTTCCCAGTTCTGAGCAACGATGAACTTGCCAAAATCAAGCACATCGAATCGCGTCCCGGGGTCGGCAAAGCCCTGACCATTAAAGGTCTTTACCGAATCGACGGGGGAGCCGAGTCGCTTGCCTCGCGCATCCGAGAAATTTTCGAAGAGGTCGACGCTGCAATTGAAGACGGTGTTACCTACCTGATTCTGAGCGACCGTGACAGCAACCGTGAATCGGCACCTATTCCGTCTCTGCTGCTCACCTCGGCGGTTCACCACCACCTGATCCGCACCGGAAACCGCACCCGCTTGGGTTTGGTCATCGAGGCCGGAGATGTTCGCGAGGTGCACCACGTTGCCGCCCTGATCGGCTACGGAGCCGCCGCCATCAACCCGTACCTGGCCATGGAATCGGTTGAGCAAATGGTTCGCAGCGGCCAGATCGCCGGAATCACGATTGAGAAGGCCCACAAGAACCTGATCAAGGGTCTTGGCAAGGGTGTGCTCAAGATCATGTCGAAGATGGGAATCTCTACGGTTTCTTCATACTCTGGCGCTCAGGTCTTTGAGGCAATCGGACTAAGCCAAGAGTTTGTCGACACCTACTTCACCGGCACCACGAGCCAGCTCGGCGGTATCGGTATAGAAGTTATTCACGACGAAATCGTCGCAAGACACAAGAGCGCCTACCCGCTAGAACGTGCCACGAACCCGCACACCACCCTCGAGACCGGTGGGGAATACCAATGGCGTCGCGACGGCGCACCGCACCTTTTCAACCCTGAGACGGTCTTTAAGCTTCAACACGCGACCCGCAACAAGCGTTTCGACATTTTCCGCGAATACACCCAAAAAGTGGATGCGCAGGCTGAACAACTCATGACCCTGCGCGGACTGTTCATGCTTCGCGAAGGTGTTCGCAAGCCGGTCCCTCTCGACGAAGTCGAATCGATTTCCTCGATCGTCAAGCGGTTCTCAACCGGAGCGATGTCTTATGGTTCGATTTCGCCAGAAGCTCACGAAACGCTGGCGATCGCCATGAACCAGCTCGGTGCCAAGTCAAACACCGGTGAGGGCGGCGAGGATGTCGAACGCCTGCTCGACCCAACCAGACGTTCGAGCATCAAGCAGGTTGCCTCAGGCCGATTCGGTGTGACCAGCATGTATCTGACGCACGCCGATGACATCCAAATCAAGATGGCTCAGGGTGCCAAGCCTGGCGAAGGTGGTCAGCTTCCACCGAACAAGGTTTATCCGTGGATTGCCAAGACGCGTCACTCGACCGCTGGCGTCGGGCTCATCTCGCCACCGCCGCACCACGACATTTATTCGATTGAAGACCTCAAGCAGTTAATCTTCGACCTAAAGCGCGCAAACCGCGAGGCCCGCATCCACGTGAAATTGGTTAGCCAGGTCGGTATTGGAACCGTGGCTGCCGGTGTCGCCAAGGCCAAGGCCGATGTGATTCTGGTTTCTGGTCACGACGGCGGTACAGGTGCGTCACCGTTGAACTCGCTCAAGCACGCAGGAACACCTTGGGAACTCGGCCTGGCCGAGGCTCAGCAGACCCTGATGGTAAACGGACTTCGCGGTCGCGTGACCGTGCAGGTTGACGGCCAGATGAAGACCGGTCGCGACGTGATCATCGCCGCTTTGCTCGGTGCAGAAGAGTTCGGTTTTGCCACAGCACCACTCATCGTTTCCGGCTGCATCATGATGCGCGTGTGCCACCTTGACACCTGCCCAGTCGGTGTTGCGACTCAAAACCCGGTTCTGCGCGAACGCTTCAACGGCAAGCCAGAGTTCGTGGTGAACTTCTTCGAGTTCCTCGCTCAGGAGGTGCGCGAATACTTGGCAGCGCTCGGTTTCAGAACCTTAGATGAAGCAATCGGGCACAGCGAACTCATTGACGTAAACCGCGCCATTCACCACTGGAAGGCCGATGGTCTCGACCTGAGTCCGATCCTTGCCGCACCGAACCTCCCAGAGGATTCGCCAAAGCGCAAGGTGAGCAGCCAGGATCACGAGCTAGCAAAGCACTTCGATTTCAAGTTGCTTGAGCTTGCCGCATCCGCTCTCGAAGACGCGCAGCCGGTCAAGATCGAGCTAGACATTACTAACGTCGAGCAGGCCGTGGGCACCATCCTCGGAAACGAAGTCACCAAGCGCTACGGTGCCGAAGGTTTAGCCGATGGCACCATCGACATTCGCCTGCGCGGATCGGCCGGTCAGTCACTCGGCGCGTTTGTCCCCAAGGGCATCAAGCTGACCCTCGAGGGCGACTCGAACGACTACGTTGGCAAGGGGCTCTCGGGTGGAACTATCGTTGTTCGGCCAGACCGTGAATCGGTGTTCGCAGCCGAGCAAAACATCATCGCCGGAAACGTCATCGGCTATGGCGCAACCTCGGGCAAGATCTTCTTGCGCGGCATGGTTGGTGAGCGATTCCTGGTTCGCAACTCCGGCGTGACCGCGGTTGTCGAGGGTGTCGGCGACCACGCTCTCGAATACATGACCGGTGGCGTAGCGGTAATCCTCGGCCGCACCGGTCGAAACCTGGGAGCCGGTATGTCCGGTGGCCAGGCGTTCGTATACAAGCTGCGCGGTGACCGAATCAACACGGATGCCCTAGCAGCCGGCGAACTCCACCTGCGCGACCTTTCCGAAACAGAAGCCACCCTACTCAAGTCACTCTTGCAGGAGCACGTTCAGGAGACCGGTTCGTTGCTCGCGACATCCCTGCTGGAAAACTTCGAGCAAACCGTTGCTGACTTCACCCTCGTGATGCCGCGCGACTATGCGAACGTGCTTTCGATCCGTGTCGCTGCTCTCGAAAACGGCGCTGACCCTGACGGCGAAGAAACTTGGACGAAGATTCTGGAGGTTACCAATGGCTGATCCACGTGGATTTCTAAAAGTAACCGAGCGCGAAACCGCCAAGCGCCGCCCAGTTCCGGTTCGCATCCTCGACTGGAAAGAGGTCTACGAGCGCCGTGAGTCAGGAGTTTTGCAGCAGCAGGCCTCCAGATGCATGGACTGCGGTATTCCGTTCTGCCACCAGGGATGCCCGCTTGGCAACCTGATTCCCGAATGGAACGACCTGACCTGGCGTTCCGACAACAAGCAGGCCATCGAACGCCTTCACAAGACCAACAACTTTCCGGAATTCACCGGTCGTCTCTGCCCAGCACCTTGCGAGAGTGCCTGTGTTTTGGGCATCAACCAGCCGGCCGTCACGATCAAAGAAATCGAAGTTTCGATTATCGACGACGCCTTCGACAATGGTTTCGTTCAGCCTCACCAGCCTGAGCGCCTGACCGGCAAGACCGTTGCCGTGGTCGGCTCCGGCCCCGCAGGACTCGCCGCAGCTCAGCAACTCACCCGCGCCGGCCACACCGTCGCTGTTTATGAGCGCGATGATCGCATCGGCGGCCTGCTTCGCTACGGCATCCCAGATTTCAAGATGGAAAAGCGTCACCTCGACCGCCGTCTGCGCCAGATGGAAGACGAAGGCACTCGATTCCGCCCTGGAGTAGCCATCGGCACCGACATTTCCTGGAACGAGCTGAAGTCGCGCTACGACGCCGTTCTGATTGCAACGGGAGCGACCAAGGCTCGCGATCTAAAGATTCCAGGGCGCGACCTAGATGGCGTTCATTTCGCCATGGACTACCTGACCCCTGCCAATAAGGTCGTAGCCGGAGATGAGATCGCAGACCAGATTCACGCCGAGGGTAAGCATGTTGTCATTCTCGGCGGCGGCGATACCGGAGCAGACTGCCTCGGTACGGCAACCCGCCACGGAGCAGCCTCGGTCACCACGCTTGCCATCGGTGCACAGCCAGCCCACGAGCGTCGTCCCGACCAGCCGTGGCCGACCTTTCCAACCCTTTTCGAAATAGCTTCGGCTCACGAAGAGTTCGGTGAACGAAAGTATCTCGCTTCTACGGTCGAGTTTGTCGGCAAAGATGGCAAGGTCACAGGAGTCAAGGTGGCCGAGACCGAGTTCGTCGACGGAAAGCGCGTTCCAAAAGCAGGCACCGAGCAGATCATCCCTGCCGACCTCGTTCTGCTCGCGCTCGGATTCACCGGACCAGAAACCGACACGCTGCAGCCGCAGATCGCTCCCGAGCTGGATGAGCGTGGCAACATTGTTCGCGGAAACGATTGGGAGACCAACGTTCCAGGTGTGTTCGTGGCAGGAGATGCCGGACGCGGCCAGAGCCTGATCGTTTGGGCCATTGCAGAAGGCCGAGCCGCCGCCGCCGCGATTGATGAATACCTGGAGGGTTCGACAGAACTCCCTGCACCGGTCAAACCGACCGACAGACCAATCTCGGTTTACAGCTGAGAAAAAATGTTTCGACAATCGTCGAAGCGAGAATGAGGAATAGATGAGACGCGCCAAGATTGTTGCCACGCTAGGACCGGCAACCTCGAGTTATGAGAACATCCGGGCCATTATTGAAGCCGGCGTAGATGTAGCCAGAATGAACCTGAGCCACGGCTCATACGACGTGCACGAAGAGGTTTATCGAAACGTTCGCAAGGCCGCCGAAGACGCCGGCAAGGCAGTTGGAGTTCTAGTTGACCTTCAGGGTCCAAAGATTCGTCTTGGCCGATTTGCCGACGGTCCGGTCATGCTCGAAAAGGGCGCTACCTTCAAGATCACTATCGAAGACATCCAGGGCGACGTGAACATCTGCGGAACAACCTTTAAGGGGCTTCCTGGCGATGTCAAGGCTGGCGACATGCTGCTCATCGACGACGGCAAGGTAGCTCTTCGTGCCACCGAAGTCAGCCCAACCACTGTGACAACAGTTGTTGAAGTACCTGGCCCAGTTAGCAACAACAAGGGCATTAACCTGCCGGGTGTTGCCGTGAACGTGCCCGCTCTTTCCGAAAAAGACGAGGATGACCTACGCTGGGGGCTCCGACTAGGCGTCGACATCATCGCGCTCTCGTTCGTGCGCAACGCCAGCGACATCGTTCGCGTGCACGAGATCATGAAAGAAGAGGGCATTTTCCTTCCGGTAATCGCGAAGATCGAAAAGCCGCAGGCGGTTGAAGCGCTAGAAGAAATCATCGACGCATTCGATGGCGTCATGGTTGCTCGTGGCGACCTCGGCGTGGAGCTTCCACTCGAGCAGGTTCCGCTGGTGCAAAAACGTGCCGTTGAACTTTCGCGTCGCTGGGCTAAACCGGTCATCGTAGCCACCCAAATGCTTGAGTCGATGATCGAGAACGCACGTCCAACTCGCGCAGAAGCGAGCGACGTGGCAAACGCGATTCTCGATGGTGCAGACGCTGTCATGCTTTCGGGGGAGACCTCGGTCGGTAAGTATCCGGTTGAAACCGTTTCGACCATGGCAAGAATCGTCGAGTCAACCGAAGACAACGGCATGGATCGCATTCCGCCACTTGGGACGCGTCCACACACCCACTCGGGTGCCGTGTCACTGGCAGCTGTCGAAATCGCCGAGCTTCTGGGCTCGAAGTTCGTCTGTGTCTTTACCGAGAGCGGAGACTCGTTCCGTCGGGTATCTCGCTTGCGCTCATCCGTGCCAACCTTGGCATTCACACCCAGCAATGAGACTAGAAATCGTCTGGCACTGTCTTGGGGAGCTCAGACTTACTTGGTCGACAAGGTTACCCACACCGACGAGATGATGTTCCAGGTCGACCAGATCGTTCTTCGCGAGGGACTTTGCCAGGTCGGCGACGAGGTTGTGGTGGTCGCAGGAACCCCGCCGGGCATCCCTGGTTCGACCAACTCGCTGAGAGTTCACAAGGTCGGAGATGCAGCTGAGTTTGCTGCGGCATTTCACCGATAGAAGTTAAAAAGAAAAGTGGCGAGGGAAACCTCGCCACTTTTTTGTTTGTGCCGGAAGTGGGATTCGAACCCACACGCCCTTTCGGACAAAGCATTTTGAGTGCTCCGCGTCTGCCGTTCCGCCATTCCGGCCGAACACAACCGTCTAAGTCTATCCAAAGTTTTCGACCCCGAAGCTGGGCAGAATCCAATAAAGTAAACAGCATGTCTGAAGAATCACGCAGAACCGCCATAGTCGCCGAGGATGAAGCGATAATTCGTCTTGACATCGTTGAGACCTTGCGTGAGGCGGGTTTCGATGTGATTGCCGAAGCCGGTGATGGAGCCCAGGCCGTTGAGTTGGCCAAACAACACCACCCAGACATCGTCGTCATGGACATCAAGATGCCAAACATGGATGGCATCGAAGCAGCAGAGCAGATCGCACCTCTGAAAATTCCAGTTGTGTTGCTCACCGCGTTCAGCCAGAAGGAACTGGTCGAGCGCGCATCTGAAGCGGGAGCAATGGCATACGTTGTAAAGCCGTTCTCGCCAAACGATCTTCTTCCCGCAATCGAGATCGCGCTGAGTCGATTTGCTCAGCTCAACGCACTCGAGCTAGAAATTGCCGATCTTTCCGAGCGCTTGACCACACGCAAACTAGTTGATCAAGCGAAGGGTTTGTTGATTTCTAAAAACCTGGTGAAAGACGAGCCCGAGGCATTTCGCTGGATTCAGAAGTCTTCTATGGATAGACGCCTCACCATGGCGCAGGTTGCCAAGACGGTCATCGAACAGCTGGGCGACAAGCCCAAAGACGAGTAAATCTACTTTTTATCGCGCAGCAGGTTCGTGATGCGAACCGTCGAGAGCCGTTTTCCGTTTTCGTCTTCGACGGCAATCTCGTGAACCGTAAGAGTTGAACCAAGCGTGATCGCCGTGCAGGTGGCCGTAACCACACCCTCGCGGGCCGAACCAGAGTGAGACGCATTGACCTCAATGCCAACGGCAAACTTGTTCTTTGGAAAGCCCCATACATTGGCCGCCATCGACCCGAGTGACTCGGCGATAACCACGTAAGCGCCACCGTGAAGGAGCCCCAGAGGCTGACGGTTACCCTCGACGGGCATGGTTGCCACGGCTCGTTCTGCGCTTAGTTCCAAGAGTTTGATCCCCATGGATTCGGCAAGCTCGCCAACCCCGCGCGTTTCGAAAAGCGCTTTGGCATCTTGAGACATATTCGGTTCGAGACTCATCTTTGGTCACTCCAAGTTAGGGTCGTTCGGGCAGATTAGGCTTGCGGTATGAACGCTAGCCCCAAGCCTACTCTTCTGCTAATCGACGGACACTCGCTAGCCTTCCGCGCTTTTTACGCGCTCAGCCCAGACTCTTTCAAGACCAGTGACGGACAGCACACGAATGCCGTGCACGGCTTCATCTCAATGATGCTCAACATCTTGCAGGCGGAACAACCTACCCACTTGGCGATTGCATTCGACCTTTCGCGCGCTTCCTTCAGAACCGAGGAATACCCGGCATACAAAGGCACCCGCGGAGAAACTCCGCCAGAGTTCAACGGCCAAACCGAATTGCTCCAAGAAGCACTCAAGGCCATGAACATTAAGACCTTGACGAAAGAAAACTACGAGGCCGACGACATTCTGGCAACCTTGGCCAAAACCGGAGCCGATGCAAACTTCAACGTGTTCGTGGTGTCGGGTGACCGAGACACTTTCCAACTGATTTCAGAGCGCACCACGATTCTCTATCCGGTCAAAGGCGTCATGAATCTTGCGCGGATGGACGACGCCGCCGTCTATGAAAAATATGGTGTTCACGCCGCCCAATACCCAGATCTAGCCGCGCTCGTCGGCGAAACTTCCGACAACCTTCCCGGCATCCCAGGGGTCGGACCAAAAACCGCAGCGAAGTGGCTGCAAGAGTATGGCTCGCTCGAAAACATCCTTGCCTCGGCCGACCAAATCGGCGGCAAGGTGGGCGAAAGCCTGAGAGAGCATCGAGAAGAGGCAGTGCGCAACCGTCGCTTGAACCGACTGCTGACCGACCTCGAGCTGCCCGTTGACCTTAGCGACCTGACTCTCGGTGGCGTGAACTCAGATGAAGTGAAGCTCGTTTTCGCAAAACTCCAGTTCCGTACACTCACCGAACGGGTGCTTCGCCTTCGCGGCATCACCGCCGGAAGTGACACCGGTTCGAGCTCTAACTCTGAAGCCTCACTTGAACCAGCCCTTGAGGTACCGGTGGCCAGCGTGTTCGACGTTCCAGCACAACCGGAAGCTCAGCAAGTTTCGATGGCAAAACTGCTCGAATGGGTCGGCAGGGATCGCGTGGGAGTCGACTTCGAATATGTTGATGGGCGGCTTTCGGCTGTGGGTGTGGCCACAGCATCCGAGCGGTTATTTGCGCTGGTCGATGCTTCGTCGAACGATAGCCTCAAAAATTGGCTGGCAGATGCAACCGCGGCAAAGGTCGTCTTCGGCGCTAAAGACCACGGCAAGGCACTGCTCGATTCTGGATTGCAACTCGACGGTGTCGATTCCGATCCACTTCTGGTCTGTTATTTGCTCGATCCGGTTCGCCGCGGCTACAAGATAGACGCCCTCGCCGAAGAAGTGCTTGGTCTAGTGGTTCAGCGCGGCGACGCAAACCAACTAATTCCGCAGAACGACGTAGACCCTTCGTTAAATGCGTGGCTGGCCGTATTGCTCGACTCAGCCTCCTGGGCCAAGCTCGTCGACCAGCAACAGGAGTCGGTCTATGAAACCGTAGAAGCGCCGTCGAGCGCTGTTTTGGCCCGCATGGAGCACTTGGGCATCCAAGTCAACAAAGACGCGCTGGAGTCGATGCTCGTGTCGCTTGCGGACGAGATCGCTACTGCCGAAAAAGAATGCTTTGTTCTCATCGGCAAAGAAATCAACCTCTCCTCACCCAAACAACTCCAGACTGTGCTTTTCGAAGACCTTGGAATGGTGGGCAACAAAAAGGTTAAGACTGGATTTTCAACCAACGCTGAGTCGCTCACCACTCTCTTTGAAGAAACCGGCCACCCGTTTCTCGAGGCGCTCCTAAAGCACCGAGAAGTTACCAAAATGCGCCAGATGGTCGAGGTTTTGGTCAAGTCAATCGGCAGCGACTTACGCGTGCATACGACCTATGTGCAAACTGGTACCTCAACCGGGCGACTTAGCAGCGAAAACCCGAACCTGCAAAACATTCCAATCAAGACCGAACGAGGTCGGGCCATGCGCGCCGCCTTTGAGGTAAGCCCAGGTTTTGAAAATCTTTTGACCGCCGACTATTCGCAGATCGAGATGCGAATCATGGCGCATCTGAGCGAAGATCCCGGTCTGATCGAAGCGTTCAACACCGGCGAAGACCTGCACCGTTTCGTTGGCTCTCGGATCTTCGGTGTGGCACCGTCAGAGGTCACCAGCGCGATGCGCTCCAAGGTGAAAGCCATGTCCTACGGTTTGGTCTACGGCCTGAGCGAATACGGTCTAGCCAAGCAGTTGCGGATTTCAAACGCCGAAGCCAAGCAGTTAATGAGCGACTATTTCGAGCGATTCGGGGGAGTGCGCCGCTATCTCGCCTCGGTGGTCGATCACGCGAAACTCAACGGCTATACGGTGACCACCTTCGGGCGACGCCGTCCTTTCGACGACCTAAAGAGCCCGATTTTTCAAATTCGTGAGAACGCCAGGCGCGCTGCGTTGAATGCACCGATTCAGGGCACTGCAGCCGACATCATGAAGCTTGCAATGATTCAGATTGACCACGCCATGGTTGATGCGAATCTAAAGAGTCGAATGTTGCTGCAGGTTCACGACGAACTTGTTTTCGAAGTTGCCCCCGGCGAACTCGAGATTCTTAAAAAACTTGTCACCGAGCGAATGGCTAACGTTGTAAAACTCAGCGTGCCACTTGAGGTTCATATCGGCATCGGTCAAAACTGGGATGCCGCCGGGCACTAGCACCTCGCATCCCAGCCTGCTTTGACCGCTCGACACTTTGATGAGTCCCGCGTGCTTGTTGAAAAGCCGAGACAAATGGCGCCGCTTGGGGCTAGACTATTAGGGCGTGCAAACGCAAATCCCTATCCGCTGTCGCGGAAAATCATGTTTCTTTTTGAAGCTTGGCTTGTCGCGACCCGAGTATGTCCCTACGAGAGCAAACTAAATATGACAAATCAGACCGAAAAGGCCACCAAGCAGGTTGCCATTGACGACATTGGCACCGCAGAAGACTTTCTGGCCGCGGTCGAAAAGACCCTAAAGTTCTTCAACGACGGAGACCTCATCGAAGGTATCGTCGTGAAGATCGACCGAGACGAGGTTCTCCTCGACGTCGGTTACAAGACCGAAGGTGTAATCCCTTCACGTGAACTTTCTATCCGCCACGACGCAGATCCATCAGAGATCGTTTCCGTGGGCGACTCCATCGAGGCACTCGTGCTTCAGAAGGAAGACAAAGAAGGCCGCCTAATCCTTTCCAAGAAGCGCGCACAGTACGAGCGCGCGTGGGGCGACGTCGAGAAGATTCGCGACGCCGACGGCACCGTCACCGGAACCATCATCGAGGTTGTCAAGGGTGGTCTGATCGTGGACATCGGTCTGCGCGGATTCCTCCCTGCATCGCTCATCGAGCTTCGTCGCGTTCGCGACCTCGGTCCATACTTGGGTCAGAAGGTTGAGGCCAAGATCCTCGAGCTCGACAAAAACCGCAACAACGTTGTGCTTTCGCGTCGTGCATTGCTCGAAGAGAGCCAGTCGGCAAACCGCAGCACTTTCCTCGCAGACCTAGCCAAGGGCCAGATCCGCACCGGTGTCGTTTCGTCGATCGTCAACTTCGGTGCATTCATCGACCTCGGCGGCGTCGACGGTCTCGTTCACGTCTCGGAGCTTTCATGGAAGCACATCGAACACGCGTCCGAGGTTGTTGAAATCGGCCAAGAAGTCACCGTTGAGGTTCTAGAGGTTGACAACGACCGTGAGCGCGTATCGCTTTCGCTCAAGGCAACCCAAGAAGACCCATGGCAGGTATTCGCCCGCACCCACGCAATCGGACAGTACGCACCGGGCAAGGTAACCAAGCTTGTTCCGTTCGGCGCATTCGTTCGCGTTGCCGATGGCATCGAGGGCCTAGTTCACATCAGCGAGCTTTCGAGCAAGCACATTGAACTTGCCGAGCAGGTTGTCACCGTGAACCAGGACGTCTTCGTCAAGGTAATCGACATCGACCTCGAGCGTCGCCGCATCTCGCTGTCGCTCAAGCAGGCCAACGAAGAAGTCGACCCAGAGGGAACCGACTTCAACCCAGCACTCTACGGAATGGCTGCCGACTACGACGACGCCGGTAACTACAAGTACCCAGAGGGCTTCGACCCAGCTACCAGCGAATGGAAGGCAGGCTTCGAAGAAGCTCGCGCCAAGTGGGAAAAGGAATACGCCGAAGCCCACGCACGCTGGGAAGAGCACAAGCGTCAGGTGGCCGCCGCGAACGAACTCGCTGCCAAGCTTCCAGACACCGCTCCAGCAGCCGCCGCCGAAAAGGGCAGCAACTCCTATTCGAGCGAGTCGACCGAGGCAGGCACCCTTGCCGCAGACGAGTCGCTTGCAGCACTTCGCGACAAGCTGAAGAGCGCAGAGTAATAACTACCTTGAAAAGGGGTCGGACTTCGGTTCGGCCCCTTTTTCTTTGTAGGCTTTAGGCGTGTATCTAGTCGGACTAACCGGTGGCATCGCCACTGGAAAAAGCAGCGTGGCTGCCCGTTGGGTGCAACTCGGAGCAACGGAAATAGATGCCGATGTTTTGGCCAGGCAGGCTGTTGAGCCGGGCTCTCAAGCACTCGTCGAGATCGTCGAGATCTTCGGTAGGCAAGTCATCACCTCCGAAGGCAGCCTTGATCGCGCTGCGGTCGCCCAGATCGTGTTCAACGATCCGACCAAGCGCCAACAACTCGAGCAAATAATTCACCCGAGGGTTCGCGAACTGGCGCAGCAGCGCATCCGAGAATTGCCGGCCGACGCGATCGCTGTCTATACGGTGCCACTTTTGGTCGAAGCGAATGTTTCACTGCCGTTCGACATGGTCGTCACGGTCGAAGCGCCGCAACAAGAACAAATCAAACGGATGGTGGCGAACCGCGGAATGTCCGAGGCAGAGGCGTTGGCCAGAATCAAGAGCCAGGCCACTCCTGCACAACGAGCGAATCGTGCCGATGTGATTTTGAACTCGAATCAGACGCTCGCCGAACTGCTTGCCGATGCCGATGCCCTCTGGACGAGAATCGTTCGGGAAGCATCTGAGAAGCAAGGCGATTAACTCACCCGTGGAGCCAACCAGATCATTCGCGCCGTTTGAGGTAATCAGCGAATACAAGCCAAGCGGTGATCAGCCGACAGCAATCGCCGAACTTGCCGAACGTATCAACAACGGCGAGCGTGACATAGTGCTACTCGGTGCCACCGGAACCGGAAAATCTGCGACGACCGCCTGGTTGATTGAAGCGGTGCAGCGTCCAACTCTGGTGCTCGCGCACAACAAGACTCTGGCCGCTCAGTTGGTCAACGAATTCCGTGAACTGCTGCCAAACAACGCCGTCGAATACTTCGTTTCCTACTACGACTACTACCAACCGGAAGCCTACGTTCCTCAGACGGATACCTTCATCGAGAAAGACTCGAGCATCAACGAAGAGGTCGAGCGCTTACGCTACAAGGCCACCATGAGCCTGCTTTCGAGACGCGACGTCATCGTTGTCAGCACCGTGTCATGCATTTATGGGCTTGGCGCGCCTGCCGAATATCTGAACCAGTCAATCGCTCTGCAGGTTGGCGACAGAATCGACCGGGATGCCCTGATTCGCAAACTCGTCGACATTCAATACAAGCGCAACGACATCGACTTTTCGCGTGGAAACTTTCGAGTCAAGGGCGACACGATTGAGATCATCCCCGTTTATGACGAATTGGCAACCCGAATCGAGTTCTTCGGTGACGAAATCGAGGCGCTCTATTCACTTTCGCCGCTGACCGGAGAGATTCAACGTCAAGAGCAGGCCGTGGCGCTGTTTCCCGCTTCTTACTATGTAGCGCCTGTCGAGCGCATGGCCGCCGCAATCGAAGCCATCGAAGAAGAGTTGGTTTGGCGCGTCAAAGAGCTTGAACAGCAGGGCAAACTGCTCGAAGCGCAGAGAATCAAGATGCGCACCACCTTTGACCTCGAAATGATTCGCGAACTAGGGTTCTGCTCTGGCATCGAAAACTACTCCCGTCACATCGACGGTCGAGCACCCGGCAGCTCACCATCTTGTCTTCTTGACTATTTTCCCGACGACTTCATCACCGTTATCGACGAGTCGCACGTCACGGTGCCGCAAATCGGCGCTATGTATGAGGGCGATTCGAGTCGAAAGCGCACACTCGTAGAGCACGGTTTCCGCCTGCCGTCAGCCCTCGACAACCGCCCACTGCGTTGGGATGAGTTTCAGGAACGTGTCGGACAGACGGTGTATCTCTCGGCGACTCCTGGCAAGTATGAACTCGGCAAGGCAGACGGAGTGGTTGAGCAGATCATCCGCCCGACCGGCTTGATCGACCCGGCCATCGTGGTCAAGCCGACCAAGGGGCAAATCGACGATCTGCTCGAGGAGATTCGCGTTCGCGCGGCGAAAGACGAGAGGGTGCTGGTCACAACCCTGACCAAAAAAATGTCAGAAGAGCTCACCGACTTCTTGACAGAGGCGGGAGTGCGGGTTCGTTACCTTCACTCGGATGTCGACACTCTGCGCCGCGTCGAACTGCTTCGTGAACTCCGTAGCGGCGTGTTCGATGTTCTAGTCGGCATCAACCTTCTGCGAGAAGGACTCGACCTTCCTGAAGTGTCGCTGGTTTCAATTCTCGACGCGGACAAACAGGGATTCTTGCGCTCGGCAACATCGCTGATTCAAACCATCGGTCGAGCCGCAAGAAACATCAACGGTGAAGTGCACATGTATGCAGACAACATCACCGACGCCATGCACAAGGCGATCGAAGAAACCGATCGCCGCCGGGCGAAGCAGGTTGCCTACAATCTTGAGCGAGGCGTAGACCCTCAGCCGCTGCGTAAAAAGATTGCAGACATCACCGACCAGATTCTGCGCGAGGAACAAGACACAGCCGAACTGCTCGAACAGACCAAGAAACGCAAGACTCGCGACGGCAAGTCAATCGTTCCGGTTCGCAGCCGCAAAGGAATCGCGTCGATGGCTTACGACGAAATCATGGCCGTGATCATCGATCTAGACGGACAAATGAAAAACGCCGCGGCGGAGTTGCAGTTTGAACTCGCGGCGCGCATCCGTGACGAAATCAGCGAACTGAAACATGAGCTGAGGCAAATGGAGAAAGCGGGGCACGCCTAAACGGTCAACGAACCTCGCGGGCTAAAATCTTATGGTGTCTGCTCACCACGAAAACAAACTCTCCGTTCGCGGTGCAAGAGTTCATAACCTCAAGAATCTCTCGGTAGAAATTCCGCGCGACTCGCTCGTTGTATTCACCGGTCTGAGCGGGTCTGGCAAGTCGTCGCTCGCATTCGACACGATCTTCGCCGAAGGTCAGCGTCGATACGTTGAGTCGCTGAGTGCTTATGCCAGGCAGTTTTTGGGGCAAGTCGACCGGCCAGACGTCGACTTTATCGAAGGCCTGAGTCCGGCCGTTTCGATCGACCAAAAATCGACCAACCGCAACCCGCGCTCGACGGTTGGAACCATCACCGAAATCCACGACTACCTGCGCCTGCTCTGGGCGCGCATTGGGGTGCCATTCTGCGCACACTGCGGTGAAAAGATCGTCAAGCAAACCCCTCAGCAAATAGTCGATCAGATTCTCGAGCTGGCCGAAGGAACACGTTTTCAGATCCTGGCTCAGATTGTCGACCAAAAGAAGGGCGAGTTCGTTGACCTATTTCGCGACTTGAGCGCTCAGGGTTATGCCCGCGCTGTGGTCGACGGTGAAGTGATCTCCCTGGCCGAGGCCGCCCCGCTCAAAAAGACCTTCAAGCACGACATTTCGGTGGTCGTCGACCGATTGGTGGCGAAGCCAGACATCATCGGAAGATTGACCGATTCTGTTGAAACCGCGCTGAAGTTAGCCGGCGGTCGAATCATCATCGACCTGGTCGATGACAACACGGAAGCTGGACGACGCGTCTACAGCGAGAAGATGTCGTGCCCCAACGAACACCCGCTGTCGCTCACCGAAATCGAACCGCGCACCTTCTCGTTCAATGCACCATTCGGCGCATGCTCAGAATGTTCCGGTCTCGGTACCAAGATGGCAGTCGATCCAGAGCTTGTGCTCGGCGACCCCGCAAGCAGCATCAACCAGGGCGTTCTACTGCCCTGGTCATTCCAGGGCAAGGGTCTGATGAACTACCTGACCCGACCGCTGGTTGCGCTAGCCAAAGAATTGAACTTTAGCCTTGACACTCCTTGGCAGGAACTGCCAGAAGAAATTCAGGACTGTGTTCTGTTCGGCAACAACTTCGAGGTGAAAGTTCGCTGGAAGAACCGTTTCGGCCGCGAGCTCAGCTATCGAACCGGTTTTGAAGGTGTGCTTCCTTATGTCGAGCGCAAGTGGACAGAAACCGAGAGCGAATATGCCCGCGACAAGTGGGCCGGCTTCTTGCGCGAGATTCCCTGCCCGGGTTGCAACGGCACCCGCTTGAAGGCCGAAGTTCTCGCAGTCAAAGTCGAAGACAAGAGCATCGCGGATGTTGCGTCCATGAGTCTTGGCGAAGCGGTCAACTTCTTCGAAACCATCGAACTGGGGGAGCGCGACGCAAAAATCGCAGCACAGGTGCTTCGCGAAATCCGCGCCAGACTCGACTTTCTCATGGCGGTCGGTCTCGACTACCTGAGCCTCGAGCGTGCGGCCGGTTCGCTGTCGGGCGGCGAAGCGCAGCGCATCCGTTTGGCAACCCAGATTGGGTCGGGCCTAACCGGCGTTCTTTATGTCTTGGATGAACCAAGCATCGGTTTGCACCAGCGCGACAACCGCCGCCTGATCGACACCCTGGTAAAGTTGCGCGATTTGGGCAACACCCTGATTGTGGTGGAACACGATGAGGACACCATGCGAACCGCAGACTGGATCGTCGACATTGGCCCAGGTGCTGGTGTTCACGGTGGCGAGGTGGTGCACAGCGGCACCTACGCAGATCTGCTCAAGAACGATGCGTCTGTCACGGGTCAGTATGCCTCGGGCAAACTGAAAATTCAAACTCCTAAGACCAGACGACCCCTCGATCCCAACCGCAAGATTCGGGTGGTTGGCGCTCAAGAAAATAACCTCAAAGATGTCACGGTTGACTTTCCCCTGGGCGTATTCATCGCAGTTACTGGTGTCAGCGGTTCAGGCAAATCGAGCCTGGTCAACGACGTGCTCTTCTCGGTGCTTTCCAACCAGCTCAACGGAGCCAAGGTCGTTGCCGGCAAGCACACCCGCGTTGAAGGTCTCGAGCACCTCGACAAGGTCATCCACGTCGATCAAAACCCAATCGGTCGCACACCACGCTCGAACCCAGCCACCTACACGGGTGTCTTCGACCACATCCGCAGCCTCTTCGCCGACACCCAGGAATCAAAGGCAAGGGGTTACCTTCAGGGTCGTTTCTCGTTCAACGTGAAGGGTGGTCGCTGCGAGGCTTGCAGTGGAGACGGAACCATCCGCATCGAAATGAATTTCTTGCCCGATGTTTATGTGGCCTGCGAGGTTTGCCACGGGGCTCGCTATAACCGCGAAACCTTGCAAATTCTTTACAAGGGCAAAAACATCGCGGATGTTCTCGAAATGCCAATCGCCGAAGCAGCCGAGTTTTTCGCGCCAATCACGAAGATTGCCCGCTACCTAGAGACTCTCGTCGATGTCGGTCTCGGCTATGTTCGACTCGGTCAAAGCGCCACAACGCTATCCGGCGGTGAAGCGCAGCGAGTCAAGTTGGCAACCGAGTTGCAACGCCGCTCCACCGGTCGCAGTATCTACGTTCTCGACGAACCAACCACCGGATTACATTTCGAGGATGTTCGCAAGCTGCTCATCGTGCTGAATTCGCTCGTCGAAAAGGGCAACTCGGTAATCGTTATCGAGCACAACCTTGACGTGATCAAATCTGCCGACTGGTTGATCGACCTCGGCCCAGAGGGTGGCTCGCGAGGTGGAACGATTCTCGCGGAGGGCACGCCCGAGCAGGTCGCCAAGGTAAGCAAGTCATACACCGGGCAGTTCTTGGCTGAAATTCTCAAAGCAAACTGATGTCTACCGAACTCGAATGGCGCCCCAAAACCGGTGACATTCCGGTCGCGCCAGGCGTCTATCGCTGGCTCGACGCCAAGGGACGCATTCTCTATGTGGGTAAGGCCAAAAATCTTCGGGCGAGGCTGAGCTCGTACTTTGCACCGCTCGACTCACTTCACGCGCGAACCCGCCGAATGGTCGAGACGGCTCGCGACCTGCAGTGGACGATCGTCAAGTCTGAGTTCGAGGCCCTCCAACTCGAATTCATGTGGATCAAGGAATTCGATCCACCGTTTAATGTTCGCCTGCGAGATGACAAGTCATATCCATACTTGGCGATCACACTTGCCGACGAGGTGCCGAGGGTTTTCATCACTCGAAATCGTGAACTTCGAGGCGTGAAATACTTTGGCCCGTTCATGAATGCCTGGGCACTGCGCGAAACCCTCGACACTCTGCTCAAGGTTTATCCGGTGCGCTCCTGTTCACCCGGTGTCTATCAACGGGCAAAGTCGGCAAATCGAGCATGCCTGCTCGGAGACATCGGAAAATGCGCGGCGCCTTGCGTGGCTCGCACCAGCACCAGCGAGCATCAGCAAATCGCCAAAGATCTAGCCGATTTCATGAACCGAGGCGATACCTCACACGTCGATGAATTGCGAGCCAAGATGAGCGCTGCATCGGAGGATCAACAGTACGAGCTGGCCGCGCATCTTCGTGACAGTGCCGAAGCTCTTGAAACTGTGCTTGAAAAGAGCAGCATCGTCTTTACCGACCAGACCGACGCGGACGTCTTTGGTATCTGCGACGACGAGCTTGCCGCCGCGGTTGCCATGTTCAAGGTGCGCGGTGGACGCATTCGCGGAGTTCGCGGCTGGATTGTCGACAAGGAGCTTCAGCGTGACTCCGCCGAAGTCGTCGAATACGTCTTGCAGGCTCACTACGCCCAAACCGACGCGGATGTTCCCAAAGAAGTTCTCGTTCCAGTTCTGCCCGAGGATGCATCTGCGCTGCAGTTGTGGCTGAAACAGCGCCGAGACGGTGCGGTTAACCTTCGAGTTCCAAACAGAGGTGACAAGAAAGCGCTAGCCGAAACGGCGACTGTTAACGCCAAGCACTCGCTGATGCTCTATAAAACCAAGCGGTCGAGCGATTTCACGGCGCGCGCCGACGCGCTGGCCGGCATTCAGAAGGCACTGGGCTTAGCCGACGCCCCGCTGCGCATCGAGTGTGTTGATATTTCTCACCTCCAGGGCACCAACGTTGTTGGCTCACTAGTAGTGTTTGAAGACGGTCTGCCGAAGAAGGATCATTACCGGCGGTTCGCAATCGAGTCGACCACCGATGACACCGATTCGATTTATCAGGTGCTGATGCGGCGACTTAAGTACTTAGCTCAACCGGAATTAGACGAAACCGACCCAGACAAGCCAAAGAAGTTTGCTTATCGACCCGGTCTGCTCCTGATCGACGGGGGAGAGCCTCAGGTGAACGCCGCGGCAAGGGCAGTTCGCGACAGCGGCGTTGAAGGTCTTGCAGTGGTAGGCATAGCCAAGCGACTCGAAGAGCTCTGGTTGCCCGGAAACCCATTCCCTGTAATCCTGCCCCGTGCCAGCGATGAACTATTTCTGCTTCAAAGAATTCGAGACGAGGCCCACCGGTTTGCGATCTCTTTCCAGCGGCAGAAACGCAAGGCAGGCATTGCCAGTGAGCTGGAGGGCATCGAAGGGCTAGGCGAGAAGAGAGTCAAGGCTCTGCTGAAACACTTTGGTTCAGCCAAACGTATGCGCGTAGCATCCGTGGCAGAAATCTCCGATGTCGCCGGAATCGGAGTGGTTTTGGCCACCCAGATTCATTCGCAGCTCAACGCCTGATCGGCGGTCTTTCAACCGATTTGGTAACGGTCGGAAGATATTCGAAAAAGGCACTCTCGGGCGTGTCGCGAGAGAGTAAACTCAACAAGCAAACGCCTAGAGAAAGCCAGAAACGTGCCCGAGCAAACTCACCAGTTCATGGTAGTTACGGGCATGTCGGGAGCAGGACGTTCCACCGTAGCCAATGCCCTCGAAGACCTCGGCTGGTATGTAGTTGACAACCTGCCTCCGCAAATGCTCGGCCCGATCAGCGACCTTTTTACTCTGACCAAAAACACCAGCCCGAGACTAGCCGTGGTGATCGATGTTCGCGGAGGTGAGTTGTTTGGAGAATTTCTTTCGCACATCGAGGCACTTCGATCCAGACAGATCTCGCTTCGTGTCCTATTTCTAGAAGCCTCCGATAGCGCGCTTGTGAAGCGATTTGAGTCGGTACGCCGGCCTCATCCGCTCCAGGGCGACGGCACCATTCTCGACGGCATCTCGACCGAAAGAAACATGCTTCTCGGAGTTCGTGAATCGGCTGACTATGTGATCGATACTTCAGACCTCAACATCCATCAGCTATCGACCAAGGTGAGCGATGAATTTGGCGTGGAGTCTTCGGCTCGCCTAGCCATCACGATTCAGTCTTTTGGTTTCAAACACGGATTACCGACCGATGCGGATCACGTGATCGACATGCGTTTTCTGCCGAACCCTTTCTGGAATGAATCTTTGAGGCCGTTCAATGGTGAAGACCAGCCGGTGGCCGACTTCGTGCTATCCCAGACCGGCGCGATGGAATTTATCGAAAACTACGTTGCAGCCCTAAGGCCAGTTTTCGCAGGCTATCTTCGCGAAAATAAGCGGTACGCAACGATTGCAGTTGGCTGCACGGGTGGCAAACATCGATCGGTTGCAACAGCCAGAAAACTAGCCGAACTTCTTTCGACCGACCCTGAACTAGCAATTAGCGTGAAACACCGCGACATTGGAAAGGAGTGACCTTGGCTCTTACAGCAGAAGTAAAAGACGAGCTAGCTCGAATCGAGATCACCAAGAAATCGCTGCGCAATGCAGAACTTGCAACCGTTTTGAGGTTTTCGGGCGGATTGCACCTGATTTCTGGTCGAATCGTCATCGAGGTCGAAATCGATAACGCACAGATTGCGCGTCGGCTCAGCAAAGACTTGGTCGAACTCTACGGAATTAAGAGCGAATTAGCGACCATCTCGGCTGGCGGATTGCGTCGCAGCACCAAATATCTGCTGAGGGTCGTCGAACAGGGCGAGCTACTTGCTCGCCAGACCGGACTTCTCGACACCAGAGGGCGTCCGGTTCGAGGTTTGCCGGCTGCGCTTGTCGCGGGCTCATTAGAAGAGGCACAGGCGATTTGGCGCGGAGCGTTTCTCTCGCACGGTTCGCTCACCGATCCTGGGCGATCGGCCGCCCTAGAAGTGACCGCGCCGGGCAACGAAGCAGCGATGGCACTCGTAGGGGTAGCACGAAGACTCGGAATCGTAGCTAAAGCACGTGAAGTCAGGGGAGTGCACCGAGTTGTCGTTCGTGAAGGCGAAGCGATTGCTGCGATGCTCACTCACATGGGTGCTCACACTCAGGTTTTGCGCTGGGAAGAAATGCGCCTAAGACGCGAGGTGCGTGCCACTGCAAATCGCCTTGCCAACTTCGACGACGCCAACCTTCGCCGCAGCGCCCAAGCGGCAGTGGCCGCCGGTGCCAGGGTTGAGCGTGCGCTTGAAATCCTCGGTGAGGACATCCCAGATCACCTCGCCTACGCCGGCAAACTTCGCCTAGAGCACAAGCAGGCGAGCCTCGACGAGTTGGGTCACCTGGCGAACCCGCCGATGACCAAGGATGCGATCGCCGGCCGGATTCGAAGACTGCTCGCAATGGCCGACAAGCGTGCCGAAGAACTCGGTATTCCATCTACCGACGCGTTCCTGCCGGATGACATGGAATAAGGCGCCTAACAACTTTCTTAGCGATAGCAAGACCCAAGGAGAAAACGAATGAGCAAATATACACTTCCCGACCTCGGCTACGACTACGGAGCGCTTGAACCAAACATCTCGGGCAAGATCATGGAGTTACACCACGACAAGCACCACTTGGCTTATGTCAACGGCGCGAACTCGGCACTCGACCTGCTCGCCGAGGCTCGCGACAAGAACGACCTGACCTGGGTGAACAAACTGCAGAAAGACCTCGCCTTCAACCTGGCAGGTCACGTAAACCACACCGTGTTCTGGCGCAACCTTTCGCCAGAGGGCGGGGACAAGCCAGTCGGCGAACTAGCCGCTGCGATGGACGAGTTCTTTGGTTCGTTTGATGCTTTCCGGGCCCATTTCACCGCATGCGCGCTAGGCATTCAAGGCAGCGGATGGGCCATCTTAGCTTGGGACGTCTTAGGTCAAAAGCTGATCATTGAACAGCTTTACGACCACCAGGGAAACCTCGCACCAGCCAGCATTCCGCTTCTGATGCTCGACATGTGGGAGCACGCCTTCTACCTGGACTATCAGAACGTCAAAGGCGAGTATGTCAAGGCATTTTGGAACATCGTCTCGTGGCCAGACGTGATGGCTCGTTTCGAGGCTGCTCGCAGCAAAACGGCTGGTCTGCTGCTAGTCTGATAGGAGTATTTGCTCCCAATGGTGCGCGGCAAAACTGATCAAAAACTAAGCAGTTAAATCCGCGTCGATCTTCGACGCTCGACCCATCTGGGAGATCACTCATGGCAACTCGTGTTGGCATCAACGGCTTTGGCCGAATCGGACGCAACTACCTCCGCGCCGAACTTGCAAAGGGAACCGATCTTGAGATCGTTGCCGTAAACGACCTAAGTGACCCGAAGTCGCTCGCACACCTGTTGAAGTACGACTCGGTCACCGGTCGTCTGCCGTTTGACGTAACCGTCGACGGTCAAAACATCATCGTTGGTGGCACCGTTATCAAGGTTCTCGCCGAGCGCGACCCAGCCAACCTCGGATGGGGTGACCTCGGTGTCGACATCGTCATCGAGTCGACCGGTCGCTTCACCGACGCAGAGTCTGCCCGCAAGCACCTCGAAGCAGGCGCAAAAAAGGTCATCATCTCAGCGCCGGCCACCGGTGAAGACGGCACCTTCGTCATCGGTGTCAACGAGCACCTGTATGACCCTGCGAACCACCACATCATCTCGAACGCGTCGTGCACCACGAACTGCTTGGCTCCACTCGCCAAGGTTTTCAACGACACCTTCGGTATCGAAAATGGTCTGATGACCACCATTCACGCTTATACGGCAGACCAGAACCTCCAGGATGGCCCACACGGTGACCTACGTCGCGCCCGCGCTGCAGCGATTAACATCGTTCCTTCGTCAACGGGTGCAGCAAAAGCCATCGGCCTGGTTCTTCCAGAACTAAAGGGCAAGCTCGACGGTTACGCGCTGCGTGTTCCAGTTCCGACCGGTTCGATCACCGACCTGACCTTGGTTGCCAAGCGCGAAGTCACCATCGAAGAAATCAAGGCCGCCTACAAGGCTGCTGCCGCTTCCGGTCCGCTCAAGGGAATTCTCAAGTACACCGAAGACCCAATCGTGTCGAGCGACATCGTCACGGATGCACACTCGTCGATCTTCGATGCTGAGTTGACCAAGGTCATCGGTGGCACCACCGTGAAGCTGTCGTCTTGGTATGACAACGAGTGGGGTTACTCGAACCGCCTCGTCGAACTCACCGAACTGGTTGCCTCGAAGCTCTAAGCCGAGTCACTCAACTTCCAAAACGTAAAAGGCTAATCAGTGCGCAAGCTCTCTGAGATTCAGTTCCTCGATGGCAAGCGTGTCATCATCCGTTGCGATTTGAATGTGCCGCTCGACGGCAAAAAAATCACGGATGATGGCCGCATCGTCGCGTCAATACCTACCATCAAGTACCTCGTCGACCACGGTGCGAAGGTTATCGTGATCTCGCACCTTGGTCGCCCAGAGGGTGCTCCAGATGAGAAGTACTCTCTCGAGCCGGCAGCTATACGACTCGGCGAACTTTTGGGTCAACCGGTTTTCTTCGCCAGCGACACGGTTGGTAGCGAAGCCAGGGGAGCGGTGAAGGCACTGGAACACGGTGGAGTTGCCGTGTTAGAAAACTTGCGTTTCAACGCGGGTGAAACCAGCAAAAACGAGGATGAGCGCCGAGAGTTTGCGGCTAAACTAGCCGATCTGGGTGACCTCTTCGTCAGCGACGGATTTGGCGTTGTGCACCGCAAGCAAGCCTCGGTATATGAGCTTGCTCAACTACTTCCCTCTTATGCCGGGTTCCTGATCGAAAAGGAACTCGAGGTTGCCACCAGGCTAACCACTGACCCGGTTCGACCATACGCCGTCGTCTTGGGTGGATCTAAGGTGTCAGACAAGCTTGGAGTGATCGACCACCTGTTGCCCAGCGTAAACAAGCTGCTCATCGGTGGCGGAATGGTTTTCACCTTCCTAGCGGCTCTTGGCCACAAAGTTGGTTCCTCGCTTCTTGAGGTTGACCAGGTTCCGGTGGTTCAGGGTTATCTCGAGCGTGCCAAGCAACTGGGCGTCGAGGTGGTTCTTCCGACCGACATCGTGGTAGCCAGCAAGTTCGGAGCCGATGCCGAGGTCGCCATCACGGCAGCCGACGCGATCGAGTCATCACCATTCGGCGCTTCTGGTCTCGGTTTGGACATTGGTCCAGAATCGGCAGCAAACTTTGCGCTTGAAATCAAGCAAGCCAAGACCGTCTTCTGGAACGGCCCAATGGGCGTGTTCGAGATTGACAAGTTTGCCGGCGGCACCCGCGCCGTTGCGCAAGCGTTGACCGAGGTCGATGGCCTGAGCGTCGTAGGTGGAGGAGACTCAGCCGCTGCCGTGCGCATCCTGGGATTCACCGACGAGCAGTTCGGCCACATTTCAACCGGTGGTGGAGCGAGCCTCGAATTCTTAGAGGGCAAAAAGCTGCCCGGACTGGAGGTCCTAAATGACTAAACGCACCGCTTTCATCGCCGGAAACTGGAAGATGAACCTGGATCACCAGCAGGCAATCGCACTCGTGCAGAAGCTTGCCTGGAGCCTGAAGGACGCCTCGCACGATTACTCGACCGCGGAGGTGACCGTTTTTCCAGGTTTCACCTCGATTCGAAGCGTGCAAACCCTAATTGACGCCGACGGTCTGGAGCTAACTCTTGGCGCTCAAGACATCTCGCGCCACGATTCCGGTGCTTACACCGGCGAAGTTTCAGGTTTAGCGCTTAAGAAACTCGATGTGAAGTACGTGCTGATTGGTCACAGCGAACGCCGTCAGTACCATGCCGAGGAGGACTCGGTGGTGCAGGCCAAGACCGCCGCTGCATTCAAGCATGGAATCATCCCAGTGATTTGCGTGGGTGAAACCGCCGAACAACTCGAATCCGAAGGCGCAGCCGCTGTTCCGGTTCGCCAGACCCTGGCGGCACTTGCCGGACACGCTTCGCTAGGCGAGTTTGTGATTGCCTACGAACCGGTTTGGGCCATTGGCACCGGGGCTGTGGCGACCCCTGAAGTTGCCGCTTCGGTGGCCGGCAAGATTCGAGCTGCGATTGCTGAAGCACACGGGGATGATGTAGCTCAAGCCACGCGCATCCTCTACGGCGGCTCGGTCAAGGCTGCCAACGTGGCGGGGTTCTTGCAAAGTTCCGAGGTTGACGGAGTCTTGGTTGGTGGGGCGAGCCTGGACGCCGAAGAATTCAGTGGCATCGCGCGCTTCCAGAAGCACATCGTTCTATAATTTCAAGAGTTAATCAGTTAGGAAGCCATGCAAACCCTTCAGATCGCACTTCAGGTGCTTCTCGGAATCATCAGCCTTCTGCTGACCCTGCTCATCCTGTTGCACAAGGGCCGGGGTGGAGGGCTGTCTGACATGTTCGGCGGTGGCGTATCGACCACAATGCAGTCTTCAGGTGTTGCCGAGCGCAACCTAAACCGAATCACCATTATCCTGGGTGTCGTCTGGGTGGCAATCATCATCACCCTCGGTCTATTCCAAAGGTTCAACTGGGTCTAGTTCATGAGCACCGGCAGTTCAGCAATTAGAGGCTCCCGCGTCGGAGCCGGCCCCATGGGGGAACGCGATCGCGGTTTCAAGGCCGAGCGAATCACCATCAACTACTTCTGCATCAATGCACACGTTCAGTCGATCGCTTTTGCTGCAACGGTCGAAGCCGAAGAAATTCCTCTAGAGATCGACTGCCCTAACTGTGGTCTTCCGGCGGGAACCGACAAAGACAACCCACCTCAGATTGCCAAGCACGAGCCATACAAGACTCACCTTGCTTATGTGAAAGAGCGTCGCACCGAAGACGAGGCTAAGCAGCTGCTTGAAGAGGCGATCGAATCAATCAGAGAGCGCCGCGCACGCGCCGCAGAAACCAACTAGGCTCAGCAACCCCAGGTTCGAACCCCGGCCGTCTGGTCGACAAACCAAATTGTTTTATTTGCACCACGGATGCGCCCTACCGGAAGCGTTTCGGGTTCATCCGAGAAGGCAACCGAAACGGCCTCGGCCTTGTCGCCGCCGGCAACCACTAACCAAACTTCGTTTGCCGAATTGATCAACTCGAGGCTAAAACTAAGTCGCTGGGGTGGCGGCTTGGGGGAGTCATGTTCGGCGAACACCAACACCTCTGGCGCATGTTCGGGCTTGCCCGGAAAAATACTAGCCACGTGACCGTCCGGACCCATGCCGAGCAGGACGACATCAAAACTCGGGTGACTCTGACCGGTTGCGGCATGCAAAGCGAGTGTCTCGGCGAAATCTGCGGCGGCCTCGTCTAGATCTCGCCCCTCGTCGGCAGCCGGAAATTCGTGAATGTTGGTTTCACTAACAGGCAAGTGGCGAAACATGGCGTTGCGGGCCTGAAGCGCGTTGCGATCAGCCGAGTCTCGGGCAACGAACCGCTCATCACCCCACCAAAAGTGAACCCTGGCGAAGTCGATGGCCTGCAGTCCATCGAGTTCGGCAAACCGGGCCAGAGTCGCGATTCCGACGGTGCCACCGGTTAAGACGATGTGCGCGGCATCCTTGTTTGAAAGCAGCTCAACGATTCGATCGCGCAGTGCGGTCGCGGCGGCAACCGCCACCTGATTGGCATCGGCAAAGCGGTTAACGATGGGGCGCATTACTTGCCCTTGGCGGCCTTCGAAATAGACGGCTTGGGTGTCTTGTCGCTGAACGACTTGGTGATGACCTTGCCAAACAGGTCATCTGGGTCGAGGCGTCGAAGATCTTCGCTGAGGCAATCGCGCTGGCTTCGACGCGGAAGCGAAATTTCGCGCGTCGGTTGGGTTGGTTGAATCAACGTGGCCACATCGGGAACGTTTCTGACAATCTCGATGTCACCCGACTTGCGAACCAGTTTCACGCCGCGAATGCCACTTACGGCCTTGCCACGTGCGGTGCGCACCAGCTTCACCTTGATCTTGAGCATCAGTTCGAGCCAAGCGGCCAGAAGGTCGGTGCTCGGGGAGTCGACAGCTCCGGTCACGATGACCTCGAGAATCGGGTCATACGGTGGCTGATCCAGAATCGCAGCCAACTGTGCTCTCCAAAGAGTCAGTCGAGTCCACGCGAAATCGCTGTCACCGGGGGCGTAGGTCTTGGAAAGGTGGCGCAGATAGGCGTGGGGATCCTTCTGGCTGGCGGCGTCGGTGATTCGACGGGTGGCAATCTGGCCGATGGCCGACTTGGATGCGCTCTCAGGTGCCTCGTTTGGCCACCAGGCGACCACTGGAGCGTCTGGAAGGAGCAAACCGGTGACCAATCCCTGCTGGTCGCTGGCAGCCTCTCCGTGGGCGCGTAGCACGATTACCTCGGAAGCGCCGGCGTCACCGCCCACGCGAATCTGCGCGTCGAGACGAGCAGCCTTCTTCGAAACGCCCTTGTCATCGGCAAGAACCAGAATTCGGCACGGATGTTCGCGCGAGGCATCGTTGGCCGCCTTCACGGCAGGCTCGATTCCCTTAAAGTCGGTGACGATGATCAGGGTCAGAACGCGGCCTAGAGCAACAGCGCCGCCCTCCTCGCGAATGTGCACCAGCGCTTTCGAAACCTTCGAGACGGTGGTGTTTGGCAGGTCAACGATCACGGAATCCTCCAGGCGCGTCCATCTTGTGCGAGCATTTTGTCGGCCGAGGATGGTCCCCACGAGCCTGGGCGGTACTGCTCAGGCTTTCCGTGGTTCGCCCAATACTCTTCAATCGGGTCGAGAATCTTCCAAGAAAGTTCGACTTCTTCGTGGCGCGGGAACAGCGGTGGGTCACCGAGCAGCACGTCGAGAATCAGTCGCTCGTATGCCTCTGGGCTTGCCTCGGTGAAGGCGTGGCCATAGCCGAAGTCCATGGTCACGTCGCGAACCTGCATGCCAACGCCTGGCACCTTAGAACCGAAGCGGATGGTCACACCCTCATCAGGCTGAACTCGAATCACGAGCGCATTCTGTCCGAGTGCTGAGGTTTGACTCGCCTCGAACAACTGCTGTGGCGCACGCTTGAAGACGATGGCGATCTCCGTAACTCGACGACCGAGTCTCTTGCCGGCGCGAAGGTAAAACGGAACCCCGGCCCAGCGGCGGGTGTTGATGTCCAGCCTCATGGCCGCGTAGGTTTCGGTGACCGACTTCGGGTTCATGCCGTCTTCTTCGAGGAATCCGGCAACCTTTTCGCCACCCTGCCAGCCGCCAGAGTACTGACCGCGCGCGGTGTACTTGCCCAGATCTTCAGGAAGTCGCACCGCAGAGAGCACCTTTTCCTTTTCGGCGCGAAGGTCCGCGGCGTCGAACGAAACTGGCTCTTCCATGGCAGTCAGGGCAAGAAGCTGAAGCAGGTGGTTTTGAATCACATCTCGAGCGGCACCGATGCCGTCGTAATACCCGGCACGACCACCGACACCGATGTCCTCGGCCATCGTGATCTGAACGTGGTCGATGTAGTTAGCGTTCCAGAGCGGCTCGAACAACTGGTTTGCGAAGCGAATGGCCAGGATGTTCTGAACGGTCTCTTTGCCGAGGTAGTGGTCGATGCGGAACACCGAGTCTGGCGGGAAGACCGATTCGACTACGTCGTTGAGCTCTCTAGCGCTCTTGAGGTCGCTGCCGAAAGGTTTCTCGATCACAACGCGACGGAACTGATCGGACTTTGGCGCTGCCAAACCTGAGCGGCTGAGCTGCTCACATACTAGAGGGAAAGCCTTTGGCGGGATCGAAAGATAGAAAGCGTGGTTTCCGTTGGTTCCTCGAGCCTTGTCGAGTTCTTCGATGGTGGCCTTTAGTCGGTCGAAAGCGGCGTCGTCATCAAATTCGCCTTGAACGAAGCGGATACCTTTGGAAAGCTGCTCCCAAACCTCTTCGCTGAATGGGGTTCTGGCATGCTCGCGCACCGAGTCGTGAACGACCTTGGCAAAGTCCTGGTCTTCCCACTCTCGTCGAGCGAAACCCACCAGCGCAAAGCCAGGGGGCAGGAGACCGCGGTTAGCCAGGTCATAAACCGCAGGCATCAGCTTCTTGCGCGACAGGTCTCCGGTAACGCCAAAGATAATCAGGCCGCTTGGCCCTGCAATTCGGTTCAGGCGGCGATCTTCAGGGGCTCGAAGCGGATTCTTACCCGGTCCCAGTTTGACTGGCATTTGGTTGGCTCCTTAGCCGATTGCGTTCTTTATGGCGTTCAGGCCGGCCACTGCATCCTGAAGCGTAAGGGTCAAAACTGGTCGCCCGAGAGCAGCCAACACGGATGCATCACCAGCAGCCTGCGAAGCAATCAACTCGCCGAAACTAAAGTCTCTTCCCGGCACGTCAAGATCGGTTTCACCCGAGGACGTGATCTGCAGGAAGACGCCCTGACGCGGACCACCCTTGTGATACTGACCGGTCGAGTGCAAGAATCTCGGAGCCCAGCCGAACGTGGTCGGACGGCCGGTTACTCGCGCAATCTGCTCGCGAAGCTCGGCTGCCTGAGGTAGGGCAGTTCGGTCGAGGTAAGCCTGAACCGAAACATAGCCGTCTGCCTCGAGCTCAGCAAAGAGTGCTCGCAGTGCCTGACCTAGAGTGTCGACATCCGGGATGGAAAGGTTTTTGGTGCGAACCTCGACGCCCTCTGACACAAAGCGTGGCGCTTCGATTTCGGCGCGCTGTTCGAGCATTCCGCGCGCGGCGATCTTGGCCGACTCAACGTCTGGCTGGTCGAACGGGTTGATTCCGATCAGACGGCTGGCGACCACGGTTGCTACTTCCCAGAGCAAGAACTGCGCACCCAGTGAGCCAGAAATCGAAACTTCGTCTTCGTGTGCCGAGGATGCATCGGCAACCAGTCTGGCGATGACCAGGTCGGTTGGGCGATTGGCAACCTCTGGGCTGGAAGTGTTTAGCACGACGGGAAGAACCCCGCGACCGATCTTTCCGGTGGATTCAGCAATCAGCTGCTCGGCCCAGTCGCCGAAGCCGACGATGGGGGAACCGTCGCCGACGATTCCCACCTTGTCGCGGAAACCTTCGGTCGAAGCCGTGCGCGCCAAGACGGCACCGAGAACTAGGCCAGGGTTGGTCTCTGCATCGCTCGACAGCAACTCGGATGCGGCTGCCGCCCCGTTGAGCAAACCCTGGATGTCTGCACCCGCTAGTCCGGATGGAACCAGCCCAAACGCGGTAAGCGCAGAGTAGCGACCACCCACGGTTGGATCGGCATTGAAAATTCGGTAGCCATCTGCTTTAGCCGCCGCTTCCATCGGGCTGCCCGGGTCGGTGACGATCACGATTCGGTCGGTCTTGTCGATTCCGGCGGCGGTAAATGCGTGTTCGAAAACGCGCTTCTGCGAGTCGGTTTCTACGGTCGAACCACTCTTCGAAGAAACCACAACGGCAGTGCGGTGAATGTCGCCGGCTAGGGCCGCACCGACCTGTGCTGGATCGGTTGAATCGAGAACAACAAGTTCAACGCCGGCGGTGCCGGTGATTACCTCGGGAGCGAGCGACGAACCGCCCATGCCGCAGAGCACGAAGCGGTTTACGCCCTTGGCAGCAAACTCCGCACGAAGTGCGAGGATGCCAGGAACCAGTGCTTGTGAGTCAATAGCCGAGGTAACCCAGCCGAGTCGCTTCGAGGACTCATCCTCGGCCTCTTTGCCCCAGAGAGTGAAATCCTTAGCAAAGACTCGACTAGCGACCTTATCGGCAACCAGTTCGGCAATTACGCCGTCTACGGCAGCCCCGGTTAGTGGTGAAAGTGCGACCTTTAGCGACATTTACTTTGCGTTCTCCAGTGCGGTTGCAACGGTTTCGACCAGTTCGCCCCAAGAAACGATGAACTTGTCAACACCTTCGGTTTCGAGCTTCTCGGTGACGTCGTCATAAGACACACCGACCGCCGACACGGCGAGCAAGATCATCTTGGCTTCTTCGTACTTGCCACGGATGCTGTCCGCAGGGACCACGCCGTGGTCAAAGACCGCCTCCATGGTCTTCTCTGGCATGGTGTTGACCAACTCAGGAGCAACCAGCTCGGTGACATACAGGGTGTCGCTCAGTGCGGGGTCCTTAACACCGGTCGATGCCATAAGTGGACGCTGCTTGTTTGCTCCAGTGGCTGCCAGTGCGGCCCAGCGCTCGACAGCAAATTCTTGCTCGAAAACTTCATAGGCCAGGCGGGCGTTAGCCAGGGCTGCTTTTGACTTAAGCGAAATTGCGTCGGAAGTGCCGATAGCGGTCAGGCGAGCGTCAATCTCGCTGTCGACGCGCGAAACGAAGAACGAAGCAACCGAGTGAACCTTGCTGATGTCGTGGCCATTGGCTTTGGCCTGCTCGATGCCGGCTATGTAGGCAGCGATAACCTCGCGGTAACGCTGCAACGAGAAAATCAGGGTGACGTTGACGCTGATGCCCTCGGCGACAACGGCGGTAATGGCTGCCAGACCGGGCTTGGTTGCCGGGATCTTGATCATCACGTTTTCGCGATTGACCTTGGCGAACAGCTCCTTGGCTTGCTTCACGGTGCCTTCGGTGTCGTTTGCCAGACCCGGCTCAACCTCGATCGAGACGCGACCGTCAAAACCGTTCGACTGAGCATAAACGCCAGCGAAAATGTCGCAGGCTTCTGCAACGTCTTGGGTGGTGATTTCGAAAATGGCATCGGTGGTGTTGAAACCCTTGGCCGCTAGTTCGGCTACCTGCTCGGCATACGCCTCACCCTTGGCAAGAGCGCCGGCAAAAATGGTCGGGTTGGTGGTGACACCCGAAACGGAACGGCTCGAAATCAGTTGCTCGAGGCCTCCCGAGCGGATGCGAGAGCGCGATAAGTCATCGAGCCAGATGCTTACGCCATTTGCGGCTAGCTGTGCGAGGGGACTGGTCATGGTCTTCTTATTCTTTCTAAGTTCTGTTGCGGATTAGAGGCTTTTAAGTGATTCGTGAGCGGCCGCGACAACGTTTTCAACGGTCATTCCGAACTCACGGAAGAGGGTCTTGTAGTCGGCCGAGGCACCGAAGTGCTCGATCGAGACCGAGCGGCCGAAACCACCAACGTATTTCGACCATCCGAGCGCTAGGCCGGCCTCGACCGAGACTCGTGCCTTAACCGAGGCTGGCAGAACGGATTCACGGTAGTCGGCCGACTGTTCGTCGAACCACTCGAGACAAGGGGCCGAAACGACACGAGTCGCTACTCCCTGGGCTTCGAGCTGTTCGCGTGCGGCGACGGCGAGCTGAACCTCAGAACCGGTGGCAATCAAGATCAACTGAGGCTTGCCGTTGGAAGCCTCGGCCAAAACGTATGCACCCTTACTGGTTTTGCTAGCAGGGGAGAAGATCACGCCGGTGGAGTCGGCGTTGGCTCGGTCGAACACCGGCAGGTTCTGTCTCGACAGAGCGATACCCGCTGGGTTGTTGCGTCGTTCAAGGATGGTCTTCCACGCGTATGCCGTTTCGTTGGCATCGGCAGGACGAACCATGTCGAGGTTTGGGATCGCTCGGAGTGAGGCAATCTGCTCGATTGGCTGGTGTGTCGGCCCGTCTTCTCCCAGAGCAACGGAATCATGGGTCCAAACGAAGATCGAAGGAACGCCCATGAGCGCAGCGAGTCGAACCGCTGGACGCATGTAGTCGCTGAAGATCAGGAAGGTTCCACCGAATACGCGGGTCTTTCCGTGCAGTGCGATGCCGTTGAGAATCGAACCCATGGCGTGCTCGCGAATGCCGAAATGCAGCACGCGACCGTATTTGTCGCCGCTCCACTCGTGAGTCGACCACTCGGAAGGAACGAATGACTTCGAGCCGTTGATGGTGGTGAGGTTCGATTCGGCCAAGTCGGCCGATCCGCCCCAGAGTTCGGGCATAACCGCCGCGATGGCGTTGATAACCTTGCCAGATGCAGCACGGGTTGCAATCTCTACTCCTGCTTCGAAGACAGGAAGGACCGACTCGAGCTCTGCGGGGGTCTCGCCTCGCTCCATGCGATCAAGGAGCGCCTTTTTCTCTGGGTTAGCGGATGCCCAAGCATCGAACTTTGCCTGCCAAGAGGCTCGCACCTCATCGGCTTGCGTCTGATAGCCGCGGGTATGAGCCAATACGTCGGCGTCGACCTGGAAGTTCTGCTCTGGATCAAAGCCAAGCACCTGCTTGAGTCCGGCCACCTCTTCAGCGCCGAGCTTCGAACCGTGAACCTTGCCAGAGCCCTGCTTGGTTGGCGAAGGCCAACCGATGATGGTGCGCAGGGTTATCAGCGATGGCTTGTCGCTAACCGACTTCGCCTTCTCGATGGCGTCGAACAACTCGCGAACATCCTCGACATAGTTGCCGGTCTTCTTCCAATCGACCACCTGCGTGTGCCAGCCGTATGACTGGTAACGAGCAGTGAGGTCTTCGGTGAATGCGATGTTGGTGTCATCCTCGATCGAAATCTGGTTCGAGTCATAGATGACAACGAGGTTGCCCAGTTTCTGGTGACCGGCCAGGGATGCTGCCTCAGAGGTCACACCTTCCTGCATGTCACCGTCGCCGGCGATCACATAAACGAAGTGGTCGAACGGGCTTTGGCCTTGGGCAGCGTCTGCATCGAAAAGGCCGCGCTCGAAGCGGGAGGCGTAGGCAAAACCGGTCGCCGAGGCTAGTCCCTGACCGAGAGGGCCGGTGGTGATTTCAACACCCTTGGTGTGGCCGTATTCCGGGTGTCCAGGAGTAGCCGAACCCCAGGTGCGGAGCGACTTGATGTCTTCTAGCTCGAGTCCGTATCCGTGAAGGAAAAGTTGGTTGTAGATGGTCAGCGAAGAGTGACCGACCGAGAGAATGAAACGATCGCGGCCTAGCCAACGGTCGTCTTTCGGGTCGTGGCGCATGACCTTGTTGAACAGCAGATAGGCGACCGGAGCGAGGCTGATGGCGGTTCCGGGGTGCCCGTTGCCCACCTTCTCCACTGCGTCCGCGGCTAAGACTCGTGCGGTATTAACGGCTTTTTGGTCGAGATCCGACCACTGAAATGCTGACAAGACAGCTCCTTGAACTTGTAATGGTGATACGCGTTGTCTGTGGCGCCGTCGCCTGAAAATGAACCAAACCGAGGCCTTTGGCGCTCCTGGATTCTCGTTCAGTCTATACCTTTTCGGGTCGGAATAACCGAGGGACACCTTGATTTAGACTTAGACAAGATGACTTCAAAAACCGAACAAAACCGCGCTGGAATGACCGTGTCTGCGCTGGCCAAACTCAAGGCCTATTTTGCGCTAACCAAGCCTCGGGTTATCGAACTCCTGCTTATCACCACCGTGCCGACCATGGTTCTGGCAAAGGGTGGCTGGCCAGACATTTGGCTAGTTCTGGCAACTCTTGTCGGTGGAGCGCTTTCGGCTGGTTCGGCTAACGCGTTCAACTGCTACATCGATGCAGACATCGACAAAATCATGGGGCGAACCAAGAACCGACCGCTGGTTACGGGGGAGCTGAGCAAGAACGAAGCTTTATGGTTTGCCTGGCTGGTTGGTATCGCTTCGGTTATTTGGCTGGGAATTCTCACCAACTGGCTGGCGGCGATGTTGTCGCTAAGCGCCATCCTGTTCTATGTGCTGGTTTACACGCTGCTACTCAAGCGTCGCACACCACAAAACATCGTCTGGGGCGGTGCAGCAGGGGCAATGCCCGTGCTAATCGGCTGGGCAGCGGTAACCGGCTCGTTGAGTGTCGCAGCCTGGCTGCTGTTTCTGGTGATCTTCTTGTGGACACCCCCGCACTACTGGCCGCTGTCGATGCGTTACCGCGAGGACTATTCGGCGGCCGGTGTTCCGATGCTTCCGGTGGTGCGCAAACCCCGCACGGTGGGCATTCAGATCGCGCTCTATAGCTGGGCGCTGGTCGCCTCATCCTTGCTTTTGATTCCGGCAGCCGACATGGGCTGGATCTACAGCACAACCGCCGTCGCTAGCGGGGCGTGGTTCTTGACCGATGCAACGAGGCTTTATCTCGAAAGCAAGCGCAACGAACCTAAAAATCCAATGCGACTTTTTCACGGTTCTATCAGTTATCTGACGATTTTGTTTGTTGCGGTAGCCGTCGACCCGCTGCTTCACTTTGCCCTCTAGCGAGCTGCGCTAACACCCGGGCGGTCGCTTCCAGTCGATCTAGAGCGATTTGAGCTCTTCGAGTCGAGCCAACGACTCGTTTCGCTCAGTCACATGGTCGACAATAGGCAGGGGATAGCCCGCGGAATCAAAGCCAATCGAAAGCCAAGGTTCGTGAACCGCAGTTCCTGAAATGTGCCTCAACTCTGGCAAGTACTTTCGAACATAATCACCGTTTGGATCAAATTTCAGCCCCTGCAAAATCGGGTTAAACACGCGGTAGTAAGGCGATGCGTCGGTTCCACAACCCGCTGTCCACTGCCAACCGTGGGCATTCGAAGCGGGGTCAAAGTCGGTGAGCCAGGTTTCGAACCAGTCCGCGCCACGCTGCCACTCAAGGTGCAGGTCTTTGACCAGAAACGATGCGACGATCATTCGCACGCGGTTGTGCATCCACCCTTCGGCAAGCAGTTGGCGCATACCTGCATCAACCATCGGATAGCCGGTTCGCCCTTCCTTCCAGGCGCGAAGTCGAGTTTCGCCGAGTTCAGTTCCGTCGTCGTAACGCATCTTGGCGAATCTTGGTTCGAGGTATTCGGTGAGCGAATTCGGATTGTGCCAGAGCACGTCGGCATAGAACTCGCGCCAGGCGATCTCCTTGGCGAAGGTGACCTCACCGGCCGAATCGCCCAAACGAGCCAGAATCGTGCGCGGATGGATCTCACCGTGTGCTAGCGCGTGACTCAGGTGGCTGGTGCCCGAAAGATCGGCGCGATTGCGGTCATCCTGGTAGCCCGCGAGCGCACCTCGATCGATGAATCGCTGCAGGGTTCGAAGCGCATATGCTTCACCGGCACGGATGCTCGGACTCTGGGTCGTCACCCCGGCAAACTCACTCCCATACTCGGAGGAGTCGAACCCGAGGTGCTCGCTTGCGCGAACCCAACGAGCTCCAGGTTCTAGGGCGACCGGAGGATTCCACGCCAGTTCGCTCCAGCCCTTGTAAAACGGCGTATAAACCCGATAGGGAGTTCCATCAGGCTTGCGCACCTTGCCTGGAGCGACAGCATAGTTTCCCGCACCAACAACCAGCTTTAGCCCGTCGGACTCGAGTTCGGATCGCGCCTCTTTCATGAAGCTGACAGACCTGGTGTCATACGCTGCGCTGACGTGCACCTCGGTGACGCCCTCGCGTTGTGCAATCGACTTGATGCCGGCAATGGGTTCAGCCAGCACGGTGAGTGCGTCGCCCAGAGACGCATTCAACTCTCGCCAAGATTGCAATAGCGATTCACGGCGTCCGGGGGAGAGTTCGGCCTGATCTTGGTAGTCGCGAGCGCTGACTACCGCAAACACTCGAGAATCTGATTGCTTTGCAGAGACGATGGCTTGGTTCAGCGCCGGATGGTCCTGCACCCGTAAATCGCGCCGAAACCAAAAGATGGTCGCCATCAGTGGCTCTCGGTGCCCTTGGTCAGCACGCGCTGCAGCGTGAGCAATGCAATCGCCGTGGATGCGCCCAATAGGTGAATCGCAACCAAAAGCGGGGGTACGCCAAGTCGCGCCTGAATTACTCCGACTATGGCCTGCACGGTTACGTTTGCAGCCAATAGCCAGACCACAACGCGAAGAGTTCCCGAGGTTTTGAAAGTTAGTCCTACTTGAACTGCGATCAAGAACAGCAGCAGGTAACCGGGATACGAGTGATAGTGCTGCCAAATCTCGAGGTCGAGCCCATTGCGCGGGGTGTCTGCATCACCGGAGTGCGGACCAGCACCGGTTACCGCCACACCGATGAGAACCGTGACCCAGCCAATGATGACAATAGCTGCCGAATTCAGTCGAGCCAGGCTGGTGACTTCAATCTTTGCGAGGTTCAGCCCCCTGCGCAGCAGCACCGATGCCGTCGCAATCAAAAGGCCGCTGAGAACGAAGTGCGCTCCGACAATCCAAGGATTTAGCTTGACCAATACAGTGAGACCGCCCAGCAGGGCCTGGGCGAAAATGCCCAGAATCAGTGCCACGGCCGGCACCCTGAGGTTTCTGGCGCTCTCGCGAGCGCGCCACACGGTGACCACCGTCAATAGCGCAATAATCAACAGTGCAAAGGTGAGCAGGCGGTTGCCGAACTCGATTATGCCGTGGATGCCCATCTCAGGCACGGTGACTAAAGACTCTGCGGTGCACTTGGGCCAGGTTGGGCATCCGAGCCCTGAACCAGTGAGACGAACCACGCCGCCGGTGACCACAATCAAGATCTGACTAATAAGTGAAAGCCAAACGTAAAGTCGCAGTCTGGCCGGCGCGAACAGTTCGTTCACAACTTTCACTCGTGGTCCTAACGTGTTGGGGCTTTCACCTTTTTGCCGCCTCGTTTAGACTTGAGGCAGTTACAAACCGACTTTTCGGGCATCGAAGCCCACGAGCATTCGCTCTAGACAAGTTTGACATGTCAATCGCTGCAGTTATTCCAGCGTGCGCATGCCGGTGGGAACAATCAACGCATCCGTTGTGTTGTGGCAAATGAACCTAAGGAGGGTTGTCGTTGAACGACATCATCATTGATCGGCCAGAACTTAACAGCCTCGGAGTTTACGAGTTTGGTTGGTCGGATCCAGACTCAGCTGGCGACAACGCCAAGCGTGGAATCAACGGTGACGTAGTGCGCGACATCTCTGGCAAAAAATCAGAACCAGACTGGATGCTGCAGACTCGACTGAAGGGTTACGACTACTTCACCAAGAAGCCAATGCCCAACTGGGGTAGCGATCTTTCGGGAATCGACTTCGACAACATCAAGTACTTCGTTCGCTCCACCGAAAAACAAGCCACCTCTTGGGAAGACCTGCCAGACGACATCAAGAACACCTATGAGCGTCTCGGTATCCCTGAGGCCGAACGTTCCAGACTGGTTTCCGGTGTGGCCGCCCAGTATGAGTCCGAAGTGGTTTATCACCAGATCCAAGAGGAACTCGAAGCGCAGGGAGTCATCTTCCTAGACACCGACACGGCTCTCAAGGAACACCCTGAGATTTTCCAGGAGTACTTCGGCACAGTCATCCCAGCCGGTGACAACAAGTTTGCGGCTTTGAACACCGCCGTTTGGTCAGGCGGTTCCTTCGTCTACGTACCAAAAGGCGTTCACGTCGAGATTCCACTTCAGGCCTATTTCCGCATCAACACCGAGAACATGGGCCAGTTCGAGCGCACACTGATAATCGCCGACGAAGGCTCCTACGTGCACTACATCGAGGGCTGCACCGCTCCGATTTACAACAGCGACTCGCTGCACTCCGCGGTGGTCGAAATCATCGTGAAGAAGAACGCTCGTGTTCGATACACCACGATTCAGAACTGGTCGAACAACGTCTACAACCTGGTCACCAAGCGCGCGATTGCTCACGAAGGCGCAACCATGGAGTGGATCGATGGAAACATCGGCTCGAAGGTAACCATGAAATACCCAGCAGTAATTCTTGCCGGTGAGCACGCTCGTGGTGAGACTCTCTCGGTCGCATTCGCTGGCGAAGGTCAGCACCAGGATGCCGGCGCAAAGATGATTCACCTCGCGCCATACACTTCGTCGTCGATTGTTTCTAAGTCGATTGCCCGTGGTGGTGGCCGAACCTCCTACCGAGGAGAAATCCGAGTTGCTCCCGGAGCACACCACTCGGCAAACACGGTGCGCTGTGATGCGTTGTTGGTCGACACCATTTCGCGCTCCGACACCTACCCAGCCGTGGATGTTCGTGAAGATGATGTCTCGATGGGGCACGAGGCAACCGTTTCTCGAGTCAGCGAAGAACAGTTGTTCTACCTCATGTCGCGCGGCTTACCAGAAGACGAGGCGATGGCGATGATCGTTCGCGGATTCATCGAGCCAATCGCCAAAGAACTGCCGATGGAATACGCTCTCGAGCTCAACAAGCTCATCGAGATGCAGATGGAAGGGGCTGTCGGCTAATGACCGAGCTCACTCAGACAGCCCAGCACGGACTGTCTGCGCACAGTCACGGCGCAGGCGTTCCGCTTCAGATTCGAAACGCACGAGTGCGTTCATCCAAGTCAAGCGACTTTGAGGCAATCAGCCAACGCGAAGAGCAGTGGCGTTACCTCCCGGGCGATCGCATCTCTGATTTTCTGGTAGATGCGTTCGACGAGTTTGCTGGCGACCTCGCCCTCAAGGCTCCGGATGATGTAAAAACCGCTTGGATTGGACCAGACCATGACCTGTTTGGCAAGGCAGGTCTTCCAGAAGACAAGATCAGCGCTGTGGCCTGGGAGTCCGCCCAAGCTGCCTATCTGATCAACATTCCATCCGATTCGAAGCCAGACTGCCAAGTTCAGTTGAGCTTGGTCAGCGAAGATCGCTCGGCAAGCGCACTTCATCTGGTCATCAACGCAGAGCACCATTCGACCGGTGTTGTCGTCATCGACCACCGTGGCGATGCCCAACTTGCCGAAAACGTTGAGATTCTGGTCGGCGATGAAGCGCAGTTAACCGTCATCACCATTCAAGACTGGACCGAAAATTCGGTTCACCTCTCTTCTCACTTTGCGAAGCTCGGTCGCAACTCCAAGCTCAAGCACATCGTGGTGAGCCTCGGCGGAAAGACCGTGCGTCTGACCCCATCGGTTGAATTCACTCAGCCGGGTGGCGATGTCGAACTGCTCGGCATGTATTTTGCCGATGCCGGTCAACACCTAGAACACCGCCCATTTGTCGATCACGCCGTGGCGAATTGCAAGTCCCGAGTCACCTACAAGGGCGCTCTGCAGGGGGAGAAGGCCCACACAATCTGGGTTG
The DNA here is from genome assembly GCA_024639845.1 of Microbacteriaceae bacterium. GTDB lineage: Bacteria > Actinomycetota > Actinomycetes > Actinomycetales > Microbacteriaceae > Rhodoluna. The sequence goes on from JAHEGG010000004.1 coordinate 59,619, forward strand.
GCGATGTTTTGATTCGAAAGGCAGCCGAAGGCACAGATACTTACGAACTAAACCGCAACCTGCTGCTAACCGATGGCGCTCGCGCCGACTCGGTGCCAAATCTTGAAATCGAAACCGGTCAAATCGCCGGTGCTGGTCACGCAAGTGCATCCGGCCGCTTCGACGACGAACAGCTGTTTTACTTACAGGCTCGCGGAATCAGCGAATCGCAGGCCCGGCGCCTGGTGGTGTTTGGATTCCTGAACGAGATTGTGCAGCAAATTTCGGTTCCAGAAATCGAAGCCAGACTTACCGAATCCATCGAAGCCGAACTAGCTAGGAGCGTTGACTAATGGCACTCGAGATCTGCCCGGTTGAAGACATCAAGCCAGGTCGCGCCATCCGTGTGAAAGTTGGCGACCACGCGATTGCGATCGCGCGCACCAAAAATGGTGATGTCAAGGCAATCGACGACAAGTGCTCTCACGGAGAAATCTCGCTGAGCGAAGGCTTCGTTGACAACGAAACGATCGAGTGCTGGGCACACGGAGCCAAGTTCTCGCTAGAAACCGGACAGCCCCTGTCGCTGCCCGCCTACGAGCCAGTTGCCGTCTATGACGTTTTCATCGAAAACGGCATCATTTTTCTCGAATACGATCCCGCCTAAACAAAGAAAGAAATCATGTCGATTCTTCAAATCAAAAACCTGCACGTATCGGTTGAAACCGAACAGGGTGCAAAAGAAATCTTGCGCGGTGTCGATTTGACCATCCGTAACGGTGAGACTCACGCAATCATGGGTCCGAATGGCTCGGGCAAGTCGACCCTTGCCTATTCGATTGCCGGACACCCCAAATACGAAGTCACCGATGGCGAGATTTTGCTCGATGGTGAGAACGTGCTCGAAATGAGCGTAGATGAGCGCGCTCGCGCCGGACTGTTCCTTGCCATGCAGTACCCGGTCGAGATCCCCGGTGTTTCAGTGAGCAACTTCTTGAGAACCGCCAAGACCGCAATCGATGGTGAAGCCCCAGCGCTTCGTCCATGGATCAAGGAAGTGCGCGAGGCCATGGAAGGGCTCCGCATGGATTCCGCCTTTACCGAACGCAACGTGAATGAGGGCTTCTCCGGTGGAGAAAAGAAGCGTCACGAGATTCTCCAGCTCGAACTTCTTAAGCCAAAGTTCGCCGTTCTCGACGAGACCGACTCGGGTCTAGACGTTGACGCGCTGAAGGTAGTGAGCGAAGGCGTGAACCGCGCCAAGGCTGCCAACGACCTCGGCGTTCTTCTGATCACGCACTACACCCGAATCCTCAAGTACATCCAGCCGGACTTTGTGCACGTGTTTGTTGCGGGTCAGGTTGCCGAAGAGGGCGGCCCAGAACTTGCCGAGCGTCTCGAGGCCGAGGGTTACGACCGCTACGTAAGGGCATAATGCCAATCGAACTCGAACCAGCCAAATACGACGAGGTAATCGAGGCGTTGAAAGACGTCATCGACCCAGAAATCGGCGTAAACATCGTTGACCTAGGTCTGATTTATGGACTGCAGCAAAGCGAAGAAGACGGCTCACTCCTGATCAACATGACCCTGACCTCGGCCGGCTGCCCTCTCACCGACGTGCTTGAAGAGCAAACCGCAGAGGCCTTGGATGGTCACGTCGAAGCATTTCGAATCAACTGGGTTTGGATGCCGCCTTGGGGTCCAGAACTCATCACCGACGACGGACGCGAACAAATGCGCGCGATCGGATTCGCAATCTAATCGAAGTCCGAGTCCTGAGACGGCACAGAAAAAGGGCGAACATCCACTGGATGCTCGCCCTTTAACTTTTTCTAGGGTCTACTTCTTGAGCGACTTGATTGCGAGCCAAGCACCTGGCAGGAGTCCTGCCGCGATGACTGCCTTCACAACATCCCAGACCAGGTAAGGAACCATGAACTGAGCAGCGGCGACGATGCTGCCTTCGAAAGCCGCGTTGGCCAGCACAGGAACACCGATCAGGTAGATGACTGCGGAACCGGTAGCGAAAGCCACGAAGGTCTTGACGACGTTAGAGCTCCACTGACGCTCGGCGAGCAGACCGACCACAAACGCAGCGGCGATGAAGCCGAAGATGAAGCCTGAGGTTGCGCCAAGGAATGCATCGATTCCGACAACGTGAGAACCGTCACCCTTTGGTGCGAAAACTGGAATGCCGGCTAGGCCTAGGAGTGCGTAAAGGCCGAGCGAAAGAACGCCACGCTTCGAACCGAGCGAGGCACCGACTAGCAGCACGACCAAGGTCTGGAAGGTAAAAGGAACAGGGGATGCCGGAATGGCTAGCTGAGCGGCAACTGCGGTTAGTCCGGCACCGGCTGCAATCAGAGCAATGTCGGTGGCAAGACTTGGCTTGAAAACTAGGTCGACGATGGTCGGGCGCTGTGCGATTGACAGGGACATTAGGCTCCTTGGGATTCGAATACAACTCCGATTGTAGACTAGGGACTTTGGTAGCGCCTGTCGTTACAAATTCTTTCTAAGGCCAAGTCTTTCGATGATCAACGTTCGCGACCTCGAGATTCGCATTGGTGCACGCGTGCTGATGCAAGACGTGAACTTTCGAGTGGACAAAGGCGACAAGGTCGGACTGGTCGGGCGAAACGGCGCTGGCAAAACCACGCTCACCAAAATTTTGGCAGGGGATGGGCAGCCAACGGCCGGCTCGGTTGAGAAGTCTGGCGAAATCGGCTACCTACCGCAAGATCCTCGCACCGGGGACCCTGAGGAACTCGCGCGTACGCGAATCCTCAACGCACGTGGCCTCGGCGACCTGCTGGCCCAGATGGAACGAGCATCCGAGGATATGGGTTCGGTCGATGAGGCGATCTATAACTCGGCCATGAAGCGCTATGCCAACGCCGAGGAGCGTTTCGTGGCTCAGGGTGGCTACGCCGCCGAGGCAGAGGCCGCGGCCATCGCCTCTAACCTCGGCCTGAAAGACCACGTCCTAAACCAACCGCTCAAGACGCTTAGCGGTGGTCAACGTCGACGCATCGAGTTGGCGCGCATCCTGTTTTCGAATGCCGAAACCATGATTCTTGACGAGCCAACCAACCACCTTGACGCCGATTCGGTGATCTGGTTGCGCGATTTCTTGAAGTCTTATCAAGGTGGGTTGATTGTGATCAGCCACGATGTCGACCTGATCGGCGAGACCGTGAACCGGGTTTTCTATCTCGACGCGATGCGCACCGTCATCGACGTCTACAACATGGGTTGGCGCCAATACCTGAAGCAGCGCGAGGCCGACGAAGAGCGTCGCAAACGCGAACGCTCGAACGCCGAAAAGAAGGCAACCGCCCTGCAACTCCAGGCCGCCAAGTTTGGTGCTAAGGCGACCAAGGCCGTGGCCGCGCAGCAGATGCTCAAGCGCGCTGAACGTCTTATGTCGGGCCTCGAGGATGTTCGCCAAGCCGACCGCGTGGCGAAAATCCGTTTCCCAGACCCGGCTCCCTGTGGCAAGACTCCGCTGATGGCCAGCAACCTGTCTAAGTCTTACGGCTCACTCGAGATTTTCACTGCCGTAGACCTCGCGATCGACAAGGGTTCGAAGGTTGTTGTGTTGGGACTCAACGGCGCCGGCAAGACCACGTTGCTGCGCATCCTGTCCGGTTTAGACAAGCCGGACACTGGCGCGCTCGAACCAGGGCACGGGTTGAAAATCGGTTACTACGCGCAGGAGCACGAAACCTTAGATGTTTCGAAGACGGTGCTGCAGAACATGCAGAAGGCCGCTCCGCAACTTGCCGACACGGATGCTCGAAAGGTGCTCGGGTCGTTCTTGTTCACCGGTGACGATGTTGACAAACCGGCTGGTGTTTTGAGCGGTGGAGAGAAGACGCGACTCGCGCTGGCTTCACTAGTGGTGTCTTCGGCCAACGTGCTCTTGCTCGACGAGCCAACCAACAACCTCGACCCAGCGAGCCGCGAAGAGATTCTGCGCGCCCTCGCAACCTTCACCGGCGCGGTCGTTCTGGTTTCGCACGACGAAGGGGCGGTGCTGGCACTGAATCCGGAGCGAGTTTTGATTCTGCCCGATGGCGTCGAGGATCACTGGAACGATGGTTACGCCGACTTAATCTCGCTTAGCTAGCGAGCTCAGGAGGCCGACCTCTAGGCTCGGTCTTCGACCTCATTGTCGATTTGCGAGCGCGTCACCTTGCGGCGCTTCGGCACAAAAGTTGGGTCGGTCTGAACGCGATAGAACTCGTATTCCTTGTTGATCGCCCAGTAGAGCGCGGCAAAGGCGAGAATCGCGAAAAGAATCCACTGCAGAGCGTAGGACAGGTGGTTGCCTTCGTCGGTGCTCGGCTTCAGCAGGGGAATCGGGTTGGTCGACTGCTGATCTGACTCGGAGATAAGTCTGAGATACCAGTCCTGACGAAAATCGCCGTCGAACTTCGTCTTGAGCTCGTCAACGTTGATTCCCGCGATTTGTCCGGCAGGCGCATCTCGGTTCGGTCTGGCTTCGAAGGCGACCAGGCGCGCCGTGATGGTTTGAATTGCACCACTTGGAAGTGGCACCAAATCTGGCGAATCGGTTTTCGAGCCAGTCGCTAACCATCCCCGAGACACGATCAGCACATCTCCGCCGATAGTTTGAAAGGGCAACACGGTCTCAAAGCCAGGTTGGCCGTTTTGAGGACGGTTACGAACGAGCAGTTGCTGCCCGAGGAGGTAGTGCCCATTCACTGTTACCGGTCGCCACTTATCCGCTGCCGTTGTCTTGAGCCCCTCGAGCGAAACCGGCGGGGAGTCGTAGTTGTTTTGCACCAGAGCGATTTCGGCCACCCGATGTGCCCGACGATCGAACTGCCACTGACTCAGGAACGCACACGCAATCGCAAAAATCGTGGCCAGCAGCAACCAAATCAGCCAGCGCTTCCAGGATTGCGCGAAGTAGCTCATAGGGCCTCGGTGTTCAGAAAAAAGTCTCGGGTTCTCAGATAGTCAACCAGAAAATCGAGGTGCTCGGCACAGGCCGCCCAGCGCTTGGTGCGCCCATCCTTGTGCACTAGAGGGTTGCGCCAGACCACTGCCGTCGTTGCTTGGTTCTGGCACCCAGCTCTGGAACATTTCTTCACGAGTCAATTAACTCAGGTTCCGTTAGTCCTTGGATGCGTTGCGAAATGCATCGGCAGAAATGGCGAGCGTTGGCGCTTCAACCTTGCTTGCCGTTTTTGGCACGCCAGGGTCGCCCTGAGCGTTTGCGATGATAACGGCGAAGTATGGCAGGAAAATCGCTCCGGCAAAGCAGACCCACATTAGCCAACCCTGAGCCACCATCCCAAGAACTAGGCAAAGCACGCGCACGGTCATCGCAACCGTGTATTTGATCATGCGACGTTTGCGTTCTTCTTCAGGCGCTTGTCCAAGTGACGTTACGCTCTGGGTCTTTGCCATCTGGCTCCATTTGCTTGCCGGTCTATTTTCGCTCATGCGGGTAGACTCAAGGTGTCTAAACCCCAACGTCGTGGCTGTATTCCCGAATAGAAGGCGAGCAATGACAACCCCAAGAACCGTTCTAATCACCGGTGGAAACCGTGGCATCGGTCGCGCGATTGCCGAGGAGTTTGTGCGTCAGGGTCACCGCGTGGCAGTAACCGTGCGATCGGGTGAAGGTCCAGCAGGCACCTTGAGCGTGGTCGCCGACGTCACCAACGCCGATTCACTTGATGCAGCCTTTGCCGAGATCGAGGCCAAGCTCGGCCCGGTTGAGGTTTTGGTGGCTAATGCCGGCATCACCAAAGACACACTTCTGATGCGCATGAGCGACGAAGAGTTCGAACAGGTGATCGACACCAACCTCTCCGGCTCGTTCCGAGTTATTCGTCGCGCCACAAAGGGCATGATGAAGGCAAAATTCGGGCGAGTAATTTTCATTGGTTCGGTCGTTGCACTTCTTGGCTCGGCGGGGCAGGTCAACTACTCGGCATCCAAGTCAGCACTGGTCGGTATGGCCCGCTCGCTCACTCGCGAACTTGGCGGCCGAGGAATTACCGCCAACGTTGTGGCACCGGGATTCATCGACACCGACATGACTTCGGTGCTTCCAGAAGAGACCATCGAGCAATACAAAAAGAACATCCCTGCTGGTCGTTTTGCTCAACCAGAAGAAGTTGCCAAGGTGGTGGCTTGGTTGGCCGGCGACGATGCGTCATATATCTCTGGAGCAGTCATCCCAGTCGATGGCGGACTCGGAATGGGTCACTAACCCGCTTTTCGGTCAAACTCTGGCACAATTTAGTTACCTCGATTCAAAGGAAAATAATGGGCATTCTAGAAGGCAAGAAACTGCTGATTACCGGCGTTCTCACCGAAGCTTCGATCGCATTCTCAGTGGCGCGTTTGGCTCAGGAAGAGGGTGCCGAAATCATCCTGTCCTCGTTCGGACGCATGCTACCAATCACCACCAAGATCGCTGAGCGCCTCCCGAACGGTGCAAAGGTCATCGAACTCGACGCAACCAACCAGGATGACCTCGACGCGCTCGTCGACCGGGTCAAGGAGCACCTGCCTCACCTCGACGGAATCGTTCACGCCATTGCCTTCGCTCCGCAGACCGCGCTCGGCGGCAACTTCATGGAGACCGAGTGGGAAGACGTTTCGACGGCGGTTCACGTTTCTGCCTACTCGCTAAAGTCGATCACCACGGCGGCTCGTCCGCTGCTCAGGAGCGGATCTTCGGTAGTCGGTCTCACCTTCGATGCTTCGGTTTCTTGGCCGGTTTACGACTGGATGGGTGTTGCCAAGGCAGCCTTTGAGTCGACCTCGCGCTACCTCGCTCGCTACCTGGGCAAAGATGGTGTGCGTGTGAATCTGGTTTCTGCAGGACCACTGCGCACCACCGCCGCCAAGGGAATCCCTGGCTTTGCAACCATGGAAGAGATTTGGGTCGAGCGTGCACCGTTGGCCTGGGATCTGACTGACACCGAACCTGCTGCCCGCGGAATCATCGCGCTACTCAGCGACTGGTTCCCGGCCACCACCGGTGAAATCGTTCACGTTGACGGTGGACTTCACTCAACTGGACAGTAACCGGTTCGAAACCTAGAAAAGGACACCTTCGGGTGTCCTTTTTTTCGCGCACGGACTGATTTGCGCTCATCGACGAACCGACAGTTGCGCTAGGGGAGCAGTGGGATGAGTTCGGTCAAGTCCTGGCGCGCGATTACGACATCGGCTTGTTCGCGCACCCTTGGTTTCGCATTGAACGCGACTCCGAGCGCAGCTGCCTTGAGCATGTCGATGTCATTGGCGCCATCACCAACAGCTATCGTTTGATGGGGCGAAACTCCAGCCGACTTTGCCCATTCGGCTAGGGCAGTTGCCTTGGCTGGCCGATCGATGATTTGCCCTGCCACGGCACCGGTGAGCACTCCGTCAACGATTTCAAGTTGGTTGGCACGCCAAAAATCTAGTCCGAGTTGAGCTGCAAGGGGTTCGAGCAGTTGGTTGAATCCACCAGATACAGCGCCTACTTTGCCACCCCTGGCATGAATTGCATCGATGAGTTCGTGAGCGCCTTTTGTGACCTGGATACGACCCAACGTGTGGTCGATAACACTTTCGGGAAGCCCGGCGAGAGTTTGCACTCGAGCCTGAAGTGACGAGGCAAAGTCGAGCTCGCCGCGCATCGCGCGTTCGGTCACCTCGGCGACTTCGGACCGCTTACCTGCAGCATCGGCGAGTAACTCGATAACTTCATCCTCGATGAGGGTCGAATCGACATCGAAGATAACGAAAAACCGGGTCACGGTTTGACGACGACGGACTTGCCAACCACCGTGATACCAGAATCGGTGACGGTAAATCCTCGGTCTAAGTCTCGCTGACGGTCGACGCCGATCATTGCACCGTCGCTGACCACAACAGACTTGTCGAGAATTGCTCGGCGGACCGTGGCATTGCGGCCGATTTGAACTCCGTCGAGAAGCACAGAGTCGGTGACCAGAGCATGGGAGTTGACCTTGACCCAGGGGGAGAGCACCGAACGCTCAACGATTCCGCCAGAAACCACTGTTCCTAGCGAAACGATTGAATCGGTTGTTCGACCCTGATTTCCTTCGCCGTCGTGCACAAACTTCGCCGGTGGCAGGTTGATCTGTTGGGTGAAGATTGGCCACTCGGTGTTGTAAAGGTTGAACACCGGCATAACCGAGATGAGGTCCATGTGGGCGTCGTAGTAGGAGTCGATAGTTCCTACGTCTCTCCAGTAGGAGTGATCGCGCTCGGTGGACCCAGGAATTTGGTTGTAGGTAAAGTCATACACGCCAGCGTCGTCGCGAGCCACCATGTATGGAACGATGTCGCCACCCATGTCGTGGCTCGAGTTTTCAAGTTCACCATCGTGCTCGATTGCGTCAATCAACGCGGATGCGGTGAACACGTAGTTTCCCATCGAAGCGAGCACCTCGTTAGGGGAGTCTGGCAGGCCCTTGGGGTTCGCAGGCTTTTCTTTGAACGCGGCAATCTTGTTTGGATCTTTAGCGTCGACCTCGATGACGCCAAACTGATTGGCGAGCGACATCGGCTGGCGGATAGCCGCAACGGTGACCCCGCGACCAGACTCGATGTGCGCTTCGATCATCTGCGCGAAGTCCATTCGATAAACGTGGTCGGCACCAACCACAACAACGATGTCTGGGCGTTCGTCGCTTAGTAGGTTCATGCTCTGCAAGATCGCGTCTGCACTTCCGCTGAACCAACGCTTTCCGAGACGCTGCTGAGCTGGCACGGATGCCACGTAGGCACCGAGTAGAGGCGACATGCGCCAGGTTTGAGAAATGTGTCGGTCGAGCGAATGCGACTTGTATTGAGTGAGCACGACGATGCGGCGAAGGCCGGAGTTGATCAGATTTGACAGCGCAAAGTCGATCAGTCGATAAGAACCACCGAAGGGCACGGCTGGCTTGGCGCGGTCAGCCGTTAGCGGCATGAGGCGCTTGCCTTCACCACCGGCGAGAACCATGCCGAAAATTCGTTGTTGCTTGCTCATAGGCAAATGTTATTGCTAAAACGCTTGCAGTGGCTCGATATCTGTAATCTTGTGACATGCGCATCGACTTGATCACCAGAGAATATCCACCGTTCATCTACGGCGGAGCCGGTGTTCACGTGGCCGAATTGGTCAAAGTTCTTCGTCAACACATCGACGTGCAAGTCCGCGCATTCGGTGAACCAGTGGCCGAAGCTGGCACTAAGGGCTATGCCCACGCATCCGAGTTCGATGGCGTAAACGCTGCGGTTCAAACCATGGCAACCGACTTGAGCATGGTTTCTGACGTTGCCGGAGCCGATCTCGTTCACTCACACACCTGGTATGCCAACTTTGCCGGCCAGGTAGCTTCAAAACTTCACGGAATTCCTCACCTGATCACCGCGCACAGCCTCGAACCGCTGCGCCCCTGGAAAGAAGAGCAACTCGGAGGCGGCTACCGCCTCTCGTCTTGGATCGAACGCACGGCATACGAAGATGCCACCAAGATCATCGCGGTTTCGGCAGGGATGCGGGAAGACATCCTGCGCGCATATCCTCAAATTGATCCAGCCAAGGTCACAGTAGTTCACAACGGAATCGACCTATCGGCATTTCAGAGCGCGCGAAATGAAGACCTGGTCAGAAATCTCGGAATCGATCCCGAACAGCGTTCCGTTGTGTTTGTTGGGCGCATCACCCAGCAAAAAGGCTTGCCCTACCTTCTGAAGGCGGCCAAAGAGCTGCCCAGTGATGTGCAGCTGGTGCTCTGCGCTGGAGCACCAGATACAAAGGAGATTCAGGCTCAAGTCACCGAACTGGTCGACGAACTCAAGATGACCCGCTCGAATGTCCTTTGGGTCGAAAAGCACCTGAGCCGAGCCGAACTAATTGCCGTTCTTTCTTCGGCGACGGTTTTCGCCTGCCCATCGATTTATGAACCGCTCGGCATCGTGAATCTTGAAGCGATGGCCTGTGGCATACCTGTTGTGGCAACTGCTACCGGCGGCATTCCCGAGGTTGTCGCGCACGGAGAAACGGGTTTGCTAGTTCCAATCGAGCAATTGATGGATGGTTCGGGCAAACCCCTAGACGAGACCAAGTTCGTATCAGATTTTGCTGCAGCCCTGAATCAAATGCTCGAGAACCCAAACATTCAAGCCTTTGGTGCTGCTGGACGCCGCAGAGTCGAAGAGCACTTCTCTTGGGATCAGATTGCCTCTGACACCATCTCGGTTTACCGCGATGCGATAGCAAACTTCGCCTAGGCTGGCTGTCATGACCACGGTAATTCGACTCGATGACGTGTCGCTTGTTCGCGACTCAAAACCAATTCTCGACCGTATCCACTGGACGGTAGAAGACAACCAGCGCTGGGTCATCATCGGTCCAAACGGGGCAGGAAAAACCTCCCTGTTGAGAATTGCCGCAGCCCAGATTCATCCGAGCCTGGGCACCGCGCAGGTTCTCGCTGAGACTCTCGGTGAGGTCAATGTCTTCGAACTGCGCACCCGAATCGGTTTCGCTTCCTCTGCTCTCGCAGCACACATTCCAAACTCGGAAACCGTGCTCGATGCTGTTATGACCGCCTCTTATGCGGTTACCGGCCGATGGAACGAAAAATATGACGAGATTGACGAGCGTCGAGCTCGCCGAGTGCTGGCGGAATGGCACCTTCAAGATTTTGCCGATCGCGCCTTCGGAACGCTGTCTGATGGCGAACGCAAACGCACCCAGATTGCCCGAGCCGTGATGACCGACCCGGAACTGCTGCTGCTCGACGAGCCAGTTGCGAGCCTGGATTTGGCGGCTCGAGAGCAAACCATCAAAATCATCGGTGCCTATGCAAGCGCTCCGAGCGCTCCGGCTATCGTCATGGTTACGCACCACCTAGAAGAAATTCCGGCCGGTTTCACTCACGCACTGATTTTGCAGAACGGCAAAATCTTTGCCGCCGGCGAAATCGAACACACCATCACCTCCGACAAGATCAGCGAGGCGTTCGGGTTGCCGATCACCGTGGATGTTGTTGAAGGAAGGTATCGCGCTAGAGCCCACTAGTCTGGTATAGTTTTCCCTTGGTGCCGTTGCACCGCAAATCCCTGGCGAGAGCCAAATCTTTAGACTTTAGGAAGTTATTCGCATGAAGGCTGACATCCACCCTAAGTACGAGCAGATCGTTTTCCGCGACCTGGCCTCGGGTGTTGCATTCCTCACCCGCTCGACCGTCACCTCGAGCAAGACCATCGAGTGGGAAGACGGAAACACCTATCCTGTGTTCGACGTCGAAATCTCGTCGGCTTCGCACCCGTTCTACACTGGCAAGCAGCGGATCATGGACTCCGCCGGACGTGTGGAGAAGTTCAACACCCGCTACAAGGGCTTCGGCGCTTAATTCAAGCTTCAAACGAAAAACCTCACCATTCGGTGAGGTTTTTCGATTTAACGGCAGTTGCGAGCCGAGTTCGGTTTCAGAAAGGCTATTTTTCTTCTTGAAACTTGAGTGGCCAACCGAGTTGCGGCTGAAAGCTGGGATCTTTGCCCTGCATGAAGCGGGCGAAATCCAGGTCTAAATCTTTAGCCCAAGCCACCTGAGACTGATGAAGTTGTTCTGCCGAGACATCGAGCCGATCAAAAAACTTTCTGGCGATGGCTTGCGCGACTCGACCTGCGGCAACCGCATCTGCGGTTGCATTGTGTGCATCATCAAGCGGAACCTGATAAAAATCGGCGGTCAGTTCTAGCCGGCGTTTGCCACCACGATAGCGATCTAGAAACTTGTCAATCACCAGAGGGTCAACCACCGGACTCGGGTTTTGCAAAGGTTCGACACCGTGGCGAAGCGCTTCGAAGTGCAAGATCGTGAAGTCGTAAGGGGCGTTATAGGCCACCACCGGAATGCCCTGCTCGAAGTAGCCACGAAGGCGTTCGACAATCTGGCCAACGACTTCTGCCGCCGGCCTGCCGTGCTCGCGTGCGTAGGCGGTGGTGATTTTGTGAACCGAAGTAGCGATTTCTGGAATCTCGATTACTGGGTCGGCTAACCATTCAACATCTTCGCCAATGACCTGACCGTTTTCATCGATCAGCGCTGCACAAGCCGTTACGATTCTGGATTCTTTGAGATTCAAACCGGTGGTTTCTAGGTCAAAGACCGCCAATTTCTTGGCCCAGGCTGGAAGGGGAGACTGCGGCAAATCAAACAGAAAAGAGTTCACGCTCAAACACTATCCGCGCGTGACGACATTGTGTCTCAGGCGAGCCCAGTAGCTCGAGCGATCTCGGTAGCGGCCGCACTCTGGTTCAGAGTGAAAATGTGAAGCCCTGGAGCGCCAGCGGCCAAGAGGTCACGACCGAGTTCTGCGGTGAAATCCATGCCGATTCGTCGCGCGGTGGCCTCATCGGCCTCTTCTAGAGCGCTCACAAGCCTCTCGGGAACCCTAGCACCGCTGAGCGACGCCATTCGAAGCACCTGCTTGGCATTAGCAATCGGCATGAGACCCGGCACGATCGGAATCATTACTCCGGCATTCTCGGCCGACTCAACCAGATCGACATACATCTGCACTGAGAAAAACAGCTGCGTCACTGCAAAATCTGCACCGGCTTCGGCTTTCAGCTTTAATACTCGGATGTCGTGGTCAAGGTTTTCCGACTCGGGATGCCCCTCGGGGAAAGCGCCAACACCGACCTCGATTCCGGTAGCGCTCTTCGCGAGTTGCACCAGCTCGAGCGCGGTCTTCAGTTCGCCTTCGGCGAGCGCATCCAGGTTATCTTTTGGCGCATCGCCTCGAATCGCGAGGATGGCCGCAACTCCAGCATCTTCGTAGCGGTGAATGATGTCGAGAGTGCCAGAGCGCGAAGCCCCGACGCAGGTCAGGTGGCCGACCGTCGGCACCTTGGTGGCGAGGTTCTCAACCACGGCGAGAGAGCGTTCACGATTGGAACCTCCTGCGCCGTAGGTCACCGAGATGTAATCGGGCTTGAGTTCGGCAAGTTGGTCGAAGGTCGCATAAAGCGAGTCGGTGGCTTCATCATCCTTGGGAGGAAAAAATTCGAACGAAAGCGTTGCTCGACTCGATTGGCGTGCTTGCTCGGTGATGCGACTGATGTTGCTAATCTGCGTTTCCTGATCGTTCGTTTTGAGAAATGGATTCGGCCCAGCCCCAAGTTTATCGGGGGCGTGGCGGTTAGAATTTAGTTTCAATGTTCCCTTCTCGCGCCCAATCCCTGCTCGATGCCATGACCCAACGCGTCGTGGTCGCTGACGGCGCAATGGGAACGATGATTCAGTCGGCTTCGCCAACTCTCGAGGATTTTCAGGGACACGAAGGCTGCAACGAGATCCTCAACGTGACTCGCCCAGAACTTATCGAATCGATTCACAAACGCTACTTGGATGCCGGCTCTGAGGCCATTGAAACCAACACCTTTGGCGCAAACTTCGCCAACCTAGCCGAGTATGGCATCGAAGACCGCATAGAAGAACTGGCCCTGGCTGGTGCGGCGATTGCCCGCCGAGCAGCCGATGCCGCAGCGACTAAGGAGAAACCGCGCTGGGTGCTCGGTTCGGTTGGTCCTGGCACGAAACTGCCAACTCTGGGTCACACCGAGTTCAGAATTCTGCGCGATGCCTATCAGGCGCAGGTGCGTGGGCTCCTGCTAGGTGGCACCGATGCCATGTTGATCGAGACTGCCCAGGATTTGTTGCAGGCGAAGTCGGCCGTAGTTGGCGCAAAACGTGCAATGTCGGCTCTGGGGGAGTATCGACCAATCATCGTCTCGGTAACCATCGAAACCACCGGAACAATGCTTCTTGGATCCGAAATCGGCGCGGCCCTGACCGCTCTTTCGGCTCTCGGCATCGACGCGATCGGGCTCAACTGCGCAACCGGGCCCACCGAGATGAGCGAACACCTTCGCTATCTTTCGAAATACTCGCAACTGCCTCTCGTCGTCATGCCTAACGCCGGCCTGCCGATTCTAACCTCGGATGGCGCACACTACCCACTTGAGCCTCACGAACTAGCCACAGCGCAACTCCAATTCGTGCGTGAATACGGTGCCGGCATGGTCGGTGGTTGCTGTGGCACCACCCCGGAGCACATCGCTCAACTTGCGAAAAGCGTTGCCGCCGAAAATCCGAGCCGACCCGCTTGGATCAACGAACCGGGATTGGCCAGCCTTTATCAGCACCAACCTTTCGACCAAACTATGACCTACCTGTCGATCGGTGAGCGCACCAACGCCAACGGTTCCAAGGTGTTCAGAGACGCGATGCTGGCCGAAAACTGGGATGAGTGCCTCGAAATCGCCAAATCGCAAACCCGTGAGGGAGCTCACGCCCTCGACGTCTGCGTCGACTACGTCGGCCGCGACGGAGTTGCCGACATGCGAAACCTTGTGAGTCGTTTGGTGACCTCGACGACCCTGCCGATCGTGCTCGACTCGACCGAACCCGCAGTTCTCGAAGCCGGGCTCGAGTGCATCGGTGGTCGCGCCATGATCAACTCGGTGAACTACGAAGACGGCGATGGGCCGACCTCGCGATTTGCCCGCATCATGCCGATCGTCAAAGAGCACGGTGCAGCAGTAGTTGCACTGACCATCGACGAAACCGGTCAGGCCAGAACCGCAGACCACAAGGTCGAGATTGCCACTCGATTGATTACCGACCTTCGAGACAACTGGAATTTGAAGCTTTCCGACATTGTGGTCGACACTCTAACCTTTCCGATTGCTACCGGCCAAGACGAAACGCGCCGAGACGGACTCGAGACGATTGAGGCGATTCGACGCCTGAACGATGCATTCCCCGGGGTGCAGACCACACTCGGTATCTCGAACATATCTTTCGGCCTTTCACCGGCCGCAAGACACGTGCTGAACTCAGTTTTCCTTCACGAGTGTGCGCAAGCGGGGCTGACCTCCGCCATAGTGCACGCCGCCAGAATCATGCCCCTGACTCAGATTCCGGAACGTCAGCTAAAGGTCGCTCTAGACCTGATCTATGACCGCCGTGAATACGATGCCGACGGCAATGTCAGCTTTGACCCGCTGACCCAGTTGCTCGACGAGTTTTCTGGCGTTGACAGCGCAGCGACCAAGCAATCTCGAGCCGCTGAACTAGCTGCGATGCCGCTGAATGAGCGACTACAACGACGCATCATCGATGGTGACAAGAAGGGGCTCGAAGCCGACCTCGACGAGGCTCTGGCCTCTGGCATGAAGGCGTTGGCCATCATCAATGACCACCTCCTTGCCGGCATGCAGGTGGTCGGTGAACTGTTCGGCCGAGGCGAGATGCAGCTTCCGTTCGTGTTGCAAAGTGCAGAAGTCATGAAGGCCTCGGTGGCTCACCTCGAACCTCACATCGAAAAAACCGATGACTCGGGCAAGGGCAAGATCCTGCTGGCCACCGTGCGCGGCGACGTGCACGACATCGGCAAAAACCTGGTCGACATCATCCTGAGCAACAACGGCTTTGACACTGTGAACATCGGCATCAAGCAATCGGTGAACGACATCTTGATCGCGGCCGATGAGCACAACGTAGACGTGATCGGCATGAGCGGCCTGCTGGTGAAGTCCACTCAGGTGATGCGCGAAAACCTGGAGGAGATGAACCAGCGTGGCGTCGCAACTCGCTGGCCGGTAATTCTCGGCGGTGCGGCGCTCACTCGAGCTTTCGTCGAACAGGATCTCGCCGAAATCTATGAGGGTCAGGTTCGCTATGCACGCGATGCCTTCGAAGGTCTAAAACTCATGGATGCCCTGGTCAAGTTCAAGCGCGGTGAAACCGTCGAACTGCCCGCACTAAAAAAGCGGGTAACCCCGAAGGGCAATCTTCTAGAAAGAACGGCTCTCGAAGACATCCCAGCCCGCTCGGATGTCGCAACCGACAACTCGATTCCGACTCCACCGTTCTGGGGCGTTCGCGTCGTGAAGGGCATCGCCCTGCGTGATTACGCTAGCTTCTTGGACGAACGGGCAACCTTCATGGGCCAGTGGGGCCTCAAGCCGGGGCGGGGCGACGACGGCGCGAGTTATGAAGAACTCGTCGAAACTGAGGGTCGCCCGCGTCTTCGCGCGTGGCTAGAACGAATCCAAACCGATTCGCTGCTGGAGGCGGCCGTGGTTTACGGTTATTTCCCTGCCGTCAGTGACGGTGACGATTTGATCATCCTGCACCACCCATCCGAAGGCGCGACCGACGGCGGAAGCGGGGGAGCAGCGTTCACCGAAAGACTTCGGTTTAGCTTCCCGCGGCAGGCACGCGACCGGCACCTGTGTTTGAGCGACTTCGTTGCCGACAAAGACTCCGGCCGCATTGACGTGGTGCCATTCCAACTGGTGACCATGGGAAACCGGATCTCTGAGGCGGCCAACGAACTCTATGCCAAGAACGAGTATCGCGACTATCTTGAAATTCACGGATTGTCTGTGCAATTGACCGAGGCGCTAGCAGAATTCTGGCATCATAGAGTTCGCGACGAACTTGGGTTCGGTGGCGAAGACCCGTCAGAGATCGAAGGCTTTTTCAAGCTGGACTATCGAGGCGCACGTTATTCGTTTGGTTACCCGGCCTGTCCTAATCTCGAGGATCGAAGCAAATTGGTTGAACTTCTCAAGCCAGAGGTCATTGGGGTGACTCTGTCAGAAGAACTACAGCTGCATCCCGAACAGTCAACCGATGCCATGATCCTTCACCACCCCGAGGCCAAGTATTTCTCGGTCTAGGAGAATCAAATTGATTTCGCAAACCGAAGGCTTTGCAACCAGCGCTATCGGGCGCGCTGAACTGAATGCAAATCACCTAAGCAACGGAAAAAGCCCGTACTGGCTTTATCCAGCCACTGAGCCACGCAAGGGCTCGATACTATTCGTACACGGCTACCGTGGAACAAGACAAGGCGTAGAACCCATCGTCGGTGCACTACCGGCATATGACTGCTATGTTCTTGAAGTTCCTGGATTCGGTGATGCACCGCCTTTGCCAGTCGAACACACGATCGAAAACTATGCCGATTGGCTAAATGAATTTGTTGAGGCGACTGACGTCCAAGGTGACCTAACGATTTTCGGTCACTCATTCGGAACCATTGTGATTGGTCGCTATGTAACCAAGTTCGCCAAGAGCAACCGCCTGGCCTTGCTCAACCCTGTGTCGATGCCAGCCATGCGTGGACCAAGAACCATCATGACCAAGGTTTCTCTCGCTTGGTACAAGATTGCGGCGCGCATCCCAGAAAAAGCCGGGCGCTGGATGCTCGGACATCCAATTGTCATCTGGCTGGTAACCGAGGTGCTTTACAAGGGCAACGACCCAATTCTGAAAGCTTGGATTCATACCCAGCACAAGGCGCATTTCAGCCGGTTTGCGAACACCAGGATAGCCGAGCAGGCGTTCATCGCATCCTGCTCGCACAACCTGACCGAATACGCGGCCGAGATTAATCAACCGGTGCTGCTTCTCTGCGGAGACAAAGACGACATCACCTCGATCGAGGCTCAGCGCGAAGCGGCGGCGCTCTATGCCAACGCCACCTACGTCGAAATGCTCGGGGTCGGCCACCTACCGCACTACGAGCGCGTGCATGTCGTCGCCCAGCACACCGATGAGTTCATTACGCTCAACCAGTGAGCATTTTCTTTGACGCACGGTTTATTCGAGTCGGTCACACCGACGGAGTTAGCCGTTTTGCGGTCAATCTGTTTCGTGAGTTGAGCAAAATCCTGCCGGTTACCGCGATTGTGTCGAACGAGGCTCAGCTAGAGGAACTGCCCGAAGGATGCGACCACATTCTTGAGTGCCCGGTGGATTCACCTCGAGAGCTCGGGTTTGCCAAGCGCATGAACGCGCGGGGAGCATCCCTGATATTTTCACCGATGCAAACCACCGGCGGAATCGGCCGAAAATTCAAGCTCGTGCTCACGATTCACGATTTGATCTACTATCGTCATCGCACACCTCCTCGTGAATTCAACCCTTTGGTTCGTTTGCTCTGGCGCGCCTATCACCTGAGTTTTTTGCCGCAGCGTCTCTTGCTCAGAAAGGCGGATGCACTCGTCACAGTGAGCGAAACATCAAAACGCGAAATAGTGTCTGCGCGGCTCTACCGCGGACCGATCGAGGTCATTCCTAACGCCGTCGACGAACGAATTCGGCTTGCACCTGCAACCAGTTCGCTGATTCGCGAGGGTGCCACGAATGAAAATGGCGACCAACCGAGCAAGGTTATCTATATGGGATCGTTCATGCCCTACAAAGACGTCGAAACCTTGATTCGTGGCTGCTCAAAGCGCTTAAACAACGTCGAACTTCACCTGGTCAGCCCGATCGACGAGCGAAGAAGAAACGAACTTGCGACTCTCGCTTTGAGCGAGACCACAGTCGTGGTCTTTCACAACGGGGTCACGGATGAGCAATACGTCGAGCTTCTCGACAGCAGTACACTCTTGGTCACGGCATCGAAGGCCGAAGGTTTTTGCATTCCGTTGGTCGAGGGTTTCGCAAGGGGAGTGCCTGCGGTTTGCAGCGACCTGCCGGTGCTTCGCGAGGTCGGAGCAGATGCTGCAGAGTATTTTGAACCTGGAAACCCGCAGGCGCTTGGGGCTGCGATTCGGCGAGCGCGGGGCACTCGCGAGAACATGAGTTCCAAAGCGTTCGAGCGAGCCGAGGCATTTTCATG
The DNA here is from genome assembly GCA_024639845.1 of Microbacteriaceae bacterium. Lineage (GTDB taxonomy): Bacteria > Actinomycetota > Actinomycetes > Actinomycetales > Microbacteriaceae > Rhodoluna. Next base: position 78,309 of record JAHEGG010000004.1, read on the forward strand.
GTCGAGTTCGGCTCAGAAGTTAGCCGACTTGTTAGTCGGGTTGGCTATGCTCCCAGAGGATTCGGCTGATAGTCGCTGACGCTCCATCGGTGTCCGTCAAAGTGGAGCTTGGTCAGGCTCGTATTAGCAAACCGATCACCCTCTAGCGGTAAACGCTTCTCGCTGACCACTCGAACAACCTTGCGGATTAGCGCGCCATGGCTGACCGCGAGCACCCTCTTGCCGATAAAACGGCTCGCCAATTCTTCTAACAGTTTCAAAGCTCTCACTTCAAGCTCGACCAGTGATTCTCCGCCGGGAATGCCTTGCTTGGGGTCGTGGGTCAACTTCCACTCGTGGTAGTTGAGTCCTTCGGCCTCGCCGAAGGCGCGTTCGAGTAGCAAAGGCTCGATGATTACCTCGCCGAGAGCGTTAGCATCCGAAATGATTCGAGCCGTCTCACGGGCTCTAGAAAGTGGCGAAGACACCACTAAATCCCAATCTTTGGATTCGATCACTCGAGCGGCCCGCACGGCTTGAAGGATGCCATTTTCGTTTAGTGGAATGTCGCTGGTTCCTTGAAGGCGGCTTTGAACGTTCCAGTCGGTTTCGCCATGCCTTAGCAGCCCGAGGGTCAGTGAAGACATGCACCCCATCCTTTCAACAAGAACAAGTGTAACTTTGACGAGTGATCAAGTATTTGGGCTCGAAGCGCACGTTGGTGCCGATGCTTGGCGAAATCGCAACCGCGACAGGTTCGAAAACCGCACTGGATCTATTCACCGGAACTACTCGCGTGGCCAGAAGGTTTAAAGAGCAGGGGCTCGCGGTCACGGCCGTGGATACCGCGAGCTATTCAGAAGTTTTTGCCAAGACCTGGATTGCCATCGATGCCAAAGATTGCGACCAGAACGAACTCGAGGATGCGGTTGCCCGTTTAAATTCGGTCGCTCCGAGTGCTGGTTATTTCACCAAGACCTTCTGCGAGGATGCCCGTTATTTTCAACCGATGAACGGTGAAAAAATTGATGCCGTTCGCGATCGCATCGAGACTGACTATCGCTCGACCTGGCTGTATGAGCCATTGCTCGCGTCGTTGATTCTTGCGGCCGATCGCGTCGATTCCACGACGGGCATTCAAATGGCCTATCTCAAGCAGTGGTCAAAACGGTCCTACTCTGCCCTCAAGCTGACCAACCCCGGCCTTCTGGCCGGAAATGGTGTGGCGATTAGGGGAGACGCCATGGAGATCGCACCACAGCTTCCCAGCGCAGATCTTGCCTACCTCGATCCGCCTTATAACCAACATCGCTATTTCGCGAACTATCACATCTGGGAAACCCTGGTCCGCTGGGATGCCCCGGAGGTCTATGGCATCGCTAACAAGCGCACAGATGTTCGCGAGGCCGAGCATCGCAGCCGTTTCAACTCGAAGCCAGACATGCCCCGGGCCATTCGCGAGCTGATCCAGGGAGTCAAATGCGAAACCTTGGTGCTGAGTTACAACAACGAGTCGTGGCTCACCCGAGACGAACTAATCGAAATCTGCTCTTCGAACGGGCACGTGGAGGTGCTCGATGTAGATTTCAAAAGGTACATCGGTTCACAAATTGGCGTGTTCAACAAATCCGGCGAGCGAGTGGGAAACCCCGGCGCAAAGCGCAACACGGAGCACATATTGATCGCTGGCGATCGAAAAATGGTGTCGTCGATTGCCAAGCAACTCAGGGATTAGTTCTAGTTGTCGCAAAAGAAAAATCCCGACTTTTTTGGTCGGGATTTCTTGTGTCCGAAAGGGGACTTGAACCCCTACCCTCTAATGAGGACTAGCACCTCAAGCTAGCGCGTCTGCCATTCCGCCACCCGGACAGGTGTCTGCAACGACTCACCACTCTAACACGAAACGCTGGTTTCATTCGACCGCGGATGCTGTTGCAAAGAGGCTCGGGGGAGTAGGTTAGGGCTATGGCTACCGAAACTAGACACGCATTGGCCCAGTTCATTGCAGCCCTTGAACGCCATCACGAAGCCGTCACAATGCGAAGATCCGATGACGATCCAGCCGTGGCAAATGCCTATAACGTGCTCAAGAACGCGTTCCTCGACTACGAAGAGTCGCTCGAGGCAGCCTTCGGTGAATGGCTACCTTTCGAAGAAGCCGACGACGGAGAGTAATTGGATTTCTTTTCAGCCCTAGTCCTCGGGCTCATCCAAGGGCTCACCGAATTCCTCCCGATTTCCTCTAGCGCTCACGTTCAGATAGCCGAACAACTTTTCAGCCTCGACTCGAGCTTGACCCGCCCAGAGCTCACCGCGTTCATCGCGACCATCCAGTTGGGCACCGAAGCCGCCGTGCTGCTCTTCTTCTGGAAAGACATCATTCGCATCGCCCAAGCATGGTTTGCCAGCCTCAAGCCAGGTTCGCAAACCAAAACTCAGGATTCCAAGCTGGGCTGGTTGGTGATTGCTGGCTCTATTCCTGTGGCGGTCATCGGGCTACTTTTCAAAGATTTCATCGAAAACGACCTTCGCAACCTGAGCATTGTCGCGTTCACGCTGATTGCCTTTGGTTTGCTTCTCGGTTTCGCCGACAAGATCGGCAAGAAGGCGACTCCGATCGAAGAGCTTTCGGTCAAGCACGGGCTACTTTACGGACTCGGGCAGGCCCTGGCAGTCATCCCTGGAGTGTCTCGCTCTGGCGGAACCATCACGGTCGGTCTGCTGCTCGGCTATACCCGCGCGGCCGCGGCAAGGTTCTCATTCCTGCTCGCCATACCGGCAGTAATCGCAAGCGGACTTTACGAGTTCGCCAAAACCGTCGGCGATCTTTCTTCTTCGGCAATCATTGCAACCGCGGTCGCGACTGTCGTGTCGTTTGTGGTCGGCTACCTGGTGATCGGGTATCTGCTCAAATATCTCGAGCGTGGCTCGTTTATGCCATTTGTGATCTGGCGCGTAGCGGTCGGCCTCTTGCTGATTGTCGGGTTATCGACTGGGATACTCACCGCATAACCTAGGCAAAAGCCTCAACTAGTTCTCCGGCTCACCATCTTCGCCGACATCCTTGGCTTCATTCTGATTCGCCAAAAACTTTTCAAACTCCATCGCGATCGCGTCACCGCTGGCCGCCTCTGAATCGGATGCATCACGACTTTGCTCGAGTTGCTCGATGTAACCAGCCATATCCTCGTCGTTCTCAGCCAGTTCGTCGATGTTGCGTTCCCAGGTAAATGCGTCGTTGGCAAGCTCACCATGGTCAAACGAGACACCCAGGTAGCGTTCAATCTCGGTGACCAATGCCAGCATCGCCTTCGGTGAAGGGCCGTTTTGAACGTAATGCGGAACCGAAGCCCAGAGAGCGAGAGTCGGGATTCCGGCCCGCTCCAATTCGAGTGCAAGCACCGACTGAATGCCAACCGGTCCCTGGTAGTTGCTCTTTTCAGCGCCGGTCTGCTCTCTAACCAGCTGATTCTGGCTGTGAGCGCTCACCGGAACCGGACGCGTGTGCGGAGCATCCGCTGGAATCGAACCCAAGAAAATCACTGCCTGAATGTCTTGGTCGAGAATCATTTCCATGATTTCCGAGACAAATGCCTTCCACCGCCGGCTCGGTTCGGACCCGAGCAAAAAGAAGACTCGCTCGAACTGGTTGGGCACATCGGATTCGAAAGTTGGTGCGTAAAGCTCTGCGGTTGGCCAGTTGAGCTGGCGCTCGCCATCTTCGTCGAGCACGACCTGCGGTCTGGAGAACAAAAAGTCGTAGTACTCCTCGGAGTCGATTTGTCCAACCATTTCGGCTTCGGCCGAGACGGTCATGAACTTGGCGGCCCCGCTCGCGGCGTCGGCGGAGTCACTCCAACCGTCGAAACCTACGATAAGAGTTCTTCCCGAGAAGATTGAAGACACTTAAAAACCCCTGTCAATACGCTAGATAAAACTCTAAGCGAAACTTTGGCGGGGCTAAACTCGAGGGGTATGTTTGACGCTTCCACTAACCCCGCGGCGGTCCTTTTCGACCTAGATGGAACGCTTATCGACTCCGAGTATTACTGGATGGCATCGGAGCGTGCGCTGGCAGAGAACCACGGAAAAGACTGGACCGAGGAAGACGGCAAAAACCTAATCGGCCTGAGCCTCGATGAAAGTTCACGACTGATCAAGGCTCACCTTCAATCCGACCTCGAACCGGTCGAAATCGTGCGTCAACTCACCGATTCGGTAAACAACTTGCTGGGCTCGAAGGTGCCCTGGCGACCAGGCGCTCGGGAACTGCTGCTGACGCTGCGTGAAGCAGGAATCAAGACCGCCCTGGTGACCATGTCGATGCGCAGAACCGCACTTCAAGTGGTCGACGCCATCGGCTTTGAAGCCTTCGACGTAATCGTTGCCGGTGACGATGTGGTGCGTGGCAAGCCTCACCCGGAACCATACCTGAAGGCGGCGGAACTCCTAGGCGTTCGCCCTGAAGACTGCGTAGCCTTCGAAGATTCCGTGAACGGCCTAACCTCGGCGGAGGCCGCGAATACCAAAGCGGTGGGAATACCGAATATGATGAACATCCCAGCAAAATCTGGCCGGATTCTATGGCCGACCCTCGACGGGGTCACCGTTCAAGACCTGCAAAACCTATTTAGGGACGAATGACAAATCATCTAAAGCGCGGCCCATTTCGCGTGGGGGACAAGGTTCAGCTGACCGGCCCAAAGGGTCGAATCAACACCATCACCTTGGTCGAGGGCTCCGCCTTTGGCACCCACCGAGGCGACCTGAAGCACGATGAAATCATCGGCAAGCCAGAGGGTTCGATCGTCAAAAATCAGAACGGCATCGAATACCTTGCCATGCGACCACTTCTGACCGACTTCGTGCTTTCGATGCCACGCGGGGCCGCGATTATTTATCCCAAGGATGCTGCACAAATCGTCGTCGAGGGTGACATCTTTCCTGGCGCTCGGGTCGTCGAGGCCGGCGTAGGTTCGGGCGCACTAAGCATGTATCTGCTCCGTGCCGTGGGAACCGAAGGTGCGCTGTTTTCGTTCGAGCGTCGCGAAGAATTCGCCGAGATCGCGCAGGGAAACGTGGTCACCGAGCTCGGCTATCGCCCCGACAACTGGACGGTCACCCTGGGCGACCTTCAAGACAAGCTTCCGGCCACGGTCGAGTCCGGGTCTATCGACCGAGTGGTTCTCGACATGCTCGCGCCATGGGAGTGCATCGAACAGGCGGCCGATTGCCTAATGTCGGGCGGCCTGCTTATCGGCTACGTAGCGACTGTTACCCAACTTTCTCGACTTGCCGAGGCGTTGCGCGAGAGCAAACGCTTTGCCGAGCCATCCGCTTGGGAATCGATGGTGCGACCATGGCACCTTCAAGGTCTGGCCGTTCGACCAGAACACCGCATGATCGGGCACACCGGTTTCTTGATCACGGCGCGAAAGCTAGCCGACGGCACGGTTCTACCCGAGTTCAAGTCGCGGCCGAGCAAGAGCGATTTCGCCGATGAAGACATTTCGGTCTGGAATCCCGACCATCTCGGGCAAAAGCGCGTTTCCGACAAGAAACTCCGCAAAAACATCCGCAACGCACAGCAATCGGCGGATGTCAGCGTGCAGCGTAATGACCCGACTGCCGAATAAAGCACAACTAGACTTAATAAAAAATCGAAGGAATCATCTTGCGTAAACTGCTCGCCGCCGTCTCGGCAGCTGTGTTGGCTCTGTCGCTCAGCTCTTGCTCATCAATTGACTCGGAACAGGCAATGTTTGACACCCTCAAACCAGCTTGTGGCGATGTAACGACCCAGCCAACCTCGGGTCGCGAAATTGATCGAGTCACCGTGGGTGGCACGGATGCTGCGCCAACGGTTGACTTTGCCACTCCGCTTTCGTCCAAAGAAGTGCAAACCAAGATTCTTTCCGAAGGTACCGGCCCGATCATCACCGGAAACCAGACCGTTAGCCTCGAGTACCTTGGCGTAAACGCTGGCACCGGCGATGTCTTTCAGCCGACCTCGTTCGACGGCAGTGGTGCTTCGGTTCAGGTGCTAAACCCAGATCAAGAACCTGGTTTTTGTGAGGCCCTAGGCAGTGTTCACGAGGGGAGCCGTGTTGCGATCTTGTTTCCCGCCTCTGTGATTCACCAAAACCAAGGCATCGAGCAACTCAAGCTCGGCAAGAACGACGACGTGCTTTTCATCATGCAAATTCACAAGGTTTACCTGCCTTATGCCGTTGGTAACGAGCGAGCTGGGCAGACCGGTTTTCCAACAATCGTGCGTGCCGTCAACGGCATCCCTGGCGTAAAGATTCCAACCGAGTCACCATTCCCGAAGGCCTCGAAAGACGGACAGGAAGCCACAGCTCTTGAAGTCTTAATCGAGGGCGCTGGCCGAACGGTTACTGAAGGCGACTCGGTGCTTCTTCACTATGCTGGCTACACTTGGGCCGATGGAGCTAAGTTCGACTCTTCATGGGACAAGGGCACTCCAGCGACATTCACTATCGCCAAAGGCCAGCTGATTCAGGGATTCGTTGACGCAGTTGTCGGCCAAAAGGTTGGCTCGCAAATCGTTGCGGTGATTCCGCCAAACCTCGGATACGGCGCTCAGGCTCAGGGAACAATCCCAGCCAATTCCACGCTCGTGTTCGTGATCGACATCCTTGGAATTCAGAAGTAGCTGGTGATTTAGAAACTTCGATGGCAGATCAAGATCAGGCGTCAAACTGGCAACCCGAAGGGGATGACAGCGCGGAGCGCTTGCTCAGCTTGACTCTGACTCTCTTGAGCAACCCTTACGGGTTTACCAAAGAAGAACTTTTCAAGTCGGTGCGCGGATACCGCATGATGATCGAGTCGGGCGCCAAGGTTGATGCTCTCAACAAAAAGTTCGAACGTGACAAGACCGCTCTAAAGGAGATGGGCGTTCAGGTTGTCACTTTCACCCGCAACTCCGATATGGAAGACAACCAGCAGAGTCGCTACTTCATCCCTGCCGATACCTTCGTCTGGCCAAAAGGCACGAATCTCACACCAAACCAGCTTCGGTTGCTCGAACTAGCAGCAAAGGTTTGGGCGAGGGCAAGCTTCTCAACCGAGGCATCCCGAGCTGTGATGAGACTTAAAGCGCTTGGCATGCCAAGCGACGGCCTCGATCTGGCCGGCTTTGCACCGCGCATCCTCACCAACGAACCTGGAATTCTTCAACTCGAAGAAGCCGCCAGAGATGGGCTCGAAGTTACCTTCGAATACCGAACTCCAGACCACCAAGTAACCACTCGAGTCGTTCAGCCTTGGCAGGTGCGCCACGTTTCTGGTCAGTGGCTCTTGATGTGCTGGGATGTCGGTCGAAACGACATTCGAAACTTCATGCTCAAGCGCATCGTCAGCCGAATTTCAGAAACCGGAAATAAGTTCAATACCGCAACTTCCGCACAGCTCGAAGAAGCCACCAGACGGCTCAACGAGTTCACCGATGGCAACGTCGCGGTTCTCAAGGTTGAACCTAAAACCGAAGCATGGGTTCACTACGAGCTCGAGCATCACACGGGTCCAGATGGCGAAGTAACCCTGAACTTCATGGACCTCCACCTGCTCGCCGAACAGATTCGCGAGTTTGGTCCGACCGTGACAGTTGTTTCACCTCCCGAACTCGCCGAGGTCATACGCCGTGGGCTCGAAAAAGTGGTGAACCTGCATGCCTAAGCTTCGCAACGTGCTTTCTGGCGACGACCAGTTCAACTTTTTGATCACACTGATCGGCCTCATCATGCGCGAAGGCGAGATGCACATCGACGACGTTGCCGCTCGCATGGGAATGACCAAGCAGGCCGTTAGAAAGGCTATGTCTACGCTGGTTGTTGCCGGTCGAGTAGACGAAACCGGTTTCGAGCGTCTGCCATTCAACTTCGACTGGGATCTCTTCGACGAAACCGAACGTCTGGCCTTTTTGAACTACGACATCATCACAGATGCACCTAGGATTTCAACTCGTCAGGCTTCCGCAATCGCCGCGGGGCTTTCATACCTGCGCACCCTGCCAGAGTTCGCGGTCGAAGAAGAAATCGATGAACTGATAACCCTGCTGTCGAGTTCGCAACCAACCTCAAGCCCACCAACCATCGCCTATGAATTCGGCACCATCGGAGCAGACGTTTCACTGCTGCGAAAAGCCATCATGGCCGGCATTCAAGTGCGCTGCAACTACACGAACCAGCGAGGCGAATCGACCGATCGCATTCTCGAACCGCTCCGCATAGACCCTCGTGGTTCGGTTTGGTATTTGCGGGCATGGTGCCCGACCAGTGAAGCGAGCAAGTCATTCAGGCTAAATCGCATGCGCTCGGTCGAACTGCTTTCCGAAGCGAGAAGCGCAGCCGCTGAGGTTGCTCTATTGGCAATTGAGGATGAAGACAGACTTTACGTTCCGGGTGAGCACGACACGGATGTTGTGGTCGAGGTTGATCCCGAGGCATACGAGTTGGTCGCCGAATACGCGAACGTTGAAACCTCTACCTCAACTAATCGAGGCACCATTCGCGTGACAATCAAGGTTGGCCACCTGCCAAACCTAGGCCACTTGATCAGCAAATACGGGGGAGCGGCGAGGGTAATCGAGCCAGCAGCAGCCCGAGACATCGTTAGAATCTACGCGCTAGGCAGCCTCGGTGAGAGCATCCCTTCTGAGGCACCCGGAGACGAGGAATAGCCGTGGGTTTCTGGTTCTGGTTCTGGATTTTCGTTGGTATCGCTCTTGGCGCGCTTGCCATTTATGCCTACATCCTTTGGGATCTCGTGGCGCGAGCCAAATCACTTCGAGCGCCTGTGAAACGTCTCGAAGCCATCCGAGACAAGCTGCAAGCGGCCCAAGAAAAAGCTGCCGAATTTCCAAAATTGGTTTCCGCTCTAGAACTAACCGAAGAAGCGGTAATCAAGCGCCGAAAGGGTGTCGAAAAGGCCAACCGTCAACGCAAAGAAGACCGACAGCGTAGGCTTGTTTCTAGGCTCAAAGATATCGATTACGACGAAAGTAGGCTCCAGTGATTCCAAAGGGTTTCGAGTGGATCATCATCCTGGTCATCGTTCTGCTGTTCTGGGGCGCTCCTAAGCTCCCAGGCCTGGCCAAGGGGCTAGCTCAGTCGCTTCGCGTCTTCAAAAAAGAAATGAAGAGCGATGCACCTGTCGACAACACCGACGAGAAGCCTAAGTCGCAAGACAAGCCTGCCGAATAGACAGTGGCTCGCAAAAAGAATCCCGAGGCGCGTATGAGCCTTGGGGGTCACCTCAGGGAACTCCGAAAGCGCCTCTTTTGGTCTGCGCTTTTCGTGACGACCGGGGCTATCGGTGGTTGGTATTTCTATGACCCGTTCTTTCAACTTCTCAAGGCCCCGTTAGACGCTCTGGCTGCAGCCGATTCGAGAATCAGCGTAAATTTTCCAGATGTAATGTCGGCCTTTGACTTGAGGCTGCAGGTTTCAATTTTTCTGGGCTTGCTGGCCACATCACCGGTTTGGCTTTATCACCTCTGGGCATTCATAACTCCCGCTCTGAGAAAGCGCGAACGACGTTACACACTGGCATTCTTACTAACCGCGATTCCACTGTTCTTGGCTGGCGCTTGGCTGGCCTGGGTTTCGTTGCCTGCGTTCATGACGGCGCTGCTGGGACTTACCCCTGAAGGTGCTACGAACATCATCAATGCCAAGGACTACATCCTCTTCAATCTGCGCATTTTGTTGGTTTTTGGCCTAGCGTTCGTGATGCCGGTGATCCTGGTGATTCTTAATCTCGCTAATCTAATTACCGCAAAGGCGATTTTCAAGTCTTGGCGCATAGCGATTTTCGTCATAGCGGTGATTAGTGCCGTGGCAACGCCGACTGCCGATCCGCTTTCGATGTTTGTTCTAATGGTTCCGCTTGCCATTCTTTACTTTGCCTCGGGTGGTGTGGCGTTTATCACCGATCGTCGTCGCCAAAAGCGAGCCGTCGCCATCGAGCAAGAAATCGAAGGCTAGCGGCTAGTGAGCGAAGAAGAGCTGAGCCCTGCCGAACGCTACGCAAGATCTCGAAAGCAACAGGCGAACCCAGAGCTAACCACATTCACCGCACTCTTGAAGTTTCCGCTGGATGATTTTCAACAACGCGCCTGCAATGCCCTCAGCTCAGGCAAAGGTGTTCTGGTTGCTGCGCCAACCGGCGCGGGAAAGACAGTTGTAGGCGAGTTCGCAATCCACCTCGCGATCGCAAAGGGCTTGAAGGTCTTTTACACGACTCCGATCAAAGCCCTGAGCAACCAAAAGTATGCCGAACTTGCGACTCGCTACGGCGAAAAAATGGTCGGCTTGCTCACCGGGGACACCAACAACAACGGCGACGCGCCCATCCTGGTGATGACCACCGAGGTTCTTCGCAACATGATTTATGCCAACTCCGATGCTCTGATGAGCCTTGGTTACGTGATCATGGACGAGGTGCACTATCTCGCAGATCGCTTCAGGGGAGCGGTTTGGGAAGAGGTGATTTTGCACCTGCCAAAGGATGTGAAAATCGTCTCACTGAGTGCAACGGTTTCGAACGCCGAAGAGTTTGGTGCCTGGCTCGACGAGGTGCGTGGCGAGACCGAAATCATCGTCTCCGAAATCCGGCCAGTACCACTAAACCAACATGTTCTGTTCGGTGACGAATTGCTCGAGTTGTTCGAACCGAATGGCAATCGCGTCAATCCCGAACTGAGTCAGCGTCACGCAAACAAGCTGCGTCAACCGGTGAACAAGCCAGCGCGCGGTAGACGCGGGCACGACAACAACTGGCAAAAACAACAGAATCGAATCCCAAAGGTTTCGAAGCCAGAAATCATCGAGATTCTTCAAGACGAAGATCTTTTACCCGCAATCTTCTTTATCTTTTCACGAGCCGCTTGCGAGGCGGCCGTCAAGGAGTGCGTTCGGCACAGTCTGCGCCTGACTGACGCCGAAGAGCGACGGGAAATCCGACTGTTGGTCGAAGAAAAATGTGCCAACATCGCTGATGAAGACCTAGCTACCCTCGGCTATTTCGAGTGGTTAAACTCTCTCGAAAGAGGAGTGGCCGCGCACCATGCTGGCATGTTGCCTGCATTCAAGGAGGTGGTCGAAGAACTCTTTCTGCGCAAACTGGTCAAAGTAGTTTTTGCCACCGAAACCCTCGCTCTCGGCATCAACATGCCGGCTAGAACCGTGGTTCTCGACCGTCTGGACAAATACAACGGCGAGGGTCGGGTGCAAATTACTCCGGGGGAGTATACACAGCTGACCGGGCGTGCCGGACGACGCGGAATCGACACGCAAGGTCATTCGGTGATTCAGTGGTCTGGAAACCTAGACCCGCAGGTTGTTGCCGGCCTCGCCTCCAAGCGCACCTATCCGCTGATTTCTTCGTTCAAGCCCACCTACAACATGGCGGTGAATCTGGTCGACGCTTTCGGTCGAGATAGAGCGCGTGAGGTTCTCGAAATGTCGTTTGCGCAGTTCCAGGCCGACCGTTCGGTCGTCGGGCTTGCCAAGGGACTTCGGGACCGTGAGGTTTCGATCGCAGGCTATGCCAAGTCGATGGAATGCCACCTGGGAGACTTCGCCGGCTATGCCGAGATGCGACGCGAAATAAGCGACATTGAACGAGAGCTGGCTGCCGGCCGAGTTCGGCACGAGCGTGGCAAAGACATTCGCCAAACCAAGGGTCGGGCCGCTCGCGAGCGACACCTGACCGACCTGCGCAGGCGACTGAAACAGCATCCTTGTCACTCTTGTTCAGACCGTGAAACCCACGCCCGCTGGGGCGAACGCTGGCAGAAACTGCGCCGTGAAACCGACAATTTACTCAACCAGATTGAAGGACGCACCAACCAGGTCGCCAAGACCTTCGACCGAATTTGTGAGCTTCTGGTCGAGCTCGAATATCTCGCTGAAGACGGCACTGAGCTTTCAACCACGAATGCTGGACTCAAGCTGGCCCGTATCTACGGCGAGCGCGATTTGCTGGTCGCCGAGTGTTTGCGGCTAAACGTATGGAACAAAGTCGACGCACCTACGCTCGCCGCGATCGTGGCTGCGTTGGTTTATGAAGCGCGTCGTGATGACGAAGACATCGCTCCACGCACTCCGCGTGGAGACTTCGTCGAGGTCATGGAGTCAACCCTGCAGGTTTGGGAAGAAATCGAGTATCTGGCAAAGCGGCACAAGCTAGGGCAAACAACCCCACCTGATGTTTCTTTCAGCCTGCCAATACATCGATGGGCGTCGGGCGCGAGGCTCGACGCGGTTTTGGCCGATGGAGCGATGCTGCCCGGCGACTTTATCCGCTGGACCAAACAGATCGTCGACCTGCTCGATCAAATCGCTCAGGTGAGCGAGGGTCGGGTTCAACAAACGGCAAGAGACGCCATCGATAAAGTCAAACGCGGCATCGTGGCCTACTCCTATTACGGTTAGTCAGAGGGTCACCCGTAGGCTATGAGCGTGAAAAGGTTCAGCGACGACGTTTTTATCAGTTCGAGGTTGTTGCTCGCTGCATTCAGCGGAGCGTTGAGTTTTTTCGCCTATCCGAAACCTGGGCTCTGGCCGCTGATTTTCTTGAGCCTCGCCGGCCTTCTGATTTCAGTTCGCGGCGCAACCCTTGGCAAAGCCTTTTTGGTGGGATTTGTTGGGGGCTGGACCTTTTTTGCCAGTCAATGCTGGTGGTTGAGCCAATACCTAGGCCCGTTACCTCTGGTTGGACTTGCCACTATCGAAGCAATCATTTTTGGCCTAGGGATGGCCGTCTACCAGTGGCTGCATCGAAATCTTTCAGCAAAGTGGTTGCTGGTGCTTGCCTTTGCGTCGATCTGGACGGCACGCGAATGGCTGTCAACGCATTTTCCCTATGGCGGTTTTCCGTGGTCGAGGCTTTCGATGTCGCAGGCCGACTCACCACTTGCTAACTGGGTGTTCTTCGGCGGCCTAAGCCTCCTGAGTTTCGTCGTGGCCCTGATCACATCGACGATCGTCGAATTTGCGCCGACACTGCTCGATAACGCAAAGCGCCTTCAAGCAATGGTCGCCATCGCACTCGTCCTTCTGATGGCGCTCACGGTGCCGATGTCGGTTAGTTTTCAATCGAGCACCGACAAATTTCGGGTAGCGGCAATCCAGGGAAATGCCAACGCTGGGCTTTTTGCCAAGACCTATCCGGGCGAAGTCCTAGACAACCACCTCGCCGTCACCAGAAAGATGATCACTGATGGCAAAGCTGAAGGCGTGCAACTGGTCGTCTGGCCAGAGAACGCATCCGATCTCAACCCCGAATACAGCACGCGCGCCGCTCTCGAACTCGATTCGCTGGTCAATCGGGAGTTGAAGGTGCCATTCACCTTTGGAACAATCACGGCGACCGAGTCCGACATCTTCAACTCGTCGCTTCTTTGGCTGCCGGGCCAGGGTTTTGCCGACCAGTACGACAAGAAACGTCCAGTTCCCTTCGCCGAATTCGTTCCAGATCGAGGCTTTTGGTATCAACTTGCTCCCGACCTGATTGGCCTTATTTCTCGGGGCTACACCTTCGGTGAGCGCGACCCAATTTTTGAAGTTGACGGAAAGAAGTTCGGGGTGCTCATTTGTTTCGAGATTGCGATCGATGAAATCGCCCAAGACATCGTCGATTCCGGGGCGCAAGCCATCTTGTCGCAAACCAACAACGCCGATTTCGGCCACAGCGACGAAGCCTTTCAGCAGCTCGCCATCGCCAAGCTTCGAAGCATCGAAACCGGTCTGCCCCTGGTGAACGCATCAACCGTTGGCCCATCCGCTATCTTCGATGCTGGTGACACTCTCGCCCGCAGTAGCGCCTTCGAACCCGCATACCTGGTGGCCGATATCGGCTTGTCGAGCGTCAAAACTCCGGCAATGACCATCGGCCGCTACTTCGACCTGTTGAACCTGCTGGTTGTGGCTGCACTTGTCTCGATCGTGCTCTACCGCCGACGCAAGGCTCGCTGATGCGAACGCTGGTTATTCTGCCCACCTACAACGAGGCCGAAAATATCGAGGCAACCCTCGCTTCGCTTTTTGAATACAATCCCGAGGTCGATGCTCTTGTAGTCGATGACGGTTCCCCAGACGGCACCGCCGATTTGGTCGAGAAACTACGCGCCCGCGATCCTCGCGTTCACCTTCTAAAGCGAGCCACCAAGGATGGTCTGGGCGCTGCCTATCGCGCCGGATTCGCCTGGGGGCTCGAGCGCGGCTACAAGTTGCTCGTCGAGATGGACGCCGACGGCAGTCATCGAGCAGCAGATCTGCCACAACTTCTGAAGCGCGCCGTCGAGGCCGACCTAGTGATCGGAAGTCGCTGGGTTAGCGGGGGAGCGGTGGTCAACTGGCCGGCTCATCGCCAATTTTTGTCTCGGATGGGCAACCGCTACGCCCGCGTGATGCTCCGTTCGAGCATCCGCGACCTGACCGCTGGGTTTCGCGTTTATCGCGCCGAGGTACTGCATCATCTTTTGAGCCATGAAATCGCGGCTCAGGGATATTCGTTCCAAGTCGAAATGGCGTGGCTAACCGAACGTTCTGGGTTTCAGATTGTCGAAGTGCCAATCACTTTCGTAGAGCGAGTCAACGGCTCCTCAAAAATGAGTTCAGCCATAGTGCTTGAGGCGCTATGGCTGATTACTCGTTGGGGTTTATTCGGCAAAAAATAACCGTGGATCTGACTAAATGTCAGCTTCCCCGGCCTTGCGGCGAGCGCGAATGTATTCGAGGCGTTCTTGCAGAATCTCTTCAAGCTCTTCGCGCGTGCGCCGCTCGAGGAGCATTTCCCAGTGGCTTCTCGGAGTCTTGTCGTCATTAGCTTCAAGAGTTACCTTCTTGCCATCTTCGAGCAAGGTGCCTTCCAGCGCGCACTGTTTGCACTGCCAGGTCTGAGGAAGTTCGGCTTCGGCCGCGAAAACCACCTGGGTGTCGTGTTCGTTCGCGCAGCGATAGATGTGGGTGGCTCGCTCAGAGTAGGCAACACCCTTTTCGCTCTCGAGAGACTGAGTGCCTAGACGCATACCGCGCATGGTTGACTGTGCCATTTTTCCTCCTGCTTACTAAATCAAAAACTTCGCCGACTGGCTAGTTGGTCTAAACCAAAGACCTAACTGATTTGTTCCCGAATGAAACGAAAACTAATTGCCGTTTCGAAGAGTTCGAGCTGCAATGTCCGCGCGATCGGTCACGATACCGTGCGCGCCTAGGGCGACCATCTCATGCATCGTCTGCTCATCGTTGACTACCCAGTAGTGAAGCCGAATACCAGCATCCAGCACACGACTGACAAATCGGGGATGCAGGGTGTTCAGCAAGGCGTGTTCGTAGGGAATCTGCATCGCGTGCGTGCCGCGCATGACCCTATCGAACAGACGTTGTGAGCCAAACCGTGCCGCCAGATAACCGGCCAAGATGCGCCCGAGGCCAGCCCCGGTAGCTACCTCAACTCCCGCCGACCGAAGTGCATTGACGGCCTTCTTTCTCCGACCCTCGCTGAACGAAGAAACGAGAACTCGGTGCGAAGCGTCAGATTCAAGGATCGCTCTCACGGTCGGCCCGATTGCGTTCGCGCGCTTGATGTCTAGGTTGAACCGAGCTTCGGAAAGTGCAGCGAGCGCTTCCGCCAGCGTAGGAATGCCACCACCGGCGATCGAAACCTTGCGAACCTCATCGAGGGTCAGTTGCGAAATGTCGCGCTTGATGCCAGCCACTCGAGCCAAGTCGTCGTCGTGAAAAAGCACAGCCACGCCATCCTTGGTAGCCTGCACGTCTGACTCGATGTGGGTCGCACCGGCTGCAAGGGCCGCCCTGAAGGCAGCGATGGTGTTTTCTTCGGCATCCACCCCAGCCAAGCCTCGGTGGGCAAAAACATGCACACCCGTGGGGGAGAGGTAGGGCAACTCGGTCAACTGGGTGCACCAATCCGTGGTCGATTGCCACCTAGGCTGGCAAGGTGGCTCTGACTTTTGATTCTAGGATGCTGGCGCGGTTCGCCCGGCTTTGGATCGGTCTTTTCATCTATGGGCTAGGGCTCGCGCTGATTGTCGAAGCGAGCGTTGGCGTGCCACCCTGGGATGTTCTCGCTCAAGGAATTTCGAAACAAGCCGGAATCAGCTACGGCTGGGCATCGGTGATTGTCAGCGGCCTCGTGTTGCTGGCCTGGATTCCACTGCGTCAGCGATGGGGCATTGGCACTGTGCTAAACGGAATCTTCATTGGTCTGTTCGCGGACTTCTGGATGAATATCGTTCCAGATCCAGTCGAATATGCGCTTCAGCTCGGCTCGTTCATCCTCGGCATGCTCCTGGTGGCATTAGCCACGGGGCTTTACATCTCTGCAAATCTCGGCACCGGTCCGCGTGATGGCCTCATGATCGGCACCCAGCGTGTTCTGAGCTGGAAATTTTGGCAGATCCGCACGATGTACGAAACCATCGTGCTCGCCATCGGCTGGATGCTCGGCGGGCAGGTTCGCGAGGGTACCCTGATTTTCGCGCTGGGCATTGGCTACTTAATGCAGCTTTCACTGAAGCTTTTCAAGTTCGTCGATCCCCAAGCTAAGAATTAGTCATGGTCTACCCAGGTCAACATCGAGCAACCGCGAGGGTGCTGCTCCACAACGACGCTGGGGAAGTTTTCCTGTTGCTCACTCATTTCGACCCAGAAGTTGGTTTGCCGCCCCGCTGGCTCACACCGGGTGGAGGAATCGACAACGGTGAGTCTGTCAGGGATGCAGCTGTGCGCGAACTTCGTGAAGAAACCGGAATCGTGCTCAGCGTCGATGAGCTTGGCCAACCGATTTTTCAAGAGGTCGGACGTTGGGATTGGTCTGACGGTCAGCATCACACCTACGAGGACACAATCTTTCAACTAAAGGTTGAAGGTTTTCAGATTGATACCAGCGGATGGACTCAGGACGAACATCGTGACGTCGTCGTTTATCGCTGGTGGAAGCCAGCCGATCTGCTGGCCAGTGGAGAACCGGTTGCGCCGCACGGCCTGGTTGAGTTTCTGGTGGAGTATCTGGGCTGACGGAAAACCCCGCCCAAAGCCCCCTAGAAAAACGCCGATAATGAACATTATGTAAAGTAATAATTATTTGGCCACTACCCCCAAAATGCGCATTATTTGGTTCTGTGGCGCGTGTGGCTAGGCCTGAGTTGCAGAAATCCATGCAGAGAGTTTCTCTGCTGCCGCACCGGAGTCGAGTGCAACTCGAACCTGCTCAAGGGCTTCGGCGAAACGCTCATTTAGATCGCGACTAGCCTGCGAGGAATCCTTTGCCAAGCGATAGGCCACGACTCCTCCGGCAGCATTGAGCAACACGATGTCACGAGCGGCGCTCAGCGAAGCATCCCAGTCGTCTGAGCCAAGAACCACGCGGGCAACCTTGGCATTCTGGTGGGCGTCGCCGCCAACCAAGTCATCAACCGAGGAACGGGGTAGCCCCAAAATAGTCGGATCGAGCACGAATTCGGTGACCACTCCCCCAGAAACTTGCCAAATTCGGCTGGTTCCGGTGGTGGTGAGCTCGTCTAGCCCGTCTGAACCGCGGAAAACCAGTGCGGTTCTGCCGCGCGCGGCCAACTCGGCGGCCATCAGAGGCGCGATGAACTCGTTTGAAACGCCGAGAGAGGTGGCAATCGGCTGGGCCGGGTTAGCGAGCGGGCCCAAGAAGTTGAAGGTGGTTGGCACCCCGAGCGCCTTGCGAACAGGAGCGACGTGGCGCATCGCGGGGTGAAAAACAGGGGCAAAGAAGAAGGTTAGCCCTACCTGGCGAAAAACGTCGGCCACGGCTTCAGGCGAAAGATCCAAGCGGATTCCCAAAACTTCGAGCATTTCGCTCGAACCGGTCTTGCCAGAGGCCGATCTTGAGCCGTGCTTCATCACTGGGATGCCCGCTGCCGCAGTCAGAATCGCGGCCATGCTCGAGACGTTCACGGTGCCGGCCAGGTCTCCCCCAGTCCCAACGATGTCGACCGCATCCGAGCCAGTGTTTAGCAACACCGCGTGCTGAAGCATCACGTCGACTAGGCCGGCCAGTTCATCGACCGACTCGCCCTTTGACCGCAGTGCCATCATGAACGCGCCAACCTGAGCTTCGCTGGCTTCACCTGACATAATCTCAGCCATGACCCAGGCCGCTTCCGATCGGCTGAGATCACGTTTTGCCAGCAATTTCTGCAGGATTGACGGCCAAGATTGAGATTCGGTCATGCGGCTAAGTTTATCGGTCAAATTCCGCGTGTTTCCGCGCCAAAAACGCTTTTTGACCGTTACCAAAGGGTTATGATTTAGGTATGTCTACGAGTGTCGCAGCCACCAAATCCGCTCCCGTGATCAACCGCCCAAGCCCAACTTCGGTTGGAACCATTGTTTGGCTCGGTAGCGAAGTCATGTTCTTCGCCGGATTGTTCGCGATGTACTTCAGTCTTCGTGCCAACTCCCCCGAGATTTGGGCGGTCGACACCGAGAAGTTGAACATTCCGTTCGCACTGACCAACACGATCATCCTCGTGCTTTCATCTTTCACGGCGCAATTCGGCGTGTTCGCCGCGGAGCGCATGCAGCCTCGAGCAACCGGCCTCTCCCCTGTCAAATGGGGCATGGTCGAGTGGTTCTTCCTTTCATATCTGATGGGTGCAATCTTCGTTGCCGGTCAGGCATGGGAGTATGCAACCCTGATTTCTGAAGGCGTCGCACTGAACTCGAACTCTTACGGAAGCGCGTTCTACATCACCACCGGATTCCACGCTCTGCACGTGACCGGCGGCCTTATTGCGTTCCTTTTGGTCATCGGCAAAACCTTTGCGGCCAAGAAGTTTGGCCACTACGAGGCAACCAGCGCCATCGTCGTTAGCTACTACTGGCACTTTGTGGACGTGGTCTGGATCGGCCTGTTCCTAATCATCTACGTTCTCAAATAGGCGAAAGCACACAAATGAACAAGCGCAAGATCAATAACGCTCGTAGAAGCCCGTTCGCGGCCATCCTAGTGATCGCTGCCGGTCTTTTAGTTGCTGGTGGCGGATACGCTGGTGCAACTGCCGCGGTGGCCCACTCGACCTCGGGTTCTTACACCCAAGAGCAGGTCGATCTTGGCAAGAAGCTCTTTCTCTCGAACTGCGCATCGTGCCACGGCAAAAACGCCGAAGGCACCAACTACGGCCCAAGCCTGATTGGCGTCGGCGCGGCTTCGGTGGACTTCCAGGTCGGCACCGGGCGTATGCCTGGCCAAGCTTCTGGTCCTCAGCTAATGAAGAAACCAGTTCAGTTCAAGCAAGACCAAATCGACGCTCTGGCAGCGTACGTCTCGTCGCTGGCTCCCGGGCCATCGGTGCCAGACGAGAAATATCTAGCTACGAACGGAAACACGACTCGCGGTGGAGAACTATTCCGCATCAACTGTGCAATGTGTCACAACGCAGTTGGAGCCGGTGGAGCCCTCACCGAAGGCAAGTTTGCCCCTAACCTAAAGGGCGTTGAGGCTAAGCACATTTACGAGGCGATGGTTACCGGACCTCAAAACATGCCAGTGTTCAACGATGCGAATCTGACCCCTACCGACAAAAAAGACATCATTTCTTATCTCAAGTACATCGAAGCCAACCCTTCGGCCGGTGGCGAGGAACTCGGCGGTCTCGGACCGGTAGCCGAGGGACTTTTCCTCTGGCTGTTCGTGTTGGGTGGCATTGTCGGAATCACGATTTGGCTTGGCGCCAAGTCCAACTAAGACCAACCTCAAGGAGAGCATCAAGTGAGTTCCAAGGGTAAATCCGTAGCCAAGAAGAAGGCGTCGGTCGAAGCCGAACACGAATACGAGGGCGGTCTCGCGGTAATCGCACCAGACGCAATC
Organism: Microbacteriaceae bacterium; assembly: GCA_024639845.1. Taxonomy (GTDB): domain Bacteria; phylum Actinomycetota; class Actinomycetes; order Actinomycetales; family Microbacteriaceae; genus Rhodoluna. The sequence goes on from JAHEGG010000004.1 coordinate 98,181, forward strand.
AAAGACCCGGGTCTTGAGCCTCACCGCGTTCGCATGACCGACAAGAGCCCAAAGCACGAAAAGGCTGCCGAACGCCAGGTCGTGTTCCTCTTCCTGTTGTCGATTCTCGGTAGCGCCTTCGCTCTCTACGCTTACTTCGCCTATCCACTAAGTGAGACGGATCTCGGAAGTGTGCGCAACAACACCCTTTTCCTCGGTCTTGGCATCACTCTGGGTTTGATGGGCATCGGTATTGGCGCGGTGCACTGGGCAAAAACTCTGATGCCAGATGCCGAAGTTTCTGAAGCTCGTCACCAGACTCGCGGAAGTGAAGAAACTCGTGCACGCGCCATCGAAATTATCGAGCTGGCCAACCAGGAGTCGGGTTTCACCCGCCGCAAACTAATTCGCAGAACTCTTTATGGAGCGCTCGCGTTCTTTCCGTTGCCAGGCATCATCATCTTTGGTGATCTTGGACCAAACCCGAAGAACACGCTAAAGCACACCATGTGGGAAAAGGGCGTTCGTCTAACCCGGGACCCATACGGCACCCCAATCAAGGCTTCCGATGTCACCATTGGATCCGTGTTCCACGTGATTCCAGAAGGTTTGAGCGAACTTGAGCACCACAAACTTGAAGAAAAAGCAAAGGCAGCCGTACTCCTCGTGCGCGTCGACCCCAAGGAACTGAACCCTTCTAAGGGTCGCGAGAACTGGGCCTACGACGGAATCGTCGCATACTCAAAGATTTGCACCCACGTCGGTTGCCCGGTTGCTCTATACGAGCAGCACACCCACCACCTACTTTGCCCTTGCCACCAGTCGACCTTCGACCTAGCCAACGAGTGCGCCGTGGTCTTCGGACCAGCCTCTCGTCCGCTGCCACAGTTGCCGATCACCGTTGACGCAGAGGGTTACCTCGTGGCACAGAGCGACTTCACCGAACCTGTCGGCCCTAGCTTCTGGGAGAGATCAGCATGAGCACCGCCACTTCAAACGCACAAAAAAAGGGTGGCTTCCTAGCCGGCACTGCTAACTACTTGGACGAGCGAGTCGGCGTTGCCGGAATTCTCAAGGAGTTCGGCCGCAAGATCTTCCCGGACCACTGGTCGTTCATGCTCGGCGAGGTAGCCCTCTATTCGTTCCTCGTTCTGCTTCTTTCAGGAACCTTTCTAACCTTCTGGTTCCAGCCTTCGATGGTTCCGGTCATCTATGACGGCGCTTACGGTCCGCTAAAGGGTGCCGAAATGTCGATTGCCTACTCTTCAACTCTCGACATTTCGTTTGAGGTTCGTGGCGGTCTGCTGATGCGTCAGGTTCACCACTGGTCGGCACTTCTATTCGTCGCTGCTGCCGGCCTTCACATGCTTCGCGTGTTCTTTACCGGCGCGTTCCGCAAACCTCGCGAGATCAACTGGGTGGTTGGTTTTGCCCTGTTCGTGCTCGGCATGGCCGGTGGATTCACGGGCTACTCGCTTCCAGACGACCTGCTTTCGGGTAATGGTCTTCGCATCATCGACGGCATGATCAAGGGAATCCCCGTCATTGGCGCCTACACCTCATCGCTGCTCTTCGGTGGTGAGTTCCCGGGTGAGAGCATCGTGGGTCGTCTCTACAGCCTTCACATCATGCTGATTCCTGCGCTCATCCTGGTGTTTGTGGCAATCCACTTGTTCATGGTGGTCATTCACAAGCACACCCACTACTCGGGACCAGGTAAGCGTGATGACAACGTCGTCGGTTATCCGCTTATGCCGGTGTATGTGGCCAAAGCCGGTGGATTCTTCTTCATCGTGTTCGGTGTGATCATGGCCGTTGCAGCAACCTTCACCATCAACCCGGTCTGGAGCTACGGTGGCTACGACCCTTCCCCTGTTTCGGCAGGAACACAGCCCGACTGGTACATCGGATGGTTGGATGGCGCACTTCGCCTGGCTCCTACTCACCTCGAATTCGTAATCGGTGGCTACACGCTCTCGATGAACATATTGTTGCCGATGGTAGTTGGAATCGCGTTCCTAGTTGTCGTAGCACTGTATCCGTTCATTGAAGGTTGGGTAACCGGCGACAAGCGCGAGCACCACGTGCTAGACCGTCCACGCAACGCTCCGACAAGAACAGCGATCGGTGTTGCCGGTGTCGTTTTCTATGCCGTGCTTTGGGCCGGCGCGTCTACCGACTTGATCGCGACTCACTTCAAGATGTCGTTGAATCACGTGCTAACCACGATGCAGATTTCGCTGATCGTGCTACCGATCGTTTCGTACATCATCACCAAGCGTGCCTGTCTTTCGCTTCAGCGCAAAGACCGAGAGATCGTGCTACACGGTCGCGAATCCGGCCGAGTGGTGCGTTTGCCACACGGTGAGTACATCGAAGTTCACGAGCCGATGAACGAATACGAAATCTACAAGTTGGTTGACTTCAAGGCATACCAGCCGACCCTGGCTAGACCAAATGCCAAGGGAGTCATCACCGTGCGCGCTCGCATCCGTGCTCGACTTTCACGATTCTTCTTTGAAGACCGTGTAGAGCCGGTGACTCAAGCAGAACTAGAAGCGGCGCACGACCACAAGGAACTGCACTAAAGCCAAAAATAAGAAACCCACCTCGAGTTGAGGTGGGTTTTTTTATTGGCTGAACTAGCGGCCGAACCACGACTTCTTGCGCTTTTCGACGGGTGCTCCCCAACCGTCATATTCAGCTCGGGTCTTGTAGGCCACGTCGAACATGCGCAGGGTGTGTCCCCAAGTGTTCTCGAAGTCCGGCGCGTAAACCTTCGTTGCAACGACTTCCCAGCAGTCATCTTCGCCGTCTCTGCCTTCGAGATAGTTCGGACCGTCGATTTGATAGTCGGCCGAAAGCTCGCTCACGACGGCCAGAGCGATTTGCTCGGATGAGCAAGCAAAGCTGTGGTCTACCTCACGCTCCTTCTCGAAATCGTCTTTCATCTGATTGCGAGTGTTGAGCAGGTGGAGGTTGATGGCTCGCTGGTGCTGCCATGTGCCTACTTCGAGCTCGTCGTTCTCTTCGGGAGCTCTGCCCAAAAGCAGGTCGCCCTGTCGCAGCGGCTCCTCGGAATCGAAACCAAGAGCTTGGGCCATGATGTTGAACTGCTGCGCCTTGAGCTTTAGCACTTCTTCGTCGATTTCTGACCAGCGAGCGAGGTACTCTCCCCCGAGTTCGCGAATGACCCGCAGCGTCGCCCCTGCAGATTCGATTAGATCTGGGGTCGGCTTGAACTTGAGTGTTTCGGCACTGATGGCTTCGGCATCCTGGGTAACGATCGCGGCGATCGTGTATGCGGCGGCAAACCCCTCGGCATGTTGTTCCGGCCTCGAATCCGAATAGCGTGCGTCGCGACAGGCCCTTGCAAGTGCGGCCAAACCTGCGCGTTTGATTTCGTAAGCGAAATCAATGCTGTCATCGTCATCGAACGGGCTGAGCCCCCAAACAGTCATGTGTGAAGTCTAGCCAAAAAAAACACCGACCCAGAAGGATCGGTGTTTTGGAAGGTTCTTGATGCGTTTAGTGGGCGAAGTGTCCGCGACTGTGTTCGAAAACGAAGCCGACGATGGCGATTACTGCCAGAGGCACTGCGATAAAGAACATCCACCAGCCCACAGCTAGCGAGGTAAACGCAAGGGCACAGCCGAGACCTAGTGCCAGTGGCCACCAAGACCATGGTGCAAAGAAGCCGATCTCGGCATCGCCGTCTTCGATGTTTGCGTCGAGGCGATCTTCTGGAACTGGTCCTTGCACACGGGCGGTCTTCTCAATATAGAAACCGATGAAGCCAGACATGAACACGAGCATCGAAATGGCTGCGAAGCCGATTACTTCAACCGTGCCATTATCGAGATATCCCCAAAGTGCATAGCCACCAGCAGAGACGATGTAGAAGGCGGTCAAAAGCCAAAATAGGTTTGCATTTGTACGCATCGGTTACTATCCCTTCTTGGCCGTTGCTTTTGGTGCTGACTTGGTCGCAACCTTCGCTTCGGCGGCAGCGAACTCTGGGTGGTTTAGGTCGAATGCTGGAGACTCACTGCGAACGCGAGGGATCGAAGTGAAGTTGTGCCGTGGGAATGGGCTAGCGGTAGCCCACTCGAGCGAGCGGCCATAACCCCAAGGGTCGTTGAGCGTGGTGCGCTCGCCCTTGCGCCAGGTGATGAAGACGTTCCAGAAGAACGGAATCATCGAAACACCCAAGATGGCCGCACCAACGGTTGAAATCATGTTGAGGTCACCGAAGCCATCTTCGAACAGGTATGTGGCATAACGGCGAGGCATACCTATGATTCCCAACCAGTGCTGCACCAAGAAGGTGACATGGAAACCGACGAAAAGCAACCAGAAGTGGATCTTTCCGATTCTCTCGTTCAGGAGCTTGCCAGTCATCTTTGGGTACCAGAAGTAGATTCCGGCGAACATCGCAAACACCACGGTTCCGAACACCACGTAGTGGAAGTGGGCAACAACGAAGTAAGAGTCCGATAGGTGGAAGTCGAGGGCCGGCGAAGACAGGATGACACCGGTGAGTCCACCGAAGATAAATGTTGTCAAAAAGCCGAGGCTGAACAGCATTGGGGTTTCGAAAGTGATCGAACCCTTCCACATCGTTCCAATCCAGTTGAACACCTTCACACCGGTTGGCACCGCGATCAACATGGTCGTGAATGCGAAGAACGGAAGCAGAACCTGACCCGTGACATACATGTGGTGAGCCCAAACGGTCATCGACAGAGCGGCGATGGCGATGGTTGCATAAACCAGCGTCTTGTAACCAAAGATTGGCTTGCGGCTGAAGACCGGGAAGATTTCCGAGACGATTCCGAAGAACGGAAGAGCAAGGATGTAAACCTCAGGGTGACCGAAGAACCAGAACAGATGCTGCCAGAGCATTGGGCCGCCGTTTGCCGGGTCAAAGATGTGCGCGTCAAAACGACGGTCGGCACCCAGTGCGAACAGCGCGGCCGCAAGCGGCGGGAAGCACATGATTACCAGAATCGAGGTGACCAGAGTGTTCCAGGTGAAGATTGGCAAACGGAACATCGTCATACCAGGCGCACGCATGGTGAGGATGGTGGTGATGAAGTTGACACCACCCATGATGGTTCCGAAACCGCTGAGTGCCAGACCGAAGACCCAGAGGTCACCACCTAGTCCAGGTGAGAACGTGGTGTTCGAAAGAGGCGCGTAGGCAAACCACCCGAACGACGCTGCACCCTGAGGGGTGAAGAAGCCGGCCACTGCGATGAACGAACCGAAGAAGTAGAACCAGTAGGCAATCGCGTTCAAGCGTGGGAACGCGACATCCGGCGCGCCAATCTGAACCGGCATCAGGATGTTTGCAAAAGCTGCAAAAAGCGGGGTTGCAAACATAAGAAGCATGATGGTGCCGTGCATAGTGAACAGCTGGTTGTATTGCTCTTTGCTGGCCACAATCGATAGACCAGGAGCGGCTAGCTGGGCACGGATGACAAGTGCCATCACACCGGCGATTACGAAGTAGGCAATCGAGGTGATCAGGTAAAGGTAACCGATTTTCTTGTGGTCGGTAGTGGTCAACCAGTCAATCAGAATCTGACCTTTAGATTTTTTCGCGAGGTTGTTGGTTGCCATGATTTATCCTCTAACGTCTGGGTTGTCGCCCGGTAGGTTTTGGTTTCTGACGAGGTCGAGGCCGAGCTGACCGGTCTGACCCTTCGCGGCAAGTTCAGCTAGGTGGGTCTTGTATTCAGCATCGCTCACAACGTGCACATTGAAAAGCATCAGCGAGTGAGACTCACCACATAGTTCGGCACATTTTCCGGCAAACCAACCCTCTTTGGTCGGAGTGAAGTAGATGTGGTTCACGCGCCCAGGGAACATGTCTTTCTTGTAAAGGAAGTCCACCACCCAGAACGAGTGAATTACATCACGTGAGGTCAGATCGATTTCTACCGATTTGTTGACCGGCAAAACCAAAACTGGGATGGCCGCATCTTCCCTCGAGTTATAGGTCTCGGTTCCATCGAACTGGGCTTGGATTCCGCTGTCATAGACATTGGCGTCAACATAGTTGAAGTCCCACGACCACTGCTTTGCGATCACCTGGATTTTTACATCGGAATCAACAGGTTTTTCGATCGCGGCCATGTCGCGCGCGGTGAAGGCGAAGAAACCAATCACGAGAATCAAGGGAACGACGGTGAAAAGGGTTTCGATCGGGTTATTGTAACGAAGTTGCGCAGGAGGCTTGGTGTCGCCCTTGCGACGGCGATAAACCACTAGAGCCCATGCCATAAGTGCCCAGGCGATGATTCCGACAACCCAAAGAATTGCCCAGGATCCGACCCAGAGGTCGGTGATTCGCTGAGTGTGGTTTGTTGCATCCACGGAGTTTTTGGGAAGAAGACCTGGACCGGTGGTCAGATCATCACAACCGGTTAGAACCAGAGCAAGGCTGGAGATGGCTGGAATTGCCGCCCAGCGAAGTGCACGCTTTGAAAGCACAATCGACCCTTCGGATATCGAATCGTTACCTCATAATCCTACGCTTCCGCCAGCGTGAAAACTGCCTTTTGTGGCGAAAACACGCGGTTTTTGGCTGATATCGAGTGGCATTCGAACATCTGTCTAGCCAAAAGGAAACCCTCCCCGTTTTATAGAGGAGGGCCGAATACTTTGCGATTTAGCTGAATGAATCTCCGCAGGCGCAGGTGCTCTGCGCGTTCGGGTTGTCGATCGTGAATCCCTGCTTTTGGATCGAGTCTTCGTAATCAATCGACGCGCCATCTAGATAGGGAACCGACTTGAAGTTCACGACCACCTCGACACCGTCGAATTCACGCACGGCGTCGTTCTCTTCGACGATTTCGTCAAAGTAGAGCTGGTAGATAAATCCAGAGCAACCACCGGTTTTCACATCGATGCGAAGGCGAAGCTCGTCGTTTCCTTCTGCGTCGATGAGAGCCTTTACCTTCTCGCGCGCGGTATCCGTCAGGTTGACGTTGTGGGTTAGTGTCTCGGTCATAAAAACTCCTTCTGAATCTGGTTCAAGTCTAAATCGTGATTCGGTATTCCGATTCGCTACTGGGTCGACATGCCGTTAGCCCTAAGCAGAATCAACGACTCGGCAATCATTGCGCCGCGAAGAGTGTCCAGGTGAACCGACTCGTTTGGACTGTGGGCTCGGCCGTCTGGCTCTTCAACACCGGTGACCAGGATTTGCGCCTGCGGGAACACCTCGGTGAGATCGGCAATGAACGGGATGCTTCCGCCGATGCCAATCTCGACGGATTCGGTTCCGAAGGCGTCGGATAGCGACTGTTTCGCGAGCTTGAAGGCCCAACCGTCGGTGTCAGAAGCAAACGGTTTGCCAAGCTCGATGTCGCCGAACTCCACCCGAGCACCCCACGGCAGGTGCGCGAGGATGTGCGACCTGAGTTTTTCGAGGGCGCGCTCGGGAACATCCCCTGGCGCAATTCGCATGCTGATCTTGGCCTTTGCCGATGGCAGCAGGGTGTTCGAAGAAATGTCGATGGTTTTGGCGTCGATGCCAATCACGGTGATGGAAGGTTGGGTCCAAAGTCGCGACAGGAACGACCCCCTGCCAATCGGCGTCGAGGTTTCAAGCAATCCGCTATCGCCCCTGAGGGTTGCCTCGTCGAACGGTAGGTCAGCTGCCTCGGTCGAAGTTAGCCCCTGAACAGCAACCGAACCGTCTTCGTTGTGCAGCGATGCGAGAACACGGATGAGCGCCATGGTGGCGTCGGGCACCGCTCCCCCGTACATTCCGCTGTGCACGGCGTGATCCAGCGTTGAAACTTCGATGACCTGCGACACGAGGCCGCGAAGCGTGGTGGTGATGGCCGGAACATCGACCGTCCAGTTAGAGGAATCGGCAACAACAATGGCGTCGGACTTCAAAATTTCTCTGTTCTCGTTGAGAAAGTTTCGAAACGAAGGCGAGCCCGCTTCTTCTTCGCCTTCAATAAACATTGAAATACCGACCTCAAAATCATCACCGGCGAGTTGCTTGAGGGTGCGAAGCGCGGTCAAGTGGGCAACGATGCCCGCCTTGTCATCGGCCGCTCCGCGAGCGTAGATTCGACCATCCCTGACGGTCGGCTCGAATGCCGGAGAGAGCCACTGATCTTCTGAGCCAGGTGGCTGCACGTCGTGGTGTGCATAGAGCAAGAAGTGCGGCTTGCCGTTTTTCGCATCGCGCCGAGCGACCACTGCAGGCGCACCTTGCTTATCGCCAGCACTTGCAGAACGGATCTCTACCGTTTCAAAGATGCCGAGCTCCTCAAGTAGAGCCTTAACGGCTTCGGCGCTTCGTTGAAGTTCGGCGGGGTCAAAGGCGTCCCACGCGATGCCTGGGATGCGCACCAGAGTGCTTAGGTCGGCCAACCTCGCTGGAAATTGGTTTGCGACAGACTGTTTGACTTGTTCGACTGAGATGGTACTCTCACTTGGCGCTTCGTTGCTGGTCATAAAGGTAATCTTAAGTTCGAATGACCGACCAAGAGGTGTGTTAATGACCGAAACTACAAACGAGCCGCAAAATGTCGCCGGCAAGGGCCGACCGACTCCGTCTCGAAAAGAACGCGAAGCCGCGAACAAGCGACCACTGGTTGGCAATAAGACACCCGAGGCGAAGCGTGCCGAAAAGGTTCGACTAGCCGCCAAGCGCGCTGAGGCTCGTGAGGGTTTGCTCAACGGTGACGAACGCTACCTCGGCCCTCGCGACAAGGGCCCTCAGAAGCGTTTTGCCCGCGACTACGTGGATGTTCGTTACACCGGTGGCGAACTGCTTCTGCCGACCGCTTTCGGTGCCGTTATTTTGAGTTCAATCAACAACCCCTACATCCAGATCGGTTCAACTGTATTGCTCTGGGGTTTGATGGTTCTGATCGGCTTCAACTCGTGGTGGATCTCCCGAGGTGCAGCTAAGGCTATCGAAGCCAGGTTTGGCTCGACCGAACGCGGCATCAAGTCTTATGTGATCATGCGTTCGCTGCAGATGCGCCCGATGCGCCTGCCGAAACCGCAGATTAAACGAGGCTCCAAGATAGGCTAACGATTGAGCCAAAAGCTCGCGTAACACCACTGGACAAAGACAAAGGAGTCTTAAGTGGAGCCCCGAGAAATAAAACTTTCCGATTACGCCCCGAAGATGATCGAAGCGATCGACGCAATCAAATCGAGTTACGGCAGTTTTTCCGCGCATCCTAGTTTGCAAGCCGACCCACAAAAGGTTGAATCGGTTTTGGCCGAGCTGACCACGAGACTCGAAGATAACTTTCCGTTTTTCCACCCGCACTATGCGGGTCAAATGCTAAAGCCACCGCATCCGGTCGCCATGGCCGCCTACATAGCCACGATGATGCTTAACCCGAACAACCACTCGATTGACGGCGGGCGTGCGACCACCATGATGGAGCGCGAGGTTTTGCGGGATTTGGCCGCAATGTTCGGTTACCCGGAAGAGTTTTTGGGTCATTTAACCTGGAGCGGAACCACGGCTAACCTTGAGGCACTCTGGATTTCGAGGGAAATCAATCCGAACCTCGCAATCGCGCACAGCAAGGATTCGCACTACACGCACACGCGAATGGCAGAGGTTCTGAACATCCCAGCGCTGGCGATTGAATCGGATGCCGCTGGCCGCATGGACCTGAACGATCTCGAAGAAAAACTGAAGACCGGACAGATTGGCACAGTCGTGGCAACGCTGGGAACCACCGGACTCGGCGCAGTTGACCCGCTGGCAGACATCATTCCGCTGGCAAAAAAGTATGGCGCACGCGTTCACGTAGACACAGCATACGGTGGCTTCTTCAGCCTGATTCCGAACAGTCTCGACCCAGAAACCGCCAGGCACTTCGCAGCGATTTCAGAGAGCGACTCCGTGGTGGTAGACCCGCACAAGCACGGTCTTCAGCCATACGGCTGTGGCGCGGTGTTCTTCAGGGAACGCTCGATTGGCCGATTCTACAAGCACGACTCGCCCTATACCTACTTCGCGAGCGAAGACTTGCACTTCGGTGAAATTCAGCTCGAGTGCTCGCGGGCCGGAGCCTCAGCGGCGGCACTTTGGGCGACGCTTCAGGTCTTTCCGCTCAACGCCGATGGCCTAGGTGCGGTCCTGCAGGCGGGGCGAAATGCCGCCACTTCCTGGCATGCCCTTCTAGAAAAGTCCGAGGTGTTAGTTCCGCTGCAACAGCCAGAACTAGACATCGTGACCTATTTTCCTAGGATGAACACACTCGAGCAGATCGACCGTGTTTCGGCAGAGCTGTTCCACAGGTCAGCCGCGGTTGATCGCAAAGAACAGATTCACTTGGCCACCTATGTGATGAAACAGTCTGGGTTCGCCAAGCGCGGCTTCGACATCCCCGTCGACCCGGCTCGAGATTCCGCTCGAATCATGCGCTCAGTTTTGATGAAGCCCGAGCAAGAAAATTGGATTCCCGACCTGCATTCGCATGTTGAAAACGTCACCAAAGAAATCACCGAGGAGAACAAATGAAATATCGCTATCTAGGTAACAGCGGCTTCAAGGTCGGAGAAATGACCTATGGAAACTGGCTAACCCATGCTAGCCAGATCGATGATGCGGCAGCGATTGCAACCGTTCACGCGGCACTGGATGCGGGGATCACGTCGTTTGACACAGCCGATGTCTATGCAAATCAGGCGGCCGAAGTGGTCTTGGGCAAGGCGCTTTCCGGGCAGCGCCGCGAGGGTCTCGAAATTTTCACCAAGTGCTACTGGCCGGTTGCAGCCAGCGGACCGAATGACACCGGGCTTTCACGCAAGCACATCATGGAGTCAATCAACGGCTCTCTCAAGCGCCTGGGGGTTGACTACTTCGACCTCTACCAAGCTCATCGATTCGACTATGAGACTCCCCTCGAAGAAACCATGCAAGCATTTGCCGACATCGTTCGTCAGGGCAAAGCGCTTTATATCGGCGTTTCGGAATGGCGTGCAGAAGAAATCGCAGCCGGCCACAAACTGGCCAAGGACCTGGGAATTCAGCTGATTTCGAATCAGCCTCAGTACTCGATGCTTTGGCGCGTGATCGAGGCCGAAGTTATCCCGACATCCGAGTCTTTAGGCGTCAGCCAGATCGTTTGGTCGCCGATGGCCCAGGGCGTGCTGACCGGCAAATACCTGCCGGGGCAACAAGCGCCAGCCGGCTCACGCGGTGCACACGAAAAGGTCGCCAAACCGATGGAACGCTTGCTCACCAACGAGGAATTACTTCGTCGAGTGCAGCTGCTCAAGCCGCTCGCGGATGATTGCGGCGCGACCATGGCCCAGTTTGCTCTGGCCTGGGTGCTGCGCAACTCAAACGTGTCGAGCGCGATTGTCGGTGCCACGACACCCGAGCAGATCAAAGCGAACGTTGGGGCTCTAGAGATTCAAATCCCGGATGACGTGGCCAAGGTCGCCGAGGACATCCTCGGAGATTCCGCGGTGTTTGACCCGGCTGAAACCAAGAGCCCTCCGGCTCGACTCACCTAAGGGTTGCAGGGCTAGTTGGAGGCTAGTTCGCGATTGATTTTGCGGGCCCAGAATGGGCCTTCATAGATGTAGCCTGTGTAACCCTGAACTAGCGTTGCTCCGTTGTTTAGGCGAACCCGCGCATCTTCACCTGTTTCGATGCCACCCACAGAGATGATGATTTGACCTTCGGCAAGTCGGCCTTTAAGCAGGTTCAAGACATCGAGCGCACGAGCTTGGAGCGGCAAACCCGACAGTCCGCCAGCGCCGATCTGCTCAACCCGAGCCGAGTCTTCCTCGAGGCCTTCGCGGCTGATTGTCGTATTGGTCGCGATGATGCCGGCTAGTTTTAGGTCCTTAGCCAGGGCGGCCACCGCCAAGATGTCTTCATCGGCCAAATCAGGCGCGATCTTCACTAGGACGGGGCGCCCCTTAGCCTCCTCTAGGACAGCGCTGAGGATGGGGCGTAAAGCGGTGACGTCTTGTAGTGAACGCAGACCCGGGGTGTTTGGCGACGAAACGTTGACCACCAAGTAGTCGGCTAGGTGGGCCAGTTTCTGGGTACTGTAGCGATAGTCGTCCGCCGCCTGCTCCACCGGAGTCACCTTGCTCTTGCCGATGTTGACCCCGATGATTGGAAGCTTCGCGCCGTGCCTAGCTCGCAGTGTAGAGAGGCGTTCGGCTACGACATCCGCGCCATCATTATTGAAACCCATGCGGTTGATCAGGGCTCGATCCGCGATTAGTCGAAACAGTCTCGGCTTTTCGTTGCCCGGTTGGGGTTTGGCAGTAACGGTTCCGATTTCAACGTGAGAAAATCCGAGATCGGAAAGCGGTCTGATTAGTTTGGCGTTCTTGTCGAATCCTGCGGCGAGCCCGAAAGCGCCGGAAAAGGTCAAACCCATCGCCTTGACCGGCTTGGTTTGGGTTGGTTTCAGCTTTCCGAGGGCGGTGATTCTGAGAAACCCGCCAACGCGCATTCCGAAGGCGACAAGGTGGTGCGCAAACTCAGGATCGAGACGCGCAAAAAAGACTTTGAAGACCAGCTGGTAGAACACTCCCCTAGGTTACCTTTCATTGCGGTCGAACAGCCGAGGCACACATGGATGTTTGGTCAGTCGAGGTTTAAAACGAAGTGGGCCGACCTAAGTCGACCCACCTCGTGTTGTTTCGGGTTTAGCTGCAACCGCTGGTCGATCCACAGCCTTCGCAGACGTGGCATGAACCCGATGGTCGCATCTTGATTCCACAGTTGAAGCAGAGTGGAGCGTCAGACTCCTTGCCCTGTAGCAACTCGAAGAGTTCGGCCGAGGAGTGTGCTTCACGCTGCTCTGGCTTGGCTTCGATGGTTACCGGCTGAGGTGCTGCAGCAGCAACTTCGACCACTGCTTCGATCTCTTCGGCTGCAACTGCTGCTGCCGAGGTGGTGCCGAGCTCAACCACAGGTGGGTAACCACCAGCGGCGTCGAGGGCTGCCGAGCGCTCTGCTGCGGTGTTGATGCCGAGGGCCGAGCGGGTTTCGTATGGCAGGTAGTCCAAAGCCAGGCGACGGAAGATGTAGTCCATCAGCGACTTGGCCATGCGAATGTCGGCGTCGTCGGTGAGACCAGCTGGTTCGAAGTTCACGTTGGTGAACTTCTTGACATAGGTCTCTAGTGGCACGCCGTACTGCAGACCGATCGAAACAGCGATCGAGAAGGCATCCATCACGCCGGCCAGGGTCGAACCCTGCTTGCCGAGCTTCAGGAATACCTCGCCGAGGCCGCCGTCTGGGTAGGAGGACGCGGTCATGTAACCCTCTGCGCCACCCACGGTGAACGAAGTGGTCGACGACGGGCGCGACTTTGGCAGACGCTTGCGAACTGGGTGAGCCAGGTCGGCAACCGGAGCAGCGGCAGCAGCCGGCTTCTCCTCGGTCTTGGCCTTGGCGTCGCTCAGCGGCTGTCCAACCTTGCAGTTGTCGCGGTAGATGGCTAGAGCCTTGAGGCCGAGCTTCCAGCCCTGGAAGTAGACATCTGCGATCTCATCCTTGGTGGCGGTTTCAGGCATGTTCACGGTCTTCGAGATTGCTCCCGAGAGGAACGGCTGAACGGCTGCCATCATTCGAACGTGACCCATTGGCTCGATCGCACGGATACCGACTGCGGTATCGAAGATTGCGTAGTGCTCCTGCTTTAGACCAGGTGCGTCAACAACGTGGCCGTGCTGGCTGATGTGGTCGACGATTGCCTCGATGGTCTCTTGTGAGTAGCCAAGACGGTGCAGCGCGAACGGGATGGTCTGGTTGACGATCTGCATCGAACCACCGGTCGACAGCTTCTTGTATTTGACCAGTGAGAAGTCAGGCTCGATACCGGTGGTGTCACAGTCCATCATGAATCCAATGGTTCCGGTTGGAGCAAGCAGCGAAATCTGCGAGTTTCTCCATCCGTTGACTGCACCAATCTGGCTGTTGAGCGCCCACTGCTCGGTGGCGGCGACCAGAACGTCGGCGTCGATGTCGCTTACTGGTGAAAGCTGGGCGTTTGCAGCCTTGTGCTTCTCCATTACGCGGTCGTGACCGGCCTTGTTCTTGGGGTAACCGGCGTAGGTGCCGACAACACCAGAGAGTTCAGCCGAACGGCGGTAGGTTGCAGCCGACATCAGCGAGGTAATCGACGCTGCGAGAGCGAAGCCTTCCTTGCTGTCGTAAGGCACACCGATGGCCATAAGTAGCGCACCAAGGTTTGCGTATCCGATACCCAGCTGACGGAAGTTGCGAGTGGTCTCGCCGATGGCTTCGGTTGGGAAGTCGGCGAACGAGATCGAGATGTCCATCGCGGTGATGATCAACTCGGATGCCTTCACGAACTTCTCGCTGTCGAACGAGCCGTCTGGGTTCAGGAACTTCAGAAGGTTGAGCGAGGCGAGGTTGCAAGAGGAGTTATCGAGGTGCATGTACTCGGAACATGGGTTCGAAGCGGTAATGCGACCAGACTCTGGAGTGGTGTGCCAGTCGTTGATGATGTCGTCGTACTGGATGCCTGGGTCGGCGCACTCCCAAGCCGCAATCGCAATCTTGTCGAACAGTTCACGCGCGTCGACTTCTTCGATGACTTCACCGGTGGTGCGGGCACGAAGACCGAACGTGGTTCCGTTTTCGACGGCCTCCATGAATTCGCGGTTTACGCGAACCGAGTTGTTGGCGTTCTGGTACTGAACCGAGTTGATGTCCTTGCCACCGAGCTCCATGTCGTAGCCAGCGTCACGGAGAACGCGGATCTTCTGCTCTTCGCGCGACTTGGTCTCGATGAACTCTTCGATGTCTGGGTGGTCAACGTCAAGCACGACCATCTTGGCGGCACGGCGGGTTGCTCCACCAGACTTGATGGTTCCTGCCGAGGCGTCAGCACCGCGCATGAACGAAACTGGGCCAGAGGCCGAGCCACCGCTCGACTTGAGCAGCTCCTTCGACGAACGGATGCGCGAAAGGTTCAGGCCTGCACCGGAACCACCCTTGAAGATCATTCCTTCTTCGCGGTACCAGTTCAGAATCGACTCCATCGAGTCATCGACCGAAAGGATGAAGCAAGCCGAGACCTGCTGTGGGCTCTTGGTGCCAACGTTGAACCACACTGGCGAGTTGAACGAGAAGACCTGGTTCAGGAGCATGTAGGTCAACTCGTGCTCGAAAATCGTTGCGTCGTCTTCGCTGGCGAAGTAACCGTGATCGCGACCAGCCTGGGTGTAGGTGAGCACAACCCGGTCGATTAGCTGACGGAGGCTGAACTCGCGCTCTGGGGTGCCGACGGCACCGCGGAAGTACTTGGTGGTGACAATGGTCGAAGCGTTGATGCTCCAGAATTCTGGGAACTCTACGCCGCGCTGCTCGAAGATCACCTCTCCGTTCTTCCAGTTGGTCTGTACAACGTCGCGGTACTCCCAGTTGACCTGGTCGTAAGGGTGTACACCTTCGCTGGTGTAAATGCGCTCGATCGTTAGACCCGCTCCGGTTCCGGCGGTGTTGCCGGTGAATGCCGATGTATCGGTCACGGTATTACCTTTCTTATTTCGTTTCTACTCAGGTTTTAACGCTGAGAAAGTTCGGATATTCCTTCGCGCTTCGAGTCGAGTTCGCTTGTGGCATCTCTAGTCGAGCGCAAAACATTTATGGCCGCTTCGAAGTCATCGAGGGTCTCCCAACCCTGATAAACACTGGCGAATCGCATGAATGCGACTTCATCCAGCTTTCTTAGCGGTTCGAGAATGGCCAGACCAATCTCATTTGCTTCTATCTGTGACGATCCGGTGGTGCGAACGGTTTCTTCTACCGTCTGAGCTAGCAGGGCTAGATCGGCCTCACTGACCGGTCTTCCCTGGCAAGCCTTGCGCACGCCGTTTACGATTTTGTGTCGGCTGAAGGGTTCGATTACTCCGCTTCGCTTGACCACGGTCAAGCTGGCGGTTTCGGTGGTGCTGAACCGCTTTCCACACTCAGGGCATTCGCGACGTCGTCTGATTGAGACGCCATCCTCGGATGTTCTGGAGTCGATTACTCGGGAATCGGCGTGACGACAGAACGGACAGTGCATGTCGAAAGCCTCCTCCCTGAGTAAATGCAAAAGTTATCCACAGTTTTCCACAGGGGACACAATATCTAGACGCTTTTTGCATTGCGGTCACTATATCTTGTGGTCTGAAGGGGTCTAAATCAAATTCATTCGCTTTTCGGCGTGTCGCTAGTGTTTTGGCGGAATGCGGGCCGAAATCCAGTCAATCCGCGTCTCGAAAAGCACAAAAATAGATAACGAGATGGCAACAAAACCGCGGATGCTCGCGAACCACGTAAGGCCCTTGGGCCTCGGTGAACCTATTGACTACTCGAACCGAGCCTGCACAGCATCCGCGTGGCCAGGCAGACCCTCGGCGCGAGCGAAAACCTGAATCTCAGACGAAATCTCAGCAAGCCCCGAATTCGAATAGTCGATTAGCTGCTGAGCGCGAAGGAATGTGTGCACGCCAAGCCCAGCTCCGAACTTGGCTTGCTGACCCGTCGGCAGTACGTGGTTGGACCCGGCGCTGTAGTCGCCGAGGCTGACCGGCGAACTTTGACCGAGGAAAATCGCACCGGCGTTTGATATGACTCGGGCATCCCCTGTTGGGTTTTGCGTGTGAAGTTCTAGGTGCTCGGTCGCGTAGTGGTTTGCGAAACTCAGTGCTGCCGCTAGGTCATCGACCAAAACGAGCGCGGACTGCACCGAATTCAAGGCTGTGGAGACGCGCGCAGCATTCTCGGTCGCGGCAACGACCGATTCGAGCTCGTGCTGCACGGCATCGACTAAATCTTCAGAATCGGTCACCAGCACGCAAGCAGCCGCCTCGTCGTGTTCGGCCTGACTGACAAGATCGAAGGCAATCAGGCGCGGATCGGCCGAACTATCGGCCACAATCAAAATTTCGGTGGTTCCCGCTTCGCTGTCGATGCCGATGACCCCGCGAAGTGCACGCTTTGCCGCGGCAACGAAGATGTTACCCGGACCGGTGACCATTGCAACGACTTCAAGCCCAAGCGTTGGAACCCCATAGGCGAAAGCGGCCACTGCCGCCGGACCGCCGATGGCATAGACGTCTTTCACACCGAGCAGCGCTGCCGTGGCCAGCACGGTCGGATGTGGGCGTCCACCGAATTCCTTCTGACCCGGTGTGGCAATCACCAGTCGTGAAACTCCGGCCACCTGAGCGGGAACCACATTCATGATCACGCTGCTGGGATAAACCGCCTTGCCACCTGGCACATACAAGCCGACCGAATCGACCGGCTGCCAGCGCTGGTGCACCGAAGCGCCGTTGGAAAGTTCAACTGAAAAAGCCTGGGGAACGGATGCCTTTGAAACCCGGCGAACGCGATCGATGCTGGTTTCAATCGCTAGGCGCAAATGCGCATCGAGACAGGACAGCGCGGCTTCCAGTTCGGCCTCCGAAACCTTGAAAGGTCTGGGGTCAAAGCCATCGAACCTTTGAGCTACTTGGACCAGAGCATCCTCGCCTCGGTTTTTAACGTCGGCGAGAAGCGGTCGAATCTGCTCAACGGCGGAGTCGATGTCGAGTTCGGCTCGCGGCACTCGCGAATTTACGAGGGCGTTCGACAGCGTTAAACCGCGCAGGTCTTCGATTCTCATGCTGCCCTCTTTCAAACGAAAGATAATTCTAAGGCTCGGGGGTTAACCTAGAAGCGAATGAACATGACTGAGCCCAATAACTCCGCAGCCGTAGACGCGCTGAAACAAACTTTCCGCAGGCACGCCTCGGGAGTCGCCGTGCTAACCACCCACGATATCGACGGGAAGCCGGTGGGTTTCACGGCCACATCGGTCACCTCGCTCGGCGCTACTCCCCCGCTGGTTTCGTTCAACGTCGCCAGGGGTTCGTCCTCTTGGTCTGCACTCGAATCTGCCGAATATGTTGCACTTCACACGCTTGGCATCGACAACGTCGAACTCGCTCAGCGGATGGCCGCTGACCACACCCAGCGATTCGCTCACGATGACTGGAAATTTGACGATCGAAAGCTTCCGATCATCGACGGTGTGACCTCGGTTTTGATTCTGAGAATCAGAGAGATTGTGAATATTGAAGCGAATGCGGTGCTAATCGGCGACGTTGTCGACGGTTTCGTCGGCACCGAACAGCAGCCCCTGGTTTACTTCCAGCGCGGCTACCGCAGCGTCGACTGACTCTTCAGCTTCATTCGCGACCGGTTTTAGCTGACTGAGCGAACCGATACCGAACAAACCCTTGATTTCAGACGCGAACGCCGTCGTATATCGAACCTTTTTAGCGAGCTCAAAAATGCGACCGCCGCTCGCGGAGCTCATGTTGATGATCACGTTGCTATAACCGGGATGCATCGAGCAAATCTTGTCGAGTCGCTCGATGTTTTCATGCGTGGCCTGACGCTCTTGAATGTTTATCGAAACGGGTCGGTTATCGCCTTCTGCGTCACCTTCAATGATGCCGATGTCATAGATTCGGAGCGATCTTTCATCGTCGCGAATGGTCACCTGACCGCGAATCGAAATCACGGTGTCTGGTGACAACTTCGAGGAGTATTCGTCAAAAGTCTTTCCGGCCAGCATGAGCGTCAACTCGGACTCGAAGTCTTCGAAAGTGAGCATCAGATAGGGCTTGCCCGACTTGCGCCCAAGCTTCGTAACCGCCGAAGTCACCAAACCTGCAAGTGATATGACGTCGCCTTCTTTGAGCTGAGTTGACTCTTTGAATGCAGCGATCGACATCTCGGCGAAGCTGGCCAGTTGGCGTTCGCGTCCAGAGAGCGGATGATCGCTCACGTAAAGCCCGAGCATCTCCTTCTCCATTGCCAAACGTTCACGTTTGTCGAACTCGACCACCTCCGGAACGTCCACGCTGATCGGGTCTGCACCGAACATCCCGCCAAACAAATCGACTTGACCACTGGCTTCGTTCTTTTTTAGCGAAGACTGGGTGTCGACAGCGTTTTCAAAAATCATGATGAGCGAGCGTCTGGTGTGACCCAGGGAATCAAACGCGCCGGCCTTGATAAGCGACTCGACCACTCGCTTGCTGCACACCTGGGCAGGAACCTTATTCAAGAAGTCTGCGAATGAGGTGAAGCGACCCTTGTCTTTTCTGGCTTGAACGATTCCTTCGACGACGTTGGCACCGACGTTTTTGATTGCGGTGAGCCCGAAGCGGATGTCGTTGCCTACGGCGGTGAAGTTTCCGAAGGATTCGTTAACATCGGGCGAGAGAACCTTGATGCTCTGTTTGCGGCACTCGCTCAGGTAAACCCCGAGTTTGTCTTTCGAGTCGCCCACCGAGGTCAACAGCGCCGCCATGTACTCGCTTGGGAAGTTTGCCTTTAGATAGCCTGTCCAATACGAAATTACGCCGTAGCAAGCGCTGTGTGCCTTGTTGAAGGCGTAACCGGCGAAGGGTAGGAGCGTTTCCCAAAGTCGCTTGACGGCTTCTGGCTCGAAGCCGTTTCCGAGCATGCCTGCAGAGAATGATTCGAAAAGCTTCTTTAGCTCAGCCTCGTCTTTCTTTCCCATCGCCTTTCGCAAAATATCTGCTTCGGCAAGCGAGTAGCCTGCGACTTTCTGCGCCGCAGCCATTACCTGCTCCTGGTAAATAATCAGGCCGTAGGTTGGGTCAAGAATTTCGGCTAGCGGTTCTTGAAGGCTCGGATGAATCGGAACGTTCGGTTGGCGGCCGTTCTTTCGCAGCGCATAGTTGGTGTGCGAGTTTTCACCCATTGGCCCTGGACGATAGAGCGCAATCGCCGCCGAGATGTGCTCAAATTCGGTAGGTCGAAGCTGCCTCAGCAGAGTTCGCATGTTGTCACCGTCGAGCTGGAATACGCCGAGGGTGTCGCCGGCAGAGAGCAGTTGGTAGGTCTTCTCGTCGGCGTCAAGGTCGAGTTCCTCGAGAACCGGAGGGGTCTTGCCGTTGTTGCGAATGTTTTCGAGAGCATCGTCAATCACCGTCAGGTTTCGAAGCCCCAAGAAGTCCATCTTGAGTAGGCCCAGTTTCTCGAGCGGTGGTTGATCGAATTGCGTGACAATACCGTCTTCGCCTTCGCGAGTCATGATCGGAATGACGTCGAAAAGTGGCTGCGCCGAAATGATCACACCGGCGGCGTGCACGCCAGTCGAACGCTTGAGACCTTCGATGCCCTTGGCTACGGCAAACGCCTCAGCCGCTTCGCTGTCGGTTTCGACCAGTTTGCGGAACTCGGCGGCTTCGGCATAACGCTCGGCTTCGGGATTTTCGATGGCATCGAGTGTGATGTCTTTTCCGAGAACCATCGCGGGAAGCGCCTTGGTTAACCTCTCGCCCACCGCATACGGAAAGTCCAGGATGCGGGCGGCATCTTTGAGCCCAGCCTTCGCCTTAATCGAACCAAAGGTGATGATTTGCGCGACTCGGTCTTCGCCGTATTTCTGGTTCACATAGCGAATCACCTCGCCACGACGACGATCGTCGAAGTCAACATCGATATCCGGCATCGAGATACGCGAAGGGTTCAGGAAGCGCTCAAAGATGAGGCCGTGCTTGATCGGGTCGAGTTCTGTGATTCCCATCGCGTAGGCCACGATTGCTCCACCGGCCGAGCCTCGACCAGGCCCTACTCGGATGCCCTGCTCGCGTGCCCAGTTGATGAAGTCGGCCACCACCAAGAAATAGCCGGAGTAGCCCATCGCATGGATCACGCCGATCTCGTATTCGGCTTGTTTGCGGTGGGCGTCTGGAATGCTGCCGCCAAAGCGCTTTTCGAGCCCCGCGTAGACCTCTTTTTCGAACCAGGTGTCTTCGGTTTCGCCGGCAGGCACATCGAATCTCGGCATCAGTTCGCGCTCTCGCTGGGCAAACTCAACCTCGCAGCGCTCGGCAATCAGGAGGGTGTTGTCACAAGCCTCGGGCAAGTCTTTGAAGAGCGAACGCATTTCGGCCGGCGACTTGAGATAGTAACTATTTCCGTCGAAGTGAAACCTCTTGGGGTCGTTTAGGGTGCTGCCAGATTGCACCGCGAGCAGCGCGTTGTGCGCATCCGCGTCTTCTGGGTGAATGTAGTGCAGATCGTTGGTCGCCAGAAGTAGCAAGCCGAGCTCTTTGGCCAACTTGATCATGTCGCGATAGGTGGCCTGTTCGATCGGAATATCGTGGTCCATGATCTCGACGAAGTAGTTGTCTTTTCCGAATATGTCTCGATAAGTAGCCGCGGCTTCGAGCGCCGCCTCATAACCAACACTGCGCATCAGGGTCTGAACTTCACCGGAAGCACAACCCGTGGTTGCAATTAGACCCTTCGCGTATTTGGCCAGTATTTCTCTGTCCATGCGCGGCTTGTAGTAGTACCCGTCGAGATAGGCCTGTGACGAAAGCCTGAAGAGGTTGTACATTCCCTCGGTGGTCTCTGCCAGTATCGTTGCGTGCGTGTATGCGCCGCCGCTTGCCACATCTTCTGCGCCTTCACCGAATCTAACCCGCGTGCGTTCGGTGCGCGAGGTTGCACCAGGCGCGAGATAGGCCTCGATGCCGATGATTGGCTTGATGCCGGCCTTCTTCGCGGCCGAATAGAAGTCGTAAGCGCCGAAAAGGCTGCCGTGGTCGGTCATCGCAATTGCCGGCATGCCAAACTCGGCGGCGGCCTTCATCAGCGGTTGAACTCGGGCTGCACCATCGAGCATCGAATATTCGGTGTGAACGTGAAGGTGCACGAATGAGTCAGAACTCACGGGGCACCTCGCTCGCAAATAAAAGGGTTAGGGCACTAAGAATAACTTGCCCAAAAGACACTCGGGTTCAGGCTTGCCGAAGGTCAGTGCTGATTGCGCAGAGCCTCGAGCACGCGAGCAAGTTCGGCCGGATACTCGCTGACAAACTTGACCTCCTGACCCGTGATCGGATGCTCAAAACTGAGTTCCTTGGCGTGCAACCACTGGTGTTCCATGCCAAATCGTGCCGCAAGTTTGGGATCAGCCCCATACATGGTGTCGCCTAGCAAAGGGTGCCTAAACGCAGAAAAGTGCACTCGAATCTGATGGGTTCGGCCGGTCTCAAGCACAATTTCTAGTAGGGATGCCGAGGCGAATGCCTCGAGCGTCTCGTAATGTGTCACCGAGGGTTTTCCGTTGGGCCCAACCGTGAACTTAAACTCGGCCTTGTGGTGACGATCGATCGGCGCGTCGATGGTGCCCGAGGAAGGGTCGGGATGCCCCTGGACCACCGCGTGATAAACCTTGTGAACGGTGCGATCGCGGAACGCCTGCTTCAGTATCGAATATGCAAGCTCAGACTTGGCAACCATCATCAGGCCACTCGTGCCAACATCGAGTCGCTGAACGATTCCCTGCCGCTCGCTTGCCCCCGAGGTTGTTACCTTGATTCCGGCCTGCAACAGCGCTCCGACCACGGTTGGTCCGACCCAACCCACCGAGGGGTGAGCAGCTACACCCGCGGGCTTGTCGATGACCACCAGGTCTTCATCCTCGTAAATGACTTTCAGGTCTTCAACCAACGCAGGCACCACTTCGAGTGGGTTTTTGGGTTCTGGGATGCTCACCTCGAGCATCGCTCCGCCCTCGAGCCGATCGCTCTTGGTCAGAAGCTTCGAGTTCATCGAGGCGTGCCCGGCATCGATTAGGTCAGCGCAGGATGAGCGACTCAACCCCAACAACTTGGCTAGGCCCGAGTCGGCACGCTGCCCGGCTAGCCCATCGGGAATCGGAAAGCTGCGAAGCTCAGGCACTCTGAGCGCCCCCGATTTTGTGCCCGCGGATGATCAAGAGAGCCACAATGAACATCGTGGAGGTGATAAAGATGTCGGCGACGTTAAAAATAGGAAAGTTGAATGGAATCTGAATGAAGTCGACAACCTGACCACTGCCAAAGCCAGGGGCGCGAGTGAGACGATCTATGAGGTTTCCCGAAATGCCTCCGACCAGCATCCCAGCCAGAACCAGCCAACCGATGGTTTGGATTCGCGGCGTGCGCCACAGCACCGCTAGCAATGCGATCGAAGAAATGATCGTGAAAATCCAGGTGACCCCGAAGCCGATGCTAAAGGCCGCCGAGTCGTTATAGGTCAGGTACCAACCCAGTATGTCTCCCCAGACCGGCATGGTGCGATTTGGGGTCAAGGCGGCGATTGCGGCTTCTTTGGTCAACTGATCGACCAGTGCAATAGTTGAGCCGATGGCAAGCACCAGCGCCAACTTGGCCGAGTTTGGAATTACGCGCGCCACAACCTAGATCTCGGTCAGGCCCAGAAAGCCGGTCGGGGCAGAATTTGGCGTTGGTGCGACCCTTGAGTTGTCAATCTCGGCGAGCTGGCTCTCGATGAAGGTTTTGATCTTGAGTCGGTACTCACGCTCGAAGGCATAAAGTTCAGAGATCGAGTGCTCGATGAGGGCTTTCTCTTGCTCGAGACGAATCTGGTCGGACTTTTGCTGAGCCTCGGCTTCACGCACGATGCGAGCCGCGGTAGCGTGACCTTCGGCGATTAGGGCTTCTTTCTTAGCCATGCCTTCACGAACGTGTTCGTCGTGAAGTTTTCTTGCCAACTGAAGCAGGTTGTTAGTGGTGTTTCCGTCGAGTGAGCTTGGATCGCTGACCGCCTCAGGGAACGCGCTTGTGGGGTCGATAACCGCAATCGGGCTAGCGGCCGGGGCCTGAACCACGAGTTGGCCCGCCATACCGGCTGGGGTTCTCTGAAGTTCAGCCAATCTGGCCTCGGAGGCTAGAAGGCGTTGACGAAGGTCGTCGTTCTCTTGAGAAATGCGACGCATCTCGATGACGATTTCATCGAGAAAGTCATCGACTTCATCCTGGTCGTATCCTTCACGGAACTTTGTAGGTTGAAATCTTTTATTGACCACATCTTCTGGAGTCAATGGCATTTCAGGCCTCGTTTCTGTTGCGTTGACGCGACTAAAAGGTTATCGCACTGCAGCGCGACTAGGCGATGCTCGCTACCAGACCCTGTGCAATAACTATCAAAATCATTGATGCGGTCCAACCGAGGTCTAGACCAATCATGCCAACCCGGATAGTCGGAATAACTCGACGAACGGTTTTAACTATTGGGTCGGTGACTGTCAGGGCAATTTCGGCGATGACCAGAATAACTCTGCGAGGCTTCCAAGCGGGATTCGCCGAGCGAGCAATTTCTACAAAAAATCGCACCCACATTGCCCAAAACAGCAACTGTAGGGCGATGCCCAAAAGCAGCTTGACGGCAAGCATTACGGCTTGACTACGTCGTCGCTTTCACCAATGGCGTCGTCTTCATCATTCACATCGACGCTTTGAGGGGTGAGCAAGAAGACCTTTGGGGTGATGCGCTTCATGTGTCCCTGCAGACCGTGCTGCAGACCGAGCATGAAGTTGAGCAGGTTCTTGGCATCGGCCTCTGAAAGCTTCGCCATGTTGATGATCACAGGGATGCCTTCGCGGTAAACCGCGGCAATCTCTGGTGCGTCGTGGAAGCCATCTGGGTCGATGGTGTGGATTTCTGAAATATCAGAGCCGGAGCGACGACGAATCGGGGTCACTCTCGAGATACGCGAGACCGAGCTCGACGAAGTGGTTGCGGTGCTGGCAGGACCGGACGACGCTTCTTTTTCGCCGCCGAAGCCAAGGTAGTCAAATACCGATGCAATAACGCCCATGAAACCCTCCTAGGAATCCAATCAGGTTCAGGATATGGCTAATCTGCGCGTTTACCCGTTATTGCGGTGCCGATTCTTAAGTGTGTCGCACCGTGTTCCAGGGCCTCGAGATAGTCACCAGACATCCCTGCTGAGATCTTGTTTGCACTTGGATGCTCACGCACAAGCATCGCGCTCAATGCGGCAACTCGTTCAAACTCGGCGCGAGGATCGACTTCGAGACCCCCCACCGCCATGACTCCGAGCAGGTTTAGCCCTGGCGCGGAGGCCACTTGCTCGGCCATCGGCAGGAGCTGATTCGGGTTCACTCCCCCGCGATTCTCGTCTTCGGTTAGATTCACCTGAAGAAATACATCGATTGATTTATCATCGCCGGCTGTTGCCGCAACCAACGCGTCGAGCAAGGATTGCCGGTCGACGCTGTGAATCGTGCTGGCATACCGAACGACACGCTTAGCCTTGTTGCTTTGCAACTGCCCAACGAAGTGCCAGTTGAGCTCGGAAGTGTCGGCAAGTTCGGCCAGATGCTCGGCTTTCGGCCCTGCCTCTTGATCTCGGTTCTCACCGAAATCGCGAACGCCGAGTTCGAAAAGCTGCAAAGCGAGTTCAACCGTGTGGTTCTTGGTCACCACGATTCTGGTGACTTGATCAACACGGCCTAGCTCACGAAGTTTCGACGAGATCGCTTCGTCTACCTCGCGAAGTCGCGCCGCGAGCTCCATTTCTAGCGAAGGAAGTCTGGAATGTCCAGGTCGTCTCCGAAGGTTCCGTCTTCGGACTGCGTCACCTCTTCGACCACTGGGATTGCAGTGGTGCTAGGTGATTCCTCATCAAAGAAGGAACGTGAGGCCGAAGGAGTGGTTTCTTCGGCGCTGTCGAACCATGATGCCGGCTTGGTTTCAGCTGGCGCTTCGCTGGCAACCTCGGTTGCCTCCGCCGCTGCGGCTGGCGTGAACGCTGCTGGGACGATCGACTCAACCTTTGGCGCGGTGTATGACGGGCGGGCTACCGGACGACGCACCTGGCTTGCCGAGTCGAACCCTGCCGCAATCACGGTGATGCGGATTTCATCACCAAGGCTGTCATCGATCGTGCATCCGAAGATCACGTTCGCCTGAGGGCTAACGGCCTCTTGCACAAGGCGAGCAGCTTCGTCGATTTCGTGAAGACCGATGTTTGACGCACCTTGGAACGAAAGCAAGACTCCGTGTGCTCCATCAATGCTGGTCTCGAGCATCGGGCTCGAAATGGCGGCTTCGGCTGCGCGAACGGCGCGATCTTCGCCCTTGGCACTTCCGATACCCATCAGGGCCGAACCGGCTCCTTGCATGACCGAACGGACGTCGGCAAAGTCGACGTTGATCAAGCCAGGTACTGCGATTAGGTCGGTGATGCCCTGAACACCAGAGCGGAGAACGTCGTCTGCAATCATGAACGCGTCAACAAAGGTTACGGCTCGGTTTTCTATCTCAAGCAGACGCTGGTTCGGCACCACGATAAGGGTGTCTACCTCTTGACGAAGTACTTCGATGCCAGCTTCGGCTTGGGCAGCGCGACGAGGACCTTCAAATCCGAATGGTCGGGTGACAACGCCAACGGTCAAGGCTCCCGACTGCTTGGCTACTCGCGCAACTACCGGGGCTGCACCGGTTCCGGTGCCACCGCCTTCACCGGCGGTGACGAAAACCATGTCGGCTCCGCGAAGCACGGCCTCGATCTCGTCGGCGTGGTCTTCGGCGGCACGACGGCCAACCTCTGGGTCGGCGCCCGCTCCGAGTCCTCGGGTGAGCTCGCGACCGATGTCTACCTTGACGTCGGCTGCACTCATGAGTAGTTGCTGAGCATCCGTGTTGACTGCGATGAACTCTACGCCACGCAAACCGGAATCGATCATGCGGTTGATGGCGTTCACGCCACCGCCACCGACACCGACAACCTTGATGACCGCCAGGTAGTTGTTGCTCAGTCCAGCCACTTTGTTCCTCCAAAGTTCAAGCAATCCCGAAACCCTAAACCTCTTGGTGAGGCTTAATGTCACTTCACATTTTTAGATTGCGCCAGAAAAGTAAGTGACGCGAAGGCAAATTTCAGGCAGGCGCGTAGGCGTGTCACGTGAATTTATTCAGCCGCAGGTTGAGGGTTCTAGAACGCGACTTCTTCGGGCCCCGGTTGTGCCTTTGCGTGTTTCGGTAGCAAGCCAAATCTGCAGCAATTTATGCCCAGGTCAGTAACGAACGACAGGTGCGCTGGGCGACGACACGTCGTAGGTAACCCGGTCTGACAGGGGTTGATTTTTGATCAACGCTGCCAAAACCCTGGATTTGAGCACGGCGTTTTTAGGTCCGCCCCAAATCACTTTCTGACCCGCATAGCCGCGCAGCTGGAAAGACACGTTGTCGGCCGAGGTGGCAGTCATATTAGAAATCTTGGGAAGCAGATTGGCGGGCAGGGCCAGCAAGACATCGATGGCCGCCTTGAAACTCGGACTCTTGCCTGGTGTCCCACTCACCTTGAGGGTCGGCAATTGGTCGGTGCGGGTGGCTTTTCCAACCTTCACGCCAGCTGGATCGAAGTATGAGTAGCCGAAACCGTCGACCCAGATTATTGCGATTGGTGTGCGTTCAGTCACTTTAATAATCAATGTGTGGGGCGGTGCGCTAATCGCCGAAAAAGACTCAATCAAGACATACTTCTTGAGCAACCCGGCTATCTCTTCTGAATTGATCTGCGGAAGAGGCTTGCCGAGCTGTGATTTCAGCGCAGCTTTTATCTGCTTCTCAGAAACTAACTTTTCGCCACGCACCGAAATGCGCTCGACCGCCATCATCGGCGAAAAAACCGCGGCCAAAACCAAGGCAATCAAGACCAGGAATGCACCTAGGGAACTGAGAATTACCGTCCGCTTTACCTTGCTTGCGCCACCGAACTTGGCAAGTTCAACCACGTTCGAAATAGAACGACGTTCGGCCCGAAGTCGTTTGACGGCAACCTTTTGACGTTTTGCCTGTCGCTTGAGAACTGCAGAATTCGTTTCGCTCGTTTTCGAAGATCTTGCAACCTTCGAAGCTTTGGGCGCTTTCGCTGGCTTCTCACGCTTGGGCTTTTTGCCAACCCGTGCGTCCAGTTTTGACGAGTCGAACTTCACCGACTTACCGAGGCGAGATTGAGGCTTTCTCAAGAACTACTTCTCCAGCGCCCTGAGCAGGTCGGGAACCATACGGTACACATCGCCACAACCCATGGTGACGATGAAGTCGCCGTCGTGCGCGAGGCCAGCCGCTACAGCCGGTGCGTCATCCCAGTTTGGAACATAGTGAACCTGAGCTTGGTCGGCGAATGAGTCGGAGACCAGCACTCCCGTGACGCCGGGTTCTGGGTCTTCTCTAGCCGCGTAGATGTCGAGCACGACCACCTGATCACTAGCCGAAAGCGCCTCGGCAAACTCGCGATGCATAAGTCGGGTTCTCGAATAAAGGTGCGGCTGAAAAACTGTGATCAGTTTGCCATCGCCAACCACGGCTCGGGCAGCCTTGAGCGCAGCGCTGACCTCGGTTGGGTGGTGTGCAAAATCGTCATAAACTCGCACTCCCCTGCGCTCACCGTGAAGTTCAAAACGGCGTTCGGTGCCAGCGAAGGTTGCAATCTCGGCCAGTGCGGCTCCTGCCTCGAAGCCAAGGCCGGTCAAGACCGCCAACGCTCCCGCGGCGTTAATGGCGTTGTGCTCGCCAGGGATGTTCAGCTCGGCACTGTGGCGAACGCCATCCACTGCGACGGTGAAAGACACATGGGCACCACTCGCATCTACCTCGGTCAAGCAAACCTTGGCCGACTCGGAACGACCAAATGTGATCACACGCTTTTCGCGAAGCAGCTCGGTAACGCGAACCGCACCGGGGTCGTCTGCAGAAATAGCTACGAATTCTTTGGCGCCCTGTGCGAACTTTGCAAACTCGGCCTCAAAGGCTTCGAGTGAGCCGTAGTGATCTAGGTGGTCTGGGTCGACGTTTGTGATCAGCGCGATCGCAGTGTCGTAATGCAGAAAAGAGCCATCAGACTCATCGGCTTCGATGACAAAGAGGTCGTCTTTTCCCGCGGCCGAGGATGCTCCTAGCGCCGCGATTACGCCACCGTTCACGAACGATGGGCTGACACCGAGTTCGAGCAGAGCGGTAATGATCATCCCGGTGCTTGTCGTTTTGCCGTGCGCGCCTGCGACAGCGACCAAACGGTGCTTAGTGGTCAGATATGCCAGAGCTTGAGAACGGTGAATAACCGGGATGCCGCGCTCTTTCGCGAGCACATACTCAGGGTTGGTCGGCCAGAGGGCGGATGTGACCACCACCGTATCTGGATTGCCTAGATGTTCCGCGGCGTGACCGATATGGATTTCTGCCCCAAGTTCGCGCAGAGCGGCCACGTTTGAGGTGTCACGCAGGTCACTTCCCGTGACCTTGTGCCCCATTCCGAGCAAGATGCGGGCGATGCCACTCATACCGGAGCCACCGATACCAACGAAATGAACGGTACCCAGGTCGTCTGGAACGGGCTGTGAGAAATCTGGCTTGATCATGGTTATCAGTTGAAGACTAGACGGCAAGAGCCTCTGAAGCTCACAACACGCCCGCAACGAGTTCGAACAGGCGCTTAGTGCCGTCAATAACACCGACCGAACGGGCTTTTTCACTCATCTGCTTGAGCAGACGATGGTTCGAAACGAGAGGCACGACCTCGCTCGATAGGTATTCCGGAGTGAAATCTCGGTCGAGCACGACACGCCCACCACCTGCCTCCGAGACATCCTTGGCATTAAGCGCTTGTTCCCCATTGCCGGCCGGATAAGGAACATAAACGGCAGGAAGGCCTAGTGCCGCGAACTCACTCACCGTGGCCGCCCCCGCCCTAGCGATGGCAAGATCAGCGGAGGCTATAGCTAGATCCATCCGATCGCAGTAGGCGATCCGCTTGTAATGCGGCTCATCCACCTCGCCTAGATCAGAACGATCTCCCATGATGTGAAGCACCTGAATCCCGGCCGCTTTGAGAACCGTGCGCGATGCATCCACGGTTTCATTGATGCGCTTAGCGCCAAGAGAGCCCCCGGTGACCAACACCGTGGTGGTATCTGCATCTAGGCCGAAATGCTGTCGAGCCTCACTGCGCACCGCCTCAATATTCAGGTTCTCGACCTCTGCTCGAAGTGGCATCCCGACAAAAATCGAGTCTTTTAGCCCAAGAGCTGACCTGAAGGCGACGCCAGTTGCTGTGGCAAAGCTAGCAGCTCGCCGATTGGCCAGGCCCGGCAGAGCGTTGGCTTCGTGAATCACAAGTGGCGTCTTAGTTTTTCTGGCTGCCTCATATGCTGGCGCACTGGCGTAGCCACCAAAACCGACCACAACATCGATCGATTCGTCACGAATGAGACGCTCGACTTGCTTCACGGCCTTGCTAAATCGAGCCGGAAAGGTCAACGCGTAGGCATTTAGCTTTCGGGGAAAGGGCAACCGCTCGACGGTTTTGAGTTCGAACCCGCGCAACGGCACGAGCCGCGACTCCAACCCCTCCTGTGTGCCTAGCGCGATCACTCGAGCCTCGGGTTCCTGAGCGCGAATGAACTCTGCTAGAGCTAATAACGGATTAACGTGTCCAGCAGTTCCGCCTCCTGCGAGCAGATAGTTAGTCATCGACGCCGCTTTCGAGCTGGCACCGGACCGAGTCTATGGTTTTCTCGTTCGATTCCAAACACCAAACCGAGCGCCATCAAGTTGGCGACCATGGATGAACCACCCGCCGATATCAGCGGAAGTGGTACACCCAAAACAGGAAGCAACGTCAGCACCACCGACAGGTTGATTACGGCCTGCATGACAATCCAGAACATGACGCCGAGCACGACCATCCGTGAATAAAGATCGTGGGTGCGCATGGCGATTCTTATAAGAATGAGAGCGAGCGCGAAGAACACCGCGATTACTAAAAATGCGCCAATCAAACCCATCTCCTCGCCGATGATGGCGAAGATGAAGTCGTTTTCGGCTTCTGGAATCCAACTCCACTTAAGTTTCGACTGCCCCAAACCGACACCGGTAAACCCTCCGGCGGCGAATGCCCAAACGCCGTGAGTCGATTGCCAGTTAAAGTCGTTCGGGTCTGGAGCACTTGGGTTCAACCAAGCCATGACTCGACCCATTCGAGATGGGGACGAAATCATGATCGCGGGAATCGCGATTGCTGCCAACACAGAAACGGCCGAAATAATTGGGCGAGGCATGCCGGCGGCAATCAGCATTCCAATCGTGATGATCGCCATCACGATTACCGTTCCCACGTCTTTTCCAAGCAAAACCGTGAACGCGATGGCCCCGCCGACTACGATTGCCGGCCACCAGACCCTGCGAGGGTCATCGAATTCGTGCTGTCGACTGGCTAAAAACTGAGCCAGGATGATGATCAGGCATATCTTAAGAAACTCCGAGGGCTGCACCGTGAAGCCGAGAATGGTGATCCAGTTCTTATTTCCGTTCACTTCGGTGCCTAGTGGAGTGAACACGACGAGAAGCTGAGTTACCAAAACCACTAGCCCAAACGGGCCGAGAAGCCTTTTGATGGCAGAGCTCGGAAGCGTCGAAATGAACGCCAAACCAAGAAAACCAACAATCGCCGAGAAAGCTTGTTTGCCAAAGATTGAGAAGGCATTGTTGTTTGACTTCAAAGCATCGACGAACGAAGACGAAAGCACCATGAGCACGCCGAATGCAGACAAGAACAGCACGACTCCGAGCAGCTGATAAAACTCACGTGATTGAGCCTTAAATACGTTTCCGGCCCAGTTGCTGATCCCCTCAGCGATAGCCTGGGAGTCGATTTTGGGCCGCTTGGCGGCGGTTCTAGTTCTAGCCATTGGCATTTCCGATCAAGTTTCTTACCGCATTCGCAAACTGCGTGCCACGGTCGGCATAGTCCTTAAATTGGTCCATCGAGGCAGAGGATGGCGCGAGCAAAACCGTATCGCCCGGCTGAGCGAGGTTTGAAGCCGCCTCAACCGCGTATGGCATCACCTGAGTGTTGTCTTCGACATTAATTTCGATTACAGGAACCTCTGGGGCGACTGCTGCCAGAGCCGCCAAAACCGCCTCACGCTCTCTGCCGATCACAACTGCCCCGCGCAATTTCTTGGCGAAGCGTTCAACCAGCGGTGTGATGTCGACGCCTTTGAGCAGACCGCCAACCATCCACACCACCGAGTCAAATGATGACAGCGAAGCTGCGGTGGCGTGCGGGTTCGTCGCCTTTGAGTCATCAATCCAGGTAACGCCGTTCGACTGTGCAACAAGTTCGATTCGATGTTTATCTAGCCTGAAATCTCGAATAGCCTGCCCGATTGCAATCGGTTCAACATCGCAGGCGCGAGCCAGAGCAGATGCAGCCGCAACGTTGGCCAGCAGATGCGGCGTAAGCACCCCGATTTGACCAAGGTCTTCGAGGGTGGCTAACTCGAGCGCTTCATCCCTGCGGTTTTCGAGAAAGGCTCTATCGCAGAGGATGTCATCGGAGTAGCCCACCTGGCTGACTCGCGGAACACCGACCGTGAATCCGATGGCACGACAACCCTCGATAACTTCGGCATCTTCGAGCAGTCGCACGGTGGCGGCATCCCCGGCGTTATAAACACCTGCGACCTTGCTGTTGGCATAGACCTTGCCCTTGGCTGTCTGGTAAGCCTCAAAAGAACCGTGCCAGTCGATGTGATCGTGGTCGATATTTAGCAGAGCCGAAGCTATGGGGCTCACCCAACGCAAATAATGAAGCTGAAAACTTGAGATCTCGACAACCAGAAAATCGAATCCTTCTGGATCGCGAATGCAATCGAGAATCGGGGTTCCGATGTTGCCGCAGGATGACGCTCGATGGCCACCGGCTTGAAGCATGGCGGTGGTCAACTGCGTGGTCGTGGTTTTGCCATTGGTGCCGGTGATTAGAACCCATTCGGCAACCCGACTCGTCTTGTCTCTCAAACGCCAGGCGAGATCGATGTCTACCCAAACCTCGATGTTGTTGTCGCCAGCCCAAACTATGAGTGGAGCATCCGGTTTCACACCCGGCGAGGTGACCACCAGTTCCGGGGCAAACTCAACGAGTTGCGCAGGCACACCGGAGGCAGCCTGACCGGTGACGTGCGAAACGCCGATTACGTCGAGGATGTCTACGAGCTCGGCCTCCGCCTTTTCGGCGACAACGAGCACGTTGCAGCCGAGTTCGGCCAAAGTATCGGCAACTGAAAATCCGGTCACCCCGAGTCCAATCACGGCGACTCGGAGGCCTTTCCAGTCAGAATGCCAGCTGGTGAGATTGCTTAGGCTGGCCATCGATTTATCCGTAGGTCCACTCGAGATAGAACAATCCGATGCCGAAGAGCACACACAGTCCGCTGACGATCCAGAAACGAATCACGATCGTGATCTGGGCCCAGCCCTTTAGCTCGAAATGATGGTGCAGCGGGCTCATCAGGAACACTCTTCGGCCGATGCCAGTGGTCCATTTGGTGATTTTGAAAAATACACGCTGGATGATGACCGAACCGGTCACAATCACGAAGAGTCCGCCGACCAGAACGAGCATCATTTCGGTGCGCGACAGGATCGCCAATGCGGCTAGCACACCGCCGAGGCCGAGTGAACCGGTGTCACCCATAAAGATTTGAGCGGGGCTAGTGTTCCACCACAAAAAGCCGATAAGCGAACCAACCACGGCCGATGCAACGACGGCTAGATCCAGAGGATCTCTGACTTGATAGCAGTTACTCAGATTCTCAACCACGGTCGA
Source organism: Microbacteriaceae bacterium (assembly GCA_024639845.1). GTDB lineage: Bacteria > Actinomycetota > Actinomycetes > Actinomycetales > Microbacteriaceae > Rhodoluna. The sequence goes on from JAHEGG010000004.1 coordinate 131,672, forward strand.
GCACGACTGGTTGAACTGCCAGAAACCGATGACCACATAGGAGCCGATAGCCATGATGCTTGCACCGGTTGCCAGACCATCTAGACCATCAGCGATGTTGACACCGTTTGAGGTTCCAGACACCAGCAGATAGAACCAGAGTGCGAGCAGAATGCTGCCAACAACGCCGCCAAAGGTCAGGAACGAGAAATTGGTGTCGCGAAATACCGAAATGAACGAAGATGCTGGGAGCAAACCGTCTTCGTTGGGGGTTCGAAGGGCAAACCAGGTGAAGACCAGCGAAACGATCGCTTGTCCCGCCATCTTCGCCCAGCCGGAAAGCCCGAGACTTCGTTGTTTGTGGGTCTTTATGTAGTCGTCGACAAAGCCGACCAAACCAAGCCCCACCATCATGAAGAGCGCCAGATAAGCAGAAATCGTTGGAACTTCGAAGTTCACTGCCTTCGAAATGAAATAGCCGATAACGGCACCCAAGATGATGACGATTCCGCCCATGGTCGGAGTGCCACGCTTGGTGTGGTGACTCTGGGGGCCATCGTCGCGGATGAACTGCCCCCACTGCAATCTCTTAAATAACCAGATGAAAACCGGAGTCAAAAAGAGCGTGAACGCCATGCCGATAGCGCCAGCAACGAGGATCGCTCTCATTCTTCAACTCCCATGAGTTTGTCGCCCAGGTGCCTGAGGTTCGCCGATTTTGACGACTTCACCAAAACGATATCGTTCGACCTAAGCATTCCACGAACATGCTCGAAAGCCTCGTCAATCGACTCAAAGAATTTGCTTTCGCCGTCCCAGGAGCCCTCCTGAGTGGCCCCCATGTGAATCAGTTTGGCTCCGCTGCCCACAACGATAAGTTGATCGATGTTCAGGCGTACCACAAGCCGGCCGATGCCATCGTGTGACTCTGCGGAGTAGCTGCCGAGCTCGGCCATCTCACCGAGCACAGCCAAGGTGCGTCGCCCGGTTTCTCGGCCAAGCGTGGCAAGGGTCTGCAAAGCGGCTCGCATCGACTCTGGAGAGGCGTTGTAGGCGTCGTTGATAACTGCGATTCCGTCTTGTTCCTTGAGCTGCATGCGCCAACGTTCGGCAAGAGGTATCTCTGCTAGAACTTCAAGAACGCGAACCCGATCCAACCCGAGCGAGTCGGCCACCGCAATGGTTGCCAGAGCATTCATGATTTGGTGTTCGCCCAAAATTCGAAGTCCGATTTCTGATTCGGTGTGATCTGGATAAACCAGAGTCGCGTGTGTTCCAGAAAGGGCGACCCTTGAACCCACTGCCCGATAATCAGAATCTGATGTTCCGAAGGAAACCTTGCGACCGCCGAAACGCGAGGCCATATCTATGCAATAGCCATCATCCGCGTTGTAGACAAGCACGCCACCTTCGCGGATGTTGGCCACCAGTTCTTCTTTGATCTTCGCAGTGACTTCGATACCACCGAACTCGCCAGCGTGGGCCATGCCAACCTTGAGTTCGACACCGATGTCTGGTCTACACATCTTGGCTAGGTAGTCGATGCTGCCCAGTCCGTCGGCACCGAGTTCGACCACGAGGAATCGTGTGGATTCGTTGGCAAGAAGCATCGAGATCGGAGCTCCAACTTCGTTGTTGAATGACTCTCGTGGAGCGATGGTGTTGCCGAATTGGCTAAGCACGGCATTCAACATGTTCTTGGTCGAAGTCTTGCCGTTAGAACCCGTTACCCCGATCACGGTTAGGTTGCCAAGTTTTCTAAGTTTGGTGATAACCGCGGTGGCCAACTGACCAAGTGCAAGAACGACGTCATCAACGACAACAACTGGGATGTCTTGCTCGACCTCGCGTTGCGCCAAGGCTGCCGTGGCACCCGCGGCGGCGGCCGAGGCGATAAACAGGTGGCCGTCGGTCACCTCACCGGGTTTGGCAACAAACAAGAAGCCTGGGCCCACTCGTCGAGAATCGGTTTCTACACCGGCAAAAACCTCGACCGAGGCATCCCCGATGATTTTTCCGCCGGTGATTTCGGCTAGTTCGGCAACAGAAATTCGAATCATGACCAGCCGTATTCTTTCAGTGCCGCGCGCGCTTCGGCTCGAGCCGAATAGATCGTGCGAACTCCACGAATGTCTCGATAATCCTGATGACCTGGGCCGGCCCAAAGGATTGCATCGCCGGGTTGAGCAAGGCTAACTGCCTTGCGAATCGCGGCTTCAGGCGGACTTACCTCGAAAATCTCGAGTTCTGGTCGGGCAGCCCGTGCAGAATCAACTAGGGTTTTGCGAATTGAAGCGGGATCTTCGAACCGGGGGTGGTGGTCGGTGATTACAAGTTGGTCGCAACCTTCGGCGGCGACTCGCGCCATGTCCGGCCGCTTGGTTGCATCTCGATCTCCATCGGCACCGAACACCATGATGACTTTGCCCTTGGTGACCTTTCTGACGGCAGCCAGCGTGTTAAGAAATGCGTCTGGACTGTGACCAAAATCGACATAGACATCCGGACCTGTTGCACCGGTTACCCGTTCGGTTCGGCCAGGCATATAAACCTTGATGCCGCCAGCTATCGCATCTGAAATCGAGTCAAACGAATAACCACCTTCAACCAGCATTGCTACGGCGAGCCCGGCATTCGAAGCCATGTGCGCACCAATCATGGGCAGCGATGTTGCGAGCGTGCCTTGGGGTCCCGTGATATCAAAGCTCGTGGTCGCTGGCAATTCCGAAGTGATGGCAACTCGGTAATCGGCGGGGATCTCAGGCCTAAGAGTGACTGTTGTCACTGGGATGTTTGCTGCTGCCACGACTTTTGCGCCAAAGCTCGAGTCGAGACAGACCACAGCTCGTTCTGCCCTGCCGTCGGTAAATAAACCGAGTTTTGCGCTCAGGTAATCATCCATGTCGCGGTAGTCATCCAGATGGTCATGGCTCAAATTGGTGAATCCAGCCACATCGAAGTGAAGCCCGTCGACACGAAGTTGGGTTAGTGCTTGCGCAGACACTTCTACCGCAACCGCCGAAACACCTTTTTCTTTCATACGGGCGATAAGGGCCTGCATTTCGGTGCTCTCGGGAGTGGTTAGGCGGCTGACGATCACCTCGCCGGCGATGTGACGCTCGGCGGTTGAGGTTAGACCGGTGACCTCGCCGAGCTGTCTGAGAATGGCTTCGAGGATGTAACTCGTTGAGGTTTTGCCGTTGGTTCCGGTTGTCGCAAAAAGTTTCGGCATAGTGCCAGGAAGGTTGCCATAGACATAAGCTGCCAGATCACCCATGTGCTTTCTTGGCTCCTCTAGAAGGAGCATAGGGACAGACGGTTCGCCCAGTTCTGCATGGATGATCATCAAGCCTGCTCGGTCGGTGACTATAGCAGCAGCCCCGAGCTCCAACGCTTTGGCGGTGAATTTTGCACCGTGGGTTTTCAACCCCGGCATGGCCACGAACAAATCGCCAGCGCGAAGATCGTTGGTGTTCATCGAAATTCCGGTCAAGACAGCACCTGATTTCGAACTGGCCAGTTCTAGATGAAAGTATGCTGCGAATGCGTTCAGGTCGACTGGACGAACATGGTCAGGTCGCAGAATTGGCGGAATGGATTCGGCTACCATCACCACTCCGTCGCAATCTTGGCCGACTTAGTTGTCGATGGTGGCACGCGATAAAGACGCAAAACCTGTTCGAAGATTCGCTTGAACGGTGGTGTTGCACCAATCGAGTTACTAACGGTGCGTGGCTTATAGACCGTGACCGCAACAACATACTTGGGGTTTTCTGCGGGGGCCATTCCGATAAACGAAATTGCGTAGCGATATCCGTAACCCTTGCCGTCTTTGATCTGAGCGGTTCCAGACTTTCCTGCAATGCGATAACCCGCAATTGCAGCGGTGCGACCGATTCCACCTTGCTCGACTACCTTCTCGAGCATGTCGATGGTTGAGCGAGCGGTCTCAGAAGAGACGGCACGCACGCCAGGCTTGATGGGGCTCGCGATCAAATTGCCCGAAGCATCCTTGCAGCCAGCGACAAGTCTTGGCTCTAAACGGACTCCCCCGTTTGCGATGGTCTGATAGAAAAACGCGGTCTGAATCGGTGTAACAGCAATACCCTGACCAAACATCGAAGTCTTGTCGGTCATGCGGTCCCAGTCTTGCCAGTTATTGAGCAGACCAGCCGATTCACCCTCGAACTTGACATCGGTCTTTTCGCCCACACCGAATTTTTTCAGGTAGTTATAGCGCGTTTCGGTGTCAACTTTCGCTCCAAACTGAATGATTCCGGTGTTGGACGAATCTCGCAAAACTCCCGTTAGGGTCAATTTATCGAGGCCATGCATATGGCTGTCTTGGATGTATTCGCCCCAGGGCAGTCGGATTCGATAGGGCGCTTTGATCTTGGATTCTGGCGTGGCCTTGCCCTGATCGATTACGGTCGCGGCGGTCACGGTTTTCATGGTCGAGCCGGGTTCGAAAGTGGCTTGGAAGATCCTGGCCTGTCGGTCGGCGGCAGCGGAGGCACCGGGGTCGTTCGGGTCGACCGTGGGAGCTTCGGCGGCAGCGAGGATGTTACCGGTCGCAACTTCAACGACTACCGCACTTGCCCAGTCTGCTCGAAGAGTGCTCACGGTATTCACCAGCACCTGCTGGGTGTAGTACTGCAGATCCGAGTTGATCGTGAGAACTACATCCGAGCCGTTTTTAGCCTTTTGTGAAACCTGAGCACTGTTTGGAATTCGAATACCATCGGTCGCGCCTCGCTCAAAGGTTTCTTGACCGTCGATGCCGGCTAGGCAGGAGTTGTATTGCCGTTCAATACCGGCCAGAGGAGTGCCGTCGACTCCCACGAATCCGAGCAGATTGCCAGCTACCGCTCCATCGGGATAAATGCGAGCGAGCTTCTGATCGAAATAGAGCCAAGGGATGTCGAGTTTTTGAAGCTGACGGTAGCCATCAGAGTCAACATTCTTTTTAATGCTGGCGTAATTCGAGGTACCGGTGACTTTGAGTTTGACCTCGTCGGTGGATAAGCCGAGGATTCCGGCGATTTCAGCGATTTGCTGCTCAATCGAAACCTGTACTGAGACACCGTTTAGCGTTCTGTTGATCGGCTTCACGTTGATCGGAGCTGCGTTGATGTCATAGCGATAGACGGTTTTGGCCAACTCGTGCCCGTTGGAGTCGAGGATCGATCCGCGCACCGCAGGCAGGGTGCGGGTGACCGAACGCTTCTCTTTCGAAACCTTGTTAATTTCGTCGGCTCTCACAACCTGAAACTCGACGAGTTTCCAACTAAATGCCACGCAGACAACAACGAGGAACATCACGAAAAAGCGAATGCGTTTGTTGCTGTCGCCGGGCTGCATGTAGCTCATCAAGCCCTCTTTTCGCGTTTAGTGAGTAGGCGAAGCCATGATGCCGCCATTAGAAAACGCTACTTGAGCGTTGGCGTTTTGCATCGGAACGACATTGGTCTGAATCGGTCCTGTTGGAACCGAAGTCGCGCTCTTCTTTGCGGCCGCGGCAGCCTTCGAAGCAGCGGCGTTCGCGGCCTGCTGAGCCTTGATTGCGCCGACATCTGTCGTGCTCAGCAACATGGAGTTTGGCACGAGGTTACGAGCAACCTTGGTTGAGTCGCCGCCGTATGCCGCCTTTGGCTTGCCAAAGATCTTCTGATCTTCGATTCTCAAGAAGACCGGGTTGGTGTTGGCAACCATGCCAAGACCTTCCGCGGCGTTAGCCAAATTTTGTTGGGATGACAGGGAGTCAACCTCGGCGGCAAGGATCTCGCTCGTGGTGCCGAGTTCGTGCTTGTATGCCTTGAGTTGGGCCAGTTCGTAAGCGCCTTGACTAATGAATACACCAATAATCAGTTGAATGATCTGAATACCAAGAAGGCCGAGCACGACCATCAGCGGAATCGCTAGTCTGGTGCGACGGGTGGATGGTGCGGTTGCTTTTGGTGTCCAACTGAAATTTGCCGGTCCCGCTACTCTGAGGGCGCTCATGCTGCTTGCCTAACTTTCTCGGCGGCGCGCAAACGCACCGAAGCCGAACGAGGGTTTGATACTTTTTCTGTTTCAGATGCCAGTTCGGCACCCTTGACGACCAGACGAAGCACTGGTGCGTGCTCCGGAAGCTCGATCGGAAGCTCGATCGGTGCTGAGGATTTTGACGAGGCGACTAGCGCCTGCTTTACGATGCGGTCTTCGAGCGACTGATAAGCCAGCACTACAACGCGTCCGCCAACGGCTAGAACATCGATAACCTGTGGCATTGCCGCCTTCAATGCGTCGAGTTCGGAGTTCACTTCGATTCTCAAAGCCTGAAAAACCCGCTTGGCTGGGTGACCCGAGCTCTTACCAGGTATGAACGGCACAACCTTGACGATTAGTGACGCCAACTGAGTGCTGGTCTCAAACTTCGCAGTCTTTCGAGCATTGACGACGGCACGTGCGATCTGGCGGGCATAGCGCTCCTCGCCGAATTCCTTGAAGATGCGAACCAGGTCGTCTTCGTCGTAGTCGTTCACAACATCCGCTGCCGTTAGGCCGGTTGTGTTGTCCATGCGCATGTCGAGAGGCGCTTCGTAAGAATAGGCAAACCCTCGTGCGGCTTCGTCTAGCTGCATGGATGAGACGCCAAGGTCCATCAGAACACCCTGAACCTCAGAGATGCCGAGGTCTTCTAGAGCCTCGGCGATTTCGTCATAGACGACGTGACAGAACTGAACCCGGCTGCCGAAACGCTCGAGACGCTGCTTGGCTAGCTTGAGGGCGTTAGGGTCGCGGTCCAGTCCAACCACCTGAAGACCGGGGAAACGATCGAGGAATGCCTCGGTGTGACCGCCAAGACCCAGTGTGCAGTCGACCAGGATGGCCCCATCCGTGCGGAGTGCTGGCGCGAGTAGCTCGATGCAGCGCTCTAACATCACTGGTTCGTGGAGTTGTTCGATGGACATAAGCTCCGGGCTTCGTCCCATCTTCTAGAACCTCACCCGTTTTCCGACCTAGGGGAAGAAGGTCGGACCTGTGACGGGTGAAGATCTAGCCGGTGGGCTAGAAGATTCCCGGAATCACCTCCCCCGGACGGTTTGCGAAGGCTGCCTCTTCACGGGCCTGATAGTCGGCCCATTCTTGGCGGTCCCAAATTTCTAGGTGGGTGCGAACGCCGATCAGAACAAGGTCCTTCGAAAGCTTGGCGTAGGTACGAAGTGCTGGTGCGACGGTGATGCGACCCTGACGGTCTGGGAGTTCGTTCTTGGCTCCCGAAAGAAACAAGCGAAGGAACGCACGTTGCTCGGGCGTGGTCAACGCTGCAGCATCCATGTTGGCGATCAGTTCGTTGAAGTACCCCGAGGTGTAGACGAACAGGCAGCCCTCTTGACCCTTGGTCAAGAACAGGCCGCCCTGAAAGTCTTCGCGAAGCCGGGAAGGCAAAATCATGCGTCCCTTGTCGTCGAGTTTGAGCTCGTATTCGCCTGAAAACATGGCCTGCCTCCCTTCTAATCCGCTGTGCTACATTTCTCTCCACTTTACTCCACTTGACACACCAAAAGTGCACAATTTAGGGAATAATTTCGATATCGTTTGGGTAACAATCGCGAATTTATTGGCTTTTTGCTAGTGGAGCAAAGTGGAGTACTTTTGGAGGCTGCGCTTAATTTGGGCAAAAAAAACAGAGCCCGCAGGCTCTGTTAGAAAAGTCGCGACGAGTTAGCTGCCCGAGCGCTTATCCCAGCGGTCTTCGAAGAAGCTGCCGGGGCTCTTTTTCGGCTTGTCTGGGCCAGGTGCGTTCGCTGCTTTGTTCTTGGCTCCCCCACCCTGGTTCGCCGAGCCGCCCGAAGTCGCAAGCACAAGGCCACCCAGCATAAGCACGAAAGCGATGAGCCCGATGAACATGATCTGGATGATCACGGCAAACACGAGCACCGAGAGGCCGATTACCGCCAACAGCACACCGGCGACAAGTTTGGCCGCTAGGTTACCCCCGGATGAGACGCGCTGGGCAAACTTGGCGTCTTCGGCGTAGAGTCCGCGCTCTAGCTCTTCGAGAACTCGTTGCTCTCGTTCAGACAGCCCCATTTTTGCCAACCCTTCGATCACGCATCTAGTCAAATGATAAGACCAGCCTTGGCGTTAGGCTATTCCCGTGAGTGAAACCAAGGTGCTTCTCGAACTGGTGCAACGCCAGCTCGACGAATTTTGCGCCTCTCGCAAAGAGGAGTTCCTCACGATTTCGCCCGACTTGGGCATCCTGGTGGATTACACGAAAGACCTTCTCGCCGGCGGAAAGCGATTCCGCGCACTGTTCTGCTACTGGGCTTGGGTGGCCTGCCTCGACACCGCCGCGTTTGGCCAGGATCACACTCAGCGCACCAAGTCGGCCGAAGCGATGGTCGGCATCAGCGCGGCTCTCGAAATGTTCCACGGCGCAGCCTTGGTTCACGATGACCTGCTAGACCAGAGCGACACTCGCCGCGGAGTTCCGGCCATTCACAAGCGCTTCGAAAATATGCACGATAAATCCGGATGGGCGGGCAGCCCAGAGCGCTTCGGGCAGGCGGGTTCGGTTCTAGTCGGTGACCTGATGCTCGCTTGGAGCAGCGAACTTTTCGGAAACGCCCTTCTGAAATCGCCAAGCGCACAAATCGAATCGGCCTGTCGCGACGAATTCTCAAAGATGAGAGTCGAGGTGATGGCGGGTCAATACCTCGACGTTCTCGAAGAGAACGCGGCACCAACTCGAGACGTCGAAGGTGCGGTTGGCCGAGCCAATCGCGTGATTCTCTATAAAACCGCGAAATACAGCATCGAAGCCCCACTGCTAATCGGAGCAGCATTCGCCGGTGCCGATCCGGCCACGCTGCGCGGTCTTTCGGCCTTCGGAATTCCACTCGGAATGGCATTCCAACTGCGCGATGACATTCTCGGAGTATTTGGCGATTCGAGCATCACAGGTAAACCAACCGGGGATGACCTGCGCGAGGGCAAGCGCACGGTATTGGTTGCACTTACTCGCCAGGCACTGATGCCGTCGGTTGGAAAGATTTTTGATGAACTGCTCTCGAGTCGCAAGCTTGAAGAAGAGCAAATCGCCTTCTTGCAGCAGACCATCAAGGGGTCTGGCGCGCTAGCCAAGACCGAACAGATGATTGAAGAACTCGCAAACGAAAGCCTGAGCGCCTTGGATTTGCTTCAGGTCGACGCGTCGGCCAAGTTGCAGTTGCGCGAACTCGCCATGAGAGTGATCAACCGCCAGGCCTAGAGCCCGCCTCAATAGAGCATTGTCCTACTGCGCAAGCATTTGCGCGGCGCGGCGCACCGGCGACTTGTGCCCAGCCAAAAGTGCCGCCATCGGCGTTGAACCGAGTAGCTCGTTTTCTTGATATAGCCATGTGATGCCCTCTTCGAGCGGCACTCCACAGTCGATCAGAAGCAAAATGGTGCCCCGAAGGCTGTGCAGCGGTTCACCGTCGACGATTGTTTCAACTGGGATCACCTTGTCGTTTCCACGCCTAAATGAAATCAGGCTGTGTTCTTCGACCAGTCTTCTAACCTTGCCAATCGAAATACCGAGCCTTTGAGCCGCCTCGTCATAACTAAACGCAGGAACCTTGGCTAAAACATCATTCACAGTTCAAGATTGCCACAACATCCTCGCCGGCACTACCAACCCAATGAATTCTGCGGTCTTTACTTAGCCTCGTGCAAAAAGGTCTGCGGGTATTCTTGGCTTGATGAACCTCTCCCCCTTTAGCGATCGGATGCTCGGCGAGCGTTACCGAATCATAAGGTCGCTCGCGCAAGGTGGAATGGCGCGAGTTTTTCTCGCGGAGGACACCAGGCTGCAGCGCCAGGTGGCGGTCAAACTAATTCATCCGCATCTTGCCGCCGACCACAGTTTTCTAGAGCGATTCCAGCGTGAGGCAGTGCTGGCCGCTAACCTAAACCATCCGAATCTGGTCAATATCTTCGATCAGGGAAACGACTCCGGCTCACCCTTCCTGGTGATGGAATATGTCGCCGGTCGCACGCTTCGCGACGTGCTGAACGAGTTTGGCGCGATCCCTCAGGCAAAAGTTGTCGGGCTTCTCGAGCAGATTCTGCAGGGACTCTCAGCCGCACACCGTGCGGGCATCGTGCATCGCGACATCAAGCCCGAGAACGTGCTACTTGCCGACGACGGCAGAATCAAACTCAGCGACTTCGGTTTGGCTAGGCCCGTTTCGGCAAGTCCGAAAGAGCAGTTGATCGGCACGGCCGCCTACATCGCGCCCGAGACCGTAACCAACGGTCAAGCCGACAAGCGCGCCGACATCTACGCCGTGGGCATTTTGGCCTATGAACTGCTGACCTCGAGACAACCATTCATCGGGGATGACGCGGCCGAGGTGGCCGCCCAACACGCGCGTGAGAGCGTGCCGGCCCCGAGCGAGGTGGTTGCGGGATTAGCGCGACAGGTCGACGAGCTTGTGCTTTGGTGCACCGAATCGAACCCTGACGATCGCCCGGACGACGCGCAAGAACTGCTCGATTACGTGCGAGCCATCGCGGCCGAGCTGGTCGATGAACCTGCAGTTCCTCGCGAACGGAGCCACGCCGAAACCGAGCCAGCGAGCAACGCCACCAAGGTGCTGAGCTCGGCAGAGTCGAATGCTACCGAGATTATTTCTGGTTCATCCGCCACATCGACGCCTGGATCCGCATTCGACCCGAATGCGACCACGGTGATTGGCGGTGCGACAGGTTCATTCGCCTCGTCAGATGACACCCAGGATGAACTTCCGCTGGCCCGTTGGTCGAAAGCTCGCTTTTGGCGCTGGCTGGTAACCACCATCGTCGTCATGGTCATGGCAACCGGTGCCGGCTGGTGGTTCGGGGCTGGACCGGGAGCGCTTCGCGCGCTTCCCGAACTCAACAACCGAACGGTAGCGACCGCTCAGAGCGCTTTGAACGGGCTCGGCTTGAACCTGACGATTGCAAACGAGTACTCGCCGGATGTCGCGCAGGGCCTAATCATTCGCACCGAACCGGCTGCAGGCGCTTTGGTGTTCAGCGGTGCCCGACTGAAGCTTGTGGTGTCACTGGGTCCGGAACTCAAGGTTGCGCCAAAACTCACGGGCCTAAATCTGGCCGAAGCCACCGTGGAGATCACCAAGGCTGGCTTTGTTTTCGGTGGCGCTGAAGCTTGGTTCAACACAGCGACGACCGGAAGCGTATTTGACTACACGGGTATCGGGGGCGAAAAAATTGCGGTCGGCTCGGCCATAAATCTGAAGGTTTCACTCGGACCGATTCCAAGCGTTTCCGGCATCACCCAGGATGCTGCCACTGCCCTATTGACTTCCGTCGGGCTCACCGTGGACACCGTGACTCTGCAATTCTCCGACACGGTTCCGAGCGGACAAGTGATTTCACTGGTCCCGTCCAGCGAACCGCTCGGAGAGAACGGCAAGGTCGAACTGGTGGTGTCAAAGGGAAGCAACCTTGTTGTTATGCCAAAGGTGGTCGGCGAAACGATCGCTGCGGCACAGTCTGCGCTCAAATCTCTCGGGCTGGTCGTGGTGGTCGACACCGACAAACTCTCATCCCAGTGGGGAATCGTGAAGGTCAAGAGCGCTTCGGCAAAAGCTGGCAGTCAACTTCGCCGAGGCGATCGGGTGACCATCGTCAGTCGCTAACGCTTGGCTAGGGCCTCGGCAACCAAGAACGCGAGTTCGAGCGACTGTGAGTGGTTGAGGCGAGGATCACAAAGCGACTCGTAACGCTCCTCGAGTGTGCTCTCATCGATGTGCTCTGACCCACCAAGGCACTCGGCGACATCGTCACCGGTTAACTCGACATGGATTCCCCCCGGCACAGTTCCGGCAGCGCGGTGCACCTCGAAGAAGCCGGCAACCTCATCCATCACATCGTCGAAACGACGCGACTTGTAGCCGTTCTTGGTGGTGATGCCATTGCCGTGCATCGGGTCGGTAATCCAAAGCGGGTTGGCCCCAGAATCGCGAACGGCTTCGACCAATTTTGGTAGTGCTTCGCGGATCTTGGGTGCGCCCATTCGGCTGATGAAGGTCAGTCGACCTGGTTCGCGGTTTGGGTCAAGTTTGTCGATCAGAGCGAGCACGTCGTCAACAGAGGTGCTAGGGCCAAGCTTTACGCCGATTGGGTTTCGGATGCGCGACATGAAGTCAACATGAGCGCCGTCGAGTTGGCGCGTGCGCTCACCGATCCAAACGAAGTGACCAGAAGTCGAGTAAGGCGTGCCGGTGCGCGAGTCAATTCTGGTCATCGGGCGTTCGTAATCGAATAACAGTGCTTCGTGACTGACATAGAACTCGGTGGTCTTTAGCGCGTCGAAGTCTGCCCCGCAGGCTGCCATGAATTTGATTGCGCGATCGATTTCTTGAGCTAGCGACTCGTAACGAACGTTGGCCGGGTTGGTTGTGAAGCCACGGTTCCACTCGTGCACCGAACGAAGGTCAGCAAACCCACCCTGTGTGAAGGCGCGAATCAAGTTCAGCGTCGAAGCCGAGGTGTGGTACGCGTTAAGAAGACGCTCAGGGTCGGCGGTGCGAGACTCGAGAGTGAAGTCGTAACCGTTGACCGCATCCCCGCGGTAAGCCGGCAGGGTTACGCCCTCGCGAGTCTCGTCGTTCGAAGAACGTGGCTTAGCGAACTGACCAGCCATACGGCCCATCTTGATAACCGGTAGCGAAGCGCCGTAGGTGAGCACGACTGCCATTTGGAGCAGGGTCTTAACTCGGTTGCGAATACGATCAGCGGTTGCGTCGACGAAGGTTTCAGCGCAGTCTCCACCCTGAAGCAAGAAGGCCTTGCCCTCGGCGGCAGAAGCCAGTCTGGCGCGAAGAATGTCGACCTCACCGGCAAAGACCAGCGGTGGCAACTTGGCAAGACGGGCGCGGGCATCAAGCACCGCATTCTCGTTCGGCCAAGTCGGTTGCTGGGCGGCAGGCAGGTTGACATAGTTGTCCAGACCGGCGATGACCGCTGGGTCTGCTGCAACTACTGGTTCATTCATTACTCTGCTGTCCTGACTTCTGGTGTGACTTTGACTGCTTCAACCTTGGTGGCTGATCCCTTTGGCTTTTTCATCGAAGACGCATACACGTCGACGTATTCTTGGCCGCTGAGCTTCATCAGCTCATACATGATTTCATCGGTGACGGCACGCAACACGATTCGGTCGCCTTCCATGCCAGTGAACCTAGAAAAGTCGAGTGGTTCGCCCACGATAATGCCAATTCTGCGGATGCGCGGCAGGCGCTTGCCGATTGGCTGCACCTTTTCGGTGTCGATCATGGCCACTGGGATGATCGGAACTTTGGCCTCGAGCACCATTCGGGCGATACCGGTGCGGCCTCGAAAGAGGCGTCCGTCAGGGCTGCGAGTGCCCTCAGGATAAATGCCGAGGAGTTGGCCCTGGGCTAAAACCTTGAGCCCAGTGTTGAGCGAGGCTTCGGATGCCTTGCCACCCGAACGGTCGATTGGCAGTTGACCAGTCGACTTGAAGAACCACCGGGTTAGGGCACCCTTGATGCCTTTGCCAGTGAAGTATTCCGACTTGGCCAAAAAAACAACTGGGCGGCGTGACTGCAGCGGCAGAAAAATGCTGTCGCTGAACGAGAGGTGGTTGCTCGCGAGAATCGCCGCTCCGGTACTCGGAATGTTTTCCATGCCTCTAACCCAGGGCCGAAAAAGTAGTCGTAGCAGAGGGCCGAGAATAAGCGACTTGAGAATGAAATAAGCCACGATACCTCCCACGATTGCTAGCTTTGGCGCTCGAGCGAGCGAACTTCAAGTTTATAGCGTGCCAAGTTCTAGGCGAGCAAGGTCGGCAGCACCCACGACACCGGCGTCGTTGACGAACTCGGCAATAGCAAAGCGCACGTGAGGGCGATAGGCGGCTGCCGAGAGGTGCTTTAAGTAGCTTTCACGGATGGGGTTAAGCAGTAGGTCTCCCGCAGCGCTGACGCCCCCGCCGATGATGACCACCTCTGGGTCTAGCACGGCGCAGAGCCCAGCAACCGTGCGACCAAGTGCTTCACCAAGGTCATTCAAGAGGCCGAGTGCCCCGGCGTCTTGCTCGACAATGGCCTGGTAAACCTGAGCTCCGGTAAGTTCTCCGGCTTGTTCTTCAAGCTCGGCAAGACGATACCCTTCTGGTTGCCCTGAGGCCGCAAGGGACTTTGCAGACTTCAATAACGCGGTTCCCGAGCCATAAGGTTCGATGCACCCGACTTGACCGCAACCACAAGCTCGGTCTCCCCCATTGAGAGGAACGTGGCCCAACTCCGCCGCTAGCCCGAAACCGCCGCGAAGTAGTTTGCCGTCAACGATGATTGCGCCACCAACACCGGTTCCGATTGTGAGCATCACCACGTGTCGAGCACCAACTCCGGCACCGAATCGATATTCGGCCCAACCGGCCGCGTTGGCATCATTTTCGATGAATACTGGCATCGAAACCTTGGATTGAATCTTGGCCTTGATCGGCTCATTGCGCCAAGAAAGATTTGGCGCATAGACGATATTTGCGCGCTCAGCATCGACAAATCCGGCAGCCGCTACACCTACTGCTAAAACCTCTACGCCATCGGAAAGGTCACGAATAAGGTCAACCACGGCATCCGCGATCGCATCGGAGTCCTGAGCCGGAGTGGGAACGCGAGTCTCGCGAATGATGTTTCCCGAGCCGTCGACCAGCGCGCCACCAATCTTGGTGCCACCGATGTCGATTCCAACCGAGTACATGTTCTTCATTTCTGCTCGTGATTCAAGGTTTATCTGTGTAAGTTTAGCCAAAGAGGCGAATAAACTTCCCCGAGTTATCCCCCTTTTGTTTGATGCATTGCGGTTCTAAGGCAACTAGGATTTTTCTAACTAACAGGGAGTAACGATGCAGACCTATGAGATTCCGGCTCACGTCAAGTCCGCCGAAACCGACAACATCACTGACCTTCTCGTCGAGCGTGTGAAGGCCACTCCAAAGCTCCCCCTGTATGCAACGCAGGATGCGGCAGGCAACTGGACCAACGTCACCGCCGAGGAGTTTGAACAGCGCGTTGTTGCACTCGCCAAGGGCTTCATCGCTGCAGGTATTCAACCTGGACAGGCAATTGGAATCATGTCGCGCACCCGCTTCGAATGGTCGCTGATTGATTTTGCGATCTGGTACGCAGGTGCAGTATCGGTGCCAGTTTATGAAACCTCAGCGCCGGCACAACTCGAGTGGATTCTCTCGAACAGCGATGCAGTGGCCCTGTGGCTAGAAAGCGATGAGCACGAACAGCGATACTCTCAAATCAAGGCGAGCACACCACTGATTCGAAATGTGTGGCGAATGGATGATGGTGCAATCGATCGGCTGGTTGAACTAGGTCGCGAGGTTGCCGACGATCAAGTTGAAAAACGCCGCCGTGCAGCTGGTTTGGCAGATCTCGCAACAATCATCTACACCTCCGGAACGACCGGCAAGCCTAAAGGTTGCGAACTGACCCATCGAGGTTTCGTAGAGCTTTCTCGAAACGCCAAGATCGAACTGCCTGAGGTGCTCTGGGAAGGCACCTCGACATTGTTGTTCCTGCCTCTCGCTCACGTCTTCGCGAGGTTCATCCAGGTTATTGCGGTTCACGCCGGCGTCAAGGTTGGTCACCAGCCGGATGCCAAGAACGTGGCCCCAGCAATGGCAAGTTTCCACCCGAACTTTTTGCTCGCCGTGCCACGCGTTTTCGAGAAGGTTTTCAACAGTGCCGAGCAAAAGGCAGCCGCCGGCGGCAAAGGCAAGATTTTCCAACAAGCCGTGGATGTTGCAATCGCTTGGTCGAAGGCAAACGAAGCTGGCAAGGTTCCCGCTGGGCTATCCCTAAAGCACAAAATCTTCGACGCGTTGGTCTATAAAAAGCTTCGCGCTGCGATGGGCGGTCAAGTTCGTTTTGCGGTATCCGGTGGCGCACCGCTTGGAGAGAGACTCGGTCACTTCTATCGCGCGATAGGACTCACCGTGTTGGAGGGTTACGGGCTCACGGAAACCACGGCCCCGGCCACCATTGGTCGACCAAGCAAGGTAAAGATAGGCAAAGTTGGTTACGCCCTGCCCGGCACAAGCGTGAGAATCGCGGATGACGGTGAGGTGCTTCTGGGCGGCTACAACATTCTGCGCGGCTACTGGCGCAACCCAGAAGCAACCGCCGAAGCCATTCAAGACGGCTGGTTCCACACCGGCGACATTGGCGAGCTAGATGACGACGGCTTCTTGGCAATCACCGGTCGCAAAAAAGAGCTCCTGGTCACCGCTGGTGGCAAGAACGTAGCACCTGCGCCGATGGAGGACCCACTGCGCGCCAACCCGCTCATCGGTCAGGCCGTGGTTATCGGCGACCAACGCCCGTTCATCGCAGCGTTGATTTCGCTTGACTCCGAGATGCTGCCGATATGGCTGGCCAACAATGGCGGCGATAAGAGCCTCTCGGTGGCCCAAGCCGCCCAATCTCCGCTTGTTCTCGCAGAGGTTCAAAAGGCAGTGGATTCGGTGAACGCAACAGTGTCGAAGGCAGAGTCGATTCGCAAGTTCTCGATCATCCAAACCGAGCTGACCGAAGAGTCCGGACACCTGACTCCTTCGCTAAAGATCAAGCGAGCTCAGGTGCTAAAGGACTTTTCGCCTGTAGTCGACGAGATCTATGGCACCGGCCCTAGCACCGTCGAAGCCGCGGTGAACCACTAGCTCTTCAAGAACCAGTCGGTTTCGCGCAGCTTGCGCATCGCATCCCTGCGCTCTTCGACTTCTAGGCGATCGAGATAAACCATGCCGTCGAGGTGATCGCACTCGTGTTGAAGCGCTTGCGCAAGAAGGCCTTCGCCGTGGATTCTTACGACGTTCCCCTCTAGATCAAAACCCTCAGCGATGACCTCCGGAAAGCGCGGAGTGCGTTGCCACAGACCGGGCACCGAGAGACAGCCTTCGTCGACGAGTTGCTTTTCGCCAAAGGTTTCGACGATTCGGGGATTGATTAGATAGCCGAGTTGCTTATCGACGTGAAAACTGAAGGCACGAAGCCCGACCCCGATTTGAGGCGCGGCAACACCGGCTCGACCGGGTAGCTGTGTAGTTTCGAGCAGGTCTTCGATTAGTGATGTTGCCTCGGAAAAGTTTTTTACCGGCTCACACACGGTCTTCAAAACCGGGTCGCCGAGTAGGCGTATCTCTCGAACTGCCAAGGTTAGATGGTCTCGACGAGTCCGTCTACAACGATGGCTGCAAGTTCGCGGGCGGCCTCTTGAGTCGCCTTGCGAAGGCTCGAGAACTTGATGACCGAACCGGCTGCCAGTGCAGGGTCGTATGGAATACGAACGACGTGACGAACGCGAGTGCGGAAGTGCTGTTCGATCTCATCAAGCTTTACTAGCTGCGTTGCCTGGGTGGCCGTGTTGAGGGCAACCACTGAGTTTCTAACCAAATCACCATAGCCATTGGCCTCGAGCCAAGTTAGTGTCTCCGAGGCCAATCTTGCTTCGTCAACCGAACCACCAGAAACAATAACCAAACCGCTAGCGCGCTGAAGGGTCGGGCGCATGACCGAGTGCACGATACCGGTTCCGCAGTCGGTGAGAACGATCGAATAATAACGGGCTGCCATATCGGCAACGACGTTGTAGTCGCCCTCGTCAAACGCTTCGGAAAGCATCGGGTCTGGATCAGATGCGAGCACGTCGAGACGCGTAATGTCGCGCGACACCATGGTCGAAAAATCGGTGAAGCCATCAATGGCGGCGGCACGGTTGACCACGTCGCGAACCGTGAATCGGGTTGACTTGCTTACTCGCTCGGCTAGCGTTCCGCGGTCTGGGTTGGCGTCGATGGCGATGATTCGGTCTTCGCGCGACAGTGAAAGTGCCATTCCCAACAAGGTGCTGACAGTGGTCTTGCCCACGCCACCCTTGCGAGTTAGCACGGGAACAAACTTGGCTCGACCGTCCAGTGCAGCACCGATTCTTGCATCGATCGCCTTGCGCGCGCGCACCTTTGCCGAATCACCTAGGTTGACCAGCTTGAGAGTAGCGAAATAAAGAAAACGTCGGAAGCCCGACTCTGGGGCAGGACGATTGCGACGAGTGTTGTCGATGAGGCGATCCGCGGTGAGCATCGCGGCCGGTTCTGGTTGGTCAAAAGATTCACCGCGAAGCGAGTCACGACGGGTGTAGTTGGTGCGTCTTGAGAGCGGCTGAGCGTCTTGGGGCGCCTCGACGATTGGCCGTTCATCCCTGATGATTTCGACGCTTGCGGTGGCTGGTGCGACATCGACAACGCCCGGTTGAACTGCGGTCTCGCCTAGAGAGTGGGTGCCGACCGATTCGGTCTGCTCGTTTTCGAGCTCACCCTCGTTCTTATCAAAAAAACCCATGTCACTCCCGTGATGCTAGTGCAGTGAAAACCACTGGCTTTTGGAAAGTCTAGCCGAGGTCAGCGACTTATTCTGGCTCGACCACCAGGATGAGGTCGCCTGCGTCAACGCTTTGAGTCTTGCCAATCGCGATGCGCTTGACCACTCCCGCGGCACTTGCGGTGATGGTTGCCTCCATCTTCATGGCCTCGATCGTGGCCACCGCCTGACCGACCTCGATTCGCGCGCCTTCAACGGTCTGAACCGTGACCACGCCTTGGAATGGTGCTGCGACGTGTCCGAGATTCTTCTGGTCGGCCTTTTCCGCTTGTGGAAGGTTGACTGAGATTTTTCGATCACGAATGTTGATCGGACGCAACTGACCGTTGAGAGTGGCCATGACCGTTCTGAAGCCTTTTGCATCTGGGGTTCCGATCGCTTCGAGCCCAACATAAAGTCGGATTCCTTTCGTGATCTGAACCACGTGCTCGCGTCCGGCTTCGAGACCGTATAGGTAGTCAACGGTGTCGACCTGGTCGAGGTTTCCGTAGGTTTCGCGCGACTTCTCAAAGTCGGCGGTAGGACCAGGGAAAAGCAATCGGTTCAGCGTCGAGCGGCGCACTCTGGCATCCGGTGATGAAAGCTTTTCGAGGTCTTCTGGCGAAACCGCGGTTAGACCGAACTTAGGTGACTTGCCCTGCAAAACCTTGGTGCGGAACGGTTCTGGCCAGCCGCCAGGCAGGTCGCCCAGCTCTCCGGCCATGAATCCGATGACCGAATCAGGCACATCATAGTTCTGAGGATTTGCGGCGAAGTCGGCCGGGTCGGCACCAACGGCTACGAGGTGAAGGGCCAGGTCGCCAACTACCTTGGATGAAGGCGTCACCTTGGTCGGACGCCCAAGAATCAGGTTGGCAGCGGCATACATATCTTCGACTCGTTCGAACTGGTTTCCCAATCCGAGTGCGATCGCCTGCTGGCGAAGGTTCGAAAGCTGACCGCCCGGAATCTCGTGCTTGTAAACCCGGCCGGTCGGTCCTGGAAGGCCCGATTCAAATGGCGAATAGACGGTTCGCACCGACTCCCAGTAAGGCTCTAGTGCAGTTACCGACTCGAGCGGAATACCAGAGTCGCGATCCGTGTGCGCCAGAGCAGCAACGAGTGCCGAAGCGGATGGCTGGCTCGTGGTGCCCGCCATCGGAGCCGAAGCCACATCCACAGCATCCACGCCTGCATCGATAGCAGCCATCAGAGTTGCCAGCTGCCCGCCAGCGGTGTCGTGGGTGTGCAAATGGACAGGGAGATCGAACCGCTCACGCAAAGCTCTTACCAACTTAGCCGCAGCCGCAGGGCGCAGTAGGCCAGCCATGTCTTTAATCGCCAGGATGTGTGCTCCCGCCTTGACGATTTCGTCGGCCAGGCTCAGGTAGTAGTCGAGAGTGTAAAGCTTTTCGTTCGGGTCGAGCAGGTCGGCGGTGTAGCAGAGTGCTACCTCGGCGAGCGCGGTTTCGGTGCGAAGTACTGCCTCGATTGCCGGGCGCATCTGCTCAACATCGTTAAGGGCGTCGAAGATTCTAAAAATATCGATTCCGGTGGCGGCAGCCTCTTTAACAAAGGCTTCGGTTACCTCGGTCGGATATGGCGTGTAGCCGACCGTGTTGCGACCACGCAGCAGCATCTGGATGCACAGGTTAGGCATGGCTGCGCGAAGTGCTGCAAGCCGTTCCCAAGGGTCCTCCCCAAGGAATCGCAGCGCGACATCGTAGGTTGCACCACCCCAAGCCTCGACCGACAGTAGTTGTGGGGTCAGTCGAGCGACGTATGGTGCTACCTGAACCAGGTCACGACCACGCACGCGGGTCGCCAACAGCGACTGGTGAGCGTCACGGAATGTGGTGTCGGTGATAGCTACTGCGCTTTGAGCACGAAGGTTTTCGGCAAACTTCTTTGGACCTAACTCGAGCAGAGACTGCCTCGAACCACTCGGTGCAGGCGAGGTTACGTCGATTTTCGGCAGTTTCACCGCAGGCGATAGGCGACCGTTTCTCGGGCCATATGGCTGGTTGACGGTCACATCTGCCAAGAAGGTGATGATCTTGGTGCCGCGGTCTTTTGACGGTGCAGCTGTGAAAAGTTGTGGTCGTTCGTCGATGAATGCCGTGCTTAGGTCGCCGCTAGCAAAGGTTTCGTCGGCCATGACGGCTTGCAAAAACGCGATGTTGGTAGAAACACCTCTGATGCGGAACTCAGCCAATGCACGACGGGCACGGATGACGGCGGTTGGAAAATCCTTGCCCTTTGAAATCAACTTCACCAGCAGTGAGTCGAAGTGTGGGCTTACTTCGCTACCGGCAGAGATGGTTCCACCGTCGAGGCGAATACCCGCGCCGCCAGGCGAACGATAGGTGGTGATCTTGCCGGTGTCGGGGCGGAATCCCTGAGATGGGTCCTCCGTGGTGATTCTGCACTGGATCGCGAAACCGTGCATGGTGATTGAGCTTTGGGTTAGCCCGAGCTGTGGCAGTGTTTCGCCCGATGCAATTCGCATCTGGCTTTGAACGAGGTCAATATCCGTGATCTCTTCGGATACGGTGTGCTCTACCTGAATGCGCGGGTTCATCTCGATGAACACGTGCTTGCCTGCGTTTGGACCAACCGTGTCAATCAAAAACTCGACGGTGCCAGCGTTGGAATAACCGATCTGTTTGGCAAAGGCGACGGCATCCCGATAGAGCGCTTGGCGAAGGTCTTCGTCGAGCAACGGTGCCGGCGCAATCTCCACAACTTTTTGGTTTCGACGCTGAACCGAGCAGTCGCGTTCAAACAGGTGAACCACGTTGCCCGAGGCATCGGCAAGAATCTGAACCTCGATGTGACGAGGACGAAGCACAGCCTGTTCGAGAAATACTCGAGCATCGCCAAAGGCGGCGTCAGCCTCACGCATGGCTTCGGCGAGTGCAGCGGCTAGAAGCGACTTCTCAGCCACGCGACGCATTCCACGGCCACCACCACCGGCAACAGCCTTCACAAAGAGAGGAAACCCGATCCCTTCGGCCTGAGCTACAAGTTCATCTACGTTTGCCGACGACGGGCTGGATTTGAGCACGGGAACACCGGCCGCGATGGCAGCCTCTTTCGCGTTTACCTTGTTGCCGGCAAGCTCTAGGACGTCAGCCTTTGGACCGATAAATGTGATGCCGTTCTCGGCGGCAGCCCTTGCCAAATCCGGGTTTTCCGAAAGAAAGCCATAACCCGGATAGATTGCGTCGGCACCGGATTCTTTGGCGACACGAATGATTTCTGCAACATCTAGGTAGGCCCGAACCGGGTGGCCTTCAACACCGATTTGGTAGGCCTCATCGGCCTTCAGCCGGTGACTGGAGTTGCGGTCCTCGTAGGGAAAAACGGCAACCGTTGCAGCGCCCAGCTCATAGGCGGCGCGAAACGCGCGAATTGCGATTTCACCTCGGTTGGCTACGAGAATCTTTTTGAACATTAGGTCCTAAGGCTCGGTGGTCTGGTGATTCAACTGGCGCTGATAAAAAGGTAGCCTATAGGCGTGCATGTTCTAAGCGTGAGCTCCCTGAAAGGGGGCGTTGGCAAGACCACTATTGCCCTTGGCATTGCCTCCGCTGCTTATGCTCGGGGGCTACGCACACTCGTGGTAGACCTCGACCCGCAGTGCGATGCAACCACCGGTTTAGGCGCCATCGGGGAGTACGACACGACCGTTGCCGACGTGTTGAAGAAACCCCGGCACAACATTGTGCATAAAGCAATCGTATCTACTACTTGGAACAAAATTCAGCCTTCGAAATTAGACGTTCTGGCTGGAAGCCCGAGCATCCAAGTGAACGACGACCCAGCCCCGCACGCCAAAGAACTTTGGCGGTTAGAGGTCGCTCTTAGTCGTGTTGAAGATGATTATGACCTGGTGATCATCGACACTCCCCCGTCGATGAACGGTCTCACTAAAACCGCCTGGGTGGCCTCAGACCGAATTTTGATCGTGACCGAGCCGAGTCTCTTCTCGGTAGTCGCTGCCGAACGCAGCACGCGAGCCGTGAACACGATGCGCAAAGAGGTAACTCGCAGGTTGCGACTGTTTGGTGTAATCGTGAATCGCTACAAGCCACTTAGCAAAGAACACCAGTTCCGCATCAATGAGCTCACCGAAAAGTATCCCGGTCGACTGCTGCCTCAGATGTTCGAAGAGAAGGCAACTTTGCAACAAGCCCAAGGCGCTGCTCGCCCCATCCACGGCTGGCCTGGCGAGACCGGGGCTGCACTTGCCGGCATGTTTGACGAAGTTCTTGATCGCCTTCTACTCGACTTCAACGAGAACCCTTATGACGAAGAGGACGAACGTGCTCGACGACCGCGTCGACAGAAGCGACTATTGAAGTCGAAGCGCGGCAAAAACCTGGAATCTTTGATTGGCGAGCAAATCGAGTCAAATTCTGATGGTTTTGCCGAGCCGCCGGCCCAAGAAAACTGAACTAGACGGCTTTGCGAGCGCTGCGTCGGGCAGCAAGTTCGTCGACATCCTCAAGCGATGAAGGCGTCATGTTTACTAGCGTTGCCTCGACTTCTCGAAGCACACGGCCCACTGCAATTCCGAACACGCCTTGGCCGCGACCCACAAGGTCGATTACCTCGTCCTGAGTGGTGCACAAATAAACTCGGGCTCCATCTGACATGAGCGTGATTTTGGCTAGGTCGTTGAATCCGGCCGCTCGCAACTGATCGACAGCGAGCCGAATTTGCTGAAGCGATACACCGGTGTCGAGAAGCCTTTTGACTAACTTCAAAACGAGGATGTCGCGAAATGCGTAAAGACGTTGGCTTCCGGAACCAGTTGCGTGACGAACGCTCGGTTCAACGAGGCCGGTTCTGTCCCAGTAATCAAGTTGGCGATATGAAATTCCTGCGGCGGCGGCAGCCGGGATGCCTCGATAACCGAGCTTCGGGTCAACCGAAGGAAGTCCTTCGGTGAACAGCATGTCGCTGGTGTAATCACCTTCGAGTTCGACGATGTCCGTCATCGCTTCTCCCTTCAGGTTCAAGTACAGGTTTAATTGTTGACTACTAGGGCGATAATGGGGGGTTAATTTTTCCGCTCGGCGTGTCGCGAAGGACTACTTGTCCATCTTGGCGATTACCGAGCGCACCAATTCCGCGTGAATAGCGGCGAACTGGTTAGAAATCTCCATGGCATAGTGAGCTGCACGCGATCTGCTCGAAGTGTCTTTTTTGGCTAATACTGGGGCCACAACACCCTCAACAATGCCGATTTCACGGTCGGCTGCGGCCTTGATTCCGCGAAGGTGTCGTGGTTGGATTCCAAACCTCTGCAAGTGCATCAGGGCACGTGCGATTTCGACATCGCTGCCCTCAAATGGCTCTTGACCGAGCAAACCTGAGCCTTGAGCATCCGAGATAATGGCCGGAGTAATAGCGGTTTCGGCGATGAGTTCGAGCTCGGTGAAACGCTTACCCTTGGCTTGGCGAAGGTGCTCGACTACCGGAGCGTTGGTTCCAGGCAGAGTTGGTGACTTGCCAGCGTCGATATCGGCCAGGTACTGGCGGATTACCTTTAGCGGCAGGTACTTGTCTCGCTGGAGTTCGAGCACGATTCGAATTCTGTCGATGTCGAGCTCGGTGTACTTGCGATAACCCGAGGCGGTGCGCTGCGGTGTAACGAGTTCTTGCTCTTCTAGAAAACGAAGTTTGGAAGGGCTGAGCTCAGCGAACTCCGGCTGCAAAATAGTGAGCACCTGGCCGATGGTGAGCAACTTGACCGAGCGCTGCTGAATGTTGGTAACCGATGAAAGTTGAGACACGACTACCTTCCCGCCTTCGATGCGAAAAATGACAGCTTGAACTTGCCAATTTGAACTTCAGCGCCGTCTTCGAGAAGAACCTCGTCGACTCGGCGACCGTTGTAGTAAGTTCCGTTCAATGACGCCAGGTCGCGAACCTTGAAGTGGTTTTCGGTTCGAACGAACTCGGCGTGACGACGTGAAACGGTGACATCATCCAGAAAAATGTCAGCCTTGGGGTGTCTGCCAACCAGAGTCAAATCAGAATCAATCAGAAACCGGGATCCCTCTTCGTAACCTCTGGTGATTATCAGGAGTGCGTGACCTGCCGGAAGTGCCTCAATTGCGGCCAAATCGCGAGCATCTAGACCCGCGTCTTGCGCGTCAACGAGTGCATCGGCGAAGTTTTGTGTCGACTCAACTTCGTCAGAATTGAAGTCATCTGCGGTCATTGCTCTCCTCCCATTTCCCTAAGCCTAGTGGTTAATTTGGGTGCCGATTTTACGACCGCGTAAAGCTGCTTTAGATAGATGAAACCAGACCACCAATAGAGCCCGATCCCCCAGATTGCGAACGCCCAAGCGATTGGAAGAATGAAAAACTCTGCCCCCTTGAAGACATTGACCATGAGTAAAAGCGGAAAAGCATAGAGCAGGGCAAAGGTTCCGGCCTTACCCAAGAAGTGCACCGGGAGCGGCCCGAAGCCGCGTGAAGCCAGCATCGGATAGGTGACTAGCAGAAGGACATCCCTGCCAATAATCACGAAAGGCAGCCAGACCGGGATGTTGCCGGTAACGGCCAGACCAACCAGTGTGGCCAGGATGTAAAGCCGATCGGCTGCGGGATCGAGAAGTTGCCCCACTCGGGTAACCTGTCCTAGTTTGCGCGCGAAGAAACCGTCAAGATAGTCGGTTGCACTAGCAACCACCAAAACAATGAGCGCCCATCCCGACTGCCCCGAAAGCACCAGCCAAATAAATACTGGCACCAACGCCAAGCGTAAAAGGCTGAGCATATTGGGAATCGTGAGCAGTTGTCTGGCAATGCTCATCTCGGTCATGGTGTGATTCTATGCTTTCGTTTTGGTGCCGAACATGGCCGATTTTGAAACGTTATGGTCGGGCTAGCCGGATTTGAACCGGCGACCCCTTGTCCCCCAGACAAGTGCGCTACCAAGCTGCGCTATAGCCCGTTGTCGCAACGCGACGGCAATAAGTCTATGACCTTAGGTGCGCTTGCGTTTTTCGCGAACGCGCATCGAAACTTCGATCGGAGTGCCCTCGAAACCATAGGTTTCGCGAAGGCGACGCTGAATGAATCGACGATAACCGGGGTCGAGGAATCCGGTGGTGAACAGAACAAACTTCGGCGGACGGCTGCTCGCCTGGGTCGCAAATAGAATGCGTGGCTGCTTGCCACCGCGAACCGGGTGAGGGTTCTCCATGACCAATTCTTGGATGAACGCGTTGAGCTTTCCGGTCTGAATGCGCTGGTCCCAAGAGTCGAGTGCGACTTCTAGGGCTGGCACGAGCTTCTCGAGGTGGCGCCCGGTTTTGGCCGAGATGTTTACTCTCGGAGCCCAATCGACGTGAGCCAGATCCTGCTCGATTTCGCGCTCTAGGTAACGTCGACGTTCGTCGTCTAGCATGTCCCACTTGTTGAAAGCCAACACCAGAGCGCGACCCGACTCGAGAACCATGTCTACGATGCGGATGTCGGCTTCGCTAATTGGCTGAGTCACGTCAAGCAGAACCACCGCAACCTCGGCGCGTTCAAGGGCTGCCGCGGTTCGAAGAGATGCATAAAAGTCAGCGCCTTGGGCCAGATGAACGCGGCGACGGATACCAGCGGTGTCGACAAAGCGCCAAACTTTGCCCGCCAATTCAACCTGCTCGTCAATCGGGTCGCGAGTCGTTCCAGCCAGGTCATTCACTACGGCGCGTTCGCTACCGACGGCCTTGTTGAGCAGGGATGATTTTCCGACGTTTGGTCGACCGATGAGAGCAACTCGGCGTGGCCCGCCAACTTCTTGTTTGGCCACGTTGCTGATCTTGGGCAACACCTTCATGGCAGCGTCGAGCATGTCAGCCACTCCGCGGCCGTGAAGGGCAGAAACCGGATAAGGTTCACCCAAGCCGAGCGACCAAAGGCTGGCAGCCTCTGGCTCCTGACGTGAGTCATCGATCTTGTTTGCAACCAGAATGACCGGCTTCTTGCTGGCGCGCAGCATCTTCACCACGCGCTCATCGGTCGAGGTCGGGCCAACCGTTGCATCGACGACGAACAACACAGCATCGGCCAGTTCGACGGCGATTTCGGACTGTAGAGCAACGCTCAAATCAATTCCCTTGGCGTCCGGTTCCCAGCCTCCGGTATCAACCAGAGTGAACTTGCGCTCGTTCCATTCCGCTTTATAAGAGATTCGGTCGCGAGTTACACCCGGCTTGTCTTCTACGACGGCTTCGCGGCGACCCAAAATGCGGTTTACCAGTGCAGACTTTCCAACGTTCGGACGTCCAACGATCGCGAGCACCGGAAGGGCAGGCAAATAGATCGGCCCGTCGAGTTGATCGAGTTCGATATCAAGAACGTCGAAGTCTTCATCTTCGAGGTCGTAGTCTTCAAGCCCAGCGCGAAGAGCACGTTCTTTGGCTTCGGACTCCGAGTCGTCTAGGTCGCGCAAACGCTGAAGAAACGCAGGGTCAATTGGTTCTGCGTCAAAGTCTTCGGTGGTCATTGCGTCTCCTTGCTAGGCGCGGATGACCGACAAAACAGCAGCAACGGTTTGCTCGAAGTTGAGTTCGGTGGAATCCACGAGGGTGACCCCCGGCGCGGGAGTCATAAAATCTACAACCTTGGAATCTTGAGCATCACGCTCCGAAACCTGGCGTTCGACGTTCTTGGCTTGCTCGGGGGCAAGTTCAGCGGAACGTCTCTTAAGTCTAACTTCTTCGGTGGCGGTTAGCAGTATCCGATTTTTTGCCTCGGGCGCGACCACGGTCGTAATGTCACGCCCTTCGACCACGACGCCAGGTAGCCCAGAAGCTTCGACCATTGCTCTAGTGATGCTCTTCATGTAGGCGCGAACCTGCGACACCTGCGCTACCCGACTGACCGATTGAGCAATCTGTGGCTGGCGAATCGCCTCGGTGACGTCGGTTCCCGAAACCTTCACCCAAAAGTCGTCAGGGTTCAGCGAGATCGAATAGGCGAAGTCTTCGAGAGCGACACGGGGATGCCCATCCGCTGTTTCAAAGGCGACGAAACCGTTCGCGACCGCCCAGGCTAGTGCTCGGTATGCCGCGCCGGTGTCAAGGTATCCATAACCGAGTTCACGCGCAACTTGCTTGGAGACGCTCGACTTGCCCGATCCAGCGGGGCCGTCGATTGCGATGATTTCGGTCATTAGCCTGCGATGCGCCAGCCGCGTTCGGTTAGCGCGTTGATTAGTTTGCCTTCGACCTCTGGCAAAACAAACAATTCGGTCAAGCCGATTTGAGCGCCAGGTGAGTGTTCGAGCTTTAGGTCTTCGAGGTTGACCCCGACCTCACCTATTTCGGTGAGCAAGCGGGCCATCTGACCCGGTTTGTCGTCGATCATCACGACAACTCGCGAGTAGTTTTGTGCCCTCGAACCGTGCTTGCCAGGGATCTGGGCCACACCAGAATTTCCGCGCTTCAATGCATCGCCGATGACCGACAGCGAGCCTCCAGCATCGACGTCGGCGAGGGCCGAAACGAGGTTTTCGAGGTCTTTGTTGAAGGCTTCAAGGATGGGCCGAATTTGCTCTGCGTTAGCACTCAAAATTTGCACCCAGAGTGCCGGGTCGCTGGCGGCAATGCGCGTAGTGTCGCGAAGCCCCTGCCCCGCGAGGCCGACATCTTCTGGGGCGACTTCGTTCAGGCGCGCCGCCAGCAGGGTTGAGACAACTTGGGGCACGTGGGAAACCATGGCCACCGCGCGGTCATGCGCAGAAGCATCCATGCGAATTGGAGTAGCGCCTAGGTCGAGCGATAACGATTCCACGAGCTGAACTGCACTCGAGTTCGCCTGCACATCCGCGGCGATAACCCAAGGTCTGGTGAAAAATAAATCGGCGCGTCCCGCCAACGCGCCTCCACGCTCGCGACCGGCCATCGGGTGCGAGCCAACGTATCGAGACAAATCGGCACCGAGCACTGCAAGAGCTTTGGCAATCTCAAGTTTGACCGATGCCACATCAGTAACCACAGCGTTGGGATGTGCACTCAACTCGGCGGCAACCGTTCTGGCCGTGACATCCGGTGGCACGCAAACGACGATGAGTTTTGGCTCGTCGGTCGGTGCAGGCTTGCGCCCGGCACCGTATTCGATGGCTAAACGTTGATTCGCGGGCGAAAGGTCATCGACAACCACGTCGACACCCTTTTTGCTCAAAGCAAGGCCAATCGAGGTGCCGAGAAGCCCGGCCCCAACGATTCGAACGGTGCCGTTCAGCCTCGAACTTGTCACTGAGCCAAATCCAGTCTCAGTGCGGTAGCGCCGCGCAGGTAGACATGTTGAATCTCGCCCCTGGCCTTGTTGGTTTCGGCGTGGATCATTACTCGAATCACGCGGGGCATGGCCTTCTTGACATCCATTTCGACAAAACACATCAGCGGAACATCCCCGAGGCCAAGTTCACGAGCGGCCAATGCTGGAAACTCCGAGGTGATGTCGGGGGTTGCAGTGAACAGAATCGAAATCAACTGGGATGAATCGATGTCGTTGGCATGCAGGGTCTTCGACAGAAGTTCGGCGGTCGACTTGAGCAGGTGCTCTCTTTCGTCGACGTCCAGCTGGATCGCACCTCGAATTGCTCTGATCACGGCTATTTCCTCTTCTGTGGCCGGCCGCTTCGCTTTTGTGGCGAACCTGCGTTTTGCTTTGGTGGTCTAGGGCCTCGAGAAGGTTTGCCCGTGGCGACCTTC
The DNA here is from genome assembly GCA_024639845.1 of Microbacteriaceae bacterium. Taxonomy (GTDB): domain Bacteria; phylum Actinomycetota; class Actinomycetes; order Actinomycetales; family Microbacteriaceae; genus Rhodoluna. Next base: position 160,820 of record JAHEGG010000004.1, read on the forward strand.
AACAATGCACCAATCTCAATTTTACTCAGTTGCCGAACGTGTCCGACCTTCAGTGTGCTCAGATGAATCGGCCCAAACTGCTTGCGAACGAGCCCGACCACCGGATGCCCTACATGGTCTAGCATCCGGCGAACAATACGGTTGCGTCCCGAGTGCAGGACGATCTCAATCAGTGTTTGCCCCTTTGAGCGATCGATGACGTGTGCTCGATCTGCCTGGATAAACCCGTCCTCGAGTTCAAAGCCATCCGTGAGTGCCGCTACCGATTGAGCCGTCATGTCTCCAACAACCTTGGCGACATAGGTTTTTTCGACACCAAACGACGGGTGTGCGAGCTGGTTCGCTAGTTCGCCGTCGTTGGTTAGAAGTAGAAGCCCAGTAGTTTCGGCGTCAAGCCTGCCAATGTTGAACACTCTGTCGTAGTCGAGCACATACTGACTGAGGTCCGGCCGACCTTCCTCATCGCGCATTGTTGAAATCACGCCAACCGGCTTGTTTAGGGCGAGATAAACCCTAGATGTATCGAACTGGATTGGCACCCCTTTGACCGTGACCTTATCAACGGCAGGGTCGATACGCGAACCGAGTTCCGTCACAAGTTTGCCGTTGACTTTCACGGCTCCCTTGACGATCAGCTCCTCACAGGCCCGGCGCGAAGCGACGCCGGCAGCCGCTAGGGCTTTTTGCAGTCGCACTTGACTTGAGGCCCCAGTCGCCAAAACTGTTTCGGTAGGCTCATCCCAGTTATCAGTGGTGTTCATCGAACTCCGCGGTGGCATCGGGCAGGTACGGACTAATTCTCGGAAGTTCGTCGAGCGAATTGATGCCCAGCAGCTCAAGCATTAGATCGGTCGTTCCGAAGTGCACTGCCCCGGTTTCGCTGTCGGTATAAAGTTCGGTGATCAGGCCGCGGTTGAGCAGAGTCTTGACTACGCTGTCGACGTTGACGGCACGGATGCTCGCCACCTGGCCTCGGGAAATCGGCTGTTTGTAGGCGATGACCGCGAGAGTCTCGAGTGCGGCCTGACTGAGCTTGGTCGGATTCTCGTTGGCGATGAACATTCGCACGGCCCAGTCAAATTCCTGCCGAACATAGATTCTCCAGCCGCCGCCAACCTCGCGCAGTTCGAACCCTCGTCCCTGTTCGTCATAGGAGGCTTTGAGCGCGAGAACGGCGTCGCGAATGATGTTGACCGGGCGCTCGAGCGCGGTGGCAAGCGCTACCAAACTCACGGGTGCGTCGGTGATCATGAGGATTGCCTCGAGAGCGGGGGTCAGTTCCGCATCCGAGACCGTCGGCACGGCATCCGGTTCATTCGTCATAGTCTGCTCCTAGGGTTGCAAGTTGGTCGTCATCGAACGTGGCTGATCGCCAAATCAAAGTCAGTTCACCGAGCGGGTTGTCCTGGCTGAAACCAATGGCGTCTAGGCGGTAGAGCTCGAGAATCGAAAGGAACCTGGCCACAACCACGGCACGCTCCCGAACCTCGCTGATCAAATCGAAGAAGGTTACGCGCTGGCGCGAGCGAACCATGTCGACCACAATAGAGGCCTGCTCACGGATGCTCACACGGGATGCATGCAGGTGGGTCAAGCCCACCATCGGAATCTCCTTCGGGCGCATGGTGTCTTCGGCCAGCTTTGCCAGTTCCTCGACCGTGAGAGTCCAGATGAGCTCGGGTTGCTGTTGCTTGAAACGATCCTCGATGCGAACATCCCTGGCGATTCTCGAAGACTCAAGATTGAGTGCGGTGTTGAACCAGGTAGAAATCTCTTTGAATGCACGGTATTGCAACAGCCGTGCGAATAGAAGGTCGCGCGCCTCGAGCAGTGCAACGTCTTCGGCATCCACCACCTCGCCCCGCGGCAACAACCCAGCAATCTTCAGATCGAGAAGGGTCGCAGCAATAACCAAAAACTCGGATGCCTGATCCATTTCCTCATCGGAGTCGAGCCCCTTTAGATACGAGATGAACTCATCGGTGACTTTGGAAAGCGAAATCTCGGTGATGTCGAGTTGATGCTTAGAAATTAGACTCAGGAGCAGGTCGAAAGGGCCTTCAAAGTTGGCGAGGGTCACCGCAAAGGCGGAACCCTTTTCTGATGCTTCGACCAGCTCGGGGTTATGGAGCTGAGCCACGGGCGACTAGCTCTCTAGCCACTGTGCGATAAGACTCGGCGCCTACCGAGGTCGAGGCGAACGAGGTAATCGGCTCCGCCGCAACGGTAGCGTCAGGAAACTTTACAGTGCGATTGATTACCGATCGGAAGACCTTTGGGCCAAAGTGGTCGTGCAGGCGATCCATAACCTCACGCGCATGTAGTGTGCGCGGGTCATACATGGTGGCCAGAACACCGTCGAGCACGAGAGTGTCGTTGGTGGTCTCCTGAACCTTTTTGATGATGTCTTCGAGGATTGCGACGCCGCGAAGAGCGAAATATTCACAAGCGAGAGGAATCAAAACGCCGTGGGCCGCGGTGAGCGCGTTCACCGTCAAGAGCCCTAGCGATGGCTGGCAGTCGATGATGATTACGTCGTAGTCTGGCGCAACCTTCTTGAGGATTCGAGCAAGAATCTTTTCACGTGAGAACTCGTTGACCAACTTCATCTCGGCGGCTGAAAGTTCGATGTTGGCGGGAATCAGATCTAGCCCAGGAATCTTGGTGTGCTTGATCGCCGTCTTCGGGTCAATGCTCGAATCCAACATCAACTCGTAGATGGTGATTTCGTCATGAGCGATAATGCCTAGGCCAGCAGAGAGAGCACCTTGAGGGTCGTAGTCGACCAGCAACACCTTGCGACCGTATTCGACCAGTGCAGCCGACATGTTGATTGCTGTGGTGGTCTTGCCGACTCCACCCTTCTGGTTACACATAGCGATGATGCGCGCTGGGCCGTGTGAAGTCAGCGGTTTTGGCTTAGGAAAACGAGTGTCTTCGTTCTTAGGCTTGGCTGCCATTTTTCCTCCGCATCATGCTCGATTGTTGCCTCTAAGCCTACCGCCGTGCACGAGGGTGCGCCGACGCATAAACCTCTCGCAAGGCGTCAACCGTTATCAAAGTGTAAATCTGCGTTGTGGCAACCGAAGAGTGCCCCAAAAGCTCTTGAACCACGCGAACGTCAGCGCCACCTTCCAAAAGATGGGTCGCAAACGAGTGCCGCAACGTGTGTGGAGAAACATCGGCGGTGAGCTTTGCCTTAGCAGCCGCATCCGAGATTATTTGCCAAATCGACTGGCGACTCAGGCGACTGCCGCGTTGATTTAGGAACAACGCCGGGGTGCCCTTGCCAAGAGCCGCCAGCGTCGGACGAACCCTTACTAGGTAGGCATCTAGAGCGCGCTGAGCATAAGACCCCACTGGCACGATTCGCTCCTTTGACCCTTTTCCAAACAAACGGATGAGAGTTGGATCGATGACGTCGTCAACATCGAGGGCCACGATCTCACTCACGCGCGCGCCGGTCGCATACAGAAGTTCCAAAATGGCTCGGTCACGAACTCTTATCGGATTGAGGGCGACCGCATCGAGGTCGGCAGGATCTGGGCCGGCCGAAGCCAACAAGGCTTCTACCTCTTGAAGTGTGATTGCCTTGGGCAATCGTTTTGGTGGCTTTGGGGGTTTTACTCTTGCCGCGCCATCGGATTGAGTCACGCCTTCTAGAAGCAAATACTTGTGAAAGCCTCGAACGCCACTGAGCACTCTTGCGACACTGGTGGCAGCCATGCCCCACCGAGTCGTCAGAGCGGTTGAAAAATCAGTGACGGTTAACTCATCGATGCTCTCAAATGAGGTGACTCCGCGATCCACCAAAAAACGCTGGTAGCGTTCTAGGTCACGTCGGTAGGCGGCGATGGTGTTTTTTGAAGCCCCGCGCTCGACTCGTAGGTGGCGAAGATAGGTTTCGACCTGGTTGGCGATGCTCATGCAAACAAATTACTTGAGCCGAGTAGCGAGAGCCAGAATCGCCACAACGGCGCTTGGGTTTTGAATTTCGGAGGCCAACACTGACTTCAACGCTTCGTCAAAATTGATCCACTTGACGAGCATGTCGCTCTCTTCACCGGTTGCCTCGTAGTCGCTGGAAATCGGGTGAACACCGGTCGCCAGAAAGACCGTGATCGTCTCGCTGTTGCCGCCTGGCGATGGATGAAAACTGATTAGATGCTCCCAAGTGGATGCGTCGTGACTTGTTTCTTCGATCAACTCACGTCTAGCCGCTGTCTCTAGCAGCTCCCCCGGAACATCAAGCAACCCGGCTGGTATTTCCCATAGGTATTTGCGTACAGGGTGCCGATATTGACGAATCATCAAAATTTGACGATTGTCGTTCAGAGCAATGGTGGCAACCGCGCCAGGGTGTTTGATGTAGTCGCGAACCAAAACTTCGCCACGATAGTCGAATCGTTCCGATACGACATCCCAGACTCTGCCCTCGAAGGCTAATCGAGATTCTAGAATCTCGAAATCTACGGGTTGGTCTTTAGGCACCGGCTTCGACTTCGAACAGTCGGGTAGATTCCTGACGCTCGAGGGCCGCGACAATCAAACCGCGAAACAGTGGATGAGCGTGGGTCGGTCGTGACTTGAACTCAGGGTGCGCCTGGGTAGCGACATAGAACGGGTGAACCTCGCGAGGAAGCTCTACGTATTCGACAAGGTGGTCATCCGGTGATGTTCCAGAGAAGACCAGTCCCGCTTCGGCAATCTGAGCGCGATAAGCGTTGTTCACTTCGTAACGGTGACGGTGACGTTCTTCTGAGGTGGAAGCACCGTAAACCGATTCGACGATCGAACCAGGCTGAAGTTTCGCGGTGTAACGACCAAGGCGCATTGTGCCGCCCATTTCACCAGACTTCAAAATCTCAACCTGCTCAGCCATGGTGGCAATTACAGGATGCGTTGCCTGGGGATCGAACTCGGTTGATGAAGCGCCACTCAAGCCCACGATGTTTCGGGCATACTCGATGACCATACACTGCAGGCCGAGGCAAATGCCGAGTGTTGGAATGCTCTGTTCGCGGGCAAACTTCAGTGCTCCAAGCTTTCCTTCGATTCCTCGAACGCCAAACCCGCCTGGCACCAGTACTGCGTCCACGTCGCCAAGTTGTTCGCGAGCGCCAGCCTCGGTCTCGCAAGTGTCAGAAGGCACCCACTTGATCTTGACCTTTGCACGATTGGCGAATCCACCGGCGCGCAGCGCTTCAGTTACCGAAAGATAGGCGTCTGGAAGGTCGATGTACTTGCCGACCATGGCAACAGTGACCTCGTGCTTTGGCTCGTGTACCGCGTCGAGAACGCTCTGCCAACGGCTCCAGTCCACGTCACCGGCTTCGAGACCAAGGTGTTTGATGATGTAGGAATCTAGACCCTGGTCGTTCAACACGGTAGGGATGTCATAGATGCTGCTCGCATCCGCCGCATTGATTACTGCCTTGAGGTCGACGTCACACATCAGTGCGATTTTGCTCTTGATGCCTTCAGGCAGAGTGCGGTCGGATCTGCAGACGATTGCATCCGGCTGAATACCGATCGAACGCAGAGTCGCCACCGAGTGCTGGGTTGGCTTTGTCTTTAGCTCACCCGATGGACCGATGTAAGGCACTAGCGAAACATGGACAAAGAAAACATTGTCACGACCCACTTCGTGGCGAAGTTGGCGAGCTGCCTCGATGAAAGGAAGCGATTCGATGTCACCGACGGTTCCACCGATTTCGGTGATGATGACATCTGGTGCCGGAGTCTCGTGAGCCTGCAAACGCATGCGTCGCTTGATCTCATCTGTGATATGCGGAATCACCTGAACGGTGTCACCCAGGTATTCTCCGGCGCGTTCGCGACGAATTACGGTCGAATAAATCTGACCAGTGGTTACGTTCGCTGACTGTGCGAGATTGATGTTGAGAAATCTCTCGTAGTGACCAATGTCTAGGTCGGTCTCAGCACCATCCTCGGTGACATAAACCTCACCGTGCTGGAACGGGTTCATTGTGCCAGGGTCAACGTTTAGATAGGGATCTAGCTTTTGCATCACAACGCGCAAGCCTCGAGCGGTCAATAAGTTGCCTAGGGATGCTGCGGTCAGGCCTTTACCGAGAGATGATGCGACGCCTCCAGTGACGAAAATATGCTTACTCGTACCGTGGTCCATCGCGCCTGCCATGGAATTACAGCCTACCAGCGTGAGCATGTGCGAAAAGTCGCAACGCCCGAATCCGTGTAAAGAATTTGTAAAGTTCTTGGTTTTTCGGGTCGAGAGGCGGTTTCAGTGAGGTGCTTTGGGTCGACGGATCGCCTCTAGGCGCTCGCACCGAGCTGCAGAAGTTCTCGCGCGTGACTCTGCGCGGCACCTGAGTCGGCAAGCCCCGAAAGCATTCGAGCCAATTCTTCAACTCGTTGCTCAATCGTCAGACTCGATACATCTGAAACGGTGAACTCTTCACCGACGGTTTTGTTCACTCGAAGGTGATGGTCAGCAAAAGCCGCCACCTGCGCGAGATGTGTAACCACAATCACCTGAGCGTTTTTCGCCAACTGTTTTAGTCTCTTGCCCACCTCGATGGCCGCAGCTCCGCCGACGCCTGCGTCAACCTCATCGAATATGAAGGTTGGCGCTTGCTCGCTCGAAGCAAGAACAACCTCGATGGCAAGCATGATTCTCGAAAGCTCTCCACCTGAAGCCGACTTGGAGACCGGCCGCGGCTCAGCCCCGGGATATGCCCTCAACAGAAAGGCAATCTGGTCGAAGCCGGTGTTAGAGAGTTCCGTCGTCGAAACATCGATCACGAGTGAAGCGCCACCCATAGCCAGACCTGCCAGCTCTTCGGTGATTCTTGCCGACAGGGATGCTGCCGCCTCACGCCTGAGTGCCGAGAGGGTTTCGCCATACTCAAGCACCCGTGCATGCTCCTTGGCCGCTACGGCGGTGAGCGCATCCAAGGTTTGTTCGGAGTTATCGAGTTGCGCGAGTCTTCGACCCGCTTGTTCGCGATGTTCGAGCACATCACTCAGTGTCGGCCCGAAGCGCCGCATCAGCGATCCTAGTTTGGCTCGTCTTTCCTGCACGGATTCGAGACTCAACGCCGAATCGGCATCGAGCCCGGCCAAATAGCCGTTTAGCGAGGCCGCGACATCGTTCAGTTCAAAACCCAGTTGTCGAAGGCGAGTGACTTGCTGCTCGAGTTGCAGGTCGTGTGACGAGACATGTTCCAAGAACTTACGCGCCTCACCAACACGACTTATCGCATCAGCTGAGTCAAATGATTCGGTCAAAAGCGCTTCGTGGGCGGCTACCACCGCAAGACGAATGTCCTCGGCGTGAGTTAGCCGTTCGGCCTGCTCAGCAAGCGCGACCTCTTCACCTTCAACTGGAAGAACTTCGTCGATCGCTTCGACTGCCTCCCTAAGCTCGACTAGCTCGGCAACCCGGTTGTTCTGGGCCGCGGTGATTTCGGCCAACTCCGCTGTAGCTTTTCTCCACGCGAGGTGGTGTGCCTGAAACTCGCCCATGGCTTCAGCAAGGGCCTCGCCAGCATAGATGTCGAGTGCTTGGCGTTGGGCCGAGGATGATCGAAGCCGAAGTTGATCAGACTGACCATGGATCACAACGAGATGCTCGGCAAGCTCGGCCAGCAAACCGGCTGGCACGGAACGGCCACCGGCTGCCGCGCGAGATCGTCCTTCGACCGAAACCGAACGGTTTAGCAAGAGTTCACCGTGTTCGCAGAGGCCGCCGGCATCAACCACCCGCTCAAGCACAGACGCGTTGGAAGGCAACAACCAGCGACCTTCAACACTCGCTTGCTCTTGTCCCTGTCGAACGGCCGAGGAGTCCGCGCGTTCACCAAGTAGAAGACCGAGAGCGGTGAGCACCATTGTCTTGCCCGCGCCGGTTTCTCCGGTTAGAACGGTTAGACCACGACCAAAATCGAGGTTTGCCTCACGAATGACGCCGAGATCGCGAATGGATATTTCTTCGATCAAGTTAGTCCCTGTCGGAGGTGTCTTCCGGGCCGCGCCAACCGGCGACCGGGAGTGAAAACTTTCGAACCAGACGGTCGGTGAACGGCCCCTGACGGAATCGAGCCAGTCGAACCGGAAGCTCCGATTTGCGAACCTCGACTCGAGCGCCGGGTGGAAGTTTCCAGGTGCGACGACCATCGCACCACAAAACGCCGTGCCCGGATGAGCGCTGCATCACTTCGACGGCAAGCAGCGAGTTTGGGTTGATTACAAGTGGACGGGCAAACAGGGCGTGCGCACTCAGAGGAACTAGCAACAAGGCCTCAACCGAGGGCCAAACTACCGGTCCGCCGGCCGAGAACGAGTATGCGGTTGAACCGGTCGGAGTGGCCATGACCACGCCGTCGCACCCAAATGAAGAAAGCGGTCGCTTGTCGATTTCGACAACTACTTCGAGCATCCGCTCGCTAGCACTTTTTTCGATGGTGGCCTCGTTCAAGGCCCAGGTGCGAAACTCTTCTCGACCATCAACGATTACTCGAACATCCAAGGCCAAACGCTGTTTGACCAGGTAATCGCGATGCACAACTCGTGCCACAGCATCGGAAAGTCCGTCACGCTCGCTTTCGGCCAAGAAGCCGACGTGGCCAAGATTGATTCCGAGCAGCGGAGTTGCGGCTTCGCGCACGATCTCGGCAGCCTTCAGTATTGTGCCATCGCCACCGAGAACCATCACTACTTCGAGGTCAGCAGCATTGGCATCCTCACCAAGCACCACAACCGAATCGATGGATGACGCCGGCGCAACCTGCGAATGCGCGAACTGGTGATAGTCAGCGAGTTCGGCGGAGGTCATGACAGGGGTTATGCCAGAGGCAACCAGCTGCGCACATACTTCTTGACCGGCAAGAAGCGCGTCTTCACGACCGGTGTGCGAAACGACCAGCACAAAACGCTTACTCATTTGCCCTCCTTAGCCAATTCGTCGATTCTGTTTGTCCATTGTCCCGAATTTTGCGGTTCCTGTGGACTAATCCACAAGACGTATTCAATGTTCCCATGAGTGCCGACCAAACTCGAACGCACAAGACCTCGGATGCCGCATCCCAGCTGATTAGCGAAGTCGACCACCTGGTGTATCGCTTTGGCCCGCAGTCCGTGATGATTTACAACTCCACGTGCAGAGAGCGATTGCTTTCCCACCTCAAACTGGGGTTTCACCAGCAGAACCAAATCGGCTGACGGTGCGGTCGCTACGATCTGCTCAAGCACGAGAGTTAGTGAGATGAACGAAAGGTCTGCGACGACAATGTCAAAATCGGTGTCATCGACACCCGCGTTGGCGAGGCTCTGTTTCGACAGTTCACGAGCGTTGAACCCTTCAAGGCAGGTGACCCGCGAGTTTTCGCGCAACTCCGGCACCATCTGGTCGTGGCCCACATCTAGAGCAACCACCGATTTGACACCTTGACGCAACAACACGTCGGTGAATCCGCCGGTCGATGCGCCGACGTCCAAGGCTCGCTTACCAACTAGTTCCAGTCCGCCGAATTCGTGCAGGGCGGTGGCCAGCTTATGCCCGGCGCGTGATACAAAATCAACCGCTTCGAGCACGATCAAAGATGCATTTTCAGGCACCAACTGGGATGCTTTGCGGCAGGTTTTGGCGTTGACCAAAACTCGGTCTGCCTCAATGAGTGCGGCAGCCTGTGAACGCGAGCGTGCCAGACCGCGTTCAACGAGCGCTAGGTCGGCTCGCAACTACTTGGCCTCGTTGAGGGTTTCTTCGAGCAAGGCATGCAAAGACTTGAGTGCTTCGATCTGCAGCTCAGGTGGCAGATCAGAAATTCTTGCAAGTTCGGCACTGATGCGCGCGGCAAACTCGGTTTGCTCGGTTTGGTTCTCTGACATAAGGACTCCAGACTACGGGTTATTCATAAAGGGCTGGCTCAACATCCAAGCCATAGATAGGTGTCGATGCTCCCCAAATCACGGCACAGGCTGCCTTGAGTGCACCTAGGGACTTCGGGTCGCCAGCAACAACACGAACCTTGCCAGATAGCAACTCGACTTTTGCACCTTCGCAACTGAAGCCGAACTTGGTGGGCTTTGGTGCGTTGTATTTCTCGTGCAACTCGATTAGGTTGCCGAAAATGTAAGTCGGACGGCCTTCAGCACCAATGCCAAGCAGTTCTTTGCGCGTACTAACTCCGGTTAGAACCAGAGCGCTGTGGATGCCGGCTCGGTTTGCTCCAACGATATCGGTGTCGATTCGGTCTCCGACAAATAGTGGATTCTTACTCGAAAAGGCGCGTTTGGCGGTTTCAAAAATAGCGGGTTCCGGCTTGCCCGCAACCGCAGGAAGCTGCCCCACTGCCGTGTGAACGGCCGATACTAGTGTGCCGTTGCCTGGCGCTAACCCCTTTTCCTGCGGCAGGGTCCAGTCGGAGTTTGTGGCAACCCACTTGGCGCCGTTTTGAATAGAATAGGCGGCTTCGGCTAGGTTCCGCCAAGCGACATCTGGCGCAAACCCTTGGATGACACCCTCGGGAGCATCATCGGAAGACTCAACCAAGTCGAAACCTGCGTCGATTACCCGTTGCCTAAGACCCTCGCCGCCAACGACTAGCACCTTGGAACCAGAGGGAATCATGGTGGCCAACAGCTCAACGCCTGTTTGTCCCGACGAAACGATTTGCTCCGGATGCGCGTCTAGCCCAAAACCGCGCAGCTGGTCGCTGATGGTTTCAGGCTTTCTTGACGAATTGTTGGTCACGTAACCAACTGGAACTTGGGACTTTTGCGCGCGATTGATGGACTCTACGGCGCCTTCGATGGCGCGTGAACCTTCATAAACGACACCGTCTAGATCTGCGAGAAGGCAGTCATAGGCAGACAACAAACTAGCGGCCACGACTGCCTCCCGGGCGACCACCTCTCGGGGATCCGCCCTTTGGACCGCCGCCTGCGCGAGGGCCACCGCCGGGGCGAGGACCCGAAGATCTTGAACCACCGGAACGCGGCCCGGAGTTTCCGTCGCGGAAACCTCCACCGTTGCGAGGACGATCACCATCACGCGCAGGCCTTGCCGCACGATCCCCATCACGACGCGGGCGATCACCGCGATCAAAACCGGTGCGACCTTCTCGATCGCGTGGGCTAAACCCCTCACGCGGTTCACGTCGCACGAATTCGCTAGCTTCTGGGATAGTCAGTTCTTCGACTACTTCGAAGGATTCTTCACCAGAGTCGTTCTTTGCCGCGATTGCCTTAGCGGCACGATCACCCAGATCGGCCCACTTCTTAGCCTCAGCCTCCTTGCCAAGCACCTCGAGAGTGTCGCTATACGCCCAAAACAAAGGCGCGGAATACTCAAAGACTTTGGTCGGATCCAATTCTCGAATTTCGAGCTCCGCCAGAGCCTGGTCGTTTTCACCCAGATCGAGTCGAGCGCCCGACATGGCGATCGCTAGGTTCACCCTCACGGATGCCGGAAGTGACTCGCGGTCAACACTGCGACCGAGTTCCAACGCGCGTTTAGGTCGCTCGAGCCCGCGCTCGCAATCAACCATCATCGCAAGGTGTTCGTTCGAGGCGGTCATTCGTCGGTGAGCCAAAAACTCCCGAAGTGCCATCGCCCAATCTTCAACAAAATAGGCGGTAATCGCGACGGTTTCCCGCACTACTGCAATACGTCCGGCACGGGACGCTGCCGCCATAGCATGCCGATGAGCAAGTTCTGGATCCTGATCGCCAATAATGGCCACCATTGCTAAATGCCTCGCAACCATCTCGGCATTTTCGGCGGTGAGCGTCTTTAGCTGTACCCGAACACCCATCTCGAGATCATCAGGTGTGATTTCATGCGGGATGAGCGGACTCTTAGGCTTGTCGGCTCGCTCGGGACGATCAACGCGCTGCTGCCAGGCAGGGCGTTCAGCCTGCTCAGGTCTAGGTTGGCGATCACGATGATTACGCGATCTCTCCTGATCTGACATGAATTCTCCCGAATATCTTTGTTAAGCGAAAATGGCCACCTTGAAAAAGGTGGCCATTTTCTAAATTAAGTCCGGCGGTGTCCTACTCTCCCACGAGGTCCCCCTCGCAGTACCATCGGCGCTGAAGGTCTTAGCTTCCGGGTTCGGAATGTAACCGGGCGTTTCCCCTTCGCTATGGCCGCCGAAACACTATTGAGTTATGTGAATCGTTTGCACACAGTAAGTGTGATGTTTTTCGATTCCCGACCATACCTCGGGAACCACATAGTGGACGCAAGCAAAAATGTTATCAAGTCATTGGCTTATTAGTACCGGTCAGCTCCATGGGTCTTTAGTCCCCACTTCCACATCCGGCCTATCAACGCAGTAGTCTAGCTGCGAGCCTCTCGACCTAAGTCATGGAATTCTCATCTTGAA
>JAHEGG010000006.1 GCA_024639845.1 Microbacteriaceae bacterium
GTAAAGCACCGCAAGCAGCACCACCCGAAGCGTTCGGGCGCAGCCACCGGTGGCACCAAGGTCAGCTTTGGTGAATACGGCATCCAGGCACTTACCCCTGCTTATGTGACCAACCGTCAGATCGAGTCCGCTCGTATCGCGATGACCCGTCACATCAAGCGTGGTGGAAAAGTTTGGATCAACATCTACCCAGACCGTCCACTAACCAAGAAGCCAGCCGAAACCCGCATGGGTTCCGGTAAGGGTTCGCCAGAGTGGTGGGTCGCAAACGTCAAGCCAGGACGCGTGCTCTTTGAGCTCAGCGGTGTCTCGGAGACCATTGCTCGTGAAGCAATGACCCGCGCCATCCACAAGCTGCCTCTCAAGGCCCGCATCATCAAGCGTGAAGAAGGTGACGCATAATGGCGATCGGTTCGAAGAACCTCGCTCCAGTTGAACTGGACAAGATCGAGGACTCGGTTCTCATCGAAGAGCTAAAGAAGGCTAAGGAAGAGCTGTTCAACCTGCGCTTCCAGTCGGCCACCGGCCAGCTCGAGAGCCACGGACGTCTGCGTGCTGTCAAGCGCGACATCGCCCGTATCTACACCATCATTCGTGAGCGTGAGCTCGGCATCCGTGCGGTTCCAGCCGCCGCTGCCGCGCCAGCGCCTAAGGCCAAGAAGGCAGCCGCAGCCAAGGATGCAGCAGCCACTGAGGAGGCATAACCATGGCTGAAGCCAAGAAGGCACCCGTCGCCGAAGTTGCTGCCGAGGAGGCTCGCGGTTACCGCAAGACTCGTCGTGGCTACGTCGTTAGCGACAAGATGAACAAGACCATCGTTGTTGAGGTTGAAGACCGCGTGAAGCACCCGCTTTACGGCAAGGTCATCCGCCGCAGCAAGAAGATCAAGGCTCACGACGAGCTGAACACCGCCGGTGTTGGCGATCTCGTTCTAATCAGCGAGACCCGACCACTATCGGCAACCAAGAACTGGCGCCTAGTCGAGATTCTCGAAAAGGCCAAGTAAAAAATCCCTAGGATGCCCGTCGGTAATGGGTTTCCATCAAACAAGGAGTAACAAATGCTTCAGCAGGAGTCGCGACTCAAGGTCGCTGACAACACCGGTGCTAAAGAGCTGTTGACCATCCGTGTGCTCGGCGGTTCAGGCCGTCGCTACGCCGGTTTGGGTGACGTTATCGTTTGCTCGGTCAAGGATGCTATCCCTGGCGGCAGCGTAAAGAAGGGTGACGTCGTCAAGGCCGTTATCGTTCGCACCGTAAAAGAGACTCGTCGTCCAGACGGTTCGTACATCAAGTTCGACGAGAACGCCGCTGTGATCATCAAGAAGGATGGCGAGCCTCAGGGCACCCGCATCTTCGGTCCAGTCGGTCGCGAACTTCGTGACAAAAAGTTCATGAAGATCATCTCGCTAGCACCGGAGGTTATTTAACTCATGGCCAACATCAAGAAGGGTGACCTCGTTCAGGTCATCACCGGTGGCTCGCAGGACCGAGGCGGAGACCGCGGCAAGCAGGGCAAGGTTATTGCTGTCGACAAGAAGTCGAACCGCGTAATCGTCGAAGGCATCAACCTGGTTAAGAAGCACGTCAAGGCCGGCCAGACCGACCGCGGCACCAAGACTGGTGGCATCGAGACCGTTGAGGCGCCGATCCACATTTCAAACGTCCAGCTGGTAGACCCAAGCACCAAGAAACCAACCCGCGTTGGCGTAAAGGTGACTTCGGTCAAGAAGAGCGTGAATGGCAAGGATGTCGTCAAGACCGTCCGCGTTCGCGTTGCCAAGAAGTCGGGTAAGGAACTCTAATGACTGATGCAGCAGTAAAGGCCCCTAAGGCCGCAAAGGCAGCCGCAGGCAAGGCTCTTCCACGCCTGAAGGCTCAGTACCGCGCCGAGATCATCGTCGCGCTAACCAAGGAGTTCGGTTTCTCGAACCCACACCAGGTTCCAAACCTCACCAAGATCGTTGTCAACATGGGTGTCGGAGACGCCGCCAAGGATGGCAAGCTGATCGATGGTGCAATCAAAGACCTCACCGCAATCACCGGCCAGAAGCCTCAGGTCAACTTGGCGCGCAAGTCCATCGCTCAGTTCAAGCTGCGCGAAGGTCAGGCAATTGGTGCTCACGTGACCCTTCGCGGTGACCGTATGTGGGAGTTCCTCGACCGTCTGCTCAACCTCGCCCTGCCTCGCATCCGTGACTTCCGCGGACTCAGCGACAAGCAGTTCGACGGCCACGGCAACTACACCTTCGGTCTAACCGAGCAGAGCGTGTTCCACGAGATCAACCAGGATGCCATCGACCGCCCACGCGGTATGGACATCACCGTTGTGACCACCGCCACCAACAACGAAGAGGGCCGTGCACTTCTGCGTGCACTCGGCTTCCCGTTCAAGACCAACTAATCAGGTAGGTCCGCTCGCTCGAAAAGCGTTCGGAAACCGCTGAGGAAAGTGAAACAAAAACAATGACAATGACAGACCCGGTAGCAGACTTTCTGACCCGGATCCGCAATGCGAACTCGGCATATCACGAGACCATCAACTTGCCTTACAGCAAGCTGAAGGGAAACATCGCGCAGATCCTCAAGGCCGAAGGTTACATCGCCGACTACAAGGTTCAAGACGCAGAGGTCGGCAAGACCCTCGTTGTAGACCTTAAGTTCGGTCCAAACCGCGAGCGTTCGATCGCCGGCATCAAGCGTGTGTCGAAGCCAGGTCTTCGCGTTTATGCGAAGAGCACCGAGCTTCCACGCGTTCTCGGCGGCCTCGGCATCGCCATCCTGTCCACCTCATCCGGTCTGCTTACTGACCGCCAGGCTGCGAAGAAGGGAGTAGGCGGAGAAGTCATCGCCTACGTTTGGTAATCACAGATGTCGCGTATTGGTAAGTTGCCGATTCCAGTTCCAGCTGGAGTCGAAGTAAAGATTGACGGCCAGGTCGTTGAGGTCAAGGGTCCTAAGGGCTCGCTGACCCACACCGTTCCTGCTCCGATCACCGTTGCCGTCGAAGACGGCACCATCCTTGTGACCCGCCCTGACGACGAGCGCGCTTCGCGTTCGCTTCACGGCCTGACCCGCACCCTGATTGCTAACAACATCACCGGTGTGACCGTCGGATTCACCAAGGGCCTAGAGATCGTCGGTACCGGTTACCGTGTGGCTCAGAAGGGCAACGCCCTCGAGTTCGCTCTCGGATACTCTCACCCGATCACCGTCGAGCCGCCAGCAGGCATCTCGTTCACGGTTGACGGAAACACCAAGTTGACTGTTCACGGCATTGACAAGCAAGCCGTGGGCGAGGTTGCAGCCAACATTCGCAAGCTACGCAAGCCAGAGCCTTACAAGGGCAAGGGTGTTCGTTACGCCGGCGAAGTTGTACGTCGTAAGGCCGGAAAGGCTGGTAAGTAATCATGGGTCTCACCACTAAGACTCGCGGAAAGAGCAAGTCCGCCGCTCGTGAGCGTCGCCACCTGCGTCTTCGCAAGAAGATCGCCGGTGACGCAATGCGTCCACGTTTGGTCGTCACCCGCTCGGCCCGCCACGTATTCGTTCAGATCGTTGACGACAGCAAGGGTCACACCCTGGCTTCGGCTTCGACCATGGAAGTAGAACTGCGCAAAGACAAGGGCGACAAGACCGCTAAGGCCAAGGCCGTCGGTGTTCTCGTTGCCGAGCGCGCCAAAAAGGCTGGAATCACCGAAGTGGTCTTCGACCGCGGCGGAAACCAGTACGCAGGTCGCGTTGCCGCGATCGCAGACGGAGCACGCGAAGGCGGGCTGGCACTGTGAGCGAAGAAACCAAGGAGCAAGAGTTGTCAACTGAAACTGAGACCACCGCAGCTGCAGCCGTTCAGGTTGAAGCCACCGAGCGTGAACAGCGCCGTGGCAGCCGCGAGCGTGGCCCACGTGGCGAGCGTCGTGACCGCGAAGAGACCAAGAGCCCATTCCTCGAGCGCGTGGTTGCAATCAACCGCGTTTCGAAGGTTGTGCAGGGTGGTCGTCGCTTCTCATTCACCGCTCTCGTAGTGGTCGGTGACGGAAACGGTTTGGTCGGCGTCGGTTACGGCAAGGCTAAAGAAGTTCCAGCAGCGATCGCCAAGGGTGTAGAGGAAGCCAAGAAAAACTTCTTCCGCGTTCCACGCAACGCCAGCACCATCCCGCACCCAGTGCAGGGTGAAGCAGCGGCTGGTGTCGTACTCCTTCGTCCGGCATCTGCTGGTACCGGTGTTATCGCCGGTGGTCCAGTTCGTGCCGTACTTGAGTGTGCAGGCATCCACGACGTTCTTTCGAAGTCGCTCGGATCCTCGAACACCATCAACATCGTCCACGCAACCGTCGATGCGCTCAAGCGCCTCGAAGAGCCAGCAGCTGTCGCTGCTCGCCGTGGTCTTTCGTTGGAGGAAGTTGCCCCGGCAAATATCCTTCGTGAGCAGAACAAGGTAGGTGCCTAATGTCCAAGCGTCTTAAGGTAACCCAAATCAAGAGCAAAATCGGTGGCAAGCCGAACCAGCGCGAAACCCTTCGCAGCCTCGGACTGAAGCGTATTGGCGACATCGTCGTCAAAGACGACAGCCTGGTCGTACGTGGCATGGTTAACACGGTTGCCCACCTCGTCAAGGTTGAGGAGATCGACTAATGGCTGAAGAAAAGAAGCCAGCTGCCGCCAAGGCCGCTCCAAAGGCTGCTGCAAAGCCAGCTGCCGAGAAGGCTGCCCCAAAGGCCGCCGCTAAGCCAGCTGCCGAGAAGGCACCGGCTAAGGCTGCTGCTCCTAAGGCTGCCGCCGAGAAGACCGAAGCCGCGCCAAAGGTCGCTGCCCCTAAGGCTGCTGCAAAGCCAGCCGCCAAGAAGGCTGCCGCGCCTAAGGTTAAGAGCAACCTGCTTAAGCTTCACCACCTTCGTCCTGCTGAAGGATCGAAGAAGGAGCGCACTCGCGTTGGCCGTGGTGAAGGTTCGAAGGGTAAGACCTCGGGTCGCGGTACCAAGGGTACTAAGGCTCGTTACCAGGTTCGTCCGGGCTTCGAAGGTGGTGGTGTTCGTCTCGTAATGCGCACCCCTAAGCTTCGTGGTTTCAAGAACCCGGCCAAGGTCTACTACCAGGTTGTCAACGTAGCCGAGCTCGAAGCCTTGTATCCAAAGGGTGGAAACGTAACGGTTGCCGATCTAGTTGCCAAGGGTGCCGTTCGCAAGAACGAGCCAGTCAAGGTTCTAGGCAATGGCGACATCTCGGTTAAACTGACTGTCAGTGTCGACAAGGTCTCGCGCTCTGCCGCAGACAAGATTGTCGCTGCTGGTGGCTCGGTGACCGAGTAACCACCAACTTAGCTACCAGGAGGCTGACAGTTGTTTAGCGCCATCGTTCGCGTGTTCCGCTCTGTGGACCTGCGAAACAAGCTGTTGTTTACCCTTGCGATCGTTGCAATTTTCCGTCTGGGCTCGTTTATCCCTGCCCCGAACGTGAACTATGCCAACGTCCAAGACTGTGTGAACGCCACTAAATCAACCAGTGGCCTCTACGAATTGGTAAACCTCTTCAGTGGTGGCGCTCTGCTTCAGCTTTCGATCTTCGCGCTCGGAATCATGCCATACATCACGGCGTCGATCATTACGCAGCTGTTGCGTGTGGTCATCCCGCGCTTTGAAGCTCTTCACAAAGAAGGTCAGGCCGGTCAGGCCAAGTTGACTCAGTACACCCGCTATCTCACGATCGCTCTCGGTGTGCTTCAGTCGACCACGCTTATTGCGGTGGCCCGACAGGGTGCCCTCTTCGGTGCATCCTGTGTGAAGCCGGTTCTGGTTGACAGCGGATGGCAGTCGATCGTGCTGATGATTCTGGCGATGACCGCTGGTACCGGTCTGATCATGTGGCTCGGTGAGCTCGTGACCGACAAGGGTATCGGCAATGGTATGTCGCTGCTGATTTTCACCTCGATTGCAGCCAAGTTCCCTGCATCGCTGATTTCGATCGCCCAGCAGAAGAGTGCGGAAGTTCTACTTATTGTTCTCGCCGTGGGTATCGTAATCGTTGGTTTGGTCATCTTGGTCGAACAGTCTCAGCGTCGCGTGCCAGTTCAATATGCGAAGCGTATGGTCGGCAAACGCAGCTACGGCGGCCAGGCCACCTACATTCCGATCAAGGTAAACATGGCTGGTGTTGTTCCGGTCATTTTCGCCTCGTCGTTGCTCTACTTGCCTTCGCTGATTGCTCAGTTCAACCAGCCGAACGACAAGGGCGAAGTCGCTGACTGGGTCACCTGGGTTTCTGCCTACCTAACTAAGGGCGACCACCCAATCTACATGGCGCTCTACTTCTTGCTGATTGTCGGTTTCACCTACTTCTATGTGGCGATTACCTTCAACCCAGAAGAGGTCAGCGACAACATGAAGCAGTACGGCGGCTTCATTCCGGGCATCCGTGCCGGTCGTCCGACGACCGAATACCTCGAGTATGTGCTCAGCCGAGTAACTCTGCCAGGCGCAATCTACCTCGGTCTGATCGCATTGATTCCGCTTATTGCGTTCTCGCTCGTTGGCGCAAACCAGAACTTCCCGTTCGGTGGAACCTCGATCCTGATCATCGTTGGTGTCGGTCTTGAAACCGTCAAGCAGATCAACGCCCAGCTCGAGCAGCGCAACTACCAAGGTCTTCTGAAGTGAGCCGGTTTCTCTTGATCGGCCCTCCTGGTGCTGGCAAGGGAACCCAAGCCGCCCGCTTAGCCGAGGCATACGGTATTCCAGCCATCTCCACCGGAGACATCTTTCGTTTCAATGTTAAAAATGAAACCGAACTCGGCAAGCTCGCCAAATCGTTCATGGACCGTGGCGAATATGTTCCAGACAGCGTAACCAACGACCTTGTTCGTGACCGTCTATCTCACGAGGATGCTCAGGCAGGGTTCCTGCTAGACGGCTACCCTCGCACCTCCGACCAGGTAAACGAACTCGACAGCATCCTTGCCGACCAGGGCCGCGCGCTAGACGCAGTCATTCAGCTAACCGCCGAAACCGATGAGGTCGTTCGTCGCCTGCTCAACCGCGCCATCGAGCAGGGCCGCACCGACGACACCGAAGAAGTGATTCGTCGCCGTCTCGAGATTTATGAAGCCGAGACTGCACCGTTGACCAGCGTCTATGCCGGCCGTGGCCTCGTGGTCATGGTCGACGGTCTCGGCGCAATCGACGAAGTCACCGAACGCATTCGCGAAGCGCTAGACGCCCGCCTCGGCGTGAACTAGTTTCGACTGGCCCGCAATGGCTCGCGAAGAATACACACTCAAAACCATCGCCGAGATGGTTCGCATGTGCGAAGCCGGTGAGATGGTCGCCGCTGCGCTCGATCAGGTGCGGGCCGCCGTTCGCCCCGGCATCACGACTCTCGAACTCGATGCGATTGCCGAGGCCGAAATCGTTCGTCGCGGGGGACACTCCAACTTCAAAAAGGTGCCAGGATACTCGCACACGATCTGCGCGAGCATCAACGACGAAGTGGTGCACGGCATCCCTTCGGCGAACCGCCTCTTGCAGGCGGGTGACATCGTCTCGATCGATTGCGGAGCCGAGACCTCGGACGGTTGGAACGGCGACGCGGCCATCACCGTGATCGTGCCTGGTGGCGCGGATGCAGGAGTGGAAGCATCCGTGTTGAAACGCCGCGAACAGACCTCGGCCGTTTGCGAAGGGTCGCTCTGGGCAGGCATCGCCGCTCTAGCCGGTGCCAAAAAGCTCAACGAGGTTGGCGTCGCCATCGAGAAGTTCATTTATACGTCCGGTCGCTACGGCATTCTCGAGGACTACATCGGCCATGGCATCGGCCGCTCGATGCACGAAGATCCTCCCGTTTTCAACTACAAAACCCGCTTTTCTGGCCCTTCGGTCGAGCCGGGCCTCTGTGTCGCAATCGAGCCGATGATCACTGCCGGCAGCCCAAAGGTCAAGGTTCTCGACGACGATTGGACGGTCAGCTCCAAAGACGGCTCGGATGCTTCGCACTGGGAGCACAGCGTTGCCGTTCACGACGCTGGTATCTGGGTGTTAACCTCCTGGGATGGTGGAGCCGCGAATCTCGCCCCGTTTGGCATCGTGCCTGTTGATCCGCGCACGAGTGCCAAAGATTAATTAGCAAATTTCGTCGAATATCCGTAGGATTGAACTTCGGTGTTTCTACACGCAATCCCTAAATCAAGGTTTGGGTTTTTTGCGTGCGTTTGGAGCGCCAAACCAGCAACGTAGATAAGTGAGTTTATGGCCAACAAAGACGGTGTCATCGAGATCGAAGGCACAGTGGTTGAGGCTCTACCCAACGCAATGTTCCGGGTTGAGCTGACCAATGGTCACAAAGTCCTTGCGCACATCTCAGGCAAGATGCGCCAGCACTACATTCGTATCCTCCCCGAGGACCGCGTAATCGTAGAGCTGAGCACATACGACCTGACTCGTGGCCGCATCATCTACCGCTACAAGTAAAGACTTGAAAATCGGTTCGCAAGAACCCCAAACAGAAGTAAGAGACATGAAGGTTAACCCAAGCGTCAAGAAGATTTGCGACAAGTGCAAGGTCATCCGTCGCCACGGTCGCGTCATGGTGATCTGCGACAACCCACGTCACAAGCAGCGCCAGGGCTAAACGCTCTTTCACAGATTTACAACTGAATAGCAAAACAAGGCAACGCAACATCCGAGAATATTCAAGGATGTCACCTCCGGAGAAGGCCGGAGCCCGAGGTTAAAAACCAGAGGATGCGCTGCTGAAGACCTTCTAAACAACAAGGAGAAATCCCAATGGCACGTGTTGCCGGAGCCGATATTCCAGACGCAAAACGCGTCGAAATCGCACTAACCTACGTTTACGGCATTGGTCGTACTCGCTCGGTTCAGATTCTGACCGAAACCAAGATCGACAAGAACATCCGCGTCAAAGACTTGACCGATGACCAGCTCGTCGCAATCCGTGACTTCATCGAAGGCAACTACAAAGTTGAGGGTGACCTCCGCCGCGATGTAGCAGCCGACATTCGCCGCAAGGTTGAGATCGGTTCATACGAAGGTATTCGCCACCGCAAGGGCCTCCCAGTCCGCGGTCAGCGCACCAAGACTAACGCTCGCACCCGCAAGGGCCCGAAGCGCACCGTGGCCGGCAAGAAGAAGGCGGCACGCAAGTAGCCCCGGCTCTCGCGTCCACTCTGACTAGAAGAATTTAGGAGAAAGCACACATGGCAGCACCTAAGGCTAAGGCCGGTTCGGCAGCACGCAAGCCGCGTCGCAAAGAAAAGAAGAACATCACCGTTGGTCAGGCTCACATCAAGTCGACCTTCAACAACACCATCGTTTCGATCACCGACTCAACCGGTGCCGTTATTTCGTGGTCGTCGTCTGGTGACGTTGGTTACAAGGGTTCGCGCAAGTCGACCCCGTTTGCAGCTCAGCTAGCCGCCGAATCGGCAGCTCGCAAGGCTCAGGAGCACGGACTCAAGAAGGTTGACGTTTTCGTCAAGGGTCCTGGTTCGGGCAAAGACACTGCAATCCGTTCGCTTGCAGCAGCAGGTCTAGAAGTTGGTTCGATCAGCGATGTGACCCCTCAGGCTCACAACGGATGCCGTCCGCCAAAGCGTCGCCGCATCTAACGCACTTCGCAACTCAAGCTTCATCCCAGTTTTAAAACTCAACTGAATAAAGCCGCGTAGTGGCCACTACTCGGCAAAACCCAACACTAGGTATCAAATAGCGGATGCCTACGAAAGGAAACAACAGTGCTAATTGCACAGCGCCCAACCCTGCACGAAGAGAAGATTTCTGACACCCGTTCGCGCTTCACGCTCGACCCACTGGAGCCTGGCTTCGGTTACACCCTCGGAAACTCCCTCCGTCGCACCCTGCTTTCGTCGATTCCTGGCGCAGCAGTCACCCACGTTCGTTTCGCTGGAGCTCTTCACGAGTTCAGCACCATCGAGGGTGTTAAAGAAGACGTCACCGAGATCATCTTGAACCTCAAGGAACTCGTAGTTTCGTCGGAGAACGACGAGCCAGTTGTGGCTCGACTCACCAAGTCCGGTGCCGGTGCAGCAACTGCAGCCGACATTCAGGTTCCTGCAGGTGTTTCGATTCACAACAGCGACCTAGTCATCGCCAACATCAACGCCAAGGCAAAGTTTGAGGTTGAGCTCATCATCGAGCGCGGCCGCGGATATGTTCAGGCAGCCCAGAACCGCTCGCAGGGCGAAGAAGCCGGTCTGATTCCGGTTGACTCGATCTACTCGCCAGTTCTCAAGGTCGCTTACCGCGTTGAGGCAACTCGTGCCGGTGAGTTCACCAACTTCGACAAGCTAATCGTCGATGTTGAGACCAAGCCTTCGATCAGCCCAACCGACGCCGTTGCTTCGGCCGGTAGCACCTTGGTCGAGCTATTCGGTCTAGCCAAGGGTCTGAACGAGGATGCCGAAGGTATCGAACTCGGTGCAGCTCCTGTCGAGGCTGTTCTCAGCCCAGAGTTGGCTATGCCAATCGAAGAGCTCGAACTGACCGTTCGGTCATACAACTGCCTCAAGCGCGAAGGCATCAACACCGTTTCGGAGCTCGTCGCTCTGACCGAAGACCAGTTGATGAACATCCGCAACTTCGGTTCGAAGTCGGTTGACGAAGTTCGCGACAAGCTCACCTCGATGGGACTCAAGTTCAAGGACAGCATCCCTGGTTTTGAGGCTGCTTACTTCAGCACCGGCGACGATTTTGCCGCCGACTTTGACGACGTAGACCAGGCCTAAGCCGCTACCCAAGAAATCCAAGGAGAAATAAATGCCTACCCCAACTAAGGGACCACGTCTTGGTGGCGGACCAGCCCACGAGCGCCTCATGCTGCGCAACCTGGCCACGTCGCTAATCAACCACGGTCGCATCGAAACCACCGAGACCAAGGCCAAGCGCCTTCGTCCGGTTGCCGAGCGCCTTGTCAGCTTTGCAAAGCGTGGCGACTTGGCTTCGCGCCGTCGCGTCATGCAGCAGATCACCGACAAGGGTGCCGTGCACAAGCTATTCACCGAGGTCGCTCCACTGGTTGCCGACCGCAACGGTGGTTACACCCGCATCACCAAGCTCGGCTTCCGCAAGGGCGACAACGCTCCAATGTGTGTCATCGAACTCGTTCTCGAGCCGGTTTCGCCAAAGGTTGTCACCAAGAAGCCAAAGCTTGAAAACAGCGTCAAGGCAACCGCAGCAGCTCCTGCCGAAGTTGTCGAAGCGGAAGCAGCTGACGTTGTAGTCGAGGATGCTCCAGCAGAAGAGGCAGCCGTCGAAGCAGCAGTTGAGGCCGAAGCAACCGAATCGCCAGCAGTGGTTGAAGAAGTTGCCGCCGAAGCTGAAGCTCCAGCCGCCGAGGCAGCAGCAGAAGAAGCTCCAGCAGCCGAGGCAGAAGCCCCAGCTGAAGAAGCCTAGTCTTCGCGACAAGATCATGAGCCAGCCCGTCAGCCATCAGGTTGACGGGTTGACTCGTTTTCGGGTCGATTTCGCCTATGACGGCACCGATTTCACCGGATGGGCAAAGCAGCCTGGCCATCGAACCGTTCAGGGTGAACTCTTAGCCGCGATGACCACCATATTTGGTGAAACCTCGAACGACTTTGGAATGCGCGTAGCCGGACGCACCGACGCGGGAGTTCACGCCGCGAATCAGGTTGCTCATGTCGACCTTTCGGATGCCCAGCTGAAGCGACTCGGCCGAAGCAACAACATCGTGGCCAGACTCAACACCATGCTGAGCGAAGAGATCCGCATCCATGCCTTCGATCCAGCGCCGAGCGGGTTCGACGCCCGATTCTCGGCCATTTTCAGGCGTTACCGCTACCAAATCAGCGACAATTTTGCCCCCAAAGACCCGCAGCAGATGCGTTATGTGCTCAACCTGACCTATGCGCTCGACCCCGTCGCGATGCATGAGGCGGCACAGCAACTTCTCGGGCTCAACGACTTTGCCTCGTTCTGCAAGTCGCGAGAGGGTGCCACCACGATTCGCGATTTGAAGCGCATCCGAGTCAAGCGAAACTCTCAGAACATGATCGAGATCGAGCTCAAGGCCGACGCCTTTTGCCACAACATGGTGCGCTCGATTGTCGGTGCGTTGATCGCGGTTGGTGCCGGAAAAGCCACCAAGGATGACCTGCGTCGCACTCTAGAACGGGCAAAGCGCATCGAGACCTACAAGGTGGTTGAGCCCAAGGGTTTGACCCTGATCGAGATCGGTTATCCACCAGAATCCAAGCTGGGCTGGCAGGCCGAGCGTTCACGTGCGCGACGCACCTTGGATGAGGCTTAGCAAATCTCATTTAGGGTTTGACCGAACGCCTATTTTCGGGCTAAACTTGACCCTTGTTGCTGGTATTCACCAGCGTGAAACTTGAATCCCAAAGAAGTCTTTTCTTCTGTCGCGGGTTCTTGTCCTAACCGACAGATAAGTAGAAGGCAATTTAGAGTGCGTACTTACTCACCAAAGGCTTCCGAGCTGAAGAACGAGTGGCTGATCATCGACGCCACCGACGTAGTTCTCGGCCGTCTCGCCACCCACGCCGCAGCATTGCTTCGCGGCAAACACAAGCCAACCTTTGCTCCTCACATGGACAACGGCGACTTCGTCATCATCATCAACGCAGAGAAGATTGCCCTCACCGGTGCCAAGCTTCTGCAGAAGAAGGCCTACCGCCACTCGGGTTACCCAGGCGGTCTGACTGCAACCACCTATGCTGAGCTTCTCGAGAAGAGCCCAGAGAAGGCAGTTGAGAAGGCAATCAAGGGAATGCTTCCACGCACCAAGCTAGGCAATGCCCAGCTCGGCAAGCTGAAGGTTTACCGCGGTGCAGAGCACCCACACGCTGCACAGCAGCCAAAGCCGTTCATCATCGACCAGGTCGCACAGTAGTCGACCGAAAAGCACAAGGACAAACACTCGTGGCAAAAACCGAAGCAGCAGCAACCGAAGCCGTTGAGACTCCAACCGAGTACTCGACCGAGACTCCAGCAGCCAAGGCAGCTGACAAGCCAGCCAAGACCCGTGGCCCGCTAACCCAGCCAGGCGCAGGCCTTGGCCGCCGCAAAGAAGCGATCGCTCGCGTTCGCATCGTTCCAGGCACCGGAGTGATCAAGGTCAACGGTCGCGACCTCGCAGACTACTTTCCAAACAAGTTGCACCAGCAGCTGATCACCGACCCTTTCACCGTTCTTGACCTCAAGAACCAGTACGACGTCATCGCTCGTATCAACGGTGGTGGAGTTGCAGGCCAGGCCGGCGCACTTCGTCTCGGCATCGCTCGTGCACTGAACGAGATCGACCGCGACAACAACCGTCCTGCACTCAAGAAGGCTGGCTTCCTCAAGCGCGACGCACGCGTCATCGAGCGCAAGAAGGCCGGTCTCAAGAAGGCCCGCAAGGCTTCGCAGTTCTCGAAGCGCTAATCCTTCGGAAACTTTCGACGGACATTCGGCTACTCTCGTAGCATGGCTCGACTTTTCGGAACCGATGGCGTTCGCGGCTTAGCAAATCGAACCCTCACCGTTGAGCTCGCCGTATCCCTAGCTCAAGCTGCCGCAATCGTGCTTGGTGAGGATGCTCGTAGCCAAGGTCTTCGTCCCAAAGCAGTTCTCGCTCGCGATCCTCGGGTTTCGGGCGAGTTTTTGTCTGCGGCCGTAGCCGCCGGGCTCGCATCGTCTGGAGTCGACGTAATGGACGCCGGAGTGCTGCCTACCCCGGGTGCAGCTTTTCTAACCTCCGACATTTCCGCCGATTTTGGTGTGATGATTTCTGCTTCGCATAACGAAGCTCCCGACAACGGCATCAAGATCTTCGCGCGCGGTGGCCACAAGCTTGCCGACGACATCGAAGACCGCATCCAAGATGCCATGCTCGACCCAAAACTCGCTCCGATTGGTGCAGGCGTTGGTCGCATCATCCGCTTTGCCGACGCAGAAGACCGCTATCTGGTGCACCTGCTAAAAGCGCTTCCGAACCGTCTCGACGGAATCAAAGTGGTCATCGACTGCGCCCACGGTGCTGCATCGGCCGTCTCGCCCGAGATTTTCAGGGATGCTGGCGCTGAAGTAATCGTGATCGGTGCCGAGCCAGACGGACTCAACATCAACCAGGGTTATGGCTCAACCCATCTAAGTGCCTTGCAGGCGGCCGTCGTCGAGCACGGCGCCGACCTCGGAGTCGCACACGATGGCGATGCCGACCGCTGCCTCGCGGTAGATCACAACGGGTCGATTGTCGACGGCGACCAGATCATGGCGATTATCGCTCTGGCTGCGAAGGCTCGTGGCGAACTCGCCCGCAACACTCTCGTGGCCACCGTGATGTCAAACCTCGGTTTGCGAATTGCAATGCGCGAGGCGGGCATCGAGATGCTCGAAACGGCCGTCGGTGACCGTTATGTGCTCGAAAAGATACGAGAAGGTGGCTACACGATCGGTGGGGAGCAGTCCGGCCACATAATTTTCACCCAGTGGGCCACAACTGGCGACGGTGTTCTCACCGGGCTAATGCTCGCGGCCCAAGTTGCCGCAACCGGCAAGAGTCTCGCCGAGCTGGCTTCGGTGATGAAGGTTTATCCTCAGGTTCTGGTTAACGTCGCCGGTGTCGACAAGACCCGAGTCGATGAAAACGAGGCTCTTCAGGCAATCGTGCGCCAGGCGGAATCCGAACTCGATGGCACCGGCCGAGTGCTGTTGCGAGCCTCGGGCACCGAAAACCTTGTTCGAGTAATGGTCGAGGCCGCGGATGCCGGAACCGCCCAGTCCTGGGCCGATCGCATCGCTCGCGTGGTCGAGCAAGAGCTCGCCCTCTAGCCAGAGCCTTCGGAGAAACCCGTGACCGACGCAAACCTGAGCATTGAGCAGAGCAAGCGGCTTGCAGCATCCCTGTTCAATCGCACCTGGGAACTAATCGACAAGGATGAGCGAACCGAGGCCGAAGAACTCGAGATGATCCACTCCGCTCATGCCAGCCGCCTGCATTGGCAGAGCGTCGGTGGACCCCAGCAGTGGGCCATCGGCGAATGGCAATGTGCTCGCGTTTACTGCGAGGTTGGGTTTCCGGAGTCGGCGATTTTTCACGCTCAGGCTTGCCTCGAGATCGTAGAGACTAACGAGTTGCCGGTCTGGATGCACGCCTCGGTGTTTGAGGTTCTTGCGCGTTCGTACTGGGCGGCCGAAGATCTTGACCTTGCCAAGCTCGCGCGCGGGCGCGCTTTGCAGTTGATTCCTAAAATCGAGGATGAAGCAGAGCGCAAGACCATCGCCGATCAAGTCGCCGAACTCAAGTTCTAAAACTTGCCGCTCGGCTGCGGGGTTTAGGTTTTAGTTCGGGCACATGGTCGCGTTCACTGCATATCGAACCGGAAGACTAGAGCTTGCGAAGCAGCACCGTTTCGACGCGGTGATTTGCACCCTTGCGCAGCACGAGAGTGGCTCGCCCACGCGTAGGCAGAATGTTTTCGCGCAGGTTGGGCAAGTTGATGGTTTCCCAGATCAACTTCGCCGTCTCGAGAGCAGCCTCAAACGGCACCTCGGCATAACGGTGAAAATACGATGCCGGATTAGTGAAGGCCGACTCGCGAAGCTTTTTGAAGCGGTTCAAGAACCATTCCGTGATGTTGCCAGTTTCGGCATCGACAAAAATCTTGAAATCAAAGTAGTCGCTCAGGGCGGTTTCTTGGCCCAGGCTCGGCGGTTGAAGAACGTTGAGGCCTTCGACGATAAGAACATCTGGCGAGTGAATCACAACTTTCTCACCGTCGACGATGTCATAAGAAAGATGTGAATAAACCGGAGCTTCGACCTCATCCTGGCCGCTTTTGACATCGGCCACAAACTTGAGCAAGGCCAGTCGGTCATAAGACTCGGGAAAACCCTTTCGGGTCATCAGGCCGCGACGCTCGAGTTCTGCGTTCGGATATAAAAACCCGTCGGTTGTCACGAGCTCGACCCGAGGTGTGCCTTCCCAGCGAGACAAAAGTTCCTTAAGCAATCGCGAGATCGTAGATTTGCCAACCGCAACCGACCCGGCGATTCCGATCACAAAAGGCACTCGTTTTGCCCGCTCACCGAGAAACTCGGATGCTTCGGAATGCAGTTTCTGTGTCTCGGTCACGTAGAGGTTGAGTAGGCGGCTGAGCGGGAGGTAAACATCCGTGACCTCTTGAATATCGAGAAAGTCACCGAGTCCGCGAATCTGAGCAATCTCTGATTCAGATAGGGGATTGGTTGATTGAATGCCCAAAGCCGACCATTCGTCACGTGGAATCTCGACGAATGGCGAAGGTTCAGCCGAATATTGACCTTGGTTGGCTCGCTCAACGCTCATAGAGAGCCATTCTGCCCTAAATTAGAACCTATGTGTGGAATCGTTGGCTACGTTGGGCCAAAAGCAACCGTTGATGTTTTGATCGGTGGGCTTCGACGCCTCGAATACCGCGGATACGACTCCGCCGGTGTCGCCGTGGTTGCTGACGGGCAGCTTGAGACCCGCAAAAAGGCCGGAAAACTTGTGAATCTCGAGCACGAGATTGCCGAGCATCCGCTGCCAAAAGCGCACATCGGTATCGGTCACACTCGTTGGGCAACTCACGGAGCACCAACCGACGGCAATGCCCACCCGCACCTCGGTGGCCCGGCCCAAAAACTGGCCCTGATTCACAACGGAATCATCGAGAATTTCGCCGAGCTCAAGGCCGAACTGCTTGCCGAGGGCACCAATTTCGCCTCCGAAACCGACACCGAAGTAGCGGCCCACCTGATTGCCCGAGCTTTTGAACAAAGCGGCGATCTGAAAGCCGCCTTTGCCTCGGTGATGAACCGACTCCATGGCGCGTTCACCATTCTCGTCGTGCACCAGGACCAGCCGGATGTCGTGCTCGCCGCACGCCGCAATGCCCCGTTGGTGATCGGGCTCGGCGACGGAGAAAACTTTCTAGGATCAGACGTCGCCGCGTTCGTAGAACACACCAAGCGCGCCGTTTCGGTTGGTCAAGACGAGATCGTCGTGCTCAAAGCCGACTCGGTCGAGGTTTTCGGGTTTGACGGAACCCCGGTCAACTTCACCGAATTCGAAGTCAACTGGGATGCCTCGGCGGCATCTAAGGGCGGATGGCCTTCGTTCATGGCCAAGGAAATAGCCGACCAACCTCAAGCCATTGCCGACACCCTGATGGGGCGCGTTCGCGCCGACGGACGAGTCGTTCTCGACGACATCCAGCAAATGTCGACCGAACAGATTCGTGAGATTGACCGAATCATCATCGTTGCCTGTGGCACCGCATCCTATGCGGGCGATGTTGCCAAATATGCGATCGAGAAGTGGGCGCGCATCCCGGTTCAGGTCGAGCTTTCACACGAGTTCCGCTATCGCAACCCGATTGTCACGCAGAACACGTTGGTTCTGGCAATCTCACAGTCGGGTGAAACCATGGACACTCTGATGGCCATCCGTTATGCCCAGGAACTCGGCGCTAAGGTATTCGCGATCTGCAACACGCAAGGTGCAACGCTCGCTCGAGAGTCCGACGCCGTGATCTACACCCACGCTGGGCCAGAGGTGGCGGTGGCCTCAACCAAAGCGCTAACTTCACAGATTGTGGCCGGTTATATGCTTGCCCTAGCGCTCGCCGAGGCTCGCGGCGCAATGACCGAGGATGCTCGTCTCGCCCTCGGTCGTGAACTACTTCAACTGCCCGCAAGCGTTAGCGAGGTGCTTGCCAACATCGACCAGGCCAGCGCGCTCGGAACCGCTCACGCGAATGCCAAGTCGGTGCTGTTCCTAGGCCGAAACGTAGGTTATCCAATCGCCATGGAAGGCGCTCTCAAGCTCAAGGAAATCGCCTACATTCACGCCGAAGGATTCGCCGCCGGCGAACTCAAGCATGGACCAATCGCCCTAATCGAAGAAGGTCAGCCGGTAATCGTCATCGTGCCGAGCCCGAACGACGTTGACAGCCTGCACCCAAAGGTTGTGTCGAACATCCAAGAAATTCGTGCTCGTGGTGCAAAGGTAATCGCAATCGCCGAAGCTGGTGACGAGACCGTGTCGCAGTATGCCGAGAGCGTGATCTTTGTGCCGAAGACCGATTCGATCATGGCCGCCGTGCTCGACGTGATTCCGCTGCAGGCCTTCGCCCTCGCGCTTTCGACCGCAAAGGGTCTCGATGTCGATCAGCCTCGCAACCTTGCCAAGTCGGTGACCGTCGAGTAGACGCATCCATGATCGTCGGCGTCGGTGTTGATCTGGTTGACCTGCAAAGGTTCGAACAGTCACTCGCCAACACCCCGAAACTCGTTGAACGGCTGTTTGCCGAGTCAGAGCGAGAGGGCACCCCACAGACGCTTGCCGGTCGATTCGCAGCCAAAGAAGCGTTTGTCAAGGCGGTCGGAAACCCGCTCGGAATGAACTGGCACGACGTGTTTTTGACCTATGACGAACTCGGTAAGCCAAGCCTGAATACCGCCGGCGAAACCGACAGGTTGGTCAAGGATGCTGGCATCCAACGTTTTCACGTTTCGATAAGTCACGATGGTGGCAAGGCGATTGCATTCGTTGTAGCTGAAGGAGGTCTGTGATGCGTGAGCTGATAATCGATCTCGACGCAATCGTGCACAACTTCAAGACCATGCAGTCGAAGACTTCGGCGCTGATCCTTCCGGTAATCAAGGCCGATGCCTACGGGCACGGCATGGTGGAGGTCGCCCGTGTGCTTGAGGACGCTGGATGCGGAGGTTTTGCGGTTGCCGATAACGCCGAAGCACTCAAACTTCGCGATGCGGGAATCACCGCTGCACTGCTTTCGTGGTTGCACGACCCTGCCGACGATTTCGTCGAGGCAGTGGCGCGCGATGTCGACCTAGGCATCGCCAACATTGAGCAACTTTCGCGAGCCCAGCACGCGGCCGAGGCGAGTGGCGAAATCGCTCACGTGCATCTGAAAATCGACACCGGTCTCGGTCGCAACGGCAGCACCGTATCCGAGTGGCTTGCGCTGGTCGAAGCCACCAAGAGCGCGGTTGCAACCGGCAAGGTGATGGTCATCGGCATTTTCAGTCACCTGAGTTCAACATCCGAGTCTGACGACCGCGCGCAGATCGAAAAGTTCAAGAATGCACTCCAGGTCGCCAAGGATGCAGGACTCGAGTTCGAGCTGGCACACCTGACCGCCTCCGATGGTTCGCTGGCCTATCCAGACGCACACTTCGACATGATTCGCGTGGGTATCGCGATGTATGGTCTCGACCCGTTTAGCACCAACCGTGCGGCTGAGTTTGGGTTGCGCCCGGCGATGACCGCAAAGACGGTCGTGGTTCAAACTAAGCGCGTGCCAGCCGGTCAGGGCGTGTCTTATGGCTATCTGCATCGCACGGCTGGTGAAACCACGCTTGCGCTCATCCCCGTCGGTTATGCCGAGGGTCTGCCGCGAAACGCCACTGGCAAGGCCGAGGTTTCCATCAACGGCAAACGCTATCGCCTTCAATCGCGAGTAGCCATGGATCAGTTCGTGCTCGACGTGGGCGATGACGACGTGAAGGTTGGCGACGAAGTGATCATCTTCGGTGACCCGGCCAGCGGTGCCCCGTCGGTCGATGATCTGGCCGCCGCCTGCGACACCATCAACTACGAAATCGTCACACGCATTGGCGGTCGCTTCAAACGGGTTTATCTCGGAGCCGCGAAGTGACCTTGCCGGTTGACCTTGCCGTCATCCGAGTCGAAACCGATGAAATCATGCATCAACTCGGATGCTCACTCGCACAACTTTTGAGTGCGGGAAACCTCGTGCTGCTCACCGGCCCGCTCGGTGCGGGCAAAACAACTCTTTCGCGAGGAATCGGGGAGGGTCTCGGCGTGATCTCAAACGTTTCGAGCCCCACCTTTGTGATTGCCCGAACCCACAAGCGTTCCGATTCGGCCGTTCCGCTGGTGCACGTCGACGCCTACCGGCTGGGCTCGGCGGCAGAGTTCGACGACCTCGACATCGACCTTCCTCGCTCCATCGTTCTCGTGGAGTGGGGCCGTGGTTTCACCGACGGGCTTTGCGATTCCTGGGTCGACATCGAAATCGAACGCGACCATACCGGGGCCAGCGAGACTCGGATGGTGCGCATCCTGGGTTTCGGACCTAGATTTGCTGATGCGGCGCTCCAGGCTGGTTTCAGGCAGCTCGAAGCGGTCGGGGGTGTCGCGTGAGCCCGTTTTTGGCGATCGACACTTCGGTCGGAACCTCGGTTGCGTTAATCGCGGGTGGCTCGGTGCTAGCAGAAGTCAACATCAACGACCGAATGGGGCACGCCGAAAACATCGGTCTAGCGCTCGCCGAGGTTTTCAAGCGAGCGGATGTCGCACCAAGCCGCATCACGGCGGTCATCGCAGGTCGTGGGCCAGCGCCTTTCACAGGTTTGCGAGTTGGTATCGCAGCGGCCATTGCTTTTGCCGAGGGAGTGGCGCGACCGATCTTTGGCGTGGTGAGCCACGATGCAATCGCACTCGCCGAGCTCGACGGCTCGGATTCAACGCCTATAACCCAGGCTGGTGCGTCAACCAGCTCCCAAATCGGCTCGCAAACATCGCCGCAAATAGGCTCACCGCTGCTCGTCACCACCGACGCTCGCCGCAGCGAGGTTTATTGGAGTCTTTACTCTGGGCTTGACCACCACGGTTGTCCGGTGCGCATCGATGGGCCGCACGTGAACAAACCCGCCGAACTCGAGTCGATTCTGAACGAGCGCGGGCTTGCTCCCCGACTCGCAACGGCGTCTGTGTCTGCCTCGGCGCTGGCAAGAGTTGTCGAGCGTCAGATGCTTGCGGGCGGAGCATCCCAGGATGTTGCCGCGCTCTATTTGAGGGCTCCAGATGCGGTCGCGCCGAAAGACGTTTCGCGAACCAGCAAGGCGGTGAGTTGATGGCCGACTTTCTGATTCGCCCAGCCACCGAGGATGACCTGGTGAACGTTTTTGAAATCGAACAGGTTTCGTTCGGCACCACCGCGTGGCCGTTCGAGATGATGCAGACCGAGCTCGCCCCGAACCCGAGCCGCAACTATTTTGTTGCCACTCTCGACGGTGAAGTGGTTGGTTATGCCGGCATCGGCGTGGTCGACGGGCACGAGGCCGATGTTATGACCATCGCGGTGAGTGAGACTCATCGAGGCGCAGGTTTGGGCCGCCGACTAATGAATCGACTGATCGATGTAGCCGCCAAGCGGCGCGCTCGCGAGATGTTCCTCGAGGTGCGCGCCGACAACCCGGTGCCGCAGGCTCTCTATCGCAGCCTGGGCTTCGAGCAGATCGACCTTCGCAAGGGTTATTACCAGCCCGAAGGCGTGGATGCGGTGGTGATGCGCCTCGACCTAACGCCGCGCATCCAAGATTTGGCCGCCTCGACTCTCCAAGAACCGGTCGTTCTGGGTATTGAGTCTTCATGTGACGAAACCGGAGTCGGCATCGTGCGCGGAACCACACTCTTGGCCAACGCGGTGTCATCTTCAATGGATGCACACGCAAGGTTCGGCGGAGTCGTGCCAGAGGTCGCGGCTCGCGCCCACCTCGAGGCCATCAAGCCGACGCTCGACCAGGCACTCAAGACGGCCGGCCTGAGCATCAACGAGATCGACGCGATTGCCGTGACCAACGGGCCTGGTCTAGCAGGCGCACTCATGGTCGGCGTTGGTGCCGCTAAAGCGCTCGCGGTTTCCACCGGAAAACCCATCTATGCGGTCAACCATCTGGTCGGTCACGTTGGGGTCGATGTTCTGGAGCGCGGTCAGGTTGAGACGCCAACCGTTGCCCTGCTCGTGTCTGGCGGTCACACATCCCTGCTCTTAGTTCACGACCTGATCGACAATGTGGAACTACTGGGTGAAACCATCGATGACGCCGCGGGTGAGGCATTCGACAAGGTGGCTCGACTACTCGGTCTCGGGTATCCGGGCGGGCCAGTCATCGATCAGGCGGCGGCCTCTGGTAATCCAGCTGCGATTCGTTTTCCGCGCGGGCTCACTCTGCCCAAAGACATGGAAAAGCATCGTTACGACTTCTCGTTCTCGGGTTTGAAAACAGCGGTCGCTCGGTGGGTCGAGTCGGCCGAACAGAGCGGCACCGAGTATTCGATCGCGGATGTGGCGGCGTCGTTCCGCGAGGCCGTGGTCGATGTGCTGGTGAGCAAGGCGGTTTCTGCCTGTCTGGCGCACAGCGTGCCAAGACTTTTGTTGGGTGGAGGTGTCGTTGCCAACCGGCGCTTGCGCGAGGTGGCACAGGAACGTTGCGATGCGAATGGCATCGAGTTGCGCATCCCGGCACTCAGTCTGTGCACCGATAATGGTGCGATGATCGCGGCACTCGGCGCTCAACTGGTCATGGCTGGGCGCTCGCCTTCTGGTCTCGGTTTCGCAGCTGATTCCACGCTCGGGGTAACCCAGGTGCACACCCTCTAAACTTCGACAAAGATCAAGGCAAAATCCATGGCAAAGAGCACTCCTAAACCAGACCGCAGAGCCGAGGCTCACGAGTCCTATCTCAAGCATCGAAAGCTGACTTTTCTTTTTGGCTGGATTGCACTGGCCACTCCGTTTTTCGCGATTCTCACCCTGTTCTTTTTGGCTGGGATGGCCACCGGGCCGTTTGCCGCTTTCGCTCAAGCAGCAGCGTGGCCGATCGTCTTCGCATCGATGCTCACCGCACCGCTTGCCCTTGCAGTCGCGTTCGTCGAATCGTTTCGCGCTCGCAACATCCGTGAAGCGAACGGGTTTTCAAAGCCCGGTCGTTAGCGTCTGTCCCCCAAAGAGACCACACGCGCGGTGGTTCTAACAGAGCATGGCAGCGAGATTTTGTGCCAAAGTACAAGCAGGGATACCCGATTCCCGTCACCAATTAGCAAGGATGGTGCCCGATGAGCCGCGAACTTGAAGGCGAAGCTCTCTTTTACGAAAGTGAGCGTGCAAAGAACAGAACTATGGGCTGCTTCTCTGGCTGTGCAACGTTCTTCGTGCCTATATTTTTCCTCACATCCGGTTATGCACCGGTAGTTATGTTTCTCACGTTTGGTCTCGGCATCTTTTTCATGATTCGTGGCCTAAGTGCACGCGCCAAGCGAGACGAAGCTTATAGAAAGCTTGGCGCTCTGAAGACTCACAATGGCTATGTAGTCCCTTCGTCAGAAGGGGCACCATCCACCTCAACGGTGGTGACCGGCCCCATCGTGATCCCGCCGGTCCCTGGATTACCTCCAACCGCTGCCGTTGATCCCCGGAGTCTAGCTACGTCGTCGGCGGCTGGAACCACGGCTGGCTCAAACACCTCGAACGGTGGAGCGCTAGACGCTTCACAAGACGGAGCCTTCGCTGACGACGACAAACTTGCTGAACGCCTCAAGAAGGCAAAGAAGTCAGGATTCTGATGGCCACTTCGGTTCCTCAGGATTATTCGTTTTTACAAAAGCGTCGCGTGCGCGCTCGGGTGCTCTCGCTGTCCTTCGTCGCCACGATGGTTTTTAGTCTGGTAATCGGACCCAACTGGCTCTACGCCATAAAGTTAGGTCCCTTTGATGCTCCGATTATCGGAATAATCGGGTTTCTAAGTTTTCCCCTGTCGGTGTTCTTTTTCGCCATCGCCATGGTCGTCGCCAATCCAACTATGGGGCTGGCAAGCTTGATTCCAATCCTTGTATTTACGCCGATCATCTGGGTTTCAGGCTTCTTCGGCTCAGTGTTCGAATTCAACAACAATCGAGCTTTGAGCCTCATGCTAGCGTGGGCATCGACCGAGATCTCGGCCGAAACCCAATACTTGAACCACTAAACATCTATCCAAGGTCGCCAATCAGCGTCCAAGATTGGGGCAATCAAATGGAAAGAACCGCACTCAGATTTGCGCAACTCGACAAAATCAACCGGCAACTAAGCGAACTCCTAATCGTTGCGGCCGCAACTTTTATTTTGTTTCTTGCAGTCGGCGGGTGGCTGCTAGCCATCGGATTTGGTGTCGTTGCTCTATTCACCTATCAACTTGGCACTGAACTTAGAAAAGCCATGGGGTTTGCCTCAAATGGGAACTACAAGCAGTTCAAATATTCGATAGAAGGCGCAAGCCTCGGAATTCCGACCGCTTCAGAGATAAGCGATCCATTCTTTGTCGATCCCTTGGTCGCTTCGGTCGCACTAAAAAAGGCTCAGCAGAGGCGCCAAGCGGCCCGCAAGATTAGCTTCACCGGCGGAATCGTTTCTGGGGTTTTGCCTGTCGTAATGCTGGTCGCTCTATTCACACTAGGTATTTCGGGAGCATTCAATAACTACAGCCTTGCCGAAGGATTGGCATTCGCCTGGGTCGCAGTGGTTGCCATCTGGGGGCTTGCCATTATCGCGGCCTTTGCGGGTCTTTTTGTTGCGTTTGCAGCACGGCTTAGGATTCAGCGATTGGTGATTTTCGGGGGCTAACAACCCCTAGCCGACTTTCAGGCCGTTCGCAGGGTTCTCTCAGGCTTGGCTGGTCAACTGACACAAGCCAAACAAAGGAGAAACCCGTGGCAGATAAAGACAAGTCAGAAAAAGCTTCTGTAGGTGCAGACGCAACCGCTGTTGCACCAGCAGCCCCAACCGAGGTCAAAGCGCGCTTCGACTTCAACTCACTAAACACTCTCTCGGTCGTATCACTGGCCACGGCCGTCACCGGTTTCGGCGCTCTCGCCGCAGTTATCACCGGTCACATCTCGCTTAGCCAGCTCAAGACTTCAAAGCAAAACGGACGCCCACTGGCAATCGCCGGTCTAATCGTCGGTTACGTTTTCATCGGTCTTGCGGTGGTAGGAGCAATCGCCCGCCCGTTCCTTCAGCAGCGCGGCATCGAACTGGGTGACCACATGGGTCAGTTCGGAAACCGGAACCAGATGGGTCAGTTCGACAGCCAGATGGGTGGCCAGCTGGGCTACGACCCGCTTGACAACGGTCGCAACGGCATGATGGACGACATGGGTGGCCAGATGGGCTGGGGAAACGTTGACGTGAACCCAGACCAAGACCAGACCCCCACTCCAAGCACTAACTAAATAACCTTTCGGTGGGGCGAACTAGCGAATCGGCTCGACCACCAAAACACGGTGAGCGTCGCCCACCCTGGTAACAATCAGGGTGGCGGCGTTCTCGCCTTTAAGCGCCATTTCTTTGCGCAGAGCCTCGGGTGAGACATCCGAGCCTCGCTTTTTTATTTCAAGGATGCCCACGGCACGCTCGCGCAGGTAGGCCTTTAGCTTCTTGCGGTCAAACGGTAGGTTGTCGACCAAGCGGTAGGTGCGGAGCCAAGGACTGCGATGCGCCTCGGCTGCAGTCAAATAGGCGATTTCAGGCGCGAAGAGTGTGGCACCAAATTGCCCAGCCAGGTTGGCGACAAGGTGGGATCGAATCACCGCGGCGTCTGGCTCAAAAACGTATTCCTGCAGCTCGCCGAGCGTGGCATCCATGCGTTCTTCGTTGGTCGAATCGAGTATGTGCGCGCCCACGCCATCGATTAGCAATGCTGATCGAGCGACTCCCTCGCGGGCGGCCGCTCCGAACCAGAGGGCGCACTCGACAAGATCACCTTCTACAGAAACCCACTGCGCTTCGCATCCTTGGGGAATCGCTTCGTGTGGGTGACCAGGCCCTAACTTGATGCCGGTCGGCCGTTCGGTCGTGCGGGCCAGAACCCAGTCGAAGTTGGGCGAGTAATCGGTGGGGTCAAACTTGCGAACCGCTCGCTCGCGTTTTGGGCCACCGAGTTCACGTCGAGCCGGGTCGAAGAACTGGCCGTCAAAGGGTTTTGTGTCGACCTGCGTGACGTCTGCCTGGTGCACACGCACATTATCGAAAGGTGCGAGGTTGTAGGTGGCAATTGCGCCGGTAACCTCATCGAGCTCGAATGCGTCAACTTCGATTCCTACCGCGGCAAAAGCCATCGACTCGGTGCCGATACCGCAGCCGAGGTCGGCAACGGATGAGCAACCAGCGTCTCGAAAACGTCCGGCATGCAAGGCAGCGACCTTGAGTCGACTGGCCTGTTCCAAGCCAGCCTCGGTGAAGAGCATCCGGGTGGCAAACTCGCCAAACTTGGTTTCGGCCCGCCGTCGCAGTTTGGCCTGGCTAAGCACGGCTGCAACAACGGCGGGAGAGTGGCCTTGGCTGCGCAAATCACTCACCAGTCGAACCACGTCTGCTTTTGCGTCGAAGCGGGTTTCGGCCAATAGAGACAACCCTTCGGGTGTCATCAAAGACAAAAACTCGCTGCGATCCATGACTCAAGGCTAGCCGAGAGATGTTCGCCAATAGCAAAGGCCCCTGTTAGCACTCACCTTGCTCGAGTGCTAAGCATGCTTTATGATTGGGGTAGTTCCAGTCGGAACCACCAACTACAGAACTTTCCAAAGAAGAGGTCAAAGTGTCGGTAACCATCAAGCCACTAGAAGATCGCATCGTTGTCAAGCCGGTCGAAGCAGAGCAAGTCACCGCTTCGGGTCTGGTCATCCCTGACACCGCCAAAGAAAAGCCACAAGAGGCCGAGGTCATCGCCGTCGGTCCTGGTCGCGTCGACGACAAGGGTGTGCGCATCCCCGTTGACGTAGCAGTCGGCGACAAGGTGATCTTCTCGAAATACGGCGGCACCGAGCTCAAGTTCGATGGTCAGGAATACCTGATCCTCAGCGCTCGCGACGTTCTTGCCGTTGTAGTTCGCTAAACCAAAACCCTCAAAAGACCCGGGCCTCGTGCTCGGGTCTTTTTTGCATGGATGTAAGGCCAGTGAGATGGCATAGGTTAGGGGAGTGGAAACTGAATCGAACAAGGGCACTCCAACCGAGAAGAACATCGCTAGAGGGCTCACCCTAGGCCTCACCGCCTATCTAATCTGGGGCTCGTTTCCAATCATCATTTCGATGCTCGGGTTCGCAACGCCTTGGGAGATCGTCGTTTGGCGTATCCTGTTCGGGCTCTTGGCCGGAGTGCTGTTCATCCTTGTGGGCCGTTCATGGCGAACGTTTCTCTCGGTGTTCAAGAATCGCGCCGCCCTGCCTTGGCTGGCGCTTTCATCCATTGTGATCATGATCAACTGGACAGTCTATGTTTATGGCGTTTCGATCGGGCACGTGGTCGAATCGTCGCTCGGCTATTTCATCAACCCGCTGGTTACGATTCTGCTGGCCGTGTTTCTGTTGGGCGAGCGCCTTCGAAAACTTCAGTGGCTTGCCGTCGCTCTCGGTGTTGTTGCCGTGGCCACGCTCACGCTCGACTACGGTCGCCTGCCATGGATCGCGCTCACCCTTGCCGGCTCGTTTGCACTGTATGGGCTGGCTAAAAACAAGTTAGCCGATCAGGTGAGCGCGCTGCATTCGTATACCTTCGAGACCGTTGTGCTCACACCCGTGGCCATTGGCATGCTGATCTGGGTCGCCTTGAACGGCTCGGTTCAATTCGTGACCAGTGGATGGCTCGGCGCTTCAGGTTTGGCTATCTATGGGTTTCTTACGGCGATTCCCCTGATACTTTTCGGAGTGGCCGCGCAAAACTTGCCGCTCAGCTGGATCGGGTTTATGCAGTATCTGACTCCTGTGCTCCAGTTCATTCTGGGAATCGTTTATTTTCAAGAGCAGATGCCGGTGGCGCGCTGGGTCGGGTTTGTTTTGGTGTGGGCGGGCCTCGCCGCGCTAAGCACCGACATGATTCGCCGCAGCAGGCTGGCAAAACAGGCCAACTAGACCGTAATCGACTCTTTGCTAACTCGAAACAAGATTGTTACAACGCTAAAAAACGCGGGCTTTTGATTCGAATTACGAGGCAAAACCGCTCTAAGAGTGCGAAATTAGTGAAAATGGCGTAGCAAAATCACTAAATGCGATGACCTTTTGTTGCAATTGATTAACTTTTATGACACCGCCCCCTACCCATCCTTGGCTGCGTGGATAGACTGCTAAACATGTCGGTTCGAAGTCGAGCCGATGATTCCCCTATTAGGAGATATAAATGACCGCATTCTCAAAGAAGAAGCTTGCCGGTGCCGTTGCTGTGGTTGCTGCCACCGCTATCGCACTGTCGGGCTGCTCCGCTCCATCGCCTTACGCGGCCGGAGATGGCGTGCTCAAGCTTGGTGGAGTTCTTCCACTGACCGGCGCACTCGCATTCCTGTCGCCTCCTGAAATCGCTGGTGTTGAACTTGCTATTCAGGACATCAACGACGCCGGTGGCGTTTTGGGCAAGCCAGTCGAATGGACCCTCGAGGACTCCAGCGACGGTGACCACCCAGAAGTTGCACCTGCCTCGGCAACCAAGCTTCTTGATGCTGGCGTTGACGCCATCGTCGGTGCTGCTGCCTCGGGTGTTACCCGTTTGATCATCGACCAGGTGACCAAGTCAAAGACCGTTCAGATTTCGATGTCTAACACGGCTCCTGACCTGTCGACCTGGGATGACGGTGGCTACTACTTCCGTACCGCTCCAAGCGACCTTCTACAGGGTGCCATTGTTGGTAACCAGATCGTTGCCGACGGACACGAGAACGTAGCAATCATCTACCAGCAGACTCCTTACGGTGAAGGCCTTGAGGCCAAGGCCAAGGCAACCATTGAGGCTGCCGGCGCAACCATCGTTTCGGACCTCTCCTTCCCAGAAGCAGAGACCAACTTCGACACCATCGTTGACCAGACCGTTGCATCGGGTGCAGACTCCGTGCTCGTGATCTCCTACGACGAGTTCAAGAAGGCTGCTGCCGCACTGCAGAAGAAGGGCTTCCCAGGCAAGGACATCTACCTTGTTGACGGAAACCTCGCCAACTACTCGGCTGAGAGCTTTGCTTCTTACCTCGAAGGTGCCAAGGGTACCCTTCCTGGTGGCAAGCTAGACGAGGCCTTCAAGCAGCGTGCGGCTGACCTCTACAAGGCCAACCACGGTGAAGAACTCACCGAGTTTGCTTACCTTGCAGAGTCCTACGACGCTGTGATCCTGTTGGCTCTTGCCGCAGAGCAGGCTAAGAACGACTCGGGTGAAGCCATCGCTGCAAACATGCAGTCGGTTTCGACCGGAGGAACCAAGGTAACCGACTTTGCCGCCGGACTTGCAGCCATCAAGGCTGGCGAGGACGTTGACTACGACGGTTACTCTGGCCCAATCGAGTTCGACGACAACGGTGACCCAACCGGTGCCTCCATTGGTATCTACCAGTACGGCACTGACGGAACCAGCACCCTCCTTGAGGTTGTTGCCGGTAACTCTGTCGAGTAATTCGAAACAAAACCACGAAACCCCCGAGAGTAATCTCGGGGGTTTCGCTTTGTCCGTGAACAGAGAGAGAGTTCACGAAGTTTTCAAAGATCGGGTTGCGATTCTAGGGCGGGTTTTTGTGCGGACTTAGGCCGCTAGGCGGGTTTCAAGACCGAGGTTTAGAGTTCCGCCAGGTTGCCTAGGTACAGCTCGACCATCTTGGGGTCGTTGAGTAAGTCGCGACCGGTGCCCGTGTGAGCATCCTTGCCTTGATCGAGAACATAGGCACGATCGCAAATCTGCAGGCATCGACGAGCGTTCTGCTCCACCATGATCACGGTCACGCCGGCGGCATTGACTTCCTTGACGCGGATAAACGTCTCATCCTGACGCACCGGAGACAAGCCGGCGGACGGCTCGTCGAGCAGAAGCACCTTCGGGTCGATCATTAACGCTCGGCCCATGGCGACCATCTGTCGTTCACCACCCGACAGTGACCCAGCACGCTGGCTACGACGCTTGCCGAGATCGGGAAAAATCGAGGTGACGAATTCGAAGCGCTCCTTGAAGCGCTTGGGAGTCTGGAAGACACCCATCTCAAGGTTTTCTTCGATTGTCAGACTCGGAAAGACGTTGTTGGTCTGCGGCACAAAAGCAACGCCCTTCTCGACGAGCTTGTTTGCTTTGAGGCCGGTGATGTCTTCGCCGTTCAGCAGAATCTTGCCCGAGCGAATGTTCACCTGACCGAAAATCGCCTTTAGCAGCGTGGACTTACCGGCACCGTTGGGTCCAATGATTCCAATCAGTTCGCCATCGAAGGCGGTGAGGCTACAGCCGTTGAGTATATTGATGCCTGGCAGGTAGCCGGCCACAAGGTCATCCGCGTGAACCACCAGAGACTTGTCGTTCATCAGTCGGTCTCCTTGGCAGTAGCTCGCAGGGTAGTCGTGTCAGTCTTGGGCGAAACCGCACCGAGGTCGGTGTCGTGGTGGGCGCCGAGGTAGGCGTCAATCACGGCCTGGTCTTTCATCACCGTGGATGGCGGGCCTTCGGCCACCACCTTGCCCTCGGCCATCACGATGACCCAGTCGCTAATGTGGCGAACCATGTGCATGTCGTGCTCAACGAACAAGACGGTGGTGCCGTTGGACTTGAGGTCTTTGATGTGGTCAAGCAGGCTTTGGGTCAGAGCGGGGTTTACTCCGGCCATCGGCTCGTCGAGCATCACCAGCTTGGGGCTGCTCATCAAGGCGCGAGCCATTTCGAGCAACTTGCGCTGACCACCCGAGAGGCTGGCTGCGTAGTCTTCGCGCTTCGCATCAAGCTTGAAGCGCTTGAGCAGGGCATCCGCGGTTTCGGTGATTTCACGTTCACGCTTGATCCAAAGCGGGCGGATGAGCGCGGTCAAGAAGCTCTCGCCCGGTTGCTTTTGAGCGCCGAGACGCATGTTCTCAATAACGGTCAGCAGGCTTAGCGCCTTGGTGAGCTGGAAGGTGCGAATCATACCCATTCGAGCGACCCGATAAGGGGAGACTCCCGCCAAATCTTTGCCCTCGAATGACCAGCTGCCCTCGTTCGGCTTGTCGAAGCCGGTGAGAAGGTTAAAGAAGGTGGTCTTGCCAGCGCCGTTTGGTCCGATAAGCGCGGTGATGAGTCCGCGAGGAATTTCCACATGTTCGACGTCGACAGCGGTGAGACCACCGAACTGGCGGCGAACCTTGTCGGCGACCAGAATCGGGTCGACCTTTTTGCAACCCGGTCCGGCAGAGCCGACGGCGATGGATTTGACTTCGGTCGTTGGATCAGCCATTGAACTGCGTCTCCCTCTTGTTTCCAAACATGCCCTGCGGCCTGAAGATCACCAGAAGCATCAGCGAAAGACCGATCAGAATGAATCGAATCTGAGCGACATCCGGCTGGCTTAGGAATGGCAGCCAACCCATTTCAACCATGGCGCCCATGATTCCCTGAGTGAGGCTGATCAGGGCCAAGAAGATCATGCCACCGGCGATTGGGCCAAGAATCGTGGCAGCGCCACCGAGCAGAAGTACCGACCAGATCGTGAAGGTGAAGTTGGTGGTCCAGGTTTGTGGCTGAACGTTCGACAGATTTAGCACAAAGATCATGCCGCCGATGCTTGCAAACATGCCGCCGATGATCAGGGATTGCAGTTTGTAGGCGAATACGTTCTTTCCGAGGCTGCGCACAGCATCCTCGTCTTCACGAATGCCTTTCAAAACTCGGCCCCAAGGTGAGCGCATGAGCAAACGCAGAACAAGAGCGCCAAGGATGATCGTTCCCCAGCCGACGATGAGCACGAACAGCTGGTCGGAGCGGTAGGTCACAAAGCCGAAGTTGTAGTCGGCTTCTGGAATCGGGTTTAGCGCCCAGAATTGCTTGCCGAACTGGCTGAGGCCGTTAGAGCCACCGGTGACCTTTGCGAAACCGATTGTGGTCATGAAATAGCGGAAAACCTCGGATGTTGCGATGGTAACAATGGCGAGGTAGTCGGCTCGAAGCCTCAGGGTGGGAATGCCCAGGATAAGCGCAAAGATAGCTGAGCAAACCAGACCCATGATCACAGCCAGCCACAGGGGTAGTTGGAACGTGATGAGACCGATTGCCATGCCATAAGCGCCGACGGCCGCGAAGGCTGCTTGACCGAAGTTGAGCAGACCGGTGTAACCGAAGTGCACCGAAAGGCCCATTGCACAGAGCACAAATGTGATCG
This sequence comes from Microbacteriaceae bacterium, assembly GCA_024639845.1. GTDB lineage: Bacteria > Actinomycetota > Actinomycetes > Actinomycetales > Microbacteriaceae > Rhodoluna. The sequence goes on from JAHEGG010000006.1 coordinate 31,955, forward strand.
TGGTTGGGCTGATCATCTCGCCGAGGGCGAGGCTGAGGATGTTCAAGATGTCCATCTGCGCCTATCCGATTCTCTGCTTCTTGCCGAGCACACCCTGAGGGCGAACCAGCAATACGACGATAAGGATGATCAAGGAAGCCGCGTATTTGAGGTCAATCGGAATGATCAGGGCCGAAAGTTCGACTACGAAGCCGATGATGATTGCGCCAACCGTTGCACCCAGTGCGGTTCCCAGTCCACCGAGCGTGACCGAGGCAAACAGGAGCAACAGAATCTGCGCGCCGAGCAGGTAGTTAGCTTGGAACTGCAGGCCGTAGAGGATTCCCGAAAGTGCGGTGAGCGCTCCGGCCATAACCCACACGATGCGAATGATGCGCTCGACGTTGATACCGGTAGCTGCTGCCAGCGAAGAATTGTCGCTCACTGCGCGGGCAGCTTTGCCGATTCTGGTTCGAGTGAGGAACCAGGCGACGAATCCCAAGGCCAGCACACTGATCAGCATCGACCAAAGCGAGGAGCTGGTCGTGAGAATCGGTCCGAGACTGACTGATTCGTATTCACCCGAAAGCACCTTAGTGTCGCCGTCAAAGCCAAGGATGAACACCTGACGTAGCACGATCGAAAGACCAATCGACACAATCATCATTTGGTTGAGACCGAGACGACGTTTTCTGAGCGGTTTCCAGAGCGCAGCATCCTGTGCCCAACCGAAAGCCGCACCGAGGATGATCGTGAAGGTCGCAGCAAGGAGCAAAGGCAACTTGAGTTCGGCGTGGAACAGCCAGGTGAATAGTGCACCAAACGTGACCATCTCGCCGTGGGCAAAGTTGTTGAGACCGGTCGTTCCAAAAATGAGCGAGATGCCGATGGCCGCGACTGCGAGAAGCAAGCCAAGATTGAGGCCCGCAAACAGTCGAATCAGAATCTGATCACCGATCGGTTGCACCACGCGAGTGTCTTTTCCCAGTGGAAAGAGCACGGCGGCGGTGTTGGTAATGGTGAGGTTTGCGTCACGAACATTCGCCTCGGGGTCGCGAAGACCGACGTCCTTGGGCAAGGTTTCTAGGTTGATCTCGACTTTGTAGACACCCTTGTTGGTGACTTCAAGCACCCACTTGCCGTCTGCTCCAGATTTAACTTTTTCATCTACGCCATTGCCAGTGATGTGAAACTCGACACCCTCTACCGGCTTCTTCTCGTTCTTTACGGTTCCCTTAATAAGAAGTGCCGAACCGTTTGGATTACTGGGGTCGGTGTTGTCAGCGGCTAGGGCCGCAGGACCGATAAAGATCGAGAGCAAAATGGCCAACGCGGCAGCCAGTCGACCGAATCGACCGAGCGTCGCTCTTAGTTGGTAGCTCACGCCAACCTCCATTGGTTTTGCCAGGCGTTCATAGCCTGTTCGCTATTTCTAGCCAGACTACCGCAATAGGTAGACTTGAAGAACACTATCTCGGTGGAGGAACCCTCATGACACAAAATGACCCGTTCGGCTTTGTTGGGCTGACCTACGACGACGTGCTTCTTCTGCCAGGGGAGTCCGACCTAGTGCCAAGCGCGGTCAACACCAAGACTCGCATCACCAAGCGCATCGAGATCAATCTGCCCCTGCTCTCCTCAGCGATGGACACCGTGACCGAGGCCCGACTGGCAATTGCCATGGCTCGCCAGGGCGGTATCGGCGTGCTTCACCGCAATCTTTCGCTCGAGCGCCAGGCTGCCGAGATCGACATCGTCAAGCGTTCCGAAGCCGGAATGATTACCAACCCAGTCACGACTACTCCTTATGCGACCATCCAAGAGGTTGACGCACTTTGCGGACACTACCGAGTTTCGGGTTTGCCGGTCGTCGACGACAACGGAGTGCTTGTCGGAATCGTTACAAATCGTGACATGAGATTCGTGCTCGACGTGCAGCGAACCACGACTTTGGTCAAAGATGTGATGACTCCGATGCCTCTTATTACGGCAAAGGTTGGAGCTACCGCCGACGAGGCAATCGCGCTCTTGGCTCAACACCGCATCGAGAAGCTTCCACTGATCGACGAGCACAACAAGCTTCGTGGGTTGATCACCGTAAAAGACTTCGACAAGAGCGAAAAGTATCCGCTCGCATCCAAGGATGCTGCCGGTCGCTTGCTCGTAGCTGCCGCCGTCGGCGTTGGTCAAGACGCTTGGGAGCGCTCGATGGCTCTTATCGATGCAGGCGTCGACATTCTCGTGGTCGACACCGCTCACGGTCACAACCGCGCGGTTCTCGAGATGGTCGCCAAGCTAAAGGCCGAACCATTCGCCAAGGATGTTGACATCATCGGTGGCAACGTGGCGACTCGTGAGGGTGCTCAGGCACTTGTCGACGCCGGTGCCGACGGCGTCAAGGTTGGCGTTGGCCCAGGTTCGATCTGCACCACCCGTGTGGTTGCCGGCGTCGGAGTTCCTCAGGTTACCGCCGTCTACCAGGCCTCGCTCGCCTGCAAGCCAGCCGGCGTGCCGGTGATCGCAGATGGCGGTTTGCAGTATTCGGGCGACATTCCAAAGGCCATCGTTGCCGGTGCAAACGCCGTGATGATCGGCTCGCTTCTTGCCGGAACCGATGAGGCCCCGGGTGAGATCACCTTCGTTGGTGGCAAGCAGTTCAAGACCTACCGCGGCATGGGCTCGCTCGGTGCTATGCAGTCGCGCGGTCAGGCACAGAGCTATTCGAAAGACCGTTACTTCCAGGATGACGTGCTTCGCGAAGACAAGCTGGTGCCAGAGGGCATCGAGGGGCGTGTTCCCTACCGCGGTTCGGTAGCGTCGGTCACGCACCAGCTCATCGGGGGCTTGCGAGCATCCATGGGTTATGTCGGTGCCGAATCGATCGACCAGTTGCAGGAGCGCGGCAAGTTCGTTCGCATCACAGCAGCCGGCCTGCGCGAGAGCCACCCGCACGACATTCAGATGGTCGTCGAGGCTCCCAACTACGGAACCCGCTAGGAGAGTCAAATGAGCGAAGTAGAAATCGGTCGCGGAAAGCGCGGCACCAGGGCTTGGGCCTTTGACGACATCGCCATCGTGCCGTCGCGTCGCACTCGTGACACCTCGGATGTCTCAACCGACTGGAACATCGATGCATACAAGTTCTCGCTGCCGGTGGTTGCCGCTCCGATGGACTCGGTGGTTTCACCAGAGACCGCAATCGCGATCGGCAAGCTCGGCGGCCTCGGAGTGCTCGACCTCGAAGGTCTTTGGACCCGCTACGAAGACCCATCGCAGCAACTCAACGAGATCGCCAAGCTTTCACCTGAGCAAGCCACCGCTCGCATGCAGCAGATTTATGCCGAGCCGATCAAACCAGAGTTGATTCGCGACCGAATCGCCCAGATTCGCGCCGCAGGCGTGACCGTTGCCGGTGCTTTGTCGCCTCAGCGCACAGCCGAGTTCGCCAAGACCGTGATCGCCGCCGGTGTAGACCTCTTCGTCATTCGTGGCACCACGGTTTCGGCCGAGCACGTCTCTAAGACTCGCGAGCCACTAAACCTCAAGCAGTTCATCTATGAACTCGATGTTCCGGTAATCGTTGGTGGGGCGGCCACCTACACCGCGGCACTTCACCTCATGCGCACCGGTGCAGCAGGTGTGCTAGTCGGCTTCGGTGGTGGAGCGGCGTCGACCACTCGACGTGTGTTGGGCATCCACGCGCCCATGGCCACCGCAGTTGCCGATGTGGCTGGTGCTCGCCGTGACTACATGGATGAATCGGGCGGCCGCTATGTGCACGTGATCGCCGATGGCGGTTTGGGTTCTTCTGGCGACATCGTCAAAGCCATCGCCTGCGGTGCCGATGCCGTTATGCTCGGTTCGGTTTTGGCTCGTGCCACCGAGGCTCCGGGTGCCGGTTGGCACTGGGGTGCCGAGGCGCACAACGCCGAGTTGCCTCGCGGCCACCGCGTTCAGGTTGGCACCGGCGGCTCGCTCGAGCAGATTCTGCTCGGCCCATCGACCAGTGCCGACGGCACCTCAAACCTGATCGGTGCTCTTCGCCGCGCAATGGCTACCACCGGCTACAGCGACCTCAAAGAGTTCCAGCGCGTCGAAGTTGTTGCCGCGCCATACCAGGCCTAAATGAAGCCCACCTTTTGGCAAGTTGCGGGCAAGCCCAAATGGCTTGCAGGTCTCGCGCTTGCCATCGTGGTTGCGATTGTGTTTTCACTTTTCGGCAACTGGCAGCTTTCGCGCAGCATCCGCGTTATTGAAGGCGATTTGCCGGGCAAGGTTGCCACCCCAATCGAAGAAGTTGCCGAACTTGGCAAGCCGTTTCTCGAGGCTCAGGCCGACCGGTTGGTGAGCGCGAACGTGTTCGTCAACAACACGGTTTGCGCCGTGGTTGAGGGGCGACAGCAGTTGCTCGAAGACGGTTCGACCAAGGCCGGCTACTGGGTGGTTTTTGACTCCATCACCAGCGAACAGATTCACATCGTGATTGCTGCTGCGTTTTATGAGGGCAAGGATGCCGCGCTGGCAGCCTGCCGCAAAGGCCCGAGCCTAGACTTCGACACTGGCACCGCTCTGGTCGGGCGCTATGAGCCGAGCGAGGCTCCGGCACTTCGCCTGAGCGAGGCCGCGCCGCTGTTTTCGTCGCTTTCGATCGAACAGTTGATCAACTTTTGGCCGCTAGAGAAGCCGAAGGTTTACCCGGGTTTCGTGGTCAGTGAGAAGGCGCTTCACGGCGCTAAAGACACCACCGCCGAGTCGATTGTTATTGGTGTGCGCCAAACCCAAACAGAGCTCAACTGGCTCAGCGCTTTCTATGCCGCCGAGTGGATCATCTTCTCGGGCTTCGCACTGTTTTTGTGGGGTCGCTTGGTGCAAGATGAGCGCAAGCGTATCGAGGCCGAAGGCTAACTTCAGCGCTTGCACCTTTTGCCATGGCCTGTCCTTGGCCGGCATGAACAAACGATGATTTGTAATCGAAATGTTGTTGACCTGTTCCCCATATTTTAGACAAATTTGGTTGGGGTAACCTCAACCTTTATGGAAGGAATATGGAATGCCTAGAGCCTATAGTTCTGAATTTAAGTCTCGTGCCGTAGATATGGTTCTTGTTGAGGGGCTCCCAATTCGGGTGGTTGCTGACCAGCTGAAAATTAGCACTTCGGGCCTTGATCGTTGGATTCGACAGTTGCGTGGTGAACGGCAGATAACTCCAGGTAAGGGTCTTGCGTTGCCTGAAGCACAGTTGGAGATCCAGAAGTTGAAAAAAGAAGTACGCCGCTTAAAAGATGAGTTAGAAATTACTCGGCGCGCAGCAGCATTGTTTGCCAGGGACAGTATTTTCCCAAAATGAAATACCCGGTTATTGAAGCTCTGGCCGGGCAGGGGTTTAAGGTGAGTCAGGTTTGTGGCTTCGTTGGCGTGAACCGTGCCAGCTATTACCACTGGATGCGATCAAAGTCGAACCCGCCCAAAACAGTGATTCGCCGGAGAGATGTTGCTCGTCAGGTGCTTGAGGTTCACGCGGAATCGCGAAACTCTTATGGTGTTCGGCGAGTGCGCGCTGAACTTATTTATGGGCGTCAAATTCGTGCAAGTCACAAATTTGTTTGGAAAGTCATGCAGGAAACAGGCATAACAGGACTTCCAAATAGAAAGAAGTACCGGAGCAAAGCCAATCTGGCAACTTCAAGTGACTTACTTAACCGCAACTTCGACCACGGTGAGATCAATAAGGTTTGGGTGACAGACATCACGCAGCACTGGACTGGTGAGGGTTTCCTTTACTGTGCCGCGGTCTTGGACACTCACTCACGCAAAATAGTGGGCTGGTCTATAGATTCCAGTCAAACAAGTCAGCTTGTAACCGATGCGCTCGAGATGGCTATCCGAAGCCGCAAACCCCAAGGAACCATCATCCATTCTGATCATGGTAGCCAATTCGTATCCTGGGCCTTCAGTCAAAAAATTCGTGAAGCAGGACTGAGCCCCTCAATGGGTACGATTGGCGACGGATACGATAACGCTCCAATCGAGTCATTCTGGGGCAAAATGCAAACAGAACTGCTAGACACACAAAAGTGGTCAACCCGTCAAGAACTAGCAGCAGCTATCTTCAACTACATAGAAGTTTTTCATAACCGACAAAGGCGACACTCAAGTTTGAGCTACCTAACCCCAGTTGAATATGAGAATGTAAAAATGTTGGCTTCAACCGAAGCCAGCAACGACAGAAAAACTGTCTAAAAAATGGGGAACAGGTCACTGCGACTAAAGTTGGGAAGACGCTTTCTGTCACAGACCGAGCCCAGGCAAGTGGAGCGGGTGTCTATAAGTTCGTGGTCGCAGGCAAAACGTACATTGGACAATCTAAGGACGTTGCCAGGCGAATGGCGGAACATGCGCGGAGAGCAGAATGGAAGGGCTATAAAATCGAAAAGTTCAGCTTTGAACCGATGCCTGGCAAATCGACACTAGAGCGGAGGCTATTCGAACAAGAGTTGATCGATGGAATGGGCGGGATCCCAAAAAGAGCCGGTAACAAGAAACTATGGAACGTCATCAATGCCGTACGACCTAGGAATTGACGATCTTGTCCGTGGCTGGGGCTTTGAGTTTTCCAATAGGCGGATCCACTTTTGGTTCAAGCGACCAATTCCAAAATGCTTGTTATTTGTTCTCAGTAGCGCGGGATTTGGATTAACGTATCTCCCTTGGCGTAGTGATTTTCTTGTGAATTCTGGAAAAATTAAGTACAGGGTTGATCTGAGTGGCGAGGGGGTTCAGGCGGAGCTCGAAAGAGTGCTTGATGCCAGCCCCTTTCTGAGGTCTATGTCTATTAGAACAAGCTTTCCCCTCGATTTGACCAGTTTGGAGAACAAAAAATCATTGAGGAGCGTGTACACCTCGTCGCCTGTCCTTAAGCCAATTAACTTTGCCAAGACAAAAAAACTTCGTTTGCTGGGCTTGGAACGAAACGTTCGTCAAGCGCGGGGTTTGCACAACCTAAAAAGACTCGATTACGTGTACCTGGGCTCGGGAGCACAGGGGAACTTGGCTGCGCTACCGAGCGGTATCAAGACCTTGATAGTTGCGAGCATCGGTAATCGTAAGTTGGATCTTTCTCGATTTGCGGATCTCAGACACTTAGAACTTGGTGGGGCGAAACATCTAAATTTTGCAGAACTTAAGCTTTCTAGAAAACTGAAAACTCTAACGCTCTCATCAGTTAGAACTATCTCCTGCTTCGATGTGTTCATCTCGGACGCCACCTGTTTACGCATCGTGAAATTGGATGACTGTGGCGATGAAGTTATTAAGTTGGTGACGCGTGGCGAGGGAACCAGATCTGTGACCGTTGTCCAATCGCCTGACTGGTGATTAACCTCCCAGGCCAGCACCGAAACCGTCGTATACACCAGAGTGATTTTCAGAAATCCTCACCATTTGTTTGAGGAGCGCTTTTATTGTCTCGTCTTTAAGATCAGAAACGTGAGTTGCCGAAACCTCTACGTTGAAAAGCCCTCGCTTGGAAACCGTGACATCAAAGTTGAGCCCCATAAGAGTTTTACAGGCTTCGTCTGCGGATTGCTTGTCGTTGAACGTGAAGAAGTGGTTTACCTCTCGCGGAGTTGATAGAGAATCTTGCAACTCTTTGCGTTGTTGCAGTTGCCCGGCCCAAGCCTCAAGCTGAAAGTTCAGTTGGTTTGACACGGTAACCTCCTGGGTCTGTCTTGAGGTTCAGCCACTGCCGATTACAGGCCTAACCAATCGGTACTTGAGATTTTAGCGCTGGATTCAGCACAATTCTTTGCGCGAGTGAATGCTAACAAACCTCGACCGAATACCGTAATGTGGCGGCCTAATCGCGTGACGACACCAGTTTAATCTAGGAGGAATTCTGAACAATGTTGGTTGCTAGTTGAATTAGCTCGTGACGTGCCAGCGCAATATCAAACATGTAGTTGGTGCACCTGTTGGACCCGTGAGGATGCCTCCCACAGAGAGTCACCAAGGGGACGAAGACAACAAGAGGGATCGGTGGCTTAAACTAGAGCCATGCCCCAGACTTCGAGCCCAGCATCCGCGTTCACACTCAAACTGTTTCGCATTGCGTCGCTGACCACCGGAATCTTTCTGCTGACCATCACGATTCTTTATGTGATTCGATTAGCGACCAACCAAGAGCTTTGGGCGCTCGGCCCGAACGGGTTTTTGACCCTCGAAACTTTCACCATGACCGCCGACGGTTTTCGCGAGGGGCTGCCACAGAGTGGCCTCGACCTAACCTCGATCTCGCTCATCGTGCACGGCTGGCTCTATGTGCTTTACCTCTATGCCTGCTTCAGGGTCTGGACCGAAACCCGCTGGTCATTCCTGCGCTTTTTGGTGATGGCCGCCGGTGGAGTTGTGCCATTCTTGTCATTCTTCACCGAGCGTCACTACGGCCGCCTTGCCAAGGGAGATTCAAATTAACCAGCCTGTTCTAGTCGTCGACTTTGGTGCGCAATACGCCCAGTTGATCGCCCGTCGCGTTCGTGAAGCCGGCGTCTACAGCGAAATCGTTCACCACAATGTGACCGCCGAGCAGGTGCGCGCCAAGAACCCGGCCGCCATCATTCTTTCGGGTGGCCCTTCGTCTGTTTACGAGGATGGCTCGCCTCAACTTGACCCGCAGATTCTCGAGCTCGGTGTGCCAGTGCTTGGCATTTGCTATGGCTTTCAAACCCTTGCCAACCTGCTCGGTGGTCGCGTTGACCGCTCGGGCATCAAAGAGTACGGCGCAACCGAACTTCGCGTGAGCGACGGCGGTGAGCTTCTCGAGGGTCAGCCTGCCGAGCAGATTTGCTGGATGAGCCACGGCGACCAGGTGATGCAGGCTCCAGAAGGTTTTGAGGTGTTGGCTTCGACCGACATCACTCCGGTGGCCGCGTTCGCCAACTCACAGCGCAAGATTTATGGCGTGCAGTGGCACCCAGAGGTGAAGCACTCGCAGTTTGGTCAGAAGGTTCTCGAAAACTTCTTGCACAACGCCGCCGGCATCGCCCCAACCTGGAACTCGGGCAACGTCATCGCAGAGCAGGTCGAAAAGATTCGCGCGCAGGTCGGCAACGACCGCGTTATCTGCGGTCTGTCTGGTGGTGTCGACTCGGCTGTTGCCGCGGCGCTGGTTCACAAGGCGGTGGGCGATCAGCTAGTTTGCGTGTTCGTAAACCACGGGCTACTTCGTCAAGGTGAGGCCGAGCAGGTTGAGCGTGACTATGTGGCTGCCACGGGCATCCGTTTGGTTGTTGTCGATGCTGAGCAAAAATTCTTGGACGCTCTCGCCGGCGTCAGCGACCCAGAAACCAAGCGCAAGATCATCGGTCGCGAGTTTATTCGCACCTTCGAAGAGGCCCAGACCGCGCTGATTGAGGAGTCGAAGGCCGACGACCGGCCGATTCGATTCTTGGTTCAGGGAACGCTCTACCCAGACGTGGTTGAGTCAGGTGGCGGGGCGACCGCCGGCATCAAGAGCCACCACAACGTTGGCGGGCTGCCAGACGACCTGCAGTTCGAGCTCGTTGAGCCGCTGCGCACGCTGTTCAAAGACGAGGTTCGCGCGATCGGCGCCGAGCTCGGTTTGCCTCACGAAATTGTTCAGCGCCAGCCGTTCCCAGGCCCAGGCCTTGGAATTCGCATAGTTGGAGAAGTGAACAAGGAGCGCCTCGACCTGCTGCGCAAGGCAGATGCCATCGTTCGCAACGAGCTAACCAACGCTGGCCTCGATGGCGAGATTTGGCAGTGCCCGGTTGTGTTGCTAGCGGATGTTCGCTCGGTTGGCGTGCAGGGAGACGGCCGCACATACGGTCACCCGATTGTGCTTCGCCCGGTTTCGAGCGAAGATGCCATGACCGCCGACTGGACTCGCGTGCCTTATGACCTTCTCGCCAAGATCTCTAACCGCATCACCAACGAGGTCGACGGGGTCAACCGCGTGGTGCTCGACGTAACCTCAAAGCCACCCGGCACCATCGAGTGGGAGTAACCGAGCGTTCACTCGCTTGACCTAATCTCATGAGCGTGAAACCTAAAGTCTTTGGTCATCGAGGGGCTTGCGCCTATCGTCCCGAGAACACTCTCGAATCGTTCAAGCTTGCCTATGACCAGGGCGTGTTCGCGATCGAGTGCGACATCGTGCCAACCAAAGATCACGTGCTGGTGCTACGTCACGAAAATGCCCTCTCTGGCACAACCGACGTTGCTGATCGCCCTGAGTTTGCCGACCTAAAACGCTCTGGTTATCTAGACGGGCTCGCGGTTCAGGACTGGTTCACCGAAGACTTCACCCTAGCCGAGCTCAAGCAGCTTCGTGCCATCGAGCGGTTGCCCGAATGGCGGCCGGGCTCTGCAGCTTTCGACGGTCAGTGCGAGGTTCCCACTTTGGCCGAACTGCTCGCCGCCCCGTTTCTGAACAATCGCGCCGTGATTCTCGAGATCAAACACGGGGCCTACTTCGAAGGGTTGGGCATTCCCGTGCTAGACCTGCTGGCCGCCGAAGTTGAGGCGAGCGGATGGCGCGAGCGGGGCATCCGCTTGATTTTTGAATCATTCAACCTGGATGTGCTCACTCGAGCCCGTGCGCGGCTGGGGGAGATCGGCGAGTATGTGTTTTTGATCGACCGCGACCACCTGCCGGGCAAGACCCGCTATGTGAGCGACGAGTTTTTGAGCAACCTTGTTGGCAAGGTGCACGGCGTTAGCTTCGATATCGACCTGCTGCTTGGGCAGAAGCCAGCGTTTTCGAGTGCTGACTTTGGAGCTCCGACTGGGGTTGTTGAGCGGGCACACGCACTCGGTTTTCAAGTTTTCACCTGGACCGCGAGAGTCGAAGAGGCGCTGTATTCGGTCGAAGAATATTTTCAGCACTTCTTGAACACCGACGCCGACGGAATATTCGTCGACCACCCAGACCTGCTGCTCGGCTATGTCGCTGGCCACGCCTAAACTTGCCTAGTCATGACCCAACTCGACCTCTTCTCAACGCCTGCCGCCGACCCTAATTCGCTGCTCGACGGCCTGAATCCGCAACAGCGGGCAGCCGTGGTGCACCGTGGCCCGGCTTTGTTGATCGTGGCCGGTGCGGGTTCTGGCAAAACCAAGGTGCTCACCCACCGAATCGCCCACCTGCTGGCCATCAAAGAGGCTTGGCCGAGCCAAATCCTGGCGATTACCTTCACCAACAAGGCGGCCGGTGAAATGCGTGAGCGCGTTCGTCACCTGCTGGGCGAAGATGCCAACGGCATGTGGCTAAAAACCTTCCACTCGGCGTGCGTGATGATTTTGCGTCGCGAGGCGCAGCGGCTGGGCCACGACCCAAACTTCACGATCTATGACTCGGGAGATAGCCGAGCGCTCATCAAACGCCTCATCAAAGAGATGGGGGCAGACATTCACAAGCTGACTCCGGCGTTGGTTTCGTCGGTGATTTCAAACGCCAAAAACGAACTGCACGATGCCGAAGATTTCATGCGCAACACCGATGCGTCTGACCCGGCCGCTCGAATGATCGCAGAGATTTTTAGTGCATACCAGCGCGAACTCAAGCGCAACAACGCCTTTGACTTCGACGACCTGATTTCTGAAACGGTGTTCCTGTTCCGCAACTTTCCGGCGGTCGCCGCTCAATACCAGCGCAAGTTCCGCCACATTCTCGTCGACGAATATCAAGACACCAACAAGGCTCAATACGCGTTGATTCGCGAGCTCACCAAGCGCATCCCAGCCGAGTTCAGCGAGGTCGACCCGCGCACCGGCGAGGTTATGCCGCCGGCGAGCCTCACCGTGGTAGGCGACAGCGACCAGTCGATCTATGCGTTTCGCGGTGCCGACATTCGCAACATCGTCGAGTTTGAAAAGGACTTTCCAGGCGCGAAAACCATCTTGCTAGAGCAGAACTACCGTTCGACTCAGCACATTCTAGATGCTGCCAACGCCGTTATCTCGAACAACTTTGATCGACCCAATAAGAACCTTTTCACCGATCGCGGAGCAGGAGACAAGCTCGTCGGATACACGGGCTATTCGGCGCACGACGAAGCCCAGTTCATCGCCGACGAAATCAACCAGGCTCACCGTGAGGGGCGCAACTACGGCGACGTGGCCGTGTTCTACCGAACTAACGCTCAAACCCGTGCACTCGAAGAAATCTTCATTCGCGCTGGTCTTCCATATCGAGTCATTGGTGGCACAAAGTTCTATGAGCGCCAAGAAATCAAGGATGCCTTCGCCTACCTGATCTCGATCGCCAACCCGCGTGACGACTTTGCTACCAGACGAATCCTTAACGTGCCTAAGCGCGGAATTGGCGATGCCACCGAAACGCTGCTGGCTAGCTTTGCCGAGAACAACGGCATCTCGGTGCGCAACGCTCTCGGCCAGGTTGACGCACTAGGGCTAGGCCCGAAGGTAACTTCGGCGATCAAGGGGCTTTCGGAGTTGCTCGAAGAGGTCGGGGCAACCGTCGAGACCGATCCGGTTGACCACATTCTCAAAACCGTGCTTAGCAAGAGCGGTTATCTCGAGGCGCTGCGAGCAAGTCGCGACCCCCAAGACGAAGCCAGAATCGAAAACCTCGAAGAACTTGTTTCGGTGGCGCGAGAGTTCCAGCGAGCCAACCCAGAGGGGCGCCTCGCTGACTTCTTGAACGAGGTTGCGTTGGTTGCGGCAGCCGACGATCTTGACGATGCTTCGGGCACCGTATCCCTGATGACCCTTCACACCGCCAAGGGTCTCGAGTTTCCGATTGTCTTCTTGGCCGGGCTCGAAGAGGGCTTGTTGCCACACAAGATGTCGTTCACCGTTGCCGGCGGCATGGCCGAGGAACGTCGCCTATTTTATGTGGGCATCACCAGAGCCAAAGAGCGCCTGTATGTCAGCCTTGCCATCAGCCGATCGCTCTATGGTGAAACCGAATCTTCGACCCCATCGCGCTATCTGCAAGAGATTCCGACCCACCTGATCGAGTGGCGTGAATCTGGTGCTGGTCGCGGCGGAGTGCCGCGAGGTTACACACCGTCGATCGCCGACACTCAAGGGTTTAGATCGGTGGAGCGTCCGAAAACTGAGTGGAAAGGCGCTATCACGCAGGTGCGCAACAACGAAGGGCTTCAGCTCGCTGTCGGTGACACCGTAGAGCATGATGCTTTCGGTAAGGGGCGCGTAGTTGCGGTGCAGGGAGAGGGCACTAAACAGACCGCCGAAATCAATTTCGGTGGCCACGGCACCAAACGCCTGTTGGTCAAGGTAGCGCCTATCACCAAGCTTTGAAATCGCGTCTGAGGGATAGGTTTGAGCCATGAGCAAAAAGCTTTTCGCTAGGTTTGCGGCAACGCTACTGGCGGCCCTCGCGTCGTTATTCATTTTCTCGCCCGCGGCCAATGCCGGGGTAGACGACTTCGAGTTTGAGTCGATGCACGTCGACTATGCACTCTCGCTCGGAGAGCACAACATCCCACGCCTGAATGTGACCGAAACTCTGGTCGCGAATTTTCCAGAAACCGACCAAAACCGCGGCATCAAGCGTTTGATTCCAGACGACTACAAGGGTCACGGCCTCAACACGCAAGTCACCTCGGTGCTCGACGAAACTGGTTCGTTCCGCGATTTCACCACCGAATCGGTCGACGGATTTGTTCAGGTGATTTCGATACACAACGACGAACGGTTCGTTCACGGCCGGCAAACCTACGTGATCAACTACAGCCAGAACTGGGTGGTCGGCAACTTTGGTGCAACCGACGAGTTTTACTGGGATGTCAACGGCACAGGATGGGCGCAGTCGTTCGGTTCGGTGACCGCCACTGTTACTCTCGCCCCAGAGCTCGCCAAGGTGTTGCACACCGAAGGGGTTTCTTGCTACGCGGGGGCATCGGGAGCCAACGAAGCTTGTGGCAAGCTCGAGGTAAGCGCTTCGACGGCTCGAATTGACTTTGCTGCCAAAAACCTGGGGCCGGGCGAAACCCTGACCATCGACCTGCCATTCAAGGCGGGGCTGATCAACACCGGCAACGTTTCGCAGGTGTCCGGCACGATCGACTTCGCGCTGTTCTGGGCTTGCGGTGCGGTCATCCTCGTGGTTTTAGGTTGGGCACTGTTCTATCGAATTCAGGTCATCGGCGGCCGAGGCATGCGCAAGTTCATCCCGGTGCAGTATCAAGGGCCAGAAACCCCGACGCTCGCCGCCGTTGCCAAGGTGATTTCAAGTTCGCGCTGGAAGTCGGCTCTGATTGTGCAGGCTGCCGTCAACGGCTATGTTTCTATCGCCAACGCCGAAGCGGGCGTGTGGAACCTTAGCAAGACAGGCAAGACGCCCACCGAATCAGCGCAACAGCAGTTTCTCGAGCGGCTTTTTCGCGGTGGTCTCGAGTCGGTAGATCTCGGCTCAGAAATCGACGAGGTTGAATCGATCAGAATCGTCAACGTCTTCGATGACACCTCAAAATATGCCGAAGCCGAAGCGCTCGCCGGCGGCTACTTCTCGCACTACGCAATAAAAACCGCCGTTCGCACCTGGTTGGTCATGCTGCTCGCAACGGCAGGGATGCTCTGGACCGCGATCTCGTTGGACGCGGTGGTTGACGCTGGGTTCATCGGTGTGCCGATCATCCTTGGTTTGATTGCCACCTTCGCACACTTCGTGTTGTTGCTAACCAAACGCTTGCCGACCCAAGCGGGGGTCGACTTGGCCGGCTACATGGACGGACTCAAGACCTACATCGGTATGGCCGAACAGAGCCGCCTCGAATTCCTGCAGTCGCCCAAGGGTGCCACTCGAGAAAAAGGCACGCTCGGACAGCCCGAAATTCTGCATCTCTATGAACAGACCCTGCCCTGGGCCATTTTGCTCGGTCTTGAAAAAGAGTGGACCAAAGTGCTGGCCACGTATTACACCGAAAACAACCAGCCAACCTGGCTGCCGGTGCTTGCCATTCAAAGTTTTAGCCTTTCTGGGCTGGATTCGGCAATCAGCCAAAGCCTTGCGGTTAGTTCATCAAGCGGCAGTGACGGTGGAGGCTCCGCAGGCGGCGGTGGTGGCGGTGGCGGCGGCGGCGGCGTTTAGCCGATAACCGCAATATTCGAGGTCTAAGGGCGATAAACTTTAGGTGTCGAAGGCCTCAATCTTGGCTCAATCGGCCCCCAAATCCCATTGAAATGGAATCACATTGGATCTTTTTGAATACCAAGCCCGCGACATGTTCGAGGCTCACGGCGTTCCTGTTCTGCAGGGTCTGATCGCCGACACCCCAGAAGAGGCCGAAGCCGCCGCCGCCAAGATTGGCGGAGTTGTTGTGGTCAAGGCCCAGGTAAAGGTTGGCGGTCGCGGTAAGGCCGGCGGTGTCAAGGTTGCCAAGACCCCAGAAGAGGCTCGAGCTCACGCCGAAGCCATTCTCGGCCTTGACATCAAGGGTCACATCGTCAAGCGCGTAATGATCGCCCAGGGTGCAGCCATCGACCAGGAGTACTACTTCTCGGTCATGCTTGACCGTTCAAACCGCACCTTTCTCTCGCTCTGCAGCGTCGAGGGCGGCATGGACATCGAGCAACTAGCCGTCGAGCGCCCAGACGCCCTAGCCAAGATCGCGGTGGATGCCGTTGCCGGCATCGACCTCGTCAAGGCTCGCGAAATCGCACTGGCCGGTCACTTTCCAGCCGAGCTAGCCGACAAAGTCGCCCCGGTTCTAGCCAAACTTTATGAAGTCTTCGTCAAAGAAGATGCAACCCTCGTCGAGGTGAACCCGTTGGTTCTAACCAAGGATGGTCAAATCCTGGCTCTCGACGGAAAGGTGACCCTTGACGACAACGCCGAGTTCCGTCACGAGCGCGAAGAACTCGAGCGCGACGACCTCGACCCACTAGAGGCGAAGGCTAAGGCCTGGGACCTCAACTATGTGAAACTCGATGGTCAGGTCGGAATCATCGGAAACGGTGCCGGTCTGGTTATGTCGACCCTCGACGTGGTTGCTTATGCAGGTGAGCGTCACGGCGGCGTTCGTCCGGCAAACTTCCTTGACATCGGTGGCGGCGCCTCGGCAGAGGTTATGGCCAACGGTCTCGACGTCATCCTCGGCGACGAGCAGGTCAAGAGCGTGTTCGTCAACGTGTTCGGTGGAATCACCGCCTGTGACGCGGTTGCCAACGGAATCGTCGGCGCTCTCGAGAAGCTCGGCTCGGCTGCCACCAAGCCTCTGGTCGTTCGACTCGACGGCAACAACGTGGCTGAGGGTCGTCGCATCCTCGCAGATTTTGCCCACCCGCTAGTCACCGTGGTCGAAACCATGGATGAGGCTGCCGACAAGGCCGCCGAACTGGCCAACCGATAGACGCGAGAAGGAACAAAAAGAAATGGCTATTTTTCTAGACGGAAACTCGCGAATCATCGTTCAGGGAATGACCGGTAGCGAGGGTATGAAGCACACCACCCGCATGCTTGCTGGCGGCTCTAACATCGTCGGCGGCGTAAACCCGCGGAAGGCTGGCGAGACCGTTGAAATCGAAGGCAAGAGCCTTCCGGTGTTCGGCACGGTGGCAGAGGCAATGGCGGCCACCGGTGCAAATGTTTCGGTGATCTTCGTTCCACCTGCGTTCGCCAAGGCGGCCGTGGTTGAGGCGATTGACGCCGAGATCGAACTCGCGGTCGTGATCACCGAAGGCATTCCGGTTCACGACTCGGCCAGCTTCTGGGCATACTCGTGCTCGAAGGGCAACAAGACTCGCATCATCGGCCCAAACTGCCCTGGCATCATCAGCCCAGAGCAGTCGAACGCCGGCATCACCCCGTCGAACATCACCGGTCGCGGCCCGATCGGCCTCGTGTCGAAGTCGGGAACCTTGACCTACCAGATGATGTTCGAACTTCGTGACATCGGATTCTCGACCGCAATCGGAATCGGTGGAGACCCGATCATCGGCACCACCCACATCGACGCGCTCGCCGCTTTCGAAGCCGACCCAGAGACCAAGGCCATCGTGCTTATTGGTGAGATCGGTGGAGACAGCGAAGAGAAGGCTGCCGCATACATCGCTAAGAATGTGACCAAGCCGGTTGTCGCCTATGTTGCAGGATTCACCGCACCAGAGGGCAAGACCATGGGTCACGCCGGTGCGATCGTATCTGGTTCGGCAGGAACCGCCCAGGCCAAAAAGGAAGCCTTCGAAGCCGTCGGCGTGAAAGTCGGCAAGACTCCAAGCGAGACCGCAGCGCTGATGCGCGAAGTGGTCAAGGGCCTCTAAACACCGAACGTGGCTAAGCGCGAGGGAGGCACCACACGCAGGTTGACCCTGCTGGTCGGGGCTTTGGACGCGCTGTTCATCGTCGCTCTAACGTTTGTCGTTCTGATCGCGCTCGGCACTGCCGTTTGGTTGGTAGAAAACGATCCAGATATTCCATGGGTTATGTCGCTTCAAACCATGGCCAACTTCTGGTTTGTGGCACACGGCGTGAGCATCCACGTTTTGGCGCAAGATTTGGTTGGCATTCCGGTTCCCGAGTTCACCTTCTCGTTGGCACCGATTCTGCTGCTGGGTGTGGTCTATTTGTTCGGTCGACGCACCGCTAAGAAACTCGCGCTGGCAGGCGAATTTTGGCCCGGATGGCTCGGCGCTTTCGCCGTCTATCTGATTGCCTCGATAGTGCTGACTCCCATTGCCTCGGCCCCAACGGTTCACCCAGATTCGAGTCAAGCGGCGGCGTTTCCGGCCATGCTTTACCTGGCTTCGATTGTGGTCACCAACCTGTTCGGTAAGGGCAGCGGGGATGCTCTTGAGCGGGTCTGGCTCAAAAACTTCGTCGAGCGTCAATCTCAAAGTGCGAACTGGTTTTTCGCTTCTCTGAGCTCGCCCGCGCTCCGCGCCGGAACGGGTGTCGTGGTCGGCCTTCTCGGTGTTTCGGCTCTGTGGTTGGGGTTAAGCCTGGCGTTCAACTGGATTCCGGTCATCCGGCTTTATGAGGGTTTGCAGGTCAGTGCCATCGGTGGCATCGTGGTGACTCTCGGTCAACTTTTCGTGCTGCCAAACCTGATCATTTTTGGCGCGGCCTGGTTTACCGGCGTTGGCTTTTCGATTGGCACCGGTTCGTCGGTGAGCCCGATCGGCACCGAACTCGGCCCGATTCCTGCCCTGCCGATTTTCGGCGGCCTTCCGATCGGCGACACCTTCATCGGTCTTGCCGCGATCGTGGTGCCGGTAGTGCTCGCGCTTGTTTGCACGCTGTGGGTGAAGTCGCACACCAAACAAATTCGATTCAACTTCGCGTCACCGCTAACCGCAGCGCTTTCGCTCGGTCTGGGTGTGGGCATAGTGGCGGCCGTCGAGTCCGGTGTGCTTGCAATGTTGGCCAGCGGCGGCATCGGCCCTGGTCGTCTGGCAACCTTTGGCATCAACCCTTGGATGCTCGCGCTCGTGGTCTTCGTCGAGGTGGCACCGGTCTCGTTCCTTGCCGCGTTTTACAGTGCTCGTCCTGAGAAGGCAGCCCCGATTCCCGACTATCTCAAAAGGTAAACTAGAGCGGTGCTGTCGGTCGTTGTTCTCATATCTGGTTCTGGTTCGAACCTGCGGGCACTTCTCGACGCCTGTCAGAGCCCGCTATTCGGAGCCAAGGTTCGCGCCGTTGGCGCAGACAACCCAGCAACCGGTCTTGAGCACGCCGAACTGTTCGGAGTGCCGACTTTTGTGGTTGATCCTGGTCGTTTTGAAACCCGCGAAGCTTGGGCCGACGCGCTGCTTGCCAACGTTCAACACTTCGAGCCAGACCTTGTGGTGCTAGCCGGATTCATGCGGATTCTGCCGGCCAACTTTGTTCAAGCGCTCTCGCCAAACCTCATCAACACCCACCCTTCACTGCTGCCGGCTTTTCCCGGAGCACATGCGGTGCGCGATGCCCTTTCCGCCGGGGCAAAAACCACCGGCGTGACCATCCACGTTGTCGACGAAGGAGTCGATACCGGACCGCAACTGGCGCAACGCGAGGTGCAGGTCGAAGTTAACGACACCCAGAGCTCGCTTCATGAGCGCATCAAGGTCGTTGAACGCGAACTGCTCGTCGATGTTGTTCGTCAGATCGCTCAGCAACAGCTTCAACTTTCCGTCTAACTCCTTCAAACGAAAGGCCGCCAGTGGCATCTGCCGACCGCAACCCAAACGACTACCGTCACCGTGACCGCATTCCGGTTCGCCGTGCACTGATTTCGGTGAGCGACAAAACCGGGCTTCTCGACCTCGCCAAGGCGCTGGCCGAGAATGGCGTTTCGATTGTGTCGACCGGTTCGACTGCCAAGACCATCGCCGATGCCGGCATCGCGGTCACCGAGGTTTCGCAGATTACTGGTTTTCCAGAGTCACTCGACGGTCGCGTCAAGACTCTTCACCCAAAGATTCACGGTGGCCTACTTGCCGACCTGCGCCTGGTGTCACACGAGCAACAACTCAGTGAACTCGGTATCGAGGCCTTCGAGCTAGTCGTGGTCAACCTTTATCCGTTCGTACAAACCGTTGCTAACGGCGCTAAGGGTGACGCTGCCATCGAGCAAATCGACATCGGTGGTCCAGCCATGGTTCGAGCCGCTGCCAAGAACCACGCCAACGTTGCAATCGTGGTCGACCCGAGCCGCTATTCCGAGATCGTGGCCGCGTTGCCAACCGGCGGAACCACTCTGGCACAGCGCCGCGAGCTGGCCGCCAACGCATTCGCTCACACCGCACGTTATGACTCCGCGGTTGCCAGCTGGTTTGCCACCGAACTAGACAACGAGTGGCGCAAGGGTGCCGGTCAAGATTCGAGCAACGAGTCGAAGAACCCTGGATTCGCCCAGCACGTCACCATCGAAGGCGAACTGGTTAGCGTGCTTCGCTACGGCGAAAACTCACACCAGCCGGCAGCCCTGTATCGCACGGAGGGTGATGGCTCGGTCTCGGGCATCGCGCAGGCTCGGGTGCTCAGCGGCAAAGAAATGTCATTCAACAACTATGTCGACGCAGATGCCGCTCTGCGCGCTGCCTTCGACCACGTCGAGCCGGCCGTTGCGATCATCAAGCACGCCAACCCGTGCGGCATAGCAATTGGTGACCCCAACGCGGCCGATCCCATTGCGGATGCTCACGCGAACGCATACGTTTGCGACTCGACCTCGGCATTCGGTGGTGTGATTGCGGCCAACCGTCCGATCACCAAGATCATGGCCCAGCAGATCGTCTCGAGCTTCAGCGAGGTGGTAATCGCACCGAGCTACGAGTTTGAAGCGCTCGAGTTGCTCACCAAAAAGCCAGACATGCGAATTCTCCAGCTTCCGCCAAACTACGCGCGCGAAGCGCTTGAGGTTCGTCAAATCTCGGGCGGACTGCTGGTGCAAGAACCCGACACCTTCGGGGCCTTCAACCCAGCATCCTGGGAGTTGGTCACCGGTATGCCGGCCAGCCCAGAGGTTATGCGCGACCTGATTTTCGCCTGGCGAGCCTGCCGCGCGGTCAAGTCAAACGGAATCCTGTTGGCCAAAAACGGTGCATCGGTTGGCGTTGGAATGGGCCAGGTGAACCGCGTTGACTCGTGCAAACTTGCCGTCGAGCGTGCCGCCAGCCGTGCCAAGGATTCGGTAGCCGCATCCGACGCTTTCTTCCCGTTCCCAGATGGCGCGCAGGTGCTCATCGATGCGGGAGTAAAGGCGATCGTTCAACCCGGTGGCTCAAAGAAAGACCAGCTCACCATCGACGTTGCGGCAGCTGCCGGCATCACCATGTACTTCACCAAGGAACGCCACTTTTATCACTAAGCCAACCAATAGGCTTAACTCGATCCCAAATCCCAAAAGGAGAAACACATGTCCCGTCACGGAAAAGTCTCGGTCATCGGAGCCGGCTTCTATGGCACAACCACCGCTCAGCGCCTCGCCGAATATGACATCTTCGACACCGTTGTGCTCACCGACATTCTCGATGGCAAACCACAGGGAGTTGCTCTAGACATCAACCAGAGTCGTTCAATCGAAGGCTTTGAAACCGAGGTCGTCGGCGCAACCACTCTTCCTGATGGTTCTGGCTACGAGGCCATTGCCGACAGTGACATTGTCATCATCACCGCTGGTTTGCCGCGCAAGCCTGGCATGACTCGCATGGACTTGCTCGAAGTGAACGCCGGCATCGTCGGCGGCGTCGCCAAGAACATCGCAAAGTATGCACCGAACGCCGTCATCCTTGTGGTCTCGAACCCGCTCGACGAGATGACTGCGCTAGCCCAGAAGGCCTCTGGATTCCCGAAGGAGCGCGTGATCGGCCAGGCCGGTGTGCTCGACACGGCTCGTTTCACCAACTTTGTAGCCGAGGCAACCGGTGCAGCAACCAAGGATGTTCGCACCCTGACCCTCGGCTCGCACGGCGAGACCATGGTTCCAGTACCAAGCGTTTCGACCGTCAACGGCAAGAAGATCGTCGACGTTCTCGGTGCCGATAAGGTTGCCGAATTGGTTGACCGCACCCGCAACGGTGGTGCCGAAATCGTGGCCTTGCTCAAGACCGGCTCCGCCTACTACGCACCGAGCGCTGCGGTAGCCCGCATGGCCAAGGCCGTTCACGAGGATTCGGGTGCTGTGTTCCCGGTCTGTGCCTGGGTTGACGGTCAGTTCGGCATCTCTGGTGTCTACCTCGGTGTCGAAGCTCAGCTCGGCAAGGGTGGCATCAAGCACGTCGTCGAGACTCCGCTAGAGGCCGACGAACTCGAGAACCTCAAGGTTGCTGCCGAAGCCGTTCGGGCCAAGCAGGCAGACGTCGAAAACCTCTAGGTCGACACCGAAACAAACCAAAACTTGGATGCGCGCATCCGCTTGAAACCGCTCGAAAAACTCGGGCGGTTTTCTTGTTTCTTTTGCAATAACTCACGCTTTTGGCGTGTTAGCCTACAAGGCTGGTCTGTTCGTGCCCGAACGACCAATCAGATTCTGAAAGAGTTCTCCAATTGGCTGAAACCGACGCTAAACGCGGCGCAATGCGCACGTTATTGCGAATTTTTCCTTACACAAAAAAGGCGCTACCTCGAATCGTGCTCGGCATGGTCGCCGCGCTCGCTGCTCACATGCTCGCCCTCTCGATTCCTAACTTTTTGCGCGGCATCGTCGATGCGGTTGGCGCTCAGGGCAGCGTCGAGTCAATCATTCCGCTAGTTCTTTGGGTGCTCGGCCTAGGTGTGCTCGAAGCGCTTATGGTTCTGGCCCGCCGCTGGCTAGTGCTGACCCCTGGAACGCATGTTGAGGCCAACCTTCGACGAACCCTTTATGCCAAGTTGCAGAATCTTCCGGTTGCCTTTCACGACCGCTGGCCGAGCGGGCAGTTGCTTAGCCGCGCCACCCAAGACCTCAGCCTGATTCGGCGTTGGCTATCGTTTGGTCTTGTGCTTTTGGTTGCCAACGGAATCACGATCATCGTCGGTCTGGCAGTGCTCTATTCCTACTCGTGGATCCTTGGCAGCATCTTCCTTGTCATTGTTGCGCCGCTCTGGATCATCGGCTTCAACTTCGAGAAGAATTACCACATCACGGCGCGCAAGAGCCAAGACCAGGCCGGTGACCTCGCCACGTCGGTGGAACAGAGCGTGCACGGCATCCGTGTTTTGAAGGCTTTTGGCCGCGGCGGTTTCATCACCGAAAAATTCGCCAAGGATGCTGCTGAGCTGCGCAAAACTGAACTCGTCAAGGCCCGCATGGTCGCCGGCCTGTGGTGGTATCTCTCGGTGATTCCGGAACTCGCACTCGGTGTTTCGCTGTTCGTTGGTGTTTGGCTGGTGCAAAACGACCAGCTGACTATCGGTGGTTTGGCGGCGTTCATTTTCACGACCCGCGTTTTGCACTGGCCGATGGACTCGATCGGATTCTTGCTCTCGATGACCATCGACGCCCAGACCGCGGTCGAGCGCTTCTTTGAGGTGCTAGATGAGCCGGTCGGCATCGATGACCCAAACAAGCCGCGCAAGGTCGACAAGGTCGAGGGTCGCCTCGTTTTCGAAGATGTTCACTTTAGATATCAGGATGCTCCAGATTCCGAACCGGACCTACTGCGTGGCGTGAACCTCGAACTTCTGCCAGGAGAATCGGTCGCCTTGATTGGTGTTACCGGTTGCGGCAAGACCACGCTGACTGCGCTGGCTACCCGCCTCTATGAAGTGACTGGCGGCTCGATCAAGATTGATGGCATCGACATTCGAGACCTAAACCGTGAAGAGTTGCGCTCGCACATCGCCATGGCGTTTGAAGACGCGACCTTGTTTAGCGCATCCGTTCGTGAAAATGTGCTGCTCGGAAACCCGAACGCCAGCGAAGAAGACCTGCACGAGGCACTCGCCATCGCCCAGGCACAGTTCGCCTACGACCTGCCAGATGGCCTCGACACGAGAATCGGCGAAGAGGGTCTGAGCCTTTCGGGAGGCCAGCGTCAGCGACTTGCCCTCGCTCGTGCGGTCGCTGCCAAGCCCGCGATTTTGGTGCTCGACGACCCGCTTTCGGCCCTGGATGTTGACACCGAGGCTATGGTCGAAGACGCGCTAAGAACTGTGCTCAAGGCCACCACCGCGTTGATCGTGGCGCACCGACCATCCACGGTTCAACTTGCTGATCGGGTTGCTCTGATGCAAGACGGCAAGATCACCGCCTTCGGCAAGCACAGCGAGCTACTCGCCACGAATGACCATTACCGCTTTGTGATCAGCAGCCTGGATGCTGCCGGCGAACTGATCGAGGTGAACTAAATGTCGATGCACGGCGTTCAAAACGAAGAAAAGATTGAACTCAACAAAGAGGAGCAAAAGGCGATTCGCGCTCGCTCGATGCGCTTGCTCGGATCGATCATCCGCCCCGTTCGCAACCGCCTCTGGGTTAGTCTTGCGCTGGTCATCGGCGCTCAAAGCCTCCGAGTTTCGCTGCCTGCTCTGATTGCGGTAATCATCGACAAGTCGCTACCTCAGGCGGTCAACGGAGATTTCACCTCGCTGTGGACGGTTGTCGGAACCTATGTTGCTGCAGCGATTCTGTCTTCGGCACTGATTGCGACCTTTGTGCGATTTGCCGCGCGAATCAACCAGGACATCATGCTCGGCTTGCGTCGCCGCATCTTTGCACACACGCAAAAGCTCAGCGTCGAGTTTCACGAAACCTACACCTCGGGTCGCGTGATTTCGCGCCAGACCAACGACCTCGATTCGATCATGGAACTGCTCAACTCGGGCGGAAACGAAATGATCGCCGGCTTGCTCTACATGGTCTTCACCGCGATAGCACTGATCTGGCTCGACCTCACCTCTTTCGGTATCGTGCTCGTCTCTTTCATACCGCTGTGGTTCTTGACTCGCTGGTTCCAGAAGCAGACCCGTCTGAACTACCGCAAGACTCGCGTTGCTTCAGCCAAGCTGATCGTGCACTTTGTCGAAACCATGACCGGTATTCGTGCCGTGAAGGCCTTTAGAAAAGAGAAGGCCAACCAAGACAAATATGCCGAGCTGGTTGAGGACTACCGTTATGTCAACGGCAAGGTCATTCAGTTGTTTGGAATCTTCGACCCAGGCTTGATTCTTATCGGTCGTATTACGGCATCTGTGGTGCTTCTGATCGGCGGCATTCGAGTTCTCGAGGGCAACCTGACCGTAGGTGTTCTGCTTTCGTGTGTTGTTTATGTCAGCAGCTTCTATGACCCGATGGAACAGCTAGCGATGTTCTACAACTCTTTCCAGTCGGCGAACTCCGGTCTCGAAAAAATTTCGGGTGTGCTCGAAGAAAACCCTTCGGTGGCGGAGCCCGCTGACCCAACCAAACTCGACGCGCCTAAGGGCCACATCGAGTTCGATGACGTGCAGTTCTCCTATTCAAACGGCAAAGAGGTCTTGCCGAAGTTCTCACTCGACATTCCAGCTGGTCAAACGATCGCGCTGGTCGGAACCACCGGTGCTGGCAAGTCGACGCTGGCCAAGCTGATTTCGCGTTTCTATGACCCGATCGAGGGGCAGGTTCGGCTTGATGGGGTCGACCTGCGTCGCTTAACCGATGAAGACCTGCGCCGCGCTGTGGTCATGGTGACCCAGGAGGCATACCTTTTCTCGGGTTCGGTGGCAGACAACATCGCCCTGGGCAAGCCAGGTGCAAGCATGGCCGAAATCGAGTCGGCAGCCCGTGCCGTTGGCGCTCACGAGTTCATCAGCGCGCTGCCCGACGGCTATGACACCGACGTCAACAAACGTGGTGGGCGAGTCAGCGCCGGTCAGCGTCAGTTGATTTCGTTTGCCCGTGCGTTCATCGCCGATCCTGCGGTTTTGATCTTGGATGAGGCTACCGCCTCACTCGACATTCCGAGCGAGCGATTGGTGCAGCACGGCCTCAAGACGTTGCTCGCAGATCGCACCGCGGTCATCATCGCCCACCGCCTTTCGACGGTGTCGATTGCCGACCGAGTCTTGGTCATGGAACACGGTCGCGTTATCGAAGACGACGCCCCGGCCACACTCATCGCAGGCACTGGCAAGTTCGCCAAGATGCACAAGGCGTGGCGGGAATCGTTGGTCTAACCGAGCCTAAGCGTCGCGGGCTTCACTCTTTTGGCAGCGCTCCCTGACCTCGGGGTTCGACTAGGGCAGCTTGGTGAAAGCACCGAACGCAATCGCACTCATGCTCGGCACCGTCACTACGGCTTGACCCAGTTTGTTGACCACAATTTTTGTGCCAACACAGGTTGATTTGGTCTTTTTCGGAGCTTTGCCACCCGAAATTACGTCACAATAACTGCCCGCAGTCATCCAAGTTTTGACTGTTGCCTTTTGACTCGTTGTGGTTGGGTTCATCGCAATGAAGTTGGTGCCTCGGTTGAACTGAGCAATCTTGCCAAACGCATACTTCGTGTAATAACTGCGGGTTTGCTTCGCGGTGCCGGCTGCGTCACGCCAGGCGATCATTCCCTGGATTGCCTTCCAGCGCTGAACGCAGGTGTAGACACCTTCCTTGGTAATCGTGCTTGGCACAGTCTGGGTCGTTGGGCATTTGGCTGGCAAAACCTTGCCGGTGTTTGGGTCGGTGTTCGGCCCATAACCTTCGTCGCTAAAGCTGTATCCGGTGTAAATCTCCGGAATCCCGAACTTGGTGGCGAGCATAAAGATGTGAGCTAGCTGATACTTCTTACCCTCCCAATAGGCCAAGGATGTTGGGCCGTGGTGTTCGGTGTCGTGGTTGCTAACCATAGTGATTGTCTTGGAGCTTCCGTTAAAGCCGATGTTCCAGTCCTCGGTTTGGCTGATTCGCAGACCCTGTTGGGCGAGCGAACTCGCGAGAAGGTCAGGCATTGACCAAGCCCAGCCATAACCGAACTCAACGAATGGCGCGTTTGTTCCACCGCCACCGATGACCTCAGACATGATGATTGGCTGACGCCCGTTTACCGGGTTCAACTTGTTGACGATTGCCTTGAGGTCGACCGCGCCGATGTGCTTGGCGGCATCCACACGGAAACCGGCGACACCCAGGCTGATCATGTCATTTAGATAGGCGGCAATCTTGTTGCGCACCGACTCTTTTTCGGTGGCCAGGTCAGGAAGCCCGCCGAGCATACAGCTTGTGGTTTCCCAAACCTCGTCGTAATTTTCGATGTTGCTGTCGCAGTAGCGAGGTTCATCCATCGACATGGTGCCGTGGAAGTCATCCTCGTTGTAGAGGCCGGGGTAGTCGTATTTCGAGAAGTCCGAGCCCGCCCATCCGGTGCCCCCGGAGTTGGCCATGTGGTTGATGACGGCGTCTGCGATGATCATCACGCCGGCCTTATTGCAGGCCTGAACCATGGCAGCGAACTCAGCGCGGGTGCCGAGTCGAGACTCGAGTTTGTAGCTAACCGGCTGGTAGTGCACCCACCACTGGTCGCCGCGGATGTGCTCCTGCGGGGGTGAAATCTGCACCCAATCGATTCCCGACGGGCCAAGCACGTTGGTGCATTCGCTGGCGATCGACGTCCATGGGTAGAGGAACATCTGAATACCCACGGTGCTCTCATTGACTACTTTGTTTGGGGCAGCATAAAAAGGCAGACTGTCTGCTTTTGCCGGGCTCAGCGAGGCACTAGTGAAGACCAGTGCGATGGCAGATATTGCGGTGATGATGCGGCGAATGCGTCTTGCTGTCATAGGCAAAAGTCTAAGCGTTTAGAACCGATAGGCTTAAGGCAGGTGGCTAGTTCTTAGCCGATTCCTAAGTAGCGAATGGAACTATTACTGTGTCGAAAATCAAGGTTGTTGGCAAGGTCGTCGAACTCGACGGCGACGAAATGACTCGCATCATCTGGCAGAACATCAAGGACTCGCTGATTTTGCCGTTCCTAGACGTAGAGCTCGAATACTACGATCTTTCGATTGAGAACCGCGATGCCACCGACGACCAGGTGACCATCGACGCCGCTCACGCGATCAAGAAGCACGGCGTTGGCGTCAAGTGCGCCACCATCACTCCAGATGAGGCTCGCGTTGTCGAGTTTGGCCTCAAGAAGATGTGGAAATCGCCAAACGGCACCATCCGAAACATCCTCGACGGTGTTGTGTTCCGCGAGCCGATCATCATCTCGAACGTGCCACGCCTGGTGCCCGGTTGGACCAAGCCGATCGTCATCGGCCGTCACGCCCACGGAGACCAATACAAGGCCACCGACTTCAAGGTGCCCGGTGCTGGCCGTGTAACCATCACTTGGACTCCTGCCGATGGCGGCGAGCCGCAGACCATGACGGTGGCCGATTACCCAGAGCACGGCGGTGTCGCGATGGGTATGTACAACTACATGGACAGCATCCGCGATTTTGCTCGCGCATCCTTCAACTACGGACTCGCACGCAACTTTCCGGTTTATCTGTCGACCAAGAACACGATTTTGAAGGCTTACGACGGTGCCTTCAAGGATGCCTTCCAAGAGGTTTTTGACGCCGAATACGCCGACAAGTTTAAGGCGGCCGGCCTCACCTATGAACACCGCCTGATCGACGACATGGTCGCCGCAGCGCTCAAGTGGGAGGGTGGCTACGTTTGGGCTTGCAAGAACTACGACGGTGACGTGCAGTCTGACACCGTGGCGCAGGGATTCGGTTCGCTCGGTCTAATGACCTCGGTGCTTACCACGCCAGACGGTGCAACTGCGCTCGCCGAGGCCGCTCACGGCACCGTGACCCGTCACTACCGTGACTGGCAGGCAGGCAAGAAAACCTCGACCAACCCGATCGCTTCGATCTATGCCTGGACTCGTGGCCTAATGCACCGCGCCAAGCTCGACGGCACCCCAGAAGTTGCCGCCTTTGCCGAGACTCTTGAAGATGTAATCATCAAGACAGTCGAAGCTGGCCACATGACCAAGGACCTCGCGCTTTTGGTCGGTGGTGAGCAGGGTTACCAAACCACGGATGAGTTCATGGCGACACTTGCCGAGAACCTCCGTGTTCGCCTGGGCTAGTGCACTGACCAGTATCTAGGCGGCTCGCGCCGCAAACTGTGGAAAACTCCCGACATGAATTTGTCGGGAGTTTTACATTTCCACAATGCGAAAACTCAAATCAGTAAAACTGAACAAAACTCTTAGACTCCGCGCCTTGATTGGGACGGCCACCACGCTAGCTGCCCTATCTGGGCTACTCGTGGCAACACCTGCAAACGCGGTCAGCGTGAACCCTGCTGCCGTTTGCGCCAACGGTTCCTGCACCATCACCTTCGACTACACAGGCGACTATTACCAGTGGAGCGTGCCCGCTGGTGTGCGCACCCTGTGGTTCGACGTTTACGGCGCTCAAGGCGGTCGAACCGGCGGTCTCGGCGGCAAGATCTCCGGTCAGTTCACCACCATCCCGACCACGATCTATGTCTACGTTGGTGGGCAAGGCAAAACTGGTTCAGGTCTCACGGGCGGATACAACGGGGGAGGAACCTCCGGAACCGGACACGGAGACGAAGGCTCGGGCGGTGGTGCAAGCGATCTTCGAACCTCAACCTTGGTCACCGACCGAGTGGTGGTCGCCGGCGGTGGAGGCGGCACGGGCGGTTGGGTGGGCGGCACCGGTGGTGCCGGCGGCTCGACAATCGCCGCAGCCGGAACGGCCGGGCAAGGCGGTGCCGGCGGTGGGGCAACCCAACTTGCCGGAGGAACCGCTGGAGCGGGAAACTCGGCAAACAACGGAACCGCAGGGGCTAGCTTTCTCGGTGGCTCAGGTGGAAACGGTTCGACTGCAGGGGGCGGCGGTGGTGGCGGAGGTTATTTCGCGGGCGGCGGTGGCGGTGGCGACGGCATTCCGTCGGGTCTCGACGGTGGCGGTGGCGGTGGCGGGTCATCCTTTGCCAGCATCGCAAGCACTTCGACAATTTCGCATTCTCAAGGTGTCAAGACTGGCAACGGCCAGGTCGTTTTGACCTACAACTACGCACCAGTGGTTAGCAGCTTCGCACCGTCGACAACCATCACCAACGCGATCACCGGCACGTTCAACCTGTCTTTCAACCAGAACATCCTTGGCCTGGATGCAACCGACCTGACCTTCACGGGCACCGCATCCGGTTGCACCATCAACTCAATCACCGGCGCGAGTGCAGCCTATGTGATCACGGTGGGCAACTGTTCAGATGGCTCAGTGCTGCTAAACCTCGCGGCAGATTCAATCGTTGGTGCGACTTACGGTCCGAGCGCTTTGGCCACCTCGACCACCCTGACCTTCGACCGCAAGAAGCCGATTTTCACCATCACGGCACCCACGACTCCGACCAATGCCACGACGCTCGCATTTTCGGTGACCTCGGATGAAACGGTGACCGGCATCGCGGCATCCTCGTTCACAGTCAGCGGCACGAACTGCGCCATCGGCACGGTGACCGGATCAGGCATGAGTTACACGGTGAATGTCACGGGATGCTCGACAACAGCCACCGCCGCACTCACCCTAAAGGCAAGTGCCGCCACTGACCCCGCCGCCAACACCGGTCCGTCTAGCGCGTTGACCTCGTCGACCGTGACCATCGACCGAGTAGTTCCTGCGGTGAGCACCATCATCAAAGGCGGTTCGTCGCGCAACGACCTGCTCGTGTTTGAACTGGTGATGAGCGAGAGCGTGACCGGCATGGATTCCACCTCGAGCGACTGGCTGGTTAGTGGAACCGGCTGCAAAATCACAAAACTCACCGGTTCGGGAACGACCTACTCGATTTGGGTTACCGACTGCGCCGATGGGGTGAAAGCATCGATCAGTCTCAAGGCAAACTCGTTGAGCGACGTTGCCGGCAACCTCGGACCAGCCGCCGACACCGCATCTCCCGAGGTGCAAATCGATGATCGACTGCCGCAGGTGACCGTGACCGCCGATGCTCGAGCCAGCCAAACCGCAAGCCCAAGCTTCACCCTCACCTATAGCGAAGCAGTAACCGGAGTCACACTCGACACATTCACCTGGAGCGGAACTGCCAAAAACTGCCGTTTCGCACTAACCGAGGTGACCGTCGGCACCGTCTACCGAATCGCTACGACGGGGTGCGGTGCCGGCACCCTGAAAATCGGTGTTCCATCGGGTTCTGCGCGAGACGCAAACGGTAACGTCGGACCGGCCCTGCCTGTCGAATCGACAACGGTGATCATTGACGTCGACCCCGCGGCCATAACCAGTGGTGGCGTATCGCGCCCACGAGGGCTAACCCAGAGTGGTTCGACCACGCGCGGTGCCACGACTTTGCGGGCAGCATCCGTGAATAGTGCCAAGAGATTCAAAACAGCGGATGTCGGCGCAATCCTTGCGCTATCGGCTAGCGCCGGCCTCGCCTGGGCCAGATTTGGAGGTCGAGCGACTACTCGAAAATGATGGTGCGCTCGCCGTCGAGCAGAACGCGGTGCTCCGCAAACCAGCGGATGGCCTGAACCAGAGTCTTCGATTCGACGTCTTGTCCGATCGAAACCAGCTCCTTCTTCGAGTGGCTGTGGTTCACGCGCACCACGTTTTGCTCGATGATCGGGCCCTCGTCGAGGTCGGCGGTGACAAAGTGTGCGGTTGCACCGATCAGCTTGACTCCGCGGGAGTGAGCCTGGGCATATGGGTTAGCGCCCTTGAAGCCTGGCAGGAACGAGTGGTGAATGTTGATGATACGACCCTCGAACTCGGCAACGAACTCCGGTGAAAGCACCTGCATGAAACGTGCCAACACGATTAGTTCGATGCCGGCGGCGCGAATGTAGTCGCGAAGCATGTGTTCGAACGCGGCCTTTGTGCCTGCATCCGTGATTTGGTGGGTTTCGAAAGGCAAACCATAGAACTCGGCCAACTCGGCCAGATCACCGTGGTTGCCAAAGACCGCCGGAATCTCGATGGGCAACTGACCCGATCGCTGGCGAAACAGAATGTCGTTGAGGCAGTGCGCCGATTTAGAAACTAGGACGAGCGTGCGAACCTTGCGGCCAACCTCATCTAGGTGCCAAGTCATGTCATAACGGGCAATCACGGGGGCGAGGTGTGCCTCGAACTCGGCTCGGTCAGCTGCCGACTCGATCTGCAAACGAATGAAGAAACGGCCGGTGTCGTCAGACGAAAACTGCTTGGATTCGGTGATGTTTCCATTGGCTGCCACGATAGCTCCGGTAACGGCGTGAACGATGCCAGGCTGGTCATCGCAGACCAGCGTGAGAACCCAGTGTTTAGTGGCAGAAGTCATAGGGTCAAGTTTATTCATCCGTGCCGTTTCGGGGCGGTTCTGAGCCGAAACGGGCTAGCGGCGTGAGTTAGAATTACCTCATCGCAACTGGCGCTAAAGATGGGTATCCATCGGGGAGCGATAGGCATTTTGGTCGTGCGCCTGGGCCAACATCCAAGCCGTGCAATGCAACACTCTTAGGAGCCCCGACATGTCTAAACTGCCATCGACTTTCAACCAGCCGCTGAGCGAAACCGACCCAGAGATTGCCGCCGTTCTAGAGGCCGAACTCGACCGCCAGCGTCACACCCTAGAGATGATCGCGTCTGAAAACTTTGTCAGCCGCGGCGTGCTCGAAGCGCAGGGTTCGGTGCTCACCAACAAATACGCCGAAGGTTACCCAGGCAAGCGCTACTACGGTGGTTGCGAGGCCGTTGACGTTGCAGAGAACCTCGCCCGCGACCGTGCGAAGGCACTGTTCGGCGCAGAGCACGCAAACGTTCAGCCACACTCGGGTGCGAGTGCAAACGCCGCAGTGTTGATGGCGCTCGCGAACCCTGGCGACCGCATCCTAGGTTTGGAACTTGCCCACGGTGGCCACCTCACCCACGGAATGCGCCTGAACTTCTCGGGCAAGATGTATGAGGCTCATGCTTATGGCCTAAACCCAGAGACCTTCTTGATCGACATGGACATCGTTCGTGCCCGCGCCCATGAGGTGAAGCCTGCCGTGCTAATCGCCGGCTGGTCGGCATACAGTCGTCACCTCGACTTCGCTGAGTTCCGCAAGATTGCCGACGAGGTTGGCGCTAAGCTCTGGGTCGACATGGCTCACTTTGCCGGTCTGGTCGCCGCTGGTCTGCACCCAAGCCCGGTGCCTTATGCCGACGTGGTTTCGACCACCGTTCACAAGACTCTCGCTGGTCCTCGCTCGGGTTTGATTCTGTGCCGCGAAGAATATGCCAAGAAGATCGACTCGTCGGTGTTCCCTGGTCAGCAGGGTGGTCCGCTGATGCACGTGGTCGCCGCCAAGGCCGTCGCCTTCAAGGCTGCCGCCCAGCCTGAGTTCAAAGACCGCCAGCAGCGCACCCTCGACGGTGCACGTCTGATCGCAGAGCGTCTGACCCAGCCGGATGTCGCCGCCAACGGCGTGCAGGTTCTGACCGGTGGCACCGAGGTTCACCTCGTTCTGGTTGACCTGCGCAACGCACCGATCGACGGCAAGACCGCCGAAGACCTGTTGCACGAAGTTGGCATCACGGTGAACCGCAACTCGGTGCCGAACGACCCTCGACCTCCACTGGTCACCTCGGGTGTTCGCATCGGAACCCCTGCCCTCGCCACCCGTGGTTTCGGCCAGGCCGAGTTCGCCGAGGTTTCCGACATCATCGCTCACGTGCTCATGCCAAACCCAGACATTGCAGCACTTCAGGCGCGCGTTCGAGCGCTGACCGAGGCTTTCCCGCTTTACGACGGTCTCGAGAACTGGTAGTCGCATGACCGCGGTCAAGCTCGACGGACTGGCCACGGCCAAGGCCATCAAGGCCGAGCTAGCCGAACGCGTCATCGCACTCAAGCAGCGCGGCGTTACCCCTGGGCTCGGCACTTTGTTGGTTGGCGACGACCCCGGTTCGCACTCCTACGTTGCGGGCAAACACCGCGACTGTGCCGAGGTCGGGGTCGAGTCGATCCGAATCGATCTTCCGGCATCGGCCACTGCGGCTGACGTGCGGGCGGCCATCCGTGATTTGAATGCCGCCAGCGACGTCACCGGCTACATCGTTCAGCTGCCGCTTCCGTTTGGCATCGACACGAACGAGATGCTCGAACTGATCGATCCAAACAAGGATGCCGACGGCCTGCACCCCACAAATCTCGGGCGTCTCGTGCTTGGTGTCGCCGGGGAGTTGAACTCGCCGCTGCCTTGCACCCCAGCCGGAATCGTGGAGTTGCTGCGTCGTTATGACGTGCGTCTTCGCGGAGCCGAAGTTGCCGTGATTGGTCGCGGCGTTACCGTTGGTCGCCCGCTCGGGTTGTTGATGACTCGCAAAGGCATCGACTCATCGGTCAACCTGCTTCACTCGGCGTCGCTCGACATCGAGGGCACGGTTCGCCGAGCTGACATCGTGGTTGCCGCGGTCGGTGTTGCGCACTTCGTTCAGCCGGAGTGGATCAATCCTGGGGCTGCGGTGCTCGACGTAGGCATCACTCGCGTTCAGGGTGAAGACGGCAAGGCAACTCTGGTTGGCGACGTCGATCCTCGAGTTGCCGAAGTTGCCGGATTCTTCTCGCCAAACCCTGGTGGCGTTGGTCCGATGACGCGCGCGATGCTGGTTAAGAACGTGGTTGATTCGGCCTCGCGAGGACTCTAGAACTTCGACCGAATAGCCCAGAGGTCGGCAAACACCGGCCGAAACAGCGTCGAGGCTAGGTAGTCGACTCCAGCCGAACCGCCGGTGCCAGACTTGCGGCCGATCGTGCGCTCAACCATCTTTACGTGGCGATAGCGCCACTCCTGCAAGCCCTCGTCGAGGTCGACTAAACGCTCGCAAACTGCGGCGGCATCGGCATCGTTGCGATGAACCTCAATTAGCATCGACTGCACTCGCTCATCCGCTTGATAACCGATCTTGACGTCTCGATAAAGCAGGTCGTTGGGTACTGCGTGACCGCGACTGGCAAGGTATCGGAGCGCAGAATCCCACAGTGCGGGTCGACTCATGGCCGCTTCGACCCGAGAGCGAGCCGGCGAGCCATAGATGAGGTGCTCGGCCATGCCCATCCCGCTGGATTTGTCAGCATCGGCACCGGCAGGGTCACGACGACCGAGAACCGCCTCAAATTCGCGAAACTGTGCCGACTGAAAACCGCTGGATGACTGCAAGAAACCCCTGAACGAGTTGAACTGAAGCGGCGTCATCGTTTCGAGAATGTCAATCTGGGCCACGCAGGTTTTCATGATCGTGCGGATGCGACCGAGCAGCGCGAGCGAACGGTGCGTGTCGCCGGCTTCGAGAGCCGACTGCAGTGCGGCAGCTTCGTGGAGCAGCTGCTTGAACCACAGTTCGTAGGTTTGGTGAATCACAATGAACAACATTTCGTCGTGCTCAGGACCATCGGACTCTGGCTGTTGCAACTCGAGAAGTTCGTCGATCTTGAGATAAGAAATGTAGGTGAGCGCTTTGTCGTGGCGGTTGCCGCCCTGCTGGTTGCCGCTCATGTGACCCTGCTTCCGTTGTCTTCGATCTTCAGGTAGTCCTTGTTGGTCACCGAATCACGGATGCGCGCAAAACCGTCCCACACCTCGGTGTAGCTGGTTGGCAGGGGAGCGATGGCTAGTCGAATCGAGTTCGGCGTGCGGTAGTCGGGCACTACGGCCGAGAACTTGCGTAGTGCCGCTGCGATGCGCTTGGCTTCGGGATGCCCGACCGTGATGTGTCCGCCTCGCTGGGATGCCGCCCGCGGAGTCATGAGCGAGAACCCGAGTGGCGCGAGCCACGCGTCGAACAGTGCGATCATCATGTCGGTTCCGACCGCGGCCTTATGCGAAATCGCCTTGATGCCGGCGCGCTCGATCATTTCGTAACTCGCCTGCACCCCACGAATGCCGATGATGCTCGGGCTCGCGATCTGAAAGCGCCGGATAGTGTCGGCGGGCTCGAAGAACGGCCCCATTTCAAACTGCGCGTCTTGAGCGAACCATCCCTGAATCGGAACGCGAAGTTCACGCTGGATTCGTTTGCTAACGAACAGCCAGGCCGGTGAACCTGGGCCCGAGTTTCCATATTTATAGGTGCAGCCAACCGCGAGATCGACGCCGTTGGCATCAAAGTCCAGTTCTATTGCGCCGGCCGCGTGGCTCGCATCCCAGACCACCAGCGTGCCGTTGGCGCGACATAGGTCGGTGATTGCCTTGATGTCGGGCCGCGAACCCGATCGGTAGTGGATGGCCTGCAGCGTAACCAGCGCCACGTCTTCGTTCAGGTGCGGGGCGAGCGCTTCGGGAGTGATGAGCTCGTCTTCGCACTCGATCGGCACCGAACCCGGTCCACCGCTGCCGTCATTGTCGAGGGTCACAATCGTGAGCCCGTGCGCTTTTGCGATGCCGTCAAGAATGTAACGGTCGGTCGGAAAGTTGGCCGAATCGATGATCACGGTCTTGCGCCCCGGCCGTGCTTTGATTGCGGCCGAGCAAAGTTGATAAAAATTCACGGATGTGGTGTCGCACACCAGCGTTTGACCCGGGCCTGCACCCAGAACTGCCCGTGCAAGCAAATCGCCTGCCGGTTGGGCCTCGTCGATCCAGTGAGCCCAGCCATCGACGAGTTCGGTGCCCCATTCGTTGACCAGAAAGTGGTTGATGCGCTCGATTGTGTCAATCGGAAGCCGCCCGAGCGAGTTGCCGTCGAGGTAGCAAAGGTTGGGGTCAGTGATCACAAACTGGTCGCGAAAGTGAGCCAGCGGGTCTTGAGCATCAAGATGTTCGGCATAGGCGCGGTCGGTCGGCTGCACGAGTTCCTTCTTCGTCGGAGGTTGGTTTCAGCCTACTCCTGACGCCTAGTCCAACATCTGCGTTGCAGCCAGCTCCTTATAGAGCGGGGTCGACTTGAGCAACTGCTGGTGTGTGCCAGTACCAACGATCTTGCCGTTCTCCATCACGATGATTTGGTCGCTGTCGACCACCGTCGAAAGTCGGTGAGCGATCACGATCATGGTGCGGTTTTTGGCTACGGCATCGATTGCTTCGCGCATCCGCTGTTCGTTCAGGCCGTCGAGCGACGAAGTTGATTCATCGAGCAACAGAATCGGAGGGGCAGCCAGCAGCGCTCGAGCGATCGCCAGGCGCTGGCGCTCACCGCCCGAAAGCATGATGCCCTGCTCACCGACTTCGGCATCGAGGCCCTTCTTGTCGCGCTTGAGCACCTCGGTCAGGTTCACCTCCGACAGAACCTTCTTGAGTTCCTTTTCGGTCGCGTCAGGTTTGCCAATCAGCAGATTGTCACGGATGCTTCCAGCAAGCACCGGCGCATCCTGCTCGACATAACCAATCTGGCCACGAAGGTCGCTGCGGCTGATGCCACGAACCGACTGGCCGTCGAGCAGAATGTCACCGGACTTTGGCTCATAGAATCGCTCGATGAGCGATAGAGTGGTCGACTTGCCCGAACCCGAGGGGCCAACAATAGCGACTCGCGTGCCTCGTTCGATTTTGAACGAAACCCCGTTGAGAATCGTTGGCGGTGTGGTGCCTTCTTCGGTTGCGGCGTAGGCAAAGACCACCTTCTTGAACTCGATTGCGGTCTTGTTGTTCGCTTTTCGAGCCGCTGGTTTGTCGGCAATCTCGTCGGCATTCTCGAGGGGC
This sequence comes from Microbacteriaceae bacterium, assembly GCA_024639845.1. GTDB lineage: Bacteria > Actinomycetota > Actinomycetes > Actinomycetales > Microbacteriaceae > Rhodoluna. The sequence goes on from JAHEGG010000006.1 coordinate 68,966, forward strand.
AGTTGCACGACCTCTTCGATTCGAGCCAGCGCACCGAGCGCGCTCTGCACCGAGGAATAGGCCTGAAACGCCTGGCCAACCGGGCGAATCATCAAAAACATCAGCAGGATGAACGTAATCAGGTTTGCCACATCGGTTTCACCCGCGGCCACTCGGTAGCCACCGACACCGAGCACGACCATGAACGCACCGTTGGCCGCGAGGCCACCGATCGGGGTCACCCAGGCGTTGAGTCCGGCAATCTTGACGCCTTGGTCGTAGGCCTGTCGGGCATCCGAGTTGATTTGTTCGGTTTCACGAATCTCGGCGCGGGCGGCTCGGATGGTGCGCACAGCGCTCAGGGCTCGCTCGATGCTCGCCGCCATGTCGCCGACGCGGGCCTGCGCCTTTGTGGTTGCTGACCGGATGCGCCTGGCGGTAAGGCCGATGCTTGCCACCGCAACGCTGATCATGAGCAGGGTTAGACCCAGCAGAAGCGGGTCGATGACCGCCATTGCGATGACTGAACCTACGAAGATGAGTGCACCACCGGCGGCATCGATTAGACCTTGGGTCAGGGCAGCGCGAAGCAGGGTGGTGTCGCTGCCGACGCGCGACACTAGGTCTCCGGTGCGGCGTAGGTCATACTCGTGAATCGGAAGTCGAAGCAGTTTGTGTGCGAGCTTTTGGCGGGCCGAGAGCACCACGCCCTCACCGGCCTTTGCGAGCACGAAATACATCAGGCCGCTTGCCACCGCTGATCCGAGTGTGATTCCAATCAAAACTAGGATGATTGTGCTCAGGTCATCGCCGTTCGTCACCGCATTGATTACCTGACCGACCACCAGCGGTTGCGCGAGGCTGGCTCCCGCGCCAATCAGGCTCAACAGAACTGCAAGGCTCAGCGCGCCTTTGTGTTCGAGTAAATAAGGGGTTAGTTGGTTGAACTTTGCCTTTGGCCCGGAGTCCGGGCGACCGGATCGGCCAGGTCGGCCTGCGCGTTCTGGTCGGCCAACTCTTCGTGGTTTCTTTTCGGCTTCGGATTTTGAATCTGTGTTCGAACTCATATCTCTATTCAATGTCATTCGGGGGAGATAAAGTTCACTCAGTAGCGATTTCGCTTACTGCGCAAAACATCGGGGGTGAATAACTTGAAGGTTCAACTGGGCATCGCGTCACTTGTTCTAGTGGCTGCTGCAAGCCTCGGCATTTCTCCAGCCTCGGCCACTTTTCCGACTCCGTCGCCCACAGGCCTAATCGCCGCGAGTGGCAAACCTTCGGTCGCGCCCACACCGCTTCTTAGCCCAAGCCAGACGCCATCGGTGCGACCGACGAACCCTTCACCATCAAGTAGCACGATCCAGCCAAACCCTTCGGCAAATCCCACACCGAGTTACTCCCCACAACCCACCGTGAGTCCGAGTGTGCGACCGACCGCGCAGCCGAGCGTCAAGCCCAGTGTGCGTCCTAGCGTAAGGCCAACTTGGGGCCCTTCGGCCTCGCCAAAGCCAACCGCCTCGGTCAGACCAACTCCGACCCCAACACCTACCCCCAAGCCAACCGCGACTCCGTGGGTTCCGGATCCGAAGGTGCTCGATGCACTTCTAGTTGCCCAAGAAGCCGACCTGCGCTACCAGATCGCCCTGTTAACCATCGAGCAATACGAGAGCACTTCAAAATACGATGCTGCCGCTCACTGGTATGACGTGAATTGGACCGAGAAACCCAGCACCTCGCAACGCTGGGCGATATTGGACAACAAAAACATCTTCAATCGAACTTCCAGAGAAATAAAAAGCCTCGAAACTGACCTACGTTGGCTAAAGCGAAAGGCTGACTTCACAGAGCCAGAGCTAAAACGGGCGGTGTCCGATGCGAAGTCACTTAGAAGCCGCAATGATTGGAAACTCTCGAGTCTCTATGACGAAAACCACCGAAAATTGACCAGCGCTAGAAGCGCTTGGTCCTGGGCGAAGAGCGATGCTCGACGATTCAAGCCGAAAAAGGACGAAATCGTCAAAGAGCCCACTCCACCTCAAATCGCGTTATTCCTTGAGCGAGAGGTCACCTACCGCGAGTTGATCGACGAGCAACTAAAAGAGGTAAAAGACCTCTATGCGAAGACCAAACGGGTTTTCTAGGTCGCTTCAATCAACCCCGGATTGCCAAAAACGAAGTCATTCACGAGGTAGTTGATTTCGGCTAAAGACAGGGCTTCGGTGTAGGCGGTATTTCGATAAAACTTAGCGAAGTCAACCGACATCAGGGCTTCGAGAGCGCGAGGGTGGTTTAGCTTTAGGAACATCCTGGTGGTGTTTGGTTTGCGTTCAAACTCGGTGTGCACGGTTCCGCAACCGTAGCCGAAGATCGTGAGGGTTACGTCAGCGAACTCGGGACTAACTTTCGAAATCACACCTTGATCTTGCACCTTATAAATCGGCCTCAAAATCGAACGTCTCTGCCAAACCTGAAAACACGTGTTCAACAACTTTCGTTCGCTCAGGTTCTCGCCGACGGCGTCTACATAGTCGACGTCGATGTCGTGGTCGGCAATCAGGTGAAAGCGGCGGTCGAGGCGGTTGATTACCGACCACTTTCGCCATGACCGAGGCACAATGAACGCGATGTATTCGCTATGGTCGGCGGCACGATTGAAGAACGGGATGCTCAGTGAGTTGTTTCGGCCAAACGGTGGATTCGAAATCGTGATTGCATCGTGCGCCGGAATCTCAACGCTCAGGTAATCGCCGTAGCCGACTCGCTCGTGCTTTGGTTCGATATCCACGCTCAACACTCGTTTGGCTCCGGCACACTCGGCAGCCTCGACAAACGCTCCAGTTCCTCCAGCCGGCTCCACCACAGTGCGACTGGTGAAACCCGAAACATGTTTTTTTACTTCTTGCACCAGGGCATCTGCGAGAGCCGGAGGCGTGTAGTACTGCTCTTTGCCCGTCACGCGCGTGTTGCCTTTGCGGATGCGGGGAGCGGCGGTCATCCCTAAAGGATATCAGCGAAAGAAAATTCTCGTTTATTGCCTCGTTTCAGCGATGATTCGATTAGTCTGAAATGCTGCCCTGATTAGGGTACGAACGATTTCGTTCTCGACACCAAAACAAGGATGTTCCTGTGCCAAAGTCTGACGCGTCTGCCAGTTCGGCAGCCTCGCCCGAGCTAATGATTGTCGCCAAAAACCTGACGAAACGCTACGGCGATTTCGTCGCCGTTGACGGCATCAATTTCGAGGTCAAAAAGGGTGAATCCTTTGGATTGCTCGGCCCGAACGGGGCGGGCAAGTCGACCACCATGAAGATGATCGCCTCAACGAGTCAGCGCACCGATGGCGAGCTGAGCATCCTCGGAAAAGACCCGAATGATCATGGCCCTGAGATTCGCGCACACCTCGGTGTGGTTCCTCAGCAGGACAATCTAGACCGCGAACTGAAGGTCTGGGAGAACCTCATGACCTACGGTCGTTTCTTCGGCCTAAAGAATTCCTGGCTAAAGGCGAAGATAGACGAACTGCTCGAATTCGCCCAGCTCGAAGAGAAGCGAAATTCCAAGACCGACGATCTTTCGGGTGGAATGAAGCGACGTCTCACGATCGCGCGCGGACTGGTGAACGAGCCCGAGATTTTGATGCTTGACGAGCCAACCACGGGCCTTGACCCGCAGGCTCGCCACATTCTCTGGGACAGACTCTTCCGCCTCAAAGAAAATGGCGTCACCCTGGTTATCACCACGCACTACATGGATGAAGCCGAGCAGCTTTGCGATCGTCTCATCGTGATGGACAAGGGCAAGATCATGGCCGAGGGTTCGCCCGCCGACCTGATCAAGGAGTATTCGAGCAAGGAAGTGCTCGAGGTTCGCTTCGGAAGCGCGAACAACAAGGAGATTGCTTCCCAGCTCGAAGGAATCGGGGAGCGCCTCGAGGTGCTGCCCGACCGCATCCTGGTTTATACCGACAACGGTGAAGGTGCGCTCGACCGCATCTTGGCAAAGGGATTGCACCCCGTGACGACCTTGGTTCGTCGCTCTAGCCTTGAAGATGTGTTCTTGCGCCTGACCGGAAGAAGTTTGGCCGACTAATGTCCGTAATCGAACGCAACTGGCAAGGCGCTGCCACACTTGTGAACCCAGCCAAACCGATGCGCTGGGGGTCGTTTTATGTGGCCGAGTTTCGCATTCGCGGCATGCTCAAGTGGTGGGATGCGCTGATCGCTTTCGGCCTCGGCAACCCCGTGCTCTACCTCCTGTCAATCGGCATCGGCATCGGTGCCCTGGTCAACAAGGGAACTGGTGGCGCTGGACTCGATGGAGTGCCATACCTGACCTTTTTGGCACCTGCGCTGTTGGCCACCGCAGCAATTCAAGGCGCAATGGACGAGGTTACCTTTCCGACCATCGAGGGTTTCGTTTGGAACAAAACCTTCTATTCGATCAATGCCACCGCTATCAGCGCCCGCCAAATCGTCAACGGAGTAATGCTGGCAGCGATGGCTCGCTGTTTCATTCAGGTTGGTCTTTATGAACTGATTCTGCTGGCCTTCGGCGCTATTCCGCTCTCGAGCCTGCCGGTTCTTACGCTAGCCAGCGCGCTCGCCGGTTTCGGCTTTGCCGCGGTGATGCTCTCGGTGACCGTTTTCATCAAAGATGACGACGGGTTCTTTGCAATCGTCGGTCGTTTCGTCTTGACTCCGATGTTCATGTTCTCGGGCACCTACTTTCCGCTCGCCACTCTGCCGATCTATCTGCAGTGGATCGGTTGGATTTCACCGGTCTGGCATTCCACCGACCTTGGTCGTGCATTGAGCTATGGCGCGGATGTTCCGCTCTGGCTGCTCGCAGTGCACGTGGCCGTGCCCGTGCTTTTGGGTGCTGTCGGCTTGCTGACCGCGTATCCGCAGTTTGAAAAGAGGTTGAGCGAATGAGCCTGATCAACACTTCAGTCGACACGGCAATCGCAATCGCCGAGCGCCGCCGCGGAAAACTCGGCGAGGCTCTGTATTCGGGCCGTCCAAACACAGTTCTGCTGCGCAACGTTTATGCGCTCAAGTCGAGCACGTGGCTGGTAGTTCTCAGTGGTTTTGTGGAGCCCGTTTTCTATCTGCTCGCCTTCGGCGTCGGACTCGGCCGAATCATCGGCGATGTCACCGACGGCAACGGCAACCCAATCAGCTATGCCACGTTCATCGCCCCAGCACTGCTAGCAACCAGCGCGATGAACGGCGCGATTTATGACAGCACCTGGAACGTATTCTTCAAAATGCACTTCGGCAAGATTTATCAGGCGATGCTCTCGACCTCGCTTGGCCCGCTGGATGTTGCGCTCGGAGAAATCGGCTGGGCGTTGTTGCGCGGGTTCGTCTATGCGTGTGGCTTCACGCTGGTGGTCGGCGGGATGGGCTTGATTCCATCGCTGTGGGGCTTGTTGGCCATCCCAGCTGCGGTTCTGATTGCCTTCGGATTCGCATCGGTCGGCATGGGCATCACCAGTTATCTCAAGAATTTTCACCAAATGGACTGGATCAACTTTTTCATGCTGCCGATGTTCCTGTTTTCGGGCACTTTCTATCCGCTTTCGATTTATCCGGATTGGATTCGTGTCATGATCGAGGCTTTGCCGCTCTATCAAGCCATCGCTCTGGTGCGCGGATGCACGCTAGGAAACCTAGACGTATCGATGCTGTGGCACGCGCTTTACTTCGTGGTCATGATTGTGCTCGGCTTGTTGTTTACGACTAAGCGTCTCCGGGCTTTGTTCCTTCGCTAGGAGCCGTTAAAGACAAACCCCCGAGGTTGAACTCGGGGGTCCAGTCGTTTCGGCTAGGGCCTAGCTTGCTTGAACGATTGGGCCGAATACCGCAAAGATGATGTTCAGCACGGTCAATCCGGCGATGCTTGGCACGACCCATTTTGGCGTGACTTCCTTTTTGTTGAACGAGTAGGCGATGAAGAAAATCGCTGTGATCACGATCGACTTGAGCCCGAGCACGATGTTGTTAATGCTCTCTTCTCCGATAGCCGGAATGAGTCCCGCCATCGCGAACCCCGTAATCAACTGCAGCCACGCACCGTGGATGATTCCGGCATTGACCTTCATGCCGGCCGACCAGTCCTTGAGCTGATAGAAGAACCCAGATAGCAGCGCACCTACACCGATCAGGTGAAGCACAAGCATTGAATCGTTGACGATTGGAAGGATGTCCATAACTTTTCTCTCTAGTTTCGAGGCTCAGCCTCGGCGATTGGTTATGGTTTCAGTTTAGCCATGAGCACTGCGGCCTCGACGGCCTCTGCTCCCTTGTCTTCTTTTGATCCTGGCAGGCCTGCGCGATCGAGAGCCTGCTCTTCGTTGTCTACGGTGAGCACCCCGAACCCAATTGGCACACCAAAATCGAGCTGCACTCGGGTCAAACCTTCGGTAACCGACTGGCAGACATAATCAAAGTGTGGAGTGCCGCCACGAATCACCACGCCGAGCGCGATTACAACATCCGCGCCGTCTTCGATCGCATACTGAGCAGCCAGCGGCAACTCGAAAGCGCCGGGCACCCTCATCACCGAATAGACATCGTTGCCGGCAGCCTTCAGCGCACGTTCGGCTCCGGCCAGCAGGCCTTTGGTGATTAAGGTGTGCCACGATGTGACGATCACCGTCACTGCTAGACCGCTTGCGTCAATTTCGAGTTTGGGGGCTCCCGCTCCGCTCATTACTTGGCAACTCCCTCGGGAATCATGTGACCCATCTTCTCGCGCTTGGTTTCTAGATAACCAGCGTTTTCAGCAGCCTGACCGACGATTACCGGAACGTACTCTGTCACCGGGATTCCCGCGGCAGTCAACGAACCGCTCTTCTCAGGGTTGTTGGTCATCAGTCGAACTGACTTCACGCCCAGGTCACGCAAAATCGCGATTGCAGCACCGTATTCTCGGGCCTCGCTTGGCAATCCGAGCGCTAGGTTGGCCTCTACGGTGTCGAGCCCCTGCTCTTGAAGGGCATAGGCCTTGAGTTTGTTCAAGAGTCCGATTCCTCGACCTTCTTGTCCGCGCAGATAAATCACGACGCCACCGCGTGGGTCATTAGCGATCTGGTCGAGAGCAAAGTCGAGCTGCGGTCCACATTCGCACTTGAGCGACCCAAAAGCTTCGCCCGTGATGCACTCGCTGTGCATGCGCACGAGAACGTCTTCGCCGGTCGGGTTACCCGAAATGATTGCGACGTGGTCTGCTGTGGTCTTGATGTCGTAATAACCGCGCAAGCGGAACATGCCGTGGCTGGTTGGCACGTTCGCTTCGGCTTCAAAGCGGATGCGGTTGTTCGGGTTGTTTTCGTAGGTAATGCCATGCTCGATCAGGTAGTTCGTAACTTGTTCGACGGTGATCACAGGGAGCCCCTCTCTTTTTCCTACTTCTACTAACTCTGGAAGGCGCATCATGCTTCCATCTTCAGAGACCATTTCTCCGATTACGCCGACCGGGGTCAAGCCAGCCAACTTGAGCAGGTCGACGGTTGCCTCGGTGTGACCGCGACGGCCGTGCAGCCCGTGAGGGTGTGCGCGCAGTGGCAGCATGTGGCCCGGGCGCAATAGCGAGCCCGGCGTTGCTTCGACACTGGCCAGTACTCGTGCTGTGTTGGCTCGGTCTGCTGCCGAGACTCCGGTGCTAAAACGGTTGGCAGCATCGACGCTCACGGTGTAGTTGGTGGCGTGAGGGTCTTGATTGTTGACGGTCATCAGCGGAAGTTCCAGGTCATTCGCGCGCGACTCTTCCATCGGCACACACAAAAAGCCCGTGGTGTTGCGCACAATCCAGGCCATCCATTCTTCGCTGGCAAACTCGGCAGCCATCACGGCGTCACCCTCGTTTTCGCGGCTCTCATCGTCTGCCACCAAGATCGGCTTGCCGGCACGCAGGGCGTCAAGCGCCTGCTCAATTGTTGAAAGTGCCATTAGTTGCTCCTCGCTTCGAGCAGTCGCTCGATGTGTTTGGCCATTACATCGGCCTCGATGTTGACTCGGTCACCGGGTTGTTTGCTACCCAGCGTGGTGAGTCGAAGGGTTTCGGGAATCAGGCTGAAACCCAGAACATTTCCGGCTACTTCGTTGACGGTTAGTGAAATTCCGTCGATCGTGATCGAACCTTTGAGCACGACATACTTGGTCAATTCGGCTGGGATGCTCACGCGCACCCACTCCCAGTTGTCACTCGGTTCGCGGCTCACCACCGTGCCAACGCCGTCTACGTGGCCAAGCACCATGTGCCCGCCAAAACGTGTCGTGGCATTCATCGCACGCTCGAGGTTGACCGGGTCGCCAACCGACAGGTCGCCCAGGTTGGTCAGTCGCAGCGTTTCGTTCATCACGTCAGAGGTGAACTTTCCGTCTTCGATTTCGACGGCGGTCAGGCAAGCACCGCAGACGGCGATCGAGTCTCCGCGTGAGACATCCGAGGTCACCAGCGCGCCTTCGAAAGTGATGCGCTTGGCGTCTGGCTGCTCTTCGATGGCCACGACGCGACCAAGTTCTTCAATAATTCCGGTGAACATTTATGCACTCCTAGGAACGGCGCGAACAAAGATGTCGCCACCCAGCGGTTTGATTTCGACAAAGTCGAGGTGCTTCGCCTCGGCCATGCTTTCGATGCCGAGCTCGCGAATCGCGTTGCGACTTCCGCCTAGTAGCAGCGGGGCGAGATAAAAGATGTACTGGTCGGCCAGACCGAAGCGTACGAACTGCGATGCAACCATCGGGCCGCCCTCGATTAGAACGTGCTTGATTCCCTCTTGCCAGAGGGCCGCCAGAATTCCGTGAATCGAGTGCGTTCGCAGCTGCACGGTTTCGGCTCGGTCGTTGAGCACGCGTGCATCAGCTGCAATCTCGCGGTTGCCCACCACAACGCGCATCGGCTGGTGCTCATAGAGTTCTCCGTTCGACTTGCGGGCGGTCAGCTCTGGGTCGTCGGCCAGCACGGTGCCGGTGCCAACCAAAATCGCGTCAACCTCGCTTCGCATCTTGTGGCAATCGGCCCGCGATTCTTCGCCACTGATCCACTTGCTGGTGCCGTCGTTGGCGGCTGCGCGCCCGTCGATGCTAGACGCCCACTTGAGCGTCACATAGGGGCGTTGCAGTCGGGTGGCGGTGAGCCAAACTCGATTTTGCTCGGATGCTTCACTCGCCAGCACCCCTTCAATAACCTCAACTCCGGCGTCTCGCAGGGTTTGTGCACCTTGGCTCGACTCAGCGCCCGGGTCGGCGACGGCGTAAACCACGCGGCTAACGCCGGCGGCAATTAGAGCCTGCGCACACGGGCCAGTGCGACCGGTGTGATTGCAGGGTTCGAGCGTGACAACGGCGGTCGCGCCGGCTGGAACGGCAGCTAGTTTGCTCAGGGCATCGACTTCTGCGTGTGCGGTGCCGGCACCGCGGTGCCAACCCTCGGCGATGATTTGGCCAGAAGCGTCAAGAATCACGCAACCAACCTGTGGGTTCACTCCCCAGGCTGGGCCGAGTAGCGCGAGTTCGAGCGCGCGACGCATCGCGCTCTCAATGTTCTCGTGACTCATGGGCCAAACCTCTCGAAGTACTTATTTGTCTTCGGGGTTGGCGAGATAGGTTCGCGCAAGTGCGCAAACCCTGGGTTAGGCATCCGAGAAAAACGCGAACGCCAAACCCTCGTTCTTCTCCCATCCGGACTTTAACCGTCGGTGCTGGAATTTCACCAGCTCAACCGCCTAACCCAGCCCTTTGGTTGCCCAAAGATCTGTTGCTCTTGCGAGCAGCTAGTCGGGTCGCGGACTCTAACCGCCGGCTCAGATTTTCACTGACCCCGAAGAACTTGTGTTGCTTGTCTATCATCCCAGAAAACAGAGATGCAGGGGAAAGTTATTCCCGTAAGGAAGATATTTGTTCGAACGAAATTCCTAAATAATACACTTATGCGGCGTGTCGAATAGAAAATTTGTTCGAATTGTTATAAAGTCTTTACATACACAAAACCTAAAGTTGAAAGGTTAGACATGGGTGGTGGTGCAGGAGGAAGTTATTCGACTTCCTCAAGCGATCTTTCTGCCAATGTCAAGGCACTCAGTTCGAAGTATCCCCTTGATGGCGCAGGTAAGTTCGGTTTCAAGACTCAGGACAATGTGCAGAACGTTGAGGTAGATAATCCCGCTGAGGCTGCTAAATATTTCTTTAGTGCACTTAGCAAGGGAGGGGATGTATCCAGCTTGAAAAATGGCAAGGGGGATATCGCTAGTTTCGGTTCGAGCAAGGATGCCTATGTCGTTTACCGGCCCTCGTCCTCATCTGATGGTTCTCCAGCTATCAGCCTAAAAATCCCGGGCAAAAATCCGCTCGATTACAAAATTCACTTCGTAAAGGCAAACTAGGTAAATGTTCAATAAAAAAATTACCCAAGAGGCTAAGGCCCGCTTAAGGTCTTTGATTGGTCAAGAGTTCAATTTTGTGGGTGGTGTGAACCTCCCCGATTACCTCGTCAGCGACAGCCTAATTGTCGAAACTTCCAGCACGTCTGTCTCGATTTATGGCGACATCGAAGATCAGGCCTTAGGCCAAGGTTCCAGTGACGATTTTGCTTTCTTCGTAATCGGAAATGTAGGGGACGAAGAGCTTGAAACAATTCACAAGTCTGGCAACATGTATTTGCTTGACAAGAGATCTCGAATTACTGACATTTTTGTGATTCGCGATTTAGTTTCGGTAGTTTCCGAAAACGTGACAAAGTGGCAGCTCGAATGGGACAGCGCACTCGTTATCGGCCTTGAAACCGGGTTTGTAGCGATCTCATTTCTCAGCTTAGGTGCAGAGGCACTGAGAGTAGATTTTCTTGATGATTTGGAGCTAGAACAGCTCCCCTTGCCGTCCTCCGGATATGAAAATTCTCTCTTGAAGCAATACATCTCCCGGCGAGAAATAGTGTCCTTAGGAAAAGTACGTGGCCAGGAATAGGGATAGTGGCCAACCTGAGAGACTCGCTCTACCTGCAGCAACAACGTCTACCAGAAATACCGCCAGGATTCCCTCAAGGGCATCCAGTCGAGGGTGATTGGCAGCTTCCGATTTTGGCACCTGTCACAATAAAGCAAGACCCACTGGATGCAATCGCGTTTGACGATCGGAAGCGAGTGGCGGACGCGAGACGTTCTTTGATTCACTTTTTTCGGGATGACCGCAAATTCATGGGCGTCATTCTAAAACCCAAGGCGTGGGTGCATGTGTTCAGCACTTACGGGTTTGTAATCACTCCAGACCTTAGCTTGGGGGATGACATGCCTGAGTGGGTCGTGGCCCACCGCGTTTTTTACTCTCGTGCTGTGGGTGTCGTCTGGCAAAAGCGCGGTATTGCTGTTATCCCTCATCTGAGGTGGCGGGACATCGCACAAATTTCACAGGTGGTGAAAGGCATACCCGTGAGTAGCGTAATTGCTGTAAGTAACTACGGATTTCGACGAAACAAGACCGAGCGGCAAATTTTCGCCGAGGGTCTAGCGATAGTTCTCGAACTCTTGAAACCCCAGCGGTTAATCATCTATGGATCCGTCCAACCTGAGTTCGAGCATCTTCTGTCTGCCGTTCCTAAGGTTCATATCTTTGAGAAAAAGATCGGGCGGCAAGGGCCGACAGTGGGGGCTGAAGAAGTCGGAAACGCTTGCCCACCATGCCACACATTGTTTTGAACCGCTAAATCCCCTTGACGAACCCGATGCGGTCATAAACCAGAGCCAAAGTGGCTTCGGCCTGCTCGGATGCTCGAGCAGCGCCCTTGGCCAGCAAGCGGTCGAGCTCGGCCGGGTCACTCAAAAGTTCTTCGGTGCGATTGCGAATCGGTTCGATTGCGCCAACCACCACTTCGGCGACTTCACCCTTCAGCGTTCCGTAGCCAGCACCCTCAAAACGAGCTTCGAGCGACGCGACGCTCTCGCCCGAAATAGCGCTGTGAATACCGAGGAGGTTCGAAACGCCAGGCTTGTTCTCGCGATCGAAACGAATAACCCCGTCGGTGTCGGTGACGGCGGACTTGATCTTTTTCACGACTGCTGCTGAGTCATCCATGATGTTGATTAGGCCCTTAGGGTCGGGCGCCGACTTCGACATCTTGGCCTCAGGGTTTTGCAGGTCATAAATCTTGGCAGTCTCTTTGAGAATGACGGCTTCGGGAATCACAAAAGTCTCACCAAAACGGCTGTTGAAGCGCATCGCAAGGTCTCGGGTTAGTTCAAGGTGCTGGCGCTGATCTTCACCGACCGGCACGACCTTTGGCTGATATAAAAGGATGTCGGCTGCCTGCAGAATCGGGTAGGTAAAGAGCCCCACCGAGGCGCTGTCGCTGCCGGCTTTCTGAGTCTTGTCTTTGAACTGGGTCATGCGACCGGCCTCGCCCATGCCGGTGATGCAGTTGAGCACCCACGCGAGTTGCGCGTGGGCGGGAACGTGGCTCTGAACAAACAGGGCCGACTTGTTCTCGTCGATGCCGGCAGCCAGGTATTGCGCGGCGGTGATTCGAGTGTTCTGGCGCAACGCGGCTGGATCCTGTGGCACCGTGATGGCGTGCAGGTCGACCACGCAGTAGTAAGCGTTGTAGTCATCCTGCATCTTGGCCCAGTTCACCAGCGCACCAAGGTAGTTGCCGAGGTGAAGTGAACCGGCGGAAGGTTGCATTCCGCTGAGCAGGTTTGGCTTGGTCATAGCGACAAGTTTAGTTTCAGACCTCGGATGTCGCGTGCTCAACCTCTTCGACTGGTTTCATTCTGCGAGCCACCGCCGCCGCGACCATCGAAATTGATGGACCCGCCACGGCCAAGAGGAGCATCAGGTAAACGAGCGAGGAGAAAGCCATAAATGCCTGATAGTTCTCGTTAGTCAGAGCGAATCTCGCAAGGTCTTGCATGACAAAAGAACCCACGAGCACCAGGGGAGTCGAAATCATCATGATCAGGTTGCTTCGTCGCGCCGCCTTGAGGTGGCTTGCTTGAGCCGATCGATAAAGGTGTCGGGCTCGGAGCATCGACAGCCAACTCCAGAAATAGACGAGTATGCACCACAGGGCGAGCGCTCCGAACACGAACTGGGTTACGTATACCTCTAGCGAAAATGTGTCGTATTGTGCCGACTGTTGTAGCGCATTCGCCAAGAACCCAAGCAGAACGAGCAGCAGTGGAGTCACGGCAACCGATGCCATCAGAATCACGAAATTCATGGTCACTTTGCGCATCGCGGCCGACCATTCAGCAAACGTCCCGTATTCTGGTGCGCCGCTTATTCGCATCTTCTGGCCGATAGCTTGGCGCCATCCCAGAATCACCAACGGAAAAGAATAAGCGCAATAGGTGAGGGTGATCAGAACGCTGAGAAGAATCCAGATGCCTCGACCGCTGTCCATTAGGTCGACAAGGGAGTCGGAGAGCCACTTCACCAGACTCACGTCGCGGTAAGCATCGAAGTAGCTCGGTCGGGTGACAAAGTTGCCATAAAACACACCGTTGATTCCCAGGATGGCGCTCGAGATAAGCACAAACCCGAGACCGACTCGGCGAATGACCAGATAGGCCATTCTGAAGGCGTCGTTTCGAAGCTCAAGGTCTCTTTCGTCTAGGGCTCCGGTCGGCGCCGTTGCGATTCGAGCGAGTGCCTTGCGGAGTCCGAAGTAGCAGGCGAGCATCAGGGCCAAAAGCAATTCGGTGTATTTGTCGCTCTCAAAGGCGAAGCCCTTATTCCATTTCGCGATCGAGAACACGAAGTAAGTCCAAGAGGTCACGACCGAGCCAATCACCAGGATGAACAAGAAAACCCGACCACCAAAGAAGTTCCAGGATTGGTCGCTGACGGCGCGGTTGTATCGCTTGATTCGAAATGCCGCGAATCTTTCACCGAGTTTGCTCATGGCTTTCCCCCTTCAAAGAAGAACAGTTCGTCAACGGTCGTGCCCAGCGCGTCTGCCAGTTTGAAGGCGAGCGCGAGGCTTGGGCTGTATTCGAATCGTTCGATGTAGCCGATGGTTTGATAGTTGACCCCGACCATTTCGGCAAGTTCAGCTCGGGTCAGGTTTGCGGCAGTGCGAAAAGCCTCGAGTCGATTGCCGACCAGGCCTTCTTGTTCGCGAGTTTTGCGCCCCATGCTGAGAGCCTAGTGGGTTTGTTGTATTTATACAACACGCACGGCACGCCGCACCGAACCTCACGTGCGGCATCCAGCACCCCGCACGTCGCTACGCTGGCTAGAGCGTGTAGTCAACAACCACGGGGGAGTGGTCGGTCCAGCGAGTGTCATAGCTTGCGGCACGGTGAACCTTGTAGTTCGCGGCCGTCTCGGCTAATGCCGGTGTGGCTAGGTGGTAATCGATGCGCCAGCCAGTATCCGTGTCGAATGCCTGACCCCGAAACGACCACCAGGTGTATGGGCCGGGTTCGCCAGGATTCGCGGCGCGACCCACGTCGACCCAACCCTGTTTGTGCATCATGGTGTCGAAGTAGGCACGTTCTTCAGGCAGGAATCCCGCGTTCTTGAGGTTGCCCTTCCAGTTTTTGATGTCGAGCTCGGTGTGTCCCACGTTGAGATCGCCAACCACTAGTACCAAGGCGCCGTCTGCTCGCAGAGCATCCATGCGGGCGGTCATCGCATCAAGAAACTTGTATTTTTCGACCTGCTTGGGGGTGTCGACCTCACCCGAGTGCACGTAGGTGCTGATCACGGTGAGCGTCTTGCCGTTCACGTCGAAATCGACCTCCAGCCAGCGACCGGCGCTGTCGAAATCGTCAGGCCCAAGCTCGGTGCGGTGGGCGGTCGGTGCCATGCCGCTCAAGACGGCAACACCCGCGCGACCCTTCGCGCTCGCGGCATCGTGCAGCACGTGCCAGCTGTGACCGAGGGCATCTTCGGTGCCCGCGAAAAGTTCGAGCAAGTCGGTGGTGTCGGCGCGCACCTCTTGCAGGGCGATGATGTCGGGCCGTTCGGCGGTCACCCAGTCGGCCATGCCCTTGCGAAACGCGGCGCGCACGCCGTTGACGTTGATGGTGGCGACTTTGAGTGTGGTCATGGCTCAAGTTTAGGTTTGTCACTGGGATGCGCGGCCAAGCCCCGCCGCCCTGCCCTAGTCTTGCCCTATGAAACTAGAACAACGCGGTTCAGACCACCTCGACTTTGTGCGCAAGGGGCCGATTTATCAGATCTTTCCCGACCGATTTGCCCGCGATGAGTCGGTGCCGACCGACCGTCCACTCGTGCCTTGGAACACCGAGCCGACGCCACAGAACTTCTTTGGCGGCAACCTGCGCGGAGTCGCTTCGAAGCTGGGCTTTCTGAGCGAGCTTGGAGTTGCCAACATCTATTTCAACCCGATCTTTCGCGCCCCGAGCAACCACCGCTATGACACCGAGAGCTATTACGAGATCGATCCGCTGCTCGGTAGTGCAGAAGATCTTCGACTGCTCACCACGGATGCCCGATCCAGAGGCATCGGCGTGCTACTCGACGGCGTGTTCAACCACTGCGGCAAAACCATGCCCGAGTTTTTGGCGGCCAAGGCCGGCGACGCCGAACTCGCCAAACTCTTTCACCTCTACCCAGACGGTTCTTACCAAACCTTTGGTGGCACCGACTTCATGCCCAAGTTCAATACCGCCGAGCCAGCCATGCTCGATTTCGTCGAACGGGTGCTGCGCCACTGGCACGAGTTCGGCATCTCGGGCTGGCGCTTTGATGTGCCATACAAGTTCGAGCCCGGCTTCATGGCAGCGCTGCGTGATCGTGTGCGCGACCTCGACTCGGCCCGCTATTTCATCGCCGAAGCATGGAACGAGTGGTCTTTCGCCGACAACTTCGAAGCGGTTCAGAACTATCGTTCTGGATACCGAATTCTCGATTACGTTCACAAGCACGCGGCCGATGCCGAAGACTTCATTCTCGACATCATGCGCTGGGGCAAAACTTGGGGCGATTTCAGCGTGCTACCAAACTTCATCGACAGCCACGACACCGCGCGCTTCGCGACCCTCGTCGAAGGCCGCCGCGACAGCTGGATGCTCGGCTTCGCCCTGCACATGCTCATCCCGGGTTTGCCGGTGGTTTTCTCGGGCACGGAGCTCGCACTCGAAGGAGTCAACGATCCCGGTTGCCGTGCTACCTACCCGACCGAACTTTCGGCGAACCAGCGAAGTGCTCTCGAATTTTCAACCCCGTGGATGCACCTGCGCGGCACCTCGAAAGCGCTCAGCCATGGCGGCCTCGAGGTGATCGAACTCAAGAATCACGCGCTCATTTTTGAGCGTAGGTTCGAGGATTCGAGCGGCGACGTGCAGAGCATCCGAGTGCTGGTCAACACTGGATATCGCGATGAGCTTTTGCACACGGATGTCTCGGGCACGTGGCTCGACATAAATCACAAGCCTGCGCAGTTGGGTGAGACCGTGCCTCAGCGAAGCCTGTTTTTTCGCAAGAGCGACTAGAAGGTAACCTTTACGCTCGTGCCGCTGATCGCCACCTTGTAGGCGGTGAGCGCTCGCCGTGCAGGGCCCGCGGTGCGGGCACCGGTTTCGGCGTTGAATCTAGCACCGTGTTGGTTGCACACAACCACGTTATTCACGGCACCGGCGACAGGCACGTTTTCATGGGTGCAGTTGGCATTGAACGCTTTCCAGACACCTTTTCTGGGCTGGGTAATCAAGACATAGGTTGACGAACCCGATGGGCGAAACACCTTGCCTGAACCAATCTTTATGTCGGTGGTTTTGCAGACGGTGTAGGTCTTCGCCGCATGAGCTGCCGAAGCGCCTAAAGTGCTTAGCCCGATGGCCGCGAGCCCGGTGGCCAGACCCGAAAGCAAACCGCGTCTGGAGAGCATCCCTGCTTTGGTTGCACTCGGCTCGTTCGATTCAAGCGAGCATTCTCGCCCGCACTCGCTCAACGCTTAGCCTTGCTAGTCACCCAAACAGCGAGCCCGATAATCACACCGAGCACGACCACAAGCGAAATCGTGTCGATGACCCACTTGGTTGCGTCTGGAACCATGATCGTCTCCTTTTGCTAGGCGCGACCGCGAAGAATTGCCTGCTTAACCTCGGCGATCGCCTTGGTCACTTGGATGCCGCGAGGGCAAGCCTCGGTGCAGTTGAAGGTCGTGCGACAACGCCACACGCCCTCTTTGTCGTTGAGGATTTCGAGGCGAACCTCGGCTGCCTCGTCACGTGAGTCGAAGATGAAACGGTGAGCGTTTACGATTGCGGCTGGCCCGAAGTACTGTCCGTCGGTCCAGAACACTGGGCAAGAGGTGGTGCAGGCCGCGCAGAGGATGCACTTGGTGGTGTCATCGAAACGCTCGCGGTCTTCGGCCGACTGCAGGCGTTCCTTTTCTGGCTTATCGCTGGCAATCAAGAACGGTTTGACATCGCGGTAGGCCTGATAGAACGGGTTCATGTCGACGACGAGGTCTTTTTCGACGGCGAGACCCTTGATCGGCTCAACATAGATTGGCTGAGTAATGTCGAGGTCTTTGATTAGAGTCTTGCAAGCTAGACGGTTGCGACCGTTGATGCGCATCGCATCCGAGCCACAAACGCCGTGAGCACAGGAACGTCTGAAAGTGAGTGAGCCGTCTTGCTCCCACTTGATTTTGTGTAGGGCGTCGAGCACGCGGTCGGTGCCAAACACCTCGACGTCGAAGTCTTGCCAGCGAGCATCCTGGCCGTCTTCAGGGTTGAAGCGTCGAACAAACAGCGTGACCTTGAACGAAGGAATCTCGCCGATTTTTTTGGTTTCAGCAGACATTAGTACTTACGCTCCATCGGCTGATAGTTGGTGATGGTCACAGGTTTCCAGTCGATCTTGATGTTCTCGCCCGGCTTCTTGACTTTTTTGTCGGTCAGGTAAGCCATGGAGTGCACCATGAACTTCTTGTCATTGCGGGTTTCGAAGTCTTCGCGGTAGTGGCCGCCACGGCTTTCGCGGCGCTCACGTGCGGTGACCACCAAAACCTCGGCCAGGTCGAGCAGGAATCCGAGTTCGATAGCCTCGAGCAAGTCGGTGTTGAAGCGCTCACCCTTGTCTTGAATCGAGATGTTCTCATAACGAGCGCGCAGTTCGGCAATCTTGTCGAGCGCTTCGTTCAACGAATCTTCGGTGCGATAAACCTGGGCGTTCTTGTCCATGGTGTCTTGCAGTTCTTTGCGAAGCACCGCAACCTTTTCGTTGCCCTTTGCCTTGCGAACCTTTTCGATCATCGCGATAACCTCGGATGCGGCATCCGCTGGAACCGGCACATGCTGGGCCGTCTTGGCATACTCAACGGCATAGATGCCGGCTCGCTTGCCAAAGACGTTGATATCGAGCAGAGAGTTGGTGCCTAGGCGGTTGGCTCCGTGCACGGATACGCAAGCGCACTCGCCCGCGGCATAGAGCCCCGGCACTACGGTCTTGTTGTCGCTGAGCACCTCGGCCTTGATGTTGGTCGGAATACCTCCCATTGCGTAGTGCGCTGTTGGGAAGACCGGAACCGGCTCGGTGTAAGGCTCGACACCGAGGTAGGTGCGAGCGAACTCGGTGATGTCAGGAAGCTTGGCGTCGATTACCTCTGGTGGAAGGTGCGTGAGGTCAAGCAAAACGTAGTCCTTGTTTGGTCCGGCACCGCGACCTTCGCGAACCTCGTTCGCCATAGCGCGAGCAACCATGTCGCGCGGAGCGAGGTCTTTGATCGTTGGTGCGTAGCGCTCCATGAAGCGCTCACCGGATGCGTTGCGCAGGATTCCACCCTCACCACGGGCTGCCTCGGAAAGCAGAATGCCGAGTCCTGCAAGGCCGGTCGGGTGGAACTGGTAGAACTCCATGTCTTCTAGCGGAAGACCCTTGCGATAGATAATGCCGACGCCGTCACCGGTGAGAGTGTGTGCGTTCGAGGTGGTCTTGAAGATTTTGCCGAAACCACCGGTGGCGAACACGATCGACTTTGCCTGAAAGACGTGAAGGTCTCCGGTGGCCAGTTCGTATGCGACTACTGCCGAAGGGCGACGCTTCTTGCCCTCGCCGACCATGACTAGGTCGAGCACATAGAACTCGTTGTAGAACTCGATGCCGAGCTTTACGCAGTTCTGGTAAAGGGTCTGCAGAATCATGTGACCGGTGCGGTCGGCTGCGTAGCAGGAGCGACGAACGGGTGCCTTTCCGTGGTCGCGAGTGTGACCTCCGAAACGACGCTGGTCGATCTTGCCGTCGGGGGTGCGGTTGAACGGAAGACCCATGTTTTCGAGGTCGATGACCGCCTGAACCGATTCCTTGGCAAGGATTTCGGCAGCATCCTGGTCGACCAGGTAGTCGCCACCCTTGACGGTGTCGAAAGTGTGCCACTCCCAGCTGTCTTCTTCGACGTTGGCTAGAGCTGCGGCCATGCCTCCCTGTGCTGCACCGGTGTGCGAGCGGGTTGGAAAGAGCTTGCTGATTACTGCGGTCTTGGCGTGCGGGCCGGCCTCGATTGCGGCGCGCATACCGGCACCACCGGCGCCGACAATGACGACGTCATAGGTGTAGTTATGAATGCGTGGTTTGGTCACTGGTTATCCTTTGCAAACCTCGAGCGAGGCTCGCATGGCCTGGTCGATGCATGGGTCGAAGGTTACGCAAACAAGGGTGCCCAGCACGATCAAGAGACCGCAGACAATCCAGAGCGTGTAGTTAAGGGCTTTGCGAACGGTTTCGCGTTCGGTGTAATCGTTGACGATGGTGCGCATGCCGTTGGTGCCGTGAATCAGAGCTAGCCACAACATCAGAACGTCGTAGACCTGCCAGAACGGGCTTGCCCACTTGCCGGCCACAAAGGCGAAGTCGATCTGCTTTATGCCCTCGCCAGAGAGCAGGTTGATAACGATGTGACCGAAAATTAGGATCAGCAGCACAGCGCCCGAGTAGCGCATGTAGAGCCAGCCCCACTTTTCCCATTGGGCGTGCTTGCGTGAGCGCGGGCTGCGAGGGGTTTCGATGGTTACCATTTAGCGCTCCTCCCTTATCCGAATACGTGCATCAGGTGACGAGGGGCGAAGCCCAAGAACAAGATGAAAGCGATGCCGATGACGATCCAGAACATCACGTTCTGATATTTCGAACCCTTGCGCCAGAAGTCGATCAGCATTACGCGCACGCCATTCAAGCCGTGAAACAGAAGTGCGGCCACAAGACCGAGCTCGGCCAGTCCGATGATTGGAGTTTTGTAGGTGTTGATGACCGCGTTATAAGCCTCTGGGCTCACTCGCACGAGTGCGGTGTCGAGCGTGTGCACCAAGAGAAAGAAAAAGATGGCCACACCGGTGATTCGGTGAAGAACCCAAGACCACATTCCGGTCTTGCCGCGATAAAGGGTGCCAGCGGGCTTTGTGGGCACGAAATCCTCCTGTTTGGCGACGGCATCGAAGCGCAATTGTCTTCAAGTCTAAACCCCCGTGGGCTAGGTTTATTTCGTGAACAACCCCTCGTTTGACGCCAATTTCTATGCGGTGATCCCCGCCGGTGGTGTTGGCTCAAGGCTTTGGCCGCTCTCTCGTGAAGCCGCACCAAAGTTTCTTCAGGATTTCACCGGTTCGGGTCGTTCACTGCTACAAGAAACCTTTGCTCGGCTGGCGGCATTTTTGCCTGCCGAGCGCATTCTCGTGGTAACTGGCCTGGCTCACTCGGATGCGGTGGCGCGGCAGTTGCCGCAGTTGCCCGAGGCGAACCTGCTCGTCGAGCCATCGCCCAGAGACTCAACCGCGGCAATCGCCCTTGCGACTTCGGTGGTGCTGCAGCGCGACGCGGATGCAATCGTGGGGTCTTTCGCCGCCGATCACGTGATTATCGACCAAGCCGGATTCGAGTCGGCGGTTGCAGTTGCCGCGCAACAGGCAGCACTCGGTCACATCGTTGCGATTGGCATTAATCCAACTTCGGCGACCAGTGCCTACGGCTACATCCAAACGGGGGAGCAGCACTCGGATGCGGTTAGCCAAGTTTCTGCCTTCGTCGAGAAGCCAAGTCAGACCCTCGCTGCCGATTATTTGGCCTCGGGAGACTACCTCTGGAACGCTGGGATGTTCATCACTCGAGCCGATCGACTTCTCAGCGCCATCGAACTCACCGAGCCAGAGCTCGTGCGCACGGTCGAGAAACTTGCCGCTGCGCTTTCGGCAGGCCAACACCCGGCGGCCGACGCCGAGTTGTGGTCGAGCATCAAAAAGGTCGCCATCGACTATTCGGTTGCCGAGCCAGCCGCCGCACGAGGCGAAATGCGGGTGGTTCGAGCATCCTTTGACTGGACCGACGTCGGTGATTTCGCTTCGCTGAGCAATCTCGGCGACCAAACCTCTGACCAGGTGCGAACACTCGGCGATGTGCGGGCGGTTTCGATCGATTCGACCGGCCTCGTTGTGGGTTCGGGTGGCAAGGTCGTTGTGATCTCGGGGTTAGACGACGTGGTCGTGGTCGACACCCCCGACGCGTTGCTGATCACCACTCGCGAAAAGGCTCAAACCACCAAAGATGCGGTGGCAAAGTTGCGCGAACTGGGGCACTACGACGTTCTCTAAGTTGTTTGCCGTGCAGAGAAAACCTCAAGCGCTCAACCTACTGACAAAATGGACACAACATGACAGACAAGATGCGGATGACTCGAAGCCTCGCGCTTCTCGCTGCCTCTGCTCTCATGATCGCGGGCTGCTCGGCGATCGGGCCTGACGCCGAAGTCACCGAGGTTGACTACAAGGCTTGCATCGCGACATCCGCGTCGAAAATCGAAACCGGCTCCATCGACGACCAAGCCTTGGATGGCGTTCAGCGCGCGGCGGTCAAGCAAGGTGTCGGCTTCAAACTAGTGCTGGCAACCGCCAAGCCGAACACCGAGAGCTACGTCAACCAGCTCAAGAATCTGATCGCCGCCGATTGCGATTTTGTCGTGGCGGTTTCTCATCGCATGGCTGCGGCTACCTATCGCGTGGCGAAAGCCAACCCGAACATTCGTTTTGCGCTGGTCGATGCCGAACTCACCACGAGCAACGGTCAATCGGCCGAACTTGAGAATGTTCGCGAACTTAGGTTTGATGCTGCCCAACCAGCATTCATGGCTGGCTACCTGGCTGCGGCATCCTCGAACACCGGTGTGGTGGCGGCGTTTGGCGCGACTAGAGCCCCGCAAATCACCTCGGTTATTGATGCGTTCAAACAGGGGGTCGAGTTTTTCAACTCACAAGATGGCACCAGCGTGCGCGTCATCGGCTCGTCCGGCGACGATCCTCGCGATTGGTCGGTGAGCGGCAACTGGGGCGATTCGACCTCCCAGACCAAACTGGCCTTCCGGCTATTTAACCGCGGTGCCGACTTGATTTTCATCTACGGCGGGTCGGTCGTGCTCGCTTCTAGACAAGATGCTTTTGTTTTCACCACCGACGAGGGCACCAAGGTGATTCCTCGCTTCATTGGCATCGACACCGACTGGTGGGCGCTCGAAGCGAATGCCCAGGTCAAGTCGTTGATTCTGGCATCCGTGGTTAAGCGCGTTGCGCCTAGCGTTGAAACCTCTATCGCGGCTGGTCTCACCGATACGTTTGTGGGTGGCGCACCGGGTCGAAGCGTTGGCACTCTCGCCGACGGCTCGGTTTCGCTTACCGAGGCGCACTCCTTGGCTTATCCGGCCGGCGTCGCAACCCGCCTGAGCCAGCTGGCCACCGAAATCGGTGACGGCACAATCGTGATCGACTCGAGCATTAACAACAAGTAGTTTGGAACTAGGCGAAGGTTCGATTCTTCGCATCGACTCAAGGTGGAGTTTATGGAGATTGACTGGGATGCTCTGCGCGAGCACGCGCGTGAAGCGATGCAAAAGGCCTATGCGCCTTACTCCAAGTTTCCGGTCGGGGCGGCTGCTCTAACGACCTCAGGTCAAATCGTCACCGGCTGCAATGTCGAGAATGCCTCATACGGGCTCGGCCTTTGCGCCGAATGTTCGTTGGTTAGCGCGCTGACCATGCAGCAGGCGGGCAAACTGGTCGCCTTCACTTGCTGCGATAAAAACGGGAATGTTCTAATGCCGTGCGGACGCTGTCGACAGCTGTTATTCGAGCACTCTGCGCCGGAACTCGTGCTCGACACCATCTCTGGCTTGAAGACCATCGCCGAAGTGCTGCCAGACGCCTTCGGTCCGAACGATTTGAACATCTGATGGCCACCTTTTCTGCGGTAGAACTGATCATCGCCAAGCGCGAGGGCGGCGAACTTTCGACCGATGCCATCAACTGGCTGGTCGACAACTACACCAAGGGAGTCGTGGCCGACGAACAGATGTCGGCAATGGCGATGGCGATTCTGCTAAACGGAATGAATCGGCGCGAGATTCGCGACCTGACCCTAGCCATGATTGCCTCGGGTGAACGCCTGAACTTTGAAACGCTGCCCTGGCCAACGGCAGACAAACATTCGACCGGCGGGGTCGGCGACAAGATTACACTGACCCTCGCTCCACTGGTCGCCGCGTTCGGCGTTGCCGTGCCACAGTTGTCTGGTCGCGGTCTCGGTCACACCGGTGGCACGCTCGACAAGCTCGAAGCGATTCCGGGCTGGCGCGCCAATCTGTCAAACGCAGAGATGCGAGCCCAACTGGAATCGGTCGGTGCAGTTATTTGCGCGGCCGGCTCAGGTCTCGCACCGGCCGACAAGAAACTGTATGCACTTCGAGACGTCACCGGAACGGTCGAAGCCATTCCGCTGATCGCGTCGTCGATCATGAGCAAAAAGATTGCCGAGGGAACCGCATCCTTGGTGCTCGATGTAAAGGTCGGCTCTGGGGCTTTCATGAAAAACATCGACCGTGCTCGCGAGCTGGCTACTGTGCTCGTGCAGCTCGGCAACGATGCCGGTGTGAACACCTCGGCGTTGTTGACCGACATGACTACCCCGCTAGGTCTCGAGATTGGCAACGCGCTTGAGGTCAAAGAAGCCGTCGAGGTTTTGGCCGGTGGAGGGCCTCAAGACGTGATCGACATCACCGTCGACCTCGCTCGAGAAATGCTTCGACTGGCTGGTCAACCAGAGGTCGACGTGGCCGCGGCGTTGCGCGATGGGCGCGCTATGGACAAGTGGCGTGCGATGATTTCGGCTCAGGGTGGCGACCCGGATGCTCCGCTAGCGGTAGCGAAGGAGTCGCACCAGGTTTTGGCCGAGGCCGACGGAGTGCTCACCAAACTCGATGCCCTCGCCGTTGGAATTGCCTCTTGGCGATTGGGTGCCGGGCGTGAACGAAAAGAAGACGCCGTGCAGTTCGGTGCGGGAATCACTCTTCACGCGCAACAGGGCCAACCGGTTCGCAAAGGCCAGCCTCTGATGACCTTGCTCACCGATGAACCGGTTCGATTCGAGCGGGCTCTCGATGCACTTAGTGGCGGCATTAGCATTGACCCGAACGCCGTCGAATCCACCAAACAGATCGTGCTCGACCGGGTCACCGCCTAGTCGCAAACCGCACCACCCAAGCACCAGAGCGGCAACACAAGAGCCACCACCGAAACGAAAGTAACCATGACCATCGACTTCGCCAAACTGCCAAAGGTTTCGCTGCACGACCACCTCGACGGCGGTCTTCGCCCACAAACCATCATCGAGTTGTCTTCCGAAATCGGGCACGCACTGCCCGCCGATAACGCCGCCGATCTTGGCAAGTGGTTCCAGGCCGCGGCTGATTCGGGGTCGTTGGTTCGCTACCTCGAAACCTTCGAGCACACCATCGCCGTGATGCAAACCAAAGATGGGCTTGCCCGTGTTGCCCGCGAGTTCGTGCTCGACTTGCACGCCGACGGCGTTATTCACGGGGAGCTTCGCTGGGCGCCTGAACAACACCTGCGCGCTGGACTCACCCTCGATGAAACCGTCGAAGCCGTGCAAGCCGGAATTGACGAGGCCATCGAAATGGTTGCCGACCTAGGTGGCGACATTTCGATCGGTCAGTTGGTCACCGCAATGCGACACAACGACCGCGGTCTCGAAATCGCCGAGCTTGCCGTTCGCCACCGTTTCAACGGGGTGGTCGGCTTCGACATCGCAGGTCCCGAGAAGGGATTCCTGCCTCAGCGCCACAAAGTGGCCTTCGACTATCTGGCCGAGCAGATGTTCCCAATCACGGTGCACGCTGGTGAGGCCGACGGCATTGAAAGCATCAAGGATGCGCTGATCAACGGTCGCGCACTGCGTCTTGGTCACGGCGTCAGGATCATGGAAGACGTAATTATCAAGCGCAAGGATGGGGAACTCGAGTTTGTCGAACTCGGCCCGATTGCAGACTGGGTGCACGACCGGCAGATTCCGCTCGAACTTTCGCCTTCATCGAACCTTCAGACGGGAGCGATCGAGGCGTGGGGATCCGAGATGGCCGATCATCCGTTTGATGTGCTCTATGACCTCGGCTTCAACGTCACCGTGAACACCGACAACCGCCTGATGAGCGCAACCACGATCACTCGCGAACTCAAACTCCTCACCGAAGCATTCGGCTATGACCTAGATGACCTCGAGCAGTTTCAAATTAACGCCGCTCGGGCAAGCTTCGTTGCCATCGAAGACCGCGAAGAACTCGTGGCTCGGATCGAAGCCGGATTCGCGACAGCCCGAGGCTAACCAAAATGACGGAATCGCTGCTTTCCGAAGCCTTCGCCGAAGGTTCGATTGCGATTGCGAGCCTTCCTTCGGCGGAGAGCTCCCTGCGAGTCGCCGGTGGGCTGCTCGAAATCTCGGGTCGCACCGATGCTCCATATACGGATGCAGTGGTCGCCGCGCTGCACGAGTTTGGCCCCTATTTCGTGGTTGCCCCCGGCATAGCGATTGCGCATGCGCGACCATCCGAGTCGGTTTTTTCGGTCGGGTTGTCACTGCTGGTTTTGCGTGAGCCAATCGCTTTCGGAAACGAGGCTAACGACCCGGTGCGTCTGGTCTTCGGGCTGTGTGCAACCGATCATGACGGGCACCTCGGGCTTATGGCAGAGCTTTCTAACCTGCTCATGGATGCCGATCGTGTGAACAGTTTGTTAAATGCAGGCACAGTGGAAGATATTCGGGCAATCCTGGCTTAGCCACCTGCGAGGATGAATTTATGAAAATCGTTGCGGTATGTGGCATGGGCATTGGCACCAGTGTTCTGTTGAAAATGAACATCGAAAAGGTGCTCGTGCAGCTTGGGCTTGAGGCAACCGTTGAAGCGGTTGACATGACCACCGCCCGTTCGGCAGGTTTTGAGGCAAACATCGTGATGACCACGCCAGACCTGGTCGACAAGCTGCAGGGTCTTCCTGCCGAGATTATCGAAGTTGAGCATTTCTTTGATCTCGAAGAACTGCAAACCAAGCTCACCAAGTCGCTGCTCTAGCGGTCGCGAGGTTTGCGCCGCCAGGAGTAATTCCCCCGCAAATTTTGCCCTTGTATTTCGCCAATCCAACCGAACTCGCTCGGCAATAATGGGCTCATGACTTTGCCTAAACCGGGTTCGAGCGAACGCACTCAACTCAACCGCATGCGTGAGCGGGCCGTGGATGATCGAACCGCGCTCTATGAAGTGCTCGACTCGAACATCCTGTGCCACATCGCATTGTCGATCGATAGCGAACCGGTGATTTTGCCCTACGGCTACACCCGAGATGGCGACCGGCTTCTGATTCACGGGTCGTCGGGCGCACGTTTCATGCGGTTGATGGCCGAAGGTGCGCCGGTGTGCATTTCGGTGACCGAACTGACCGCGATTGTTGTTGCACGCAGCACGTTCAACTCGAGCATGAATTATCTGTCGGCTGTGATTTTCGGGCGGGCGGTTGAAATCGCCGGAGAAGCAAAGGCGCGAGCCCTAGAAATCGTTTCCGACGGCTTTCTTCCGGGACGCTCGAGCGAGGTTCGTGCGTCAACCAAAAAGGAGCTCGCCGCCACGATTGTGTTGTCTGTGCCACTGGATGAGGCTTCGCTCAAGATTCGCGAGCACGGAGTCGAAGACGAGCCAGAAGACATCGGCACTGGAGTCTGGGCTGGACTGATTCCGCTGACGCGAGTGGCTCAAGATCCTATTGCCGACGATGATGAGTCTCGGCAGCTGCCCGTTCCAGAGAGCGTGCGAGCGTTTATCGCAAAGCCCAAGGCCTAGCTCAAACCAGAAGCGCACGCATCGCGGCGTCAAGGTTTCGCAGTGCGGCTTGTGCAACATCCTGGCTGTCGGCTTCGGCCTGCAGGTAGCACTTGAGTTTTGGTTCGGTGCCGCTGGGGCGAACGATTACTCGTCGCCGATCGGCAAGGTTGAACAGCAAACCGTCGGTCGGTGGTAGTTCGTCGCTTCCCAGAGCCAGGTCGGTTAGGGTCGCGGCGACCCCGTCAATCGAGGTCGGTGGTGCGCTTCTGAGAGATGTCATCATGCGATCGATCTCGCTGAGGTCATCAACTCTGATCGAAATTTGTCCGGTCGCGAAGAAGCCGTGTTTGCGCTGCAGCTGAGTGAGATGCTCGGCAAGGTTCGAGCCCCGTGTCGCCAACTCGTTTGCGATGCCCGCCACAACGACTGCCGCTGAGATGCCGTCTTTGTCGGGCGTGTGCTCCGGGTCAAGGCAATAACCGAGTGCTTCTTCATAGCCAAAAATCAGCTCGGGGACCTTTGAAATCCACTTGAAACCAGTAAGGGTTGCCTTGAAATCCAGCTCGTATTTCGCCGCTACCTTAGCCAACGCCGAACTCGAAACTATCGAGCAGGCGAGCGACCCGGTGCGGCTATCCTTGACCGCTCTGGCCGCAGCCCAGTCGCCCAAAATCAACCCGACTTCGTCACCGGTCAAACGCCTAAAGCCGGCTACTGCGGTTGCGTCGGGGATGCCCACGGCAAGTCGATCGGCATCCGGGTCGTTTGCCAGAACCAGGTCTGCGTCAACCTCGCGGGCCAGCGCGAACGACAGGTCCATCGCGCCGGCTTCCTCCGGGTTCGGAAACACCACGGTAGGAAAGGTCGGGTCTGGCTCGGCTTGTTCGGCAACAATATCGGGTCGCGGCATCCCGGCCGCTTCGAACAAAGCAATCGCGGTCGGCAAACCAACGCCGTGCATCGGGGTATAGACGATCTTGCAGCCGGACTTGCTGGCAGGATACGGCGCAACCAGTCGCGCAGCTGTCATGACATAGTCCTGCCAGATCTCGTCGGGTACGCGCTCGAAACTCTGACTGCGGGCAAACTCCGCGATTGACTTTGCTGCGGCAGCCTTGATGTGCGCTGCAATTTGGGCATCCTGCGGTGGAACAATCTGCGAGCCGCCGTTGCTGCCGCCCAGATAAACCTTGTAGCCGTTGTCGTTCGCTGGATTGTGTGACGCGGTCACCATGACGCCGGCGCTAGCTTCAAGTCGCTTGCCAGCAAAAGCGAGCACGGGGGTGGGGCACGCCGAGTCGAACAGCCAGACTCGAACGCCAAGCTCGGCCATCAACTCTGCGCTGTCTCGAGCGAATATCGCGCTGTTTTTGCGAGCATCAAACCCGATCACTATCGAGGGCTTATCCTCACGTTCGATCAAAAAACGAGCGAGACCCACGGCGGCTTGTGCCACCAGAACCCGGTTCATGCGGTTCGAGCCAGCGCCTAACTCGCCACGAAGACCCGCGGTGCCAAACTCGAGCCGAGACCCAAAGCGCTTGGTCAGTTCATCCTCGTTGCCTGCGGCAAGCAGGGCCTCGAGCTCGGCGCGAGTTTCGGGGTCCGGGTCTTGGGCTAGCCAAGCCTTGGCTGTTTCAATCAGTGAGTTCACGGGCGAACGCTAAAGTTTGGCAACAATCTGGGCGAGCAACGCGCTGATTCTCGACTCGGCGGCGCGACCGGCCTCGAGAACCTCAGCGTGGCTGAGCGGGTGATCTTGGATGCCCGCGGCAAGGTTGGTCATCAACGAGAAGCCGAGCACCTCCATGCCCGCTTCGCGAGCGGCAATGGCCTCGAGGGCGGTGGACATGCCGACCAGGTGCCCACCCATGTGCTTCACCATCTGCACCTCGGCCGGGGTCTCGTAGTGTGGCCCGCGAAACTGTGCATAGACGCCTTCGTCTAGCTGCGCATCCACGGTTCTGGCAAGATCGCGAAGACGTTGCGAATAGAGGTCGGTGAGGTCGACGAAGTTTGCGCCTTCGACCGGGCTGGTTGCGGTGAGGTTGATGTGGTCGCTAATCAAGACCGGAGTTCCAGGCTGCCAGCTTGGCTTCAGACCACCGGCCCCGTTGGTCAAAATCATGGTCTTGGCACCGGTCGCGGCGGCGGTGCGAACACCGTGAACAACGCGACGAACTCCGTGACCTTCATAAAAGTGGGTGCGAGCTCCCAAGACGAGCGCGTGCTTGCCGTTGGAAAGGGCAATCGAACGGATGGTTGCGACGTGTCCCTCGACAACCGGAGCAGAGAAACCGGGGATCTCGGTGGCGTCAATCGCAGAAACCGTTTCGCCAATCAGGTCGGCGGCTTTGGCCCATCCCGAACCGAGGGTTAGCGCGATATCGTGCTGTGCCACACCGGATTTTTCTGCAAT
Source organism: Microbacteriaceae bacterium (assembly GCA_024639845.1). Classification (GTDB taxonomy): domain Bacteria; phylum Actinomycetota; class Actinomycetes; order Actinomycetales; family Microbacteriaceae; genus Rhodoluna. The sequence continues at coordinate 98,481 of JAHEGG010000006.1, forward strand.
CAGAGCGGCTGCTTGCTGGGCTATTTCAAACGGTTTGGAGTTCGAATCATCGAGTGGATTGCTCATGCTCTGAGTCTATTGCGAAGGGCAAACAGACCCGCAAAATCAGGCAATCAAACCAACCCAAAACCTTTTCCTTTTGCTCACCTAACTGCGGTGAACAGGCGACAGAATAGAGAGGTGACCGAAACTAAGAAGAAGCATCACATCGTAATCATCGGTGGCGGACCAGGCGGATATGAGGCGGCTCTAGCCGGCATACAGTTGGGCGCTCAGGTGACGCTGATTGAACGAAACGGGGTTGGCGGTAGTGCTGTGCTCACCGACGTCGTTCCGTCCAAGGGGCTAATAGCCACAGCCGACGCGGCAGATGCGGTTCGTCACGCAACCGAACTTGGCATCCGTTTCAAATCCGAGGGCAAGTCGGTTCAGCCTCAGGTGGACATCGACCTAGGTGCCATAAATCAGCGCTTGTTGCAGATTGCTAAGGAGCAGTCGTCCGACATGCAGGCAGAGTTGACGTCGAACGGCGTCAACTTCATTCACGGAAGTGGTCGACTCGACGGAAATCACCATGTGATAGCCACCCACCAGGATGGCCGAGAAGAGCGAATCGAAGCTAAGACAATCATCGTGGCCGTTGGCGCGCATCCGCGGACTTTAGAAACCATGCTTCCTGACGGCCAACGCATTCTGACTTGGTTGGATCTCTATAACCTAACCGCCGTTCCAGACCACATGATCGTGGTTGGTTCCGGTGTGACTGGCGCTGAGTTCGCCTCGGCATTCGCGGGGCTAGGTTCTCAGGTCACCCTGATTTCGAGTCGCGACACGGTGCTTCCGAGCGAAGACAAGGATGCCGCCGAGCTCATCGAACGCGTCTTCAGGCGAAAGGGCATGCAAGTGCTCAACAAGGCTCGAGCCGAGTCGGTTACCAATACGGGCGCCGGCGTTGAGGTAACCCTCGCTGACGGCAGAACCATAAACGGATCGCACGCGCTAATCGCTGTCGGTGCAATTCCAAACACTGCGGGGCTCGGACTAGTTGAGGCTGGCGTTGAGTTGACTGAGACTGGTCACATCGCCGTAAACAAGGTTGCCCGCACATCCAGGGCCAATGTCTATGCGGTGGGTGACTGCACTAACTTTTTGCCTCTCGCTTCGGTCAGCGCCATGCAAGGTCGAACCGCAGTGTTTCACACCCTGGGCGACGTGGCAAGCCCGACCCAGTTGCGCAATGTTGCGGCTAACGTTTTCACGAATCCCGAAATCGCTTCTGTTGGGTGGCAGCAGTCGGCAATCGAAGATGGCAAGGTGAACGGCTCGGTTCACAAGATCATGCTCGAAGCAAACCCCCGCGCCAAGCTTTCCGGTATCGAAGACGGTTTCATCAAGCTTTTTGCTAGCACCGGCGGAACTGTGATCGGCGGGGTAGTGGTTGGGCCAAAGGCATCCGAGTTGATTTATCCGATCGCGCTCGCCGTTGAAAATCGCCTGACCGTGGATGAAGTTGCCAAAACCTTCGCGGTCTACCCCTCGCTCAGTGGCTCGATCACCGAAGCAGCTCGAGCTCTGCACATTCCGAACCTTTAGGAAATCGAGTTGTGGCTCGGGATGATGCCACCGATTCTTGTCAAAAAAATCTTGCTCGTGCCGGGTCGGCGATCAGGTCGGTGAAAGCAAGCTGAGCGCCGCCAATTTCTAGGATGCGCCCACCGAGCTCGGTGGTTCGAATCTGCACGTGCTCGCGAGAGCCCGCGACCGCGTTTTGACGCATCTTGCTCAGTAGCGAATAGTCGTTGGCCTGAAACAGTGGCTGCAAGAATCCAGAAAGCAAAATCACCTGGGGATTGAAAATGTTGACCAAATTTGCCAACGCAAACCCCAGTGCTTGAATCTTTTTTTCTATCAGGCGAATCGCGCGCGGAGTGGTTGCCGAAAGTATTGCTCGAGACAAGTCATCGTCTTCTGGGTCATCTAGGCCGAGAGCGTGCGCAAGATCATCGCGGTTCACCAGGGCTTCTAGGGTGCCGGTCAGACCGAGCGAGTCGACCGACCTGCTGTCGGTGATGCGGATGTGGCCGAGTTCTCCCGCGTAGCCTCGCGAGCCTCGAACCAATTGGTTGTCGATCACAACCCCGCCACCGATGCCACCGGCACCGCCGAACAGATAGATGATGTCGCTGAAACCTCGACCAGCGCCAAAACTGCTCTCGGCCATACAAGCCAGTGAACCGTCGTTGTCGACCCAAACCGGCATTTTGAGGCGTTCTTCGAGGAGGCTTCCGAAAGGTACATCGACCCACTTGAGCATTGAACAGATTCGCACCGAGTTGTTTCTAACATCGACCTGGCCAGAGACGACAACCGCGACACCCACCACGCGTGAACCGCGCTTGAGTTCGGCGCGCACCTGAGCGATGCCCCGCTCAACCGCGTCGCAAACTTCTTCTGGACTCGGATGAATGGGGGTGGCGATTCGCACCCTGCTTGCGACTGTGCCGTTCATAGCGACCGCCGAGATGGTGGTCGAGTGATGACGCGGCACAACCGTGATTGCAAAGATGCTGTCGGAAATTGTTACGTTCGCGCTTGGGCGACCAACTCGGCCTGCCTGCGGGCTTTCGCTCTCGCTGACAAGGTTTAGATCAACGAGCTCGCCAACCAGATCAGAAATTGTGCTGCGGTTAAGTCCGGTAGCGGCAGTTAGGTCGGATCGAGAAATGGTGGTGTTTTTGTATACATATTCAAGCAGGGTGGCGAGGTTACCCTGACGCAGGTCATCGCGGTTTGCACCACGTGTCTGCACACCGCCCACAGAAGGGCTATTCAACTTCACCATTGGTCAAGCCTATCCATTCGGGCATTCTGTTGCCTAAGGGAACAAACTATAACAATCCTGTCACGAAGTCGTTTTCTTTCATATTTGTATTTGTTGTCTGTGCCAACATAAACCCAACCTCTTTATCGAGGCTGACCACGCTGGTCAAACACCAAACCAAAAAGGAATGACAATGAAAAAGTCAGTACTAACCGCGGCCTTGGCAGTTGCCTCTGTGTCCGCGATGCTGCTAAGTGGTTGTTCGACCACCGCGGCTGGCGCATCACGCGCTTGTATCATCCTGCCTGACGCCGACAGCGGAACTCGCTGGGAGCCAGGCGACCGCCCAGCTCTCGAAGCTGCGCTGACCGACGCTGGATTCGAAGCCGACATCCAGAACGCTCAGAGCGACACCAGCAAGTACGCAACCATCGGTGACCAGATGCTCACCAAGGGTTGTGGCGTCATGATCCTGGTTGACTACCAGGGTGCCGGTGCAGCAGTAGCAGCCAAGGCTAAGGAACAGGGCATCCCTGTTATTGCCTACGACCGTCCAATCGACGGAGCCGACTACTACGTGTCGTTCGACAACACCCGCGTTGGCGAGATGCAGGGACAAACCGTTCTTGATGGTCTAGCCGCTGCTGGCATCGACCCAACCAAGGCAAGCGTTGTCTTCTCGAGCGGTGACCCTGCCGACGGTAACGCCAAGATGTTCTACGACGGTGCTGTTTCGGTTCTTACCGCTGCTGGCGTAGTTCCTGCCTTCGAAATGGCTGGAACCTGGGATGGCCCAACCGCCGGCACCTCGTTCGAACAGGCTTACACCAAGCTCGACGGAAAGGTAGACGCAGTTCTAGCACCGAACGACAACAACGCAGCCAACATCATCGCGATCCTCGACAAGAACGGCAAGACCGTTCCAATCTCGGGTCAAGATGCATCGGTTGCCGGTCTTCAGAACGTTCTTCTTGGCAAGCAGACTGCAACGGTCTACAAGCCATTCAAGATTGAGGCTGCAGCCGCATCCGAGCTCGCTATTCAGCTGCTCAAGGGTGAGACCCCTACCGTTGACAAGACTCTTGACGACGGCACCCCATTCGTCGCTCTCGACCCAGTATTGGTCGGTGCTGACAACGTCAAGGACGTAGTTGCCGCTGGTGACGCAAAGGCTGAGGACATTTGTACCGCAGCAGTTGCAGACGCCTGTGCAGCACATGGTGTGAACTAGTAATACGTCAGTAGGTGGGCGGCTCACCGGGGGAACTCGGTGGGCCGCATCACTAATCGAAAGGATTAGTCGTGGAAGTCCCAGTAATCGAACTTCAAAACGTAAAGAAGAGCTTCGGCCCCGTCGAGGTCTTGAAGGGAATCGACTTTCGCGCTTATGCCGGTCGAGTCACCGCTCTGGTCGGTGACAACGGTGCCGGTAAATCGACCCTGATCAAGGGTCTTGCTGGGGTTCAGCCTTATGACTCCGGCACAGTCAAATTTGATGGCGAGCTGGTCTCGATCCACACTCCGCGTCAGGCAGGGCACCTCGGTATCGAGGTCGTTTACCAAGACCTCGCGCTCTGCGACAACCTAGACATCGTTCAGAACATGTTCCTAGGCCGCGAAGAAATCAAGAACCTCACTCTCAACGAAGCCGCCATGGAACTTCAGGCGCAAAAGGCTCTCGAGAGCCTCTCGGTTCGCACTGTCAAATCTGTGCGTCAAAAAGTTTCCAGCCTGTCGGGCGGACAGCGACAGACCGTTGCAATCGCTCGCTCGGTGCTGCGCCAGGCAAAGCTGGTGATTCTGGATGAGCCAACCGCCGCTCTCGGCGTCGCTCAAACGGAACAGGTTCTTCGACTAGTGCGAACCCTGGCCGATTCAGGTGTGGCAGTAATCATCATTAGCCACAACCTCGCCGATGTATTCAAAGCTTGCGACGACATCTCGGTGCTCTATCTGGGCAAGATGGTCGCATCCCTGAAAACCAAAGAAACAAACCAGGGCGAAGTCATTGGCTACATAACCGGACTAAAGACCATGGATGGAGTCGAACAGTGAGCAACGTAAAGATCGCGACCGGGCACGAAGGCACGGCTAAAGACCAGATCAGCGCGTATTTTCAGCGAGTCAAGGCTGGCGACATGGGAGCTCTTCCTGCGGTTGGTGCGCTGATTGTTCTGGTCGGTATTTTCACCGCAGCCGCACCTGAGTACTTTCTGCGCCCGCTTAACGTGGCCAACCTCTTCGTGCAGGCCGCCGAGCTAACCATGCTCGCGGCTGCAATGGTTTTCGTAATCCTGCTCGCCGAGATCGACCTTTCCGCCGGTGTAACCGGTGGTGTCGCGATGGCAGTCATGTTCCGCCTGCTTCAGATGGGGCTCGATTGGCCGATCGCGCTGGTTCTTGCCCTGGTGGTCGGTGCCGCCATCGGATTCCTCATCGGCTTCTTCGTCGCCAAAGTTGGCGTGCCCTCGTTTGTGGTCACGCTCGGCCTGTTCCTTGGGTTCCAAGGACTTCAGTTGGTCATGCTGGGTGAGGGTGGACTGTTCAAAGTTGACGTCGCTCCCATCAACGCAATCATGAACGAAAACCTGCCGACCTGGCTCGGCTGGGTCGTGTTAGTCGCGGGGCTTGCACTCGGCATCCTCATCACGATGCTCGATCGCGCTCGTCGTTCAAAGAGCGGCTTGCCTAACCGTCCGATTTCACTTGTCGCCGCAAAATACGGTGCAATGGCGCTGATCGGTGGAGTCATCGTGGCCGTGATGAACGTTAACAGAAGTGCCAACGTTTTCAAGCCGATTGAGGGAGTGCCAATCGTGATTCCAATCACTCTGGCTATTCTGCTAATCGGCGGCTTGGTTCTCGACCGCACCCGGTTTGGTCGACACCTCTATGCCGTCGGTGGCAATCCGGAGGCCGCCCGCCGCGCCGGAATCAAGGTCGCCAAGATTCGCATCATCTCGTTTGTGGTGTGTTCGGCACTTGCCGTAATCTCCGGTCTCTTCCACGTCTCCCGTCTGGGTGCCGTCGAAGCTACCGCTGGACGCACCATTGTGCTGAGCGGTGTCGCTGCTGCGGTCGTCGGTGGCGTGAGCCTCTTCGGTGGAAAGGGCCGCCTGATGCACGCCGCCATCGGAGCCTTGGTCATTACAATCATCGCCAACGGCCTCGGTCTGCTTGGCTGGGATGCTGGCATGAACTTCTTGGTTACCGGTGGAGTTTTGATTCTCGCCGCCACGGTTGACGCCCTTTCGCGCAAGCGCAGTTCGTCATCTCAGATTCGGGTATAGCGCGAGCGCGACCGTTCACTTCGGGCTTTGCACAGGTCCGCCTAAGAGAGATTTGAGTCCACCAATAGGAGGGTGGGCTCAAATCTTTTTTGGCGTCTTCTGAGTTTTTTGAGCTTTTTCGCTAACGGTCATCGCCTGTAGGCGACGCATCGCGTCGTCACCGGTGGCGATGTTTCCATCGATGAAGATCGTGTTTCCAGCACCTTCCTTGGCTGCGTCGCGAATGGTTTCGGTCCACATCGAGAAAGCCAGCAGTGCAGGGTCAAGGCCGTGCTTTTCAAGCAACTCAGCCGATTCGCCGAAGCCCTCTGCGAGAGCCTTGCGGAACATCGCCAAACCTTCACCACGCAGGCGAGCAGCGGTTGCCTCGTTCTCGGCAGCGATGCGAATCGCGGCACCCTCTGCCTCGGCGGCCTTGGTGCGTGTGATGAGAAGCGCCTGACCTTCGGCCTCGGCCGCAATCTTTTGGTTGGTGGCGGCAACGATTCTTGCCATCGAGTCGGTCACCTCTTTATCGAATGACAGCTCGGTGATCTGGAGGTCGATCACGGTGTATCCCCAGCCGGAGAGCTGCTCATCCAGGGTCGACTTAGCGTGGTTGACAATCTCACCGCGCAAGCCGAGAACTTCGGACTGCAGGCGGGTTGCCACGAATTCACGAACCGAGGCTTCGACGGCGCTCAGCAGGGCAATGTCGAAAGACTTTTCGTCGATGAACTTGAACGCAACGGTCTTGACAGTTTCTGGTTCGTGGTCGCTGACCGAAAAGATCACTGTAGCGGTGAAATAGACGACCGCTTGGTCGTTGGTGATGGTCTTGAACTGGAGTTGTTCGGTTCGGTTCTGAATCGGCACCACACGGTTGATGCGTTCGATGAATGGAATCAGCATGTTCAAACCAGGACGCAGCACGCGACGGTATTTTCCGAACATGGTTACAACGGCAACGGTCGCCTGGTTGACGATTTTGAATGACGAAACCAACAGCAACAGGGCGAAGACACCCAAAACGACATAACCGGCAAGCGAAAGCAGGGCTGAGAAAGTATCCATGGCTCTAACCTAACGCCAAACCAGAACGCTGAAAAGCGTCCGGCTCACAGGGTAAGAGTGAGAGCGAACGAAACCTAGTCTTCGAACTCGAGCAGCACGGTTCCGGCCGGAACGGTTTCGCCGACCGAAGCGCCTATCGATTTGATCTTTCCGGCGCGGTGCGCGTTCATCGGCTGTTCCATCTTCATGGCCTCGAGCACGACAACGAGCTCGCCCTCGGCGACCTCTTGACCAACTTCTACGGCAATCTTGACCACGGTCGACTGCATTGGTGCTTTCAGCGCGTTGCCCGAATTGCCACCGGATGCGGTGCCAGCACTCTTGCGCTTAGGAGCCTTGCTCGGGGCCGACGAGCCACCCTTGCCAACGAGTTGGGCAGGAAGAGAAACCTCGATGCGCTTGCCGCCGACCTCGACGGTGACGTTGGTGCGAGCCACCGGCTCGCCGGCATCCTCGTGTGTGCCACCCCAGGCCGGGATGTCGTTGGTCCACTCGGTCTCGATCCAGCGGGTAAAGATGCCGAACTTGTTCGCCTTGGCATCGCCGATAAAGGCTGGGTCATTAACGATCTTGCGGTGGAATGGAAGCACGGTCGGAAGACCCTCGACCTGCATCTCTGCTAGTGCACGACGGCTGCGCTCGAGTGCCTGCTCGCGGGTTGCACCGGTAACGATGAGCTTGGCGACCATCGAGTCGAACGAACCAGAGATTACGTCGCCAGACTCGACCCCGGTGTCGACGCGCACGCCAGGACCGCTCGGTGCCTTGAATACTTTGACCGGGCCTGGTGCCGGCATAAAGTTGCGGCCAGCATCCTCGCCGTTGATGCGGAACTCGAAGGAGTGTCCGCGAATCTCAGGGTCGCTGTAGTCGAGCTTGCCACCCTCGGCGATGCGGAACTGTTCGCGAACTAGGTCTAGGCCGGTGACCTCTTCGGAAACTGGGTGTTCGACCTGAAGGCGAGTGTTGACTTCGAGGAACGAGATAGTGCCATCTTGAGCAACCAAGAACTCACAGGTTCCGGCACCCTGATAGCCAACTTCGCGCAGGATTTCTTTTGACGAGTCATAAAGGCGCTTAATCTGCTCATCGCTCAGGAACGGAGCGGGGGCCTCTTCGACTAGTTTCTGGTGGCGGCGCTGCAGCGAGCAGTCGCGGGTCGAAACCACTACAACGTTGCCGTAGGCATCGGCGAGGCATTGGGTTTCGACGTGCCGTGGCTTCTCGAGATACTTTTCAACGAAGCACTCGCCTCGGCCGAAGGCGGCAATCGCCTCGCGCGTTGCCGACTCGAAGAGCTCCTGCACTTCATCCTGTTTGTAAGCGACTTTGATGCCTCGGCCACCGCCACCGAATGCGGCCTTGATGGCAACCGGCAGGCCGTGAACCTTGACGAAGTCAATAACCTCGGCGGCACCCGAAACCGGATTGATCGTGCCTGGGGCTAGGGGAGCGCCGACTTTTTCGGCAACGTGTCGAGCCGAAACCTTGTCGCCCAAGCGTTCGATGGCCTCTGGGCTCGGGCCAATCCAAATCAAACCTGCCGCGATTATGGCCCGCGCAAAATCGGCATTTTCAGCCAAAAATCCATAACCGGGATGAACCGCATCCGCGCCTGACTGCTTGGCAACGGCAAGAATCTTCTCGATCACCAGGTAGGTCTCAGGACCGGTGGTGCCGTTTAGCGCGTATGCCTCGTCGGCTAGCTTCACGTGCATCGCATCGCGGTCTTGATCGGCATAGACGGCAACCGATGCGATTCCGGAGTCGCGAGCGGCACGTGCGATTCGAACGGCAATCTCGCCTCGGTTGGCGATCAGAACCTTGGTGATCTTTTTTGTTGCAGTCATAGAAATCAAGCCTACCGATTAGAGGCGATTCCAGAGGGTTGTGTATTCGACTTTGAGCAGTTGGCAGAGTTCACGCAGAGCCGAAAGAGAGACGCCAATCACGGTGTGGGCGTCGCCTTCAATTCGGGTCAAAAACGCTCCGCCGAGCCCGTCTATGGTGAACGCTCCCGCCACCTTCAGCGGCTCTCCAGTGGCTACGTATGCCTCGATTTCGGCATCAGAAATGTCGGCAAAATGAACTTTCGTTCCCGAGACCAAACCGACGGCTGGTGGTAGTTTGCCGGGTTGAGAGTTGCGATTATCGATTAGCCAATGGCCCGAATAGAGCACTCCGGTGTTGCCTCGAAGCCTTTTCCAACGCTCAATAGCAACGGCCGGGTCGTGGGGTTTGCCTAGCGACTCAGCGTCTAGGTCGAGCTGCGAATCACAGCCGAGGATGAGCGCGCCGGCGCTCTCGCCCATGGCGGCCACGGCTTCGGCCTTGGCCTTGGCTAGCACGTGCACGACGTGCTCGGTGTTCGTTATGAGGCCCATCGCGCGGGCACGATCCTCGACAGCATCCTCGTCGACCAGCGGGGCAATCGTGATTGGTTCGATGCCGGCATCACGCAAGACGCGCAAGCGGGCTGGCGAAGTCGATGCTAAAACGAGGCGAGTCACAGAATGAGTCTGGCACACTTGACGAGTGAACAAACCCGTTAACTGGCTAGGCCAAGAACTGACTCTTTCGATTGAAAAGGTGGCGCACGGCGGCATTTTTGTGGCTCGTCACGAGGGTCGCGTGGTGTTCGTTTCGCACACCCTGCCCGGTGAGAAGGTCAAGGCCCGCGTGTTTGAAGACAAGGGCGGCGCGTTTTGCCGAGCCGAGACCACCGAGGTGCTAGAGCCGAGCGAACACCGCGTTAAGCACTTCTGGAAGGCCGCTCGAGAGGGTGGAGCGGGCGGAGCCGAGTTTGGCCACATCGATCTCGACTATCAGCGCGAACTCAAGGCCGATGTGCTCGAAGAGGCCTTGGCTCGCATGGCGGGCATCGAACTTCGTCCCGAGGTCGAACTTGCGCCCGGTGACGACATCGCGAACGGTCTCGGCTATCGAACTCGAGTTCAACTTCACGTTGACGAGTTCGGCACGGCCGGCCCTTACCGGGAACGCACTCACGAGGTTGTTGAAACTCGTGATCTGCCGCTCGCCGTCGAAGACATTCGCGAACTTGGGCTGCACCTCAAAAACTGGTCAGGCGTTTCAAAGATTGAGATCGCCGCATCGAACACCGGTCAGGTTCAGTATTCGGTCGACAAGAAGGTCAAGGGCGACGAGCGTCTCGTCGAGCGCGCGGCCGGTCGTACGTTCCGCATTTCTGGTGGCGGCTTTTGGCAGGTGCACCGCAAAGCTCCCGATCTGCTCGCCTCGGCCGTGACCAATGCGATAGCCAAGGCCGGTTTCGACAAGTCCGCCGACAACCTCGATCTTTACGGCGGCGTTGGGCTGTTTGCCGGTGCAATCGCGGCTCGGTTCGGCAACGATGCCAAGGTGACCACGGTAGAAGCATTCAAACAGGCCACGGATGACGCGGTGCTCAACCTTGCCGACCTAGCCAATGTCAAGGCGGTATGCCAACCTACCGAGCGTTTTCTCGCCGAGAAGATCACGAATCATAAGAAAGCCGGTTCGCCAGCATCCTCGGCAACCGTCGTGCTCGACCCGCCTCGCTCGGGCGCGGGCGGCAAGGTCGTCGGGCAGTTGCTTGAGTTGGCTCCGGCACACATCGTTTATGTGGCTTGTGACCCGGTAGCGCTTGCCCGAGACCTTAAGCCGCTACTGGCCGGTGGTTACAAGTTGGCATCACTTAGGGCCTTTGACCTGTTTCCGCACACTCACCACGTAGAAGCAGTTGCTAGCCTTATTCGACAATGAGTAACACGCAGACCTCGGGGGAGTCGACCGCAATAATCGACGAGAGAGTCAGCGTTGCCATCGTCGATGACCACGATGCGATTCGTCTTGGATTCAAAGCGGCCTGCGAAGAATACGGTTTCGATCTGCTCGCCTCGGCACCTTCGGTTGACGCACTATTCCTGGCTCTCGGCGATGTCGTGCCACAGGTTGTGGTTCTCGACCTTTCGCTTTCCGACGGCTCACTGGTCGAAGACAACGTGACCAGGGTTCGTGAGCTCGGTAGCCAAATCCTCATCTTTAGCATCGCCGATAAGCGAAACCTGATTCGCGCGGCTATCAAGGCAGGGGCTGCGGCGATCGTGCCGAAAGCCCAGAGCATGGATGAGCTTGCCTCGGCCATCCGCTTGGTTGCCAACGGCATCTACGTCAACAACACTCAAACCACCGCTGCAATCGACTCCGACCTCGAGTTCAAAGAGGCGAAACTTTCACCGCGCGAGCGAGAGGTGCTGACCCTTTATGCTTCGGGCCTCGCTCTCAAACAGGTTGCCTTCAGTCTGAACATCAAAATGAATACAGCCAAAGAGCACATCGATCGGGTGCGTTCCAAATACGCCGATATTGGGCGGCCGGTCTCGAGCAAGACGGAACTTCTTTTGCGCGCAATCGAAGACGGCCTAATCGACGAGAGCTCGATCTAATGTCGGTGCTGCAGTCATCCACTCGCTCGCTCGCACTCGCTCGAGTTGACACCTTGATCGGCCGCGCCTTCAGCATCGTCGCTTTGATCACCGGAGTCGAAATGCTGGCCAACGCTTGGCCCCAGTTGCCCTATCTCGATCCGTTTTATACCTGGATGGGCCTCGGCCTGATCATCGCGGTGCAAGCGTTCAACGTTTATAACTTTTGGTTCGGCCGAGGAACATTAGCTGGTTACACGGCTCACGCCGCAGTCGTGCTGCTCGTGATGTTGGCTTGGCCCCTGTCGGTGCCAGACGCGGCAGCCCTTCCCGACGGCTTTAGGCCATGGGTCTGGTGGGCAACTGGTATTGCTTCGATGGCCGTGGGCATGCACATTCCAAAATGGTGGGCTTGGGGTTACATGATCTCGATACCGATGGTTTGGTATGTGTTGCACACACAGACCACTGGGGGCTCGGCGCAGTTTGCTACGGCTCTGCAGGATGCTTCATACATAGTTCTCTTTCCTGCGACTGTGGTGTCTTTAGCCCAGTTATTGAGAAGCAGTGCGGCGAAGGTTGATCTCGCCTCAGCACAGGCTACGGCTGCGGCGGCTGAACGTGCCCGCACCGACGCAATCGAACGAGAGCGCTCACGAATTGACGCTTTGGTGCACGACTCGGTTCTGACCACGCTCATTGTGGCAGCTAATGCAAATAGCGAGGAACAATACCGCGCGTCGGCCGAATTAGCGGGCGAGGCAATCACCAAACTGAAGTTGGCGGCTTCAGAGACAGAGACCAGACGCGAATCAATTTCGGTTATTTCGTTCTTTCAAGCTCTCAGTGAATCCGTCAGACGCCAAGATCCAGAATGTGATATCTCGGCAAGCGGTGCCACCGCAAAACAACTCGCGGCCGAGGTGGTCGAAGCTCTTACCGACGCCACGGCACAGGCTGTCACCAACTCCATGCAGCACGCTGGCCGCGGCGCGAAGAGACTGGTCAGACTCAAGGCAACCGACCGTGAACTGAAAATCGTCGTTCGAGATGACGGCGTGGGGTTCCGCCCTAGCCGCGTTCCAAAGAACCGGCTCGGGTTGCGAATTTCGATAACCGAGCGAGTCGAGCGAATTGGCGGTCGGGTATTCATCGATTCCAAACTCGGCGGCGGAACATCCATCGTCATCGAATGGCAGCTCAATGATTAGAATCTCGCGAGCTGGCATCAGCATCATTGGTGGGCTCTTCGGCCTCTATCACGCAGTGCTCGGCGCGTTCTGGCTCAGCTCCTACAGCGCCCCGACCATCGGCGCCTTCGCCATCGCAATCTATGTTTTGGCGATAGTCACGACACTCGGTCTCTACAAAGGCGCCAGGATGCCAGCGCCTCAGGCCTGGGCGAATCTATTCGTTGCAGTGACCCTGCCCATGCTGGTCAACCCACTTATTGTCGGCGCCTGGCACAACACCTTCGCCACCTGGTATGTCGGCGGCCTGGGGGTTTTGCTGGCTGCAACTGCGGTTCGTCGCCATCGAACGATAGCTTGGTTCGGCACTGCAGTTGTCGCCTTTCAATGCGTTCAATGGGGCGGCTTTAGAGCGGTTTTCGACTCAGGAATCATCGGCATGGCCTTGCTGGTTGCCGCGGGTCAGGCTCTTTCGATCGGCATCGAGCGAGCATCCTCGGATGTCGCAGAACTCAACGAACTTGCCAGACGAGAAGCCACGGCTGCCGCCGCCACCACGGCACAGCGCCTAGAACGTAAGGAACGTGCCCAGCTCGCGCTCTCTTCTTCGCTTCCGATGCTCGAGCGGATCGTTGAAAGTGGAGGTCGGTTGACCGACGCCGAACGTGAAAGCGCTCGGTTGGGTGAGGCTGGTCTGCGAGATGAAATCCGCGGTCGGGCACTTGTCAACGAACGCGTTCGAGAGGCTGTTCGCAACGCTCGAATTCGAGGGGTCGAAGTTGTTCTACTCGACGAGGGTGGGCTCGATACCGCCGAGCCAGAACTCGTGGCGAGAATGCTCGGCGATGTGGCCTCTGCGATTGATGGAGTCAGCTCTGGGCGAGTCACCGTGCGGGCACCGGCTGGCGAGACATGGATGGTGACTCTCGCGGCCACAAACCGAAACACGTCCGGGCCAACGCTTCTGCTGAGGCTGCCTTAAAGAGAGAAAAGACGGTCCGAAGATCCGTCTTCTCTACCCTGAGTCGATTGCTCGACTCCCCCGATTAGAGGGCGCTATCCCGTTACTGCGACCTCCAAAACCATTGTGGCTCTGGAGCCGATCCCAACCCAACCAAAAAAGGCGATTGACCTGTCCCCAGTTAAGTGGACAGGGCAACCTGAGGTTTGCTTCGTTCGGGTTAGCCCAGTAGTGCCTTGCGCAGTGTGTCGAGTCCGACTGCACCCATGTTGAGGGCATCCCGGTGGAAGGCCTTCAGGTCGAAGGCGTCGCCCTCGCGCGATTTGAGCTCGTCGCGAATCTGTTCCCAGATGCGTTGCCCGATCTTGTAAGAAGGAGCCTGCCCTGGCCAACCGAAGTATCGGTTGACTTCGAAGTTCACAAACTGGTCGCTCATGTTGACGTTCGAACGCATGAAGTTGAGCGCATAGTCAAAGTCCCAAACACCGGTGCCGTCGAGCTTTGGCTTGCCGAGGTGAACACCGAGGTCGAGAACCACGCGGGCAGCGCGCATGCGCTGTCCGTCGAGCATTCCCAGACGATCGCCCGGGTCGTCAAGGAAGCCCAGGTCGGCCATCAGACGCTCGGCATAGAGCGCCCATCCCTCTCCGTGACCAGAACACCACGATGCGAGGCGACGCCAAGAGTTGAGCTCGGCACGGTTATAAACCTGCTGGGCAATCTGGAGGTGGTGGCCCGGGACACCCTCGTGATAAACCGTGGTGGTTTCACGCCAGGTGTCGAACTCGGTCACGCCAACCGGCACCGACCACCACATGCGGCCCGGGCGGCTGAAGTCGTCTGTCGGACCGGTGTAGTAGATGCCACCGTGTTGAGTTGGGGCGATCATGCACTCGAGGGTCTTGAGTGGTTCGGCGATGTCGAAGTGAGTTCCGGCCAGCTTTTCGATGGCGGTGTCTGAAAGCTTCTGCATCCAGCGCTGAAGTTCTTCGGTGCCGTGCAGCTTGCGGCTCGGGTCGTTGTCTAGCGCCTCGATCGCCTCGGCAACGGTAGCGCCAGGCTTGATCTGCTTGGCAACCGCCTCTTGCTCGGCGGTGACTCTGGCCAGTTCTTCGCGGCCCCACTCGTAGGTTTCGTCGAGATCGATCTTGGCTCCGAGGAACTTGCGGCTGTGTAACGCGTAGCGCTCACGACCGATGGCATCCTGTGCCGACGCGTTTGGCAGCAACTCGTTCTTCAAGAACTCGCCGAACTTCGCGTAGCCCTCGGTAGCGGCGCGGCCAGCGGCCTCAACTTCGGACTTCAACGCAGCGCTCAGCTCGCCATTTTCGGCCTTGGCTGCCCCTGCGAACTTGATGAAGAATCCGTTTTCGTTGGTGATCTGCTCGACCTGCGTGATGATCTGCTCGACCTGGCGGCGAGCCGGGGCATCCTTGGCGGCAATGCCCTCGCGAAGGCTAGCCATGTATCCGTCGAGCGCACCTTCGACGGCCTTCATGCGCTTGGCAAGGTTGCTCCAGTCGTTCTCGGTTGCGGTCGGTGACAGGTCGAAGATGTCACGGATGCCCTGCGCAGGTGACGCGATGACGTTCAAGTCGCGGTGATAGAGGCCGGCCTCGTAAGACTCGATGCCGAGCTCAAGGCTCGCGGCGAGAGCATCCTTGGTGATTTCGTCAACCTTGTCGACCGGGCTGAGTTCGTTCAGCTTGGCGAGCAGGTCTTTCTGAAGGCGGTAGCCCTCGGCCTCGGCCTCGGGCGATGCGTCATCGAGTTTGTCTTCGCCTCCGGCGATGCCGGCATAGGTGGCAAACGATGGGCTCAGTTCTGCGATCTTGACGACCCAGCCCTCGGCTAGTTCGTCGATCTTGGTAGGTGTACGCGTCATTGCATTTCCTAATCTGGTTTTGTTTGGTTGGTGTTGCTAGTTAAGTCCCGCCGTGATTGCCGCGCCCCACTGGCCTTGACCAGCTTGGATCGGAGCACGTAGCAGACCGTGATTGCGGTTCCAACTCGAACGCGCATTCGGTTTGCGGGTGGCCGCCTCTGCCGCCTCGGCTTGGGCCGTGGCTAGCATCGACTGAATTACCGCGATTGCAGCGGCCAACTCCTCGGAGTTTGGCTCACCGCGTTCAACTCGGATGTCGAGATTCTCGTTCATCAGAGAGGAATGTTTCCGTGCTTCTTCGGAGGCATGTTGGCGCGTTTGGTCTTGAGCGCACGCAGGGCTTTGATTACGTTGACACGGGTTGCCGACGGTTCGATGATGCCATCGAGTTCACCGCGCTCGGCCGCGAGGAACGGGCTGGCTACGTTGTAGGTGTATTCCGCGGCGAGCTTGGCCCGCACTGCGGCAACATCCTCGCCCGCTTCTTCGGCCGCCTTGATCTTGTCGCGGAACAGAATGTTCACTGCGCCCTGACCACCCATCACGGCGATTTCTGCGGTCGGCCAAGCGAGGTTGATGTCTGCACCGAGTTGCTTTGAACCCATCACGATGTATGCACCACCGTATGCCTTGCGAGTGATCACGGTCACCAGCGGAACGGTCGCCTCGGCGTATGCGTAAAGCAACTTTGCACCGCGACGAATCACACCGGCCCATTCCTGATCTGTGCCAGGCAGATAACCGGGAACATCGACCAGGGTGAGAATCGGAATCGAGAAGGCATCGCAGAATCTAACGAAACGAGCGGCCTTTTCACCGGCGTCAATGTTCAGGGTTCCAGCCATCTGTTGTGGTTGGTTCGCCACGATTCCGACGCTCTGCCCATCGACACGGGCGAAACCAATCAGGATGTTCGGAGCGAACAGAGGCTGAACCTCGAGAAACTCGTTCTCATCCACGAGCGCTTCGATGATCGAGCGCATGTCATAGGGCTGGTTCGGGGAGTCTGGAATAAAGGTGTCGAGAACGCGGTCTTCGTCGGTCACCTCGAGAACATCCGTGACGGCGTAACGTTCGGTCTCGCTGAGGTTGTTCAGCGGCAGATAAGAAAGCAGCGAGCGCGCGTAGTCGATCGCGTCGTTTTCATCCACGGCCAGGTAGTGAGCCACACCGGAGGTTTCGTTGTGGGCGCGAGCGCCACCGAGTTCCTCCATGCCGACATCCTCGCCGGTTACGGTCTTGATCACGTCTGGACCGGTGACGAACATGTTCGAGGTTTTGTCGACCATGATCACAAAGTCGGTAAGTGCAGGGGAGTAAACCGCTCCACCGGCGGCTGGGCCCATGATGATCGAAATCTGGGGGATCACGCCAGAAGCCATGGTGTTGCGCTTGAAGATTTCACCGTATTTGCCGAGTGCGATCACGCCCTCTTGAATGCGTGCGCCGCCCGAGTCGAGGATTCCGATAAGTGGCACACCGGTCGACAGTGCGAGGTCCATGACCTTGATGATTTTGTTGCCGGCGGCCTCGCCGAGTGATCCACCGAATATGGTGAAGTCCTGCGAGAAGACGGCAACCTGGCGTCCTTGAATGGTGCCCACTCCGGTGACCACCGAGTCACCGTAAGGTCGGTTTCGGTCCATGCCGAAGGCGGTGGAACGGTGTCTAACGAATTCGTCAAGCTCTTCAAACGAGCCTTCGTCGAGCAGCAGTTCGATGCGCTCGCGGGCTGTCTTCTTGCCCTTTGCGTGTTGCTTAGCAATCGCTGCTTCGCCACTGGCCAAAACCGCTTCGTGATAGCGGTCTCGAAGGTCGGCCAACTTGCCTGCCGTGGTGGACATGTCATGCTTTGGTGTGTTGTCTGACATGAAAGCCACTCTAGTAGCCTTTGACCATGAATCTAGAGCACCTCAACCAGTTGGTTGCCCGAATCGACTATGTCGAGACCACTGGGTCGACAAACGCGGATGTTGCTCAAGCCGCTTCGACTAGCCCAAACGATTGGCCGGATTTGTCGGTGTTGGCCGCCGGTTCGCAGACCGCGGGCCGAGGCCGCAGTGGTCGCCAGTGGGATTCACCGGTTGGTTCATCGCTGTCGGTGTCGGTGCTGGTGAGACCGCACGGCGTTGGCGTTGAGCACTTCGGCTGGCTACCCATCCTTGCCGGCCTCGCGATGACCAAGGCGGTTGGCGGTTTGCTGGCCGAACGCGAAGTGACCCTCAAATGGCCGAACGATGTTTTGGTTGGCGAGCACAAGATTTCGGGCATTCTCAGTGAGTTGCTGCCAGATGGCAGCGGAGTCGTAATCGGTGTTGGGTTAAACATCGCTCAAAACAAGGATGAGCTGCCAATCGAAACCGCGACATCGCTTCGTCTCGAGGGCGCAAGCGTTTCGTTTGAGGCTGCGCTCGAAGCGTTCTTGAACGAGTTCGTTCATCTTTATCGCGCGTTTACCCTGTATCGCGGTGACGCCGACGCGAGTGGACTGCGCCGAAGTGCGAGTGCCAAGTGCTCGAGCATCGGTAGACGCGTGCGGGTGTTGCTTCCGGGCGACCAGGTGCTCGAGGGCAAAGGTGTCGAGCTCGACCAGAGCGGGCGCATCCTCGTTGCGGTCGACGGGGAGCAGCAACTCTATGCGGTGGCTGCCGGCGACATCGTGCATCTCAGGCACAATTAAGCGGTGACCTTTCAGCAAGAGTTCGTTCTGGCCCGCGTTCGACAGCGCGGCAGCAAGCTCTGGTTTGCGCACTTGATCCTCTTCTTATGCGTGTTTGCCCTGGCCTTTATTTCGGGGCACGTCTATGACGACTGGATCACCATCACGGTCTATTCGGTCACCGGTCTGCTCGTTATCGTGTTCTGGTTGCTGCCAACCTGGCGTTTTGCAACCACCTTTGTCGACTTCACCACCACGCGAATTGTGTCGCGAGTCGGGCTCTTCGCCCGCATCAAGCGCGAGGTGCCAAACGGCTCGGTAACAGCGATCGACTATTCGCGTGGCCGGGGCATAGTGATTTCGGTGGCCGATGGCGAACCGTTGGTTTTGTCCGGGCTGCCGCGAGCAAAAGAACTCGCCGAAGAACTACGCCAAACGCTGGCAAAATAGAAGTGGATGCTCGCCAGTCGGCGAAACGCAAACCACCGAGAGGAACCGAATGACCCTGCGCGTTGGAGTAATCGGCGGCGGTCAGCTCGCACGCATGATGATCGTGCCAGCGCTCGAACTCGGTCTCGAAATCAAGGTTCTCGCCGAAGCCCACGGCTCTTCGGCGGCGCTCGCCGCGACCCAGGTTGGTGACTACACCAAGTTCGAGACGGTTGCCGAGTTCGCCAAAACCGTCGACGTCATTACGTTCGATCATGAGCACGTGCCACTGGAGATTCTTCGTCGGCTCGAGGCCGAAGGCGTTTCGGTTCAACCACCTTCGCGGGCGCTCGCGTTCGCCCAAAATAAGCTCGAAATGCGACGTCGCCTTCACGAACTCGGTTTGCCGATGCCGGTTTGGGCAGCCGTTCAAACCGCGGATGAACTCCAGGAGTTTCTGAACGCAAACGGCGGTGTCTGCGTGCTCAAGACGCCGATTGGTGGCTACGACGGCAAGGGTGTGCGCATTATCCGTTCGGCTTCTGACGCGCAGGACTGGCTCGAACCGGACGCTCTGACCAGGGTTGGTGGCACTCTGCTGGCCGAAGAGAAGGTGTCGTTCGTTCGCGAAGTCGCGCAACTTAGCGCACGCACTCCAAGCGGCGACTTTGCCACGTGGCCGCTCGTGCAGACCACTCAGGCCAACGGTGTTTGTGCCGAAGTTGTTGCCCCTGCGCCAGGCGCTAACGCCGAAACCATCGCGCACGCTGCCGAAATTGCACGCTCGGTTGCCGATGGCGTTGGAGTCGCGGGTGTGCTTGCAGTCGAGATGTTCGAAACCCCAAACGGCCGACTTTTGATCAACGAGCTTGCCATGCGTCCGCACAACTCTGGCCACTTCAGCATCGAAGGCTCTGTCACGAGCCAGTTTGAGCAACACCTGCGAGCCGTGCTCAACCTTCCGCTCGGGTCGACGGATGCTCGCGCAGCCTGGTCGGTCATGGTCAACATTCTCGGGGTTGACGACCGCAACGACTTTGTGAGTGGTTTCGAGAAAGTTCTCGGCGAACATCCAGTTGCCAAGGTGCACACCTACGGCAAAGGCGCTCGGGCTGGCCGCAAGATGGGGCACGTCACCGTGATCAGTGACTCACTCGACTTCGCCACAACTGAAGCCAACGCCACGGCGCAGGCCTTGCTTCAGGGCTAATTCGCGCTGCGCGTCTAAAATTACAAGGTGCCCTGTAGGGCTGACTGTGGCAGCCAATGGCGCCAGATTTGAGGAGTTCCGATGGCCAATCCACTTGTAGGCGTCGTAATGGGATCCGATTCCGATTGGAACGTGATGTCTGATGCGGTGCAGGTCCTGAAGGAATTCGGCATCGAATCAGAGGTAGAGGTTCTTTCGGCTCACCGCACACCTGAGCGCATGATCGAGTGGGGCAAAGCTGCCGCCGGTCGCGGCATCAAAGTCGTCATCGCCGGCGCTGGAGGTGCTGCCCACCTGCCAGGAATGCTTGCCTCGGTGACCACTCTTCCGGTGATCGGCGTTCCAGTTCCGCTCGCAAAACTTGACGGGCTCGACTCGCTTCTTTCGATAGTGCAGATGCCGGCCGGAATCCCCGTGGCAACCGTCTCGATAGGTGGAGCCAAGAATGCCGGAATTCTTGCCGCGCGCATCCTCGGTGCTTTCGACGAGAAACTCTCCGCCAAGCTTTCGGCCTTTGGCGAATCGCTAAAAGACCAGGTAGCCGAGAAGAACGAAAAGCTGAAGTCGCAACTGTGAGTTATTTGCCACCTAGGACGAGCACGCAAAGCTCGAGTCCCTTTCGCAATGTTGACCGGGCCACCCCCGAAAAATTGCGCACCAGAGCCTGGTGGCTACTAGTCTTCACGCTAATCGTTCCGGGGCTTGCTCAGCTGGTTGGCGGCAACCGCAAACTTGCCCGCTTCGGGCTTCGGGCCACACTGACGGTTTGGGGGCTGGTCGGCTTTTTGTTGTTGCTCGGTCTGATCAACAAGGGCTGGGTAATCTGGCTGGTCACCCTGCCTTTTGTTGGCACGGTTATCTCGTGGGCCCTGATTGTCTATGCCGTGATCTTCTTGGTGCTGGCCGTGGATGCTCTGAGACTTTCTCAACTCGGTCGCCTCTTTGATCGGGACAAATGGATCGCTCTCGGTGCTTTCGTGTTGGTGGCCTCGCTTGGAACCCTCGCGATCAGCTCGGCAGGAAACTTTGTAGGCGCCGGCACAGGTGCTATTGGCTCGATTTTTAACCAGCAGGGATACACCGCTCCAATCGATGGTCGATACAACATCATGTTGCTTGGTTCCGACGCTGGCAGTGATCGTTTCGGTGTTCGACCTGACTCGATTTCGGTGGTGAGCATCGAAGCCGCAACGGGCAAGACGGTCACCATCAGCATCCCTAGAAATCTGCAAAAGGTGCCGTTCTCGGCCGATTCTCCACTTTGGAGCGTCTATCCGAGCGGCTGGTCTTGCGGGGTTGAATGTCTGATCAACGCGATCTATAAAGACACCATGGATAACCACCAAGACCTCTATCCAGATGCCGTCAAGAATGGCAGCAACCCCGGCATCGAAGCCACGCGCGATGCCGTCGAGGGTGTCACGGGCTTGAAGATTCAGTCTTACGTGCAGATCGATATGAGCGAGTTTTCCCGCCTGATCGATGCTCTCGGTGGTGTCGACATCGTCATTAAACAAGACCTGCCGATCGGTGGTCAGCGTGATGATGCCTCGGATGCTCGTGAATGGTTGCGCGCAAGCCCTAACCCTCAGCACCTCGACGGCTATCACGCACTTTGGTATGGGCGCTCTCGTCACCTGACTAGCGACTACGACCGCATGGCCCGTCAGGCCGAGATTCAGAAGGCGATTCTCAAGCAGATGGACCCGGCAAACGTGCTCGCTCGATTCGAGCAGATCGCCTCAGCTTCGAAAGAGCTCGTGATGACCGACATCCCGGTTGGCATGCTTTCGGTTTATGTCGATCTAGCCACCAAGGCTAAGAAGCATGGCATTAAAACTCTCGCTCTCGTGCCGAAAAACGGGTTCGAACCAGATGTGCCCGACTTCAACAAGATTCACAACTCAGTTCGAACCTTTATTGCCAAAGGTAAACTTTCATAGAACCAGGTTTCGGTTTTAGAACATCGGAGGAACCAGTGACCCTTGCGGAGTTTGCTACTACGCATGGTCTGAAGCGCATCGGCGCTAGGCCTCCATTTTTCAAATACATCGCCGAGGTTTGGCAACGCCGTGGCTTCGCCTGGATGCTTTCAAACTTCACTAACCAAGCCACTCACGCTCGAACCAGACTCGGTGGCTGGTGGAACATTCTGTTGCCCACCATTCAGGCGGGTACATACGGTCTAATCTTCGGTCTTATTCTAGGCAGCAGTCGTCCGCATAACTTCTTGCCGTTCTTGTTCACCGGTGTTTTTCTGTTCTCATTCATGAGCGGCTGCTTCCAGTCTGGCGCTGGGAGCATTACAGGCAACTCTGGGCTAGTCAAAAGCCTTACTTTTCCGAGAGCGCTACTTCCGCTTTCAACCGTGATTCAACAGTTCATCAATCTCTGGCCGCAGATTGCCCTGCTACTCATCACGATCCTCATCACCCAGCAATCATTGACGGTCAGTTGGCTTCTGTTTCCTGTAGTTATTTTGCTAATGACTTCTTTCAGCTTCGGCCTGGCTTTGGTTGCTGCAAGACTCAACGCTCAATTGCGTGACCTCGGCAAGCTCATCCCGTTTGTTATTCGAATCGCGTTTTATGTGAGCGGTGTGTTCTTCAGCGTCGACAAAGTGCTCGGCAAGTGGCCCGAGGTCATGGCCGTGTTCAAGTTCAACCCGTTCTATGACTTCATCGAACTTGCCCGTGGCCTTTTGGTCAACGGCTATGCACCGACCACCGAACTTTGGTTGCTATGCATCGGCTGGGCTGTGCTGTTGCCGATAGTCGGAATCGTCTTCTTCTGGAAGGCAGAGGAGGTGTACGGACGCGATGACTGACGAAACCGCACCGAGCGCACCCGCAACCGAAGAACGTCAACCCGTGGTCGTCGTTGACGGCGTCGACATCATTTATCAGGTTTATGCCTCTGGCAAAAAGGCAAACAAGTACAACGGCGTTAGCAAAAAAGGAAGCCGCGGTCAGTTGCGTCAGGTTCACGCGGTAAAGAACGTTTCGTTCACTGTCTATAAGGGTGAAACCGTTGGCATCATCGGCACTAATGGCTCAGGAAAATCGAGCCTTTTGCGGGCGGTTGCAGGACTAACTCAACCTGCTAACGGTGCGGTTTATGCATCGGCCCGACCCGTTTTGCTAGGTGTTGGTGCCGTGTTGATGCCTGCACTTTCGGGTGAAAAGAACATCCTTCTCGGTGGATTGGCCATGGGCTACAGCAAAAAAGAAACCGAAGAACTTGCCCCCGCAATCACAGAGTTCGCGGGGCTCGAAGAATTCATCGACCTGCCGATGCGAACTTATTCTTCGGGCATGTCTGCCCGTCTTCGTTTTGCAATCGCGGCCTCACGAAGTCACGACATCTTGATCATCGATGAGGCTCTGTCGGTTGGCGACCAGCAGTTCCGCAAGCGCAGCGAAGCCAGGATGCGCGAGATGCGTGACAACGCCGGCACCGTGTTTCTCGTGAGTCACAGCATGAAGTCGATTCTCGACACCTGCAGCAGGGTCATCTGGCTCGAAAAGGGTGTGCTCACCATGGACGGCGATCCACGCGAGGTCTGCAACGCATACAACGAATACACCGGCGTAAAAACGATCGACGACTAGCCATGGCGGCGAAAACCTCACTTCCACCGTTGAGCGTGATGCTCCCGGTGCTAAATGAAGAAGCCCACCTCCGAGCCGCGGTCGAGTCGATCCTGTCGCAGGAGTATCCGGCCGAACTCGAAATCCTGCTCGCGCTCGGGCCTTCATCCGACCGCACCGATGAGTTGGCTGCCGAACTCGCAAAACGCGATTCGCGCGTCCACTTGGTGCCGAACCCCGCGGCAAAGACCACGGTCGGCCTCAACGAATGCATTCGTCAGGCTAAACACAATTACATCGTTCGCGTCGATGCTCACAGCGAGCTAGCTCCTGGCTACCTCAAGCGCGGCATCGAGATTTTGCTTGAAACCGGAGCCGACGAGCTCGGTGGCATCATGGCGGCGGCCGGCACCAGCGCACTGCAAAAGGCTGTTGCTTGGGCCTACACCAGCCGTTTCGGCGTGGGCGGGGCTAGTTATCACGTTGGTGGCAGGGCTGGCGAGGCCGAATCGGCCTATCTTGGCATTTTTCGCAAGGATGCGCTGACGCGGGTCGGCGGTTACGACGAGTCGATCGTGCGCGGCGAAGACTGGGATCTAGCTCAGCGAATTAAATCGACCGGGGGGCTGGTTTGGTTTAGCCCCGAGCTCAAGGTCACTTACTGGCCGCGCGGCCGTTTCACTGCGCTCGTCAAGCAGTTTTGGTCGACTGGAGTTTGGCGCGGAGACCTGACCAGACGTGATCTTGCGCGAGCATCCAAGCGTTATTTTGCGCCGCCACTAATGGTCTTGATCACTCTGATCGGTTTGCTGTTTCTGGCTGTCGGTGACCTGCTAGGAATCATTCCACTTGCCGCCTATCTGGCCGGTGTCGCGGTGTTGGCAGCAACGGCGAGCGACCTGCCGCTCAAGGCACGTGCGGCCGTGCTATTCGTGCTGCCGGCCATTCACTTTTCTTGGGGAGCGGGTTTCTGGAGGGGTCTCGCGATTGGAGCTGGCTCGACCATCGACCGAAGCCGAGTGGGTGTCCGCTCGTGAGCTGGACCAACTATCTGAATCCCAGCCGACTTCTCGGCGGTCTTCGACGTCGCGGTGTTTTGTATCTGCGCAGGCTGGCCTATCGGCCGGGTTCGAAGCCGCTAAATCCAAAAGCAGTGCTGTTCGAGGCTTTCGAGGGCAAGGTAATCGGCGACAGCCCATACGAGATTTTTCGCCACCTAAAGTCGGTTCGACCAGACCTAGAGTTCTACTGGTCGGTGAAGCCAGGGGTCGAAGCGCCCGAAGGTTCGACCGGCCTAGTTTGGGCATCCAAGGCCTGGTTTCAGGCGCTAGCCAGCAGCAAATACTTGGTGAACAACTCAAACTTTCCTTGGTATTTTCGCAAGGTACCCGGTCAGGTGTATCTGCAAACCTGGCATGGCACCCCGCTCAAGCGACTCGGTCGCGACGTAGGAGTCGACCAGTTCAGCGCCCTCTACCAGCAGACCATGGATCGCGAAGCGCAAGCCTGGGACTACCTAATCGCCCCCAACGATTTCTGTGCCGAGCGATTCCCAAGCATCTTTGGCTATCGCGGTGAGCAGTTGATAACCGGTTACCCGCGCAATGACCGCCTCAGCAAGACCACGGATGCACAACGCCAAGTCATTCGTGCCAACCTGGGTATCACAGACCCGAGCGAACAACTCGTGCTCTATGCGCCAACTTGGCGAGAGTTCAAGCGAACCCCCACCGGTAACTGGGACACGGTCAACTTTGTCGGGCCGACAACCGAGTTGCCCGAGGGGTTCACCCTACTGTTTCGTGGGCACCACAACACCTACGCCGCACACAGCAACAAAGTTTCCGGACGAGCGATTGACGTTACGAAATACCCTGACGTTACCGACCTCTATTTGGCCGCCGACGTGCTGGTCACCGATTACTCTTCGGTGATGTTCGACTACACCGTTACAGGAAAGCCGATCCTCTTCTTAGCCCCCGACCTCGTGCGCTACCGCTCCGAACGTGGCTTCTATCTTGACTATGAGGCTGAGGTTCCCGGCCCAATATTCAAAACCTCGGATGAACTGGTCGCCGCCCTGCCAAACCTCGATCGCATCTCGGCCAAATACGCCATCCAATACCGGGCCTGGCAGGCCAAGTTTGACCATCTCGAGGATGGTTTTGCGGCAAAGCGCGTGGTTGAGCGCGTTTGGGGCAATTCCCAGCATCGTCCTAACTGATTTTTAGGGCTCAAAAGTTAGGCTTAAAGGGCCCCGCCGGTTTGTGCGACGCCTGAGAGGACCATCCATGAGAAGGTTTTTAGCCGCTGCGGCCATCATCGCGGCCACGTTCAGCCTGAGCGGCTGTGACATTTTTTATCCGAACTGGGGGCAAACCACGCCTCCGACCGATGATCCTACAGTCACGCCAACCGAGAGCCAGAGCCCTTCGGTCGAGCCAACGGTGACCCCGACTCCGACCAAGAAACCGCAGGCCAAGGCCGTGGTTCGCATTCTCCAGAGTTCGGTCGACTCCAACTCGGGCATCATCAACATCATCGCCGAAGTTGCCGACATTTCAGAGGATGGCGGAACCTGCACCCTCAAAGTCACTCAGGGTGCCGTCTCGCGGTCATTCACCGCCAAGGCGGAAAGCAACGTGACCGACACGCAGTGCTACCCATTGAACCTGGCTATCACTGGTTTTGCTTCAGGCCCAGCAAACTTCACCGTCACATACGACTCCGCCGATTACACCGGCGCCGCGAGCGACCAGATCACGATTCCATAGTCGATGTCAAAGTTTTTGCGACGAGTCATCTCAGCCGCAGCATCCCTGCTGTTGGCTTTGATTGGCATTGTCGCGCTCGAGCAGGAACAGCCGGCAGCCGCACTGAACGGCAACATGTTCGACCCTGGTCTGATCATCTCCGACAGCGTTTTTTATGACTTCGGAACCATGACGGTTGCGGAGATTCAAAGATTCTTGGATGCGAAAAACCCGAACTGTCGAGCGTCGGCAAACGGGCCAGCTTGTCTCAAGAACTATCGCATGGACACTCAAGCCAAGGCGGGGGAGTCTGGTCGCTGCGACCCGGTTGCCGCCAAGACCGACCAGAGCGCGGCCCAAATCATCTTTGACGTGGCTAACGCTTGCAAAATCAACCCCCGCGTTCTGCTGGTGATTTTGCAAAAGGAACAGGGGCTTGTTCAGGCACCGAATCCAACGGAGTATATGTATCGAGCAGCGCTCGGATACGGATGCCCCGATAGCAAGCCAGAGATTTGCGGAAAAGGTTCGACCATCACCGGCTTGTTCAATCAGCTTTATCGCGGAGCAGGTCAGCTGCAGTGGTATGGCGACCCGAGGGGTTCGTTTACCTATCTGAAGGTGGGCACGAATGTCTCGGTCAAGTACTACCCGGATGACAACCGAACCACAAAGTGCGGTTCGAAGACATTCATGCTCAAGAGTCAGGCCACCGCCGCTCTCTACTACTACACGCCGTACACGCCTAACGAAGCGGCACTCAAGAACCTTTATGGCACGGGCGACAACTGCAGCGCCTACGGCAATCGCAATTTCTGGCGCTTTTTCTCAGACTGGTTCGGAAGCCCGATTGCTGGTGGCTTCTTGTTGAAGAGCGCTGATTCAGATACCTACCTGATCGTCGACGAAAAGAAATACAAGATCACCGACCCGAGCATCTTGCCCTCGCTTGAACCGCTCGGCCCGCTCGGCACCGTTTCGCAGCCATACCTTGATTCCTTCGAAGATGGTGGCGAGTTCACTCCGATCGTCAAGGCTGCAAATCAGCAAAAATACCTGATCGCGGGCGGCAAACGCTATTCGATCAGTAGTTGTGCGCTCGCGGCAGACTTTGACCTCGATTGTGCCAAGGCGATCACACTCACCTCGTCGCAGTTGCAGGCTTTGCCTCTGGATGGTCCTTTGACACGACTAGTGAAGGGAACCGGCGAAGACTGGTATTACGTCGATGAAGGTCAGGTGCGCGAGATTCTCGATGATGCTTCGGTGCAGGCCGAAGGCATCAATCTGCCAGTGCCATCGAACGTGCAAATCGGGCAACTTTCGGGGCTCACCTGGGGCCCGCCAATCGCGGCCAACGGAGTATTGCTCAGCAACCGAACGACGAACGCCTTCGGCATTTATGTGACGGGTGAGTTCTATGAACTCGACGTTGAAACTGCCAAGGCGGTAGATTTCACGCGTTGGTTCACAGCCTCTGGTGGTTCGCTATCAACTATCGGGTTGAGTGCGGTGGATAAGACCACTGTGATCCACCCATTCGTTAGAGATTCGCTCGGTAATTTCTGGGTGCTAACCCCGGATGGTCGCCAACGTGTCACCGCTGCATCCCCGTTTGTGGCCGAAGTATCGACCGTTTCAACCAAGCTTCTCACCTTCATCACCACGCTCGATGGTGCGATCGGAACGCCAGCGTTTGTGAAGCGCGCCGACCTGAAGAGCACCTACTACGTCACGCCGAACCTGGCTCGGGTCACCCCTAGTGCGGCCGACCGTGCGGGTCTGAGCGAGTATCTGGCTCAACCAGAAACCATTACGCTCACCGAACCGGCTTTCGCGCAGTTAACCCTCGGAAACCAGGTGCTTGCACCGGCATCCCTGGTGCAGTCGAAGACAACTGGTCAGGTTTATCTAATCAACGGTTGGACTCGCGCTCTCAAGATTCCAGACCAGAACGCCCTGGACGCTCTAGAACTAGGCATTCCTCGAACGGTGAAAGATGAGACTTTGGTCGGCTATCAGACCAACTACTCGTTCAGCGGGCTGAAGTTCGTGTGCGACGGACTCACCTATTTGCCGGTGAACGGGCTATCGATGCGAATCGAAGCCGTGGATGCTGCGCACTACCCTGGTCGAGCCACCAAACTTGCTCCCGCAGTATGTCAAAAAATGGTCGTCTCGCAGGATCCCGCCGGGCGATTCATCTTTGACGAGAACACTCGCAAATACTTTTTGATCGACAGCGGAAAACGCCGGCCAATCGCCACGGCGGGTGCCTATCGAAAGCTCGCGACCGGCTTGACCAAGGCGTTCGTAGCCGACGTGAATCTGCTTGCCCGGGTTCCAATCGGGGTTGCTGCTCCGGCGACTCTGAGTTCAGGTTCGACCGGTGGCTCTGGGTCGACCGGCGGCGACACCTCTGGCTCAGGAAGCACCGGCAGTTCCGGCAACTCGGGCGGCACCACGCCAACCACCTACACCGTGGTGGCTGGTGACACGTTGAGCAAGATCGCCGCCAAGTTCAAAACCACCGTAGATCTGCTACTAACCGCTAACAAGTTGGCAAGCGCG
The DNA here is from genome assembly GCA_024639845.1 of Microbacteriaceae bacterium. Classification (GTDB taxonomy): domain Bacteria; phylum Actinomycetota; class Actinomycetes; order Actinomycetales; family Microbacteriaceae; genus Rhodoluna. Next base: position 127,320 of record JAHEGG010000006.1, read on the forward strand.
AACCTCATCAAGGTGGGTCAAAAACTGACCATCGTGGTTCCCTAGGGGCGGTGTCTAGACTTAAGCCATGTCGAAACAAGTTGTGATCCTCGCCGCGGGTATGGGCACGCGTCTCGCACGCCCTCTGCCAAAGCCGCTCACGGAGCTTCGCGACGGTCGCTCAATCATGAAACAGCAGTTCGACAACCTTGCCAAGGCCTTCGGTGCGAGCCACCGAGTAATGATCGTGGTCGGGTTCAAGCTCGAAGCCATCATCGAGAGATTTCCCGAAGCAACCTTCGTCTACAACGAGTTCTACGACACCACCAACACTTCAAAAAGCCTGCTGAAAGCGCTTCGAGCCTCCGGTGACGGGGGAGTTCTCTGGCTCAACGGTGACGTGGTGTTCGATTACCAGGTGCTTAATCGCGTCACTCCGCTTATGCAAGCCGAGCAGTCATTCATCGCTGTCAACCACTCGAGTGTCAGCGACGAAGAGGTCAAATACACTCTCGACAACACCGGCTTTATCGCGGAGCTCTCCAAGCAGGTGGTTGGTGGTTTGGGCGAAGCGGTCGGCATCAACTTTGTTGGCGCGGGCGACAAGCAAACCCTGATTGACCGACTCGAAGAAGTGGAAGACTCGGATTATTTTGAACGCGGAATCGAACTAGCCATCGAACGAGACGGCCTGAAATTTCAAGCGGTAGATATCAGCGATCTTTACGCGGTGGAGATTGATTTCGCCGAAGACCTCGATAGAGCAAACGAACTCTTTTAGGCGAACGTCCGAGAGGTTCGAGCATTTCGACAGGTTCACGCACCTTGACTACAAATAGTGTGAGCAACACCCATCCCAGTTCGCTGAGCAGTCGGCTCTCGGTGAAGTTCTGAACAATCAGGCCGATGAAAACCAAAATCGGCCACAGATAAAGCGAGCTCGTGTGGCGCACAGCGAGCTGCCAAAGTTTGACGAATGTGATGAACAGCATCACGACAAAAATGATCAAAGCGAGAATTCCACCCTGCAGCCACATGTCAAGAAACGCATTGTGCGCCTGGTAGTACGACACCTTGTTGATCACGACGAGTCCCTCGTATGGCTCGACCCCCGGCATCCAATAGCTCAGCCATCCGTAACCCTGAAACGGCTTTTCCCAAATCAGGCCGAGCACTTTTTTCCAAATCATGGTTCGACCGGTCATGTCGGGCGATTTGCCTAGCGCCGTAAAGATTTCGCCGCGAAGCAACCAAACCGCGATTGCAAACACGGATGCCGCAACCCAAGCCACCCGATAATAACGGTGGCGCACCTCTTTGGGTTGACCTTCGGCGGCTAGCGAAACCAGCGCCGAAACCGCGACCGCGGCAAGAGCAAAACCGATGCCAACCGATTTGCTCAGTGAAAGACAAAGAATCGCAGCAGCGATGCTGGCGACACTGATCCAGCGGCTCATGCCGATGATGGCGAATTCGATGGCAAACACGATCAAACCGATCATCGCAACGTAGGCGAGTAGGTTGGCGTTGCCCACGATGCCTTGGATTCGATCGCCATTAAAAAGGTTTCCCTGGGTCCAGTAGTACGCCTTGGCCGGCACAACGTCGCCCTCGAAGTTTTTGAAGAAGGGAAGGATGCGCCCGTGCAGTATCGCCGCCGCGTAGAACTCGAAGAGCAGTGAGGATCCGAGCACAAAGCGCGCGACGTTCGCGAAAATCCGCAGCAGGTGCCGCCAATCGAAGGCGTGCGCGAGCCAGAGTCCGAAGGTGGCCGTGATTGCGCTAACGACCACCGCACCCGCACTGAATAGCCAGTAATTCGAGAGTGCGGCGCTTAGCAGCAGCGCCGCGTATAGGGCAATCATGGTCCAGGGGATGCGTTTGATGGTTTCCATCGGGTTCGATTTGACCAGCATCCAGAGCGTGGCAATAAAGAGGATTCCCGACCAAATACCCATGCCGGTCCAGCCGATGGTGTAGCGGAGCGTATCGCCGCAGGCGAGGCCAAACACGCCAAGATAGGCGAGCCAAGTCTTGCTGCGATACTCCCAGGATTTCGTGTCGTAGATGACGCGAATCGGCCGAGTGATCGGATCCATCTGTCCCCTTCGCTTCTTCGCTAGTTTATGTTGATTTGCCCACAAACTTCTGTCTTGCTCGCTGTCGGTTGGTGCGAGCAAACTAGGCTGAAAGCCGAGGTGAAGCCGTGCTAGTCAAACTGACCAACGACCCTAGGGAGTACTCCTGGGGCTCGCGCACGCTCATTCCCGATGCGCTGGCGATCGAGGCTACCGGGCGGCCGATGGCCGAAATCTGGTTTGGCACACACTCGCGTTCCGAAGCCAGGGATGCTCACACCGGGCAGCCGCTAAGCCAAGTGATCGGGCAGCCGCTCTCGTTCATGATGAAGTTCTTGGCGGCCGACTATCCGCTGTCGATTCAATTGCATCCGAACGAGCCGCAAGCGGTGGCTGGTTTTGAGGCGGAGAACGCGATGGGCATCGAGCTCGATGATGCGGCTAGAAATTTTCGCGACCACCACGCCAAACGCGAAACCCTGGTTGCGCTAACGCGCTTTGACGCCCTGGTCGGGTTCTTGCCTGTTCACGAAATCGAGGTTCGACTCAACGAACTCGCCGTTTTGGTCTCTGAGGCGTCGGCTAGCCTGCTCAAGCGCTACCTCACCCTGCTTAGCGGCGCAGACGGACACCGAGCGTTGGTCGGTGATATTCTGGCCGGCGACAATCCGAGCCCGATTCAGCAGGGCTTGCTCGAAGAAATTTGCTCACTCCGAGCTGCCGATGTCGAGCATCTCGACCTTGCCCTGATCACGCGACTAACCGAAATTTTTGCCACCGATCGAGGCGTGCTTATCGCACTTTTGATGAAGCGAGTCGAGCTCAGACCCGGAGATGCGCTGTTTGTGGCCACCGGCGTTCCACACTGCTACCTTTCCGGTCTTGCCATCGAAACCATGACCAGTTCTGACAATGTGCTGCGTGGCGGTCTCACCGAAAAGCACGTTTCGGCGGCCGACTTCATGGCCATGCTCGACACCTCTGAGTCGCTCGACTGCGAGCCTTCAAAGGCCACCGTGCTGCTTCGTGGGCTCGAGCGCTACGACTTTGGGTCAACGGATTTCAGCTTGCACCGCATCCAAGTTGGCGGTTCTAACCTGCTGATCGACTTCGGTTTGCCGGGGGAGTCGCTTCTGCTTTGCGTTGAGGGCGAGTTGGCGATTTCAAACAGTCTCGACGAACGGCTCGTGTTGCGGCGCGGTGAGGCTGCCTATCTTTCGGCAGACGCAAACTTTTATTCGATCAGTGGCTCTGGGATGGGCTACTTGGGCAGCTCAATTAATTAGTTGATCGCCGACCAGGCCGACTCGACTATCTCGGCGAGGCCCTGCTTGGCGTGCCAACCTAGTTCTTCGTTGATGCGGCTCACATCGGCGCAAAGCGATGGGGGATCTCCAGCGCGGCGCGGCTCGACCACTTCTTCAAAAGCGATTCCCGTCACGCGCTTGATTTCGGCGAGCACCTCGAACACGCTCGATCCCGCGCCGGTGCCAACGTTGAACGTGTCGAACTTGCGGTCGTCGCGCTCGAGATAGTCAAGGGCCGAGAGGTGAGCATCCGCTAGATCATGAACGTGAACGTAGTCACGAACGCAACTGCCGTCGGCTGTAGGGTAGTCGCTGCCGAAAACCACCGGTGCCTTGCCAGCCTTCAGAGCGGCAAATGCGATTGGAATCAGGTTGGCAACCGCCGTGTCGGCGAGGTCTGGCCAACCCGCTCCGGCCACGTTGAAGTAGCGAAGGTTCACCACTCTTAGACCCCAAGCACGCGCGGCGGCTCGGGCCAACCATTCGCCAACCAACTTCGTTTCACCGTAGGGGTTGATCGGCTGGCAGATCATGTCTTCGCGACAGGCAGCCACATCTGGCATGCCATAGGTAGCTGCGCTCGATGAGAAAACCAAGCGGTCTACTCCCTCAGCCTTCATGGCTTCGAGCAGATTAGCCAGCCCACCGATGTTCTGCTGGTAGTACCACTCCGGCAGAGCTACCGACTCACCGACCTTTTTTCTGGCGGCAAGGTGAATCACCGACTCGATTGAGTGGGTCTTGATTATGGAGCGAAGTTGCTGCACGGCATCCGCGCTGGCGAGGTCGAGTTGCACGTGTTCGACGGCCGTTACGCGAGCCTCAAGGCCGGTGCTGAGGTCGTCTGCGACGACAACTTTTGATCCACGTTCGATAAGCAGACGGGCAACGTGTGACCCGATGTAGCCGGCACCACCGGTAACTAGAACTGTCATGGGTCAACAATAACCAAGCGGGGTTGGCATCCGTTGGTAGCCGTCGTTTGAGCATTTGGCAAAAAGGTTCAAGCGAACCCTAAAGGTGGTATCGAATCTTGACCTTTTCAACTTGACAGAAAGCGAATAACATCGGTGTAATTACACGCAAGAAGTTTTCGCACGGCGCTGTGTCTTTCAGCCCAGATAGGTAGTACCGATGGATAGCAACAACCGCGTTCCTAACGACTGGTTCATCGATCCTCTTCTTCTTGGCGTTGCAAAGGCCTACTCGGACCCAGAGAACAACCCACTCGCTTGGCAGGCCGATGCCGTCTGTGCCCAGACTGACCCGGAGGCATTTTTTCCAGAAAAGGGTGGCTCAACCCGCGACGCCAAGCGCATCTGCCAAGGCTGCGACGTGAAGCAGCAGTGCCTCGAATATGCCCTCGCCAACGACGAACGTTTCGGAATCTGGGGTGGACTTTCCGAGCGTGAGCGTCGCAAGCTCAAGAAGCGTGCCTAAGCCAAGGGGCTAGGCGAAAGATGGCTCGCAAGGTAACCGCGGTCGTGGTCGCCCACGACACCGGCGACTACCTAAAACAAACCCTGGATGCTCTTCGAGCCCAAACCGTAGTACCCGACTCAATCGTGGTCGTCCACACATCCGGTCAGCAGCTGGAGTGGATCAACGAAACCGTAACCAGCCAGTACGGCCTTCCAACCATCGATTTTTCTAGCAACCCGGACCTATTCAGTGCGGTTGCGGCGGCCCTCGCGACTGACTATGTCACACCAGAAGCCGAGCACTGGGTTTGGTTGCTGCACGACGACTCAGCGCCCGAGACCAACTGTCTAGAAGAGCTGCTCCTAGCTGAGGAGCGTAATGCGCTCGCCGGCATCATCGGACCGAAGCAGGTCTCCTGGAGCGATCCTCGCCTCCTCTTTCAACTTGGGCTAACTCTTTCACCCGGGGGCACACCGCTTTCACCGCACGCAAACGAACTCGATCAATCGCAGCACGATTCACTTTCTGATGTCATGGCGGTGGGCACCGCTGGCGCACTGATTCGCTCGGATGTTCTTGCCGTGCACGCCGCTCCAGATGATCGGGTTCCGCCGCTGGCCGCTGACTACGACTTTTCCCTGCGCACCAAGCTCGCTGGCTTTCGCGTGGTGGTTGCACCCAAGGCAAGAATTCGTCACGCCGGTTTGGCGCTGTCAGGTAAACGCTCGAAACGTTGGCTCGGCGGCAGCCCAAAGACCGCTCTTCGCAAGGCCGCTATCCACCTGCGGTTCGCCTACGAACCGATCTGGTTCGCCTTGCTCTACTGGCTTGCGTTGCCAATCACAACCTTGGTTCGAGTGCTCTGGCGACTGTTTCAAAAGCGCCCCGACCGCATCCCAGCCGAGTTGATTGCCGGCACCTGGGGGTTCTTCACGGGCTTCGATCGTTTGGCCAGTCGACCTGGCGCAAAGACTCGAAGCGTTCGAGAAATACGCAAAGCATTTGATGCCACCTGGGCGCAGGTTCGATCGGTAAATCTTTCGCGAGCCGAAATCGAGGATGCCGACCAGATCAAGTCGGCCTTTGACCGAGGCGAGCACGAACTCTCGGCTTCTGAAACTGGCAAGAGTTTTGTTGAAGATCGCGGCTGGCTATGGGTCTTCGGGCTCTTGGCTCTGTCCTGGAATTTCTTTCCGTCGGGTGTCGCCGCAGTCGGTGGCGGTTCACTGCCGCTGGCTCAAAACTGGTTCGATGTCTTTGCCAGAGCCGGTGCATCCTGGCAACCGATCGGTCAGGGCTTTATCGCGCCTTCCGACCCGTTCAACTGGGTGTTGCTGACCCTGGCTTCGGTAACCCCGTGGGCACCGTCGCTCTCGGTCGCTCTCCTTCTCTTCCTTGCCCCGGCGCTCGCTTTCGTTGCGGCCTATCGCGTTTCGACTCTGCTGACGCCAAAAACTTGGATGCGCACAATCTTCGGCCTCGGCTACGCACTCTGGCCTGCACTGGTCTCGGCCAGAACCGAGGCTCGCGTGCCAACGGTTGTTGCGCTGGTGCTCTTGCCCCTGCTGGTCTTTGTAATCGCCAGAGCAGCCGGCCTTGGCCGCTCGGGTTCGGCCCGGTCCATGCGGCAAACCTGGTCTTGGGTCGGGCTCGCCGGGCTTCTCATGGCGCTGGTAGGAGCATCCTCGCCGGTATTGCTGCTCACGCTATTGATCGGTCTGGCGATTGTGGCGTTCACCAGAATTCGTCGCTTCGGCTATCTTTTCTGGGTGCCACTTCCGGCGGCCGCGCTGTTCACGCCGATGGCATGGCGACTCGCGGTTGACGAAGCGAATCCTCTTTCAGTGCTCGCCGACCCCGGTTTGCCGCAGACGGATGTCGGAACTTCGCCGCTCGCGCTGTTGCTAGCGCCTAGCATGCTTGGTTCGATCTACTTGGCGATACCGGCAATCGCCCTCTTGGCGCTGCTGACCAAGCGCTGGGTGCTGGCCGGCTCGCTGACCCTGTTCGCGGCCCTGTTGCTAGCCCTCGCCTCGGTGCACTCCTCGATTCAGTTTGCCAACCCGTTTGCCGAAGCGAATAACCAGTGGATTGGCGGTTCGGCAAGCACTTTGCTTGGAGCATTTGGTCTGGTCTGTTTGGCGCTTCTCACGTTGGTGGGCGAACACAGCTCGCGTGGACTGCGCCGAGTTGTGGCCATTTTGCTGTCGTTTGCCGTGGTAGCTCCGATGGCATTTGTCGCGGCTACTGCCGAACGCGACTATCAACTCCGTGACGATCGGGTTACTCCGTGGCTGCTCTCGGCTCAGGCGCAAACCGAAAACACGCAACTCTTAGAAATCGAAAATGGTGCGGGCGGCTATGTTGCACGCTGGATGCCGATTGGTGGCGCTCAACTTGAAGACAGCAATACGGTCTATCGCTTCGCCCTCACTAGCCTCAACGCCAATAACCCCGCCTATTCCGAACTGGCCACGCTGGTGGCCGACCTTGTCTCGGCTAACGGAACCGACCTCGCCAGCGCGCTCGATCGCAGTCACGTGGCCTACGTTATGGTGCCAAATCTTGATTCGAGCGCAAACAATGATCTGGCCAACGCCCTAGATTCCGTCGCCGAACTCGACGCCGCCGGCCTCACCGATTTCGGTCGACTGTGGCGAGTTAACGTGCCAGTCAGCGCAGCCCCAGACGACGCCAAGTCGCCCTGGTCGATCACCAAACTGGTTCAGTTGTCGATCTTGCTTAGCTTTGTACTTCTGGCCATTCCATCGGGCGCGACCCAGCGACGAAAGACCAAGGTCGCCGAGATTTTTATCGACTCGGATGGTGATGCCGCATGATTCGCCGCATTCTCGCGTTCTTGGTGGCCTCCGCCGCCATCGCTGCCGGTCTGATTTATGCCCCGAGCTTCAGTTTCAACGTGGGCACCGAGGTTGCCCTGCACGAAGTAACCGTGAAGGCTCGCGACCTGACGCTTGTTTGCCCAGGACCCGCTTATCGAAGTGGTGGCGCGTCTGGCACGAGCCTCGGCGAGCCGGTTCAAACGGGTAGCGCAGAGGTGCAAGGCGCTTGGTCGTCTGAGTCGGGGGCAACGCTCTCGGGCTCGGGCTTCGGTGGTTCTGAGGTGAACTATGGCCCAGGGCCGATCAACTTCTCGATCTCGAAACCCCAGTCAATCAGGGTGACCGAACCTTCAGCCACGAACAATCAGGGATCGAGTTTGCTGAACGTGATTCAGCTCGACTCGGTCGCCACCGATCGAATGAAGGGGCTCCTCGGTTCCACCTGCCAGCGCCCTCAGAGTGAGTTTTGGATCGTGGGCGGAGACACCACCACGGGCCGTGAGTCGATTCTCATACTCGAAAACCCAAGTTCGATCGATGCGACCGTCGAGCTCGAGTTGGTGGCCTCGAACGGCGTGCTGAGCATCCCAGGTTTGACTGGCATCAGTGTGCCAAGTCGCAAGACGGTAGCGATTCCGCTTAATGGGCTGAGTGCGAAGAATGCCACTTTCTCGGTGCACGTGAAGGCTCGTGGCGGGGCAATCGCTGGCTGGATTCAGCAGAAGACCGTGCGCGGAACCGTCGCCGCCGGTGCCGACCTGATCAGCCCCACCGCAAACGCTGCCAAGACTCTCGTAATTCCAGGTTTCTTCGTGCGCGGGGCCAAGGATGCTGCCAAACTGCAGTCCGGCGACGGAGACTACGCCGACCTGACCAACATCGTGCGAGTCACTAACCCAGGCATGGCGCAGTCCACGCTTGTGATTCAGGTGATTGGCGCGACCTCCAAAACCTTCGGCACGGTGATTCAGGCTAAGGTGCCGGCAAACACGACCGTGGATCTCGAATTACCAGGGTTGGCTGACGGCGACTATTCAATTTTCATCGATAGTTCGAAGCCGGTTCTCGCCGCCGCAAAGCTGAACCGCACCAGCACGAGTTCGAAACAGTTCACTGACTTCGCTTGGCTGGTTGCAACCGAACCTGCCGCGGGCAACCGCACCTTGGTCGCACCAAAGGTCGGCATCTCAAAGTTGTCAATCGCAAACGCCGGTGCCGAAGCCGCAACCTTTACGTTGGCATCCGGCAATTCAACTCAGCAACACACCATCAAGCCGGGAGCCACCCATACATTCCTGATTGAGCCGGGATCAACCGTGCGGTTTGCGGGGGAGGCGCCGGTAGCGGCATCCGTGGTCGTCGATGTTGACTTCGCCGTCGCAGTTCTGCCGATGATCGAGCAACGAAACCTCGGCGGTCAGGTTGGGGTTCTGGTTCGCTAGTGCCAGGGCTCGCGACCGAGTAGTTCGGCAACGGCCGAAAAGACAAACTGTTCGATGTGCATCCGCTCGTCCATGAAATCGGTGCGTCGATTGTGGGTGAGACGAATAATCGGCACCCGATAGATGGTCACGGTCATGGTTGCCGAGTCCACGGCATAGCGCGGCACCTCGGTTGCGTCGGCACTGAGTTCGGGGGCGTCGGCCACTACCCAGTTCAACCCTCGAAGCTCGACAGGCCATTCACCTCGCAGATAGTGGCAGGTGCTCGATACGATCTGCTCAAAGTCCGACATGCCGGTCTTGCGGGCGACCCTTTCCGATACCAGTGCAGCGCGAAAACGCTCGCGACCGTGGCGGTCACGTGTTGCGGCTCTTCTCGGGGTTGCACTCACGGTTCAATCTAAACATCTTCGGCGATAGTCTTGACGGGTCGTTAGGGGCGAGGTGTCAACAAATTGGAATGCGCTGGTGAAGGCCTACGACATTCGTGGTCTGGTCGACGTCGACCTTACCGAGGATGTCGTGCAGGCACTCGGAGCCGCTTTCGCCGACGAACTCGCACTCGAGTGCGAGAGCCTGGTCATTGGGCACGATATGCGTGACTCGTCGCCAAGGTTTGCCGCAGCCTTTGCGCGCGGAGCAACTGCCCGCGGAGCCAACGTGATTCAACTAGGGCTGTGCTCGACCGACCAAACCTATTTTGTCTCGGGTTCTCTCGGATTGCCGAGCGCCATGTTCACCGCAAGCCACAATCCCGCACGCTATAACGGCATCAAACTCACCCGCTCGGAAGCAAGGGCGATCAGTATTGAAACAGGTTTGGCGAGAATCCGAGACCGCGCGCAAGCGCATCTCAAACACGGTATTACGCCGGTCGCTCTGATGGGGGCGGTGACCAAATACGATTCGTTGACCGAATACGCTGCCTACCTGCGCTCGATGGTGAATCTTGATTCGATCCGGCCGCTGCGTGTAGTCATTGATGCCGCAAACGGAATGGCTGGTCATTCGGCGCTCGCAGTGCTCGGCGAATCGGCCGGGCTAGCCTCCTTGCCCATCGAGATCTTGCCGCTCTATTTTGAACTTGACGGAAATTTCCCGAACCACGAGGCGAATCCGTTAGTCGCTGAAAACCTTCGAGATCTTCAGGCTGCTGTTGTGGCAAAAAAAGCGGATCTTGGGCTAGCGTTCGATGGCGATGCCGATCGTTGCTTCGTGGTCGACGAACTCGGCAACCCAATCTCACCTTCGACGGTCGCTGCCATTGTCGCGAGGGTCGAGATAGAGCGAGCCAAAGCTCTCGATGAGCAGAACGTCACAGTGCTTTATGGACATCTGGCCTCGAGAATGCTCGCCGACTCGATCAGAAACGCCGGTGCCAGAGCGAGCAAGACCAAGGTCGGCCACTCGCTGATCAAGGCGCAGATGCTCAGCGAAAACGCGGTGTTTGGCGCCGAGCACTCGGCGCACTATTACTTCCGCGATTTTTGGTTCGCCGACAGCGGCCTACTCGCCGCCATGCACTTCATGAAGGCGCTCGGCGAAAGCCGAGTCTCTGCCAGTGAACTTGCTCGCGAGTTCGCACCCTACCCAAGCTCTGGCGAGATCAACCTTCAGGTCGCGGATGTTGCACAGGCACTCGAGCGCGTGCGAACGGCGTTCGGTGCGGGAGCCGCCATTGACGAGTTCGACGGGGTGACCTTCGGCAGCTCGGCTTGGGCGCTCGGCAACGCATCCGAGACTTCGTCAGCAGCGTCAAGCGATTCAGACTGGTGGTGGTTCAACCTTCGCAGTTCAAACACCGAACCGCTGCTCAGATTCAACGCAGAGGCCTCCTCGCAGGCTCAACTCGAAAATATAATCGCTGGAGTTTTAGCTGTTATTCAGTCGTAACATATACACATGACCCAACCTTCGCAGCAGTCGGCAACCGCATTCGAATTCAAGGTTCGTGACCTCTCATTAGCCGAGTTCGGTCGACACCAGATGCGTCTCGCCGAAAACGAAATGCCAGGTCTGATGGCGCTTCGCGAGGAGTTCGGCCCAACCCAGCCGCTCAAGGGAGCCCGCATCGCCGGCTCGTTGCACATGACCATTCAGACCGCCGTTCTGATCGAAACCCTGGTTGCTCTCGGTGCTCAGGTTCGCTGGGCGTCATGCAATATTTTCAGTACCCAGGATGAAGCTGCCGCGGCGGTGGTCGTCGGCCCTCACGGCTCGGCAACCGACCCACAGGGTGTTCCCGTTTTCGCCTGGAAGGGCGAGAGCCTCGAGGAGTATTGGTGGTGCACTGACCGCATCTTCGACTGGTCAGCCGAAGCGACCGCCGCCGGTGAAGACTTCATCGGCCCGAACATGATTCTCGACGACGGTGGCGACGCAACCCTGCTGGTGCACAAGGGACGCGAGTTTGAACTGGCCGGTTCGGTTCCACCGAAGGGCATCGACGACAGCCACGAGTACGGCGTCATTCTTGAACTGCTGCGAGCATCCGTGAAGGTCGCCTCGGGTCGCTTCACTCAGATTGCCAGCGAGATCATCGGCGTGACCGAAGAGACCACCACCGGAGTTCACCGCCTCTATGAGTTCTTCAAAAATGGTCAACTGCTCTTCCCCGGCATCAACGTGAACGATTCGGTGACCAAGTCGAAGTTCGATAACCGCTACGGCATCAGACACTCGCTTCCGGATGGACTAAACCGCGCAACCGACGTTCTTATCGGTGGCAAGACGGTTTGGATCGCCGGCTACGGCGACGTCGGCAAGGGCGCCGCCGAGGCGATGGCCGGTCAGGGTGGCCGTGTGATCATCAGTGAGGTCGACCCAATCTGCGCCTTGCAAGCAGCCATGGATGGTTTCCAGGTGTCTCGTCTCGAGAGCGTGATCGACAAGGTTGACATCTTTATTACCGGAACCGGTAACACCGCCATCATCAAACCAGAGCACATTCTGCAGATGAAGCACCTCGCGATTGTTGCGAACATCGGCCACTTCGACGATGAGATTGACATGGCCGGAATCGCGCTCATCCCAGGAGTCGAAAAAATCGAAATCAAGCCTCAGGTTCACGAGTGGCGACTACCCAACGGCCGCTCGGTTCTGATTCTTTCCGAGGGTCGCCTGATGAACCTAGGCAACGCAACCGGTCACCCAAGCTTCGTAATGAGCACCTCGTTCAGCAACCAGGTTTTGGCGCAGATCGAGCTCTTCACGAGGAGAAGCGACTACCCGCTCGGCGTCTATGTTCTGCCAAAACCGCTAGACGAAAAGGTTGCCAAGTTGCACCTGGCGGCTTTGGGTGTTGAATTGACAGAGTTATCGAGCGACCAGGCAAAGTACATTGGTGTTAACGCCAATGGACCTTTCAAACCAGAGCACTACAAGTACTAACGGAGATCTGATGGCACACAAGATTCTCGTCGTTGAAGACGAGCAGCCTCTAAACCAGCAGTTGCGCGAGTTTTTGAACAACGCGGGTTATGAAACCGCTGGAGCGGCCGACGGTGGCGCTGCCATCGACGTTTTCAATCAATACCAGCCTGACCTAGTGCTTCTTGACGTGATGCTTCCGGTGCGAACCGGAACCGAGGTTTGCCGAATTATTCGCGAAACTTCCGGAGTTCCGATCATCATGCTGACGGCTCTTACCGAGCAAGAAGATGTAATCGCCGGCCTCGAGGCAGGTGCCGACGACTACATCAAGAAGCCCTTCGAACCAAACGAATTCTTAGCGAGAATCAAGGCCAGACTTCGCCCGATTCAGTTCTCCACGGATGCTGGCGAGCTCAAGATCGGCCCTCTCGTTATCGACGTCGCCGGACATGAGGTTCGTCGCGATGGCGAGCGTATTTCGCTAACCCCGCTCGAGTTCAGCCTGCTGCAGACGCTTGCCGAAAAGCCAAAGCAGGTCTTCTCGCGCGAAATGCTGCTAGAAAAGGTTTGGGGTTACCAATACAAGGCAGACACACGACTGGTAAACGTGCACGTCCAGCGACTTCGTTCCAAGATCGAAGACGACCCAGAAGACCCGAAGATCGTCGTAACTGAACGTGGCGTGGGCTACAAGGCCGGGCATCCTTAGTTTGAAACCAGCCGCACTGGTGCGGGCAGTCATCGCCTATCTGAGGCGATCGCTTCAAGCCCGCTACACCCTCACCACTGTCGTGCTCAGTGGTTTAGCCCTAATCGCCGTTGGTGGCTTTCTTGCTTATTCGATCGGGAGCGGTCTCTATACGACTCGCCTAGACCAAATCCTCAAAGACTCATCCAGGGCCGTCAGCGAGGTGCAGAACACCTTCTCGGCTTCAAACGCCTCGGATGAAGTTGGCCTACAGTCGCTCATGAACTCGATTGTTCCAGCACTCGAGTCCAGCACAACTTCTGAGCCGCGTCGCGTAGCGTTGCTACGCTCGCCAGGACAAAACACCACACAGATTCTGCAGAGCCCGATTTCGCTTGATCTCGACACCTCGATCATCCCTGAAGATTTGAAGGTCATGGTTCGGCAGACTGCAAACAAGGTGGTCTATCAGCCGATCTCGCTGCCAGTGATCAATGGGGAGCACCCGGCGGTAGTTGTTGGTTCGCAAATCGAGGTGCCAATCGCGGGTTCCTATGAGCTCTATCTGGTCTATGACCTGGTCAGCGCGCAGCAGACGCTTGACTTCGTGCAAAGCACACTGGTTTTCGGTGGCGCAATTCTGATCATCCTGATCGGTGGCGTCGCTTTCTTCGTTTCGACTCGCGTTGTCACACCTGTGCGCGTTGCGGTTGAGGCGGCCGAACTTCTTGCTGCTGGCGCGCTCGACAAACGCCTAAGCGTCAAGGGTGAGGACATCATTGCCAACCTGGCCAAGTCGTTTAACTCGATGGCGGCGAGCATCCAGGGCCAGATTGGTGCGCTGAATCGACTCTCAAAGATGCAGCAGCGGTTCGTTTCAGACGTGTCTCACGAGCTCCGCACCCCGTTGACCACGATCAAGCTGTCGGTCGCGATTCTCGACCAGCAACGCGACGAACTGCCGGCCAATGCGATCCGATCGCTTGACACCCTCAGCTCCCAGATTTCGCGGTTTGAGGCATTGCTCAGCGACCTACTCGAGATTTCTCGATACGACGCCGGTGCCGTTACCGCTGAGTTCGAAATGGTTGACATCAACGGCGTGGTCGGCATGGCTCTGAGCCACATCGAGCCGCTGGCTGCTGCCAACGGTTGTCGTTTGGTCACCAAGATTCCATCGGGTCAGGTCATGGCCGAGATCGACGCTAGGCGCATCGAGCGCGTGCTGAGAAATCTGCTTTCAAACGCAATCGAACACGGCGATGGCAAGCCGGTTGAAATCGCCGTTGGTCAAAGTGACACCGCTGTGGCCATCACCGTGAGTGACAATGGCGTGGGGATGAGTCGCTCCGAAGTCGATCGAGTGTTCGACCGTTTTTGGCGTGCCGACCCTTCGCGCAAGCGCACTACGGGCGGAACTGGTCTGGGTCTTGCGATTGCTACCGAAGACACCAACTTGCACAATGGCTGGTTGCAGGCAACCGCGGCTCCAAACGAGGGGTCGACCTTCCGACTCACGATTCCCAAAAAGCAGGGTGTCTTGTTCACACAGTCACCTCTTCCTCTGGGCACCAAGAAAGCCTCTAACGCAAAGAAGGCAGCCAAGTGATACGTCGACTTTTAGGGCTCTTTGCGGTCTTCCTGGTTCTAACCGGTTGTGCTCAACTGCCACGGAATGGCGCGATCGGCATCGGGCCTGGTGTTGAACTCGAATCGGAAGCCGATTTTCTCTATTACTCTCCGTCGGCGCCTGCCCCAGGAGATTCCCAGCAGCAGATTCTCAGCGGTTTTTTGAGCGCTGGAAACGGCCCGCAAAATGACTACTCGGTCGCACGTTCATATTTGATGCCAACATTTCAGCCCAAGTGGCAGCCAAGCGACGAGGTTTTGGTTCAAGACGGCATTCCGCAGTTCACCTTCACAGATGCGACAAGCGCAGTTGCCGAGATTAAGGTGAGCGCAACTATCGACGCACAAGGCATTTATCAAGCCCAGCCCGAGGGCACCAAGCGCTATCTAAACTTCAAGCTAGCCAAGCAAAATGATGAATGGCGAATTAGCGCTGCGCCGAATCTAACTGTTTTGATTCGGCCCAACTTCACGGTCCTGTTCAAGCCTTATCAGCTTTACTTCTTCGACAGCGGTCACCGCACGTTAGTGCCAGACGTTCGCTGGTTCCCCTCTCGCACATCCACCGCGACGCACCTGGTTCAAGCCCTTTTGGCCGGGCCCCAGAGCTGGATGGCACCGGCCCTGGCCCGAGACTTTCCCGCCGAAACTACTCTGAACATTGATTCGGTCACTGTCGTTGATGGCGTTGCATCAATCGACTTGAGCAACGAAGCGTTTCAGGCAACCGACGACCAGCGCAAATATTTCAAGGCTCAAGTAAAAGCCACCTTGCTTCAGATTCCGACAGTCACTGCGGTTGAGATTTCAATCAATAAATCACCGCAGGTGATTCCAGAACTTAAGGCGAACATCCCGAGCGCGCTTTCGGCAACGCCGATAACCCTCGACGACTCTGGCATTTTCGGAATAAGCAAAAAGAGCATGGTTTCGTTGACCACGGCCGGCGTGGCACTGGTCGAGGAATCGAAAGACTTCGCACTCAGTCCAACCGGTAAGGGGTTGGGTTTGCTGGCCAACTCAGGGCTTTATCGAATCAGCCTGGACGCGCTAGACAAGTCTCCTCTGTTGGTCGATGCGCGAGCATCCCTAGTCGCACCGCAGTTCGATAATCTTGGCTACCTCTGGTCGGTCGCCTCGGTCAAGAACTCAACCTGGCAAGTTTTTGGCGCAAAATCTGTTGATCGAGTTAACTCCACGAACCTTTCCAGAGCTCCGGTAGAGGCCTTTTCGGTTAGTCCCGATGGCTCTCGTGTGGCCATTCTCTTTGGTGGTTCAACCCCTGGGGTTTGGCTTCACTCTCTCATACGTGATGATGCCGGCCGTCCGGTTGAGTTTGGTACAGGTATCAAACTAGATAGTTTTGGACTCCGTCCGCTTTCGGTTTCATGGGTCGACGCGGTCAACCTGGCAATTTTGCTAGATGTCGACGGCGAAAACTCCCGTCCGATGGTGCAGATGATTGGTGGTGAGGCAAAGAATTACCCAACCGTGATGGGTGCGATTTCTTTCGTCGCAAACCTTTCCGGAGCAAACATTTTCACGCTGCGCAACGACGGACGCGTTTATCAATTCAAGTCGAACACCTGGGTAGAAGTCGCCTCTGATGTGCGAGCTATTCACATGGCTAGCCTCAAATAGGTGGCGGCGAGTTAGATTTTTAGGCGCCACAGGCCCGTTAATCGCAAAGACTTCCAGTTATCCACAATTTTTAGACCGGGTGTCAAAAGGGTGCTGTGCTGTAACAAACTTTCTGCGTGGCCCGAGCGTTAGCCGAACTACTTGATGCAGTTCTCCCCACCACTTGCATCTGCTGTGGCACGCTCGGGCCGCACATCTGCGAAAACTGCCGTGGCGGTTTCGCCGCACAGAACCGCACAATCGCTAGAGCAGGTTTGACTGGAATCACCGTTCTGGACCTAAGTCCACCGGTTCATCAACTACTCGCGGCAATCAAAGATCAGGGTCGCACGGCCGCACTTTCTGAGTTGGCTATTCCAATGGCGCAGGCGATCATTGAGAACTATGTGAGACCGAACCCTCCTCTGACCCGCGCGGTTATGGTCGCGATGCCATCCACTAGGCTTTCGTTGCGCAATCGGGGTTGCGACCTAAAC
Organism: Microbacteriaceae bacterium; assembly: GCA_024639845.1. GTDB lineage: Bacteria > Actinomycetota > Actinomycetes > Actinomycetales > Microbacteriaceae > Rhodoluna. The sequence continues at coordinate 144,197 of JAHEGG010000006.1, forward strand.
CAGATGCTACTTCGCAGAGTAGCGCGCTGGGCTGGGCTACCACGGCATCGTGGTTTGCGATTCGAGCGGCAACCGGCAGATCAACGCGGACTCGACCAAGCAGCCCGTTTCGAGAACCTAACCGGCACGATGGTGTTTCATCCACCCCTGATCCGCGCACCAATCATCCTTGTTGACGACGTGCTGACCACCGGCGCCACCTTACTTGAGGCCGACCGCGCGATACGCGAGGCGGGTGGCCTAGTTGCTGGATTTTGCGTGTTTGCCGAGACTCGTCTGCTGCAGGATGCGAAAAAAGAAAAATAGGCGTATCTTTCTCACACCAGACAAAGACGTCTGGTGGCACACTCGCCAAAGATGGAGGTAGCAGATGCAAGTAACAATTTCAGCCCACAACCTCACGGTCTCAGATCGATTTCGAGATTACGTCGCCGAGCGAGCGCCCAAAATAGAACACTTTGTTCACAAGTCGGCAGAACTCCTCGTGAAAGTTACACGGCACGATCACTCGCGAAACTCAGGACCCGAAGACGAGCTCGAGTTAGTGGCACATTCGGGTTCCGATGTGCTCCGATCGCACGCATCCGCCGCGGATAAGTTTGCCGCTTTCGACGTCGCATTCGACAAACTTCTCGAGCAACTGCGTCGCCTCTCAGACAAGCGCAAGGTTCATCGCGGCAAACATTCAAGCCCTGGGGCGGCCGAGCTCAGCGCCAGCGATTTCAAATCCTTGGATGTTCACCCTGCGGATGCCGAGCTGCTGCTCAAGGTTCACGTCGACAAGGACGACAAAAGAAAACGCAGATAAAGCGCTTTACTCCATCGGCGTAACCACAGTTTGGGCTAGCAGGTTTAGCCAAATCACCGCCCCGTCTAAGATTGACTAGAACCACAATCTCAAGATTTGGAGCAGAGTTTTGGCATCGATTATCAACAAGTTGCTGCGTGCGGGCGAAGGTCGCGTACTCAAGCGCCTCAAGACTTACACCGAGGCCGTAAACGCCCTTGAAGACTCGTTCAAAGCCCTTAGCGATGACGAACTCCGCAATGAAACCGCTGTTCTGCGTGAACGGTACGCAGCCGGTGAAACTCTTGACGACCTTCTTCCCGAGGCCTTCGCGGCCGTTCGCGAGGCTTCGGTTCGCACCCTTGGCATGCGCCATTTCGATGTACAGATCATGGGTGGCGCAGCGCTTCACCTAGGCAACATTGCCGAAATGAAAACCGGTGAAGGAAAGACCTTGGTCGCGACCCTTCCGGCTTATCTAAATGCCATTGCAGGTCGCGGTGTGCACGTCGTGACGGTGAACGACTTCCTTGCCGGCTACCAGAGTGAGCTGATGGGTCGCGTATTCCGCGCTCTTGGCATGCGAGTGGGTTGCATCCTCGGTGGGCAGTCACCGGCCGAGCGCCGCGAGGAATACCTGGCTGACATCACCTACGGAACGAACAACGAGTTTGGTTTCGACTACCTGCGCGACAACATGACCTGGCAGTCATCCGATCTCGTTCAGCGCGGGCACTTCTTTGCCATCGTCGACGAGGTCGACTCGATTCTTATCGACGAAGCCAGGACACCACTGATCATCTCTGGTCCAGCATCTGGAGACGCAAACCGTTGGTTCGCCGAGTTCGCGAAAATCGCCGAGCGACTTCAGCCAGTAATCGACTACGAAGTCGATGAAAAGAAACGTACTATCGGCGTTCTGGAACCAGGCATCGAAAAGGTTGAAGACTACCTGGGCATTGAAAACCTTTATGAGACCGCAAACACGCCACTGATCTCGTTCCTAAACAACTCGATTCGAGCCAAAGCCCTGTTCAAGCGCGACAAAGACTATGTCGTCATGGATGGCGAAGTCCTGATTGTCGATGAGCACACCGGTCGCATCCTGCCTGGCCGCCGGTATAACGAAGGCATCCACCAGGCGATCGAAGCCAAGGAAGGCGTCGAGGTTAAGGCCGAGAATCAAACCCTGGCTACCGTCACCCTGCAGAACTACTTCCGCCTCTATTCGAAACTTGCCGGTATGACCGGAACAGCCGAAACCGAAGCGGCCGAGTTCATGAGCACTTACAAGCTGGGTGTTGTGCCTATTCCGACCAACAAGCCGATGGTCCGAATCGACCAAGCTGACCTCATCTACAAAAATGAAGAGATCAAGTTCGCCATGGTGGTCGAAGACATCGCCGAACGTCACGCGAATGGCCAGCCCATCCTGGTTGGAACCACTTCGGTCGAAAAGAGCGAATACCTCAGCAAGCTTTTGGCCAAGCGCGGTGTTCGACACGAGGTTTTGAACGCCAAAAACCACGCTCGTGAAGCGGCCATTGTCGCGCAGGCCGGTCGACTCGGTGCCGTGACCGTGGCAACCAATATGGCCGGTCGAGGCACTGACATTATGCTCGGCGGTAACGCCGAGTTCCTGACCGTTGAAGCTTTAGCCAAGCGCGGATTAAACTCCGAAGAGCAGCCGGAGGAATACCAGGCGGCGTGGAACGATGCGTTCGGAAGTATCAAAGAGCAGGTGGCGCAAGAGGCTGAGAGGGTTCTCGAGGCCGGCGGACTTTATGTTTTGGGAACCGAACGCCACGAATCGCGTCGAATTGACAACCAGCTTCGCGGTCGAGCTGGTCGACAGGGTGACAAAGGTGAATCGCGCTTCTATCTCTCGCTAACCGATGACCTGATGCGTTTGTTCAACAGCACCGCTGCCCAGCGAATGATGAACAACCCCTCTGTTCCTGACGAAATGGCTATCGAATCGAAGTGGGTCAGCACCGCAATCGCAAGTGCTCAGTCTCAGGTTGAGGGTCGAAACGCCGAGATTCGCAAGAACGTCTTGAAATATGACGATGTATTGAACCGCCAGCGCGAAGCCATCTATGACGATCGCCGCCACATCCTTGCCGGCGATGACATCGCGTCGCGTGTTGACGCATTCCGCGATGATGCAATCAGTGCAATCGTCGACCAGCACATCGTTGAACAGTCCGGAAGCTGGGACCTGCAGGCTCTATGGGCAGAACTTGCCAACATTTATCCGATCGGTCTCACCATCGAAGAGGTCCTCGAAGAGGCCGGCAGCCGAGCCAAGCTTTCAAAGGCATGGCTAGCCGACGAGATCGCCAGCGATGCTCGAGTGGCCTACCAGGCTCGAGTGAACAAAGTTGGCGAAGAGGCCATGCGTGAGCTTGAGCGTCGCGTCGTGCTTTCGGTCGTCGACCGCAAGTGGCGTGACCACCTCTATGAGATGGACTACCTCAAGGAGGGAATCGGCCTCCGTGCAATGGCTCAGCGCGATCCATTAGTCGAGTACCAGCGCGAGGGCTACACGATGTTCCAGCAGATGATGGGCGCGATCAAAGAAGAAATAACCGGCTTCTTGTTCAATATCGAGGTGCAGGTTCAACAGGTTGAAGAGCCAGACGTCGCGTTAACCTACTCGTCGCCGAGCGAAAGCGGTGAGGCCGAGGTGATGCCACCGAAGCAGGAAGCAACACCTCGAGCCCCACAATCTGCCCCGACCCAGAACGGTGGGCAGCAAACCCCTCCGTCGAACGGTCAAGGAAGTTCGTTCTTCAAGCGTCCAAACAACTAGACGTGCAAAGGCACGGGGGCTTAGAAACCCAGCGAGTGCCTGCGTCTAGAGGATTGAAACTGCCGTAGCCAGCCAGCGGCGGTTTCTGCTTTCCAGCCGAATGGCAACTGCACGGGTGCGAATACTCGAATTGAGCAGGACGACCGACTGAATAACGCCGGGTCGGTGACTTTCTTGGTGCAGATTGCTCACCACGAAGGTTGGCCGCACCAATTCGCGCTGGCTTTCGCTTCGAGCGCGCGCTGCACGAGCCGCTCGGTCTCGCAACTTGAGATAAATGTTCTCGGTCACCATGTTGCTCAGTTGATCGACCCCTCGAACACCAGCAAGCACCTCCACAACAGCTGGTGCTAGAAAGCGCAGCTGTTCGGTTGCATCTGGCAGGTTCTCGAAATCCTCATCGAGCTCTTCGAACACATCGTTCTTCATTTTCTCTGTCCCCCTTTTTTAGTTTGTTTGGTCATAGAGTTCTCAAAAACTATTGCCAAAATGCTCACTGTGGCGAGCCTGTGGATAACTTTTTTTCGATGTCTGTGCTCGCCATACTTGCCAGATGAACTTGGATGCTCTAATCGCTGATCTCGAGGCGAAGTTCGTTTTTGACTCCAACCAATCGACATTGACTTCGGCGTTGGCGGGGGAGCGAGCAGCGCTCAAACCCTGGCGGCGACCCGGCAACCTCGTGGTTTCACTCGCAACTCATACCATGTCGCTTGAACCCGGGTTCGTAGCGAAAGACTTTGTCGCAGGCCTCGCCGACCCGAGCACTCCTGCCCTCAGATCCGCATTGTTTTCAGCGAAGGCAGTTCACCGAGTGCTAGCGATTGCGCCACTAGATTCGGTCGAAAGTGTTGAGAGCCGCGCATCCTTGTCTGGCAGAGTGCACTGGGGCAACCTAGGCGACACTCGCGACCTCGACCGGTTATCGCTGCCGCGCTACCTGCGAGCTTGGCTCGGGCAACGGGTGTGCATTAAAACCAGGGTCAGCCTCATTCGCGATTGCACCCTAACCGCGACATCGCGTCGGTTCGTGGTTGTTGAAAATCACGGCGATGTTCTGCTGATTCCGTTGCCGAGCATCGAGTGGCTCGCCCGGCTGACCGACTAGGTTTGCTCGGGTTGTGGACAATGTGAGCGCAACCAATCGAGTCAGAGTAGTTTCAACGCGGAAAGGTTTCGGCGATGTCGGATTTGCGGGCGCGGGTCAAACCAAAACGCACTCTACTTAAAGTTGCGCTCGGCGCGCTTCTGACGCTGGGCTTGGCGTTGGTCATCCTGGACTTTGTGGGTGTGGGCGGCGCCACCTACTTGGTCGCGACCGAACAAATCATTCCAGGAGATTCACTCACCGAACGCAACACGAGACTGGTGAGGGTTGACCTCGGCGAGGCCTCGGCAAACTATCTGACCGCGATACCGCCTCAGTCGCCGTCGAATCAGAGACCTAGCCCGCTATCGAACCAAAGACTTGGTGATGTGGCGACTCGACCGCTGTCGGCGGGGGAGTTGATTCCCGCTTCGGCGGTGCAGCCATCTGAAGTCTTTGACCTGGCCGCTATCGCAGTCGATTTCAGCAGGCCACTGGCTCGTTCTCTAATTGCCGGCAGTCAAGTCGAGATCTACGCAACTCGTCTGCTTTCGGGCACTCAGGTTGATGAACCAAGGATGATCGCCACAGGCGCGTGGATTCGCAAGATTGAAACTGATACCACAGTTGGTCGCACTACCCATGTGGTCGACCTGGCCCTGAGGCGCATCTTTCTGCCAGAAGTGTTGGCGGCTATCGCTCGTTCCGATTTTCTGACTCTCGTCGAAACCTCACCGGATGGTTGAGTTAACTTATGAGGCAATCCTCTCCCAGAACCCAGAGGAATTGGCCGTGGCATCCGTGCTGGAGTCTCTGAGTCAAACCGGTTCCTCGCAAACGGCTTTTTCGCCAAAAATCGCCTCACCCAAAACCATAACCGTCTGGGGGCCTGGCGGATCGCCGGGACGAAGCACCTTAGCAATCAACCTTTCTGACTCAATAGCGCGTTTGGGCTATTCGGTGCTGTTGATCGATGCTGATCTCTTCAATCCATCTCTACCGCTCATGCTCGGCGTGCCGCTGAGGGGGCACACACTGTCGACCTTGTTCGCCGAGTTGAATCGAAATCCGGCCATCGACCTAAAAGATTTCGTCACCGAGACCGATATCAAAGGGCTCTCGCTCATGCCTGGCATTACCAACTTGGCAAGAGCATCCGAGATTCAAATCGAACTCTTCGCCGCTTTTCTCTCAGCCGCCCAGCGCTACGACTACTTAGTCTTTGATGTCGCAGGAGACCTAGCGGATAAAGGTTTGACTTCTAACTCCGAGAGGATTCCTCGGTTCTTGGTGCGCGAGGCACAGCAAGTGATCGCTGTAGGTGAGGCGAACATCCTGGGCCTAGAGCGTTTAGCCAGGCAGGTTGCTGACCTGCGCAGACTGCGCTTCGACCGACAAGTAAGGTTTGTGCTCAATCGAGTTGAACCAAAGCCACGCTCGACCGTCGAAGCAGCGGAATTGTTTTGGCAGCTCACCAAAGAAAGAGTTTCCGCTACTTTGCCACAAGATCGCAAGACACTAGCAACCGCACTTGAACGAGGATGCCCAGCCTCCGTCATTCGGCAACGAGGCGAGTTCAGCAAAGCTGTGCTCTCCTTCGCGGCAACCCTGGTAACGCCCTAAACTCGAATCGTGTCGACACTAAGTGAACTCGTAAAAAAGCACGGTGCAACCAACTCGCAAGATCTCGAGTGGTTTCACCTGCTGCTTTCCGACTGGCAGATCGTCGCCGACATGCTCTTCGCAGATCTAGTGCTTTGGGTGCCAAACCTTCAGGGGGAGTTCATAGCCGCCGCTCACGCACGTCCTTCGAGTGCCGCAACCATCTTCTATCGTGACATTTCGGGTGAGGCACCTCGCAAACCCTGGGAAACGCTGATACGTGAGGCATTCACAAGCGGCAAGAACGTCAATCTCAAGGGTCCAGACAGTTTCGAAGGCATTCAGGTCCGTCTCGCTGCAGTTCCAGTGAGGCGCCCGGTCAGCACCAAATCACAAGAAATCACAGCCAATCCGGTGGCGGTCGTAACCATCCACAACAACGTGAGTGAGGGGCGCGAGCCATCCAAGTTGCAAATTAATTATCGCGAGTGCGGAAACGCACTGGTGGAGATGATTTCCGACGGTTCGTATCCCGATTTTTCGAATCCGACTGGGCCCAAGCGAGGAGCACCTCGAGTCAACGACGGACTGATCCGGCTTGACCTCGATGGCGAGGTTCGTTTCGCCTCGCCGAACGCACTTTCTGCCTTCAACCGACTTGGAGTCACTGGCGAGTTGGTAGGTCGTTCGCTGAGCGAGTCGGTCACGTCCGCCCTCAAGACCAAAATGCGAGTGGATGAATCGCTCTCGTTGGTCGTAACCGGGAGAGCCCCTTGGCGATCCGACATCGACTCCAAGAATTTGACCCTCTCGGTGCGAGCAATTCCTTTGCGGCGGCAAGGGGAACGCTACGGTGCGATTGTTTTATGTCGGGACGTCACCGAATTGCGCCGCCAAGAGCGTGAGCTGATTACCAAGGATGCTACTATCCGTGAGATTCACCATCGGGTCAAGAACAATCTGCAAACCGTGGCTTCACTTTTGCGCATTCAATCGCGCCGAACCGAAAGCGCCGAGGCGAAGGAATCGCTAGAGCAGGCTATGCGCCGAGTCTCTGCGATTGCGCTAGTGCATGACACCCTATCCGAGGGACTAAACCAGGATGTCAACTTCGACGAGGTCTTCGATCGAGTGATGATGTTGGCATCCGAGGTTGCATCGAGTCACGGAACATCGGTTCGCAACCTGATCGATGGCAAGTTCGGAATGCTCAAGAGTGAGGTTGCCACGCCGCTCGCTGTCGCCCTCACCGAAATCGTCACTAATGCTGTCGAGCATGGTCTTGCCGAACGAAGCGGTGTTGTTCACATCAACGCAGAGCGAAAGCCCAAGAAGCTCGGCATAACTATCTCGGATAACGGCAAGGGGCTGGTCGACGGCCAAGTTGGCCAAGGGCTCGGCACGCAGATCATTCGCACCCTTATCGAGGGCGAACTTCGCGGCTCGATTCGTTGGTTCTCGCCGACCGAAGGCGGAACGCGAGTCGTCATCGAGATTCCGCTCTAGCGCTGAATGGGAAAAAAAAAGAGCCAGACCTTACGGTCTGGCTCTTTCGAAAGCTTGAGTTTTAGCCTGCTCGACGAGCTCGTGCGTATTTGCGCTTGAGCGACTTGCGCTCATCCTCGCTGAGACCACCCCAGACACCACTGTCTTGGTTTTCTTTGATTGCGTATTCGAGGCAACTGCTCGAAACGGAGCATTCGCGACAAACGGACTTTGCCTGTTCAATCTGTTCTGCAGCGGGTCCGGTGTTTCCGACGGGAAAAAATAGTTCCGGGTCTTCGGTGAGGCAACGAGCCTCATTTAGCCACTGCATGTCCATGCGTAGTCCTTCAGTTGTAGTAGAAACGAAAATAAAGCCTGGCTTCGATGCCACTTGGGTGGTTTGCCGTACATCCGCACTTGGTGGGTGTTTTACGCTTGAAGAGCGCATTTGGCCAACTTTTCCTAATGAAATGTTTTCACAAAGCGAGCACTTTGGCAAGACCCAATATTCGAAGGATGTGGCGTTTTGAGCAATAAATCACTGCCTTGGCAGCTTTTCGTCGCAGCAACCGTGCTCTTTGTCGAGGCGCTCGTTTTGTTTGGTGGAGCTGCCTACTTTGCCTATGGCGCAATCACTGGTCAGGCACGTCTTCTTGCGACTTTGATAGCACTAATCGCGTTCACCCTGTTTGCCGGATTATGGTTCGTCAGCCTAGGTGTTGGGCTCATTCAAGGAAAAAGAACATCGAGAACTGCCTCGATGTTTGCCCAGATGGTTCCAATTTCGATTGGCTTCGGTTCCACCAACGGGGTCGGAGCCAACGCCTTGCTGGCGCTCGGTTTGTTCATCCCCGCGGTTTTAGTGATTGTTCTTTTGCTCTCAAAATCGGTCGGTGCGCTGATGAATCGCACCATCGAATAACGACCCGAGTGCACAAAACAACTTTGAGCTAGATCCCCAGGATTCTTCGCAACATTTGCACGTGACCGGTCGCCTTGACGTTGTAGAGCGCTTTGGTTACTGAGCCGGTTTCGTCGATCACAATCGTCGAACGCATTACGCCCTTATAGATTCGACCGTAGAGGTGCTTGGTTCCGAACGAACCCCAGGCCTTGTGGGCAACCATTTCGGTGTCGCTAAGTAGGTCGAAGTTAAGTTCCTGATTTTCGTGAAATCTTTCGAGCTTAGAAACTGGGTCTGGTGAAATGCCGACGAGTTCGAAACCGGCCGCACGAATTTCGGCGAGGTTGTCGTTGAAGTCGGAGGCTTCCTTTGTGCATCCCGGCGATGAGGCTGCCGGAAAGAAGTAGATGATCGCCTTGTTGCCTGCGAGCGCATCAAGCGAGAACTGGTTGCCCTCGTGATTGAGCAGGTCGAGGCTCGGCGCGTTGTCGCCTACGGCCAGACGAAACTCTTCCATTGCACTCCTCGATTGCCGGTCGGCGATGCCGCGGTTATCCAAACTCTATCGGGTAGACACCACTCGATGCACGGATGTTCGCCATTGGCGTTGGCTCGAAGAGGGTTTTGTTTCGCACCGAGGTTGCTGGTAATGTTAACCCTCGTTGCTGATGCAACATGCGCCTCTAGCTCAATCGGCAGAGCAACTGACTCTTAATCAGTGGGTTCCGGGTTCAAGTCCCGGGGGGCGCACGAAAACCCCGGCATTCTTCTCACGAGATTCCGGGGTTTTTCTTTTGCTCGCTAGGCTGGTGCAATGTTCGCGTTCATCTCAGGTCTATTGGTTGGGCTTTCGCTCATCATCGCCATTGGAGCGCAGAACGCGTTTGTCATTCGTCAGGGACTGGCGCGCCAGCACGTCTTTTTAGTCGTCATGATTTGCGCAGCGGCGGATGCTGCGTTGATTGCCCTCGGTATTGCTGGACTCGGCGCTGTGATTTCTAGTTTGCCCTGGCTTCTGGAGGGTATCCGCTGGTTTGGCGTTGCCTATCTGACCTGGTTCGGCATAACAGCCGTTAGATCTGCTCTGAAAAGCCAAAAGTTAGACGAGACTTCCTTACAACCAACGGTTGCAATCAAAAAGATTGTGCTGACCACCTTGGGGTTCACTCTCTTGAACCCACATGTCTATCTCGACACGGTGATTTTGGTCGGTAGCGTGGCCAACCAGTTTGAAGACAATCGATGGATTTTTGGTTTTGGTGCCATGGCCGCTAGCATCATCTGGTTTTATAGTTTGGGCTTCGGCGCTAGAGCCGCCTCGGGTCTAATGAAAAAGCCGATTTTCTGGAAAATCCTCGACAGTATCATCGCAATCGTCATGTTTTCGGTGGCGGCGGCGTTGGTCTTCGCGCAACTTTAACTGATTCGAATATTGAGTAGGTTTCTGTTCGAGCGCGAGTATAGTGAGCATACATTTCAGAGTTGAAAGGGATCACAGTGCATAAGGTTTCGGGCAAGTGGGTTAAAGCTATCGGTGCAGCCGTTATTTCTTCGGGTCTTGTGTTTGGGGTTGCAAGTGCAGCGCAGAGTTACGGCAAAATCGACACCGTTTGGGGTGGCTATGTAGTTTGCATCTCTAAGGCAGACAGCTCGGTCAAAATACCTCTGAAGGCAAAGTGTCCGACTGGCTACACCACGAAAATTTTTGGTGCTCGCGGTCAAACGGGACGAACCGGAGCGGTGGGGGCAACTGGCGCTCAGGGTGTTCAAGGCGAGCAGGGTGTTCAAGGCGAGCAGGGTATTCAAGGGATTTCGGGAGTTCAGGGCGAACAGGGCATCCAAGGGGTTCAGGGTGAGCAGGGTATTCAAGGGATTTCGGGAGTTCAGGGCGAACAGGGCATCCAAGGTGAACTGGGCCAGATCGGAGCTCAGGGTGCTGCAGGTCAAGATGCCTCAGCTGAGTCCGTCGTTCTAACTCCTGACGATTTTGCGACGAACGCAGGAAGCGTTACAGCCAGCCTTTCCGGCTATCCCCACAAAGTCCTGGTTTTACCTCCAGGTACAAACTTCAAAGCAATGGCTCCTCTGGTGATGCATTCGTCCTGGCGATCCGCCACTAGTTTCACGTTAGAAATCCTCTACGTCACAGGCGCTGACAGTTCCACTTGGGTGCTTGAGCATGGACTAGTTGGCTATGGTGTCGGCGATGATGTCCTTCCTAACGTGAGCGTCGAATCCACCGTGACGCCGACAGGTTCGTCAGGCCTACAGAGAGCGGTCGTAACGACAAACGTGTTCAAAGGATCCGCAGCATCATCAGACCTCTTCGAGGTAGTTGTTGGACGTTGGCAAACGGCTGACAACCTGAATGCTTCAGACATTTATGTGCTAGCCGTCAAGGTCAGCCCCAACTTCTAGGCACACGTCTCTTACCTCGGGTTTAACGGGCTTGCACTAGAAAGCGAGTGTTTGCCCGTTTTCCTAGACCGCTAGTTCGAGGGTGATGCGCAGTTGGTCACCAACCGCGATTTTTTCGGGCTTGCGAACCGCGTCTTTGAGTGGAACCAGGTATCCACCATCCTTGGGAAATAGTGAAGTTGTGATTGTGGTTTTTCCGATGGTCACCTTGGCAGGAATCACGCCCCAGCCGTAGGTCACAATCGAGGCAACTTCTTTTATCTCGGCGGCCACGTCGTCGGTGACCCGCGCAAAATAGAAAGGCGCGGGGCCGCGCCATTCAAACACCGCTGCTTCGAATATCAACTCCACCGCTCGACGCTATCACTTAGGCTGAAATCATGTCTAAAGCACTGTTTGTAATCGATGTTCAAAACTGTTTTTTCAAGGGTGACTGGCCGATCCCGAACGCCGACGAGTTCCTAGCTAAGGTCGCAGCCAAGGTTGACTCGACTCGAGCAGCTGGCGATCGGACCGTGATTTGGGTGCAAAACGACGGTGAAGAACCCTGGGATGACGCTCCCGGCCGCTTCGGCTGGCAACTTGTGCTCGAGCCTCAAGCCGGCGAGCGGGTTGTTCGAAAGTCAGTGCCGAGTGTTTTTGAGCAAAACACTGAACTCGCCACGGAACTAAGGGCTGCGGGCATCACCGAGATCGAGATGGTGGGTCTTCAGTCCGACATGTGCGTTCGCGCGAGTGCGCTCGCTGCGAAAGAGGCTGGCTTCAAAGTCAGCGTGTCAAGAGATCTGCACGCCACCTACGATGGCGGTTTCCCTGGTTCCGAAGACCCTCGCAGCGCATCCCAGATTTCTGATGAAATTCAGCAAGAGCTCGATGGGGCGCTCGCGAACTAACCGCTTGCGTGGAGTCCGCAAGCATAAGAGCCGGTTCTAGAGCCCCAGCTCGCCTCGCAAAAAGTCGACGTGACCCGCGGCCTTCACGTTATAAAAGGCATGGGTAACTTTGCCGCCCTCGAGCACGAAGGTCGAGCGAATCGTGCCCATGTACTCCTTGCCATACATGCTCTTTTTGCCCCAGACGCCGAACTCTTGTTGCACTTCGGTGTTCTCATCGCTGAGCAACTCAAAGTTCAGCCCCTCTTTTTCGGCGAACTTCTTGAGCTTTCCCGGCTTGTCAGGCGAAATTCCTAGGATTGTGAACCCAAGCTTCTTGAGTGAGCCGAGGTTGTCTCTGAAGTCGCAGGCTTGCTTAGTGCATCCTGGTGTGGAGGCGGCCGGGTAGAAGTAGACGATGACCTTGCCGTCGATCTTGGTCGAGTCGACCTCGACGCCATCTTGATTAATAAGTTTGAATGCTGGGGCTTTGTCGCCCGCAGATAGTAGTTGTTCGTTCATGCCTGACTCAACGGTGGCCAGGCTCGGAGCATTCCCTAACGGTGCAACTCGTCGATAACGATTTTCTTCATGCCTCTAAGTGCATTGTTCGCATATTCGCGCACCTCTGGGTCGGAGTTCCCGAGCCAGTCGCGCATCTGAATCGGTGAAACCTGCCAGGTAAGACCCCACTTGTCGTAGCACCAACCGCACTGACCCTCTCGGCCTTCAGCGGTGATGGCGTTCCAGAGTCGGTCGACCTCTTCTTGCCCATCCACGTTCAGAGAAAGTGAAATCGAATCGTTGAACTTGTCGCCGCCGGCCCAGTTCATGCCGATGAAATCGTGCCCGAAGATGCTGAAGTCGGCCGTGAAGAGCGGTCCGTCTGGCGAGGGTCGGTTGGTCGAGTGCACCACGACATCATCGAAGGTTGCCTGATAAAACTCCAGTGCCTCGTCTAGTCCGCCACCGAACCAAAGAAATGTCTTCAACTTAGTTTTTTGCGCCATAACGAAAGCCTAGACATAAATCGTGAAGAATAAAGGGGTGAACGAATCGTCAACCATAGCCGGCAACCATAGCGCTGGCCGAGAGCCAAGCCTCGACCAGCTCTACTCTCGCCATTCGTCAAAGTGGCGCAGATTTGCAGCGGATGTTCTGCCCATGCACGTCGCAGAAATGGACTTCGAAATCGCCGAACCGATTAGGGCGAGGCTCGCACAAATGGTCGCCGAGTCCGACCTTGGCTATCTCGGACCAATACCAGAGGTCGCCGAAGCCTTCGAGAGGTTTGCGTCAACGCGATGGGGTTGGAACATCGATCCCAAGCAGCTCAAACTAGCCACCGATGTCGGTGTGGCAACGGTTGAATTCCTGCGAGCGAACCTCAAAACCGGTGACCGCGTCGTGATCACTTCACCGGTCTATTCGGGATTCTTCGAATGGCTGAACGAATTACATATTGAACCGTTTGATGTTCCGCTCAATCACACCGAACATGGATGGCGGCTCGACCTTGCCGGAATCGAAGCGGCATTCGCCCAAGCGCACCTGACGCTGCTTTTGTGCAATCCGCACAACCCGGTCGGCCGTGCCTTCGACCGCACCGAACTGACAGCACTCGCCGAAATCGCGGCACGGTATGGGGCGGTCGTGATCAGCGACGAGATACATGCGCCGCTCACCTACGGCGAGTTCACTCCATACCTGTCGTGTGGGCCAAACGCAGAAAAGACTGGCGTCGTCATCACCAGCAGCAGCAAATCTTGGAACCTAGCTGGACTAAAAGCCGCCTTCCTGCTGACTCAAAACGAGAAGATGGCAGCGCGGGTGGCAAAGGTTGCACCCGCCACACACTGGCGAACCAGCATCCTTGGGGCATTTTCGATGGCCGTGGCTTATAGCGATGGCGGCGATTGGCTCGATGCAACGGTTTCAAGACTCGACGAGAACCGCATGCATCTGCAGGTTGAACTCGCGCGGCTGTTGCCACAGGTTCGTTTTGAGTTGCCTGAAGCTGGTTATCTCGCTTGGCTCGATATTTCAGACTTACCACTTTCGGCCCAGCAAATTCTCGAGGATGCGAAAGTCGCCTTGGTGCCGGGACCAGACATGGGTGGCGCGACCTATGAAAACTGGGTGCGCCTCAACTTTGGCACCGGCAAGGCAATCATTACCGAGGGTTTAGAGCGAATCGCAGGCGTTCTCTAGGTCGCGAATCAGGTCTTCGACGGCTTCGAGTCCAACCGAAAGTCGAACGGTTGAAGGGGTGATGCCCATCTCGACTTGAACCTCTGGCGAAAGTCTTCGGTGGGTCGTCGATGCCGGGTGAGTAATCAGTGATTTTGAGTCGCCCAGGTTGTTCGAAATGTCGATCACCTGCAATGCATTCATGAGAGCAAACACCTTGTCTTGAGGTGCATCGAATTCGATGGCCACCGTCGTGCCGCCACCGAGCATCTGGGTTTTGGCTAGTTCGTGGCGCTTGTGGCTCTTCAAGAATGGATAGTGAACCGCCTTGACGCCCTTGCGGCCTTCAAAATGTTCGGCGATTTGCAACGCGGATGCACACATCCGGTCGACGCGCATGCTCAAAGTTTCGAGTGACTTGAGCATCACCCAGGCGTTGAAAGAACTCATCGACGGACCCGTGTGGCGGGTGAACGGAATGACCGAGTTTTTGATGTAGTCCAGTGATCCGAGAATCGCACCACCCAGTGCGCGACCCTGACCATCAATGTGCTTGGTAGTCGAATACATCACCACGTCGGCACCCAGTTCGAGCGGACGTTGCAGCACGGGGGAGGCCATTACATTGTCGACGATGACGGTTGCACCAACCTGGTGGGCCAAATCACTAACAAAGCGGATGTCGGTAATCGCCATCAACGGATTACTCGGGCTCTCGATGAACACCACTTTTGTCGGTTGGCTCAAAGCTTCTCGCCAGCCAGCCTCATCGTCGGCTTCGACCAAAACGGTTTCGATGCCCCATCCGGGAAGTATTTCGGTAAGCACCACGTAGCAAGACGAGAACATGGCCGCCGAGGCGACAACCCGGTCGCCAGCCTTCACCAGGCAAGCCACCGAAGCAAACATCGCAGCCATGCCGGTCGCCGTTGCAAAAGCGGCTTCGGCGCCTTCGAGGGCTGCCAAACGCTGTTCAAACATCGCAACCGTTGGGTTAGCGAAGCGCGAATACAGAAAATGCTCTTCATCTTCTTTGAACGCCGCCGCCGCTTGTTCGGCTGAGTCATAAGTGAATCCCGAGTTCATAAAGATTGCTTCGCTGGTTTCACCAAAGCCACTACGCGCGAGCCCACCTCGAACCGCTACCGTTTGCGGGTCTAACTGCCAGTCGGGTTCGCTGGCTGCGATCGGCGCTTGATAACCCCAGGGGCGCTTGCGTTTGGTCATAGGCAAAACTTTACCAGCGGGCTTGATAGGTGATTGTCCCCTAAAGCTCGCCAATGTCCCCCAAAAATAGAGCGTGAAAACGGGGTTCTTCAGCATTTTTCACGGCAAACTTTGAATTGTCACCAGATAGTTAGGGGATGGTCATGGCCTTTTACAACTACGCCTTGCCACTTTGCGATCACACGCTGGCCTCACACCTTTTCGATAACGTCGATTGGGTTCAGTGCGAGTGCGGGGTCTTCTATAACAAACAAACCCTCGAAAACTACAGGGATGCACTGCGCGACCTTGCCAATGCCGACCGCCGCGCAAGCATCATCGAGAACTTCGCCGCCACGCAGAACGCGAGTTACACCGCCTCCGGCAATGCCCCCGTAGCCGGTTCCGCTTCTAAGCCAAGCTACGACCCCGACTACGCTTCAACTTCGGTTGCCGCCGCAAGCACCAACGCACCATCGTGGACCCCGTCAACCAGCGCAACCGCACCGACTAGCTGGGCCCAACAGGAAGCCTCCACTGGCGTGCGTCCGGCAACTCCTGTTTCATCCGGAGCACCAGTGCGACAGGCCGCCGTTCGCCCACGTCGCGAACTTCCGAAGCTCACCCCTCAACAAACCCTGCTAGCCGTTGCCGCGGCCCTAACGCTTATCGCAGCCACGATCTTCTTCACGACAACTTGGAACGAACCTTGGTTCGGTCTGCCGATCAAGGCCCTTGTCTTGGTTCTACTGGTTGGATCAACCGCATTTGGTTCGATTAAGTCGAAGAAGTATTTCGTCATCATCTCCAACTTCTTAGCGGCACTATCGAGCGGATTCATCGTGCTCGGACTCTTCTATGCGGGCTCGCAAGGGCTGCTCTCTAGCTTCTGGCCGGATACCACCGGACCGGGCAGCGTCTATCTGCCGCTGGTCTGGATGACGACCGCCGGTTATAGCCTCTGGCTCGGTCGCCGATTCAAGGTCTTTGGTTGGCTGGCCTTCGCTCCGGTCGCGTTTGCCATATCGATGTTCTACTTTGTTTCTGCCCCACTAAAAACCTGGCTTGCGCAAAGTAACTGGCAACTCGGAGTCACTGCAACTGTTCTGAGCCTCGCCATGTTGTTGACGGTTGCAGTAGGCCGTATGACGCGCATCCCTGCACCTGAAAAACCAAAAGAGCCGTCATCGAAATCTAAGAAGCAACCAACCGAAGAAGAGGCCAAAGCAAAGCAGGAGGCCACTTATAACTTCGAGCTTCACGAGCGCGAGCAGAACGCTCTAACCCTTATCTATCGAATCTGCGTCGGTGTGCTCACAGCACTTCTCGGATTCCAGCTGCTACTAGGAATCGCCGGCTTTGCGATTCAAAGCTCAAGTTTCTTGAACCAAACCGTCGGTGCCAGCCCCGATCCGCTCAGCTTCTTGGTGGTCGGATTGTTCTGGGTGGCCGCATCCGTGTTTATCGAACATCGCGGAGCACCATTTACGGTGTCTGGAACTGTAACCCACTGGGTCAAGGTGGTTGGCTGGCAACTTGGCTTCAACGTCACCGCGTTCTCGCTGGTCGGGCTGATCATCGATGCCCAGCGTGCGAGCAACGCCGCAGGTCCGCAGCTACTGCCTGTGATCCTCGATGTGGCACTCGGTGCCGCGCTCCTATTCGCCGTGCCTACCAAGCTCGCCGACAAATACGAGGCCAGTTCATTCGCCGCAATCGTTGCGTCAGCTCAGGTGTGGTTGCTGTTCGCTCTGCTAACACCTTGGGGCGACCAGATCACCACCACCGGAGCCGTCTGGCTCTCGCTTGTAGCCCTAAGCCTGTTCGTCAAGGCGTGGGTTGCCAAACTTCCAATTCTCGGCCTGGCATCGCTGGTAACCGGCAACGTCGCAGCCCTGATCCCACTATTCAAGGGCAACGCAGGCCAATACTTCACAAACCCGGTTTGGAACTTGCTCGCCGGCATATTGGTGACCGTGGTTCTGCTGGTGGGGTGGTTCGTCGCAAGCCAGAGGATGTTCGCTCGGGTTTCACCAGAACGCTCACCAATCGCGAACTTCACGCTTCTGGGCACCCAAATTTTCACGGCAGTAGTCGTGTTTCAGCAATGGGTAGACACGGTTCGTTCGAATCCCTCGCTATCGCCGCAGGTTTGGCTTTTACTATCGCTGTTCTTGGCTCTGGCAACACTCGCCATAGTTGCTGCGCGCACCAAGCTTGCCGCAGGCGAGCAAGAGGGTCGAGTATTCTCTGGCGTCGCTCTGATGTGGGTTCTCGTTGGCTACGCGGCAACGTTGGTAAGTGCATCCATGGCAAAAGAACCCGTGCTCTGGATGAGCTATTCGATTGTGGTCTTCGGCCTAGCGGTGTTCCACACTACCAAGCGCAACAGCCTGGTTGAAGTTCTTCTTGCTCTAGCCTCCGGAACGGTGCTTGCGGTTGCAATCGGCACGTGGACAGTCACCCTGTATGCGCAGACTCACATCATCAACCCGCTGCCGTTTATCCTCGTTTCTGTTGTGGCAGCCCTACTGCTTCGCAAGTTCAGCAAGATCGACCAACAAGTGTTCACTTACGGAGCAATCGCTTCATTCGTGGTGTCGTGGGCTTCATACGCGTTGCAACGCTTCATTCAGGTCAGCTACGAGGATGCCCTTTCCAACTCGCTCTGGGCAACGGTCGTGTTGCTCGTCTCAGGTGCCGTTGCGACAATCTTGCGTCTTCGCAAGAACTTTGCCGACAGCGAGTTCTTCGCCCCCTACCTGCGTATCACCGGACTCTTTTCTCTAGGTGCCGCATTGCTTGCCGCTGCAGCGGTTTTGGGCGAGCGTCAGTCCCTCTGGTTGATCGCACTAACTCTGGTTGTTTCGACAGTTGTCCATCTGATCACCGCCCGTGCGCTCAAGAGCCGCACCTGGTTCATTGCAACATATGTGCTGGCCCTATCGACCGTCATGGCTACCCAAGCCGCACTCGTCGGTTCTCTGTTCGGCGGATTCATCGAGACCTGGTTCCAGTTGATCATCCCGGTTTCGATGCTGATGGCATTCGTGCTGCATCAGGTGATCACGACGCTCGCCGCCAAGGTCGACGTGGAGCTCAAGTGGATTTCACTACCTGCCGCAACCGTGGGTTCGGCTGTTCTCGCGTTCGTGACTCCGCTCTTCACGGCTCTTTACAGCACCCTGACACCGGCAATCGCTCCGAACCAAAACCTCTGGCTACCGGTCGCTGCTTACTCGATGCTAGCCATCGTTCAACTCGGCTATCGCCTTCGTTTCGCAACCGGTTCGATCGAAGCTCGAGCAACCCAAAGCGTCGCGATTGTCGGCCTGGCTTTGAGTCTCGTGGCCGTCGCGAATGTGACCAACTCTCGAATCTGGCTCTCATACATCGACTATGTAAGCCAGGCAGATCAAGAGGCATACTTTGCTGGGCTTTGGAGCGATGCGGTCTGGTCCGTGGTGGTTCTGCTAAGCATCCACGCGCTGTTGCAGTTCGCGCAAACGTTCATCAAGGGCGAGCTTCGAACCAACCTCTATGGCTTCGTGCTCTCGCTCGGCGCGGTGGGGTTGACCGTTTACGAATTTGTCAAAGACGGCGGTGTCCAACTGGCCGAGTATTTCAGTCTCGCGGCGGTGCTGGTATTCCTGCTGGCAACCTGGCTGTTCCGCCGTGCCGACAAAGAACTCGATCTCACCGGTTGGTGGGTCGCTCTTCCGGTTGTCTTCGGTGCCGGTTCGGTGGTTGGAGTAATCGCTCAGACTCGCGAACTAGCCTTCCGAGGTTGGACCCAGCTGATTACCGCGACCGTGGTCGGCGTCGTCGTTTTGTTTACATCCAGGATGAGCTTCGCAAAGTCACGCGATCGACTACCTGCCGCGCTGCTCGCCGTCGCCGGGCTGTCTTGGCTGGTATCGGTGCGTGCGCTGGTCGCTGGATCGGCTGACGTCAACCTGCTCAAGGCACAGGGAATCACTCTCACGTTGGCCTGGTTCGCCTCGGCCCTCACCTATGCAATTCTTGAGAAAAACCGTATTGCGCTCATGGCCGGTTACGTGGCCGGCATCGCCTCGGGACTAATCGCGGGCGACATGTTGACGCAGGCCACCGGATTTGCGGGCTACGAGTTGAACACCATCCCTGTGGCAGCTTCCCTGGTGATCTCGACTGTTGTGGCGAGACGACTCGGCATGATTCCCGAGCGCTTGGTAACCGTGCTTCCGGTTGCATTGCCTGGGCTAACAGTGCTCGTGCCTTCAACGATCTATTCGTGGTATTCGATCACAGAAAACGTGCTAACTCTCGATGTGCTGCAGCAGTCTCGTCTGATCGCGCTTCTCGTTCTCGGCATCGGGCTATTCGTTGTTGGCATCCGAGTCGGCAACCTCGGCCTCGCGATAACCGGTGCCGTGCCGCTGATTCTCACGCTGATGCCAAACATTTGGTATCGAATCGAGGATGTCGTGTCTAACGACAAGGTTCGATTTGAAACCAAGGCGATCTTCATAGCGTTGGTCGTTTATGGAATCTTGAAAGGCGTCATCCAGGCTCGTGGATGGAACCCTCGCACGATTCTCTACATCGGCGTACCCGTGGCAATCGGCCTCGGCCCGGCTTTGTTCAACACACTAAGTTCGTTGAGCCAAACGACTTGGGCGCAAGACGACTGGGTTCGTTTTGCAATCGTGCTCAGCGGTTCGCTAGTGCTGCTCGTGATCGGAGCATTCCGTCAACTCGGAGGCTTCTTTGCACCGGGCGCTATTGGTGTTTTGCTTGCGGCGCTACCATTCGCTTGGAAACAGCTCAGCGGCCAGCAGTGGTTCATTTGGGTGAGCCTGATTTTGGTGGCGACCTTGCTGGTGCTAGTGGCTATTCGCCTAGAGCAGTTCAAGGCAGGCACAAAGTCGGCAGCAAACTGGATGAGGGAACTGCGCTAGCGAGTGCAGTCACGCCGAGCAAAACTCGGGCCAAGTTGATCTTGTGAAAGAGTGGCTACTCTTCGCCGATGTCTTCGTTCCAGAGCGTCGGGTTGGCTTCGATGAACTCGCGCATCAACTCGACTAGACCTGGGTCGTTCAAAACATGCACTTCGGCACCGTGTTCGGCGACCCAATCCTGGCCGCCCATAAAGTTTTTGTCATCTCCGACCAGCACTCGGCCGATTCCGAACTGGCGGATGAGCCCACTGCAGTACCAGCAGGGGGAAAGGCTTGTGGCAAGGGTTACTTTGCGATAGCTTCGCTGGCGTCCAGCGTTGCGGAATGCACTGGTTTCGCCGTGCATCGAGGCGTCGCCGTCTTGAACTCGGCGGTTGTGGCCGCTTCCTAGCAGGCGCCCTTCTTCGTCGAAAAGCGCAGCCCCGATCGGGATGCCACCTTCGGCTAGACCGAGATGAGCCTCGGCAATGGCAACTTGGAGTTTCTCTTCGTCAGTGGCGAAGATCTGTCCAACTTTGAATTCCATTGCCGAGGCCTCTCGATTTATTGGGTTTGGTTAGTTCTTGGAGTCAGGGTCAATCTGGCTGAA
The DNA here is from genome assembly GCA_024639845.1 of Microbacteriaceae bacterium. GTDB lineage: Bacteria > Actinomycetota > Actinomycetes > Actinomycetales > Microbacteriaceae > Rhodoluna. The sequence goes on from JAHEGG010000006.1 coordinate 165,092, forward strand.
CAGCGCAAAGAGTGCTGCAGCAAGAACGAATCCGACCAATGCGGTCAGGTCACCGACACCCCAGGCGCTAGCCAATGGGCCGGTGTAAAGAACCTGTGCCGCGAAGCCCCAGATCGAAACCGCGGTAGCGATTACGAATGCTGCGGCACCAGCCCAAGAGTTCTTCGGAGCCAGTGCGCGAGCGCCAGCGTCCTTGCCCTTGGAGAGGATGCGCTCGGTGAGAACAACCGCGATCCATGGCGAGACCCAGTAGGAGACCACCAAAAGGAACGCGTCGAGCTGGTGGGCTACGTCACCGTTGACCACGCCGAGGTATGAGATCGCACCACCGACGAGACCGGCGAGCGCAACCATGATTGCACGACGGGTCTTGAAGCCGAGGTTGAAGCCCATTGCCAAGAACGACATGGCACCCGAGTAGATGTTCAGGATGTTTGCCGATACCGACCCGATCACGATTGCTAGCAATACGAAAGCGGCGAGTGTTGAGTTGAACAGACCGGTGAACGCCTCGGTTGGGTTAGCGATGCCCCAGAAAGCACCAGGGTTACCACCCGAGAGAGCGTTGAATGCGAGCACACCAACGGCCATGATGAGGGTGGTGCTCAGGAAGTTACCCATACCTGCGAACCAGCCGAGAGCCTGCTTTGAGGTGTTGGCTGGAAGGTAGCGGGTGTAGTCCGAAGCGAACGCCGTCCAGCCGGCGGTATAGCCGTAGGCCGCACCAGCGGTCAGAGTGAAGCCTGCCCATGGGAATGCGGCAGAGTCGCTAGCAACCACGTTGAACACGCCAGGGGTGCTGAAAACGAGGACCACGACGATGATCCAAACTGCGGCCAAGAAGTAGGACGCGTAGCGCTCCCACTTTTGGATCAGGTTGTGACCGACGAATGCGACACCAACCTGAAGCAAGATGATGATTGCGAGTGCGCCAAAGATTCCAACAGCGGGAAGTAGGGCGACGAGCGCGAAGGTTCCCGAAATGGTGTTAACAGCGAACCAGCCGATACCAGCGACGAGAGTGGACATACCCGACGGGATCAGGTTTCCCCACTTGCCGAAGGCGTTGCGGCCAAGAACCATCTGAGGAAGACCAGCTTCTGGACCCCAGGTGCTCAGGATTCCGTGGGTGATGCCGGCGAGGGCGTTACCTACGAATACGGCGAGCAGACCTTGCCAGACATTCAGGCCGAAGCCGATTGCCAGTGCGCCGACGAATACGGTTGCGAACTCTAGGTTCGGGGACGACCAAACAGTGAAAAGGTGCCACGGTTTGCCGTGACGCTCAGCCGCAGGAATTGGCTGAACGTCGTTGGTTTCGATTGCACCTGCCGAAGCAGGGTTAGTGTTTGTGTTTGTCATAGGCAAAACTCTATTGCCGGCACTCCCAGCCTTTTCGCAGATTTGTTGTTTTCCAAGTAACGAACTTGTAAAACGTTTCAACCTGTGGTTCAAGGTTAGATTTGAAGAAGTTGAGTGTTTGAAAGGGGCTTGGATGCACATCCTCGATGTTTTTTGCCCAGACGCCAATCGGCGCATCCGCCTGACTCAACTCGATTCGCGCTTCATCGAGCCATATTTGGAAATGCTGGACGATCCTGAAGGTCTCCGATTGACCGCCACAACGGCCAAGTTTGACCGACCAAAAATTGAGCAGTGGCTTGCAACGCGTGCTTCAATTTCCAATCGCAAAGACTGGGCGGTAGTGCTCGACGGTAGCGGTCGCACCGGGGAGTTTGTAGGTGAACTTGTGCTCAACGAGTTCGACGATGTCAAGAATCAGATGAACCTACGAATCGCGCTTCGCGGTGTCGACTACTACTCGCGGGGCTTCGGTCGGCAGGCCATCGCCTTGGCTCTCGAGTATGCCTTCGACGAGCTCGCGTTAGCCAAGGTCACGCTCGAGGTGTTAGTTGCGAATCCGAGAGCAATCCGGTGCTACGAGGCGGTCGGTTTTGTAACCGGGCGACAGTTTTCTGAAAAGGGTTTGCGGTTTCAACGAATGTCGATCAATAAGCAACAGTTTGTTTCGGCAATTGGTCAGAGAGCCTTGCAAAACTTTCTGCAACCCGGATGGGTTTTTGCAACCGATACTGCAAAGCGCAGGGCCGGTCTCTGCAACTATTCGGCGAGACAAATTTCTATATCTCGCTATTACATCGACTTGCATTCGATCGATGACTGCATGCAAGTTTTGGCCCACGAGTTGGGTCACGCCAAAGCCGGTAATGCCGCAGGGCACGGCAAGAAGTGGCTGACCGCAGCGAGGCAGTTTGGTTTTCGCAACGAGAAGTTAACGGGGCTGACCGTAGCCGAGGAGCATGCGCCATGGCTTGGAGCGTGTCCGGCTGGGCACCAGCACTTTAGGTATCGCAAACCGACGGGCCCACTGAGCTGCCTCAAGTGCTCATCCCAGTTTTCGAGTCAGCACCTGATCGCTTGGAAAAGGCGGTAGTTATAGCCGGTTGGCAAAGCTATCGGAGCCACATCGGCCGAGCCTTTAGGTCAGCGCTACCCAAATCAGAATCATCGTCACGATGAACCCGGCGACGTAGTTGAGTTTGATGAACTGCTTCCAGCCTCGGTTTGCGCTCTCGCAGGTTTCATCGGTGATGTTCA